>JAKFFE010000010.1:0-62842 GCA_036675345.1 Myxococcaceae bacterium
GGGCATCCCCAAGAGACGCGCAGCCAACTTCGGAGGTCACATCTACGGCCTGGCGACTCTTCGGCATCAGCCGCTTAGATCACAACCCGAAGATGTGTGGGATCCTGAGGGACAGGCTACATTCTCGACCCCCTGCGTCGAGCCTGTCCCCTTCTTCCGCGGTGGCTACCGCGCGGACACCGAATACTGCCGCGCCCACAGCGGGCGCAGTTGCCCCAGCAGCTTCACGAACTCCTCGCGGTCCGCGTCTCCCTCGGTGGCGCCGCGGGCCAGCTTCTCCGCGGTGGCCAGGCTCCAGGATTCGGAGGCCTGGCTCTTGCGGAGGATGTCCGCGGTCCCGGCCACCGCCACCGCGAAGCGCAGATCAGAGGAGGCGTCGGCCAGGGACTCCTTCAGATCCTTGCGGGTGAAGGGGAAGGCCTGCTCCGCGGCCTGGGTCCCGTTGGGGGTCTTGGCGCGGATCCGCACCATCCCCAGGTCCTGGCTCTTGCCGGTCAGCTGGACCTCATACAGCGCGGTGACGCTGTGCCCGGCGCCGATCTCCCCCGCGTCCACCTTGTCGTTGCGGAAGTCCTGGTCGGCGATGTCCCGGTTCTCGTAGCCCACCAGCCGGTAGGCGGCCACCGCCTCCGGGTTGAACTCCACCTGCAGCTTCACGTCCTTGGCGATCACCTCCAGGGTCCCGGTGAGCTGGGTCTCGAAGACCTTCTTCGCCTCCCGCATCCCGTCCACGTAGAAGCAGTTGCCGTTGCCGGAGTCGGCCAGCTTCTCCATCAGGTCGTCGCGGTAGTTGCCCATCCCGAAGCCGACGGTGGTCATCGTCACCCCCTCCGCCACGTACTTCTTGATGCTCTCCAGCATCGAGGCCGCGGAGAGGTTGGGGCCGATGTTGGTGTCCCCGTCGGTGAGCACGATCACCCGCGAGACCACGTTCCCGCCGGCCTTCTTCACCGCCTGCTTGTAGGCCAGCTCCATCCCCGATCCCATCGAGGTCCCGCCGCCCGAACCCAGCGAGTCGATCGCCGCGTAGATCCGGTTCCGATCCCCGGCGGAGGTGGAGGGCAACACCAGCTGCGAGCTGCCGGCGTAGGTGGCGATGGCCACGGTGTCGTTCTCTCCCAGGTTCTTCACCGCCAGCTTCATCGCCTGTTGCGCCAGGCCCAGCCGGTCGGCGCCGCTCATCGAGCCGGAGGTGTCCACCAGGAAGGTCAGGTGCGCGGTCTTGCGCTCGGAGCGGGACACCGCCTTGCCCTGCACCCCCACCCGCAGCAGCTGGTGCCCGCGGGTGAACGGCGAGGGGGCGCCCTCCAGGCTGACGCTGAACGCTCCCTGGGTGGGGGCGGGGTAGCTGCGGTACTTGAAGTAGTTGACGTACTCCTCCACCCGGACCGAGGCCGGCGGGGGCAGGTTCTGCTGCCGGGCGTAGCTGCGCATCAGCGAATAGGAGGCGGTGTCCACGTCGATGGCGAAGGTGGAGAGCCGGTCCTTCTTCGGATCCACGAACGGGTTGGCGGCGTGGGCCTGGAAGGAGTTGCCGTCCGCCGCGTCCAGCGGGGCCCGGCGATCCTCGATCGGCTGGGGCTCGGGCCGGGGCATGCCACCGGGAGCGGCATGGGCCACGCCCTTCCCCAGCGGAGCGGTGGTGGAGGGCGGAGGCGGGGCGGACATCGGCATCGGCATCGGCATCGGCATCGGCATCGGCATCGGCTTGGCCGGCGCCCTCCGGGGGGGAGCGACGCCCACCGAGCCTCCTCCCGAGCCGCTGACCGGCCCCCCCAGCACGCCGCCGATCACCCCTCCCACCACCCCACCCTGTACGTCCCCCGTGGCGGTGAGTTCCTGGACTGACCCCTGGTCACCCTCCTCTGCGTCATCCCCGTCGGGAGGCGCCGCCTCGGTCTTCTCCGACTCCACCGCGACCGGCTGCGCCCTCACCCTCCGCGGCGCCTGGTAGTCGGTGGTCCCACCTCCGGGGGCGGCGCGTTCGGAGAGGGTGCAACCACTGAGGGAGATGGCGACCAGCAAGGCAGTGACACGGTGGGGGCAGCGGCGCATGTGGGTTCCTCGGGCGAAAAGGGACCCGGGCGGAAACGGATGGGCCGGCGAATCGATTTTCCAGCAGCATTTCCGGGTCGCGTTGGTAGCGTCCCGCGCCATGCGCTTTCCCTCTTTTTCCCCGGTGCTCCTGCTTGCGCTGTTCACCGGCTGCGCCGCCTCCACCCCGGCGGTCCGGCCGGAGCCCGCCCCGGCGGAGAAGCCCGCGCCCCCGGCCCCGCCGCCCCCGGCCGAGGCCAAGCCGATGACCCTCCAGGAGGCCCTGGCCCGCGAGTTCGACGCGCTGCCGATCAAGGAGGTCACCTTCCCCGCCGACACCTTCCGCGGCCAGGCGGAGACCAGCGGCCAGCCGGAGGTCACCCCGCACGAAGGCTTCCTCCAGGTGTCGATCCCGGTGGGGACCGCGGTGAACATGGAGTGCTTCGTCTACCCCAAGCACCTGGACAGCGGCGCCGCGCTGCTGGGGTTCATCCAGAGCGTCACCGAGGGGGTGCAGCTGGTGCAGCTGCGTCCGGTGGAGATCGCCGCGGTGGGGGTGGACGCGGTGGTGGTGGCCCACGCCAACTATGTGACCGAGACCCCGGCCGGCAAACAAGGCGGGGTGCTGAAGATCGCGGTGCGCGCCAAGAGCGGAAACTCGGTGCTCTGCTACCACGACGAGCCCGGCTTCTCGAAGTCGTTCAGCCGGATGGTGCAGACCTTCGCCGGTTCGCTGGAGGCGGTGGACACCGAGGAGGTGCCCAGCCTGTACTCGGAGCTGCAGCGGGTCAGCTTCCGCGACGTCCCGGTGGGCTTCGAGCGTCGCCGGGTGCTGACCGGCAAGGACGGCGGTAAGGTGCACGAGGTGATCAGCATGATGCTGATGCCGCGCTCAGCGGTGGACCTGCTGGCCGAGGACAGCTCGCACGTGACCACCACCGACAGCAAGGGCCGGGTGGTGTCGATCCGCAGCGCGGAGGGCAGCTCGGGGGAGGCCACCGTGGACCTGACGGTGGAGCGCACCTCCAAGAATGTCTACGCCTACCAGGGGGCGCTGAGCGGCAAGGAGGTCTCCGGGACCTTCAAGTCCAAGGACAAGGCGGGCCTTCCCGGGGACGAGCTGGTGGAAGCCCGGCTGCGGGACCAGCTGTTCGACGGCAAGACGAAGTCGCTGGCCTTTGAGTCCTATGATCCGGCGCTGGATCTCAACGCCCCCACCCAGCTGACCATCACCCCGCTCAACGCGGCCGAGCGCACCGCGCAGGTGGCGATGGGGGCGATCAAGATCGACGGCCAGGTGGACGCGAACGGCCGGCTGAGCAAGGCCAACATCAACCTCGGCCCCGCGGTGTTGACCATGGAGCGCATCGCCGAGGCCGGTCAGCCGTGACCTTCCCGGCGCTGGTGGTGGCGGTGCTGGTGACCCAGGCCCCCGAGCCGGCGCCGTTCCTGGGCGAGTTCCAGATCGAGGATCGCGCCCAGGCCCGGCTGGGCCCGGCCACCCCGCTGACGGTGACGGTGCGCATCCCCGCCACCCAACTGCGGCCCCGGGAGCTGGACCGCCGCTTCCGGCTGCGGCACCCGGAGGCGGACACCGTCCGCTTCGAGGTGCGGGGCTACCCGGCCAGTCGGGATCCGCTGCTGCCCAGGCACCGCCGGCCCAGCTTCGTGATCGACTACGACCAAAAGCCGGTGCAGGCGCTGCGGGAGAGGTTCCTGGCCCAGGGAAAGCCGCCCACCCTCGAGGCGCTGACCGCGTTCGTGGATCAGTCGATCGTGAAGAAGAACCTCAGCCGCGGGTTCGACTTCGCCTCGGTGGTGGCGCGCCGGGCGGAGGGAGATTGCACTGAACACGCGGTGCTGCTGGCGGCGCTGGCGCGGTCGTTCCGGCTGCCTGCCCGGGTGGTGCTGGGGCTGGCGCTGGTGGAAGGGACCGAAGGTCTCAAGGCCTTCGGACACGCCTGGGTGGAGGTCCGGGAGGGCAAGCACTGGAAGCCGGCGGACGCGGCCCTGCGCGGGGTGACCGAACTGCAGTACCTGCCGCTCAACGTGCTGGAGGACGAGAGCGCCTCCTATCTGGGCGCCGCGATCCGGCAGGGCTCGCTGATGGCGGTGCAGGGCCTGGTGCTGGAGGATGCTCCTCCCGGTGAGTGACCCGATGCCGCTTCCCTTCCCGGACAGCCTCTGCCACCGCTGCGCCGCCCCGCCCCGCTACGTGGCCACCGGCCGCTCCACCTTCATCCTCTGCCCGCTGTTGCCCAACAAGTACCCGCCCCAGCCGGTGCGCTCCTGCCCGCTGTTCCGTCCCCAAGGAGAGCAGCCGTGATCAAGCGCCAGGATCCGGCCCAGCGGCTGGCGGCGGCGGCCGGTGACGGGGGGATCACCCTGGTGCTGGGCGCGGGGGTGTCGATCACCCGCGGGGTGCCCGGCTGGGGCGCGGTCACCGCGCACCTGTGGTCGGAGGCCTTCCCCGACTCCCCGCTGCCTCCCCTCTCCGGCACCACACAGGCCTTCCCCCTGGCGCTGGAGCTGTGCGCCCGCCAGTTGGGGGCCGCCCACTTCGTGTCCAGCCTCAAGGCGCGGCTGTACCGCGATCTGCGGATGCCCTCCCGCGCCGAGAGCCACCGGGCCAACGACACCCTGGGGGTGCTGGCGCGGCTGGCCACCTTGGAGCACGCCCAGGGCAGCGAGCGGCGGATCGTCCGGATCATCAGCTTCAACGCCGACGATCTGCTGGAGCAGGCGGTGGGGGCGCTGGCCCCGCGGGTGAGGGTGCTCAAGCCGATCGTCCGCGCCAGCCAGAGCCCGGAGCGGGGCGTGGGCCAACAGCCGATCCCGGTCTACCACCTGCACGGCTACCTCCCCCAGAACCCCCGGGCCAAGTGGCACCACGGCGCCCCGGACTCGCTGGTGTTCACCGACGCCCAGTACTGGTCCGGGGTGGCCGAACCGATGGGCTTCGCCAACCGGGTGATGAACTTCGCGCTCCACGACAGCCGCTGCATCTTCCTGGGGCTGTCGATGACCGACCTGAACCTGATGCGCTGGCTGGCGGTGCGCACCAACCAGATCGAGACCGACAAGACCACCCAGTTCGGCCAGGCCCCGGAGGCCGACACCCGCCGGGCCATCCGCCGCGCAATGGATCGCCACTTCTGGATCCGCCCGGACTCCGACGACCCCTCCGGCTTCACCTCCCGCTGGCTGGCCCTGCGCGGCGTGGAGGCGGTCCCCCTCCCGGACTGGAGCGGAGACCACCTCTCCGCCCTGTTCGGGCGCTGCTTCCAGCCGCCCTAGGCGCGGTCCTTGGAGAGCCAGGCGGCGATGAACAGCTCCAGCTCTCCGCGCAGCACGTCCTTGATTCGCGGGGTCTCGGCGCCGGTGCGGGGATCCTCCACCCGGGCGGCGCGGCCCACGAAGTAGCGCCGGACCTCCCCGGTGGGCGGCGGTCCGTCCAGCAGCGCGGCGGCCAGCTGCCGGGCCTCGGCCAGCTCGCCGATCCCCTGCAGCACCACCTGGCGGCCGCTGGTGTCGTCCTTGGCCCGCGCCTCGGCCCCCACCCTCTCCACGAAGAAGCCGGCGTGCCGACGGATCTCCCTGGCCTCCACCTCCACGGTTCCCGGCGGCTCCCTGGGCCAGGGGCGGCTATGCACGTACGCGCCGATCCGGCTGCTCTCGTCCACCCGGCGGTGCAGTCCGGCCTCGCTGGCCAGGTAGCCCAACACCCCGGGGCCGGCGATCCGCAGCAGCACCCGGGCCGGATCGCTGCCCTCCGCCACCGCCAGCGCCTCGTACCCCCGCTTCTGCGCCCAGCCCAGGTACATGTAGCCCAGCTCGCGGATCCAGCCCTTGGCCGCCGGTCCTTCGCTGGCGGCCAGGATCTCCAGCAGGGCCTCGTCGATCCCGCTGCCCCCGCCGCCCTGGGTGCGCGCCTCCGCAAGCTGCACCTCGCGGCCGACCTCCTCCACCGCGCGCGCGGCGGAGCCCAGCGCTCCTTCGTTCTTCGCCTCCCGCACCAGCCGGCGGGCGAACTGGGCGGTCTGCACCAGCCGCTCCAGATCTCCCAGCTGCGCCTCCACGGTGCGGAAGTCGCGCAGCTTGCTGGCCGCCCGCTCCGGATCGTCCCAGAAGTCGGGGGCCTGGGACTCGGCCAGCAGCTGGGCCCGCCGCCGCTCCAGCCCGGGGCGGCCCACCGCGGTGCCCACCTGGGTGGCCCGGTTCAACAGCCCATCCGCCTCGGTCTGCAGCGCCCGGCGATCCACCCGCTTGCGGATCCGCGCCGCGCCCGGGGAGGGCACCGTGACCTGGGTGGTCCGCTCGCGCACCGGGGCCGGACTGGAGACCGCCACCACCCGCCCGCCCGGCCGGGCCTCCACCCGCACCGGGGTCCCCGGCGGCAGCGGCCGCTTGACGATCTCCACCGCCAGCGCCGCGGTGAGGGTCTTCTCGATCTCCCGCTGCAGGAAGCGGGCGCCGGAGAGCGGCGAGTACCCCCGCTCCACCAGCAGATCCACCACGTCCGGGGTGACCTCCACGTCCAGCCCCCGGGCCCGGATCCCCTCCCGCTCCAGCACCCGGCCCACCTCCCGGTGGGCGATCTTCCGGATCTCCACCCGGGACAGCGGCTGGAAGTGGCACAGGGCATCGAAGCGGTTGAGGAACTCCGGCCGGAAGGCCTCCGCGATCCGCCGATCCACCTCCACCCTCAGCTCCTGGGGCCCCCGGCTGCCGGAGAAGCCGATCGGCGGCTCCCGGTACACCTCCGCGCCCACGTTGGAGGTGGCGATGATCAGGGTGTTGTTGCAGGGCACCACCTCGCCGGCGGCGTTGACGAACTGCCCCTCGTCGAACAGCTGCAGGAACCGATCGTGCACCGACTGGTGGGCCTTCTCGAACTCGTCCAGGAGCAGGACGCTGAACACCTTGCCGTCCAGCAGCCGGGTCAGCTCGCCCCGCCGCTGCTGCCAGCTCTCCGCCCAGGGAGCGCCAAACGGGATCGTGTCGTCGTTCTCGTCCGGGTAGTCGGCCATGTTCAGCCGCACCAGCCGGTCCGCCGAGCCGAACAGGAACTCCGCCAGCAGCTTGGCCAGGTGGGTCTTGCCCACCCCGGTGGGACCGGCGAACAGGAACACCCCCAGCGGGCGCCGGGGATCGTTCAGCCCCGCCTTGAGCAGGGCCACCGCGCGCAGCACCACCGCCACCGCGTCCTGCTGCCCCAGGATCCGGTCCCCGAAGAAGCGCTCGGTCTCCGCCAGATCCAGCGGCACCGAGTCGTCCACCACGAAGCGCGGCAGCCGGGTGGCGGAGCAGAACCGGGTCACCACCTCGTCCGGCCCCACCCGCTCCCGCTTGGCGGTGATCGCCTCCGCGGCGGTCTCCCGCAACAGCTCGATCGCCTTGCGCGGCATCCGCTGCGCGAGCAGGAACTTGGCCGCCATCCGCTGGGCCATGTCGCAGGCCGACGGTTCGATCGGCACCCCCAGCTCGGACTCCAGATCCTCGGCCACCTTGCCCAGGATCCAGCGCACCCGCTCCGGGGGAGGCTCGTCGATCGCCAGCAGGTGCAGCCGCTCGGCCACCGCCTCGTCCGAGCGCAACAGCTCGTGGGCCCGCCGCTGATCGGCCTCCAGCACGAAGCGCAGGGCGCCGGCGCGCAGGGCCTTGATCATCACCGGGATCACCGGGCCGCCCAGCCCGCTGGCCAGATCCCGGATGTAGACGATGGTCCGGGGCACCCCGGCCAGCGACTCCAGAAGCTCGTCCAGGGTCTCCGCGGCCCGCCGCTCGCCGCGGGCCAGGATCCCGGCCATGGAGATCTCCACCAGCCGCGAGTCGTCGTCCGCCACCAGCTTGCGGGCCACCTCGTGGACGATCGCGCTCTTGCCCACCCCGGCCTCGCCGGCCAGCAGCGGGTGCTTGTCCCCGCGGGAGAGCAGACCCAGCACCTCGGTCACCGCGGCGTCCACCCCGTGGGCCGGGGGGAGCTTTCCGTCCCGGGCCAGGGCGGTCAGTTCACGTTCCACCAGACGGGAAAGTTCGTCCTCCACTCCGGGCGTCTTGCGTTTCGACATGGATCCAATCGGCGCTATAGGCCTCAACCCACATGGCCTATCGGAAGGTGACCCGCTACGTCCCGGGCGAAGACGGGACCCGTATTGCGTATCACACGCACCTGGGAGTGGACCCTGACATCGCCGACGAGGCGGCGCTGCGCGGGCGGCCGGCGGTGTTGCTGACCAGCGGGATCGGGACCACCGAGAACTTCTGGCGCTACCTGGTGGAGACGCTGACCGCCGAGCACCGGGTGGTGCACTGGGACTACCGGGGCCACGGCAGCAGCGACACCGCCAAAGGCGGGGACTACTCCTTCGCCACCCAGGTGGACGATCTGGAGCGGGTGACCCGGGAGGCGATCTCCCACGGCGACGGGCGCACCCCGCCTTTGCACGTGGCCTTCTCGATGGGGGTCTCGGTGCTGCTGGAGCTGTACCGTCGATCACCGCAGCTGGTCCCGGCGATGGTGCTGGTGGCCGGCGCCGCCGAGGCCCCGGGCACCGGCGCCCTCCCCTTCCGGATCCCGGGCACCCTGGCCGCGCTGCGGCGGGGGATGCGGCTTTTGACCCCCGCGGTGCCGACGCTGGCGCCGGCGGTGTTCGCCTTCATCGCCTCGCCGCTGCTCTATCCCTTGGGCCGGCTGACCGGGGTGTTGCGCCAGCGGGCTCCGCGCTCGGACATCGAACATTTCATGCGCGAGCTGGGGCGGATGGATCCGATGGCCTTCTGGCAGACCCTGCAGGGACTGATGGCGGTGGACGCCACCTCGGTGCTGCCCACCATCTCGGTGCCGGTGCTAATCGTGGCCCCCACCCACGACCTGATGATGCCGGTCTCCCAGGTGGAGAAGCTGCACCGGGCCATTCCCGGCGCCCAGTTGATCAAGGTCGAGGACGCCGGCCACGCCGGGCTGCTGGAGGCGGGCACCGAGGTGGCCACCGCGATCCGGGAGTTCCTGCGTCCGCTGGCCGGAGGCTAAGGACGAAGCGGCCACCAAAGAAAATGACGACCTCCCGGGTGCGGTCTAGCGTCGCTTCGGTACCTGTGAACTGGGGAAGGTCGCACATGCACACAAAACTCGGGATTGCCGCCGTGGCGCTCTCGTTGGGCGCCGGCTGCGTGAACCCGCGGTCGGTGGTGTTGGGACAGACGCCGCGGATGATGTCCTCCGGTGAGCTGGAGGTGGGGATCGCCACCGGAGTGGCCTGGGATTCCTTCTCCGATGGGCAGGGCAGCTCCGCCTCGGCCACCGTGCAGCTGCCGGCCACCGAGGCGAACATCGCCTACGGCCTCTCCGATGGGCTGGACCTGAACCTCCACGCCAGCACCGCCGGGCTGCAGCCGGGAGTGAAGATCAAGCTGCCCTCCGCCGGGATGCTGGAGATGGCGCTGATGCCGTCCTTGGCCGGCGGCCTCTTCGTGGGCCGGACCTACAGCACGGTGAACGGGAGCACCCAGAGCACGCCGATCAATGCCTGGACCGTGCTGGGGGGCGTGAAGTTCCTGGCCGCGATCCCCGCCGGCCTCTACGGCGGGGTGGGCTACGACTTCCAGTACTTCCGCTACCGGTTCGACCAGGACGGCGGGGGCACCGTGAACGACGGCAGCGGGCTGACCTCCCACCACGTGAACATCAACCTCGGCTGGGAGCTGAAGGTGGGGATGATGCGGGTGCGTCCGGAGTTCGCCTTCAGCTTCTCCCCCTTCGTGTACCAGCACCAGCCGGAGGGTTCGACCAACTCCCCCGACCCGCTCAATGAGCTGATGGTGATGCCGAACGTGACCATCGCCTTTGCCGCCCCCACCGGCGGAGGGAACTGATGAACCTCCAGCGCCTGATGATTCTCTCCGTCCTGGTGGCGACCACCGGCTGCATCACTCCGCGGTCGATGGTCTTTGGCCAGACCGCCAACACCCTGGGTGCGGGCAACGCCGAGATCGCGGTGGCGATGGGCGGATCGTTTGCGCGCATCGGCCAGCAGACCGGTTCGGACACGATCTCCAGCACCACCCACCTGTTCACCGTCCCGGAGCTGGAGGCCAACGCGGCCTTCGGGCTGGGAGAGACGGTGGACCTGAACTTCCACCTCAGCACCGCCGGGGTGCAGCCGGGGGTGAAGATCCAGCTGGCGAATGGAGACTGGAAGTTCGCGGTGATGCCGGAGTTCGCCTTCCTCTACGCGGGCAACAACACCAACAACCAGGGCACCAGCCGGTCGCTGATGTTCGGGGCCAAGGGCCTGGTCAGCCACAGCGCCGGGCTGTACGCCGGGTTGGGCTACGACCTGCGGCTGCTGGATCGCGGCGCCGGGCAAAGCGCCCAGACCACCCTGGCCCACTTCGGGAACGTGGCGCTGGGCTACGAGCTGAAGATGGGCGGGGTCAGCCTGCGGCCGGAGCTGGCCTTCGCCATCGCCCCCACCTTCCTGCTGGAGGACAACGCCCCGGACGGCTTCGGCACCGAGCTGATCGTGCTCCCCAACATCACGGTGGCGGTGGGCGGGAACACCCGGAAGAAGAAGTAGCGGGGCTGGCTCAGGGGGAGCGGCGACGCTCCTCCTTCCACTGCCCCCACATGGTGCGGAACCAGCGCTGGCGCAGCATCCAGCGGAAGGGAAGCACCGCCGAGAGGACGATCACCCCCAGCGCCACCGGGTAGCCCCAGTGCCACCGCAGCTCGGGCATGTGATGGAAGTTCATCCCCCACAGGCTGGCCAGGAAGGTCATCGGCAGGAACAGGGTGGAGACCATCGTCAGCAGGGTGAGCACCGAGTTGGTCTGCCCGCCCTGATTGGAGAGGTTGAGATCGGTCAGCGCGGTGGCGGTGGACTGGGCATCCACCAGCAGCTCGAACAGCTGTTCGGTGTCCTCCCCCGCCTCTCGCAGGTGCACCTGGGCGTCGGGATCCCACCGCTGGGTGGTCCACTCGCTGGCCCGTCGCACCGTCTCCCGCATCGGCTCCACCGCGCGGCGCAGCTGCAGCAGCTGGCGGCGGAGACTGTGCAGCCGGCGGTTGAGGAGCCGGGGGTCGTCGGTGATCTCCTCTTCCAGATCCTCGATCCGCTCCCGGACCTCCTCGGCCCGCTCGAACAGGCCGTCGATCACCGTGCTCACCAGCGCGGTCACCAACAGCGCCGCGCTGCCCCGGCGCAGCGGGCCGATGTCCCCCTCCAGACGCTGACGCACCGGCGCGAACAGGTCCTCGGGCAGCTCGCGGAGGCTGAGCACCCAGTGGTCGCCCAGGAACAAGGAGAGCTGCTGCAGCCGGCCCTCCGGCGCGGCGGCGGTGATCACCAGCAGCTCGAACTGGGGCCAGGCGGCGTGGTGCGGGCGCTGGGGAGGGTGGGCGGCGTCGGACACCGCCAGGGGGTGGAGTCCCAGCTGCTGCTGCAGGATCAGCAGCGCGTCCGGGCTGGGCGCGGGGACATCCAGCCAGGCGATCTCCGGAGGGCGCAGCCAGGCCCCCACCTGCGAGGGCTGGACCTGGGCGGCCTGGAAGCCAGAAGAGGAGTACCGCACCCCCGTCAGGGGCCCGGCGTGCGCCCCGTAGCCCCGGGTGAGGTTGGAGGCGTCCGCCCCCGCCGGCGCGCGCCGGATCCTCCGCGAGCGATGTTCGTCACCTTGCCCCACCGGCCAAGCTAGGGAGGGAGGCGCCGGGCAGCAATGAAGACGCGCGGGGGAGCTGACACTTGGGCCCGTCGCGGGTCGGGGGGCGCTACTGCCGCGAGTCGAAGAACCCGTTGAGGTCCGCCAGCTTGTCGGTGTGGATGAAGTCCACCCCGTACTGCAGCCCGGTGCTCCAGACCGCCTCCTTGTCCGGGGCGGAGTAGAAGCGGAGCCGGCGGCCATCCGCGCGGGCGTTCGCGGTGATGCAGCCCAGCCGGGCCGCGTCGTCCGCAGGCAGCGTCCCCTCCCCGTTCCAGCCCAGGTACTTCTTCCAATCCAGCGCGTAGAAGCGCCAGGCGGCGTCGGAGGGCGGATCCTCGGGGGTGTAGTCGTTGCTGTCCCGGAACGCGCGGCGCTGGGAGAAGTCGGTGACGAAGTTGCCCTTCGCGGTGCGGTCTCCGGTCAGCGCGAGGGTGACCGCGCCCTCGGAGACCTCGCTCCCGTCGATGGCGGTGAGCATCGGGTACCCGTTGAGCAGCGTGTGCAGCGCCTCGTTGAACCCGGCCTTGTTCTCCTTGAGGTCCGCCCAGAGGGTGAACTGCACCCCGTCCCCGTGGACCGATCCGCCGTTGGCGTCCACCCGGGCCTGGAGCGGATCCAGGTACAGATCCTTGAGCGATCCCTTGGAGCCGAAGCCCAGGTGGGAGACGGTCAGCTTCCCGTCGTCGAACCACAGGTCCGCTTCCACGCTGTAGAACTTGTTGTCCAGCGCGTCGGCCAGCGGCCGGGCGTGCTCGTAGTCGTTGTGGGCGTGGCCAAAGACGTGGAACCCCGCCGACCCGTGGGGCACCGCCGCCACCGGAGTCGCCACCTGATCAGGCAGGCAGGCCTCCTTGAGCTCCCCGCCGCAACCCGAGCCCACCACCACCACTGCCAACCCGAAGCAAATCGCGCGTGTCATCAAGGGCTTAATACCCCAGCCCTCCCCCCAAAGCCCACCCGGCGGAAAAAACCCGGTCAGGGTTGGCCCGGGCGCCGCGTCACTTCCAGGGCTATGGAAGCCACGTGCTACCCTGCAGCGCCCTCGAAGCCGAAGAGGACCCTGGCCCGGGACAACATGCAGACGGTGGACGAGATCCTCTTCGCGTCGATCGTGGCCGACCGCGCCGCGGGGCGGAGGTTCGACTCCGACCTGGGCAAGCTGGTGGAGTCCTGGAAGCGCCCCGCGCTGTACGTGGTGCGCCGGATCCAGTCCAGCTACGGGCGGACCGCCTCGGAGGACGAAGAGGAGATCTTCCAGGACGCGGTGATGAAGTTCGTGGAGAAGGGGCTGGATCAGTTCCGGGGGATCTCGGAGCAGATGCCGGGCAAGGCCGCCTCTCCGCGCACCTTCTTCCTGCGGATCGTCAAGCACGTGGCCATCGACCGGTACCGCCGGCAGCGCGAGGTGCTGGTTCCGGCGGCGCGCGAGGACGAGCTCTCCGAGACCGAGCGGGTCGAGGCCCGGCAGGCGATGGAGGCCTCGCGTCGCAGCGACGACCGCGAGGGCGCGACCGAGATCTACTGGCGGGCCTTCCGGCGGCTGCAGTCCGAGCACCCGAACGAGGCCGGCGCGTGGGAGCTGTACCACCACGAGGACGTGGAGGATCACCAGCAGGTGGCCTCCCGGCTGAACATCTCGGTGGCCAATTCCTACAAGCGGGTCAGCCGGGCGCAGGCGTACCTGAAGCTGTACCTGCTGGAGTTGGAGGAGGAGTCCTGAAATGAAGCCGGTCGATCAGGGAATCAACCGCGGCGAGCGTCTGGAGTCACTGCACACCGCCGCGGCGACGCTGTCCCGCCGGACGGAAGCAGGCGGCAAGGTGGAGGAGGTCCTCCCGCTGTGTGGGGACCTCCTCCGCCGCAGCCAGGCGGTACCGGTGGACCCCGGGCTGGTGGAGCAGGCGCTGGTCGCGCTCTCCCCCGCCGGGGTCCAGCGCTATCTGGAGTCGCTGGACCTGGAGGAGCTGACCGTCCAGCTGCGGCGCGCCGCCGACGAGTCGGTGGAGGCCGGGCTGGCGGAGACCGACGAGGAGCGCGAGCTGTGGGCCGCCTCCGCGCTGGACGCGCTGTTCGCCCGGGACCGCGCCCAGAGCGTGCTGATCGCGGTGCGGCGCTGGCAGCAAGTGGCCAGGCAGGGAGGGATTCCCCCGCCCTCTTTGGACATGCTGTTCGAGCAGCGGCTGGCCCAGCTGGATCGCCAGCTGATCAGCAAGGCCCGCACCCTGACCGCGCTCAACCCGCGCCGGCGCACCGAGCAGGGACTGCTGGACCCGCAGTTCCAGGCCGAGGCCTGGTGGTTTACCCGCCGCAGTGGGTGTGACGACCTGCTGCGCAAGCTGGCCGGGGAGACCTTCCCCTTCCCCCACCTGGAGAGCTGTCCCGAGTGTCAGCGAGACCTCGCGAGGACCCTCCCGGTGGAGTCCCCCCCCGAACCGCACCTCTCCGAGGCGGACCTTTGGAAGTTCGAGCTGGGTGAGCTGTCCCCATCGCAGAAGCGCAAGTGCCAGCAACACGCCGAGGCCTGTCTGGAGTGCGCCCAGCTGCTCTGGGCCCTGGACGAAGGCGAGAAGGCGATCGCCGATCTGGAGCGCGAGCTGGAGTCCCGCCCCGGCCCTTTTCTGGTGGCCGCGCCGTCGCCCACCCCGACGGGGACGCGGCCCTCGCAGCGCTCCCACCGCGAGGTGGCCCGGCGCGAGGCCTACCGGGTGATCGCCATCCGCGGCCCCCGGATGCGGGTGCTGGTGCAGCCGACCGGGGGACGCGGTCTGGCCCTGGCGGTGATCTCCCTTCCGCCGCAGCGAAACGTGTACCAACCCACTGCCACCTCCGAGGGTCTGGAGTTTGACCTGGGCGAGACCACCGGCCTGGAGGGTCGCACCGCCAGGCTGACCGTCCGGGTCACCGAGGGTGGCGACAATGAGCTGCTGGAGATCCCGCTGTAGGGAGCGGTGACGCGGGGGCGCTTCGCTGCTCGCCGCTCCCAACACAACGGAGTGCCCCCCAGGGCGCTTCGCTGCGAAATCCGGCGCGCTTTCTCGCAGCGGAGTGCCCGCCAGGGCACTGCGTTGTGTTGAGGGAGTCTCACGCCACCCTCAAGGCCACCTTGAGTCCCCCGGCATCCGGGTGCGGCTTGGCGGCCGCTCAGCCCCTCGGGCCGTGATCGATCTCGAGGCGGTTCCACCCAGCCAGGGGAAGCAACTTGCCTCCGCTCGCGGCGAAACGCTGCGCGCCCTCGGTGTACCGGTGCTTCTTGAGGAGACTCCTCGCAGCGGTGTGCGGACTGACCGCCCAGACCCCAGCGTGGGTCACTTCCTTCACCTCCTTCAAGGCACTCGCCCAGAACTTCGAGTGGGACGGGTCGTCGGAGCTGACGGAAATGGCGGACTCCTTGAGCCCCAGAGGAGTCTCAATCCACACCGCCCGTCCCCTTCCGTTCCCAGCGGTTCCAGGGCCCGTCTCGCTCGTCGCGCCAGAGCCCGCGTCCAACCTCCAGATCGAGGACCGGCAGCAGCGACGAATCCGCGGCGAGAAGCGAGCCAAGCGGGACCACCCGCACCGCGTCCTCGGGAACGTCCGGTCCCGCTCCAGAGAACATTTCCCACTCGTCCTCCCCCCACCGCACAACTTCTGTAACGCGACGTCCCTGAAGCGCCTCGAGATTCGTCGTCGCAGTGGCGGTGGACGGAACCGCAAATGGCCAAGCGGCCTTCAGCCATTGCCAGACAGGCTCCACCTGAGGATTCCACTCCCTCGCTGCGTTTGGCACGTCGCTCGTGACATGCTTTTCGTCAGGCGTGATTTGAAGAACTTCCACCGTCCGCCCCCGGTAGTAGTCAACTGCTCCGAGCAGCAGCCCGTCACGCCACGATCCATGGACCGCCTGGAGGGTGAAGGCACCGAGGCCATCGACGTCGACTTTCGAAGGACGCCCGCCGGCATGGAGTTGATGTTGAACCCGCTCGATGATTCGTCGGGCATCGTCTGCCGTGTAGAAGACCCCTCCGGCGAGAAGGAGTTCCGCGCCAATTCGGTCGGAAAGACCGATGGTGTAGACGACCCTCGGCAAAGGGCCTCCGGCAACGATGTAAACGTGATAGCCGAACTGCCGAATATTGCGTTCGATGAGTTCACGAGCTGCGTCGCGATCAAGATTTGACATATCAATCAGGCCCATGAATTTTCAGGTGGCAGTCGTGGCAGACCACTACGTGATTGTCTTGAGACGTCGGCCCTCCATCCGCATGGCGCTTCACGTGGTGACCCTTCCCGTTTGAAGCCGGCTTGATCTTCAAATCGCAGCCCGGGCATTTCCCGTTTTGCTCAGCAAGTTTCAGCTTCTTCTCAGCGGGGGTGAACTTGCGCACCGGATCCCTGTCCGCCGGCGCGACACTTCCCTTGCCCCTTGGCGACTTCGGAACCGAACCAACGTTTCCCCCATCCGGGCAGTTATGCGCCAGCACCTTCGCGTCCGACACGAAGTAGCTGCTGGTCCCCGCCACCTGGAGATCGAAGACCTCGGTCCTGGGCTGGGCGGAGAGGAGGACCTCCCGGACTGACGCGGTGCCGGACCGGGTCCGCAGCACCTCTCCCGGGCGCAGGTTGGCCGCCTTCACCCAGTCGTCGCGCTCGGCCGAGTAGACCGGGTGCTCCTTGGTGACCTGCAGCGGCTGCCCCTCCCCCTCCAGGGTCAGGGAGATCAGCTCCCGGCTGCTGTGCTGCAGCCGGCCGATCACCGGACACCGGCGGCCCGGCTTCAGCTCCGGCGCCGGCCCCACGTAGGTCACGTCCGCCTCGCCCTGGAGCTTGAACTCCTCCAGGTGGATCGCCATCCGCTCGCCGGCCCGGGCCGGATGCTGCAGCAGCCAGGAGAACGGCCGCAGCAGCTGCAGCTGGATCAGGTCCGGTTGGCCGGCGTCGGTGACCTCCGTCTCCAGGTGGACCTCGATCCACCCGGCCAGGTCCATCTCCGCGCACTCCTGCGACTCGGGGCCAATCCGCTCCCCCAGCGCCACCGCATCAATCGGCACCAGCCCGGCCTCGGTGTCCACCAGGGTGGCAGCCACGAACGAGCAGGGGCAGGAGGTGGGACTGCACTGGCTCTTGGGCGCAGGCGCGGGTGTCTTCTGGGGCCTGGCCTTGGCCCCCATCGACTGCCCCTTCTGGAAGCCGGCCTTGGCCATCCGGCCCGAGGCCAGCCCTCCCAGGAACTGTCCGGCGGTGTCGAAGTCCTCGAGCGTCCCCTCGCCGTTGATCAGCCGCTTCCCGGTGTCCGCCAGCGCCTCGGCGCCGCCGTTGACCAGCCCGTAGGCGCCATAGGCGGTCATCCCCACCACCACCACCACCGCCAGCGGAGCGGCCACCGCGGAGATCGCGCCGATCACCACCGCGGTCCCCACCCCCACCGCCACGCCCTTGGCCGCGCCCCAGGCAAACGCGCCCAGCTTCTGCCAGCCAGACGGCTTCTCCTCGTTCCCGTCCGGATCCCAGTAGGCGACCGGGTTCTGCTTCACGAACTGGTACGGGTGCAGCCCCCAGGGGTCGTCCAGGAACTTCGGATCCGGTCCCTTCACCGGGGGATCCGGCGTCAGCCAGTTGGCGGTGTGCGGAGAGAGCCACCGGGAGCCGTGGTAGCTGTAGCCACTGGTGGCGTCGGTCTCCTTGTTGAGCACGTTGAGCGGCTCGGCGCGGTGGTTGATCTCCCCCACCTCGGCCGCCCCGTTCGACGCTTCACGGAACGCGTCAATCGGGACCCCGAACGGTTCGTACCGGCGCTCCTCGTAGACGGTGCCGTCCTCGCGGGTCATCACCACCGGACCGGCCGCGATGCCTCCGTGGAAGTACACCACCCCCGCAATCGCCCAGCGCAGGGCCTTGGCCGTCTCCCCCAGGTCCGGGTTCTCCCCGCCCCGACAGGAGAGCCCCAGCATCGCCGCCAGGAGGACTCCGACGTGCAACCGTTGCCAGCGGGCTCCGGAGCGGGCCCGCGCCGCCGCCGCTGCCCCCAGCAACAGCGCCAGTCCCATCAACCCCGCCAGCACTCCGGAGGAGGCCAGTCGGACCCCGGCGCTCAAGCCCGCGCTGAGCCCACCGCCCGAGCGGGAGCTTCCCGCTGCTGCGGCCAGTTGCTCGTTCCCGTTGAGGGTCAACCGGACCAGGGTGCGATCGTCGCGGCGCAGGTACCACTCGCGCTTCCCCTCCCGCTCCACCAGATTCGGGGTCAGCCAGTACTGGGTGGCGCCATCTCCCTCGGTGACCGTGCGCAGCCCGTCGTAGCCATAGGCGTGGGTCACCGTCTGGGCGGGGGTGGCTCCCCGCGCCGGCACGCTCACCCTCACCAGCTGATCCAGCCCGTTGTAGGTGTGCGTCCGCCCATCCTGGGTGACCACCCGACCCGCGGCGTCGTAGCCCAGTGAGACCTCACCGCCGGCGGTGGCCACCGAGGACAGCTGCCGGGGCCCGAGGCCTCGCTCCCCGTAGCGGTAGCTTCCGGCATACAGGTCCAGGACCTTGGGACCCGCGGCGGTGCGCGAGGTCATGTTCTGCAGCGCGTCGTACGCGTAGGTGAAGTGGAAGGACTGGGGCCCCACCGCGAACGAGTCGGCGCCGGTGGCCGGACCGGCGCCAAGCTTCGCCGCGCCCAGCACCACGTCCGCCAACCTGCCCGCGTCGTCGTAGGCAAAGGTCGCCGAGTGGTCCAGGCCCACCCCGTCGGTGTCCTCCACCCAGCGGGGGGAACCCCAGGCAGTGCGCCCCACCCTCACCCCATAGAGCGGCAGGCCGCTGGGGCGAGCCACCCCGATCTCCTTGGGCATGCCCAGCTCATCGCGGGTGTAGCGCTGGGTGACGCCATTGCCATACGCCTCCGCCAGCACCCTGCCGGTGGCATCCAGCTCCACCGCCTGCCAGTAGTTGCCCAGGGCGATCGAGCGCCCGGCGCGGTCGTAGCTGGGGGTGAGGACCAGCCCGTCCACCGAACCCCGGGTCTGGAGTCCGGAGAGTCCGAACTCCATCAGCTCCTCCGCCGAGCGCCCCTCGACCCAGCGCGCGTGCCGCACCGTGCGCCCGAACGCGTCGTAGGACAGCTGCACCTCGCCGCGAGGCTCCTCCACCCAGGCCAGCCGCCCGACCAGGTTCTCCCCGGCGGTCCCCGGTTTGGGGGCGTCGTAGTGGTACCGGTACTCCGCGCCATCCCCCCCGGTGGACACCAGCCGCCCGCCGTCGTCGTAGGCGAAGGTGCGGCTCTGCCCCGCGCCATTGGTGTGTTTGAGCACCCACCCGGCGTCGTTGTATTCCAGCGAGCGGGCGCCAATGTCCGGGTCGGTGGCGCCGACCAGACGCCCCAGGGTGTCGTAGCGGAACGCGTGCTCGGCGGCGCCGTCGTTCAGACGCATCGACCGCAGCCGCCCCTGGGCGTCGTAGGTGGCGCTCACCGACTCCAGGGCGCCCGCCACCGTCCGCTCGGTCCGCAGGATCCGGCCCACCCCATCCAGCGAGGTGCTGACTGGAGCCAGTCCCTCGGTCAGCGTGCTGGCACCGAAGGCGCGGTAGTCCACCGTCCGGGCCGCCATCGTGGGCAGGGTCTGCCGGGTCAAGCGCCCCAGCGCATCGTGGGTGAAGGTCTGTCGCGCCACGCCCTCCGGAACCGCGGTCGGCAACCCGGGCGCATAGAAGCCATCGCTCAGTTGCTTCAGCTCACCGCGGCCGTCGTAGTCGCGCCACCCGCTGATGATCCAACGGTCTTCCTCGAGGCGGATGGCGGTGTAGAGCGCCTCTCCCTCTCCATTGCTGACCTTCACCGACTCGCGCCACTTGCCGTTCGCTTCCCAGCTTCCGGTCCAGGACCCTGCCAGCTCCGAGGAGTCCCCGTCGAAGAGGTAGGTCCAGGTCTGGGGCCGCGGGGCGGTCCAGTCGTACCGATAGCGCAGGTGCGCGGGCTGCCCGTCCAGGCCGGTGGCAAGCGGACGGCCCAGGGGGTCGTACTCCATGGCCACCGTGACCCCGTTGGGGTCGGTCACCCGCTTCTGCGCTCCCAGGACCCGGTCCCACTCGGTCACCGTCCAGGTCACGGTGCGTTCGGCGTTGGGCTGGATGCTCTCGCTGATCGGAAACAGCGCGTCGGCGTCGTACTGGAGGCTCCGCCACACCCCGTCCTCGAAGGTGGCCACCACGTTGTCCCAGGCGTCGTACCGGGTCTCGCCAAGGGTGATCCAGCGCGAGCCTGACTCTGAATCCAGCCAGCCCTGCTGCCTGCGCGACAGCCCCCGCCCCACCTGACAGAGGGCCGGATCGGTCCACTCCAGGATCCCGTTCGCGTCCCCGTAGAAATTCCGGGTCTGCGAGGTGGCCACCGCGGCGCGCTGCAGAACCACCCCGGTCCCGCCGGGCTGCTGCTCCGCGGCGTAGACCCGCTCCTCGCAGATCGCGTCGTGGATCCAGCTCGCCTCGTCGCTGGCGTAGACCCGGTCCACCACGCTCTCATCGCCCTCCACGTCCAGCCGCCCGAACAGCCAGTCGGTGGTGGGACGGACCCGCGGGTCGTAGCTCCACCGATGCAGCGTCTCCAGCGCCGGGGACACGCCCTCCGAATGGAGGGTCCGGGTCTCCAGCCGCGCCGGCATCCGCAGCAGCGCGGTGTCCGGCATGCCCTGCACCGCCCGCGCCTCCCACTGGGTGTACTCGGTGGTGAACAGCACTCCGGCCCCGGTCCGCTTGCTGGCCTCCTGCACCAGTCCGCGCAGCGCCCGGTCCTCGCCCAGCCCGGGGTGATAGCGGGTCTCCTCCACCAGGGTGCTTTCGGGGTCGTCTCCCACGGTGGTGGTGGTGGAGAACAGGAAGCCGGCGAACTTCCGCTCCTCCGGATCCCAGAAGCCGTCCCGCGGCGCGTGGCGCACCTTGCGCACCGGCGCCCCTGCGCCCGGCGAGACCTCCACCCAGGTGGGCACCGGGATCGACACCGGCAGCCGCTGGGTCCACGGGCGGCCCGCGCCCTCCGCCGCGGCGCTGAGCACCGCGCTGGCGTCGTAGGCGACCCGCAGCGTCTTCCCCAGCCCGTTGTCCAACCCCACCAGCATCCCGGCGCTGGTCGCCCCGGCCAGATCCAGCCGCCAGGTGGAGCCGGTGTTGCTCCACACCAGGTCCTCGCTGCCGTTGCCGTTCACATCCGCCAGCGCCACCACCGCCGCGGTGAAGTCCTCCGAGGGCTGCTCGAAGATCCGTCCGGAGGCGGAGAAGCCGCCCTGCGCCACGCCCGGGTACCAGGCCACCGCCCCGCCCAGCAGCCGCACCAGATCCATCAGCCCGTCACGGTTCAGATCCCCAAAGCGCAGGTTGGAGAGGTCGGAGACCGCCTCTGGCCACGGATAGAAGTGCACCCCTTCCGCGGAGAAGGTCCCGTCCCCCCGGCCCAGGAACAACTGCACGAAGTCGGGAGTGACCTCGATCACATCCGCCAAGCCGTCGCCGTTGACCTCCTGCAGCCGAAGGTTGCCGCCCAGCATCACCGCCGAACTTCCCAGCCCGGGATGGACCTCCCAGGGCCCCAGCCCCGCAGGCAGGTTCCACTTCACCTGCAGCGAGTCGGTGGCGTTGCGGATCACGTCCACCCGCCCATCGCCGTTGAGGTCCGCGAAGAACAGGTTGGCGTCCATCAGCCCCAGCCCCGCGGTGCCCGCCCACTCGCCCCGGTGGACCCAGCCGCCCGCGGTCAGCCCGTACGGCTGCCAGGCGTCGCCGTACTCCAGGACCAGCTCCGGCCGCGCGTCCCCGTCAAGGTCCATCAGCCGGGAGGTGCTGAGACTGGCGGACGCAGGCCCCGCCAGCTCCACCGGGGCGCCGAAGTGCTCGCCCCACCCCTTGCGCCAGGAGTGTCCCTCCACCGGATCCAGCCGCAACAGGTCGGTGATCCCGTCCCCGTCCACGTCCGCCAGGCTCACTCCCAGCTCGTTGAGCGCCCAGCCCTCCAGCCCCTGCAGCTGCTGGGCAGTCGCCTCCTGCAGCGGCGCGTAGCGGAAGGTCAGCGGCGGCAGCTCTCCTTCTCCACCCCGCCCCACCATCCGCACCGAGGCCAGCCGGCTCAGCGGCAGCGAGTCGTCGTAGGCCAGCTGGTACTCGCGCAGCGTCTCCCCGAACGACACCACCCGCGCGGTCTTCAGCCGCTGGGCGGTCTTCACCCGCATCCCGGCGCGGAAGCTGATCACCTGGTCCGGGCGCAGCTCGTAGCCCAGCGTCAACCGGTAGCAGTCCGCCGGGCCCCAGCTGGCCCCCGCCAGGTACACCTCTCCCGAATCCTGCAGATACTGGAAGGCGATCTGCTCACCGGTGGGATGCACCACCCGCTCCAGCATCCAGGCGGTGACCTGGCTCCCCTCCCCCTGACGGGAGGCGGCGGTCGCGCCCAGCAGGTAGCGCACCCCACCCGGCGCGAGGACCACGAAGCCCTCCCCCTGCCGGTCCACCTTCACCGCGTACGGTTGCCGCTCCAGCCGGAGCGAACCATCCGGCACCGGGATCAGCCTTCCGCCCCCGCCGATCCCCACCAGCTCCAGCTCGTCGGAGGCGGTGAAGGACGGCGGCCCCTGCCGGGTGCTGCGGCGGATCGCCGGAAGCGACAGCGTCCACCCCACCCCCAGGGGCCCGTTGCCCAGATCGCCGGAGTAGCTCAACGCCAGCGAAGGCTTCATCCCCGCCCGTCCCGCCGGCAGCTCCAGCGGCACGTCGTAACGGACCTGGGCGGAGAACCCGTCCACCCCCACGTCGTCGGAGAGCCCACGCACCGAGCCGGGTCCATCCGGCAGCCGCACCGTGTTCGCGGACAGCGCGCCGGGGGCAGGTTCCCCCGAGGCGGCGGCCACGGTGGCCAGGGTCAGTGCGACAACACAGAGCAATCCGGAGCGATGGAGCATGGGAGCGCGGGCCTAGGTCTTCTGGCAGACCAGCAGCTGGATGTAGGCCAGCTGGTCGTTGGTCGCCGCGGTGTTGCCGGTGTAGCTGCCGGTGGACCCCGAAATGTAGTGGTCATGCTGCTCACCGATTACCTCGTCGGACATGGTGTCCATCACGAAGTAGCCGGTGCCCTCGTAGCCGCTGCTGAGCTGTCCCTTCCGGTCCCAATAATGCGAGAACGCATTCTGGGAGGTGATCCCCACGCTGTGGTTGTGAGTCATCCCGTGGGCGTGGACGCGGTTCTCGCCGTTGCCAAATGGGGTGCCGACCACAGCGGCCAGACCTCCGCCCGGGTGCAGTCCCACCAGGGTCCGGCCGCGGGCCGAGGGGACCTCGGTCCAGCCCGCCGGACAGGCGGGCTTGTTGAAGAACATCACCGCTCCGGCGGGCAGCGAGTCCACCGACGCCGCGGAGGTGGCCCGGGTCGCATTGTCCGCCAGGTTGGAGCGGGAGGACCACATCGCCTGCTGGGCGTAGGGGACCGAGAGCAGCTGCTGACGTCCGAGCAAGTCCACGCCAGAGACCTGCACCCCCAGGAACAGCGAAGGCTGGGCGAACAGGGCGGCGGGGATCGGAGTGACATCCCCCAGGGCCACGTGGAACTCCCCGTCCATCACCGACACGTTCTGGGTCTCACTCCAGACCGACGCCCCACCCTCCTCGGTGTAATACAGCCGGAACTCCATCGGGACCGAGGTGTTGGTCACCGGCGCCCCGTCCTGGTTCAGCACCCCCCGATAGGGAATCTGGCGGGGGACGATCTCCCCCGGGTTGGGAGCGGAGGCAGCGAACACCCCCGCCGCCGCCAGCAGGACCCCCACCGCGCTGGCCGCGATCAGTGACTTGCTGGACCGGAACCGGCGGCCCAGGGCGGCCCGCTCCGCGCTGGCCGCGTAGCGCTGCAACGAGACTGCGGGGATCCGCACCTGGTCCCCGAGGGTGACGGCGCCCAGCGCCCCACCGTCCACCAGCTGCTGCACGGTAGGCGGCGGGACCTTCAGCGCGGAGGCTGCCTCTTCGAGGGTGAGCCACTGATTGGCATTGCTGTTCATGCGTTGCTCCTTGAAGCCGGAAATTCGAAAGAGAGAGAGAGGGGCGCTACCGGGGAAGGATCTGGAAGCGCCCACCGGACATCGGCTTGGGGGTGCGCGGGAGGACAGGGACTTCCCCCACCAGGCTCAGGTCCTGGGCGCCACCGCCCAGCAGGGACGGCTCGTTGGCCATGAAGTCGCCGCAGATCGACTGGCAGGAGTTGGAGGTCCCGCCGGGGCAGATGAACGGATGACCGGCGCATTGCAGGATGCAGCCCCGCGCATACTGCGAGCTCTCGGTCAGCCGGACCGCGGCCCACACCACCGCTCCCTCGTGCTCCGCGGAGGGAAGGGACACCTCGCAGCTGAAGGAAGGGTCCGCGGGATTGGCCCCGTGGCCAGGAATCACCGTGCCCTCCGCCGCGTCCAGGCCGCAGAGGTTGATCGTCGCGCGCAGGTGGTCCTTGCTGGGCACCCGACAGACTCCCGCGGGGGTGAACGCGGAGTTCTCACAGCTCAACCCTGCGTTGCACTTGTCCTCCGACGCCCGGCAGACGCAGTTGGTCTGACCCTCACATCCCGCCTGGGGGGTGGTGTCGGTCGGCGCCTTCAGGGTCTTGACCGCCTGCAGGTGGCGGTTGAGTTCACGGTCGGTGGTCCCGAACCGGACTTCATCCACCACCTGCACGCACTTGAACTGGCTGTGGTGGGTCATCCCCTTCCAGATCGGGTTGGGTCCGCTCAACGAAGCGAAGTCCATCCCCACCGGCGGCTTCTCCACCGAGTACCAGCTGTCGCGCGCCCGCCGGCAGTCCTGCCAGTAGTTGCTGGTGCGGACCGGGGCCTCGGTGGACTCCTGGGGTTCGAAGCCGTAGCGAAGCGGGAAGTTGGTGCCGGTGGGCAGGGTCCGGTCCTTCTCCTGGATGTGGTAGCTGCCCGGGTTGCCCCCCTCGCCGGGGGTGTACCAACCGCGGTGCAGCTCCAGAAAATAGCTGTAGCGGGTGTAGACCTCGAAGTAGCCGCGCATCTCTCCCTCCAGGTCGGAGGAGCTCCCCAGCGGCGACTGCTGATCCGGAGGCCGTCCCCACTCGGCGATATCGCTGACCCGGTTGTCGTTGTGGTCGGCGCGCTCACCGACACAGGCCTTGGTGAGGCTGTTCAGCTCCGCGGTGTGCAGCGCCCGGACTGTCCCGTACCGCGGCAGCTGGGGGGTGCCGGTGGCGTCCTGGAGGACAAAGGCGTCGTCGTTGCGGACCGACTCGTAGAGCGGCAGCGGCACCCCGAGGGCGGCCTCGACGGTCTCCCCCAGGTCGTTGTGGAGCACGAACTGGTTCACCACCCGCAGCTCGCAGCGGGCGTTCTCCCGCAGGGTGGGATCCGCGTGGTTGAGGTAGAAGCGCGCGGCGCTGCGCACCCAGCCGTCCCCATCCGCGTCGCAGGGCACCGCGGTCCGGCTGCCGCTCTCGGAGAAGAAGTACCCCGGCTGGGTCGGGCAGATGCAGCTGCCGCTGGAGAGCTTGATCCCCGGGCCCTCCACCACCCCGGTCCCGGTGCAGGCCGGACAGCTCTGGGTGGCGCAGTAGGCGTCCGCGGTGGAGGTGGCCTCGATGCAGGTCTGACCGGCCACGCACGGGGTGGGCAGGTTCGAGCAGGTGACCGGGGACTGGCAGGCCCCGCCATCACAGGCGGTGAGAGGACAGGTCTCCGCGGTGCAGGGCTGACAGCTCCCGTCCACGCAGGCCAGCGACGCATCACAGGTGTTCCCCTCGCCGCACAGACAGCCCTGGGCGCCAGGAGTGCAGGTGGACTCCCGGACACAGGTCCCGCCCTGGCATGCCAACCCCGCGCCACAGGTGGAGCCCGGGCCGCAGACGCAGTTCTCCGCCCCGGCCGAACAGGAGGGCGCGCAGGCCGGAATATCCGCCGTGCAGGGCTGGCAGATCCCCTGGCTGCAGACCAGATCCCCCGAGCAGTGGGAGGCCTGGCCGCAGGCGCAGCCCAGGTCTCCGGCGGGACAGCCGGCGTCGGGGACGTTGGTCGCGGGCGGACAGCCGCTGATCACCGCGGCCGTCGAGGACAGCAACAGCACAACACAGAGAGTTCGCATGGAGGCTTTCGCTACAGCCGCGTGAAGTCGGAGTAGTAGACGTAGAGGCGGACGTCGGTGAGCGACTGGAGCTTGATGTCCTTGTTCGCCTGTTCGTCCTTCTGATTGATGACCAGTTCCCAGTGGGTGTTGACGAAGGGCCGGTCGCGCAGCCGCTCGCTGCGATACAGCTCCGGGGTGTAGACCCGCACCCCGTTGACGAAGGGGTTGAGCACCGCGGTCCGCTCCGGGAACCGGTAGTAGTTCTTCTCCCCGGTGACCGAGTGCACCGTCCCGGTGCCGCGCTGGCGGACGTAGAGCCGGGCGATGGTGTCGCCCACGTCGGTGCCGATCAGCTCCGCCTCCATCGCCAGCACCTTGTGGTTCCGGGTCAGCGGTGAGAGCCGGGCCAGGGTGGTGGTGAAGGGCATGGTGACGTAGCCACGCTGGTCGATGAAGTCGGAGTCGCCCAGCCGCTCGCGGAACAGCGCGGTGCGCTCGGCCTGGCTGAGGCTGCGGCCGGTGGCGTCCATCCGGGGGATGGCCAGCACGTCGTCCCGCAGGGAGATCACCTCCACCCGGGTGTCGGGGTTGCCGTAGCCCTGCTGGAACTCGCGGTACGCGCTCTCCAGTTCGATCAGGTAGGTCTCCAGGTTGTAGTCACCGTGGGAGACCATCCGGATCAGGAACAGCTCGCCCAGCTTCGCGTAGCTCTGGCTGGTGTAGTACTCGAACACCTTGGTGGCCCGATACGCGTCCTGCAGCGCCCGGCCAAAGGTCTGGTCGGAGAGGATCACCGCGTCGTTCTTGTAGATCCGGACGTTGGGATCGCTGCGCGCCGCCTCCACGTTGATGGTCTGCGCCTCGATCTCCTCCTTCTCCGCCAGCAGACGGGTGGCGTCGTTGCGCAGCTTCTGGATCTGCGCCAGGTCCAGCCGCAGCCGGTAGTCGGTCTTCAGCGCCTCCAGCTCCAGGACCTTGATCTCCAGCGCCAGCCGGTCGATCGTGGCCCGGGCGTCGGTGAAGAACACCTGGCACTGGTGCTGGATCTCCCACCGCCCGGCGTTCTGCTGGAGGGTGTCGATCGCCGCCTCCGCGCCGACGATCGCCGCGTCAATCCCGATCAGCACCACCTCCGACCCGGTATAGGCGGCCAGGATCGCCCCCAACCCCACCGCGGCGCTCGGGCACTCCATCGGCTCGCAACTGCCGACCTCGGCCAGCGCCTCCGCATGCTTCACCCCCCGCTCGATCACGCTCTGGGTAACTCGCGCCCCCCGGATGATCGACTGCAGGGTGTTGACCTGACCGGCGATCTCGTACTTGTACTGGGCGAGATCGAAGTTCAGCTGGCACTGCACTCCGACCCGCTTGGCCTCGATCGACATCTCCTCGAGCACGTTGTCGATCCGCTGGCTGATCGTCTTCAGCTCCAGCCCGGTGATCTCCACCGCCGCCATCGCGTCGTGGACCCGGCCGTTGCCCACCAGCCCGCACGGGTCGCCCATCAAGCGGGTGCGTTCGTCGAGGTACCCGTAGGTGCGGATCGCCGGGTAGATCCGCCCGTCGTCTCCGGCGAAGTTCCCGCACAGATCCGAGAGCTGGTTCTCGTAGTTGTTGCGGATCCGGATCAGCTCCGACTGGAACTGGGCGGCGTCGGTGTCGAAGGACCGGTTGGAGGCCAGCGCCACCTCCTCCTTGGTGCCCGCCACCGAGGCGCTCTGCTTGGCCGCGTTGAGCAGCTTGGCAAAGGCGTTCACGTCCCCCGGCTCCAGGGCCGGGAAGGGGATGAAGTCCGGGGCGTCGCCGAAGAAGGTCCGCTGGTCCTGGATGCTGGCGTACACCTCGCGCATGTCCAGCAGCGCGGCCTTGTAGCCGAGGGTGGCCAGCTCGGCCCGGCTGGTGATGAAGGCCCGGTCGGCGGGATCCGCCACCGAGACCACCCGCAGGATCATCCGGGACAGCACGATCGACTCCAGGTACGCCGCCGAGTAGGCGCGCTGCACCACGTGCCGCGCCAGGTCCGGCCGGTTGAAGCTCTGGTAGCGCTTGGAGACCTCGCTCCAGGCGCGGGCCTTCTGGGTGGAGGCGCGGATCAGCCGGTCGAAGTAGCTGACCACCGTCTCCTTGGTGATGAAGTTCCGATCCGAGGTCCCCTGCACCGACTGCCAGACGAAGGGGCTGAGCGAATAGAAGCGGTCCAGGACCAGCTGGTAGTACTGGGTGGCCTGGTACAGGTTGTACATCTCGTTGCCGGCGCCGCCGGCCAGGTTGATTCCCCCCGCCTCGAACAGGGTGCCCTGGAAGGACACCATCCGGGAGCCGGCCAGATCGAACCGGGATGCGAAGGCCTGGGTGTAGGCCTCATCTCCCTGCATGATCAGCAGCTCCGCGTTGAGCCGCTCGAAGCCATCCTTCACCACCACCCCATTGGGGGTGTTCTCCTGCGCGTAGCCGAAGTCGGTGGTCAGGAAGGCCTTGAGCCGGCCCCGGGTGTCCGCGGAGAGGTTGGCCGAATACCGGGAGAACAGCTCCAGGGCGCAGTCGGTGCGGCGCTTGGCCTCCTCGATCGCCGCCGGATCGTAGCAGTAGGGGATGGCGTTGGAGTTGGGCACGCAGATCTCCGGGGCAAAGCCCACCGAGGTGCCATCCCGTCCCTGGAACTGGGTCTTGTACCGGAACGCGCTGTCGATCGCGGTCAGCAGCGGCACGTAGACCGCGGTGGTGGCGTCCTTGAGGAAGAACTGCTTTCCGTTTCGCAGGTCCAGCCGGTTGTCGTCGCAGTAGACCCGGTTCGGATCGGTGCAGCGCCAGATCGGATCCAGGCGCAGCCCGTAGGCCCCGTTGGCCTTCCAGGAGTCCAGGGTCGCCTGACAAGTGCCCTTCTGGCCGGCGTCCTTGTCGAAGCCCTGCTGGCAGGCCAGCTGCGCGATCGCATCCCGGGTGAGGGTGGTGCTGGCGGTGAACCAGGTCACCCCGCTGCCCGCGGGACAGGGCTCCTTGGTGTTCAGGGCGGTGGTGTCCTCCCGGCCGCCGTCGAACAGCCCGGTCTCGTGGCACAGGTAATGGACCCGGACCGGGCTGCTGGAGTCCAGGGGGATGGGAGCCGAGCCGGGAGCCAGCCCGTCCAGCACGCCCACTGCCAGGGCCTCGGCGCTGCCCGGAGCCAGGGTGCCAAAGCTGCCCAGCACCCGGGTGACCACGTCCGCGCTGCAGGAGGTGTTCAGCACCCCCGCCGGCGGGGTGCGGGTGTCGGTGACCGTGCTCCCCACGTAGGCGGCGGCGTCCAGCTCCGCCGGCTGCCGCTTGAGCACCATCACCCCGTAGGCGGAGAAGCCCTGGGTGTCGGTGACCCCCAGGAAGGACTCGGTGAAGCGCTCCCGGAAGATGATCACCATCGACTCCTGGTTGATCAGCCCTCCGTCCACCAGCTCCAGCCGCCGCACCCGGGGCCGTCCGTCCGGGATCGGGTTGGACTGCGCGAAGCTGAGGTTCAGCGGCTTGACCTCGGTGCCGCTGCCCAGGGGCAGCAGCTGATCGCGGCACTCGTAGCGGTAGCGCAGCCCGGTGGAGGACTCCAGCGAGGTGCCCTCGTGGAAGCCGGGGATCAGCCAGGGGATCGCCACCTGGGCAAAGGTGCCGTTGGCCGCCCGGGAACAGGCGGTATCACCCTTGGTGGTGACGTAGCGGCCGCCGACCTGGACGGTGGCGGAGAGGCTGCCCAGCGGCGCGAAGCAGGCGCTGGTCACCCCCGCCTTGCAGGCCGAGGGGTCGGCGGCAAAGGAGAGGGAGAGCGCCGGATCCCCCGCGTACTGCAGCGCGCCCTCGGTGACGATCTTCCCCACCAGCCGGAGCGGATCGGCGGGATCCGCCTGGAGGTTGAAGGCGATCGGCAGCTCGGAGGAGGCGGTGGGGATGGGATAGGACTCCAGCGAATCGGAGTAGGTCCCGAATCCCGACGCGCTGGAGTACGGGTAGCAGGCCGCGGCGCCCACGCAGCCCTCCCGCACCGGGTCCCACTTCCAGGACTCGCTGAGGGTGGAGGCGAGGACCGCCTGCAGCTCATCGTGGGACAGCCGGCCCTGGCGCAGCGCGCCCCAGCGCTGGATGAAGGCGTTCCCCACCCGGGCCAGCGCGGTGGCGTCATCGCGCTGGGCGGTCCACTCCGCGAGGTGCGCGTCCCCGAAGCTGGCGAACGAGTACATCTTCCCCGCCCACCGACCCTCCGGACGGCTCACGTAGCTCAGGTGGACCACCCGCTTGCCCAGGGTCGGGGTCTCCACCTCCACCCTGCCCTCCCAGTGGGCCAGGTCCGGGTTGGCGGCGGTCCCAAAGGACAGCTCGGCGGTGCCCCCGTTGCCCTCCACCAGCACCGTGAACTCCGCCACCCTCTCGATGCTGGTGGTGCCGATCGAGACCCAGGCCAGCGGGTTGTCGGTGATCCGCACCGGTCCCTGGCCGGTGCTCTCGGTGTGGTCCAGCTTGCGGACCTTGAACTCCAAAGCGATCGGCGCGCGGTTGGTGAGGAGCACCGAACCGGAGAGCTGGGCGCTGGAGAAGGCCAGCCGCTCGCCGGAGAGCTGGAAGGTGCCCTCCGCGGGGGTGACCGAGGCGCTGGGGGTGCTCAGGGCGCGGATCGGCATGCAGAAGCCGGTGTCCCCGTTCTGGGTCACGCAGGCGGTCTGGGTCGGACAGCTGTCCAGCGAGGCGCGGCAGGGGGCGCGGCACACGTGGCGGAAGCACTCGCGGCCGCCCATGCAGTCATCGTTGGAGTCGCAGTTGGAGTAGCACTTGCCCTGGATGCAGGTCTGGAAGTCCGGGCAGTCGATCTCCTTCTCGCAGGTGGGGGCGGCGGCGCCGGGCTCCACGCAGGAGCCGTCGGTGCAGCCCTTGCCATCCAGACACCGGGGCATCAGCCCGTCGTCGGGGCAGGCGGTGTAGGTCCCACCGGCGTTCAGCCCGCTCTGGCAGGGGGTGTAGCAGGACGGCGCCGCCGGAGGATCGGTGGCCTCCCCGGCCACGCAGAAGCCCTCGCGGCACTCACCAAACGAGCAGCTCCCCTCGGCGCCGCAGGGACAGCCGGCCTGGCCGGGGGTGCAGTTGGCCTTGACGCAGACGTCGGCGTGGCAGACCAGGGACCCGGTGTTGCAGGCGCCGGAGAGACAGGGGCAGCCCTCGGTGCCGGGAGCGCAGGAGGGCGCGCGACACACCCCCGCTTCGCACAGGAGCCGATCTCCCTTGGCCTCGCCGCAGGTGCCCTCCTCCAGGCAGGGGCAGTCCAGGGTTCCCGGTTCACAGTCCCCGGAGGTGTCGCAGCCGGAGAGGACAGCCAGCAGCAAGGAGAGGGCACACGCCCACCGTGCGGCAGAGCGCCGCTGAAGATCGAGACCCATTTTGAAGATGCCCCCGGACCGCGCGGAAATAACCTGTTTTCCCGGCGAAGCCGGCCCTAGTAGTTCAAGAGGTCTCGTGGGTCAAGTGTGTTTTCAAGTTTGAACGCCTGCCTGCCCTCCGAGGGTGCCTCAGGCGTCTGGCCACGCCCATCCCCATCCTCTGCGGGTGGAGGAGACCGGCCAGCACCCTGAGCAGAGCAACCCGCTTGCCGACCTGATCCAGGATCGGATGGAGGAGATCCTGGTCCGCTGGGAGGTGGAGGTCCGCAAGACCCTGCCGGCCCGGGAGCTGTCCGAGCCGGTGCTACGGGACCATCTCCCCCAGCTGCTGGGGCGGATCGCCGCCCTGATCCGTTCGGATGAGGAGGCGCCGGACGGCGCCGCGCTGCAGCCCTTCCCCGAATCCCACGCCCTGGCCCGGCTGGACGCCGGCTTCGATCTGAACACCGTGGCCAAGGAGTTCGGACGGCTGCGCCGGACGATCCTGGAGCTGTGGGAAGAGGAGCAGGGCCAGTCGATCCCGGTGGCGCAGGTGCGCAGGCTGAACCAGGCGATCGATGCGGCGGTGGGGGTGTCGGTCTCCCGCTTCGCCGCGGCGCGGGAGCGGACCCTGCAGGCGCTGGATCGGATCTCCGCCGCCGCGCTGGGCACCGGCGACCTGGACACCTTCCTCCCGCGACTGATCCAGGTGCTGCAGGAGACCACCGAGTCGGTGGACGCGGTGATGATCCTGCTGCGGGAAGGCGAGCAGCTCCAGGTCCGCTCCTCGGTGGGGTTGGAGCTGCAGGGGGAGGGCTTTGCGCTCAAGGTCGGCGAGTCGTTCGCCGGAAAGATCGCCACCACCCGGGAGCCGGACACCCTGAAGGTGAACGAGGAGCACGGCCCGCTGAAGGAGACCGCGGCCATTTCCCGCAACCGGCTGCAGGTCTTGTACGGGGTCCCGCTGCTCCTGGAGGGTGAGGTGCTGGGGGTGGCGCACATGGGGTCGCGCACCGCGCCGGACTTCTCCCCCGCCGACAAGCAGCTGTTCCGGGCCATGGCCCAGCGGGCCACCTCGCTGATCGCCCAGGCCCAGCTGGTGGCGCGGGAGCAGGACACCCACCAGCAGGCCCAGCGCGCCCTGGCCAAGCTGGACGCCCTGCTGGCCGCGTCCCCGGTGGGGATCGCGTTCCTGGACCGCCAGCTGCGCTATCTGCGGGTCAACGAGGCGATGGCGGAGAGCAACGGCCGCCCGGCGAAAGAGCACCTGGGGCGGTCGCTCCAGGAGGTGATCCCCGAGCTGTCCCCGCAGCTGCTGCCGACCCTCCAGCAGGTGCTGGAGACCGGCCAGCCGGTGACCGGGATGGAGTTGATCGCACCGGGCGAGGGGCCTGCGGAGCGGCGGCGACAGTTCCTGGGCAGCTACTTCCCGGTGCGCACCCCGGAGGGGGAGATCCTGGGGGTGGGCGCGATGGTGATGGAGATCACCGAGCGCAAGCGGGCGCAGCGGGAGCTGAGCCGGCGGGCGGCGGAGGTGGAGACGATCCTGGAGAGCATCCCGGAGGCGGTGTACGTGGGCGGGATGGGGGGGATCCACCGGGCGAACAAGGTGGCGCTGGAGCAGCTGGGGTTCCGCAGCGTGGAGGAAATGAGCGCCAACGTGGCCACCCTGGCCGAGCAGATCCAGACCCGGGACGCGGCCACCGGGGAGCGGCTGGCACCGGAGGACGAGCCCTTCGCGCAGGCGATCTTGCGGGGCGAGGTGACCTGGCGGGAGGTCAAGGTCCGCCACCTCCAGACCGGCGAGGAGCGGGTGTTGCGCTCCAAGTCCGCGCCGATCCGCCAGGACGGCAAGGTGGTGGGGGCGGTGGCGATCAACGTGGACATCACCGACCAGGCCCGGGACGCGGAGGCGCTGCGGATCAACGAGGAGCGGCTGCGACTGGCGATGGACGCGGCGCAGGCCGGGATGTTCGACAACGATCTGCGCACCGGGGAGCGGCGGTGGGACGCGCGGGCAAGGGCGATGTTCGGGGCCGTTCCCGGAGAGGTCCTGACCGACGAGCGGGTGCGGCGGTTCATCCCCACCGAGGACCAGCAGCGCCTGGACCAGGCCCTGGCGGCGGCCAGGGATCCGGCCGGCGATGGCGGGCTGTCCATCGACTACCGGCTGCAGGAGCCGGACGGCGGCTGGCGGTGGGTGGCGGTCCGCGGGCGCTGCCTGTTCGACCGCGAGGGCCGGCCGGTGCGGCTGCTGGGCACGATCCTGGACATCACCGACCGCAAGCGCGCGGAGGAGGAGCTGCAGCGGACCGCGAACTTCCGCGAGCAGTTCATCGGGGTGCTGGGCCATGACCTGCGCAACCCGCTGGCGGCGATCATGGCCTCGGCGGGGATGATGCTGCGCAAGGAGGACCTTCCGCCCGGACAGCTCAAGGGGCTGCGGCGGATCAGCAACAGCGCCGAGCGGATGGCCCGGATGATCTCGGACGTGCTGGACTTCGCCCGCGGCCGGCTGGGCGGTGGGTTCCCGATCGAGCGGCAGCGGGTGAACCTGCACGAGATCTGCCGGCGGGTGGTGGACGAGCTGCACGTGGCCAACCCGGAGCGGGAGCTGCTCTTCGAAGCCAAAGGAGACGGCTGGGGGGACTGGGATCCGGACCGGGTGGCCCAGGCGGTGTCCAACCTGGTGGGCAACGCGCTCCAGCACGGGGCCTCCGACGCCCCGGTGGAGGTCCGGCTGACCGATGACCCGCAAGGGGTGCGGGTGGAGGTGAAGAACCGGGGACGGCCCATTCCCCCCGAGCTGCTGCCGGTGATCTTCGAACCCTTCCGAGGCGCGGGGGACAACCCGGAGCACGCCGGGCAGAAGAACCTGGGCCTGGGGCTGTGGATCGTCCAGGAGATCATCCACGCCCACGGAGGCGCGGTGGAGGTCCACTCCAGCCAAGCGGAGGGCACCCGGTTCATCACCCACTGGCCGCGCCAGGACCCGGAGCCCGCCGCGTTGGACTAGGGTCGACCGCGCCGATGCGCGACCCGAGGCTGGACAACGCGAAGGGGGTCCTGATCTTCCTGGTGGTGCTGGGGCACTTCCTGGAGAGCGGGCTCCAGGGCTGGAGCCGTCCGGTCCCCGGCACCCTGCTGACCCTGATCTATCTGTTCCACATGCCGGCCTTCGTGTTCCTGGCCGGGACCACCGCCAAGACCGAGGGGCTGGCGGGGAGGCTGCTCACCCTGGCAGTGCTGCTGGTGCTGTTCCAGGCCGCCTACGCGGTGCCGCTGTCCGTGCGCGACGGGAGCTACCCGCAGAGCCCGTGGCAGCCGTACTGGATCCTCTGGTTCCTGCTCTCGATGCTCTGCTGGATGGCGGTGCTGCCGCTGTTCAACCGGCTGCCGGCGTGGGCGGCGCTGGGGCTCTCGGTGGTGATCGGTCTGGGCTCGGGCGCGGTGGACGGGGTGGGCTATCCGCTGGGGCTCTCCCGGACCGCGGTGTTCCTGCCCTGCTTCATCGCCGGACAGCGGTACGGCAAGGCGGTCTTCGCCGCCCTTCCCCGCCGCGTCTGGATCAAGGCGGTGCTGGGGCTGCTGTTCGTCTCGCTGTCGGTGGCCCTCTACGCGAGGTTCGGGACGATCCACCCCTGGCTGTACGGGTCCAACAACTACGCCCACCTCCAGGTGGGAGCCTGGACGGGCGCGGGGATCCGGCTGCTGTTGCTGGCCGCCGCCAGCCTGGGCGCCCTGGCGCTGTTCGCGCTGATGCCGGCGAGGGAGGGCGTCCTCTCCCGGGTGGGCGCCGCCAGCCTGGCGGTGTTCCTGCTGCACGGCTTCGTGCTGGCCTTCGCCGGCCACAAGTTTAAAGAGGCGGTGCTGGGCCGCGGCCTGGCGCTGGAGTTGACCGCGGCGCTGCTGGCGTCCCTGGCGCTGACCCTGCTGCTGGGCCGCCCGGGGCTGGACCGGCTGCTGCGCACCCTCTCCTCCTGGCCGGCGCGCCGGCTGGGGCTGCGTTAGCGCAACCGCTCAGCGCCGAGAGCCGCGACGCCGACGAGGTGTTCCCGGGCATCGCCGACGATCCGGGAAGCCATTCAGCGCAGGCGCCAGCGGGACCGGCCGCCCCGGCGGGAGAGCCCCCAGGCTAGCAGCCCGCATCCCGCCACGAACTGCGCCCCGGCGATGATCCGGTTCACGTCCACCGAGGGCACCCACCGGACCTTGTCGCCCTTGACCACGTACACCCCGGCCGGCCGGGCGGTGACCCCAAAGCCCCCGCCCTCGCCCGCGGGACGGGAGGTCTCGTCGGCGATAGGACCGGTGCCACCCCCGGCGCCACCCTTGACCCGCGCCGCGGGGATGATCATCGCCCCATCGCTCTGGATCGGCTCGCCGAACACCCGGCGGGCGTTGAGCACCTGCTCTCCCTGATTCAGTCCTTCGATTGCCATGGTTCCGTCCTCCAACGACGAAGGTAGGGACCGGGACGGCAAAGACGAGCGGGGACGGCGGGAGGCGCTGGAGGGACCGGGGGCTCACCGGGGCTGCGGACGGACGGACGCCCTGCGCGACGCCCTTGAGCTGTATCAAGTGCTGGAATTCATGAGGTTGCGACGGGGTCTTGAGGAGGACACGCTTGCCGTGTCGTCTCCTGTTTCCCCTTTCCCCCGAGGCCCACCGATGACCCTGCCCGTCCTCCCCCACTCCTGGCGCCGCCTTGGCCGCCTGGCCGTCCTGCTGACCGCCGGCACCGGCCTGGGCGCCCTGGCCCAGACCGACCCCCACCACGATCACCACGCGGCCGCCGAGGCCCCAACGCTGAAGGCCGGCCAGAGGTGGGAGACCGACGGCCCGCTGCGCAAGGGGATGGAGGAGATCAAGCTGCTGGTGGAGGAGGCCCTCCCCAAGGCCCACCAGGGGAAGTACACGCCCGAGGAGTACGCCCAGCTGGGCAAGGCGGTGGACACCCAGGTCTCCGCCATCTTCGCCAACTGCAAGCTGCCCCCGGAGGCGGATGCCGCCCTCCACGGGATCCTGATCCAGATCATCGACGGGTCGAAGACGGTGAAGCAGCCCACCGGGAAGCGCACCCCGGGCCTGCTGAAGATGATGAAGGCGGTCAATCAGTACGGGGCGACCTTCAACCACCCGGGCTGGACTGGCATCCAGCACTGACCCGCGGTCGCCGAACGCGATCGCCCGCCTGCTTCAGAGGCGGGCGTGGGAGGATCGAAACCTCAAGTCGATGATGCCTTCCAGCCCGTCCTTTCCTACCCTGCGGGGCTATGAAAGTTCTCCACGTTGTCGGGGCGCGACCCAACTTCATGAAGGTCGCCCCCATCTTCAAGGCGATCGCTGACCGGGGCCGGCTTCAGCAGCTGCTGGTCCATACCGGCCAGCACTACGACGTGAAGATGAGCGACGTCTTCTTCACCGATCTGGGGATGCCCGCTCCAGACATCCACCTGGGTATCGGCTCCGGCTCGCACGGGGAACAGACCGGCCGGCTGATGATCGAGCTGGAGAAGATCTTCCTCAAGGAGAAGCCGGACCTGGTCTCGGTCGTCGGTGACGTGAACAGCACCCTGGCTGCTGCGATCGTCGCCTCCAAGCTGCTGATCAAGGTCTCCCACGTCGAGGCGGGCTTGCGCAGCTGGGACCGGACGATGCCGGAGGAGATCAACCGGATCATCACCGACTCCATCTCCAACTACCTGCTCACCCCGTCCTCGGATGGTGACGACAATCTCCGGCGAGAAGGCGTGGCCGAGGAGCGGATCGTCCGGGTGGGGAACGTGATGATCGACTCGCTGCTGGCCTCACGGGACCGCGCGTTGAAGCTCACCACGCTCGCCGACCTCGGCTTGCGGGCAAAGAACTACGCGGTCTGCACCCTTCACCGCCCTGCCAACGTGGACGACCCGGTGGTGCTCGCCGGGCTCCTGGATGCGCTGGGCCACGTCTCCCGGCAGCTCCCGGTGATGTTTCCGGTCCATCCCCGGACCCGGAAGATGATCGCGGACAAGGGGCTGACCGGAAAGCTGGAGGAGTACCCCGGGATTCGCCTGGCGGAGCCGATGGGCTACCTGGAGTTCCTGGCGCTGACCTCCCAGGCCAAGCTGATCCTGACGGACTCCGGCGGGCTGCAGGAGGAGTCCACCGCGCTGAACGTGCCCTGCCTGACCTTGCGCGAGAACACCGAGCGTCCGATCACAGTCACCGAAGGCACCAACCTGGTGGTCGGCAACCAGCCCGACCGGATCAAGGCCGAGGCGGACAAGGTCCTGGCCGGTCACGGCAAGCAGGGCCGCATTCCCGACCTGTGGGACGGCAAGACCGCAATCCGGATCGCGGAGCTGTACGAGCGGGTCCTGGGCGCGGCCTAGCTCCGTTTCAAGCGGAGCCCGCAAGTACGAAGGGCCACCTACTTTCGTGGGTGGCCCTCCGGACTTCAGCAATAGACGCTGGCTAGCTCGCCGGCGGCTCTTCCACCGGCTGCGGCACCGTGAACTCCACGCGGCGGTTGTTGGCGCGGCCCGCGTTGGTCTTGTTGGTGTCGATCGGCTTGGTCTCGCCGAAACCCTTCGCCTCGAGGCGGCTGGAGTCCACGCCCTGCTTGATCAGGTAGGAGCGCACCGAGTCCGCGCGGTCCTGCGAGAGCTTGAGGTTCCGCTCGTCGGCGCCCTTGTCGTCGGTGTGGCCCTCGATGACCACCTTCTCCACGTTGGGCTTGTCCTTGAGGACCTGGGCGATCTGCTTGAGCAGCTTGAACGACCGGGCCTGGACGCGGGCGTTGTTGTTGCCGAAGTAGACCCGGTCCTTGATCTCCAGCTTGTCCTTGGTGATCACCACCAGCTGCTTCTTCTTCGCCGGGCAGCCGGAGTTGTTGGCCAGGCCCTTCTCGGCAGGGCAGTTGTCCAGGTGGTCCGCCAGGCCGTCGGTGTCGGTGTCCTTCGCCGGACAGCCCTTGAGCTCCATCAGACCGGGCTCAGTGGGGCAGGCGTCGGAAGCGTCCACCACGCCGTCGGTGTCCTGGTCCTTGATCGGGCAACCGCCCTGAGCGGCCAGGCCGTACTCGGTCGCGCACTTGTCGTCCGCGTCCGCGATGCCGTCCTTGTCCTGATCGGGAATCGGGCAGCCCTCGAGGCGGGACAGACCGGCCTCGTTCGGGCACTTGTCTTGGGCGTCGGCAATGGCGTCCCCGTCGTTGTCAGGGTCCACGCAGCCGTCCTCGTCCGCGAAGCCGTCCTTGTCCTCGGCGTCCATCGGGCAGTTGTCGACCTTGTTCGCGATGGAGTCAGAGTCGAAGTCCGCGTCCGGGCACTCCTCCAACTTCCCGGTGGTGGCGGAAGCGCACTTGTCCGCCTTCTCAACCAGTTGGCTGGGCCGGGTCTTGTCCGCGACGGCCTTTCCGGGGTTACCGGAGAGGGCGATGCCGCCGAACATGCGCCAGTCGGGGGTGGCCATCAGGGAACCGAAAGCGGGGCCGCCGGCGGCGAAGACCTCAACATTGCCATTCAACGCATAACGTAGTGCCGCGTGGAGCTGAGTGCTTGCCCCAGGAGCCTTCACATCAAACGCGACCTGCCCCGCCACTTCGGCGGTAAACTTGTCGAACAAGTGAGAAGAGAAGCCCAGCCCGACACCAACCTCATCAGTGAAACGATCGTTGAGGTTCTGTCTCACGCTGATGCTCGAGGCATCCACATGCTCAGTAAAACTCAATTCTCCGAAGGCCTGCAAAATCCCGAAGTTCTTGCCGACGTTCACTCGAGCAAGTGGAGTAGGCCGAGATCCCGCCACGAGGGACGATGAATCACCGAGCGGCAGCGATGCCCCAAGTTCAAGAGATACACTTACCGGCAGAATATCCCCTTCAGCCAGGCCAGCACGGAGCGAGACTACGGGCTGTCCAACGGCGCTGTTTGCGAGGCTGGAAACCCCGGCAATGCTGTTGTTCAACCCGCGCCCCTGTGTGAGGACAAGAGGTAACTGGAGGTCGACTTCCAGCCACGTCAGGATCCCGTAGGACGCCGCCAGATTCCCGTAAAGGCGATCCAACGCAGCGGTTCCACCCACGCCATCGAGGCGTCGCGTCAGAGCGATGTTGTTCGCGTACTGTGCAGCAATCGTCGCACGCAGCGCCCCTTGCGGAAGCAACTCTCCGCTAGACATGACGAGCGAGCCGTTCCCCGAGGGGTTAAGGCTAAACCGTTCGAGATTCACACCCGTGGGAAGGCTTGACTGCGCGAACGCACTGGCCGCCAGCGATAGCCCCACACCGATACTTAGCGCCTTCATCATTGTCTTAAGCTCCTTCAAAACTCAGTTCCGCAAACGCCGCCAGACGCTCAGCAAGGCCCTGCTGCGGTGGAAGCCGCAACTATGGCGCGCGCCTCGAACTCAGACCACAACAAACGTCCATGGCAGGGCCCAATCCAAAGCCCAGTCCCTCATCCTACCAAGAAGGGCGCAATCCTCTTCCTCCGCCAAAACCTACCGGCGCTATGCGGCCCCTCGGGCACGAAGGACTTCGGCCGGCGTCTTTGCGAGGATGACGAGATCCAACCAAACACTTCCCCTGTCGATGTACTCCAAATCGAGCGCGACCCAGTGCTCGAAGTCCGTAATGGATGCGCGCCCGCTAACCTGCCACAGGCCGGTAATCCCAGGTCGCACACTTAGTCGCCGCAGTTGATGTTCTGAATACCTCGCGACCTCATCGAACGTTGGAGGACGGGGCCCAATGAGGCTCATGTCACCCAATAGCACATTCATGAATTGCGGCAATTCGTCCAGACTGTACTTTCGGAGAATTCTACCGGCCCGTGTTAGCCGCGGATCGTTCCTTATCTTGAAAACCGGCCCGGTAAGCTCGTTCAGGGCCGCTAACGCTGCCTTTTGCTGTTCGGCGCCCACCAGCATGGTCCTGAATTTCAGGCAGGGGAAAGCCCTTCCACCTCGACCCGCTCGAGTCTGGACGAAAAAAATCGGACCGGGGGAACTCCACTTGACGACCAACGCCACGAGCAAGAACAGAGGCAGTAGCACGACGAGTGCTGATAGTGCCCCTACAACATCCAGGACTCGTTTCAGCGTCAGGTGCGCCGCAGTCCAACCCGCCAGAGGAATCGGACCAATGGCACTTCCGAACTCAGGAACCACCGTCAAGTGCCGGGACCGCGGTCCAAAGTGGGCGTTCAATGATGTGTCAGCACAAATTACGTCGCGAACCGGATCCATTTGCCCTCAACCCCCCGCCATTTGCCCAAAAGACGACTTCGGAGGCAACCTTCTGTCCTAAGGGACGACTTCCCCAGGCTACTTCGGCACAGAGCCAGACTCAAGTGGGCGCGGAACATTGCGGTGGCGCCACAATCCCGCCTTCCCGCACAGCTCGGTGGGTACACAGCTTCGTCCTAGCGCGAGCCTTCAAGAAGGCTGGCGTGCATCTGACGCAGCGCATCCAGCACCACTTCCACTGAGAACTTGGTCTTGGCCGCGCCATAGCCAGCCTTTCCCATCGCCCGACGGAGTTCGTGCGAACTAGCCAGTTCATCCATTCGCTTGGCTAACCCGTCCTTGTCCCCAGGCTCCACAAGAAAGCCGGTTCGCCCATGCTCGACTGCCTCCGATATCCCGCCAACATCGGTCGCCAGCACAGGCAAGCCCCACGACATTGCCTCCAACACCGACATCGGCAATCCCTCATGATACGAGGGCAACACAAGCACATGCGCTGACTTCAGAATTGCGGTCTTTTCGGACCCCGATATCCACCCAGCAACGCAGACCTTGGACGACACTGCAAACCTCAGCACATGCTCCCGCACCCCCTCGACATCCCCGTCTCCGTAGACAAAGACCCGAACATTGGACCTCCGCATCAGAGCAACCGCTTCAACAAGGTCAAAAACCCCCTTCCTCACTCCCATTCGCCCCAGAAACAGGAAATTGACCGTACCCGAATCTTCGCGCTCCAGATAGGGACCAACTACGGCGGGGTTATAGAGAATGCGAACATTGTCGCGTCCCGACATTCTCGAAAGCGAATGACGCCATTGCTCCGACAGCGCCACGACGACGTCAGACATAGACAACGTCCGTCGAATGCATCGCTTCACAAGCGCGAAGGACTCTCGGTAGAAGACCTCAAACTCCGAGCCGTGAACATGAAGAATGACCTTCTTCTTCGCGACCTTCGCGATTTCCGCCACCAAGGCCTTTCGGAAGTAACTTCCTCTGGAGGACATGTGGATATGAACGACTCGAATCTGGTTGTTGCTTGCCAGTTTCCACAGGAACAGGCCGAGGAACCGAGCGAAGAACAGGCATCTTGAAACGAGATTGCCATCGCGGAAGGAGGCGAGGAACGAACTGTCTTCCGCAAACGCGCCGGAATCTCGGTAGATCCTAAGCACGCTGGAAATGCCGCCCCTCGAACTGAGGTCTGTGCCTACGACGAGGACTCGAGGTTTCAAGGCCGAGACTCTGAACGGCTAGGTTCCACACCTGCGTCCTTCAACTGGATCGAGTGCCTAATGGCATCCCATAGTACCAAGGGGAGGCGAGCGAAGCGAAACACTCGCCGATACCGAGCCGGCTGTTTCAGCACCTGAAAGAGCCACTCAAGCCCCGCATCTCCCATCCACGCAGGGGCGCGTGGCTTCATTCCGACGTAGACATCGAAACTTCCTCCGAGGCCGATCAGGACACCGCGTCTCGCGCTGTCTCGCAACTGTGCAAGAAAGAGCTCCTGGCGAGGACTGCCCATGGCGACGGCGATCAGATCCACGTCACCATTTCGCTCCACTTCTTCGAATGCATCCTTTAGGAGTTCGGAAGGTGCCTGAAAGCCGTCACGCACGACACAGTGATCGGCGTTCGCAAATTCCGCGATCGTTGAAACCTGCCGAGAGACGCCGGGCGCTCCGCCAATCACCATGACCCGCCTAGAGTGCTTGGCTGCCCAAGAGAGCAGGTGCGCTCCGACTTCCACTCCCGGTAGCCGAGTGGTGGGCATTCGCATGACCCTTGCTACGAGAACGGCAAACATTCCATCCGGATACCAAACGTCCGCCTGAGCGAAGGCCTCAAGCAGCGACCTGTTCTCTCTCATCGCAATCAGCTTTTCGGCATTCACTGCAAGCAACCAAAGCGGCGAGGCCCGTCCCTCTTCGGCCACTGCGTCCCCAAAGGCAGCTACCGACGCCCCCCCCCTAAACTTCAAACAGAAGAGACTCGTCCAAGTCGTCATTGCACCTTCTCCCTCTCGATGTCCGGCAAATTGCAGTGATCCGCCACCTTTATGTTGGACCGAATCACCCTTGCCGGAACGCCGGCAACAATCGAATTCGATGGCACTGACTCAATCACGACGGCGTTCGCCCCCACCACGACGTTGTCACCAATCGTGATATCGCCCAGCACCTTGGCTCCGGTGGCAAGGAAGACATTATTGCCGATCTGTGGCACCCCTTCTCGATTCGATCTGCCCCCCACCGTGACCTGTGGGCCAATCATCACATTGGAGCCAATCACACAACGAGCATGAAGAACCACCCCAATCCCTCCATATCCGCACTTTGTGCGCTCACCAATTCTACAGGTGTATGGAACTACGGAATTAAAGAGCAGGAACGTGAGCCCCTTCAGAAGACTCGGCAGCACCGGCACGCGTCTGAGGAACAACCAGCGGGAAATGCGATACAGAGCAATGGCGTTCACGACGGCCTTTCCGTCTTGGTCGCTTCGACCATGGATGCCTCTCCGCAGAACTCAGACAACCCCCAAAGCATCCACGCATTCACCCAGCGTTGATATGCCGTACTGTTCCTGACGCCCGGCGCATACCATCTGAAGCGGAACTGCCCGTCCTTCCGAAGCAGATTGTCCTTGGACCAAGCCACAACGAGGCCCGCTAGCTGCCGAGTGGCCTCAAACCTTGAGAGAACGCCTATAGCTGTGCCAGCGCTGTGGCCATCGACCACGCCTCTCTTTCCTGCGAAGTAGTAGGGCCTTCCATCTGCACCAAAGAACTCTTCAGCGTAGAATTTCAACCCTGACTGAAGCGCGTCTCGAAGCGAAGCCTGGAATGTCGGACCGCCAATGCCTTCGGAGATCAGCCAATCGAGAGCCAGCAGGTTAAATCCTGTGTGAAACGAGTCGACCCACTTCTGGTTTCTCGATTCGCCATAACTCCAGGACCCATTGCCGCGCTGGGCCGACAGGGTAAACCGGACCGCGCCGAGTGCGTCCGTCATTGTTTCCGAATCCACCAAGCGCCGCGCCATCGAGGCGTATGCTGCCGCACCGAGCAAATTCGCGTTATGGACGCAAGTTTGGTCTATCGGAGAGTAGGAAAAGCAGAACCCCTCGCCGGCTGACGTCCTGTTGAGACCTCGCTGATAAAACGCCCGCAGTTTGCGCCAAGTGTCGTCGGCCAAAGACTCGGCCGACGACCTTTCGGCAGCGAGAAGCGCTCGAACGGCAAAGGAGGTATTGACGACAGTTGGAGTGCGAGCCGGCAGAAAGAACGCTCTCGACTGCCAATCAAACTCGTACCCAAAGCCAAGCCACTGCCCCCCCTCCGCCAGGATGCCTTGCTTGAGGAGTCGGGATGCCAGATCCCGCACCCTTGCACTGTAGGCCGGCCCTGCGGACGCAAGACCGAGAATTGACAGCGCAAGTGTCTTGGCATTTACGTGAGGCTCGATGCTCAAAGCGCGTCTCAGGTTGACTGGACTTCTCCGGTTAGCCTGGGTGATGGCGATCCTTCCCCACTTGCTTGAGAAGGGAAATCGCCTTGCGATTGGAGACATCAAGCCGTCGTAAGGGTCCCATCCTCTGTAGTTGGCCTCCTCCATCACGGAGGCCAGTTGGTCTCTCATGTCCTCAGCTGCTTGTTCCAAATGAGTTCCAGTGTTCACCGCGGACTTCTGCCTCATCTTACGTCCCTGTTGGCTACGGTGCTGCCTGACACGAGAAGCATCGCGAGCACGGCGAGAATAGCCGGAAGTGGTCGTGCGAACAGACCGTTGCTGAAGATGGACGAGTAGACGAATGCGGATGCAATTCCGAAAGCAAATGCACCCTGCCTACCGGAAAAGCGCACTGCTGCCACTGCGAACCACATAAGAGCCGCGGATCCGACCAGTCCATACTCCGTCAGGAATGTGAGAAAATCGCTGTGCGATCCCTTCGCCCCCCACCACCAGACTTGCGAGACCATCAGATCGGATCTGTAGCCTTCCCCAAATAGGGTGGGCCAAAACCCGCGCTCAGCCAGGTGATTCCACTTTTCGGAATACATGCTCAGCCGCCCCGAGGACAACCAGTCGAGTTCGGTCCCCATCAGCGTCCCATCCGAAGCGGCCACCGCACTCAACGCCCCGACAACCAGAACTGGGGCAACTAGGACTGATATCCATCCCACTCGTCTTGGACCCATCACCCAGCAGATCACCTGTACCAGAACCATCAGGGCCGCGCTTCGCACCCCCCAGAGAGCGAGCACCGAGGCTCCGCTGATGACGGAGAGGGCCGCAACCAAAGGTCGGGCCAGTCTACCCTTCCGTCCAACTACTATCGCCTGAAGCACAAACAACGAGGACACCCAGTAATACGCCGTTGCATGTAGCCCACCGAAGTAGGCCCCCCTCCACTCATCGCCCCGATTGTTGACAGCAGGAAGAACCACCGCACCAATGCCTCCAAGCGCCAAGACCAGCAGGGACAGCAGTCCTACCGTTCTCCGGACCATTAAGGGCCGCTCTCGCGCGTGCGGCAGTAGTGCGCTGTATAGCAACCACGGAAGAACGAGCTTCATGGCTGCGAGCATGTTCCCGAGCACCGTCCCCCCTCGGGCCCAGAGAATCGACACGCAACTGCAAACAAGACAGATAAACAAGAACCCGAAGATCGGCCCCAGAAGCCGCCCAAGGGCCGGCCTGAGCAGCACCGCCCCGAATGCAAGCAACAGCAGCGCCAAATCGAGGGCATCGGAGACTCGGTCCGCCAGCGGACTCCGAAGTTCTTCTGCCCCTTCTGACAGGGGCAACAACACAGTTCGCGCAGCGAACAGAAGCACGACCAAGACAAACAGGATCGGAGCGCCCCTGGCTCGTGTTGCGGGATTGGATACCTCTGATGAATAAGACATCAAGGCATCAGGGCCTTGACCAACTTGGTCGTATAGCGAGCCAACCAGAGCGAGCGAATGATGGCCAAGGTCAGCGTGGATGCCATCACGAGCAATGCAAAATGGACCGCTCCGGGCACCAACACCCCCCCCGCCAAGACGCTCGAAAGCCACACCAGGAACGCAATGGCTGCTGAAGTTACGATTGGGCCCGACCGCCTGAGGGTGGTCAATAGGTTAGACGGGGCCAAAGCCAGTTGCCCCGCTAGCACTGAGGCCGAGGCAAGAAGCCAAAGACCAACCAGACTGCCATCTAATCGTAATACCCCTGAGGCCATCCCGACCGCGATTGCCATGGACAGGAGCAATAGGGAGGCAGCGCAGACCACTGCGATGGAGCGACTGTAGGAGCGGTATCCACTGCCGAGCTCCGATAGATCTCCCGCCCCATAAGCAAGTGCGAGACGGGGGATATACGAATAGGCCATGGCTCGTGGAACCAGCAGAAGGGCGCTCGCGCACGCGGAGGCCTGGGCCACAACCCCTGTAACCAAGTCCCCTGATACCTGCGCAACAACAAACGGAATCAAGGCATCCCGACCTCCCGAAACGAGATTATTGGTCCCCATCAAGAGGGCCTCGTTGAGATAGCTCCGGACCGACTCTCCGGTCCCGCAGCGCGCAAGTGGGATAAACACCCAAAGCCAAACGCCAGCCGCCAAACTCAATTGCACAAGTCCGATCGCAACCACAGCAGACGGGATAGATTCATCCCATGCAAAAGGCAGCAGGGCGAACGCCGCCACGAGCAACACTTCAACAACCGCAAGAATTGGCTCGCTCCTTCTGGCGATCAGCAAGACCCTAGCGACCTGCCAAGTCGCACTCCCCGTGGCGAAGGCGACGACTGCCCATGGCGCCTTGATAAATCCGGCTTCATAAGCACCAATTGCTGTTATCGCGCCCCCCACCAGGGCGAGGAGCAACCAACCGACAGCGAACGTCAGAAGGCTTCGCCTCTGATTTCCCGAGGTGGCGACAGACCACTCGGCAAGCAACTGGATGGAGATTCCTCCAGACGCAAACAAAACAACGAAGCTGGCGAGAGCGAGTTCTGCGCCAATGCGTCCCACGGACTCCAGCCCTGACGCCGCCCCTATTGCGAGCACAAAGAGGAGTCGCTGAGCTCCCGGAGAACCGGTAACCCAGAGCCTCACTGCGGTTGACGCGACTAACCGCCGACTCATGCGCGGGGCTCGCCGACTGAGGTCGAGCCGGTCACATCGCCCTCAACCAAACTGCAGATTCGGTCTGCATCAGGCCTTGACGACTCGCGTCGCTTCGCCCAACTTAAGGCCCGCCATGATGTTGCGCGTATCCACGACCAGTCGGACGCCAGCATACAATGAGGCGTCCTTGAATTGTTCGTGCGCCGTCGAAAGCACTACGGCATCGAACTGCGCAAGCGCGTCGGGTCGACACGGAATGGAACTCAAGCCGAACTGGTGTTTCCGAGTTTCAGGGGTGCGAGCGAAGAACGGATCGCAATAGGCCACTTTGGCGCCAGCCGCCTGAAGCAATTCGATGATCTCATAGGAGGGCGACTCGCGGTCGTCGTCAATGTTGGCCTTGTATGACAAGCCCAGGACACAGATGCTGGAACCCCTCAATGCCTTGCCATCGTCATTTAGCGCGCCAGCGATTCGACTGAGGACATGATGCGGCATCCCAGTGTTGATCTCGCCCGCCAAGTGAATGAAGCGGGTCCAAACTCCGAACTCCGCAGCCTTCCAAGAAAGATAGAACGGATCGAGCGGAATACAGTGCCCGCCTAGTCCCGGGCCTGGGTAGAAGGGGGTGAATCCGAACGGCTTCGTTTTGGCGGCCTCGATGACCTCCCAGACATCGATCCCCATCTTGTCGAAGGCCATCTTCAGTTCGTTTACCAGCGCGATGTTGACTGAACGGTAGACGTTCTCCAACAGTTTGGCGGACTCGGCCACTCTAGCGCTCGAAACCGGAACGACTCTGTCAACGGCAGCCGAATAAAGTGCCGCCGCAACATCAGTAGAGTCGCCGTTGACGCCCCCCACCACCTTCGGAATGGTCTTGGTACTGAAGTTGGGATTTCCGGGGTCCTCGCGCTCGGGCGAAAATGCTAGAAAAAAGTCCTCGGGACACCGAAGCCCTGCGTTGGTGAGAAGAGGGAGGACTTCTTCGTCCGTTGTCCCAGGGTAGGTCGTGGACTCCAGAACGACTAGTTGACCAGGCCGCAATCTCAGCGCGATCTCGCCGGTCGTCCGATGAATATAGGAGTTGTCGGGCTCTCTGTGCTTTCCCAACGGAGTTGGAACACAGATCAGGATTGCGTCGCACTCCGCGAGAAGATCAAAGTTGACCGTAGCAACGAACCGCTTGGAGCGTACCGCTGAGGCAACTCGCTCGGGTCCGATGTGCTTGATGTACGATTCTCCGTCCAGGAGTTTGTTGACCTTCCTCTGGTCAAGATCGAACCCGATTACTCTGAACCCCGCCTCAGCAAACACCAGGGACAGGGGAAGACCCACATAGCCCTGTCCGATGATTCCAACCGTCGCATCGCGACGACTGATCTTTGCAAGGAGGTCTGACTTCCGATTAACTTCGGTTATCATAGGAATATGCATAGTTGTACTGTCCGATTACTCCTGGACGAAACGGCACGTCATTGAACACAAGGCCATTCACTTTGACGCCGGCCTGACTGAGAACCCTCAGAGAGGCCACGACTTCTCTCGATGTGTCTCGAGTGGCGCGGGTCACCAGCAGATTAACCCCGGTCCAGCGCCCCAATACCCCCGCATCAGTTACGGCCAGAATAGGCGGAGTATCCATGATGACTACGTCGAATTTTGACGCGAGCTCTTCAAGCAGGCGACGACACCTCTCGCTCCCGAGGAGTTCCGCTGGGTTCGGTGGCGTAGTCCCTGCGGCCAGAAACTGTAATGATGACTCATTTACCGTGTGCAAGGCGTTCGACGCATCCACTCCATCGCGCAGAACGTCTGTGAGGCCGGTGGTCCGTTGTAGGCCGAAGAACTTGTTTAGGCGACCACGTCGAAGGTCCGCGTCGATGAGCAACACGCGCTTCCCAGCGGACGCCAGAACCCAAGCCGTATTCGCGCAAACAAACGACTTGCCCCTTCCAGGCCCGGAACTTGTCACCATGACGATGTTGTTTGGCGCCTCCAACATTGCGAACTGAAGGCTGGTTCGCAGACTACGAAGGCCTTCGACCGCAAGGTCCTCGGGTGCGCTCAGGGCCAATAGCGAATGGCGTCCGGTCAGAATCGATCGGGCCATCTGGCGCTCATGTTCTGCCTGAGCGTCGCTGTGAACTACGCTCGCATAAACCCCTATGCCTGTTGCCATTTCAAGGTGCTCTGCAGAGTCAACGCCTGGGGCAATTATCCTTCGAGCCATCGCAAGGCCTATCCCCAGAGACATCCCACCCAGCAACCCAAAGAAGACGATGAGTCCCCTCTTCGGCCATTCAGGCAAAACCCCGGGTGCGGCGAAATCGATAACTCGGACATTCCCAACCGTCCCTGACTTAAGGACGCGTAGCTCCTGAGACTTGTTGAGGAGTAGAGTGTAGAGCTCGGTGGACACCTTCATGTCGCGCATCAGTCGGGCGGACTGAAGCTCCGATTCCGGCAACTCTCGAAGTCGGTCATCGACGGCCTTGCGGGTGGCGCGAAGGTCATGAAGCTGTCTCTCGGTCGCCCCAAGCATTGGATGGTTCTCCGTAAACCGTCGACGAAGATCCGCTCTGTTCAGTTCGAGTTCAGAGATTCGCTTCTCGATCTCGACGGACTGCTGCAGAGCGGCTTGTGCCTCCAACGTGAGGTCGACCGAGCCCTTTTGGGACCTGTAGTCATTTAAAGCCTTCTCGGAGACCTCGATCTGTTCCTTCAGCGAAGGAAGTTGGGCGCTCAGAAAGTCGATCGTCTTGGAGGCTTCTTCAGACCGGCGATCAATGTTCTGCCGTACGTAATGGGCAGAAATTGCATCCAGGATCGTCGCTATTTGCCGTGAATCGGGACCGGAGAGCGATGCCTGGATGATTCCCGTCTTCTTCCCTTTCTCGATGACCATGAGTTCTTGTTGCAGTTGACGGATGACTCCTTCGGTCGACCGTCGAATCAGTCGAAAGACCGTCCCTGGCCTCGCTCGCAACTCAACTACATGCAGAGCCACTCCGCTGCCTTGCACCGAGTTGCCTGTTGATGACTCCAGGAGGAGATCGCCCTGGGGATCCCGTAGTTCGAATGCGTTCCCTTCCCGCGCAATCAGGCTGAACTCTTCCTCCAAGAATTCTGGATCGCGGACCTCAAACGTCTCAACCTTGATCGCTTCCCCACCCCAAGCATAGGAGTCGAGTCCCCAAAAGGCTTCGGCTGGCTCATTGCTCTTGTGCTTGTGCGCTAGCCAAGTTCCAATAATTGGTATGCGCTTCGGCTCAGCCACCACATCGAGGCTGAGTTCTTTGACTACCGCACCAAGAAGTGAGCGCGAGCGGATGATCTCGATTTCTGCCTCTGAGGGCGATTCCGCCCCAAGAAGCGTCGAGAGTTCGTCAAGCCCTGTTAAGGTTCCGCCTTTCGGCTCCACCAGCAGCAGAACGTCGGAACGAAATATGGGGGTCGCTACCAGGCTATAGGCACTCGCGACCACCATCACCGAGAGCGTTACCGCGAGAATGGTCCAGCGATTGTCGAACAGGACGGTTACTACCCGCCCTACGTCGAGATCGTCACCAGGGGCCTCGTCGTTGCTTGACACGATTTTTTGGTCCTTGACGCCTACGGCAGAGGCACGACGGTTCGAGCTGTGTCGGCGATTATTGAGGTCTGCCACAGCGCCTGAACGGTCGGCAGGATCTGGGTCATGATTCGGTTCCACTTGGTGAGCTCGTAGGTGGAGACGTAGACCACGTCGTGGGGTTTGAGCTGGAACTGCACGGCCAGCAGGAGTGCGTCTGGGGAATTCGCGTCTAGCTTGTAGATTGCCGGGGCCTCAAACGCCCCGCGAATGACGTAAATTCTTCCGGGGTTCGAGGTGAGCGGGTCGACTCCCTCCGCCTCTCCCAACGCGTCGGCCAGGGTCATCCGGCCCTTCACCATTAGCCTTGAGGCCGGCTTCTTCACCTCTCCCAGCACGTAGACCCGGCTGCGGCTCCTATCCGGCACGTGGAGCACGTCTCCATCCTGCAGCAGCCAGTTCTGCGAGACATCGCCCCGCTCCTGGAGGGCCAGGAGGTCGAGCGAGAACACCTTCCCTTGCCTGGTCAGCGTCACGTCTTGCAGGTCGGCCTCCGGGCTGAAGCCCTTGGCCAGGTTGATTGCCTCCAGGGCTCGCATCGGGACGTCGGTGATGGGGATGGTGGACGGCGCCATCACCTCTCCCGAGACCTGGACCTTCTGGCTCCGGAAGGCGGCGACCTTCACATCCAACTGCGGCTTCTGGATATACTTGGCCAGCTTCTCCACCAGCAGCTCTCGGACCTGGCGCAGGCTCTTCCCCGCCACCTCCAGGGTGCCCACGTACGGGTAGAACATCGTCCCATCCGCGGCGACCGGGTTCCCGGTGGCGGCCTCCGAGCGGAACTCACCGGCGGGGATGGTCAGCTCCGGGTGGTCCCAGACGATCACCGCCAGCACGTCATGCGCCCGGACCTTGTACTCGTAGTTCGCGGCGACTTCGTGCAGCGGGTCCGCCAGTCTCGGCTTCTGGCTCTTGCTGGACGCCTCCGCCTGCTTGGTCAGGACCTCGGGGGTGATCTGGATGATTTCAAAGTTTTCATCCGCCTTCTTGCCACGCGCCACCGCGGCTCCCTCGTCCATGTGCATGCCCGGGGCGAGGCCGCAGGCCGTCTGGAACACAAGGGCTGCTGACAGCGTGATAACTGGAATTCTCATTACACCCACTCAGGCGAAGAACGCCTTCTCGAAGTCGGCGAGCCCCTGGTCGATCAGCTTCAGGGACTCTTCAAAGGCGGCTCGGGGACGCCGGTAGGGATCCGGAATGTCGAAGTTCCCCCACCGGCCCAGCCGATGGACCCGGCCCCTGGCCATCGGGATCATCTGTTCCACTGCTTTGCGGTGGCCTTCTTCCATCACCAGGATCAGCTCCGCCCCGCGCGCCAGCTCCGCGGTCAGCTGCCGGGCCCGGTGCCCGATCAGGTCCAGGCCCCGCTCGGCCATCAGGGTCAAGGCCAGCGGATCCGCCGGATTTCCCACCAGCGCGCTGATCCCCGCCGACTCGACCACGACCTTCCCTCCGGTCCTTTTTCCCAGTCGATCCGCCCAGATGGCCATCGCCATCGGGCTGCGGCAGATGTTCCCGACGCACACCATCAGGACTGAGTTGAACGGGACGTGCACCTGGCAGTTCCTGACCGCGGAGTCCCGCAAATCGGGACGGATGTCCTTTTGTCCCACCCGGCCGTTTCGTTCAAGTGTGAGCAGTTCCATTGCGGCCGTTCGGCTGCTCTCCCAGTGGAATTCAAGGGGCCCCCGTTCGGTGGGGGGCACCTCCTGTTCTAAGCTCGACACCCTCCCATGCACCTTTCCCTGCTCCCGCTTGCCCTCCTGCTGTTGGTGGCTTCCCCGGCTGCGCTCGCCCAGGGGGCGCCTCCGCGGGATCCCCGGCTGCTGCTCAACACCTTCACCGTGGTGCGGCTCAACCCGCTGGGGGCGGACCTGCAGGCCACCGTCTCCTACGTCACCCCGATCGGTGACTCGGACGAGCGGATGTGGCGGACCCGCTTCTGGAGCCTGGGGGCCAAGGCCACCGTCAACCCGGCCGAGGCCAGCGTCCAGGGGATCTTCGAATACGAGCCGCTGGCGATGTTCCAGCTCAAGGCGGTGGCCGAGTACCGCGGCTACTTCGGCGGCTTCAACGAACAGCTCTCCTTCCCGATCCTCAACCCCGACTACTCGGATACCGCGATCCGCGCCGCCGCCGCGGCCGGTCAGAACTACTCCACCACCCGCTACAACCTGCGGCTGGAGCCCAAGCTCCGCGCGGCCATTGGTCCCATCGGGCTGCAGAACACGTTCTCGTTCATCTACGGGGTCAACCAGGTCCGGGCCGGCGACCAGGTCTTCTACGAGGCCTCGATGGACATGCTGCGGCCCGCCAACGGGCTGACCCTGGTCAACTCGTTCAACGCGGTCTACCTGCAAGGGCCGCTGACCGCCGGGCTGGTCCACGAGTGGGCGATTCCGATGGGGCTGAACCCCGAGGATCAGATCCACCGGGTGGGGTCGGTGTTCTCGTGGCGGTTCTACGAGGACACCGCCGCCTGGGTGAACAAGCCCACCGTGTTCGCGCTGGTGATGTTCAACGTCCAGCACCGCGGCCGCGCCGGGCCGATCCCCACCGTGGTGGTGGGCTTCGCCTCGGAGACCGACCTGTGGGCGCAGCGTTGAGATGAGCCTCCTTCCCTCCCTGGGCCTGGGCGAGCTGGCCTCCCGTCCCCGCGGTGAACGCTCGCTGTTCTTCCTGCTGGTGGCCATCGGCGGGTTCCTGTTCGCCGACCAGAATCTGATGGCGCCCAACCTCTCCGCGATCGGCGAGGAGCTGGTGATCACCCGCGCCGAGGTCACCTCCCGGCTCAACGCCACCGACCGCGACTACGCCCGGCTGGAGCAGCGGCTGGCCAAGCTGGGCCCCGGCGCCAAGGCGTTTGCCCACTCCCTGGCCCAGGCCCGCGACGCCGCCCTGGCCGATCGCCCGTCCCTGGCCTCCGACCCCGACGCGCTGGAGGGCGCCACCCTGGCCCGGCTGGACACGGTCACTTCCGCCCAGCTCACCGGGCTGCTGGCGGCGGCGGAGACCCAGGCCAAGCGGGAGGCGCGCGTCTCCGAGGCGCTGCAGCGGGAGATCGACGACCGGCTGGCCGGCCGGGCCTCGCTGTGGTTCTGGCTGCTGGGCGGGGGGATGGCGCTGGGGGTGGGGTACCTGACCGACCGCTTCAACCGCAAGAAGCTGCTGGTGGCGACGGTGATCGTGGGCGCGGTGCCCTGTCTGTTGACCGGCTTTGCCCGCACCGCGGACGAGTTCGTCCTCCTCCGGGCCCTGACCGGGATCGGGATCGGCGCGGTGCTCCCGCTGACCTACTCGCTGGTGGGGGACCTGTTCTCGGCCCACAGCCGGCCCGCGGGAGCCGCGTGGATCGGCCTGGCCACCGGGCTGGGGATCGCCGGCGGACAGCTGCTGGCGGGCCTGCTGGGGCCCTCCTACGGGTGGCGGCTGCCGTTCATCCTGGTCGCCCTTCCCAACCTGGTCCTGGCCGGCCTGCTGGGGTGGCTGGCCTCGGAGCCCCGCCGCGGTGGCGCCGAGCCCGCGCTGCAAGAGGCGCTGGCCGCCGGCGGCGAGTACTCGGAGAAGCTGCGCCTCTCCGACCTCAAGGAGGTGTTCGCCAACCGGACCAACCTCCTGGTGTTCTTCCAGGGGATCCCCGGGTCGATGCCCTGGGGCTTCTTCTTCACCTTCCTGGTCGACTTCTACCACTCCAACAAGGGGTTCCCGGTGGAGGCGGCCACGCTGATGATCACCGTCTTCGGCGCCGGCGCCATCCTGGGAGGCTTCGTGGGAGGGCTGTGGGGCGGGCGGCTGTACCGCAAGCATCCGAAGTACCTGCCGATGCTGTGCGCGGCCTCGATCTTCGCGGGGATCTTGCCGATCCTGGGGATGGTGAACTGGACCCCTGCCCCGCCGGCGGCGCTGCTCAACGCGGTGCAGCTCTTCGCCGGCGGCCCGGCCTTCGCGCCCAGCATCGCCTTGCCGGCCCTGATGGGCGTGGTCGGGGCGTTCTTGGCGACGATGACCTCGTCCAACGTGAAGGCGGTGCTGATCGACGTGAACCCGCCCGAGCGCCGGGGCACGCTGTTCAGCCTCTTCAACCTGGCCGACGACCTGGGCAAGGGCCTGGCCCCGTTCCTGATCGGCTCGGTGCTGGCGGTCCACCTGGGCCGGCTGGTCTCCTTCAACATCGCCGTCTCGATGTGGCTTGTCTGCGGCGTCACCTGGCTGCTGCTGATCCGCCAGTTCCCCAAGGACGTCGCGGCCCTGGAGGCCCAGTTGACGCAGCGCGCCCAAAAAGGGGACAGGCTACTTATTGGACGCGATGCGGCGTGAGGCGAAAGGTGAGGGCCTAGCGCCCCGGGGTTCCACGGGACTTCGGGCCCACCATGGAGATCGCGATCAACAGGCGCTCGGACAGCGGCTTGGCGAGGTAGCGCTCCTGCGCCTCCTCTCGGTGTTCGCGCTTCGCGTCCGCTCTCCCTCTGGGACGTGCTGGTGATCCGCGCCGCGGTCGCCGGGGGATGCGAACGCATCCTCACCGAGGACCTCTCCCACGGTGAACGCTACGACGGGGTGCTGGCCGAGAATCCGTTCCGGGCGGGGTGACCCCTACCGGGGCGACCGACTCTTGCGCGAGCTGTCGCGCCCAAGCTCGCGCCGTCAGGTGCCAATGCGGCGCAGGCGGATCAGCGGGAGATCCGGATCCTCGGGGGGCACGGTGACGTCCACCTCCAGCTCCAGGATCCAGTCGGACTCGGTGCTGGGGGAGAGCATCTTCTGCTGGATCGTCCAGCGCCGCTTCCCCTCCTCCTGGATGACTGTGTGCTCCGGTTTGCGGGCCCGGGGGGTGATGTCGAGGTTCCCGTGCTCGGACCAGTAGGGAGCCATCGCCGCGTCGAACTTCTCCGCGGTCCACTCTCCCTCGTGGTCCTGGCGCACGAACAACAGCGCGTCCTCGTAGTTGCGATCCGCCAGCGCCTTGAGCAGCCGCTGGGCCTCGGTGCGCACCCGGCGGGCGAAGCTCCTGGGGTCCTCCCACTCCGCGCGGGGCTGGCCCAGCTGGACCGACTCCTCCACCGCCACTCCCAGGCGCAGGGCGCCGCTCTTCATCCGCTCCCACTCGTCCAACAGGCTGGAGTCCACCTGGCGCAGCATCAGCCGCATCTGGACGATCATCTCCTCCAGCTGCTCGTCGCGGGCCTGTTCGGGGACCGCGCGCAACAGGCCCTTGTAGACCTCGGAGAGGTAGCGCAGCAGCAGCCCCTCCATCCGCTCCAGCCCGTACTCGCGGACGTAGTCGTGGAAGGAGAGGAAGCGTTCGAACATCTCCCGGGCGATCGACTTGGGGCGGATGTTCTCCTGCCCCACCCAGGGGTGCTTGGCGGCGAACTGGTTGAAGGTCCCGTAGATGAAGTCCCGGTTCGGCTTGGGGTACTCCAGCTTCTCCAGCTCCGCCATCCGCTCGTCGTATTCCATGCCCTGGGCCTTGAGCTCGTTGAGCTTGTCCCCCTTGAGCTTGTGCAGCTGGTTCCCCAGGATCACGGTGGGGTTCTCGACGATCGACTCCACCATCGTCAGCACATCGTAGGCGTAGGTCTCGCGGTCCCGCTCCAGCTGCCCCAGCGCGTCCAGCAGGTACAGGGAGAGGGTGTAGTGGAGGGAGAAGTCGTCCTGCAGGTCGGGGCTGACCGCGATGTACGCCGGCTTGCCCTTGATCAGGTCCACGATCTGCGCGTCTAGCAGCGAGCGGAAGTAGGTCCGCGCGGTCTTGAGCAGCTTCTTGCGCGCGTAGTCGTTGCTGACATGCGCGCGCATCACCAGATCCACCAGCCGCCCGTAGCCGCCCCGGCGCCGCAGCCGGGTGTCGTCGGCGTGGCCCTGGAGCAGGTTGAGGATCAGCCCGTGGTTGACCTCGAAGCGCGGCTCCAGCTGCTCGGGGGACTTGGTCAGCAGCCGCTCGTAGGTGGCCAGGTCCCAGTGGACGTAGCCCTTCTGCGGGGGCTGCTTCTTGACGATCTTCTTCCCCGCCGCCTTCTTCCCCTCCAGCTTGAGGTTCTCGATCACATGCTCCGGGGCCTGGACCACCACCGTGCCGCGATCGTCGAAGCCCTTGCGGCCGGCGCGCCCGGCGATCTGCCGGAAGTCACGCACCGGGAGGATGGAGGTCTTCTCTCCGTCGTACTTGCACAGCTGGGTGAAGAGCACGGTGCGGATCGGGATGTTCACCCCCACCCCCAGGGTGTCGGTGCCGCTGACCACCTTCAGCAGGCCGCCCTGGGCCAGCCGCTCCACCAGCAGCCGGTACTTGGGCAGCAGCCCGGCGTGGTGCAGCCCCACCCCGTGGCGGATGAAGCGCTGGAATTCCTTGCCGTACGGGGTGTCGAAGCGGAACCCGAACAGCGCCTGACGGATGATCTCCTTCCCCTCCTTGGAGGTGAAGTTCACGCTCATCAGATTCTGCGCCTCCTCGGCGGCGGCGCGCTGGGTGAAGTTCACCAGGTACACCGGGGCCCGGTCCTTCTCCACCAGCTTGGCCAGGGTCTCGTGGAGCGGGGTCTCCACGTACTCGAAGTCCAGCGGGACCGGGCGCTCCATGCTCTTGACCGAGGCCACCTCCCGCCCGGTGACGTTCTCGATCCGCGCCTCCAGCTCGGTGGTGTCCCCCAGGGTGGCGGACATCAGGAGGAAGGTGGTGTGCTCCAGCACCAGCAGCGGGATCTGCCAGGAGACCCCGCGCTCCTTGTCCGCGTAGTAGTGGAACTCGTCCATCACCACGTAGTCGGCGCGCGGTTCGGACTCGCGCAGACAGAGGTTGGCCAGGATCTCCGCGGTGCAGACGATCACCGGGGCGTCCTTGTTGATCGACGCATCGCCGGTGACCATCCCCACGTTCTCCGCTCCCAGCATGTCGCAGAGGGCGAAGAACTTCTCGTTCACCAGGGCCTTGATCGGGCAGGTGTAGAAGGACCGCTTGCCCTCGGCCATCGCCTTGAAGTGCAGCGCGAAGGCCACCAGCGACTTGCCGGACCCGGTGGGGGTCCCCAGCACCAGGTGCTTGCCCTCCAGCAGGGCCAGGATCGCCTCCTCCTGCGCCGGGTACAGGGAGAGGCCCTGATCGCTGACGTAGGTGACGAAGCGATCCAGGATCTGATCCGAGGAGAGCGGCGGGCCCTCCTTGGGAATCAGCGAGGTCAGCGAAGGCCGGGCGGCAGGGGAAGGGGTCGCGGGTTCCATCGGAGCGCGGGACCCTAGCAGCCACCGCCCCCGGATCAGCCTCCGGAGATCGAGGGGGCGGGTTGTTCCTTGAGGGTCTTCGCCGCCTTGGCCCCGGTGAAGAGCACGAACAGGAAGGCCACCCGGATCAGCAGCCAGAACACGTTGGGGTTGCCGCCGGCCTGCAGCTGGTCCAGCAGGGTGAACACCGCGTCGGCGGCGAACAGCACCATCCCGATGGCGATCGCCACGAAGGACGGCTTCATCGCGAAGTAGCCCAGCACCGCGAAGGCCACCGCGGCGATCCAGGTCCCCACCCCGCCGGCCACGTCTCCGCCCTCCCGGGTCAGCTGCACCACGCCCATCAGGGCGCTGAGTCCGGCGATCAGGTACAGAAGGTAGCCGGCGCTCTTGACCTGGGTCTGGGGATCGCTGGACGAGCCGGGCAAGGGCCGGCCCTCCACCAGCACCGTCAGCTGCTCCTGGGTCAGCAGGCGCACCAGCTTCACCTCCAGGGTGCGCCCGTCCGGCATCAGGCCGGAGATCCCCTGCCGCAGCTCGGTGGAGCCGTTGGCGGTGGCGATCGGCTTGCCGTCCAGGAGGACCTGGAAGTTCTTGTGCATCAGCCCCCAGGTCAGCTCCACCCGCTTGGGTGCTCCCGGTTCCAGCGCCAGCTTCAGTGAGCCCATCTGTTCATCCCCCTTCTGGTGTGCGGGCCGGAGCGTACCTCGGTCTATCCGGCAAAACGCAGGTACAGGATCAGGCCCACCACCGAGCCCAGCAACAGCTCGGCGATCCCCAGGGAACGCGCCAGCCGGGCGGTGTCCTCGCCGGCATCCGAGCTCTCGCAGCGGCGGATCCGCCCCAGCTCTCCGTGGGCCAGCACCACCGCCGGCACCGCGGGGAGCAGCAGCCCCAGCCCCAGGGTGGCCAACAGCAGCGAGAGCCGGGCCTGCGGGGAGGCCCGGGTCCCCAGCCGGCCGCGGCAGTCGGCGCACAGGGCCTGTTCGGCCTGCCAGCGCCGGCACCGGGCACAGACGAAGCGGCCACAGCGGAGGCAGGGTCCCTCGGAGGGAAGGCCATCTTGCGCGCAGAGGTTCATGGCGGGTCCGAGGCTACCTGTGATTCCGGTGGGTTGAACACCGGGCGCAACCTCGGGGAGACTGGGGGCGATAATCCTCGCTGCAGGCCCCTTTCCCAGGACCGGAGCCCCCTTTCCATGACCACCCCGATCTCGCCCTACCGTTCGAACCCCCGGGTCCAGACCCAGAATTCGTCCACCCCGGCGCGCACCCAGTCGCCGACGACCCGCACCTCGGGCGACCAGTTCGTGTCCGGTGGCTCGGCCAGCACCGCGGATGCGGCGCGGCGGTCGGCGGTGGACTCGGGGCTCTCCCAGCTGCGCGGCCTGACCTCGGTCAGCGTGGAGGGCGAGACCTACGACCTCAATGAGCTGCTCGGCGACGGGCTGGCCGAGGAGCGCAAGTCCTTCGAGGATCAGGTCCGCGCCCTGGGCAACCAGAGCCCGCCCCTGAGCCCGGAGGAGATCAAGTCCCGCTCGGCGGCGATCATGAACGACTGGCAGGAGACCGCCACCATGCTGGGGATGATGGTGGAGTCGATGATGATGCAGATCTTCCAGCAGTCGCTGCCCAAGTCCGGGTTCGGGACGATCTCCGGGTAGTTTCCGACGGTCTTTGGCTTGCTGCCTTCGGGGTGGGGTCCTGGCGGGTTTGATCCCGTCGATGGCCACACCCCGTTTCGTTTTGATCCGATCACGGTCCCGGACTACCGGCTCACAGGCTGGACGGGCGGCAGGCAGGCGAACCTCGCCACTGTCTCGCGAGCGGGCGCTGGACCGCACATTGCAGGTCTACTCGGGGATCGGCTACGAAAGGTTCAGCATGGCAACCCGACGAACACGTACCCTCAAGGCTCCCTCGACCGAGAGCGGCTTCACGGCAGTCCTGGAATCGATTGACCTGCGACTCAATGCGGTCGTCGAAGGGATCGACGCTACCCGCTCGGAGCTTCGCGCGGAGTTGAGGGCGGTCGAACAGCGCCTCACCGTCAGAATCGAGGCGCTGGAGTTCGCGGTACGGAAGAACTCCGAAGACATCCGTAAGAACTCCGAGGACATCCGCAAGAACTCCGAGGACATCCAGCGACTGAAGGACCAGTTGGCCGAGCTGACCGACGTGGTGCGAGGCAAGGTGGACCGGTCCGAGCTGCAGGCCCTGGAGACCCGGGTGTCCAAGCTAGAGACGCGGCTGGGACTCTGAACGCGAAGCTCACGCCGACGGTTTGACCCCGGTCTGCCGCGGCAGCACCGATAGCTGCTGTGGACGGCGGTCCCGGTAGACCTCCAGTTGGATGGCGGAGGGCCGGGAGAGCACCATCACCCGCTGGAGATCATCCACGCTGGTCAGCGGCGAGCCGTTGGCCAGGGTGAGGAAGTCCCCGCCGCGCAGGCCGGCCACCTCCGCCGGGGCTTCGTTCTCCACCCCCAGGATCCGGACCGCGCGGTTGCGGCCCAGCTCACGGGCCAGGCCGGGGGCCAGCTCTTCTCCCCGGGCGGAGATCCCCAGGAAGGGACGCTGGATCTCTCCGTGGGCGATCAGCACCGCGGTCACCCAGGCGGCGGTGTGGGCCGGGATGGCGAAGCCGATCCCTTGCGCGTACGGGATCACCGCGGTGTTGATCCCCACCACCGCCCCGTCGGCGTCGATCAGCGGGCCGCCGGAGTTGCCGGGGTTGATCGCCGCGTCGGTCTGGATCAGCGCCTCCAGCAGGCCGCTGCGGGTAGGCAGGGTGCGATCCAGCGCGCTGACCACCCCGAAGCTGACCGAGCGCTCGAAGCGGAAGGGGTTGCCGATCGCCACCACCAGCTGGCCGACGTTGGCCCGGCGGCTGTCGGCCAGCTGCAGGGCCTGCAGCTCGTCGGCCTGGATCCGGAGCACCGCCAGATCGGTGCGCTCGTCCTTGCCGACCAGCTCGCCCTTCACCTCGTCCCCCCAGGGGAGCCGGACCGAGAGGCGCCGCCGCTGCACCACGTGCGCGTTGGTCAGCACGTAGCCGTCGTTGGCGATGATGATCCCGGTCCCCTGCCCCTCCCCGCTGAGCACCCCCACCACCGAAGGTGAGGCCTTGGCGACCAGCGCTTCCAGCTCCTGCGAGAAGTGCTTGAGCATGGGTTCAGCTCCGGGTCCCGACGGTGAGCTGCAGTTGCTGGAGGACTCCGCCCCGGAGGATCTGCGCGCCCAGCGCCTTGCCCACCCGATCCTCGTCCAGCAGGGAGACCAGCTCGGAGGGCTGGGTGACCGGCTTGCCATCCAGGGAGAGCAGGACGTCTCCCAGCAGCAACCCGCCCTGCTCCGCGGCGCTTCCGGGCTGGACGGAGATCACCAGCGCGCCGCTGCCCTGGGAGAGCTGCTGCTGCACGGAGGCGGGGAGGCGCACCGGGAAGACGCCCACGCCCAGAAAGCCGCGCCGGATGTTGCCGTGGGAGAGGATCGCGTCCACCACCCGCTGCAGGGTGGCCCGGGGGATGGCCAGCACGGTGCCCCGCGAGAGGCCGGCGGTGCCCAGGCCGATCACCTCGCCGCCCACGGTGGCGATCGCTCCACCGGAGAAGCCGGGCTGACGACCGATGTCCAGCTGGAGGTACTGGTCCAGCTTGCCTCCTCCGTGGGTCCGCCAGTCGGCGCCGATCGCCGAGGCCATCCCCAGCAGCGCGCGGGTGGATTTGCCCGGACGCGCAAGGGCCAGGAGCAAGTGCCCGACCTTGAGCGAGCCGGCGTCGGCAAACCGTGCCGGGGTCAGCCGGGGTTCGCTGACCTTGAGCACCGCCAGGTCGGTCGCCGGGTCCCGCCCCACCAGGGTGGCGTCCAGCACGGTGCCATCGGAGAGGCCGACCTGGAGTTCCTCTTCCCGCTCCAGGGGGTGGCTGGCGGTGACGACGTGATCCTGCGACCAGGCGATTCCACTGCTGGGGATGGAGCGGCCGCCCTCGATGCGGACCACCGAGGGACCGACGGTTTCAACGACGGAGGCGAGTGAGTCGGAGAGCTGGGCTGCGATGGTGGACATGGCGATGTGCCCCTTTCGTCACTGAAGCTAGCGAGGGGTCCGCGGCGCCACATCGGCTGGTGGGGTAGCTACCCGAATGGGGAGGATCGACGGCACCACCTGCCAGACGGTGACCTCGCGCGCGGGGTGTCGCCTTCGCCCACACCCTCGCCTAGCTTTCACGGCGCATGTGGACGCCCACATCTTTGAGGTTGGAGCCTCGCACCTACTCTTTTGTCGACTCGGGCGGCTCGATGCACGACGACCTGGCCCTGGTCGCCGACGGGAAGGAACTCGCGAACAGGGTCCGCGTGACCGAGTGGTCCGAGCCAGAGGCCCAGCTCGTCATCTGCGATCACTGCGGCATCAGCGGGTGCTCGGTGGGGGACCAGGTCGCGGTCCGCAGGCTGGGCGAGTTCGTGGCATTCCTCGCCCTCCCCCGCGGCCTCCGCGACCGATGGCGCGGGGATCCTGCTGGAGGCCGGCCACTTTCCGGGAGTGATCGCGACTCCCTCTGCGGTTCGGACAGCACCGAGTTCGCCCCTCCCTCCTGGATGCACAGCCGGGGCGGTCTTCTTGTGCGCTCCGCTGAATGGGAGGCACTGAGGGCGCAGCACCACGTCCTGCCCGCCTGGGACAGGCTCCGGTCGGCCTCCTGGACAGAGGTGGCTCTTCAGGCCCAGCTGGAGGCCCCGGCGCGCGTCCTCGGAGATCCCGGCTGGCCGCTGACCGGCCTGGGAGCCCGGGTGATCGCCACCGATCCCTGGTTGAGCGTCGACGAGTTGGCGACCGTCGAACGGCTCTTTGGTGGCCACTCAGAGACCCCCGCGGAGGTCCTGGAGGCCACAACCCGACCGGTGACGATCATCCTCCAAGAGCCGCTCGTGACCGCGGACCTGGTGTGCCGGGCCATGGACGGCCGGCTGGGCCTGTGGCTCGCACCTGGGATTGCCGTCGCACCGGGGTGAGGCGCTGCAGCTGACCGAGTTCGCCGCTCCCTGACCTCCATGCGCGTTTGGTGGTCTCGGTTCAGACACTCGCGAGTGAGGGCTCCCCCTGGGTGGCCTATCGATCGCGCGCCTTTGGTGGTTTCGGTCCAGACGCTCGCGAGTGAGACCTCCCCTGGGTGGCCAATCGATCGCGCGCCTTTGGTGGTCTCGGTCCAGACGCTCGCGAGTGAGGGATCCCCCTGGGTGGCCTATCGATCGCGCGCGTGGTGGTCTCGGTCCAGACGCTCGCGAGTGAGGGATCCCCATTGGGGTGGCCCATCGAATATATTAAGATCTTCTGGTTCCTCCGGGTTCTACATGGGTATCAGCCGGGGGTTGGGTACAGCTCAAGCCCACCGCAGTGGAAGTAGATGGCCATCTTGAAGTGGTCCTTGTTCCGGAAGCCGTACGCCCGCTTCTTG
>JAKFFE010000038.1:0-61906 GCA_036675345.1 Myxococcaceae bacterium
GTACGGGCGGGACGGGGCTGGGCAGTACGGGCGGGTCCGGGTCGGGCGGGTCGGGCGGGTCGGGCGGGCGGGGGGGGGCGGGCAGTACGGGGGGGTCGGGGCTGGGCAGTACGGGCGGGGTCGGGCGGGGTCGGGCAGTACGGGCGGGCGGGGTCGGGCAGTACGGGCGGGCTGGGGTTGGGCAGTACGGGCGGGCTGGGGTCGGCGGAGTGGACGGCGGCGAGGCGGGGGATGGCAGCGGAGGATCGTGAGCGGGTACTGGTGGCCGGCCGACAGCTGGAGCTGGGCGATCTGGAGGATCAGGTCGAGCAGCACCACGTAGAGACGGGTGAGGAGCTGTTGCTGACTGCGAGGACCTTGCGGCCCCTGCTGATCGCGCTGGATGCGCAGCTGGAGGGGCCAGATGCGTTGACCGTCCTGGAGCAGCTGCGCCGGGACGACCGCACCTGGGCGGTGCCCACGGTGCTGCTCTCCGAGGGAGCCTCCCCCGAGTGGGAGGCACGGGCCCTGGAGCTGGGGGCCTCGGACGTGATCTCCTCGCAGACGCCGCAGCGGGTCCGGCACGCGCGCCTGGGGCGGCTGCTGCGCGAGGGCCGGGAGCGGATGGCGCTGGCGCAGCTGGCCCAGACCGACGGGCTGACCGGGCTGGCCAACTTCCGCGCGCTCAGTGGTCGACTGGAGCAGGAGTTCAAGCGCGCCCGCCGCTATCGGCACGCGCTGACGGTGGTGATGATCGATCTCGATCACCTCAAGCCGATCAACGATCAGCTGGGTCACGAGATCGGCAACCGGGCGATCGTGGCGTTGGCGCGGCACCTCAAGGACAACCTGCGCGAGGTGGACTATGGCGCCCGCTTCGGCGGGGACGAGTTCGTGGCGCTGCTCCCCTACCAGACCCCCTCCGAGGCCGAGTACTTCGCCCAACGGTTGAGGGCTGGTCTGCGGGGGCTGCGGATCCCCGGCGCGGAGAAGCTGAAGTTGACGGTGAGCATCGGGATCGCCGGCCACAGGCCCGAGCGTCCCCTCGCCACGGCGGAGGAGCTGCTCGCCCAGGCGGACAGCGCGCTCTACCTGGCCAAGCGGCAGGGCCGGGATCGGGTCTGCGTGGCGGACGAACACGGCTTCGCGCCGCATGAGGCATCGCATGTCGAGTGAGCTGGCCGCAGGTTCCAAGGTCGCGATCATCGGCGGAGGGATTGCCGGCGCGGCGATGGCCTGCTCGGTCCTGCAGAACGCGCGCAGCCGCAACCGGGCGGTGGAGGTCCGGCTTTATCAGGGAGGCGGCGAGGGCCGGGTCTCGCCCCCGGCGGTCCTGACCGCGGAGTGCCGCTCACGACTGGCCGGGTTGGGATGCCGGGTCCCGCAGGAGTGGCGGGCCCTGGAGCTGCGCGGCATCGAGGTGATTGCCCAGGGGCAGCGTTCGCTGCTGGAGGCAGGCAGCGGAACGTTGTGGGTGGTGGACCGCTGGGCCGCCGGGCTGTCTGGAACCCAGCAGGTGACCCGCGCGTTGACCCAGGTGGCGGTGGCCCAGGGAGTCCGGCTGGTAGAGCGTTCGGTGGACCGGGTGGAGGAGCAGCCCACCGTCCCCGGCGTGCACCAGCTGGGCAAGAACCCTGGCGATCTGGTGGTCCGCGCCGGCGGCGGAGCGGACCGCTTCCACGCGGTGGTGCTGGCGGGCGGGGCCTCCGCCGGCTTGCGCAACAACTTCTTCCCCGGCTTCCAGGGGGCGCCCACCCTGCCGGCGGTGCATGCCCGGCTGCGCCACGGGGTGTTCCGCACCTTCGGGTCCCAGGTGGCGCGGCTGATCCTCGCGCCCCTTCCGGGGGTGGACGCCTTGTTCCTGCTGCCCGGTCAGGGCTCGACCTACGCGCTGGCCTACGGCCCCACGGTGAGCCCCGCGGACCTCTGCCAGGCGGTGATGTCCGCCGCCCGCGACGGGCTGGTGGCCGAAGGCTTCGAGCTGGCCGCGTTGGAGATGACCCGGGTTCCCTTCGGCGCTGGCACCCGGCTGACCGCCCGGGGCCGGCTGGCGGTGGGCACCGCAGCCTTCGGACACCCGCTGCAGCTGGGGATCTCCGACACCCTCGCCTCCTGCACCCGCGCGGCGGTGGCGCTGACCGAGGTGGGAGGCGCCGCGGACTCGCTGCAGCGCCGCTACGTCCGCGAGTCCCTGGTGGAGCTGCTGGAGGACGCCAACGACGGGGCCCGGGCGGTGGGTTGGCTGCGCAAGGCGGGGCGAAGGGCGCCCGCGGCGTTGCAGCGGGCGCGGGAGCGGTCCCGCCCCAGCCTGCCCTTCGCAGGCGGCATCCTGGGGCTGCCCACCCCCACGCCCAGGGGCGCGCTCACCGCGCTGCGGAGGGCGGCCTTCGTGGAGAGCCTGGTGGGGTTGTTCCTGGTGGCGATCGATCCCCTGCCCGCCTCGGCGGTGGTCCCCGAGTCGGACCTCTACTACGTGGTGGACGATGACCCCGATGCGCGCGAGGCACTCTCCGGGTTCCTGGAGAGCCAGGGCGCGCAGGTGGTGGCCTTTGCGGACGAGCTCTCGCTCTTCGCCGCGGTGGCCCGCCGGCCGCCGACCGCGATCCTGCTGGACGTGGTGCTCAACTGGGTGGACGGGCTGCGCCTGTGCGAGGGGCTCAAGCAGCACCCGCTGACCCGCGCCACGCCGATCTACGTGATGAGCGGCCTGGACCGGCCGCACATCAAGCTGCGGGCCAGGGAGGCGGGGGCCGAGGCCTTCATCCCCAAGCCCTTCGACCCGGCCCGGATCCTGGCCATCCTCCGCGGGAGGCCGGAAGGGGTCTCCACGGTGGTGCCGGTGCCGGAAGCGCGACCGTCCTCACTCCACGACGAGTCCACCGCCGCGCTGTAACGCACCGCGCCCATAAAGGGGACAGGCTACATTTTCCCCGGCCTCGGGCGGCTAAGTGATCCGGTCCAGGAACGGAGGCGGGATGAACACCGCCCCTTGCTCCTTGCGGAACCAGGTCAGCTGCCGCTTGGCGTAGTTCCGGGTGGACTGCGCGGCCAGCGCAATCCCCTCCTCCAGCGTCAGCCGCCCCTCCACGATCTCCAGGGCCTCCGCGTAGCCCACGCTGCGCATCGGTGCCGCCTGGCGATGCCCCGAGGCGATCAACGCCCGGACCTCCTCCAGCAGCCCCCCTTCGAACATCCGGCGGGTGCGCGCGTTGATCGCCGCGTACAGGGCCTCCCGCGGCGGATCGAGCACGAACATCCGGAACGGATACCGCGCGCCGGAGAACGCATGCCGGGCGCGGTGGGCGGAAGCCGTCTCCCCGGTCAGGGTGTGGATCTCCAGCGCCCGGATGATCCGCACCAGATCCGTGGGAGCGATCCGCGCCGCGGCCTCCGGATCGATCTCCGCCAGCCGGGCGTGCAGCGCCTCCCTCCCCCCGGCGGCGGCCTCCTCCTCCAGCCGCGCCCGCAGCGCCTCGTCGCGAGGCGGCGCCTCCACCACCCCGTGCAGCAGCACCCGCAGGTAGAGCCCGGTCCCGCCCACCACCACCACCGGCCGTCCCCGGGCGTGGATCGCGGAGATCGCCTCGTCCGCCAGCGCCTGGTACCGGGCCGCGGAGAAGGCCTCGCCCGGCTCCACCACCGAGATCAGGTGATGCGGCACCGCGGCCCGCTCCCCCTCCGTCGGCTTGGCGGTCCCGATGTCGAAGTGGCGGTACACCTGCTGGGAGTCCGCGCTGACGATCTCCGCGCCCATCCGCCCGGCGACCTCAATCGCCACCGCCGTCTTCCCGGACGCGGTCGGCCCCGCGATCACCAGCAACTGATTGTCCACGGCGCCCTCGTACCCTCTCGCCGCCGCGCCGTCAGCTTTCCCGGGACCACCCGCCACCTTCTGCGCAGGAGGAGGGAAAGCCCGCACGAAAGAAGGCCCCCGGCGAGCAGCTCCGGAGGCCCCCTGGATTCAAGACGGTCACTGGCGCTACGGGGTGGCCGGCTTCTTCTTCCGCAACGGCTTCTTGGCCACCGGCTTCTTCTTCCCCGCCACCGCCGGCTTCACGGTGGCAGTCCCGGTGCCCCCGGCCAGGGTGGTGCCCCCGGCGTCCTTGCCGGACACCGGAACCACGGTGGGCTCGGCAGGGGTGGGGCTGGCCACGCTGATCGATCCCCGCTTGATCCCCAGCGAGTGCTCGATCTCCGAGGCCAGCAGCTCCCCGGCCTCCTGGTTGTAGCCACGGTGGACCATGCTCACCATCCCGTCCGGCTTGACCATGAACACCGACGGCAGCGGGCTCTGGTTGCCCAGCCAGCGGCGGGCCACCAGGTTGAAACGATCCTTGAGCACCGGGAAGGTCACCTTGTTGAGGGCGATCAGGTCGTTGATGATCTTCTGCCCCTCCGGCTCGGTGTCGATGGAGACCATCACCACCCGCAGCCCGAAGTCCTTGTACTTCTCGTGCAGCATCTGGAGGTACGGCATCTCCTTCTTGCAGGGCGCGCAGAACGACGCCATGAACGAGAGCAGCACCACCTTCACGTTCTTGTCGGTGGCGTCCGGACCCACCAGGCGATCCAGCCCGACCACCGTCGAACCCACCGCCTCGGCGTTGTAGACGGGGAGGCGGAAGATGGGGGCTTGGCGACCCACCGCCGGCAGCTCCTCCTGCGCCGCGGCGAAGGGGGACACCACCAGCGCCAGCGAGGCGAGGGCAAGGGCGAATTGCTTCATCAAGTTCGTGCTCTCCAGGGGTGCCGGGGGACGGGTGACCGACGTTCTCGTCCACCAGCCATTCAAGAATTCAGCGTTGCGGCTTGAGGATACCCGCAAGTTCGGTGAAACCGACACGGGTCGGCTCACCGCCCGCCATCGGCTTGAGCTCGGCGGCCTGCTCCGCGATCTCCCGCTCGCCCAACACCAGGGCGAAGCGGGCCCGGGTCTTGTCCGCCCGCTTCATCTGGCTCTTGAGGCTGCCCCCCCGGGTGTCGGTCTCCACCCACACCCCCGCACCCCGGAGCGACGCCACCAGCCGGGTGGCGGCATCTTCGGCGACCGCGTCCGCGGTGGCCACGAACAGATCCGGCAGCGAGTCCGGGACCTTGCCGCTCTTTTCCAGCAGCAGGCACAGGCGCTCCACCCCGATCGCGAAGCCCACCGCGGGCACGTCCGGGCCGCCCAGGACCTTGACCAGCTTGTCGTACCGGCCTCCGCCGCACACCGTGCTGGCGGTCCCCAGCGCCGGATCATCGGCCAACAGCTCGAAGGAGGTCCGGGTGTAGTAGTCCAGCCCGCGCACCATCCGCGGATCCAGCTGGTAGGAGATCCCCAGCAGCTCCAGCCGGCGGCGCACCTCGGCGAAGTGCACCCGGCACGGCTCGCACAGCGAGTCCTGGATGCTGGGGGCGCCCTGGGCGATCTGCTGACACTGGGGGTTCTTGCAGTCCAGGATCCGCAGCGGGTTCTTCTCCAGCCGCGTCTGGCAGTCCGCGCACAGCTGGTCCCGCTGTCCCTGGAAGTAGGCCACCAGCTTCTGCTGATAGTCCGGGCGGCAGGTGTCATCGCCGATCGAGTTGAGGTGCAGGGTGATCCCGGTCAGCCCCAAGCCCTCCAGCAGCCGCACCGCCAGCTCGATCACCTCCACATCCTGGGCCGGCTCCTTGGCCCCGAACGCCTCCACCCCGATCTGCCAGAACTGCCGGTAGCGGCCGGTCTTCATCCGCTCGTACCGGAACATCGGCCCCACGTAGAACCAGCGGGTCAGCGGCTCCTGGTTGAGCACCGAGTGCTCCACATAGGCCCGGACCGCCGGGGCGGTGCCCTCCGGGCGCAGGGTCAGGCTGCGCTCCGCCTTGTCCAGGAAGGTGTACATCTCCTTGCCGACGATGTCGGTGCCCTCCCCCACCCCGCGGACGAACAGCGCGGTGTCCTCCACCACCGGGGTGCGCAGCTCTCCGTAGCCGTAGCGACGAAACAGCTCCCGGGCGGTCCGCTCCACGTGCTGCCACACCGCGATCGCGGGCGGGAGCACGTCGTTCATCCCCTTCACCCCGGAGATCTTCTGGCTCACAGCACCTCTCCGATCTTCTGGCCCATCCGGATCCGGGCCTCCGGGACCAGCGAGGTGTCCCAGCGGACCTTGTTGGTCTCGAAGAGCAGGATCACCGTGGAGCCCATCTCGAAGCGGCCCAGCTCCTCGCCCTTCTTGATCGGGATCGGCTGCTCGAAGCGGTGGACCCGCGCCGGCTCCTGGTTGTGGGTGATGATCCGCTCATCGTAGCTGGCGCGGATCCGCGACACGCAGGTGGCGCCCACCGCCACCACCGCCAGCAGCCCGGCCTGGGTCTTGAGGAAGGTCACCAGCCGCTCGTTGACGCAGAACAGCGCGTCCACGTTGCGCACAGAGCGCGCGTTGACCGGCCAGAACTCACCCGGGAGGTAGGAGTAGCCCACGATCTCCCCATCCATCGGGCTGTGGATCCGGTGGTAGTCGCGGGGGGACAGGTAGAGGGTGGCAAACGCCCCGCCCAGGAACGAATGCGCGGAGGCCTCGTCGCCCAGCAGCTTGCCCACCGGGTACTCGATCCCCTTGGCCTGGATGCAGTTGCCCTCGCGGGCGTAGCCGATCTGCGAGACCGCGCCGTCCACCGGAGAGACCAGGGTGCGGGCGCCGCCGGCGATCGGCCGCAGCCCCGGCTTGAGCTTGCGGGCGAAGAAGTCTCCCAGCGTCTGGTAGCCCCCGAAGCCGTGCTCGGCCTCCTCCAGGTCCACCGAGTAGCGCTTGGCGAAGGCCCGCATCAGCAAGCGGTGCACCGGCGCGGGCACCGGCGCGCGGGTGGCCTTGCCCACCACGGTGGAGACTGCCGAGCGCGGCAACAGCCGCATCAGCTTCATGAAGGTCTGGTCGTTCATCGGAGGCGGTGGTTTGCCGCCTCGGGGCCCGCCCGTCAACGACGGAGGGGCAACGGACGGCTAGTAGCGGATGCTGCCGTCGTCCGGAGCCGGCTGCACCGGGGGCTGGGCCGGCTGCCCGGACTCCCCGGCGGGCTGGCTCTCCGGCTGCCTGGGCACCCCGCCGTCCGGCAGCCGCAGCGAGGTCGCCGACTGCTTGGCCATCCCGGCGATCTTCCCCTCCTCCACCACCAGCAGCAGGGTGGTGAAGTCCGGGTGCAGGTCACGGCAGTTGGCGTTGTCCCGCAGCTGGAAGGTGTCCCGCATCCCCACCCCGGAGACCATCAGCTCCGGGCCGGTCTGGAAGCAGCGGGAGAACCTGGACTGGAACTCGGCCAGGGGCATTCCCACCGCCGGCTGGCTGTAGCCCGCGTCCGGAACCTCGGCGGCGGCGGCCAGCTGATCGTCGTCCTCGTCGTCCTCTTCGAACACCGGCGCGGGAGGCTGGGCGGGGACCGCGGCGGCGGCGGCCTCCTCCTCGGCGATCCGGGCGCGCTCGCTGGCGATCTGCGCCAACAACTCCTGGGCCGCCTGCGCGTCGGTGCTGTCCGCGGGCACCTTCCGCAGCAGGCCCTCCACCTGGTCCATCTGGGGATCGGAGTAGGCCTCGTCTCCCTGGTTGAGGCGGAGTCGGTCGTGGAGCCCGGAGGCCTCCGCGTACTCCGGCGAGACACCAGAGCCGCGGCGGCAGGCGGAGGCCGAAGCCCCCACAAACGCGATCAAGGCGAAGGTCAGGAGGGTGCGCACCCCCCGGGTTCTACTACACGCCCAGGAACAGCCGCTTGCCGAAGTTCAGCGCCAGGTCGGCGTCGAAGATCTTCTGGGCGGCGGTCTCGATGTCGTACTCCACCCGGTGGTACTCCACGGTGCGGGCGTCGGTGTCGCAGATCACGAAGCAGGCGCGGTTGTCGTAGTCCCGCGGCTGCCCCACGCTGCCCACCGAGATGATGTACTTGTAGCCGCGGCGGATCCCGAACTTCTGGGCCACCACGTCGTTGACCTCGCCGTTGCCGATCGCGAACGCCTTGCACAGGTGGCTGTGGCCAATGAAGGTCACCTCCGGCAGGTCGGCCACGAACGGCACCAGCTCCCGGGCCTGCTCGAGCGCGAAGATGTACTCGTAGGCCTTGGGGTCCACCGGCGAGCCGTGACAGAAGCCCACGTCCCCGATCCGGTAGGTGTAGGGGAGGCTCTTGAGCCACTCCAGGTTCTCGTCGCTGATCACGTTGGCCGACCAGTCCAACGCGTGGCGGGCGGCGTCGTAATAGAACGAGTAGTCCATCCGCCCGGCGACCGCGGCGTCGTGGTTCCCCAGCAGCGTCACCTCGGTGACCGACCGGACCAGATCGCAGCACTTGTTGGGCTCAGCGCCGTACCCGACGATGTCGCCCAACGAGACGATCCGATCCACCTTCTGCTGGTCGATCACCTTCAGCACCTCGGTCAGCGCCTCGATGTTCGAGTGGATGTCCGAGATGATCGCAATCCGCATTCACGGCTCCTTGTGATGCCTGCGCCCGCCCCGCTCCGCCGGCGCACCGGTGGCGGCGGGGGCGCGGCTCACTCGCCCTGCCTAACGTTCTGGAGGTGCTTCTCCACCATCCTGCGGATCGCCTCGAGCCGGCGCGCATCCATCGGCCCGAACTTCAAGCCCATCCCCGCCTGATCACCCACGCCCTGGCGTGACCACATCACCGTCGCCTCCGCCGAGACCTCCTCGGACTCCCCGTCCCGAAAGCGCAAGGTGGTGCGCGCGCCATCGGGCAAGGGAGTGCTGGTGCGCAGAAATAGCCCGCCCTCGCTGAGGTTTCCAATACGGGCGTAGACCGTGACGTTCTCGCCCTCACACCAGCAACGCAGCCGGGTAGGGACACGAGAGTGTCTTCGGTTCTCACTGCCCTGGGTCGGTTCGACCGGCAACACAGCTCCCCGTTTCTCCCCCCGGGTTGCCCTTTACAGTCAGGCGGACGCCCCACAAATTCGGTGAGAGCGTAAAGGCTGGATCACGGAGGGGTCAAGGAGTCAGACGCGATTGCGCGCTCTTCCGCCGATCCCCTCCCGCTGATTCTTCTTGCGGCGACGCGGACTTGCGCCTTGCCAACGAATCGTGTTCCGGCCCGGAGCCGGTCCGGATCTCCTCCCCTTCCAGGGGAAGACCGATTCCGCTCCGGGTGAACTGCCGATTCCTCAGCGGGGAAGCGGAAGCTCCAGCCCCTCGAACTGGGTCAGCCGGTGGAGATCGGAGAAGCGGGACTGGATCTCCGGCGAGGTCAGCTCGCGCAGCCGATCCAGGGAGAACTTCTCCACGTTGAAGGAGGCCATCACCGTGCCCATCACCATCGCCCGGCGCAAGGTGGCGTGATCCTCCAGGCCGGCGGTGGCCACCGACCCCATGAACCCGCCGGCGAAGGTGTCCCCGGCTCCGGTGGGATCGAACACGTCGGTGAGCGGGAAGGCCGGGCAGGCGAACACGTGCTCGCGATCGAAGAGCAGGCCGCCGTACTCGCCGCGCTTGATCACCACCCGGGTGGGCCCCATCCGCAGGATCGCGCGGGCGGCCTTCACCACGTTGTGCTCGCCGGACAGCTGGCGGGCCTCGCCGTCGTTGACGAACAGCAGATTCACCCGCTGCAGGGTCTTCTGCAGGGCGGACAGCGACCCCTTGATCCAGAAGTTCATGGTGTCCGCCGCCACCAGCCGCGGATCGGTCACCTGATCCAGCACCCGGGCCTGCAGCTCGGGGTGGATGTTCCCCAAGAAGACGTAGCGGCTGTCCCGGAACGCCGGGGGCAACTCCGGGTTGAACTCCTGGAACACGTTGAGCTGCGTGTCCAGGGTGTGGGCCTCGTTCAGCTCGTGGGTGTAGCGGCCCTTCCAGCGGAAGGTCTTCCCCGGGGCGCGGGTGATCCCCGCGGTGTCCACTCCCCGCTGGCGCAGGAACTCCAGGTGCTCCTCGGGGAAGTCCTCTCCCACCACCGCCACCACCCGGGGCCGGCTGAAGAAGGAAGCGGAGGTCGAGAAGAAGGTCGCCGAACCGCCGAGCACCTCCTCGCGCTTGCCGAAGGGGGTCTCAACCGAATCGAACGCGACACTGCCAACGGCTAGGAGCGACATTTCGGTGGCGGCGTGTACCCCACCGTCGCTGTGGGCGCAAACCAACGATCACGCTTTGGCCCGCCTACCCTCCCGGCAGGGGCACGAAGGTGAGGATCGCCTTGAGGTCCTCGTCGGTGAAGTAGATGCCGCCGCCCAGGAAGAAGTCCCTTCCTGCGATCAGCCGGTTGGAGAAGGCGTCCCGCATCGGCCGGTTGAGGATGTCGTCCATGCCGGCGGAGAGCACGATGTGGTCCAGCAGGTGCAGCCGCAGCCCGGCCCGCAGCCGGGGGTACTGCAGGGTGGTGACCGAGAAGTTGAAGGCGTCCATCTTCAAGGTCAGCGCGTCCCCGAACAGGTGCAGGTCCGCGCCCACGCCGCCGGAGTTCTCGGTGATCCCGAAGCGGAGGGTGGTGAAGTAGTAGCGCTTGGCGAACTGGGCGGTGAACTTCACCTGGTCCCGGGTGATCCGCTGGATCTGGGTCCCCGGCTGGCCGGTGGCGGGCGGGTTCTGCTGGACCACCACCTCCTCCACCACGTCCCGGGCGTCGTCCACGATCTCGATCAGGTAGTACTTGTCCGGCTTGGGGATGATCCGCACCCCCAGGGTGTTGTTGGCCGATCCTTGGGCGAAGCCGTACTCGCTGCGCAGCCCCACCTCCACCTTGGTCCCGGTCAGGGTCTGGGCGAAGGCGGCCACGTCCTCCACCGTCTCGGAGATCTTCTGGCCCAGCCGCTCGTCGGCCAGCAGCGCCCCGGCGGTCCCCTTCCCCTCCTTGATCTTCTGGGTGACCTCCTCCACGTTGGAGATGGTCCGGTCCAGCTTCTCCACCGTGGAGCGCAATGAGGCGATCGTCTCCTTGACGTCCTCCCCCTCCGAGCCGGAGCCGACGATCTTCTTCACCGCCGCCACCACCTCCCGGGCGTCCTGGCTGACCACCTCCACGTTGACCAGGATCGACTCCACGTTCTGCCGCTGGCTGGAGGTGATCCCGGCCAGGTCGTGGGAGATCCGCTCCACGTCGCTGAGGATCGCGGCCAGCTTGCGCTCGTTCTCCGCCACCGTGCGGTCCAGCCCGGCGGTGAGCGACTCCACGTTCTTCACGATCTGCTCGATCGACTGGGCGCCCTTGTCCCCGCCCAGCGACTTGCGCAAGGCGTAGGTCACCTGCTCGATGTCGGCGGAGATCCGGCCCAGCGACTCCATCGCCGCGTCCATCCCCTGCTTGTCGATCACCTTCTTGATCTCGTCGCCGCTGACCAGCGCCGGGGCCGGCTCGTAGCCCGGGTCCAGATCCAGCATGTAGTCGCCCAGCAGGGACTCGCTGCGCTTGGCGATCGAGGCGTTGTCCCGGACCACCAGATCCTTCTGGATCTTCAGCCAGACCTTGGCCTTCTTGCCCTCCAGCTGGATGTCGTCGATCTCGCCCACCGCGATTCCGGCGATCTGCACCCGGCTGCGGCGGCTGAGGCCGGACGCGTCCTGGAAGATGGCGTACACCCGCAGCGACTCGTCCGGGTCCATCCCGCCCTTGCGGACGAAGCTGAGCAGATAGAAGAGCACCGCCCCGGAGACCAGGACCAGCAGGCCGACTCGAAACGGGGTCACCAGCTTCTTCACGTTTCAGACACTCCAGGGAATCCGGCCGGCCCGGGTGGGACTCTACAATCCCCGCCCGGCCAGACCACCATTCAGTCGTTCTTCCCGAACCAGGTCTGCAAGAAGACCTTCACCGCCGGATGTTCGGAGGCGCGCAGCTGCGCCGGCGGTCCCTGCTCCACGATCACCCCGCCGGAGAGGAAGGCGATCTTGTCCGCCACCTTGAAGGCCGAGGCGATGTCGTGGCTGATCACCACCGAGGTCACCCCCAGCTCCTTCTTGGCGGCCAGGATCATCTCGTCCACGTAGTCGGTGGTGATCGGATCCAGCCCGGTGGTGGGCTCGTCGTAGAGGACGATCTTCGGGTCCAGGACGATCGCCCGGGCCAGCCCCACCCGCTTGCGCATCCCGCCGGAGAGATCGGAGGGGAACTTTCCCTCCACCCCCTTGAGCCCCACGATCCCCAGCTTGGTCTTGACGATCTCCCGGATCTGCTCGTCCGGCATCTTGGAGTGTTCGCGCAAGGGGAAGGAGACGTTCTCGTAGACGGTCATCGAGTCGAACAGGGCCGCCCCCTGGAACACCATCCCGAACTTGCGGCGCACCCGCTCCAGATCTTCGGCGCCGTAGGGGACGATGTCCTCCCCGTCCACCAGCACCTGTCCGCTGTCCGGCTTGAGCAGGCCGATCATGTGCTTCATCAGCACCGTCTTCCCGGACCCGGAGCCGCCCAGGATCACGCAGGTGCTGCCCTCCTCGATCGGGAGGTTGATCCCGGTGAGGACCTTGTGGGCACCGAAGCTGCGGTGCAGATCGATCACGTCGATCATCGGGCGGCGCGAATCCATCAGTGGAGCAGGACCCCGACGAAGTAGTCGAGGATGAAGATCGCCAGCGCCGACTGGACCATGGCCTCGGTGGTGGCCTGCCCCACTCCCTTGGCGCCGCCTGACGCGTTGTAGCCCTTGAAGCACGCCACCAGGGCGATGGTCAGCCCGAACACCGCCGCCTTGATCAGCCCCTCGGCGATGTCCTCCGGATCCAGCCACTGCTGGGTCCGGGTGAGGAAGGTCCCGGCGCTCACCCCCTGCACGGTGACCGCCACGAAGAAGCCGCCGGCCAGCCCGCAGATGTCGAAGAGGATGGTCAGGGTGGGGACCATCAGCAGCCCGGCCAGCACCCGCGGCACCAGCAGGTACTGGATCGGGTTGACCGCCATCGTCTCCAGCGCGTCCACCTGTTCGGTGACCCGCATCGTCCCCAGCTCTGTGCACATCGCCGAGCAGGCCCGCATCGTCACCATCAGCCCGGTGAACACCGGGGCCAGCTCGCGGGTGATGGTCAGCGCCACCGTGGGGCCGACCATGCTCTCGGCGTTGAACAACTGGAAGGCGCGGGCGGACTGGTGGGCGAACACCATCCCGGAGAAGGTCCCGGTGAGGCAGACGATCAGGATCGATCCCACCCCCACGAAGTCCAGCTGGGCGAACAGGTTCTTGAGCCGGTAGGGGGGGCGGACCGACCAGCGGGCCACCTGGAACCCCAGCAGGGCCAGCCCGCCGATGTCGCTGATCGCGGCCCGGAAGCCATTTCCGAAGTTCTGGAACCCGGTGACCACCAGGCTGGGTTCCTTCTCTGCTCCCGCGGGCTCGGCCATCAGGCGGCGTACTCTACGTGCTGGCCGGGACAGGGCAACGAAGACGACGGGCCCGGCTGTTCGAAGGGGTGGCCTTGCGCCTACCTCCCCGGGCACGGTTATCCTTTGGACATGAACGACGCCAATCGCAGTGCCGGTGCCGTCACCTCTCCCGCGGAGCTGCGCGTCAAGCAGCGGATGTCGGAGTGGCTTTGGCGCAGCACGATCTGACGTCACTCCCAGCTACCCGCAGTTCCTCACCCTCTGCCGTCCGGGCGCCTCGGTCCCGGTCCGGGTAGAGCTGGAGGCGGACACCGAGACCCCGGTCTCCGCCTTCCTCAAGCTCTCCGCCGGCGAGTCCCGGGCCTTCCTCTTCGAGTCGGTGGAGGGAGGAGAGCGGATCGGCCGCTGGTCGTTTTTGGGCGCCGGCCCCCGCGAGGTCCACACCCGGTCCCTGGGCGAGGCCCCGGACATCTTCTCCACCGCCCAGGCCCAGCTGCGCCGCTACACCGCGGTGCCGGTGCCCGGCACTCCCCGCTTCTCCGGGGGGCTGGTGGGCTACATCTCCTACGACTGCGTGCGGGAGATCGAACCGCGGATCCCGGCGGCCAGCCTGGACGAGCTGGGCTTCCCGGCCGCGGTGCTGATGGACTTCGACACCGTGGTCGCCTTCGACGGGGTCCGCCACACCCTGCAGATCATCGCCGAGGCCCGCTGCGATCCCGGCTGCGATCCGGCGGCGGTCTACGCCGAGGCGGTGGAGCGGATCGCCACCGTGTTGGAGAAGCTGGCCCAGCCGCTCAAGCAGGACGCGCGGGCCCGCTCTTCCGATCCGGTGGTCCTGCACCGGCGCACCACCAAGGCGGACTTCGAGGCCTCGGTGGAGAAGGCCCGGGCCGCGATCTGCGAGGGGGAGTGCCAGCAGATCGTCCTCTCCCAACGCTTCGACGCCCAGGTGGACGCGGCGCCGTTTGATCTCTACCGGGCGCTGCGGCGGGTGAACCCCTCCCCCTACCTGTTCTTCGTCCAGGACGGGGACCGGGCGCTGGCGGGCAGCTCTCCGGAGACGCTGGTGCGGGTGGAGCAGGGAGAGGTGACCGTGCGCCCGATCGCCGGGACCCGCCGCCGGGGCCGCACCCCCCAGGAGGACCTGGAGCTGGAGGCGGAGCTGCTGGCCGACGAGAAGGAGGCCGCCGAGCACGTGATGCTGGTGGACCTGGGCCGCAACGACGTGGGCCGGGTGGCGGAGGTGGGCACGGTGCGGGTGGAACAGCTGCGCTCGGTGGAGCGCTACTCGCACGTGATGCATCTGGTCTCCCAGGTCCGGGGGCGGCTGGCCAGGGGACTGGACGCGGTGGACGTGCTGCGAGCCACCTTCCCGGCGGGGACGGTGAGCGGGTCGCCCAAGGTCCGGGCGATGGAGCTGATCGACGGGCTGGAGCCCTCCCGCCGGGGCCCCTACGCGGGCTGCGTGGGGTACCTGGACCGGGCCGGGAACATGGAGGTGGCGATCGTGATCCGCACCCTGCTGCAGCACGGGCGCAAGGTCAGCCTCCAGGCCGGGGCGGGGGTGGTCTACGACTCGTCCGCGGAGGCCGAACAGCGGGAGACGGTGAACAAGGCCCGGGCGCTGTTCGCCGCGGTGGCCCAGGCCCAGTCCGGGTCGCTGGAGTCCGGCGCGGACGACGTGGTGTTCCAGGAGGGAGCCGCCCATGCGAATCGTGCTGATCGATAACTACGACTCCTTTGCCTACAACCTGGTCCAGTACCTGGGCGAGCTGGGAGCGCAGCTGGTGGTGGTGCGCAACGACGAGCTGACCGTGGCCCAGCTGCGGGCGCTGGCCCCCCAGGGGCTGGTGATCTCGCCTGGGCCCAGCGCGCCGGATCAGGCGGGGATCTCCCTGACCGCGATCCGCGAGTTCGCCGGAGAGGTGCCGGTGCTGGGGGTCTGTCTGGGACACCAGGCGATCGGCCAGTGCTTCGGGGGCCGGGTGGTGCGCAACGCGCGGATCGTCCACGGCAAGGCCTCGCCGGTGCACCACCAGGGGGCGGGGGTGTTCGCCACCCTCCCCTCCCCGTTCGCCGCCGGTCGCTACCACTCGCTGGTGGTGGAACGGGAGTCGTTGCCGGACACGCTGGAGATCACCGCCTGGACGGCGGAGGGGGAGATCATGGGGTTGCGTCACCGTCAGCTGGACGTGGAGGGGATCCAGTTCCATCCGGAGTCGATCCTCACCGAGCACGGCAAGCCGCTGCTCGCCGGCTGGCTGCAACGGGTGGCGGCGCGGAGGGCCGCATGATCCAGCAGGCCTTGCAGCGGTTGATCACCCGCGAGGATCTCACCCGCCAGGAGGTGTCCGGGGTGATGGTCCAGATCGCCGACGGGCAGGCCACCCCGGCCCAGGTGGGGGCGTTTCTGACCCTGCTGCGGATGAAGGGCGAGACCTCGGAGGAGATCGCCGGGGCGGCGCAGGTGATGCGGGCCCGGGTGGACCGGATCGAGACCGCCGGGGCCCAGTGCGTGGACACCTGCGGCACCGGCGGGGACGGGCAGAACACCTTCAACATCTCCACCGGCGCCGCGCTGGTGGCGGCCGGGGCGGGCGCGATCGTGGCCAAGCACGGCAACCGTTCGGTCTCCTCCAAGTGCGGCTCGTCGGACGTGCTGGCGGCGCTGGGGGTGGACGTGGAGGCGCGCAAGGAGACGGTGGAGCAGTGTCTGGGCCGCACCGGGATCGCCTTTCTGTTCGCGCCCCACCACCACCCGGCCTTCAAGGCGGTGGCGGCGCTGCGCCGGGAGCTGGGCTTTCGGACCCTGTTCAACCTGCTGGGGCCGCTGGCCAACCCGGCCGGAGCCCGCCGCCAGGTGATGGGGGTGTACGAGCGCCGCTGGGTGCCGATCGTGGGCCGGGTGCTGGCCCTGCTGGGGGCGGAGCACGCCCTGGTGGTGCACGGCGAGGGGCAGGATGAGATCGCGCTCACCGGCGAGACCCTGGTGTGCGAGGTGAAGCAGGGGGAGGTGCGGGAGTACACCGTGCGCCCGGAGGAGGTGGGGCTGTCCCGCTGCGCAGGCACCGACCTGGCCGGCGGCGACGCCACCCTCAACGCCCGCATCCTCAGCGACGTGCTGCAGGGTCAGCACGGCGCCCCCCGGGACGCGGTGGTGCTCAACGCCGCCGCGGCGCTGGTGGTGGCCGGGGTGGCCACCGATCTGGCGGACGGGGTCCGGCGCAGCGCCCAGGCGATCGACAGCGGGCAGGCGCGCCACAAGCTGCGGGCGGTGGTGGAGCTGACCCGCGCCGCCCGGGAGGGGCACGGATGAGCCCGGTGCCCCGGGTGGATTTTCTGGGTTCGATCCTCTCCCGCAAGCGGGCAGAGGTGGCGGACCGCCAGCGGCAGGTCCCGCTGGAGCAGCTGCGGGCCGTCCCCCGGGGCCGCCCGGTGGCCAGCTTCCACGGCGCACTCAGCCACCGGGGCCAGATGCCCCGGGTGATCGCGGAGGTGAAGCGGCGCTCCCCCTCGGCGGGACAGCTGGCGGATCTGGACGCGGAGGTGATTGGCCGGCGCTACGCGCAGGCGGGCGCGGCGGCGATCTCGGTGCTCACCGACGGGCCCGGCTTCGGTGGGGACCTGGAGGATCTGCGGGTGGTCTCCGCGGCGGTGCGCACCCCCACCCTGCGCAAGGACTTCCTGGTGGACCGCTATCAGGTGGAGGAGGCCCGGGTGGCCGGGGCCTCGGCGGTGTTGCTGATCGTGGCCGCGCTCACCGCCCCCCAGCTGGAGTCGCTGCTGCGCTGCGCCCAGGAGGCGGGCCTGGACGCGCTGGTGGAGGTGCACGACCGGGCGGAGCTGGAGCTGGCCCTGGCGGCGGGGGCGAAGATCATCGGGATCAACAACCGGAACCTGCGCACCTTCGTGGTGGACCTGCAGACCTCGGTGGAGCTGTTGCCCTCCATCCCCGACGACCGGCTGGCGGTGGTGGAGAGCGGGGTCCGGGACCTGGAGGACGTGCGGCGGCTGCGGGACGCGGGCGCGGCCAACTTCCTGATCGGCGAGGCCCTGGTGCGGGCCACCGATCCGGGCGCGCTGGTGGAAGCGATCGGGGCGCTGCGATGAGCCCCCCGGTGCGGGTCAAGATCTGCGGGGTGACCCGGCTGGAGGACGCACTGCGGGCGGCGGACGCGGGCGCGGAGGCGATTGGCCTCAACTTCTGGGAGGGCTCCAAGCGGCGCTGTGGGCTGGAGGTGGCCGCGCAGATCGTGGCCCGTCTCCCCCCGTTCGTGACCCCGGTGGCGGTGTTCGTCAACCCCACCCTGGCCTCGCTGCGCTCCACCCTGGACGAGACCGGGATCTGCGTGGCCCAGCTCCACGGGGACGAGGATCCGGAGACCTTCTCCGCCTCCGTCTCCCAGCTGATCAAGGCGGTGCGGGTGGCCGGCCCCCAGTGGCGCGCGGACGCGGACCGCTACGCCCGCCACACCCTGCTGCTGGACACCGCCAGCGCCGGCTTCGGCGGATCGGGCAGCACCTTTGATTGGTCGCTGGTCCAGGACACGCCCCCGGTCCGGCCGTGGATCCTGGCCGGGGGACTGAACGCAGAGAACGTGGCCCAGGCGATCCGTGCCCTGCGCCCGGCGGCGGTGGATGTGGCCAGCGGGGTGGAGAGCGCCCCCGGCATCAAGGACCCGACGTTATTGACCCGGTTCATCCGGGCGGCCAAGGAGGCCTAGAAGATGTCAGCCACAGCTGCCCTCGCGAACCCCATCCCCGCACCCCGGGGCAGGTTCGGAGAGTACGGCGGACAGTTCGTCCCCGAGACCCTGATGCCGGCGCTGGCGGAGCTGGAGGCCGCCTGGCAGCAGGCCCGCGCCGAACCGGCCTTCCAGGCGGAGCTGGACGGCCTGTTGCGGCAGTTCGCCGGCCGGGAGACCCCGCTGGGGGAGGCACTGCGGATGAGCGCTGACCTGGGCGGGGCCCGGGTGCTGCTCAAGCGCGAGGACCTCTGTCACACCGGCGCGCACAAGATCAACAACACCCTGGGGCAGGTGCTGCTGGCCCGGCGGATGGGAAAGAAGGAGGTGGTGGCGGAGACCGGCGCCGGCCAGCACGGGGTGGCCACCGCCACCGCCTGCGCCCTGTTCGGGCTCTCCTGCCGCGTCTACATGGGCGCGCTGGACGTGGAGCGGCAGGCGCTGAACGTGTTCCGGATGAAGACCCTGGGGGCGACGGTGATCCCGGTGGAGGCCGGGTCGCGCACCCTCAAGGACGCGATGAACGAGGCGATCCGCGACTGGGTCACGAACGTGCGGGAGACCTTCTACGTGCTGGGCAGCGTGGCCGGTCCGCACCCCTACCCGTCGATGGTCCGCGACTTCCAGGCGGTGATCGGCAAGGAGGCCCGGGCCCAATGCCTGGAGCAGACCGGCCGGCTCCCGGACGCGGTGGTGGCCTGCGTGGGCGGCGGTTCGAACGCGATGGGGATCTTCTCCGGGTTCCTGGACGATCCGCAGGTGGCGCTGATCGCGGTGGAGGCCGGAGGGGACGGGATCAAGACCGCCCGCCACGGGGCCTCGCTGGCCAAGGGCCGCCCGGGGATCCTGCACGGGTCCCGAAGCTACGTGCTGCAGGACGCGCACGGGCAGGTGGCCGAAGCCCACTCCATCTCCGCCGGGCTGGACTATCCGGGCGTGGGGCCGCAGCTGGCCCACCTCAAGGACCTGGGCCGGGTGACGGTGGCCAGCGCCACCGACGCCGAGGCCCTGGACGCGTTCGGCTACCTGGCCCGGATGGAGGGGATCCTCCCGGCGCTGGAGAGCTCGCACGCCATCGCCCACGCCAAGAAGGTGGCCAGGAAGCTGGGGCCGGGCGCCCTGGTGATCGTCAACGTCTCCGGCCGCGGGGACAAGGACGTGATCCAGGTCCGGGCCCATCTGGAGCAGGGAGGTGGCCGATGAGTCCGGTCACTTCCGCGCTGCGGGCACTCCCCTCCTCCCCGCCGGATCGGATCGCCGCCGCCTTTGCGCGCTGCCGCGCCGAGAAGCGAGCGGCGCTGATCACCTACGTGATGGCCCACGATCCGGACTTCGAGGGATCGCTGGCCATCGCCCGGGCCTGTCTGGAGGGGGGCGCGGATCTGCTGGAGCTGGGGTCACCGTTCTCGGATCCGGTGGCGGATGGGCCGGTGATCCAGCGCGCCGGCGAGCGGGCCCTGGCCAGCGGCGGCACCCTGGCCGCGACGTTGAAGCTGGCCTCGCTGCTGCGGGCAGACTGGCAGACGCCGATCGCGGTGATGACCTACGCGAACCCGGTCTACTCGCTAGGCGAGCGCAAGTTCGCCCAGGCCTGCCGCCAGGCGGGGGTGGACGCGGCGCTGATCCCGGATCTTCCCCCCGAGGAGTCGGTCGGGCTGCGGGAGGCCTGCGCGGCGGAGGGAATCAGCGTGCCCAGCTTCCTCTCCCCGGTCTCCACCCCCGAACGCCGCATCGCCGCCTGCGCCGCCGGCACCGGCTTTCTGTACTTCGTCACCGTCACCGGGGTCACCGGGGCCCGCCGCGGCCTCCCCAGCGATCTGGGGCCCCGGATCGCCTTGGCCCGGGCGCAGAGCCCGGTCCCGGTGGTGATCGGCTTTGGCGTCTCCGAGCCCGCCCAGGCCCGGAAGCTGGGCAAGATCGCCGAGGGGGTGGTGGTGGGAAGCGCGATCGTCGCCCGGGGCGCCGAGGGCGGAGCGATCCGGACCCGGGCCCGCCGGGTGCGTGAGTTCGTTCGTTCGTTGCGTGAGGCGCTGGACCCCTGAGTCGAAAGAACCCCCCTAGGTAAGGAGCGCACCATGCTGGTCGTGATGACGTCGGAAGCAACCGCGGAGCAGATCGAGGCGGTGAAGATCAAGATCCGGACCCTGGGGTTCACCGCCCACAGCATCCCCGGCGCCCAGCGGGTGGCGATTGGAATCACCGGGAACAGCGGCCCGGTGGAGCCCGCCGAGTTCGCCGCCCTCCCCGGGGTGGCGGAGGCGTTGCGGGTGTCCCAGCCCTTCAAGCTGGTCTCCCGGGACGTGAAGAAGGAGGACACCATCCTCGACGTGGGCGGGGTGAAGATCGGCGGGAACGCGGTGGTGGTGATCGCCGGTCCCTGCTCGGTGGAGTCGGAGAAGCAGCTGATGGCCGCGGCCCACGCGGTGAAGGCGTCGGGGGCCAACATGCTGCGCGGGGGGGCCTACAAGCCGCGCACCAGCCCCTATGAGTTCCAGGGCCTCCGCGAGGACGGGCTGAAGCTGCTGGCCAAGGCCCGCGCGGAGACCGGGCTGAAGATCGTCACCGAGGTCAAGGACACCGACACCGTGGAGCTGGTGGCGGAGTACGCGGACATCCTGCAGATCGGCGCGCGCAACATGCAGAACTTCTCCCTGCTGGAGAAGGTGGGCGAGCTGCGCAAGCCGGTGCTGCTCAAGCGCGGCAGCAGCGCCACCATCAAGGAACTGCTGATGGCCGCCGAGTACATCGTCTCCCGGGGCAACTACCAGGTGGCGCTGTGCGAGCGGGGGATCCGGACCTTCGAGACCAGCACCCGCAACACCCTGGACATCAACGCGGTCCCGGTCCTCAAGTCCCTCACCCACCTGCCGGTGCTGTTCGACCCCTCGCACGGGATCGGGATCCGGGCCCACGTCGCCGCGGTGGCCCGGGCCGGGATCGCCGCCGGGGCGGACGGGCTGATCGTGGAGGTCCACCCCAAGCCGGAGGAGGCGCTCTCCGACGGCGCCCAGTCGCTGACCCCGCCGCAGTTCGACGCCCTGATGAAGCAGATCGCCGCCATCGCCCACGCGGTGGACCGGACCGTCAGCGGTCAGTAGGGCGGGACATCCGCAGCACCGCCGGCAGGTCGTCCACGTCCAGCGGCTTGGTCAGGTGCAGATCGAACCCCGCCTGCTGGGCGCGCTGGCGGTCTTCGGCGCCGCCATAGCCGGTGAGGGCCACCAGGAAGGGCCGGTCTCCCCCCGGGGCGGCGCGGCCCCGCCGGGCGACCTCGTAGCCGTCCAGCCCGGGCAGCCCCACGTCCACGAAGGCCAGATCCGGGGGACGGGCGGCCAGCATCTGCGCGCCCTGCACCCCGTCCGCGGCCACCTCCACCTGGTGGCCCAGATCCTCCAGGATCTCCTGGAGGGTGGTGCGGATGTCGTCGGAGTCCTCCACCACCAGGATTCGCCGGGGGCTGACCGCGGACACCGGCTGGGGTGCCGGCACAGGGGCTTGGTCGGTGGCCGCCGCCTCTGCCTGCAGCGGCAGCCGGACCACGAACTCCGCGCCCTGCCCGGTCCCACGGCTGAGGGCCTCCACCGTGCCCCCGTGCAGCGCCACCAGCCGCTGGACCACGGTCAGCCCCAGCCCCAGCCCTCCGCTGGATCGCTCCAAGGTGGCGTCCACCTGCACGAACAGCTCGAACACCCGGTCCAGCATCTGGGGCGGGATCCCCCGCCCGCTGTCCTTCACCGTGAGCACCGCCCAGGAACCGGTGGGACCGGACTCCCGGGCCAGGCTGACCCGGATCGCTCCGCCCGGCTCGGTGTACTTGGCCGCGTTGGTCAAGAGGTTGGTGACCACCTGCTCCAGCCGGGTGGGATCGCCCAGCACCCGGAAGGGGCCGGCGCCGATCCCCAGGGTGAGCGCGTGGCGGCGCTGGTCGATCATCCCCCGGGTGGCGGAGACCGCGTTCTGCACGATCTCCACCAGCTCCTGGGGCGTCTTGCGCAGCTCGATCCGGCCCCGGCTGAGCCGGGAGACGTCCAGCAGATCGTCCACCAGCCGGACCAGGTTGGTCATCTGGCGCCGGGCCACCTCCCGGTGCTTCTGCGCCCGCTGGGGATCCCCCTCCGCCGGATCCATCCGGGAGAGGGACATGCTGATCGCCGCCAGCGGGTTGCGCAGCTCGTGGGCCAGCATCGCCAGGAACTCGTCCTTGCGCTGATCGGCGGCCCGGGCCTCGTTCATCGCCTCGCGCAGCACCTCCACCCGCCGGGACTCCTCCTCGTAGGCGCGCGCGTTGGCCAGCGCCCGGCCCAGGTGGGCGGCGACCAGGGACAAGAACCCCTGGTAGCGCTCGTCCCACTCCAGATTCGCGCTCAGCCCGGCCACCAGATAGGCCAGGGTCGGTCCGTCGGATCCGCCCCGCACCGCCACCACCAGCGCCCGGGTGGGGGCCGCCTGTTCCGGGTACGGCAGCGGCGCCGGAGGCAGCGTCCCCAGCTCGATCGGCTGGTCCCGGGCGGCCAGCTCCGCCAGCGGCCACCGGGCCACCGAACGCGCCGGATCCTCCTCCCCGCTGCAGAAGGTCTCGCGCACGACCCCGTCGGGCTCCACCAGGCACAGGGAGGCGAACGGCAGATCGTGGGGGTTGGCGCGCAGACTCCGCATCGCGCGCAGCGCCGCCGCCCGGACCGACTTGGCGTTGGAGGCCTCGCCGGAGATCTGCTGCAGGGTGATCAGCCGGCGCTCGCCCAGCACCTCGGAGGTGGTCTCCTGGCAGGTGACCAGCACCCCGCCCACGCCTCCCTGATCGTCCGGGACCGGGCTGTAGGAGAAGGTGAAGTAGGTCTCCTCGCGGAAGCCCTTGCGGTCCATCGGAAGCAACAGCCGCTCGTTCCAGGTGGCGGGGCCGCCGCGCTGCACCCCTTCGGCCAGCGGGCCGAGGATGTTCCAGACCTCGCTCCACACCTGCGCTCCGGGAGCACCCAGCGACTGGGGGTGCTTGTCGCCCAGGATGGGACGGTAGGCGTCGTTGTACAGCTGCAGCAGGTCGGGGCCCCACCACAGCAGCATCGGAAAGCGGCTGCCCAGCACGATGCCCACCGCGGTGCGCAAGGAGAACGGCCAGTCCTCCACCGGACCCAGCCCGGTCCGGGACCAGTCGACGGAGCGCATCAGCTCGCCCATCTCTCCGCCGGGGGAGAACAACCTGGTGGAAAGCTCGCGGGTCATCGTCGGGGCCAGCGTCGTATCAGCAGTCGGGCCACCGCCCAGCCGTTGGCTTTCGCCAAATGACGTCGGCCCAACGGTCATCCTCGCAGGAGCGTTCTGCTAGGCCGGACGCCTGGGCACCCGAGCGCCGACCGAGCAGAGGATCTCGTAGTGGATGGTGTCCGAGATGCTGGCCAGCTCCTCGGCGGTGATCTGCGCCTGACCCTGCCTGCCCAGCAGCACCACCTCGTCTCCCACGTCCACCTCCGGGACGTCGGTCACGTCCGCCATGCACATGTCCATGCACACCCGGCCCACGATCGGCACCCGCTGTCCCCGGACGATCACGCTGGCCCGGCTGGAGTTGTGGCGGCTGTAGCCGTCGGCGTAGCCGACCGGGAGGGTGGCGATCACCGACTCGCGCTCCGAGGTCCAGGTGCTGCCGTAGGACACCGGGGTCCCCTCCGGCACGCGCTTGAGATGGGTGATCGCGGTCTTCCAGGTCAGCACCGGGATCAGCGGGGCACGGCCGGCCAGCCACTGCGCGGGGGCCAGCCCGTACAGCAGCAGTCCGGGCCGGACCAGGTTCACCAGCCCCTGACCCCGCAGCTCCGGGCGAGAGAGCACCGCGGCCGAGTTGGAGAGGTGCCGGTAGCGCGGGGTATGGCCTGCCGCCTCCACCTGCGCCAGCGCTGCCTCGAAGGACGAGACCTGGCGCGCGGTCAGCTGGGGATCGGAGAGGTCCGCGTTGGCAAAGTGGGTCAGCACCCCATCCAGGCGGACCTGGGGATGCCGCCGGGCCTCGTCCAGGAACGCGGCCAGCTCCTCCGGACGCACCCCGATCCGCCCCATCCCGGTGTCCACCTTGAGGTGGGCCAGCACCGAGCGACCCGCTGCCTTCGCCGCCGCCCCCAGGCGCACCAGATGTTCGGGGCGGAACACGGTGGGGATCAGCTCCGCCTCCACCAGCAGGTCGTAGCCCCCGTCGTAGGAGCCGCCCAGCACCAGGATCGGAAGGTCGATCCCGGCGTTCCTCAGCTCCAGGCCCTCCTCCACCAGCGCCACCGCCAGGAAGGTCGCGCCCGCTTCACGCAGCGCGTGGGCCACCAGGACCGCGCCGTGGCCGTAGGCGTTGGCCTTCACCACCGCCAGGATCTGCGCCCCGCCGGCTGCCTGCTGGGCGACCGAGAAGTTGTGGCGCACCCCGGCCAGATCGATCTCGGCGCGCGTGGGACGGATCGCCCGGTCGAGTGCCCGGCGACGAAGGGAGGGACGGTAGAGACGCGGCGGATCGGCAGGATCGCTCATGACGTGGTCGCCTGGACGCGCGGATTCCTCGGGTTCGTGGGCATCAGGACACGCAGGGTGGTCCGCTGACCTCAGGCAGGTACTGACGGCAGGCAGGCGAGTCAAGATGTGCTTCCTCCGATGGGTTCCAAGCCCTATATGTTCGGCCCCCATTTCACGGTTCGGGCCAGCAGCCGGCCCGCATCCCGACGAGCGAAAACACCCGATGGCGACGACGTACAAAACCGGTGGCGAGGTCGACGCGTTCTGTAACAAGTGCAAGCTGGCGCTCGCGCACACCATCCTGGCCATGGTCGGACCGAAGATCGTCCGCGTGCGCTGCAACACCTGCATGGGCGAACACATGTTCCGCGGCGCCCAGGCCACCACCACCGCCAGCAAGCCGGCGGTGGCCCGTACCCGGGTGACCAAGGACCCGGAGTCCTCCCCCAAGCGGGTGATGGGCTTCGAGGAGCAGCTGGCCAGCAAGGACGTGGGGGCGGCCCGCCCCTACAGCATCAAGACCACCTACAAGGCCGACGACCTGATCCACCACCCCACCTTCGGGCTGGGGATCGTCACCGCGGTCCGGTTCGACAAGGTGGAGGTGAACTTCAAGATGTCCCAGAAGACGCTGATCCACGGCCGCGGCGACGCGCCGGCGGAGAAGCCGCAGTTCTCGCATTCCCGCCTCGGCGCCGCCGGGCCGGCGGACAAGCCGTACGTGGAGGGCGCGGAGCAACCGTCCGCTCCCGCCGCGGACGAGTCCAACGCCGCGGAGTGATGCCCGGGAGCGGCCCGGTCCCGCTCTCTTGGAAGTTGCCGTCCCGGCGGGTGCGGGTTCAAGTACCCGCCGTGTGGCGCCCCCTCCCGCTGGTCCTGCTGCTGTGGTCCGCCTCTCCCGCCCTGGGAGCTCCCCCGACGATCTCGGTGGAGCCCGCCCAGGTGGTGCTGGGAGAGACCGGCGCGGTCACCGTCCGGGTGGGCGCAGTGGCCCCCGGGGCGCGGCTGGCGTTCGCCGCCTCCTTCGGTGAACTGAAGGAGGAGTCCACCTCCGGGACCGAACGGCGGTTCCGCTGGACCCCGCCCGAGTCCCGCATCCCGGCGATTGCCCTGCTGCTGTTCTGGACCGGGGGCGAGGAGGGGCCGCCGGACGTGGGCGTGGTCCGGCTGCCGTTGATCGGCCGGACCGACCTGGAGGTGGCCACCGAGGCCGGCGCCGAGGTGCGGGTGCAGGTGGGCCCGCGGACCTTCGGCCCGGTGCGAGCCGATCCCCAGGGCAAGGCGGTGGTGCCGATCCAGGTCCCTCCCGGGGTGTTCGATGTGCGGGTGCTGGGCCAGGGCGCGGGCAAGGCCACCGAGGTGTCGATCCCGCTGGGAGTCCCCGAGTACAACCCGCTGTTCGCGATCATCGGTCCGGATCCCCTGTATGTGAAGGGGCTCGGCTGGCTGTGGGTGTTCGACGCCTCGGACTTCTACACCGACAAGCTGCTGCTCTCGGTGCGGGGAGGGGATGCCCGGCTGGTGGAAACCAACAAGCGCGGCACCCTGTTCGAGCTCACCCCCGCCCCCCGCTCGCGACAGCTGACCGCGGTGGCCACCGCCAAGGATTCGGAGGCCCGCGCCGAGGTCTCGGTGGAGCTGGTCCGGGAGCGGCCCCTGCCGCCGGAGGAGTCCTCCCCCTCCCCCAATGAGCCCCGGCCGTTCGTTCCCTCGGTGGTCCCGGCGATCTTCTTCGGTGGCTTCTTCGGCGGGGGCGCCAACCTGGGGTTGGGGGGCGGCCTCTCCGCGGCGCTGCGGCTGGCCGGCCCGGTGAGCGTGGAGGGGGAGATTGGCCTTCGCCGCGCTTCGATGAGCACCCCGGTCCCGGAGCTGGGCGAGCTGCACTCCGGGATCATCAGCGTGCCGATCCTGCTGGGGCTTCGGGCCCGCCTGCTCAGTGCCGGGCCCTGGTCGGTGGACGTGCGGGGCGGAGGGGGCGCGCTGCCCTTCATCCATTCGGTGGGCAGCACCTTCCAGTCCACCGCCACCGAGACCGGGGTGGGCTGGGAAGGCTATGGCGGGGTGGAGCTGTCCCATGATCTGGGACCGCTGGAGATCTTCCTGGAGGGCCGCGGGTCCTACAGCCCGATCCAGACCCCGCATCTCAACGCCCACCTGGGCGGGCTGATGCTGTCGGTGGGCGCGCGGAGGGGAACACCATGAGGCGGGCGGTGCTGGGTTGGGTGGCGCTGGCCGGGATCGGCTGTGGATCCCAGCTGGCGGACCCGCGGGTGCTGGGGGTGACCCCTGAGACCATGCTGGCCAGCGAGGCCCGGGAGGTGGTGGTCCGGCTGGAGGGGGTCCTCCCCTTCACGGTGGACTACGACCAGGGGCAGGCGTCGGCGGATCGTCAGACCACCCTGCGGATCGGCGGCAGGGAGTTCGTCACCTCCGGCTATCGGGAGGATGGGACGATCCAGGCGTTCATCCCCTCGGTCCTGCCGGTGGGAGCTCACGATGTCACCGTGCGCCTGGGCGACCAGCGTTCGGCCACCGCACCCGCCGCCTTCAGCGTGGGGCCGGGCAACTGGCCGGATGGCTACCAGTTCGAGGGCACCATCGCCGATCAGGTGATGGACCAGCCCTTCGCGGTGACCCTCCGGGCGCTGGAGGGAGGCCTGCCCTTCCCCGCCTTCTTCGGCACGGTGACCCTCACCGCCAACCGACCGGAGTTCGCGGCGGTGATCACCCAGCCGTTCGATGCCGGGCTGGTCACCGAGCGGACCGTGACCATCCCCTTCACCGGTGCGGTGTCCCTGACCGTGACTGACACCAACGGCACCAGCGCCACCTCCAACACCTTCCTCGTCCGCGCGCCGTGAAGCACCGGCTGCTGCTGCTGGCCGCCGCGGTGGTGTGGTCCACCGGGGGCGCGGCGATCAAGGCCACCGGGCTGACCAGCTGGCAGATCGCCTCCGGGCGATCGTTGATCGCCGCCCTGTTCGTGGGCTTGCTGTTCGCCTCCTCCCGCCGCCGGCTCACCCTGCCCTTGCTAGGGGTGGGCGTGGCCTACGCGGGGACGGTGGTGCTGTTCGTGCTCGCCAACAAGCTGGGCACCTCCGCCAACGCCATCTTCCTGCAGGACACCGCGCCGCTGTACGTGTTGCTGCTCAGCCCGCTGCTGCTCCATGAACGCCCCACCCGCGGCGAGCTGCTGGCCACGCCGCTGTTCGTGCTGGGGCTGGCGCTGTTCTTCTTCGACGAGCTGGCGCCCGGGCAGCTGCTGGCCAATGGACTGGCGCTGGGCTCGGGGGTGTTCTTCGCCACCCTGGTCCTGGGACTGCGCAAGCTGGGGGACGTGGGCCTGGCGGCGGTGCTGTGGGGCAACGCCCTGGCGGGGCTGGGCACCCTGCCCCTGGCGCTGAGCGGACCGGCGCCGCTGGCGTGGGACTGGGCGATCCTGGTCTACCTGGGGGTGGTGCAACTGGGTCTGGGCTACGCCTTCTTCAGCTTCGGGGTGCGCAAGGTCCCGGCGATCGAGGCCTCGCTGTTGATCCTGATTGAACCGGTGCTCAACCCGGTGTGGGCCTTCCTGGTGGCCGGCGAGCGCCCGGGTCCGTGGGCGCTGAGCGGCGGGGGCTGATCCTGCTGGGGACCGCTTGGATCACCCTGCAGCCGTGGCTGCGAGCGCGGGCTCAGGCCTCCGCGGACGGCGGGTAGCTCAGCTCGTACTTGCCACTGCGGCCGGGGGCGATCTCCGGCGAGGAGAGGTATTCGCAGCGCAGACACAGCGCCCGGGCGGTCCAGGTGGTGATGCGCAGCTGCACCGGACCATCGCAGCAGGGGCACCCGTCCGAAATGGTGAGCTCCAGTCGGTCCTGCGGGGCGGCGGTTTCGGTTTCGGCGGGAGACATGATCTAGAACTAACCACTTTGCCTCCCCGGGCAATGGGATCAGCGGGGGGCGCCGCGCAACACCTCGACTGCACGGGTCAGATCGTCTGGGAGCGGGGCCACGATCTCGGCTGCCGGCACTGCTTGAAGCGCAGGCACGCTCAGTCGGTGGGCGTGAAGCGGGGTCCGCGCGAGCACGATCTCCTCCCCCACTCCACCCAGCTCCGCGGCGGTCATCGGCTGCTTGCGGCCGTATTGCGGATCCACCAGCAGCGGATGTCCGGCGGAGCGGAGATGGACCCGGATCTGGTGGGTGCGTCCGGTCAACGGCTGCGCCTCCACCAGGGTGGCGCGGGCGAACCGCTCCACCGGGAGGAACAGGGTTCGCGACGGCTTGCCCTCCTCGCCGGGGTGGACCGGGCGCATCTTCCCCTTGCGGGCCGGCGCCAGCGCCACCTGGATGTCCAGGGGCTGGTCCAGCGTCCCCTCCACCAGGGCCAGATAAGACTTCTGGATCTGCCCGGCCTCGAACGCCATCGACAGCGACCGGTGCGCCTCGGCGGTCAGCGCGAAGGCCAACGCCCCGCTGGTGTCGCGATCCAGCCGGTGGACCACCCACACCTCCCGGCCCAGTTGCTGGGCCAGCAGCTGACGGGCGCAGGGCCCCGCCTCCTGATCCCGGCCGGGGATCACCAGCAGCCCGGCCGGCTTGGCCACCACCACCCAGTCCCGGGCCTGGTGCAGCAGCGGCAGCGTCATCCCAGGTCGGAGACCTTCTTGACGGTGATCGGCAACAGCCCGCGCAGCAGGGGCGCGACCTCGTCCGCCTTGCCCACCACCACGATCGCCGGCGGGTCCGCCAGCAGGTGTTCCTTGGCCGCGGCGCCGGCCTGGGCGCGGGTGACCGCCTGCACCTTGTCCCGGTAGGTCTGGACCCAATCCGCAGGCAGCCCGGAGAGGCGGATGTCGGCGATCCCGGCGGCGATCGATTCGTTGGTCTCCAGCCGCAAGGGGTAGAGGCCGCACAGGTAGGTCTGGGCCTTGTCCAGCTCCTGGGCGGTGATCCCCTTGGCGCGCAGCTTTTCCACCTCCGCCAGCGCCACGTCGATGATCTCCCGGGTGCTGGAGGTCTTGGTGAAGGTGTCCACCCCGAAGGCGGCCCCGCCGCGCTGCGGACCGACGTAGCTGTTCACCCCGTAGGAGAGGCCGCGGTTGACGCGGATCTCGTTCACCAGCCGGGAGGTGAACCCGGCGCCCAGCACGCAGTTGGCCACCACCGCCGCGTGGTAGTCGGGGTGGGACCGCAGCAGGGTCATCGCGCCGATCCGCACCTGGGACTGCGTCTGGTCCGGCTTGTCCACCAGCACCAGCTGCCCGGAGAGCGCGGCCTTGGTCCGGGGCGCGGGGCTGGCCACCGAGTCCGGTCCGCCCTTCCAATCGGCGAACGCCTTCTCCGCCGCCTGGTGGACCGCCTCTGGCTCCACGTCCCCCACCACCACCAGCAGGGCGATCTTCGGCCCCAGGTGATCCCGGTGGAAGGCCACCAGATCCTCGCGCTGGAACCTGGCGACGGTAGCGGTGGTGCCCGCCAGCTCGTGGCCGTAGGGGTGATCGCCCCACAGCGCGTGCATCAGCGCCCGCTCGGCCACCGCGCCCGGATCGTCCAGATCATTGGCGATCCGCGCCAGGGTGCGCTCGCGGGCGGAGACCACCTCCGACTCCTCGAAGGTGGGGGCGCTGACCAGCTTGCCCAGCACCTCCAGCATCTCCGGGATGTAGGCGGAAGGGGTGGAGATGTTCAGCTCGATCTGGTCCTCGCTGGAGCCGACGTCCAGGCTGCCGCCCACGAACTCCACCGCCTCGTTGATCGCGTCCGCGTCCATCCCCACCACCCCACGGCGCAGCAGCCGGGCGGTGAAGTCCGCCAGCCCCGCCTGGGTGGCCGGCTCCACCGAGCTGCCGCCGGGGATCACCAGCCGGATCGCCGCCATCGGGATCGGACCCCGGGGGGCGACGATCACGCTCAGCCCGGAGCGGGTCTTCAGCTCGTGCTGGACCGGCAGATGGAACGGCCGCATCGGCGGACGCTGCGGCTTCACTGCCTTGGCCACCTTCTTCGCAGCCTTCTTCGCCACCGTCTTCAGCTTCGCCTTCGCCTTCGCCTTCACGCCGCCACCTCCGTCCCGGCCGCGTCATCTACCGGGAGGGGCTCCAGGGTCACCACCGAGCGGCGATCCGGATGGAAGTACTTCTTGGCCAGCGCCTGGACGTGCTCGGGGGTGATGTTCTCGTACTTGGCCGGCAGCCGCTCCGCCTCGCGCCAGTCGCCCAGCAGCGCCTCGTAGTTCCCCAGCGCGTGGGCCCGGCCGCCGTTGGTGGCCAGCTCCCGGAACAGGTGGGCGCGGATCATGTTCTTGGCCTTCTCCACCTCCGCCTGCAGCGGCGGCTTCTGGGAGATCCGCTCCAGCTCCGCGTACAGCGCGGCCTCCGCCTTCTTCGGGTCCGCGCCCGGCTCCAGCTCCAGGTACAGCCAGAGGATCCCCGGGTCCTTGCGCCAGGACCAGTCGAAGCCCACCCCCACCGCCACCTTCTGCTTGTAGACCAGCTCGCGGGTGAGCCGGTTCCCCTCGCCGGCGGAGAGCACGTACTGCAGCACGTCCAGCACGAAGGTGTCCTGGTGCCGGGCCTCGGGGCCGCGGTAGGCCAGCATCACCGCCGGGGCCTGGGCCGGGTGGCGGACCACCGCGCGGCGCTCGCCCTTCTGCTCCGGCTCGGAGTTGGGGACCACCGGAGCCGGGGGACCCTTCTTGATCTTCCCGTAGAAGCGCTTCACCAGCGCCAGGGTCTCCTTGACGTCGATGTCGCCGGAGATCCAGAGGGTGGCGTTGTTGGGCGCGTAGTAGGTGCGGAAGAACTCCCGGCACTCCTCACGGGTGATCCGCTTCACGTCGTCCTGCCAGCCGATGATCGGCCAGTGGTACGGATGGGCCTTGAACACCAGGGCGTTGAGCTCCTCGTCCATCATCCCGGTGATGTCGTTGTCCACCCGGACCCGGCGCTCCTCCAGGACCACCTCCCGCTCGCTGGTGAGCAGCTTGGGGGCGATGGCCAGCGACTCCATCCGGTCCGACTCCAGGTCCAGGACCTTCTCCAGGGCCTCGGGGGCGAACTCGTCGTAATAGACGGTGAGATCGGTGGAGGTGTAGGCGTTGGAGCGCCCGCCGTGCGACTCCAGCACGTGGTCGAACTCCTTGGGGCCATAGCGCTTGGCGCCGTTGAACATCATGTGTTCGAACAGGTGCGCGATCCCGGTGATCCCCGGGCGCTCGTTGCGCGAGCCGACGTGGAAGAAGGTGTAGAGGCTGACCACCGGGACGGACGGATTCGGAACCAGGCGGATCTTCAGCCCGTTGGAGAGGGTGGACTCGTGAACCTGGTACAGCGGCTTCGACTTCGCCTTGGCCATTCCTCTTGTCTGCCGGTCGGGTCCGGCGGGAACAAGGGAAAAGTGGCCGGCTAACCCCCGGGGTGACGGTCCAGGAACGACAGCAACTGGGGCCAGACCTCGGAGGCTGCCCGGTCGCCCAGCACCAGGTCCATGTGGCCGTAGTCCGCCTGGGCTCCGGATTCGACCCCGATCAGCAGCCACTCCTTGGGCCCGCCCAGCTGCCGGTACCCGGCGTAGACCGAAGGGGCCACCCCCAGCCGGTCCAGCTTCCCGGCGATCACCAGCACCGGCTGCGTGACCTTGGCCAGGTCCCGGCCGAAGTCCACCGTCCCATCCCCGCTGGAGAAGCGGCCGTCGCGCACCATCCGCCCCAGCTGGCGGGCCACCCCGGCGGAGACATCCGCGGTGCCGGTGGCCAGCATCCGCCGCCAGGTCTCCTGGGAGGTGTTCTCCGGGTTGTACATCAGCCCCTCCAGGGGGGTCAGCTCCATCACCTTGCTCATCGGCACCACCAGCAACGGAGGAGTGGCGGCGGGGAGGATCCAGGTGGCGTTGATCGCAAACGCGGCCACCGACAGCACCGCGTCGTAGGGGCCGCCCCAGTCCAGCCGCACCGGGGATCCCATCACCACCGCGGCGTTCACCCCCTGCCCTCCCTGGGAGAGGTACGCGTAGCCCACCATCCCGCCCATGCTGTGGCCCACGAAGTCCACCGCGTCCGCGCCGGAGATCTCGCGCACCTTGGCGATGGCGGCGGGGAGATCCAGCCGCCAGAAGGCGTCCAGGTCGTAGCCCCCCGGGCGCCCGGCCGCGACGTCCGCCCGATCCGAGTCTCCGGTGCCCCGGAGCGAGACCGTCCACGCCTCCCGCCCGTGCGCCGCCAGCCACTGGGCCAGCGAGTGTTCGGGATCCAGATCCATGTTCCGCCCGTTGGCGGAGATCCCGTGGCACAGCAGCACCGGCCGGCCGCCCCGCAGCCCCTTGGGATCGGGCCGGTAGCGGACCAGGGCCAGCTCCCAGCCGTCGGAGGTCCGGGCCCGGTGGTGCTGGGCGTCCCGAGAGATCGGCTCCAGGTACCGGGAGGGCGCGCAGGCCAGCAGCACCGCCAGCCCCAGCCACCCGCCCCTCATTCGCCGCCCTCCAGGAAGGCCAGGATCGGCGCGAACACATCGGCGGGGGCCCCGTCTCCCAGCAGCATCGAGAGGTGGGAGTAGTCCTCCCGGTGCAGGTACAGCCGCGAGAGCAGCCGGACCTTCACCGTCTGGGGGTGCAGCTCGCGCAGCGGCGAGGCGTACTCTGGGTGTCCCACGTAGCTGAGCAGCGGCAGCACCAGGTAGGTGGGCGCGGTCAGCTTCTCCAGCCGCCGCTTCACCGAGTCCCCCTCCCCCAGGGAGAGATCTCCGTCCCGCATCCACTGCAGCCACTCACCGCGCTGGATCGCCGGCAGCGGCCGGGAGGTGGCCGCGCGGATCGCAGAGGCGCGGGCAGCGGAGATCACCGCCGAGCGCAGGAACAGGAATTCGAACGCCTCCGGGTCGGCGCCGAACGCGGAGGTCCCGGTCAGCACCTGCTCCAGCCGGCGGTTCGGAAGCGCCGGCTCCGCCGGGGTGGCCAGGGCGATCACCCGCCCCACCTCCTCGCGGTCGGCCACCGCGGCCAGCAGCAGCGATCCGCCAAAGCCATGGCCGACCAGATCGGGAGTGCCGCCGGTGAGACGGCGGACCTCGGCGATCGCCCGGGGCAGATCGGTGCGAACGAGCTCCCGCAGGGACAGCGACGCCGACGGGGGCGCCTGGGAGGAGCCCTGCCCGCGGGCCTCCAGCACGAACACCTCCCGGCCCTCACGCTGCAGGGAGGGGGCCAGGCCGAAGCCCTCCAGCTCGAAGCTGGCGCGGGTAAAGCCCAGCTCGGGGACCATCAGCACCGCCGGCCCGGTGCGGGGCACCGCGGGGACGTAGCGGAACAGACTCAGCTGCACCCCATCCGCGGTGGAGACCCGGTGATGCCACACCCCCGGCGCCAGCAACCGGGGCGAGGGCGCGACGGCCAGCAGCACCGCCAACAGCCCCGCCGGAATCACACCTCCACCAACCCGGCCTTGAGCGCCAGCACCACCGCGTCCACGTGGGAGTTGACGCCCATCTTCCGGTAGATGTGCGAGAGGTGGGTGCGCACCGTGCGCCGCTCGATGGTCATCACCCGCCCCACCTCGGCGTTGGAGAGCCCCTTGGTCACGTAGCGCAGCACCTCGAACTCCACCTCGGAGAGCCCCCAGGGATTGGAGTTGGCCGGCTGGGGGCGCGCCTGGATCGACTGGAAGTAGTTCCAGAACCGCTTGGCGATGATCGGCTCCAGCACCGTGCCCCCGTCCAGCACCTCCCGGATCCCACTGCGGATCTTGTCCGGTCCCACCCGCTTGACCAGGTAACCCGACGCGCCGGCGGAGATCGCCTCGTAGACCTTCTGCTCATCCTCGAACGAGGTGAGGATCAGGATCTCCACCTCCGGGGCCCGGCGCTTCACCTTCTCGGTGACCTGGATCCCATTGAGCGAGGGCAGCTCCAGATCCAGCAGCACCAGCTGCGGACGGACCCGGATGATCTCCTCCACCGCCTGCTCGCCATCCTGGGCGGTGCCCACCAGCTCCAGCTCCTCGTACCGGCCCAGGGCCTTGGTCAGGCTGCGCAGCAGCTGCGGCTGGTCCTCGACGATGAAGTAGCGGATCCGCTCCATGGGTTCAGCGGAGGCTAGTCCAGAACCGGTTGCGTCCACCGCTCAACAGACAGACCCGGCCCGGGGTGGCCCGGTTGCCTGGCCGTCCACACCCTCTGCTCCGCAACCAACAACAGGGGGGACCACAGGCGTGTCGCAGCACGTCAGGATACCAGCAGAGGCGATGGGGATCTGGCGCGGACTTCCGGAGCGGGTGCGCCGGGGGCTGGACGCGGAACTGACCGCGGCCGCCGCCGGGCAGGTCCCCCACCCCCAGGTGGTGCGCTGGGGCGCCTACGAGGCCGAGCTCTCTTCCGAGGCGGTGCTGGTGGCCTTGCGTCCCGCGCCCGGGATCCCGCTGGTCCTGGTGGTGGAGGACGACGACGCGATCCGCGAGGCGGTGGTGGTGCTGCTGTTGGAGGCCGGGTACGCCACCTTGGAGGCCGAACACGGGGCCCGGGCCTGGGCACTGCTGGAGTCGGGGCTGAGGCCCTCGCTGATCCTGCTGGATCTGATCATGCCGGTGATGGATGGGCAGACCCTGTTGGAGCGCCTGAACCAGCACTCCCATCACCGGGCGATTCCGGTGGTGGTGCTGACCGCCGCGACCGAACCCCCGGTGGCGACGCGCACCCTGCTGCGCAAGCCCTTCCAGCTCACCCAGGTGTTGGAGGTGGTGCGCAACCACTGTGGCCCCTCCCCGGCCCAGCCGCTGGACTTCCAGTTGCTGTTCGAGCTGATTCCCGGGCTGTACCTGGTGCTCAAGCCGGACCTGACCATCGTCGCCGCCAGCGAGGCCTACCTGAAGGCCACGATGACCCGACGCGGGTCGCTGATCGGACGCGGGCTGTTCGAGGCCTTCCCCGGCAACCCGCAAGATCCCCAGGACGACGGGGCCCGCAACCTCCGCGCGTCCCTGGAGAAGGTGCTGCGGGATCGGATCCCGGACTCGATGGCGGTGCAGAAGTACGACATCCGCCGTCCGGAATCGGAGGGGGGAGGCTTCGAGGAGCGCTGGTGGAGCCCGATCAACTCGCCGGTGGTCGGCCCGGATCGCCGGCTGGAGTTCATCATCCACCGGGTGGAGGACGTGACCGACTTTGTCCGGCTCAAGCTGCGGGAGGCGGAGGATCAGCGGACCGCGGAGGCGCTGAAGAGCTACGCGGCGAAGATGGAGGCGGAGGTGTTCGCTCGCGGCCGGGAGCTGGAGGTGGCCCGGCGGCACTCCGAGCTGGAGCAACTGCTGATCGGCATCGTCAGTCATGACCTGCGCACCCCGATCCAATCGATCGTGCTGGGGGCCGCCACCCTGCTGCGGCGCAACGCGCTCACCGACCGCCAGCGGGACACGGTGGGCCGGATCCTCAGCGCCGGGGACCGGGCCACCCGGATGATCCGCGATCTGCTGGACTTCACCCGCGCCCGGGTCGGCGAGGGGATTCCGATCGAGCGCGCACCGGCCAACCTTCACGCGCTGGTGCGGGAGGTGGTGGACGAGATGCGGACCTCGATCCCGGAGAGGAAGTTCGTGCTGGAGTCGGAAGGCGACGCCACCGGCCGCTGGGACGCGGACCGCCTCTCCCAGCTGCTCTCCAACCTGGTCTCCAACGCCGCCGCCTACAGCCCCCAGGACACCCCGGTGCGGGTGCGGACCTGGGCAGAAGCGGAACAGGTCGCGATCAGCATCCACAACCAGGGAGACCCAATCCCGGCCCGGCTCCTCCCCTCCTTGTTCAAGCCACTCAACCGCGGCCCCCGGGTGGCCCACGCCAACCGCAGCATCGGGCTGGGCCTGTTCATCGCCCAGTCGATTGCCCAGGCCCACGGGGGGAGGATCGAGGCGGACTCCGCCCCCGAACGCGGGACCACCTTCACGGTGCGCCTTCCCCGGGACGGGTAGGCCGCGCCACCGCATCCTGGGGCCGCACTCCGGTCATCTCCTCCACCACCTCCAGCAGCTCGTCCACCGTCCAGGGCTTGGCCAGGTGACGGACCTTCTGGAAGTCGCGGAGGTGATCGATCAGCTCCGGCATCAGGAAGGCGGAGATGATCGTCACCGGGATGTCTTGCGTCTCCGGGCTGCGGCGCAGGCTGGTCAGCACCCGCAGGGTGTCTCCATCCTCCACCCGCAGATCGAGGATGATCCCCTCCGGCCGCTGCTGGTGCACCACCCGGAGCACGTCCGCTGCCCGGGTGATCAGGGTGAGGTGGAAGCGATGGCGGTTGGCCACCGCGGTGTACGCCTTCTGCTGGATCGGGTCGTCCTCCACCACCAGCAGCCGCACCGGATCCTGATCGAGATCCCGGGGCTCGCCAGAGTCCGGCCAGGGCATGGTCAGGGTCGGCGTCTCGCGCGCCCGGCGGCGGTTGTGGATGCTCATCATCCACTCCGGTTCAGCAACGGCTGTGCCACCCTCCAGACGGCCGGGCTCCCTGTGGGTGGCCTCCGCGTCCGCGCCCGCCAGGTGGGTCCCGCCGGACCCGGCGCGCAGGTTTACCCCGCCTCCCCGCCTCCTCCTCCCAGCGAGACCGGCGCTGGCAGGCAAACTGCAACAACCCTGGCACATGAACCTCCTTGACCGAGAGAACCGGACCGAATTTGCGCCCGCGCGTTCCTCGGATTCCACCCGGAGGCCGACCCTGGTGCTGCTGGAGGGATCGGTCGGTGGAGGCGATGGCCGGACCTTCCCGCTCCAGGGAGAGGAGACCGTGCTCGGCCGGGACCCGGGTTGCGGGCTCACCGTGAACGACTCCGGGGTCTCCCGCAACCACGCCAAGCTGGTCCTCTCCCGGTCCGGCGCCTGGCTGTACGACCTGGGCTCCCGCAATGGCACCTTCCTCAACGGCCAGCGGGTCTCCACCCCCTGTGAGCTCAAGGAGGGAGACCGGATCCAGCTGGGGCTGACCACCGTCCTCCAGTTCTCCCTGGGGATCTCCGAGGAGACCGCCCGGCAGCAGGCGGCGCTGAAGTCGGCCCCGATCGCGATCTGGGAGTGCAAGCTGACCGATGGTTCGGTCAAGTGGTCCGGCCAGGTGGATCGCAGCCTGGGACTCTCGCCGGGGACCCTGGCCGGGCGCACCGGGCGGATGGTGGACTTCGTCACCCCCGAGGATCGGGCGGCGGTGGTGGAGATCCTGTCCGTGGCAGCGGCCCACGGGGCGGAGGTCAGCTTCGAGTGCCGGCTGCTGGTGCTGGCCCAGGAGCGCTGGGTGCACTGCAAAGGCGAGGTGCTGCGCGGCGCCGACGGCCGCCCGGCCCGGATCATCGGCACCCTCACCGACATCAGCGCCCGCAAGCGGTTGGAGCTGGAGCTGAAGAAGCAGATGGCGCTCTTCGAGAGCCTCTACGACGGGGTGGTGGTCACCGGGCTGGATGGCCGGATCCTGGAGTGGAACTCCAGCGCCCAGACCATGTTCGGCTTTCCCCGGGAGCAGGCGCAGGGAGAGACCCTGTTCGAGCTGCTGGGCGCCCGGAACGCGCCGCTGCTCAAGGACGCGATGGCCCTGGCGCTTCAGTCGCAGGGCCGGTGGACCGCGGAGTTGGAGCTGCGGACCCACCAGGGCGAGGTGCGCTGGTGCGAGATCGTGGGCGTGCTGCTGCCGGGAGAGACCGACGAGCGCACCACCTGCATCCTCACCCACCGGGACGTGGGAGACCGCAAGCGGCTGCAGGCCCAGCTCTCCTCCTCCGAACGGCTGGCGTCGCTGGGAACGCTCAGCGGCGGGATCGCCCATGAGATCAACAACCCGCTGGCCTTCGTGCTGGCCAACCTCCGCTTCCTGGGCGACCAGCTGCTGGAGCTGACCCCGCCCGGCGGGGATCCCCGCTACGCGGAGTGCCAGGAGGTCCTGCGGGAGACGCAGGAGGGGGCCAAGCGGATCCAGGACATCGTCCAGGGGCTGAAGGTCTTCTCCCGTGATGAGCGCTTCGAGGATCAGGGGCCCTCCGATCTGCGCCGGGCGGTGGAGTTGGGGATGAAGCTCTCCTCGAACCTGGTCCGCCACCGGGCCCGGGTGGAGACGCAGTTGGAGGCCCTGCCCTTGGTCATGGGGGGCGAGGCCAAGTGGGTCCAGGTGGTGGTGAACCTCCTGATGAACGCCTCCCAGGCCATCCCCCCGAAGTCAGGGGTGGAGGGCGTGGTCCGGGTCACGGTGCGAGCGGGCCCGCCCGGGTTCTGCCTGCTGGAGATCTCGGACAACGGCGCCGGGGTTCCGCCCGAGCTGCGGGCCCGGATCTTCGAACCGTTCTTCACCACCCGGCCGATTGGCGCCGGCACCGGGCTGGGCCTCTCGGTGTGCCACGGGATCGTGGAGGCCCTGGGCGGGCGGATCGAGCTGGCCGACGATCACCTGGGCCCGGGCACCACCTTCCGGCTGTTCGCGCCCCTGGCCGCGGTGGAAGCCCAGCCGAGGATCGCCGCGGTCTAGCGCTTGGGGCGCGCGCTGCGGAACTTCTGCTCCACCTTGCGCAGCTTGCCCTTCTCGAACGCCAATTCCAGATTGCGCCGGTCGCCGGACTCCACCGACTCCAGCACCACCTTCCGCACCCCGGGCTGCACCGGGTACTTGAGCAGCGGGGTCCGCCGCTTCACCCGCTGATCGTCGATGTAGACGATGGCCGGGATGTCCGAGGTCAGCGACAGGAAGGCGGCGCGGTCCCTGGGCGGTGGGCGATGGAAGTGGGAGTCGTCCGGATCGTTGGCCGCCTCCGCCTTCTGCGGCGGGGTCAGCTCCGGACCCGGGGCCTCGAAGGTCGGGACCGGGCGCTGCGGCAGCGGCGGCGGCTCCTTCCCCTCCTCCTCGGTGCGGAAGTACTTCTTCAGCGCCCCGTTCACCGTCTGGTAGGCGGGATCATACGGTTCGGACGCGTTCCCCGGCCCGGCCGGCGCCTCGGGGACCACCCCCCGCTTGCCGGTCCCGTAGCGCCGGATCGCCAGCGCGAAGCTGAAGGCGCCAATGAAGGCCAGGCCCAGCGCCACCATCAGCATCCGCTTGCGGCGCTTGGCGTCGTCGGCCAGGTAGCGCTCGGAGGTGTTCAGCGGCTTGGGGATCCCCTGGTTGGTGTCCGGAGGCATCGCCGCGTAGTCCAGGGGGCCGGTGATCTCCATCACCTTCATGTTCCGGGGCGGAGGGGGCAGCATCCCCTTGGGCCCGGAGGCCTTGGGCGGCTCCTTCTCCCTGGCGCCGGCGGCCAGTGCTTCCTTGAGCTGATCCAGGTTGGCGCGGGCGGTGCGCTCCTCCTGCACCCCGCCGGCGTCGGTCTCCGGGGAGGAGAAGTCCTCGATGAACTTCACCCGCGGGTTCCGGGCCACCGGCCGGCCGGTGACCACCTGCGGCTGGGGCCCGCCCCGCGGGTTGCGCGGCTTGGGCGGCGGAGCCCCGGAGGGCGCCTCCCACCCCTTCTCCAGCGGCCCGGCATGGCTGGGGCTGGTGTCCTCCTCGAACTTCGGCTCCAGCATCCCGCGCGGCACCGCCTTGAGCCCGCTGGGGCGGCCCTCCTCGCCGGGATCGGTCAGCCCGCTGGAGCGCACCGGTTCCCTGTACTCCTCGAACAGCGGCGAGGCCTGCATCGTCTCCGCCGCTGGATCGGTGCTCAGCGGCAGATCGAACGGGCGCGGCCCGGAGAAGGACGGCCGCAGCTCCACCACCTGGGTCCGCTCGGTGACCGGGGGGAGATCCGCGCCCCGGACCTCCCGGAGCACGAAGGCGTCCGCCACCGGGACCGGGCCCAGGTTCAGCGCCGCATCCTTGGGCCGCAGCGGCTCCAGGAACCGGCGCAGGTCGTCGGCGGGAGGGATCCCCCCGTTGTTGGCCAGGAAGTTCCGCAGCGCGGTGGCGAACTCCCCCGCCCCCCGGAAGCGCCGGCCCTCGGAAAGCTCCAGGGCCCGCATCACGATCGGATCCAGCCGGGCGTTGAGCCGGCGATCCAGCCGCGAGGGCGGCGGGAGGATCCCGGAGCGGGTGCTCATCGTCCCGGAGCGATCGCCGATCGGCTCGCGCAGGGTGAGCAGTTCGTAAGTGATCGCCCCCAGCGAGTAGATGTCCGACTCGATGCTCGGCTCGTCCCCCTTGGCGACCTCCGGGGCCCGGTAGGCGTCTCGCCCCCGCCCGGCGAAGGACTTCCGCAGCCCGGGGACCGCGTGCAGCGCCTTGAGCGCGCCAAAGTCGCAGATCGCCGGGAAGCCGTCGGGGTCCAGCAGGATGTTGCCGGGGGTGAGCGCGCCGTGGATCGCGCCCGCGTCGTGCGCCAGCTGCACCGTCTCCAGCACCTGGATGATCACCCACATCGCCAGCGGCGGCGGGAGGACGTACTCCTTGGAGGTCAGCTTGGAGAGCACCTGCCCCAAGGTGACCCCCTCCACCGCCTGGCGCACCACCGCCAGCCGGTCCTTGAGCAGGCCGATCTCCAGGTAGCGGACGATCCCCCGGGCCCGGATCGTGCCCAGCTGCCGGGCGGTCTCGGCCAGCTCCTGGGCGTAGCGGACATCCGAGGTCTTGGCGTGGAACAGCTTGAGGACGACCGGCTCGTCCTCGTCGCGCAAGCCGGCGTAGAGCTCGGAGAGCTCCCCGGTCTCCACCCGGCCGGTGAGGCGATAGCGGCTCATTTCCGCTTCGCCGCCCGCGAGCGCCGCAAGGGGCTCTCCAGCGCCGAGAACACGAAGCCGCACCACACGCAGGTCTCGCCCTTGCGGCCCTTGGGCAGCTCCAGCAGACAGCCGGGGCAGCGAGGACGCGGCCGACCCAGCTTGACCAAAGGGGCCTTGGCGGCGGGCCGCTGCTTGAGCTCCGCGGTGGTGAGCCGGACCTTCGCCTCCAGCAACATCACCCTCCGCTCCAGATCCAGCACCCGGGAACCCAGGCGTTCGCGCAACTCACTGTCCTGGACTGCACGACGTCGCGAACGCATGGAAGGACCCCAGAGTGCCACGTCCCTTCGGAGTGCGGCAAGGAGAGGAAACCGGCAGGCAGGCAGGCGAAGTCAAAGCTGGGCAAAGCCGGATCCGGTGGTCATGATGACCCTCCCTTGGCCACGCTGCCCCATGACGGCACTCCCCCGGGAACGCTCTCGAACCAGTCGCTGCACGGTCCGTCCGCTCCCCTCCAGAACCGGGTCCTGGCCCAGCAGGCCGCCCGTCGCGCCCAGGAGATCCTGGCCGACACCGACCTGGCGACCCTGATCGCAGCTCCCCACGAGAAGCGGGAGATCGGCCGGTCACGAGAGGTGTTCGTGAACCGGAACATGCGGATGGCCAACGTCGAGCTGATCGGCTTCGACATGGACTACACGCTGGCGATCTACCACATGCGCCGGATCGAACAGCTCTCGTTCGACATGACGCTGCAGCGGCTGGTGTCGCAGCTGGGCTACCCGGCGCAGATCTCCCAGGTCCAGTACGACCACTCCTTCGTGATGAGGGGGCTGATGGTCGACAAGGTGAACGGCAACCTGATCAAGATGGACCGCTTCGGCCACGTGGGCCGCGCCTACCATGGGCTGCAGCCGCTGGACCGGGAGACCTGGAAGAAGCTGTACCGGCACGAGCGGGTGAAGGCCAAGAACAACCCCCAGTACGCCTGGATCGACACCCTGTTCGCCCTCCCCGAGGCCTGCCTGTTTGCGGGGATCATCGACCTGCTGGAGGGCCAGGGCCAGAGCGTGGCCTACGGCAAGCTGTACGACGACATCCGGGAGACCATCGACTCGGTCCACCGGGACAACTCGCTCAAGGCGGAGATCCGCAAGGACATCGGCCACTACATCTTCAAGGACCCGGAGCTGGGGCCGGCGCTGCACAAGCTGCGCAGCGCCGGGAAGAAGCTGTTCGTGCTCACCAACTCCGCCTGGGACTACACCCAGGCGGTGATGAGCTACCTGCTGGACGGGGTGGTCCCCGAGTATCCCAGCTGGCGCAACTACTTCGACTGGGTGATCACCTCCGCCGCCAAGCCGGCCTTCTTCTCCGACGCCCGGCCGTTCCTGGAGATCGATCACAGCACCGAGGCCGGTCCGGTAGTGGGCGAGACCCAGACCCTGGATCGCTCCAAGGTCTACCAGGGGGGCAACCTCTTCGACTTCCAGCGGCTGACCGGCTACTCCGCGGACCGGGTGCTGTACGTGGGCGATCACATCTTCGGGGACATCCTCAAGTCCAAGAAGACCTCCCTGTGGCGCACCTGCATGATCGTCCAGGAGATCGAGGACGAGATCAGCTACTGCGACGGGCGCCAGGAGGAGATCGCGCGGCTCTCGGAGATCGAGGTGCTGCGGGCCCGGCTGGACGACGAGGTGGGCCAGCGCAAGACCCGGCTCAACGCGGTGGAGCGCAAGCTGGAGAAGGCCGGTCCTTCCCTCACCGAGGAGGAGCGGACCGCGCTGGAGGAGTCCCGCAAGGCGATGAAGGGCGAGCTGGACAAGCTGCGCCGCAGCCTCAAGGAGGCGGAGGAGCTGGCGGACACCCTGGAGGGCGACATCGAACAGGGGTTCAACCGCTACTGGGGCCTGATGTTCAAGGAGGGCAACGAGAACAGCCGCTTCGGTGAGCAGGTGGAGCAGTTCGCCTGCGTCTACACCAGCCGGGTCTCCAACTTCCTGCACTACTCGCCGATGCAGTACTTCCGCTCCCCCCGGGACCTGATGCCCCACGAGCACGCCGGGGCGCTGTCCGGGAAGCTGTCTCCGCTGGGCAGCGAGGGCCCGGCCCGGGCCGCCTCCAACAACAACGCCAAGGAGTAGCTCACTCCGGGCGGGAGGATCCCCCGCCGGGGCCGAAGTCCTTGGCCGCCACCCGGAGCAGGAACCCGTCGCGCTGGCCGCCGAAGCCCTGCCCCGGCACCAGCTCCCCTTCGCTGTGGCCGGCCACGAACACCCCACCCTGGGGGTCCACCGCCACCGCGGCCAGATCCTCCCACTGCGGTGAGCCCGCCTGCCAGGCCCCGCTCCACTCCCCCTCCGGGGAGAAGCGGATCACGAACACGTCCTGCTCGCCGGCGAAGGTGAACCCGGGCAGCGCCCCCAGGGTCCCTCCCGCCGCGTACACCGTCCCGTCCCCGGCCACCGCCAGGTCCCAGGGCCAGTCGCTCTCCCCGCTGCCCGCCTGCATCACCCGCTGCAGCGAACCGGTGTCCGGATCCAGCACCGCCACGAACACGTCCTGCTGGCCGAAGGTGTGGGCCCCCAGCTGGGCGAAGGTGGCCCCGGCCACGTAGACCTTCCCATCCGGTCCCACTTCCACCGCGGTGGCAGCGTCCAGGCTGATCGTCCCCAGCTGGGTGTGCCAGGCCACGGTGCCATCCGCGCGCTCCCTGCGCACGAAGGGTCCCCGCCCGCTGCCGGCGGTCACCATCCCGGCCACGAACATCTCTCCCGGAACCCCGGCGGGGGCCATCCCCAGCAGGAAGTCGGAGGCAGGCAGCGGGCTGCGGCGCATCCAGTCCAGCCCGGCGCCCTCCCCGGTCCGATAGCGGGCAGTGACCCCGTTCTCCCAGTCCTCCACGTAGTTGGTGGGGACGAAGGTCTCGTCGTAGCCGGCCAGCAACACCGCGCCCTCTGCGTCCAGCGCGATCCGGTTCAGCCGCTGCGGCCGCTCGTCCCCGAACTGGATCACCGGGCCTGGCTCACCGCCGGCCAGGGGCGCGGAGATCAGGAGCACATCCGTCTGTCCGGCCGGGGTCTGCCCGGGAAACGTGCCCTGGGTGCGACCCACCGCCCACAGCGTCTCCCCCTGGAGGGTGACCGCGTCCAGGGTCTCGGATTGATCAGTGTCGAAGACCTGCTCCCAGCGGACGGTGCCCTCCCGATCGAAGGCGACCATCACCGCGGCCGCGTTCCCCCCCGGCTCCAGCCGATCCTCACCTACCCGGCCGTCCCGGTATCCGACGGCGACCACCTGATCCCCGACCACCAGCACGTCCAGCAGCTCGTCGGCCCCCGGCCCGTTGAACACCGCCCCCGGCCAGACCGGGGTCTGGGATCCGCAGCCGCTCAGCAGGCTGAGCACCATCAGAGTCGCCGACGTTCTCATCGGGCCGGCGTTCTAGAAGATCCGGACCGAGGACTTCCAGCAGACTCCTTCATCGAAGCGGGGCCGATCGCCGCGGACCAACCCCTGAGTTGAAAAGACACGGCGGCGCCCACCCTGAGGGTAAGCGCCGCCGGGGCCCTCTTCTGGGGAAGCGCTACTGGGTGCGCTCTTCGATCGGACCCTCGCCGTCGTCGAACACCCCGGGCTCGTCGCCGATCTTGTCGTCGGCCACCCCGTCCTGCTCCAGCGGACCCTCGCCGTCGTCGATCACGCCGTTCTTGTCGCCGATCGAGTCCGCGGCCTTGTGGTCCATCCCTTCGCGGCCGGCGCCGCCGGTGCCCTCCTCGATCACCCGAGGCTCGGCCCGCTCGCCGTCCTGACACGCGATCCCGCCCACCCCGACCACCGCCAACGCACCCGCCAGAATCCAGTTCTTCGTCATGTCCGTGGCTCCTTTGCTCTGACGGGAATCTTTGGCGCCGGAGGTAGGACGTCAGCCGGGATCGGGCGGCCATCCCAGGGGCTCGTTTGCCCGCTTGCTTTGTGCCCGACCGGGCTGGGACCTGCTACATTGGTTCGCCAATGAAGCGCCTCGACGAGGGTTCCTCGCAGGGCTGGGTCGGCCGTTCTCCTCCGCGCACCGATGGGGCCGACAAGGTCACCGGTCGCGCGCGCTACCTCGATGATCTGCACTTCGAGGGGCAGTTGTGGGGAAAGACCATCCGCTCCACCGTCCCCCACGGCCTGATCAAGTCGATCACCTTTGATCCGGCCTTCGACTGGAGGGGCATCACCCAGGTCACCGCGGACGACATCCCCGGGGACAACGTGGTGCACCTGATCCAGGACGATCAGCCCTACCTGGCCAGGGACCGGGTCCAGCACTACGACGAACCGATCGTGCTGCTGGCCTGTGCGGACCGCGAACGGCTGGAGGAGGCCGCCCGGCACGTGAAGATCGAATACCAGCGCCTGCCGCCGGTGTTCGATCCGCTGGTCTCGCCGCAGGTCTTCAAGTCCTACCGGATCGAGAGGGAGGCCCAGCAGTTGGCCTCCCTGTTCGAGAAGGCGGACCAGATCGTCGAAGGCACCTACGTGGTCCGGCATCAGGAGCAGCTGTACATCGAGCCCAACGCGGTCTGCGCGGTCCCCCGCGGGGACGGCGGGGTCACCCTCTACGGATCGATGCAGTGCCCGTTCTACGTGCAGCGGGCCCTGATGCGGGTGCTGGCGATTGGCGAACACCAGCTGGCGGTGATCCAGACCATCACCGGCGGTGGCTTTGGCGGCAAGGAGGAGTACCCGTCGATGATCGCCGGGCACGCCGCGCTGCTGGCCCGGAAGGCCAACGCCCCGGTGAAGCTGATCTACAGCCGGGACGAGGATCTGGCCGCCACCACCAAGCGGCACCCGGCGGTGATCCGCCACCGGACGGCGGTGAAGAACGACGGCACCCTGCTGGCCACCGAGATCGACATCACCATGGACGGGGGCGCGTACTGCACCCTCTCCCCGGTGGTGCTCTCCCGCGGCACCATCCACTCCGCCGGTCCCTACCGATGGCAGGCGGTGCGGATCGACGCGCGGGTGGTGGCCACCCACACCCCGCCCAACGGCGCCTTCCGCGGCTTCGGCGCCCCCCAGACCCTGTTCGCCTGCGAGGCGCAGATGGAGCGGATCGCCCAGCAGCTGGGGATGGATCCGGTGGAGCTGCGGCGCAAGAACGCTCTCCAGCTTGGGGATCGCACCGCCACCGGGCAGCTGTTGAAGAACTCGGTCAGCGCGATCGAGGTCCTGGACCAGGCGGTGGAGCGCAGCGACTTTCTGCGCAAGCGGGCGGAGTACTCCGCCTTTCGCCAGGGCGCCAAGCGGCGCGGGATCGGGCTGTCGCTGGTGCTGCACGGCGCCGGCTTCACCGGTTCGGGCGAGGTGAAGCTCAAGGCCAAGGCCGGGGTGGAGCTGATCCCCTCCGGGGTGCGGGTGCTGGCCGCCTCCACCGAGATCGGCCAGGGCACCAACACCATCTTCGCCCAGATGGCGGCCGACGCCCTGGGGCTGTCTTTGGACCAGGTGGAGGTGGCGGTCCCGGACACCTCCAAGGTTCCGGACAGCGGGCCCACCGTGGCCTCCCGCACCGCGATGGTGGTGGGGGGAACCATCACCAAGGCCTCCCTGGGGCTGCAGCGGGTGCTGGCCGGCTACGCCGCCGAGCTGCACCAGGTGCCACCGGAGACGGTCAGCTGCCGCCAGGGCAACTTCTACTCCGGCACCCGGGGCCTGGGAGCGTGGACCGCGTTCGCCAAGCGCTACCTGGAGACCCGGGGGCCGTTGCGGATGGTGGAGACCTACAGCCACCCGGAGGGAATCGTCTGGGACGACGAGACCTACGTGGGCGACGCCTACCCGGCCTACGCCTGGGCCTGCAACGTGGTGGAGCTGGAGGTGGATCTGGACACCTACGAGACCACCGTCCTCAACGTCGTCACCGTCAACGACGTGGGCAAGGCGCTGCACCCGGTGCTGTGCGAGGGGCAGATCGAAGGCGGCCTGGTCCAGGCCCTGGGCTACGCCCTGCTGGAAGAGGTGATCCACCAGGACGGCCGGGTGATGAACCCCCGGTTGCAGAACTACATCATCCCGACCTCGCTGGACGCGCCGCCGATCCAGACGGTGCTTGTGGAGAACCCGTACCCGGAAGGCCCGTACGGCGCCAAGGGCGTGGGCGAGCTGCCGATGGACGGCCCCGGCCCGGCGGTCACCGCGGCGGTGCTGCACGCCACCGGCGCCTTCCTCACCGAACTGCCGATCAGCCCCGAGCGGCTGATGCGCGCCCTGGAGAACCCGTCATGAAGCTGACCCTCAAGGTCAACGGCGACCAACGGTCCGCCGAGGTCCCCGCCCTCAAGCGGCTGCTGGATGTGCTGCGCGAGGATCTGCAGCTCACCGGCGCCAAGGAGGGCTGTGGCGAGGGCGAGTGCGGCGCCTGCGCGGTGTGGATCAACGGGCAGCTGGTCAACTCCTGCCTGGTGCCCGCCAGTCAAATGGAGGGCGGGGAGGTGGTGACCATCGAAGGGCTGGCCCAGGGCGGAGTGCTGCAGCCGGTGCAGCAGGCCTTCCTGGAGCACAACGGGGCCCAGTGCGGCATCTGCACCCCGGGGATGGTGATGGCGGCGGAGAAGCTGCTGCGCAGCGGCAAGGAGACCACCGACGCCAACGTCCGCGAGGCGCTGGCCGGCAACCTCTGTCGCTGCACCGGCTACCAGAAGATCATCGACGCGGTCCGCGCGGTGGGAGCCGCCCGATGATCTCCCGCATCTCGGTCACCTCGCCCCAGACGCTGAAGGAGGCCTACGAGCTGCTGGCGGTGCGGCCCAACGGGCTCAAGGTCCTGGCCGGCGGCACCGACGTGATGGTGCAGTTCAACGCCCGGGTGGGGCTGGACCAGGTCCGCCACGTGCTGGACATCTGGAAGCTCCCGGAGCTGCGGGGGATCCGCCGGGTAGGCGAGGAGCTGGTGATCGGCGCCCTGACCACCTACTCGGAGCTGATCGCCTCCCCGGAGGTCCTGGAGGACTGCCCGGCCCTGGTGGAGGTCTCCCGGGAGGTGGGCGCCTGGGCGATCCAGAACCGCGGAACCCTGGGGGGCAACCTCTGCAACGCCTCGCCCGCCGGAGACACCCTTCCCTTGCTGATCGCCGCCGGTGCCAGGCTGCGGGTGGGCGGACCGACCGGGGAGCGCAGCCTGCCGATCGACGAGTTCTTCGTCTCCTACCGCAAGACCGCGCTGCGCCCGGATGAACTGCTGCTGGACATCACCCTTCCCCGCCTGGAGGCCGCGCGCAACGAGCGGCTGGTGTACCGCAAGGTTGGCACCCGCAAGGCACAGTCGATCTCCAAGACCCTGCTGGCGCTGAGGGCCAACGTGGATGGAGACCGGCTGACCGCGGTGCGGGTGGGCGCCGGCTGTCTGGGCCCGGTGCCACTGCGCTGCCGCCACGCGGAGGCGGCGTTGATGGCCGGGCCGCTGGAGCCGGAGCGACGGATGCCGATCCGCCGGGCGCTGGAGCAGGACATCCGTCCGATTGACGATGTGCGGTCCACCGCCGACTACCGGCGGCTGGTCACCGGGAACGTGCTCTTGCGTCTGGTGGAGCAGGTGCTTTCTTCGCCGCGGCGCGCATCCTGAACCCAGGGGGAGTTTTGCCGGCAGAGCTCAAGGAGTGGTTGGAGATCGGTTTGCGGTGGTTCCACGTCTTCGCCGGCATGCTGTGGATCGGCGCCACCTGGTTCTTCACCTGGCTGGACGGGCGGGTGGAGGAGGAGACGGAGATTTTGGCCCCCGGGGCCGCGCCCCAGGTGTGGATGGTGCACAGCGGCGGCTTCTACATCGTGGAGAAGCAGAAGCAGCCGCAGTTGCTGCCCAAGCGGCTGCACTGGTTCAAGTACGAGGCCCTGTTCACCTGGATCAGCGGCTTTCTGCTGCTGATCTGGATGTTCTACCTGGGCCGCGGCTTCTTGATCGACGAGCGGACCTCCTCGCTCACCCACTCCAGCGCGGTGCTGGCCGGGCTGGGCTTCCTGGTGGTGGCCTGGGCGATCTACGACGGGCTGTGGATCTCGCCGCTGGGCAGGTACCCGCGGATCGCCGGCGGGGTGGCCTACCTGCTCTCGGTGTTCGCCGCCTGGTTCCTGCTGGAGATCTTCCTGGGGCGCGCGGCCTACCTGCACCTGGGCGCGATGTACGGGACGATCATGGTCTGCAACGTGTGGATCCGGATCCTCCCCGCCCAGACCTCGCTGCTCAAGGCCACCCGGGAGGGTGGCAAGCCGGACATGCGGCTGGCGGTGCGGGCCAAGCAGCGCTCGCGGCACAACACGTACATGGTGGTGCCGCTGGTGTTCTTGATGATCTCCAACCACTACCCGGTGACCACCTACGGCAGCTCCAGCCAGTGGCTGGTGCTGGCGTTGATGATCCCGCTGGGCTGGGTGGCCGCCCGGATGTTCCGTGGGGATGCCCGCAAGGGCGCCCTGGTCGGCGCGCCATGAGTCAGTTCCTGCAGAGCCGCTGCGTGCTCACCCCGGAAGGTTCGGTGGACGGCGCGGTGGAGATCGCCGACGGGAAGGTGGTCCGGGTGCTGTCCCGCTCGGAGCTGCCCCCCGGGGCGGCGGTGGAGGACCTGGGCGACCTGGTGCTGATGCCCGGGCTGGTGGACAGCCACGCGCACATCAACGAACCGGGGCGGACCGACTGGGAGGGCTTCGAGACCGCCACCCGGGCCGCCGCCGCCGGGGGGATCACCACCGTGGTGGACATGCCGCTCAACTCCATCCCGGTGACCACCACCCCCGAGGCGTTGAGGCAGAAGGTCGCGGCCACCGAGGGGAAGATCCGGATCGACTGCGCCTTCTGGGGCGGGCTGATCCCGCAGAACGTCGGGCAGCTGGAGGCGCTGGTCCAGGCCGGGGTGGTGGGGGCCAAGGCCTTTCTGGTGCACTCCGGGATCGACGAGTTCCCGATGGCCAGCGAGGACGACCTGCGCCGGGGGATGATCGCCCTGGCCCGCGTGGGCGCCCCGCTGATCGCCCACGCGGAGCTGGACCGTCACCTCCCCGGCCCCGAGGCCGCGGGCGACAAGCGCCGCTACCAGACCTACCTGGCCTCCCGGCCGCCGCAGTGGGAGGTGGAGGCGGTGGCGATGCTGGCCCGGCTGGCCCGGGAGACCGGCTGCGCCACCCACATCGTCCACCTCTCCGCCGCCGACGCGCTGGAGGAGGTGCAGCGGGCGCGGGCGGAGGGCCTGGCCTTCTCCGCCGAGACCTGCCCCCACTACCTGACCCTCAGTGCGGAGGAGATCCCGGACGGGCGGACCGAGTTCAAGTGCGCCCCGCCGATCCGGGAGAAGGCCAACCAGGAGCGGCTGTGGGAGGCCCTGGGCCAGGGGACGATCTCGATGGTGGTCTCCGACCACTCCCCCTGCACGCCCCAGCTCAAGCTGCCGGAGGCGGGAGACTTCCTGGGGGCCTGGGGAGGGATCGCGTCTTTGGAGCTGGGTCTGTCCAACCTCTGGACCCACGCCCGGGCCCGCGGCTTTACCCTGCTGGATGTCTCCCGTTGGATGAGCGCCAACCCGGCCCGGCTGACCGGGCTGTCCTCCAAGGGGACCCTGGAGGCGGGCAAGGACGCGGATCTGATCATCTTTGATCCGGACGCCGAGCGGGAGATCCGCCTCGACACCCTGAACCAGCGCCACCGGCTCACCCCCTACGCCGGGAGACGGGTGCGGGGCGTGGTGCGCCGCACCTATCTGCGCGGGAAGAAAATCTACGAGGACGGCCGCTTCATCGGTGCGCCGGTGGGCCGTCCGATCCTGGGAAGGAACCGATAGCGATGCCTGACTTCGAGAAGCTGGTGGATCTTGCCTCTGAGCGGATGGGCGCGGCGGTGATCTACGCCACCGACGACTTCTTCGCCGCCAAGGAGAACCTCCTCCACCCCGGCCGGGGGGAGTTCATTGCCGGCAAGTACACCGAGAACGGCAAGTGGATGGACGGCTGGGAGTCGCGCCGCAAGCGGACCCCCGGCCACGACTGGGCGATCATCCGGCTGGCGATGCCCGGGGTGGTGCGCGGCCTGGACGTGGACACCAACCACTTCCTGGGCAACGCCCCCAAGGCGGTCTCCTTCGAGGCGCTGAGCGTGGAGGGCTATGTGCCCACCAGCCAGCTGGTGGCCTCCACCGAGTGGAAGCCGCTGGTGCCGGAGACGTCGGTGAACCCCGGCTCGCAGAACTTGATCGCGGTGAACGGTGGTTCGCCGATCACCCACCTGAAGTTCCACATCTACCCGGACGGCGGCGTGGCCCGGCTGCGCGTCTACGGGGAGGTGGTCCCCAACTGGACCCAGCTGCTCTCCGAACACCGGGTGCTGGATCTGGCGGCGGTGGAGCATGGCGGGCTCCCGATCCTGGCCAGCGACGAGTTCTTCTCCGACAAGCGCAACCTGGTGCTGCCCGGCCGCTCCAAGGACATGGGGGATGGCTGGGAGACCAAGCGGCGGCGCGGCCCTGGCCACGACTGGGTGGTGGTGAAGCTGGGCCGGGGAGGAACCGTGTCCCGGCTGGTGCTGGAGACCACCCACTTCAAGGGCAACTACCCCGACCGCTGCATGGTGGAAGGGGTCCACGCTCCGGGGCTGGAGGGCAAACCGGAGGCGGTCTCCGCCGCGGCGTGGAAGCCGCTGCTCCCGGAGACCCGGATGGAGTCCCACACCTCGCACGTGTTCTCCGACGGGCAGCTGGCCTCGCTGGGAGAGATCACCCACGTGCGGCTGAACATCTATCCCGACGGCGGCGTGGCCCGGATGCGGGTGTTTGGAGCGCCCGCGGAGGGGAAGTGATCGGGCTGGAGAGGCTCAACGCCGCTGAGGCCTCCGAGGCCCGGGAGCTGCTGCAGCGCTGCTGTGGCAGCAGTCGCTGGGCGGAGCAGATGACCGCCGCCCGGCCGTTTGCGGACCGCCCTGCCCTGCTGGAGACGGCCACCCGGATCTGGAACGGGCTGTCCCCGCAGGACTGGTTGGAGGCCTTCTCCCACCACCCGAGGATCGGCGACCGCAAGCTGGAGAACGCCGGGGCGGGCACCCGGGACTGGGCGAAGAACGAGCAGTCCGGGATGGCCTCCGCCCAGGAGCAGGTGCGGGCCGCGATCGCGGAGGGAAACGCCGCCTACGAGGCGAAGTTCGGCCGGGTGTACCTGGTCTGCGCCACCGGCAAGACCGCGGAGGAATTGCTGTCCATCCTCCAATCCCGACTGGGGAACGACGCCGCCGCCGAGCTGAGCATCGCCGCCGCAGAGCAGGACAAGATCACCCACCTCCGACTGGAAAAGCTCCTCTCCCCATGAGCCTGACAAGCAAGATCACCACCCACGTCCTGGACACCAGCCTGGGTCGCCCCGCCGCCAACGTCTCCATCGTCCTGGAGCGGCACGAGTCCGACGGGTGGCGAAAGCTGGGCGCCGGCGCGACCGACGCCGACGGGCGGCTCAAGACCCTGCTGGCCGACGGCCACCATCTCTCTCCGGGGCTGTACCGGCTGACCTTCGACACCCGCAGCTACTTCTCCCTCTCCGGAAGGACGACCTTCTTCCCCAGCGTGAGCATCAGCTTCGAGGTCAGCAACTCCAGCGACCACCACCACGTGCCGCTGCTGCTGTCCCCGTTCGGGTACAGCACCTATCGCGGAAGCTGAGCGTTCGCGGCGGTAAGGCCTGCTCAGCGGAGCCGGTGCGAAGTGCCCGCGCGGCAGCGCACCCGCTCCCGCTCCCGAGGGGGGTGTCGCCAGCCAGCCGGTCACTGACCGCCGGCGTTGCGCGCCAGTTCGATCGTGTGGTCCAGCAGCTCGCGGCCACCGGTCGGCCCGTGGCTGGGGATGACGAACCGGGTCTCCGGGAACCGCGCGGCCACCGCGGCCACCGTCTCCGCCCACCGCGCCACGTCCGCATCCGCCGTGTTTCCCAGGCTGTTCGACTCCCCGGGGCGGATCAGACAGCCGCCGAACAGGGTCTGGCTCGCCGGGTGGAACACCACCACGTTGTCCCGGGTATGGCCCGGACCGGGATGGAAGACCTGCACCGATCCGATCGTCTCGTCCTCGCCGAAGGTGTGCCGCGCCGGAACCAGCCCCCGGGGCGCCGCGTCCTGGTTGGTGAGCGGCAGGGCCCAGGTTCGATCAAGCCGTCGGTGGACCGCCCCCAGCCCGCCCATCTTGTCCCCGTGGGCGTGGGTGACGATCACCGTGTGGACCGGGGCGCCCAGGGTCTGCTCGACCAGGGCCAGGAGCCGCTCGGTGTCCTCGTCGTTCCACGCGGTGTCCACCAGCGTAACGCCCTCCGGGCCCTTCACCACCAGCCCCTGCGAGAGCACCAGCCCCCACGGTTCGACGTGGGCCCAGGACTTGTGGACCCACACGTTCTCCGCCAGCGCCTCCAGCGAGGGTGGAGGAATGGAGGGGACCGGGCCGGCCGGAGCGACGGTTCGATTCGCCGCGCAACCGGTCACGATCAGGAGGAAGGAGCAGAGGACGGGGCTCAGAAGGCGGCGCATGGGCGCGGCATCTTCTCGCTGTTCCGCCAAGTGTCAGCGGGGATCGTGAATTGCTGTGGCGGCCCTGACACGGCAGGCCGGGATGCCGACGCCAGCGCGGGGCGCCAGCCGTCCCGCCCCGGCGCCCGAGGCTCGCCGCTTCGGGGACCCGCCATGGCGCGGCCTCAGCGGTCTGCGAGGTCCTCCGGCAGCAGGTACTCCGAGGCCTGGACGATCCGCTCCGCGGTCCAGCCGCGATTGGTCCCCAGGCCGCTTGAATCGCAGTCCCCGTCGGTGTGGATCCCGAACAGCTGCCCCTGGCGCGTCAGCACCCCGGCGCCCGAGGTCCCCACCAGGGTGTCCAGGTCCGAGTAGTAGACCAGGTCGTTGCACGCGCCTTCGAACCAGCCCTCCGCCACCACCTTGGGCAGTCCGCGCGGATGCTGGATGATCGCCAGCCGCTCGTCGGCGCGCGAGGTGAGCAGCAGGGGATCAGTCAGTGGGAGCGCATCCAGCCGGATCAGCGCGTAGTCCGGCTCCGTCGCGTGCTCGATCACCGTCCCCTCGGTGACCAGCAGGTCTCCATCCGGGTCCTCCTCGTGGTTGAAGGCGATCACCACCCGGTCTCCCAGCGCCACGCAGTGGCCGGCAGTCACCACCACCGGTCCGGCGTTCGCCTGGATCCAGGTCCCGGTGCAGTGGCCGGCCACGAGGACCACCGCGTCCTCCCGGTCCATCACCGCGGCGAACTCGCCCTGGTAGCTGTTGACGGGCGTGAAATCGAGGGTCGGTCCGCACTGCCACGGCGCGGCGGACCGTCCGTGTGCCTGGGGCGCGCCACAGATCAACGGAACGCTGCGCGGGGGCGGTTTGCAGGAGGGAGCCAGCAGCAGCGCCGCGACCCAAAACAAGACCCCCCGGGTCATCGATGAAGATGAAGCGGGGGGCCGTCGCGGCATGGGTCGATCCTAATACAGGTAGTTCAGTGCGGTCCGATCCGAGCTGGTCCACTCGCCGTTCTCGGACGAGCGGAAGCAGGAGTTCATCACCGAGCCGCCCACCGTCGCGGTGGTCGGCGTTCCCGGGATGTGGATCGCCCCCACCGAGCTGGCTCCCTCGTTGCCGCCGCTGCCGCAGCTGATCGCGCGGTTGTAGTAGTCGGAGTGGCGGAAGCCGATGGTGTGGCCGATCTCATGGGTGATGACGTGCTCGCTGACGTCCACGCTGTAGCTCTGCAGCCCGGTCCCGATGTTGATCGTCCCGTAGGGCTTCCCACCCTTGGGGAAGCCGGCGGAGCCGCCGGTGCCGGTCATGGTCCGCGCCGCGATGTTCGCGGTGCACCCGGTGGTGGGCCCGCGCGCGAAGGTGATCCGCAGGCCCAGCGCGTTGTAGTTCTCGATCGCCAGATCGAGCCCCTGGCTCAGACGGCTGTAGGAGTTGAAGGCCGAGGTGGGGTTGACGCAGATCTTGGTCACCCCCGTCCCGACCAGGTTGCTGGTCCGGTACTGCTCTTCACCGGAGGCCCCCGACTGGAGCATCTCCCGTGACGCCTCCAGCGTCACCTGGCTGTCGCGGCCGACGTAGACCTCTCCGTCGTACAACTGGATGTCACTCTCCGGAAAACCGGCCTCGATCAGGTTGGAGACGATCTCTGCCTGCTCTGCTTCCGGGTCCATCTGGCAAGCCGCCATCACTGCGCTCAGCACCAGCACTGCAGCGTATCGGGACATGGATTGGCTTCCTTCGTTTGAGGGGCGAAGCACTCCCAGGGCGAACCACTCCCTGGCAGCGGGCGGACCCTAGAGGAAGGTCGCGTGTCGCTCGCAATCCCACGTGTTCCGGCTTTGTGATCCAGTCGACGGCAGCCCTGGAGGAGGCCGGTCGATCAGTGCACTAGTCCTCGCCGGGCACCTTCGAGCCACCAGGCGCCGGCGCCGGCGGGTCCACCGGCGCGTACTCCTCGGAGGCCATCGTCTCCAGCATCACCCGGAGGTTCGCCGCCTGCTCCTCGGCGGTGTCCCCGGGAGGGGGATTGGCGCGCCCCTGGGGCGTGCTCGCCCAGTCCTCCAGCAGTTGCTCGTCCGAGTAGGGCTCTCCCCTCTCCGCGGCGCCCGCCTCCCGGTTCCGCAGATCGATCGCCAGCTCGTGCTCGGCGGTGCGCTCCACGTACCGGGCGCGCTCCTCGGGAGACTCGGGGGGCAGACCGGCCTGCTGCCGCGCGAGCTCGTGCTCCAACACATGGGTCGCCACGTGCTCGGCGGCGACCTCATTGGTCCAGCCCTCGGTGGCCTCCGCGATCCGCGATCCGTCGGCCGGATCGAGCCCCAGCTTCTCGAAGATTGCCGCCGTCCACTCCTCCCGCAGGTCCTCCGGGAGCTCCGGATTGAGCGAGTCGACCGTCGCATGGACGAACTCGTGGAGGAGCACGCTGGCGCCGTCTTCGCCGCTGATCGCGCTGGCCCTCACGTAGACCACCTCGTCGGTGGCGTTCGCGCTCGAGCCGCCAAACCGGCGCTGGTACTCCTCGTCGGAGAGCACCTCCACTTCGACTCCGGCCCTGCGCGCCGCCTCCAGGACCGCGGCACCGGCCGGGGTCTGCTCCAGCTCCGCCTCCACCTGTTCGACGTAGGCAGGTCCGGCCTCCCGCGCCAACGCGTCGCGCTGCGCGGCGTATCGGTCGTAGGCCTGCTGGTAGTGAGCCGGGTCGGAGAACTCGCTGCGCTCCGGTGGGCCCTGGGCGACGAACTTCTCGTACGCCAGGATCCGTCGGTCGGTGCCCGCCGGTCCGAGGTCCGGCGGCGTCTCCGCCGGAGCCACGAAGGCGACGGCCGGGCCACCCCGCGCCCCCGTCTCGAAGGTGTCCACCGCCGAAATGCCCGGGCCTGCGACGTCCGAGGTGCGCTCAGGCTGGGGCCGCGCCACCGGGGTTGCGACCTGGAGGAGTTTCCGCTCGATGCCACCGATTCCCATGGTTCTCCCTCTCGAACTCGGAGGTGCTACGGGCGCCGGGGCGTTCGGGTTACCGGTGTGCAGGGTCTGGCACACCCGCCCGACCCCGGCGTCGGTGGGCCCGCCACCTACCCTCGCGAAATCGCGGACTTGCAAGTGGTGACTGCCTTGCAATGAAGTGACCTGGGGGCACCGTTCGAGGTGCAGGCAAATGAAGAGACTGATCGCAGGCGTGGTGGGCAGCGTGGTCCTGGCGTGTGGTCCGGCGAGCCAGCTGGGGGACGATGACCCGGTCACGGTGCAGGGGAAGAGCTTCCGGCAGGACGGGACCCCGCTGAGGGAGACCCGCATCGCGCTGGTGAAGGAGCCGGATCTCGGTGAGCTGCTGGTGGGGTTCACTGCGGTGGCCAGCTCGTTTGGGGTGGTCTGCCTCGCGGAGGACCCGCCCCCGATCTGCGACAGCGCCAAGACCGGATCGACCGACGCCAGCGGCGCGTTCGCCTTCTCGCTGTTTGGCCGGGACACCCAGGGTTCCCTGGGGCAGGCCAGCCCGTTCAACCTCTCGGTGCGAGGCCCGGCACGCGAGGGCGCGGCGCAGGGTGCGTCCCGCACCGAGCGCTTCGTGATCCAGGATGCGCGCATCGAACCGCCGGACCTCACCCTCTGGGAGCCGGTGGTCGGCGTCGCCGTCGCCTCCAACGGAATCACCGTGAGCTCCGACGCCCTCCCCTCCGGGAGCACCGCCACCGTGGCCTTCGTCGTTCCGGGAGGACTGGTCTGGCAGCAGGCCTACGCCAACGGCGAGGCGGTGGACGGGCGGTTCCTCGAGGACGCCAGCGGGACGGTCAGCCTCCACGCCAGCAGGACCGACACCGCCTCCGAGACCGAGTTCGAGCACCGGTACGAGAGCGAGTCCCGGACCTTCCAGAGCACCACCGGGGCGCCGCCGTCGCGCGGGGCGAGCTGTCTGGCCACTGGCGCCAGCGGCACGGTGATCACCCAGAGCCCGTGCGCGCTGACCGACGGGGACTTCGCGGCCGCCTGGGTGGCGCCGGCGGACACCGGCTGCGTGCCCGACGGGAACGGTCAGGGTTGCGGGACGGCGCGCGCGAACAAGACGATCACCGTGGACCTCGGCGAGGTGCGTTCCACGACGCTGATCATCGCGCGTGGAGTCGGCAGCGGAGAGGTGCTGGAGCGATCGGTGGACCAGACGAACTGGTCGGGGGTGTCCGCCTCCACCGGGTTCGAGAGCTACCTGTTCCCGGTGGACGTCCGCTACCTCCGCGTGCGCTCCAGCTCGGAGCAGGGCGTGGTCCCCGGCACCCTGCGCGAACTCTCGGTGTGGTGAGCAGATGGGCCCCTGCCGGCGCGCGGTCTGAGCGCCGGGTGAGGTTCACGGTCCACGAAGTGTGGTCAGCCCCTGATCGGTGAGCACCAGCAGCATCGACGGGGTCACCGTGGGCTCGTAGACCAATTGCAGCACCCGGGTCCCGGTGAGCTCGCCCAGCCGGGCCAGGGTGGTGCCGTCCGCCTCCAGGCGCCACAGCCCGTGGCCCCGGGTGCCGATGTAGAGGGCGCCGTCCTCGGTCGCCTTGAGCGCGGTGATCTCCTGGGTGGGGAGGCCTTCCACCTTCACCCAGTCGCCGCTGGACTTGGACTTCCAGATCATCGCCCACAGGCCGTGGTGGGCGCTGCCCAGGTAGTAGGTGCCGGACAGGGTCTGATCGATTGCTCGCCAGTCGTCGCGGGTGGCCTCGTTGCTCAGCTTCTCGTTGTAGCCCTTGTAGCGCCAGGGGACGGGGCCGTTGGAGCCACGCTCGGTGTCCCAGTCATCGAGGTTGCCGTTGGGGACCAGGAACCCGACCAGGAAGTCGTTGGCCACCAGGACGTCGCCGTTGGGTGCGATCCCCAGCCCGTGCATCGGCCCGGTGACCAGGGACCCGGTGTCCTCCGGGGTCAGGTACTTGTACCAGCCGGGATGCCGGTGGCTGTTGTAGGTGAGCCCGCGGATCATCGTCACCCCGTGGTTGGTGGTGACGAACAGGTCGCCGCGGAACGGCCCCTGGGTGACGCGCTCGCAGTTGAGGATGCTGCGGTCCTCCTCGTAGTGGAAGTCGTTGGTGTTGTGGATGCCGATCATCTTCCCCGCGTTCGACGCCTTGACGCTCCGCCAGAGGTGCTCTTCCAGGAGCACCTGGCCGTCGTCTCCCAGTCGCACCACGTCCAGATCGCCCTTCTGGTACTCGGCGTAGCGCTCGGGCGTGTAGTACGGCTCACCGGGCGCGGGGATCCACACCCGCTGCTCGATTCCCTCTGCCCGCGGCATCTCGTTCGCGAGGTAACCGACGTACGCGCGGCCGGCCTCACCGCCGCAGATCACGGTGGAGCCCAGCGCCAGCGAATCCGGCCCCCAGGACTGCCGGGCCTGGCCCACTCCGCGCGTCCAGGTTGGCGCCGCATCCCCGGGGCGGAGGACGCCGATGCGGTCGTCGTCCAAAAGCCAAAGGTTCAGCCCCTCGTCGAGACCCACGCTCTGCGGGGTCCCGACCTGGAAGCGTCCGCTGTAGTCCAGCACCGCCTCCACCGGCCAGGGACCGGCGTCCGGGGGCGTTCCCGCGTCCGGCGGGGTGCCCGCGTCCACCTCGATCAGCGGCCCGGCGTCGGGTTCGTCGGTGGGTCCGGCGTCGGGAGTCCCGCCATCGTCGGGGAAGCCCGCATCCCCCCCCGGGGACCCGCCATCGCCAGAGGGGGAACCTGGGTTCCCAACCGGAGGAGGAGCCACTGTCGTCCCCCCGCCACCGCACCCTCCCCCCAGCACGGTCAGTGTCATCACGGCGGCGAACAGCGCGCCCAAGCCTCCCTGCATCCTTCTGAGCATGGGGGCGTCCTAGGCAAGTTCCGGGCCGGGGCCTCTCCCGCTTGAGGGGCATCAAGGCGGGAGTGGAGGAGATGGGCTAGGCGCCGCGGCCATGAGGGTTCACCGCTTCGCAGTCGCCACCGTGTTCGCCACCCTGTTGTTGCTGGTCGCCGGAGGGTTGGTCAGCACCACCGGCTCGGGACTGGCCTGCCCGGACTGGCCGCTGTGTGAGGGCCAGTACGTTCCGCCGATGCGGGACGGGAAGGAGTACGAACACACCCACCGGCTGATCGCCTCCTTCGTGCTGGTGATGACCTTCGGGTTGACCGCGCTGCTGTTCAAACACCGACCGGAGGATGCGGTGCTGAAGCGACTGGGCGTGGCGGCCGCGCTGGGCGGTGGAGTCCAGGCGCTGTTCGGAGCGCTCACCGTCTGGCTCCGGCTGCCACCGGCGGTCTCCTCCACCCACCTGGCGATCGCCATGCTCTTCCTCTCCCTCCTGGTCACCCTGGCCTTCCTCACCCGGCAGCGGCTGCCCGGGGCCCGCTACCGCGGACTGGAGCCTGAGGTCCGTCTGCGGCTGAGGGGGTACTGAGGCGCGGCCATCGCCCTCACCTACCTGCAGATCGTGGGCGGGGCGGTGATGCGCCACGTCCAGGGCGGCCTGATCTGCGGCCACGAACTCCTCACCTGCCTGGGCCAGGTGTGGCCCACGCACCGCTTCGTCGGGGTCCACGCCCACCTGGTCCACCGCTACCTGGGCATCACCGCGGGGGTCGCAGTGCTCCTCTTCGCGGGGAGGCTGCTTCGGGCGGCCCCCTCCCACCGCGCGCTGCGGCGGCTGGCGATCGCGCTGGGCACCGGCGTGGTCGCCCAGGTGGCGCTGGGCTTCTGGACCATCCTCTCCTCCCGCCGGCTGGAGGTGGTGAACACGCACTCCACCCTGGCGGCGCTGCTCCTGCTGGGACTGGTGTCGGCCTACTGGTTGATGGCTCCTTCCCGGCCGCCACCGATCCCTGTGGCGAAGGTGAGTGATGGCGGACCGAAGCTCGGAGTCGAGTCCGGTGTCCCGAAGACGGGGTCGACGGTGGTGGCGGTGCGCTAGAATCGAACCGCACAGAATCATTACCCCAGCCGACCGCCGCGCACCGCTTTCCCTCAGAACCCTCGCCGATGCCCACCACGCCATGAACCTGGATGTGATTGGAGATATCCACGGAGAGCTGCCCGCCCTCCACGCGCTGGGGAAGTTCCTCGGCTACGACGTCGACAACGACTGGCAGCACCCGGAGGGGCGGACCCTGGTGTTCCTGGGTGATCTGGTCGATCGCGGCGCTCACAGCCTGGAGGTGGCCGAGCTCGTTCAGCACCTCGTCGAGACGGGCCGCGCGGCGTGCATCATGGGGAATCATGAGTACAACCTGGTCGCCTGGAACCTGCAGCTTCCGGGGTACTTGCATCCCAAGCTCTCCAACAAGGCCACCACCGAGCACATCGAGAGCAACCGGGCGCGGTGGAACCCAGTGCTGGAGTTCCTCAGGGACCTGCCGATCGCCCTCACCCTCCCGGACCTGCGGATCATCCACGCCTGCTGGCACGTCCCCAGCTACCAGGAGGTCCGGGAGATCCTGCAGCCCAGCGGGACGCGCTCGGGCATCCTCGCGGAGTACATCGAGCTGGATTCCCCTTTCACCTCCACCGCTCTCAAAGCGGGACTGAAGCCCTGGATCAGCAAGGCGGCCGGTGATTCGCCGCACGAGCTGCTCCTCAAGGGCTACGAGGTCCCCGCCCTTCCCAGGTTCCGCGACAACGACGGGAAGGAACGCGACATGAAGCGCGAGACCTGGTGGCTGGGCGATCACGACCAGGTGCTGACGGACCGGGCCCAGGTCGTGGGGCATTACTGGCATCTGCCGCCAATCGACGGCCTCTTCTGCCCTCCACACCCAAGCGGCCACCCCGCGCTCAGGGATTGGGCGAAGAAGCTGGTCGCCAGGGTGCCCGACTCCGGAAGCTTGCCCGCGGAAGGAGAGATGTTCTGCGTCGACTTCAACGGGGTCACCCAGGCCTGCGAGAGGGGCCGGGCGTGCGTCGGCGCGTTGCGATGGCCGGAGCGGAGGATCGCCTGGGCCACCGCACCGCGCACCCGCACGGCGCTGGGGCACGACTGAATGTCGGATCAGGGGCGAGCGTGACCATGGGCCACGCGAGGCCCTCTGCAGTGGACGCGCGGCTCCCCCAGTCCCGCTCTAGCTCTCCCCCTGTGCCGGGTCGAAGGAGACCGACTCCACGACCTCCGCGCTCCCGACGGGGGGCGCTCGCGACTTCTGCTGCGTTTGCGTAATGAATTCTCAGGATTGATCACTTCTTTGGGGCGTCGAATCGCGCGCCAGCCATCCCTCCTCGAGGGTGAGGAGCTTGGTGTAGCCACGCGTTAGGACCAGCCAGCCGGGCTCGCCGTTATTCTTGA
>JAKFFE010000018.1:0-461920 GCA_036675345.1 Myxococcaceae bacterium
CTTTTTGAATGGCCTCGGCTACGTCGGTCTACCGCGCGCTCCCCAACCAAACTTTCAGGCGCAAACCCAGAATACCCCGCCGCGCCAAACCGCTCACTGACTGCCTTGTCGAGATACAAGGCTGCATTTCCCGCCGACCGGAACCCGGCCGGGTTACCGCTGCACGGTGTAGCCGAAGGCCTGGGTCAAGGTGATCTCCCGGTCGGTGTGCGCGGGGAAGCGCAGCCGGGAGACGTTCTTGGCCAGGCAGGCGCCCACCCGGGTGCTGCCCAGCGCGCCCTGGACCTCGGTGGCGGACACCTTGCCCGAGGAGACGATGGTGAACTTCACCAGCACCTTCCCCTGGTCGGCGGGGAGCTCGGACTTGAAGGACTCGAAGCACTTCATGATCGACCCGGTGCCCCGGGAGACCACCTTGGAGATCGCCGCCGCGTCCAGCTGTACCGGTTTGGTCCGGGTGGGCGTCTTGCGCAGGGTCCGCTCCTCCCCCGGTCCTTCTCCGGTGAGTGGCTCGGCGCCGGCGGCCAGCACCGTGCCCGCGTCCACCTCCGGCTGCGCGACCGGCACCACCGCCACCGGAGCGCTTTCCACCACTGCCGGGGCCGAAAGCACCTCCGTCGAAGACGGCTTCTCCTGCAGCAGTCGCATCCCCAGCACTGCCGCCACCGCCACCACCGCGCTGGCGGCCACGCTGAGCAGGACCACCCCCAGGCTGGAGCGGCGGGCCCGGCCCGGTTCAGTGCCCAGCCGGGTGGCGGCCTCGGTGGAGCCGGGCTGCGAACCGGCCCGGGTGGCCCCCTCGGTCACCGTGATCCCCAGCGACGGGGTCAGCTTCGGCCCCGGTGAGGCCTGGGTCTTGGCGTCCGGATGGAACCCCGGAAGCTGGACCCCGGCGGGGACCAGGCTCGCCAGGGTGGGGATGCGGGTCTTGATCGCCACCCGCTCCTCGCCGAACAGCCCCTTCAGATACCGGGAGACCGAGGCGGCGTCGGTGACCGAGGACTGGGCGGCCAGGTAACGCTCCAGGTCGGTGGCCAGCGCCAGGGCGGAGGGATAGCGATCCTCCACCTTGGCGGCCATCGCCCGAAGCACGATCGTCTCCAGCTCCGCGGGCAGCTCCGGGCGCAGCTCCCGCGGCGGCTTGAAGTCACAGCGCAGCACCGCGTTGAGGATCGCCAGGTCATTGTCCCGCGCGAACGGGCGGGTGTTGGTCAGCGCCTCGTAGAGGGAGACCCCCAGCGAGAACACGTCCGCGCGGCGATCCACCACCGCGCCCCGGGCCTGCTCCGGGGCCATGTACATGTACTTGCCCTTCACCACCCCGGCGGTGGTCTGGGTGACCCGCGATTCGGCCTTGGCGATCCCGAAGTCCAGCACCTTCACCTGGCCGGAGAAGGTCACGTACAGGTTGGAGGGGGAGATGTCCCGGTGCACCACTCCCAGCGCCTGGCCCTGTTCGTTCTTGAAGTCGTGGGCAAAGTGCAGCCCGTGGGCGGCGTCGGCGATCACCCGGCACACCACGTTCACCGGCACGTACTCGCGGTTCTTGCCGGCGGCGCGGACCACGGTAGAGAAGTCCTCCCCCGCCAGGTACTCCATGCAGATGTAGTAGCAGCCGTCCGCCAGCCCCAGATCGTTGATCTGGACGATGTTCTGGTGCGACAGCTGCGCCGCCAGCCGGGCCTCATCCAGGAACATCCCCACGAAGTCCGGCACGTGGGAGAGGTTCTGCAGCATCCGCTTGATGACGACGTTGCGCTCGAAGCCTTCGGCCCCCACCTGCTTGGCCAGGAAGATCTCCGCCATCCCGCCCTCGGCCAGCTTCCGGACCAGGACGTACTTGCCGTAGGCGCGGACCTGATCGGCGTTCTGGGTGGGGCTGGAGAGCGGGTCCGCCATGTCTTCCTACCGCGCCCTCTTCAGCGTCCGGACGGTGAACACGTCCGCGGCGCCGGGCCGGCTGAGACGGAAGACTACCTGCGGCTGGCGCCCGCTGACAGCCACCTGCGCATCGAAGCGGTTCTTCTCATCCAGCTCGATGCTCCGTCCGTTGACCAGCAGGCGGGCACCCACCGGCGCCACCCCCTGCACCTGCACCCGGGACCCGGTGCTGACCTGGCCATTCTTGGGCGAACGCACCACCAGGTTGGGGACCGAGTTGTCGTAGATCAGCTCCAGCTTGTTCATCCGGCCCCCGCGCAGCTCCTCCCCGGAGGGGGAGACCGGGGTGGCGGACCACACGTAGCTGCCTTCCACCAGCGCGCCGGCCTCCAGCGCCAACTGCCCCTGGCTCACCGTCTTCTCCGCCACCGGCTTGTCCAGGGCGGTGGAGCGGAACACCACCACCTTGTAGCGGGCCGCCTTGGGATCGGTGGGATAGGTGAAGGTCACCGCCGGCAGCTTGTCCTGGTAGAAGATGGTGGTCTTCTCCCCGTTCTCCGGGACCTCGTTGCGCAGCCGGGCCAGGTCCTTCATCGCCGGTTCGGGGGAGAAGAAGGCGCTGCCCTGGTCCACCGGGGTGGTCCCGTCCTGCTGGAAGATCCGCCAGTAGAGGTTGCCCCTCCGCGGCAGGGGGACGTTGAGGAAGTTGGTCCCCACCTCGCCGGCGATCAGCTTGTCGGTGAACGCCGGGTCCGGGGCCACCTCCACCCGGTAGCTGCGCTCGGTGGGCCCCACCCAGGTCAGCGTGGCCTGCGCCAGGCCGGGGTGGAAGACCTTCAGCCCGGCGCGGGAGGGCAACTGCAGCTCGGTCCGCTCCTCGGTGGCCACCTGGACCGAGGCCCCGGGCTTGCCCAGCCGCGCGGTCTGCCCGGCCTGGACCTTCTGCTCCACCCCGCCGCGCGCCACCACCACCTCGCCGGTGACCGCGCTGACCTCGTAGCCCTCCTGGGTCCTGGCCACCCCGAACTGGCCGCCCACCGTGCTGTGCAAGGAGAGGTCATTGATCCGCACCCGGCTGGCCTGTCCCGGCGCCAGGGAGAGGGTGGCCGCGCCCTTCTTCAGCTCCAGCCCGGTCTGCTCCTCCCCTCCCGCCTGCCCGCTGCCGGTGAACAGCGCCTCCGAGTCCTGCTCCAGCCAGACCCGCGAGCCGGAGCCAAGGGAGATCAGCGACCGGCCCTTGCCCACCCGGATCGCATCGCCCGAACCCAGCGCATCGCCGGTGCGGCTCACCCCGCCCCACCGCTTCTGGTCCTTCTTCTTCAGCTCCACCTTGCCGGAGGAGGCGAAGATCACGACTTCAATCGGCTCCAGCTCCAGCGAGCGGGTGCCAGGCTCCGGCGGCGCCCGGCCGGACAGCTGCTGCTTGCCGGCCGCCAGGGCCAGCGTCTCTCCGGCGCGGACCTCGGTGGGTTCTCCGTTGCGGGAAAGGAACTCCACCGAGCCGACCACCACGTTCACCTGCGAGGAGTCCGGGCCCACCGACACCTGCACCTCGCTGGGTCCGTCGGCGACCCGGGTGATCCCGAAGGGGGTGAGGATCTGCAGCGAGACCGCGCCTGCTCCTCCGCCGCCCATCGGCACCCGGGAGATCACCAGACCGCGCGACACCTCCAGCACCAGCCCGTCACCCCGCTCGTCGATCAGGAAGCGGGCATCCGGTCCCACCTCCAGCACCCGGCCGTCGGGAAAGCGGATGTTGGCCCCGGCGTCGGCGGAGGTCTCCAGCGCGTCCTTGAGGAACAGATAGCCCAGGGCGGCGGTGCTCTGGACCCCGCCCCGCTCCAGCACCACCCGGCCCTGGAGCTTCTCCAGATGCGCCACCGCCTTGGGACCCTGGGTCTCCAGCTGCGCGGGCTCGAACAGCCCGCAGGCGGGCAGCAGGGCTGCGGGGAGGATCATCGCGAGGAGGAGGGAAGGCTTCATCTAGCGGGCGGGGTAGAGCTCGACGTTGAAGATGGCCTGATCGCCATCCTTCACGGTGACAGTCTTCTGCTGGGAGAGATAGCCGGGCGCGGAGATCCGCACCGTGTAGGTGCCCCCGGTGATCCGGAACACGAAGGTCCCCTCCCGGGAGGCGGTGGTGCGGATCTTCGCCTGGGGGATCTCCAGGGTGGCGGCCAGCGGGCGCCCGCCGCGGGAGCGCACCACCCCGGTCAGCGTGGCCTGGACCTTCTGCTCCACCTTCACCAGCTGCAACGGGACGGTGGCGGTCTTGCCCACCACCACCGAGGCCACCTCCTCCAGCGGCCGGTAGCCGTCGGCGTCGATCTGCAGCGCCACCGGGCCGGGAGACAGGCCGGAGACGGTGACGTTCCCGCCTGGACCGGTGAGGTACTCTTGCCCTTGGAGCCGGAGCCGCGCGCCCACCACCGGCGCGGCGGTCTGCTGATCCACCAGCACCAGGGCCAGCGCGCCCACCTTCGGGGACTCCTTGCGCAGCCGCAGCTGCAGGGTGCCGTCCTGCCCGGCCACGATGCGGGTGCGCTCCTCGGTCGGCAGGTAGCCTCCGGCGGTGGCGCGGGCCAGCAGCTCGCCCGGCTCCAGCTCCCGCGCCGCGAACCCCTGGCCCTGCGCGCTCAGCCTCTCCGCCGGCAACGGCTGTCCGCGGGAGAGCAGCTGCACCGAAGCGGAGGGCACCACCGCCCCGCTCTCCGCGTCCACCACCGAGAGGAGGATTCCCCCCACCCGCGGCGGTGGAGGCGGCGGCGGCCGATCCAGCAGCGCGAACTCCAGGCCCAGCCCGGCGCGGGAGAGGGTCTGGGATCCGGCCACGGTGCTGCCCACGGTGAGGGTGTCGCGCACGTACTGGTAGTCCGCCACCACCGACCACAGCACCTTGCCCAGGCTGCCCCCGTTCCAGATCAGCGCCCCGCCGGCGGAGAAGCCGGTGGTCTGCGCCGCGGCCCCGCTCCCGTCCTGGGCGAACAGGCCCAGCGGGTAGTCACCGCGCGCCTCCAGCCGCAGCGAGAAGGGCAGCTGGATCGAAGCGCGGGCGCCGAACACCGGACCGTGCCGGGTGGCGGCGGAGAAGGACGGAGTCACCGAGTTGTCGCCAAAGGACGGAAGCTGGGCCAGCCCGTAGCCGACCAGGCCCTCCAGCATCACCGGGCCCAGCGGGAACCGGGCGGTGGGCCCCAGGTGGGCGCGCCACAAACTGCCGCCGGTGATCTGCTCTCCCGCCGAGCCCAGCAGCGAAAAGCCCTCCCGCTGTCCGGCCAGCGCCAATCCGAAGTGACCGCCCCCCACCCACCACGCTCCGGACAGCGCCAGATCGTTGGGGGTGATCCCCTGGTAGGTGAGCCCCGGTCCCAGATCGGTCTGCTGTCCGCTGCGCATCGCCAACCCGAAGCGCAGCCGCACCGTTCCCTGCTCTCCCACCGGGGCGTCCGCGGGCTGCTGCGCCGAGGCGGAGACACCCACCCAGAGTACGGTCGAGAGGACCGCGCGAAGCACACAGTGAGTGATTCGGTGCAAAGTGCTCCGGATTATAGGAGGCTACGCAGGACTCACCCAAACGACCTGTCGGACTCGCCCGTTCGGCGGTCGATTCGAAGTGCAAGAGGGGGCGCATGCTCGTTGTCTTGCTGCCATCGGTTGCGTCTGCTAGAGATCTCGGGTTCTCAGCCGCTCCCGCTAACCCTCCGAATTCACTTTAGAAACGCCCGCGCGGAAAGCCAATGGCCACGCAACTGGTGATGTACGAAGAGGAGTTCGCGAAGATCAACTCCGTCTGCGACCGGCTGACGAAGGACGCGAACGCCAAAGTGGTGTTCCTGGTCGACAAGAACGGCCAGCTGATCTCGTCGGCCGGCCAGACCCAGAACATCGACACCACCTCGCTGGCCTCTCTGACGGCCGGCAACGTGGCGGCGATGGGGGGCCTGGCGAAGCTGATCGGTGAGAACGAGTTCCCCAATCAGTTCCACGAGGGGGCGAAGGACTCGCTGTACATGACCATCGTCGGCAGCCGGGTGGTGCTGGTGGTGATCTTCGACAACCGGACCTCGCTCGGCCTCGTCCGCCTTCGAATCAAGAAGGCGGCCGATGAGCTGACCAAGATCTTCGATGCGCTCCTCAAGAAGACCGATGCCGGCGGGGGTGGGAACTCCCCGTTCGCCGAGATCTCTGACGACGACATCGACAACCTTTTCAGCGAGTAGGCCGCAAGGAAGCCATGTCCTTCATCAATTACTCATCCCGAGAGATCAACTGCAAGATCGTCTATTACGGACCGGGGCTCTGCGGGAAGACGACGAATCTTCAGTACATCTACAACAAGACCAACCCGGAGACGAAGGGCAAGCTGATCTCGCTGTCCACCGAGACGGACCGCACGCTCTTCTTCGACTTCTTGCCGCTGTCGCTGGGTGAGATCCGGGGCTTCAAGACCCGCTTCCACCTGTACACGGTGCCGGGTCAGGTCTTCTACGACGCCTCCCGCAAGCTGATCCTCAAGGGCGTGGACGGCGTGGTGTTCGTGGCCGACTCGCAGGTGGAGCGCATGGAGGCGAACATGGAATCGTTCGAGAACCTGCGCATCAACCTGGCCGAGCAGGGCTACGACCTGAACAAGATCCCCGCGGTGATGCAGTACAACAAGCGGGATCTCCCCAACGCCGTGTCCCTGGAGGAGCTCCGCAAGGTGATGAACCCGCGGAACGTCCCCGAGTACCAGGCGGTGGCGCCGACCGGCGTGGGGGTGTTCGACACCCTCAAGGCGGTGGCCAAGCTGGTGCTGACCGAGCTCAAGAAGGGCAGCTAGGTCGGGAAGAAAGGGACGCGCGACGGCATGGACATCCTCGCCTCGCTGTCGCGGTCACCGCTGTTCGACATGCTGGCCAATCAAGAGCTGGAGGCGATGGGCCAGCTGGCCGAGCAGTACCGCTTCGCCGCCGAAGAGCTGATCTTCGAAGAGGGCGAAGCGGGAGACTGCGTGTACGTGATCGTCACCGGAGAGGTCCAGGTGGAGCACGTGGATCCCAGCGGGACCCGGCACTACCTGGCGCAGCTGTCCGCGCCGGACTTCTTCGGAGAGATGGGCCTGCTGGACAAGGTCTACCGCTCGGCCACGGTGAGGGCCAAGGCGGACACCGAGCTGTTGCGGATCACCACCGACAAGCTGGCCGAGTTCCGAGGCAGCTACCCCGACGGCTACACCCTGATCATCCTCAACATCGCCAGGGCCCTGGCCACCAGGCTGCGAGAGGCCAACGATCGCCTGGGGCCATTGCCGGGCAAGGGAAGCCTCTAGAAAAAGGGGACAGGCTACATTTCGCGCGAGCCAAGGGGCGAACCGCCCGCGTGGCCCAGGCGAAATGTAGCCTGTCCCCTTTTTCGGCTACCGAATTGGAGACCAGCGGATCTCGGAGAGGAACCGCGAGGTCTCCGACCGCAGCGGAGCCAAGAGCCCGGAGTTCACCGCCAGCAGATCGCCCACCGCCAGGTCCAGCGGAGCCCCGTCGATCCGGTCGCAGCTACCGCCGGCCTCCGTCACCAGCAATGCCCCGGCGGCGATGTCCCAGGCCTTGAGGCCGAACTCGAAGAAGCCGTCGTAGCGGCCGCAGGCCACGTAGGCCAGGTCCAGCGCGGCGCTGCCCATCCGGCGGATCCCCTGGGCCCGCTTCATCAGCCGGTTGAACAGCCCCAGCGGCGCGTCCGGCTTCTCCCGCACATCGTAGGGAAAGCCGGTGCAGAGCAGGGCCCGGGAGAGATCGGAAGTCTGGCTGACCGAGATCGTCCGCCCGTTGAGCGAGGCCCCCTGCCCCCGCCCGGCGGAGAACAGCTCGTTGCGGAGCGGATCGAAGATCACCCCCGCCAGCAGCCCGTCCGGTCCCTCCACCGCCACGCTGACGCAGAAGTGCGGGACCCGGTGCGCGTAGTTGGTGGTCCCATCCAACGGATCCAGCACCCAGCGGTACCCGCCCTCCCCGGGGGTGTAGCCGCTCTCCTCCGCCAGCACCGCGTGGTCCGGATGGCGGGAGCGCAAGAACGAGATCAGCTCCGCCTCGCTGGCCTTGTCCGCGTCGGTGACCAGATCGATCCCGCCCTTGAACTCGATGGTGCGGGTGCCGTCGAAGCGGTCGGCCAGGATCTTCCCGGCCCGGCGGGCGGCCTCCTCCGCGTCGGCGCGCAGGGCGGAGACCTCCCCGCTCACGGCTGCTCCGCCAGCAGCTCTTCGATCTCCCGCTGATAGCCGCCCAGCAGCTCCTCACTGAACCCCTCGTGGACCACCCGCACCTTGCCCTTGCGATCGATCAGCACCGAGGTGGGCAGCTGGTTCACGTTGAACAGCTCGGCGGTGACGGCGCTGTTGGGATCCAGCGGCACCGGGAGGGTCAGCCGGTGCTGATCCACGAATCGGTCCACCGCGGCGCGGTCGTCGTCCACGTTGATGGCGTAGATCTGCAGCCCCCGGGCGCCGTACTCCTTTTGCAGATCCATGTAGACCTGCAACTGGGTCACGCAGGGCTCGCACCAGGTGGCCCAGACGTCCAGCAGCACCACCTTCCCCTTCTCGTTGGCCAGGTCCATCACCCCGCCGGCGCGGTGCAGCGGCAGCTTCAGCGAGACCGGCCGGCCCACCAGCTGCGAACCGGCGTAGTTGGGGATCGCCGGGCGCTGGATGCAGCCGCCCAGCAGCAAGCCCGCAGATAGCAACAGCAGGCGCCTCATCGGGTCGCCTCCTCGCGCAGCCGGGAGATCAGCTTGTCGATGAAGCCACCGAACGCTCCGTTGCTCATCACCAGGATCACATCTCCCTTGGTGGCGCCCTGGGCTACCGTCTCCACCAGCCGAGGCACGTCGGTGTCGCCGTCGGCGTCGATCCCCTGCTTCTTCAGATCCTCCACCAGCCGGGTGACATCCAGCTCCTCTCCCGAGGGGATCTTGTCGTGGCGCTCCGGGACCTTGATCGTCGCCCGGTCCGCGTCGGCGAAGGAGTGCGCGTACTCCTCCTGGTGGATGTTGCGGCGGCTGGTGTTGGAGCGGGGCTCGAACACCGCCCACACCCGGCGCCCCGGATAGCGTCCCTTGACCGCAGAGAGCGTCTCCCGGACCGCGGTGGGGTGGTGGGCGAAGTCGTCCAGCACCAGCACCCCGTTCACCTCCGCCCGCTCCTCCTGGCGGCGCTTCACCCCGCGGAAGGTGGCCAACCCGTCGCGCAATTGAGCGAAGGACAGCCCCAGCCCGCGGCAGGCGGCGATCACCCCCAGCGCGTTCTCCACGTTGTGGGCCCCGCCCATCGGCAGCAGCAGCTCGCCCAGGGACACCCCGTCCTCCAGGACCTCGAAGCGCGCGCCCTCCGGACCGAAGCGCAGCTTGGCCGGGACGTAGTCCGCCTGCGCGCCCTCCTGCCCGCGGTAGGTCCGCACCCGGGCCTGGCCTGCCCGGGCCAGCTGGATCGCGTTGGGGTAGGCGGTGGACACCGCCAGGGTGCCGCCGGCGGGAATGATCCCCACCAGCTTCTGGAAGGAAGCCTCGTAGTGGGGCAGATCGCGGTAGATGTCCGCGTGATCGAACTCCACGCTGGTGAGGATCACCGTGCGCGGCTGGTAGTGGAGGAACTTGGGGCCCTTGTCGAAGTAGGCGGTGTCGTACTCGTCGCCCTCCACCACGAACTCCGGGCCCTTCCCCAGCCGGTAGTTGCCCGAGTAGTTCTGGGTCACCCCGCCGACCAGAAACGACGGGTCGCGCCCCGCCTCCGCCAGCACATGCGCGATCATCGCCGAGGTGGTGGTCTTCCCGTGCGTCCCGGCGACCACCACCGAGTGGCGCGGCTTGAGGAACAGCTCGCCCAGCGCCGCGGGGAAGCTCATCTGGGGCAGCTTGCGCTCGCGCACCGCGGTGGCCTCCGGGTTCACCCGGCGGATCACATTGCCGATGATCACCAGGTCCGGCTTGGCCAGGTCCAGGTTCTCCGGACGGTAGGGGGTCATCGCCCCGATCCCCCAGGTCTTGAGCATGTCGCTCATCGGCGGGTACAGGTTCTCGTCGCTGCCGGTGACCTCGAAGCCGGCCGCCTTGAGCATCCCGGCAAACGAGCCCATCCCGGTGCCGCCCACCCCCACCAGGTGGATGCGGCGGATCTTCGAAGGATCAATCGAGTGGACGATGTTGCCGTTGTCGTCGGCCATGGTGTCTTCCCTACCCGCCAGAGAGCGTGACCGCCGCGTCGTGAAAACGCGGGCGGAATTCGCGAAGCCGCACCTCCTGCCGTCCAGGCAGGGTGCGGTTGGTGTTGAGCGCGACGACCAGCCGCCGCGAGAGATCAATCCACAGACTGGTGCCGGTGAAGCCCAGGTGCCCCACCGCCCCGGGCGCCCGCTGGCCCAGCAGCGAACCCGCCGAGGAGCCGGTCTCCGACGGGGTGTCGAAGCCCATCGCCCGGGTGCTGCCGGCCACCTTGGGATCGCGGGCCAGCACCCGGCGCCAGAGGGGAGCGGGGGCCAGCTTGGAGGCGCCGTCCAGTTCGTCCAGCACCGCCTGACCGAAGCGAGCCACGTCCGCCGCGGTGCCGAACAGTCCGGAGTGGCCGGCCACCCCGTCCAGCACAAACGCGTTGTCGTCATCCACCTCGCCAGGGCGGGAGGGCTTCTGGGGAATCGGTTCCCACATCCCCTCCTGGCCGGGCGCCGGATCGCGAGGCCGCTGCGTGCCGGTGGCGGCCAGCGGGACCTGGGGCGAGGGACGCGAGAGCGGGCGGTAATGGGAGGTCAGCCCCAGCGGCCGGGCCACCTGCGAATCGAAGACCTGGTCCAGGGTGCCGCCGCCGGCGCGGGCCAGCGCCTCGCCGAGGAGGATGAAGCCCACGTCGCTGTAGACCGCCTTCTCACCGATGGGGCGGGAGAGCGGCATCTGCTTGGCCGCGCGCACCACCTCCGCGCGGACCTCGGCGCGGGCGGCGGGGGAACAGTCGGGGTCGAGCAGCTCGGGGACGTGCAGCATCACGGGTGCGAAGAAGGGGACGAACGCCGGCAGACCGGAGCGGTGATAGAGCAGGTCCGCCAGGGTGATGCCGGAGAGCGCGGCCGGACTGTCCGGAAGAAAGCGCGCCAGCGGAGCCTCGGGCCCCACCTTCCCCTGCGCCCACAGGGCAAGGAAGACCGCGGTGGTGCCGATCGTCTTGGAGATCGAGGACAGGTCGTAGTGGGTCTCGGCCGTGGCCCCGCCCGAGCTGCCCTCGAAGACCGTGGCCCCGTCGCGCAGCACCACCGCCTGGCCGGAGGGGAACACGCCCTGGGCCACCGCCTCGTCCAACATCGTCTGCAGGGGACTCACGTCAGGAAGGCTCCGGTGGTGGCGCTCTCCAGGAACTCCAGCCGGCGCGCGGTGGCGTCCAGCCGGACCTTCACTCCCAGAGGGACCGCCAGATTGATGGTGCCGTGACCGATGGAGAAGCCCGCCGCGCAGGGCAGTCCCTCGGCGCGGGCCAGCTCCACCAGGATCTGGGCGCTGGTGTGGCTGCCGTTGGGTTCATCGCAGCCGGTGAACTCGCCGAGCACGATGCCCGCCAGGTCCTTGAACACCCCCGCCAGCTTCAGATGGGTCCACATCCGATCCAGCCGGTAGGGCCGTTCGCCCACGTCTTCCAACAGCAACACCGCCCCGCGCAGGTCGGGCAGGTACGGGGTGCCGATCAGGCGGGAGAACACCGAGAGGTTGCCGCCCAGCAGGCGCCCTTCGACATGGCCGGAGACGTAGGTCTCGGTGCCGGTGAGCGGAGAGACCGCCGAGCGGGACTCCAGCACCTCCCACAGCCGCTCCACCACCTGCGGCGGGCTGCGGCCCAGCTGGGTGAGCACCGGCCCGTGGATGCTGACCCGGCCCAGGGTCTGCCAGGCGCAGTGCAGCGCGGTGATGTCGGAGAAGCCGACCAGCGGCTTGAGCGGGAAGGTGGAGGGATCGAGCCGGGAGAGCAGCCGCATCGCCCCGTAGCCCCCGCGGGCGCAGAACACCGCCCGGGTGTTGGGATCGGCGCACGCGGAGACCAGCTCCGAGAGGCGGCGTTGGTCGTCCCCGGCCAGGTAGAGCGCCTGGGAGAAAATGTCCTCGTTGAAGGACGGTTGGTAGCGCGAGCGGAGCACGCCCAGGCCCACGTCAAACCCCTCGCGGTCGAACGGCCCGGCGGGCGCGACGATCGAGACCTTGTCAGAGGGAGCCAGCGGCGACGGCTTCGAACCCACGGCGGAGGTCATAACACCCGGACGGGCGAGCACCGTAAGCTTCGAGGCGCCGATGCAATCGACTCCCCTGCCCGCCCCCCGAAGAAGGTTCCGGATTCCCTGGGGGCTGCTGCTGGCCCTGGCCGCCTACTACGGGCTGGTCACCCTCTACGTGAACGTTCAGTACTGGCAGTCGCCTGGGTACCTTGCCGCCGAGCACGTGGTGCAGGCCGACCGGCTGCTGGGCCGGGAGGACGGACGGGACGCGAACCAGGAGGCGCTGACCGAGGCCTACGACCACTACCTGGAGGCCGCCCGGCTGATGCCCCAGGAGGCGTGGCTCCACAAGAAGCTGGAGACGCTGAACTGGAGGTTCGACGGCAGGGGCTGGGAGGTCCCGCTGGAGCTGAGGAGGAGAGCCGACGCGCTGGGCCTGGTCTGGCAGAGGATCGCCACCGCCCAGAAGCCGATCATGGCGGTGGGAGTGAGGGACCGGGGCTGGGACCCGGACTCGCTGCTCAATGGCCCGGGAAGGGCGTTCGCCTGGTCGCTGGTGGGCGCGTTCGGCATCGTGGTGATCTGGGCGCAGGTGACCTTCAACGCGAAGCGGGTCCGAGCCAGGGAACACGAGGCCGACCTGCAGCAGCAGGAGAAGGACGTCCAGGAACTGGGCCAGTGGAGGAAGGGGCTCAAGTCCATGGCGATGGATGAGCGGACACCTCCCGAGAGAAGACCGGTCGATCAGGAGCCGGAGGAGGACCGGACCCCTCCCGAGAGACGACCGGCGAGGAAGGTCGCAGGTCCCGCGCGCCCCGGTGGCCAGGCCAGGACCGGGCCCGCCGCGAGGAGGCCGGAGGGAGCTCCCCGGCAGAAGCGCCCTCCCCGCCCGCCGGAGGAGTGACTCAGGCCCGTTGGAGAACGGCGCCGAAGAAGCAGTCGGTGCCGTGCAAGTGGGGCGCGGGGCGGAAGAACCCGTCGCGAAGCAGGGACGGGTCGACGGAGAGGGGGAGGAGGGAAAAGCCGGGCGTCGAGGCGAGGAATCGAGAGACTACCGCCTCGTTCTCCTCCCGGGTGAAGGTGCAGGTGCCGTAGACCAGCTGGCCTCCGGAACGGACATGGGAAGCAGAGCGGGCGAGGATCTCCGACTGGAGCCCGGCCATCTGGGAGACGATCTGCGGCTGCAACCGCCAGCGGACGTCGGGCCCCCGCCGCAGGGTGCCCAGCTCCGAGCAGGGGGCATCCACCAACACCCGGTCCGCCAGCAGGTCCGAGGGGATCCCGCCCCAGAGAATCCGCACGCAGGTGGCGCCCGCCCGGGCGGCGCGGACCTCCAGCCGGCGCAGCTTCTCCAGCTCCGGGTCCCAGGCGTAGACGGTGCCCTGGTTCTGGAGCGCCGAGGCCAGCTGCAGGGTCTTCCCCCCTGCCCCGGCACAGGTGTCCAGGATCACCTCTCCGGGCCGGGCCTGGACCAGCCCGCCCAAAAGCTGGCTGCCCTCGTCCTGGACCTCGAACCAGCCGTCGTGCTGAGCCGAGGTCCCCAGGAGGTTGGCCCGGCCCTGGACCACCAGCCCGTCAGGAGCGAAGCGGCAGGGCGTCGTAGAAACACCGTCTTCGAGGAGACGGGCGGCCAGCTGCTCCCGGGAGCAGCGAAGGCGATTGGCGCGGAGGACCACCGGGCCAGGGACATTCATCGAGGCCGCGACATGGGAGGCAGAAGCGCCGAATGCGGCGCCGAGCTGGTCGGCGATCCAGTCCGGGAAGGAGTAGCGAACGGCAAAATCCGAGAGGTCGGACGGAGAGGAGGTCGGAAGCGGGCATCCGAGGAGGCGCGAGGCCTCTGAGGCGTCCAGGCCACCCAGTCGGTGGATCAGGGCGAAGAGGAGGGACGCCGGGTCGGTGGAACCCCAATCACCCTCCCCCAGCTCCGCTGCCAGCCGCCGACGCCACAGGCCCACCCCGAACAAAGACTCCGCCGCCACCCGCCGCTGGGGAGCCGTCCACCCGCGGTTCCCTCGAAGGAGGCGGTCCAGGACCCGCTCTGCGGGTGAACCTTCCAGCACCCGCCGCACTCCGGTCAGCACCGCCTCCGCAATGCCCTCCAGCGCCTGCCAGGGAATCTCCTTCAGCCGGCTCTCAGGATCGATCGTCACGGTTGACAGGGGGCGAAGGCTTCCTTAAAAGACCCCGCCTTCGCAGCAGCAGCACATATTCCCTGATAGCTCAGTTGGTAGAGCGGGTGACTGTTAATCACCATGTCCCAGGTTCGAGTCCTGGTCAGGGAGCATTCAAGCGGGGTCGCGGAAACGCGACCCCGCTCTTTTAGCAGAGCGGCCTCGGAGAGCGATCTTCGGGGCCGCTGCGCTTCTCCCCCACGTTTCCGCGACCTTCGACGCTCCGCGAGCACGTGGACAGCGTTCGCGCAGAGAGCACCGCGGGCGTGACGGAGCGCGCGCCGAGGGCTCTCTGGACGGCGTTCGCTCTCTCTCTTCTGGCCGCCGGAGAGAGAGGAACCGATAGCGCTTAACAGCGGAGCCCGTTTTACCGGGGCGGAGCCGCTGACGTTTAACTGGCCAGCGCATCGGCGGTCACCGTCGACGTGGCGAAGGGGCACAGCGCGGGCGCGCAGCCCGCGCACGGAGCTGCGCGTCCCGAGCAAGCGTCCCCTCGCGCCACGCGGTTGGACTTCGAGCAAAACGCGTAGAGGGCCTGCTGCACGAGCCTCGGCGAGTAGCTCGGCAGGTCCGGCCGGAACTCGCGCAGGTCGAGTTGCGCGGCCTGCTCGCGCACCCACCGCTCGCGCGCGTTGTAAGTCTTGGCGGCACCCGGCTCCCGAAGCGCGTCCACTGCACGCGCGACGTTCGTGTCCACCACGACCAGGTCGTTGCCGTCGATGTCCGGGAACCACGGCGTGAGCCCGGGAGCGAGCGCCGGCGTCGAGAGCGCGCTCACGAACATGGTGGCGAGCTTGCGCCCGACCCTGTGGACGCGCGCGAAGCGCTCCACGAGTAGCGCGGCTCGCTTCGTTGGCGAGGCCTCGTCGCGGCAGACCTCGGCGAGCACCTCCCGCACGCCGCCGTCCTTCCAGAGCCGAAGCCACGCTGAGGTGGGCAGCTTGCCCATGTCCCCCATGCGGTTGAAGACGGCCGTTGCGTCCTTCACGTGGCAGGCAGTGCCAGGGCACCTGCCGCAGTCGACGACCTCCCCGACCTTCGCGACGTTGCAGCCCTCCTCGAACGCGTCGGCCGTGCGCAGTACGGGGCAGTCGTGCCGAGCGGTCGACCGCTTCACGAAGGCAGCGTCCGCGACCACTCGCATCGATGCGCGCGGGAGCGACCGTTGCTGCCGCATGATGACCACGTCGCGCAGGGCCTGGTACATCGAGAGGGTGACGAAGAGACGGAAAACCGCAGCGTCGTCCCCGGCCGCGAGTTGGTCCGGATCGACGGCGAAGGCTCCGACGCGGTCAGGGTCGCAGTAGAACGGAGCGCCTTGAGTCCGCCCCGCCTCGAAGTACCAGCGAACGATGGCCTTCGCTTGCGTGGGCACCCGCATCATCCATCCAACTTGGTGGGAGCACGTCGTGCGACTGCCGCGCTGATTCGTGACTGGATCTTCACAGTGCTCTCGCCTGGTCAGCCCGTGACGGAACGGAAGCCGTCGCACGCGAGGCGTCGAGCGGCCACCACCGCTTGAGGGTTCCGTCGAGCAAGTCGTCCACCGGGACGCCCACGAGGCGGATTCGCACATGCTGCGTCGCTGCCGACGGCGCAAAGAGCAGCGTCGTGGCTCGTTCGAACTCGCCGCGCGCGAGCGGATGAAGGAGCACTACCTCGCGCGGCTCCGGCATCGAGTACGCCAAGCCGTAGGCCGTAAGCTGGTACAGCTCAGCCGACGACGGCGGGTTCTCGTGACGGTTCTTGTACTTCGCGTCTGCCACGGCGACGACTTGCTTGCGACGGCGAAAGACGAAGTCGGGGCGAATTGTCGGGTGGTTCCAGCCCCCAGCGTTCTCGAGGTAGCTGAACACGTCCGATCGAACGTCCTGCATTTCGATGCGCACGTCCTCTGGGCTGTGCTCCGACAAGTAGCGCCCGAGGAAACGCTCGAAGACCATGTTCATGTTCAGCATGAAGCTGGACAGCGGCATCGATCCCGCCTCAACGTGCTGCCCAAGCCGGGCGCCGTGATGGATGAGCGCCACCAGCGTGAGGGCGGTTCGGTAGTGGCTCGAACGACGATCGAGCCCGGAGAGCAGCGCCTCCAGCCAGTCCCCGCTGAGCGGCCGACGCTCGAGATCGCCGAAGAAGCGGTCCGCTGCGCGCGCAAGGTCGAGCCGCAGGTCGCGCGACTCCATGACCGAAGCTGCGAGGCGAAGGCCAGCGGCTAGAACCTGGTTTAATTCGTGGTCAAGGGCCAGGTCGTCGTAGGTGCAGCGCAGGGTCGCCCGACGCGGGTGCGTCGCGATGTGGCGCAGGTCGAGGCGTCCGCGCGGCGTGGATAGGTCCTCGTTGCGCGACTGGTAAGTCGGCAGCAGCCCGCCTCGGACGATGCGCTCGACAGCGCGGAGCAGCGAAACACCGAGGAGGTCGATGAGCCCGTGATCCGCGCCCTCGTAGGTCGTGCGTGTCTCGGTCACCAACAGGTCAGAGAGGTCGAACGCGTAAGCGACCATGCGCATCAGGTTGTCGAGGCGCAGCTTCGGCAGGATGACGAGCCGCATCGAGCTGAGGTTCACGGTGCCGATGTGCGGACCGACCGAGACCGAGAGTCCGGAGCGCAGCTCCGTGAAGCGAAGGCTCGCGCGCCCATCCAACTCGGCGATCAGCTGGCGATCGGCAGCGGAGAGCCGCACGTCGCGCAGGAGCGCTCCCCCCCCCGGGGTGTCGGGCGTGGTATTGCTCCACTCGCGGACTTGCAAGACGGGAGGCGGGGTCACTTCAGAACCTCGTCGTCGTGCGGCTCTTCGGTGTCCTCATCATCTGGGAGGTCCTCACCAAGCACGGCGTCGTGTTTCTTGTCGTCCGGCGTAACGATCGCCGTCAGCGCCTGCGCGAGCGCGTCTTCTCGCCCCGGCTCGAACAGCTCGAAGCGCAGGTTCGCCGTGTCGCGATCGAACACCCCGCCCTTGTCGGCCGCGAGGATGCCGGCGAGCTTGTTCGGGTCCTCGTAGCAATACTCCTGCAACAACGGCCAAAGCTCGTCGCGCACGACCTCGCCGATGCGGCTGATGGTGGCTGCGGGCTTGCCGCCCGGCATGAGATAGGCGTGGCCCACCTGAAGATTCCGGCCATCGCGTCCAAGCTGCTCGACGATGCGGCGGTTCAAGGCGCGGAGCCATGTGCTGAGCGTGATATCGCCGATGCTGCCAGAACGCAGAAGATGCGGCTCGGGCAACAGCTCCTTGAACGCGAAGCGTCGACGTAGCGCCGTATCGAGCAGCAGGATGGACCGATCCGCAGTGTTCATCGTGCCGATGACCAGCAGGTTGTCGGCGACCGTGAAGGGCTCCTTCGACAGAGGCAGTTGTGCGCTCGTGGTGCCGCGCTTCGAGGTCTCGATGAGCGTGATGAGCTCGCCGAAGATCTTGGGGATGTTGCCTCGGTTGATCTCATCGATGATGAGAACGAAGCGCTTGGCGGGCTGCGCTTGCGCGGCCGTAACCATCTTCTTGAAGATGCCTGGTTCGAGCTTGAAGCCCTCGCCATCGGGCCGGTACCCCTCGATGAAGTCCTCGTAGGAGTACATCGGATGGAACGTGCAGGTCGCGATGTACGGGTCGGTTCCGCCGCGTCCGTACACCATGTCACGCTGCCGATCCGACAGCTGCGACGGGAGGCAGTTGAAGTTGTGTCGTGCGATGACTTCGAGAGCGATGCGCTCCGCGTGGTACGTCTTGCCCGTGCCGGGCGGTCCGTAGAGGATGACCTGCCGCTTGCGATCGAGCATGTCGACGACATGGCGAGCAATGCCTTCGAGAGGGGGCGGCGGATCGACCTTTGCGCCGGACGAGTGCGCGGCGCCGCTGACGATCAGTTTGGGCGGCAGCACGGATGGCGTGTCGGTGAGCGCGTTGAAGTTCGGCCACGACGCAGGACCGATGCCATTCACGAGTAGCGAGGCCTCCAGGTCAGCGACCGCAGGATGCGTGGGTTCGAGCGCGACCAAGCCCGTCCCAAGTTCGCTGATCGGCGTCGAGACCTCGAAGCTGCGGTTGTGAACCCACCGGACAGGAACCTGGTGCGGCCGCTTCGCTCCCTGGTTGAAGCGGTAGCTGCCGGTCACGATGCCGACCGCGACGACCGTGGACGCATCCGAGAGCAACGCGACGAGGCTGCCTTCCTTGAGGCGGTACACCAGTTCAATGAGATTCCGTGCCTCAGTCGACTGGGCATCGAGCGAGGCGTCCTGAAAAGCAGTTCTGACGGCGAGGCTGATGTCGCTCTTCTTGTTCAGCGCGATGGCCTCCGCGAGGCTGGCGACCTTCGAAGGACCGAGCGCGAGGTGCTCATGCGCGAGCATCTCCTTCCACGCATCGACCTCGCCCGCGAGCCCGAGGCACCAGTGATCGCGAGGACTGAGTCCCTTGGCAAAGCGGTAGCGCAGTTGGACCGGCACATCGGCCAATGCGGGGAGGCTGTTCCAGAAGTGGATGATCTGGATGTCGAGCGCGTAGAGCCCCTGCCACCGTGGCTTCTCTCCGACGTAGTACAGCGTCGATTCAGACCAAGAGGTCGTCGCGTTCCAGGTCACGAGGTCGGGGAAGACCAGGTGCAGGTACTTGTGCATCCACGCGCTCTTGCTCCAGCGCGGGGCTGCGTCCTCGACGGCCTTCTGGAACTTCTGCGGGTCGATGTCTTTGGCCTCCTTGGCGTGGAAGGCACGCAAGGCTTCGACCGCGTCGAGCAGCTCGGCGCGGCGCGCCTCGAGCGCCTTCAGTGCATCGGCCTCGCTGATGTTCGAAATCTCCCGCCCACCCTCGAGCTTCGAGCGCCACGAGCCCGTCTTCTTCTCTTGCCACGGTCCGAACTTCGCCGCGGAGCCTCCGGCGATGCTGCCGAACAGAGCGAAGTTGAACTCGTCGTCGTTCTTGAACTCCAGCCAGTAGTCCATCGGCTGGTCGTTGCTCGCGTTGTGCGGGAGCTGCCGCAGCAGCTCGGGCCCGCTCATCTTCGCGAGCTGCTCCGGGCCGAAATGGGCGAGGAACGCGGAACGCTGACGCGAGAGCTCGGTCACGTCGGGCAGAACGAAGGAACGCCCGAGCTCCACCGCGATGTAGCGATTGAGGATGTCGTGGACGTCCTTGTTCATGCGCGCTACTCCTCGTCGATCTTCAGGAGGTCATCGGAACGGAAGAGGTTGAAGAGCGTCTCTTTGACCGTGTCCTCGATGACCGTGGGATTAAAGCCGTTCTCAGCAGAGGCCTCGACCTTCACGACGATCTTGATGGTGTCTGCGTTGCGCCCGAGGGCGTTGATGATGCCCGTGGTGAAGGTGTGGAAGTCGGTGAAAGGCACCTCGACCTCGAGGGTCACCCGGCGCGCCTTCTTGTCCTTGCCGCCTTCTACAGGCTTCGTGGACATTCCCGTGTTGGTGATAGGCGCCGCCCCGCCGATGCTGATGCCACCGGCAGGAACGCCGATCTCGCTCATTCCTCCGGGCTGCGCCACCACGGTGACGCCACCGCTCGGGCCCGTGCCGATTGCGGTTCCGCCTACCTCCTTGGCCTTCTGCGCCGCTAGCTTCTCTTCGGCGAGCGCTCCTCGGATGAGCAGGTGCCCGTCCTCGAGGGCCACGCCGGTAGCGGCGATCTTGCTCTTGTAGTGGACGACCCTTGCGTCCTCGGCCGTTGTGCCCTCGCAGAGCGCGAAGGTGCCCATGCTGACGCCCTCGACAACAGATTGCCTGAGCACCTCGTCGTCCTTGAGGATCGGCAGGTGCGTGAACTGCCGGAAGTAGTTCGGCAGCGCCTTGAGGCTCAAGGCAGCTTCATCCTCAGGCCACACCTGGAGCTTCTTCGGATGAACCAAGAGGATCGGAGCGATCTGCTCGAGGTATTTTTGCTTGTCCTTCAGGAAGGCCACGACGAGATCCGTGAGGTTCTGGTCCGTCGTCGTGGGCGGCTGCCCCATGTCGAGGACCTTCAGCGGGTCACCATTGCTTCCGCCCCAAGCCGCGTGCCGATAGGCGCGGAGGATCTGCTGACGCACGCCCTTCGCCGCGTTCTTCCTTTCGGTGTCGAGCTGCGTGACCTGGGTCTTCGAGAGATTGTGGCGCTCGCGGTTGGTGTCGACGTTCTCGGTGGCTAGCAGGCCACGCACCCGCTCCTTGAGCGCCGCGACTTCGGCCTCATCAGCGATGAGAAACACCAAGGTGTTACGACGAGTGCGCGTCGACGTTCCGCTCTTGTTGAGGATGTCCAGCACGGCAGCCTGCGTGTCGGCACGGCTCGCCACCCCAAGTGTGCGCTCGGGCGGCATCACAACAAGCTTGTTGCTCGCGCTGTCGGCGATGTCCCCGGAACTCTCGGGCCAGACGTACGGGGAGAGCGGCGCTGCGGAAAGCAGTTTGCGCAGCTCGGCTCCGAGACGCTCCCGCACGTGCTCGTCATCCACGCCGTTCTTCGCGTCGAGGAGGATGCGATTGAGGTTCGGCGTGGTCGAGAAGCGGAAGCGCTCGCCCTCGGTGTTGATGAAGTGGAAGCGTTCCTTCATCTGCAGCACGACGCCGGGGATGGTGCCGAAGTCGATTTCGGGGCGCGCCGACGCGAGGTGAAGCTCCGCGGGCGTCGCGCCGCGCGACCCGTTGCCCGCTTCGCATGTGAATAGGAACGCTGTGGTCGCGAGGCCTGCAGCAACGTGCCACTGCGTCATCAGTAGGCTCTGCCTGTCAAGCTCAGGGGCGTTGGCAGTCGCACCGATAATGTCGGCCTCCAGCGCGGAGCGGAACTCGCGGTCGACGAGTTCGAGCAGCTCGGAACGCAACTCCTCGTTCGTCAGGTCTATGTCGCTAGCGTGGATGAGGCCACCGCTGTGGTTCTTCTTAAGCAGGTCCGCGACCACGAGCGCCAGCACGCGTAGCACGCCACGCGTCCGCTGGAGCTTCGGGTTCGCGCCGACGAGGTTCAGAATGTCGAGCAGCGACGGATGGAAGGGATAGCTCTTCTTGAACCGCTCCGCGTAGTCATGTTCCTTTGCGGAGTCAGGGATCTGCGGGCGCGCCTTGAGGTCTGCGATGTACGCGCTAATCGTTGCGTCGCGGTTGTTCGCCTTCTTCGTGCGGGCGCCCTTGTCGTCCGTGTCTTGCCCGAACGGCACGAATAGGCGGCGGCGGATAATCTCGTGGACCTCGTCGCCCTGCACGGGCTCGCGAACCTTCTGCACGCGGCCGAAGAGTTCCTGGAGGGCCTGCAGCACCTGCAGCGAGGCCGTCCCGTGGGTCTGCGTGCCGTCGCTGCGTGGCAACGTCGCGACCACGATGACGCGGTCATGCTGCCCCGCGCGCGTGGTGAGGCGCTGGAGGAAGGCGCGCGTCTGCGCTGCCAAGGTCGAATCGTGGACCGGCACAGCAGCGGCCGTCTCGACGTAGTTCGCGACCTCGTCAAGGATGATCAAGCCGCCGCCGGAGAGCTTCAGCAGCTTGTCGATGTCGTCGCCTCCCGGCGCAATGCGATCCGCATCGAAGTTACGCACCAACTCGTAGCCAACCTTGCCCGAGAGTTGCCACGCGAGATGCCCCCACATCGTTTGGACCGACAATCCGGGCGCGACCTCGACGGCGCCGACGCCGACCTGGTTTCCGTCGAACGCAGCGACCGGAACACTCGGCGGCGTCTTCCACCCGCGTTCGAACCAGTATTCCTTCAACGCCGGATGGTCGAAGCACGCCGGACCGTTCTTCACGAGGTGGTAGAGGGTGATGAGCGTGTGCGTCTTGCCGCCGCCGAACGGCGTCTGAATTTGCATGACCGCGTCGCCGTCACCCTGGCCCGTGAGGCGCCCGACGACCTCGCCCGCGAGCTGGCGCAGGCCGCCCGTGAGGAACGTGCGATTGAAGAACCGGACCGGATCGAAATAGTCCGGGTTCCCGCTGCTGGTCAGGACGTCGGCGAGGCTCGCGGCGAAGTCGTTTTGCTTCACCTTGCCTTGCTTGATGTTGTCGTGCGGGGTGACGACTGTTCGCCAGGGCGTGGTGGTAGTGGTCATGTTCTCGTCTCTTAGAACAGCTTCCGCTGCCGCTCGGCAGCCTCGTTCTTCTTCGTGGGCGCCGGCAGCGAACGTGCTCCGACCAGGAAGTTCTCGTAAAGGGCGCGCTCTTTGTCGCCCGGCGGCAGCACATCGACGATGCTCTGGGCGAGGCGCTGCATGCGGTCGACCCCACCCGGAGGCAGCGCGTTCGAGAGGAAGTCGGCAAGGTCCTGCCGCTCGCCTGCGGCCCAAACGTTCGCAGCGCGGTGAAGCACGTCGATAAGTGGGGCCAACACGCCCGTGGCTCCGGGCTCGCCGAGGCCCTTGGTCTTCTTGCGGTCGACCGGCCCCCTAAGCGTGACTTTGTCGCCCGACTTGGTCAGAACGCCGCTGTCGGCGACGAGTTCGGAGAACTCGCAGCCCATCGATTGCGCCATATGAATGGCCTCGCCGCTCTCCACCTCAGATGTGCCGTAGGCCCAGCGCCAGATGACATAGAACCGACTCGCCTCGTCGACGTTGCCGGCGGCCTCACCATGCACGATGCGCTGGAGCGCGTAGTCGGCGACGATGCCGCGCACCTTGTCGAGCAACTCGGCGATGGTGACCTCCTCGCCACTCAGCTTCAAGACACGCTTGTGGCGCCCGAACACCTCGACGGCAGGGCCGATGGCCGACATAAAGAAGTCGGCGCCACGAATGCCCTGCGACCAGAAGTAGTCGAGACGCTCGTGGAGGCGGGACTTGAGGTTGGGCTCGACGTCATCGAGGAAGCCCTCGTCGTGGGCCGAACGCTTGCGGCACACAATGAAAACGGAGGACGCGAGCGCCGCACTGCCGATGGCTCGCGTGCGGCCAGGCTTCTCGGTCTCGATCGGCCACGAGGCCGTAACAACGAGATTGTTGTCGAGCAGCGCTTTGAGAAGCGTCTCCCACGCCGAGGTCGACTTGTGAGCGAAGACAAGCACCATGATGCCGTCGTCCTTCAACGTGCGGTGCATCTCGCCGAATGCGCGCGACATCGCCGACTCGAAGAACTCCGCCGTCTTCATCGCGACGGGGTTCTGGATCATTTCCGAGCGCTTGGGCGTCAACTCCGTCGCTAGCGCTTCGGGATGAACCTCGCCGATCGCTCGACGGAGCCAAACGTAGAAGTAGTCGGAGAGGTCCGAGTACGGAACTGCGTCGTAGTACGGAGGATCAGTAATGATCGCGTCGAAGGTCTTCTCCTGAAACGGCAAGCTATCCGCAGAGGCACGGCGGACATCCGCCTTCCCGGTGAAGACGAGCAGTTCCAGAGTCCCGGCGAGATCGGCGACGATCTTCGGCCAGCCAGCGGCCAGCGCGTTGAAGGGATTGGTCTCCGCGTAGTCCCATGTCATCGCAAGGGCTTGCATGCGGAAGGTGTGCCCCACGCCCCGTCCACCCGTGTAATTGAGAACGCAAATCGTCGACAGGAAGTCGGAGAGCTTGCTGACGCACAATCCCAGACAGGTCGCAACGGCCCGCGAGAACTCATCTGCTTCGTTTCCGAGATCGGCGTTCGCATCGCGGACGTCCTTTACGAGCTGGCGCACGTGCCGAGCAAACGTCGCCATCGCGAGTGCCTGGCGTGGATTGTAGATACTCCCCCACGTTTTGAAGCCATATGCCTGAACGCGAAAGCCGAGCGTGCCTTTCGGAGGAAGAGGTTCGTGCGGGACGGCCGGCAGGTCGCCGAATGCTTCTGGCGTCGGAACCGCTTCGGCGCGTTGAATCTCGGTACTCGTCGGCAAGCGGTATCGCTTGCCTCGTGTCCCCTCAAGCACCGCGATAGCCAGGAGCCGATGGCCAAGGCCAACAGCCGTCCCTTGAGATTTGATGTAGCTGCCGGGAGTAGTCTGGCGGCAGCAAGGGCACACCGCGTTCGCGCCCTTGATCGTGCCGGCGTCGAGGTCGATGTCTGCAGCAGGATTCTCAACAATCTCGAAATTGATGGCCTTCCGATTTCGGGCCGCCTTGGGAATCAGCGCGACGACGTGAGCCTCCTTCTTGATGAGGTAGCAGGACCCAACAAGCGGAATCTCTACGTTGCAGGCCGGATTGGAGCACCGAACGGTGCGCGCCCAAATGTAAAAGAGCGGCTCATCCTTGTTGTCGGTTCGATAGAACTCCTCGATGTCTTTCGACGCGCGCTCTTGCACAACCTTGCCCCAGCGCTCGATCTCCGAAATGAGCCTTGATCGTCTGAGAAGCTTGTCTTCGTTTGTGCGCTCGGAGCAGAGATGCGCGAACCGCTGCGGGTAGTAGAGCGTCGCCAGCTCGATGAGATGCGCAACCGGATTCAAGTCCGTTGCGAAGGCTTCCGCGCCGAGTCGTTCAGCCTCGAGCGGCAAAGTTCCACCACCGGCAAACGGGTCTAGCGTCTTCGGCGCATCGACGACGCCATGCTCTTTCAGGATCGCTCGGAGGCGGTCCACCTGCTTCTGCGGCTCCTTGCCCAGGTCCCAATCGAGGTTATCGGTGATCAGTTTGTGGAAGGTCTTCCGCTCTTCCTCGTTGCGCGGGGCGGGAAGCAGCGCCGCCATCGTCGCAGCGCGAGCAGCCGCCAGTGGGCGACGCGCCCACCAGAGGTGGAGCGTGCTGATGTGACCGTGCCGGATGGACTTCTCCTTCGCGGAGAACTCGCTGATCTCCCCGAGCGGGAGGCTGTCCTCGATGAGGCGCCTGTTGCTCATGCGTCGTTCCTTGGTTGCTCTGCCATCAAGAGCTGCAGGCCGTTGATGAGGATGGATACCCTGCGGGTGGTTTCATCGAACTGGGCTGTCGTCGCGTCTTTCGGGGCGAGCCTGAGAAGCTGCTGATCCTTGGCGACGTACATCGCGGAGTGATTCGCCAGGTGCTGAAGCTGCGTCCACTCGGTGGACGTCAGCCAGATCTTGCCTTCTGCATCGACCGCGCGCGCCACAAGGAAATCGACGGCCTGGCCCTCGGCGTCGCTCGCCACGGCGTCGAAGCCGAGACCTTCGAGGCGCACGTCCTCGACGACGCGCCCTCGCGACGCCTCATAGGAGCGCACCTGTTTAAGCAACCTCTCGGTGGCCTTGGATGCGCCCACTTCGGCCGGTGAGGGCAACACAGTGACGACGCCCAGGAACTCGGGAGCGCGCGGCACGAGCTGCTGCTCGAGCCGAATCTCGGCGAGGCGCTGCTGCTGGCGCCGCTTGGCCTCGTCCATGAGCCGCTGCTCACGACCGATGGCGAGAGTCATATCCTGGCCCGCGCTCGACTTATTCTCGAAGTCCAAGAGCTGGTCCGAGTGACGGCTGATCACGACGCGGAACGAGCGCTCAAGGTAGCGCTCCTTCAGTGCCAGCTCCTTCAGCCGCCCGCTCGCGACCTCCTCGACGAAGCGCGGCACGAGAGCTTCGAGGCAGAAACCCGTCGCAGCATGCTTGCGCACGTCGAAGTCCGTGAGCTGCTGCGGCGGCGGGCCATCGGTGCGCGGTCGCAGGTCGTGGAGACGAATCGGATGCGCGGGCTCGAAGGTGGCGTTGCCTGGCGTGCCAGACTCGCGCACCGCGAAGAGGCGCTGCGAGAGAACGCGGCCGGTACCGTCGCCGACCACGCCGAGGAAGAACCAGAGCAGCTCAGGCCCCTCGGCGTCGACATCAAAGAACACTGCGCCACGCGTAAGGGATTCCGCAGCGCTGGAAGACGCCGCCTGCAGCACCGACTCGAACAGCGGATGACCCGGGCCGAGCAGCTCGGTACGCCCATCCTCTCCGACCGCCTTCTTGTCGAAGGTGAGCGAGAGATAGCTGCGCTCCACGGTCCCGAAGCGGCGGCGGAAGTCGATCTCCTGCTCGTGCCTGAGGTTCACCGGCACACGCTCGACGCGGAGCTTTCCGTCCGCACGGCGCTCCCAGCGCCCACGATTGCGTTCCAAGGAGCGCGTGAAGAACGACTCCAGGTGCGCCGGGATGAGCGCGTGGCTAGCCGACCGCACGGCATCCTGGCGAAGCTCGGGCAGGTTCAAGAATCGGCGCGCGAGCCCTTCTTCGCGTGCTGCGATGAGCGACGCTTGGTGCTGGGGACTCACCGCCTGCTCGATGCTCGCAACGGCGTCCTGCAGGCGACGGCGGTTCGTGATGCAGGAGATGATGAGATCCGCGAGCGAGATCTCGTGGTCGTCGAGCAGGTCGCCAACTAGGTCGAAGACGCGGTCTGAGCCGAGGCCCTGCCGCATCTCGTCCATCTTGTTGAGTAGCGCGGCGAGGACGGCGCCCTCGCGCGTGTCGGTCGCCACGAGATTGAAAATGAAGACCTCGTTCTTCTGCCCGATGCGGTGGATGCGGCCCATTCGCTGCTCTAGGCGATTCGGGTTCCAAGGGATGTCGTAGTTGACCATCTGGTTGCAGAACTGAAGGTTGATGGACTCGCCACCTGCCTCCGTCGCAACCATCACCTGCGCCGGGCCACGGAAGAGTTCCTGCTGCTTGCGACGCTGGTCCATCGAGAGCGAGCCGTCGATGACGGCCACCGTGAACCCTTGGCTGCGCAGACGCTCGACGAGGAAGTCGAGCGTGTCCTTCGCCTCCGTGAAGATGAGTAGCTTCTCGCCTCGCGCCGCGAGGCCTTCGTCGCGGAGGATCGCGTCTGTGAGCCTGATAAGCTTCGCCTCGATACCGCTGCTGAGAGCCGCGCGAGCACGACGCACCAGGCGTTCGAGGGCAAGCACCTCGGCCTGCAGCTCCTCGATCGACTCGGCGTTGGTGAGCCGCTCGACCAGCGAGTCCTCGACCTTCCAGCGCTCCTCTTCTGTGAGGTCGTCGAGATCTTCTACCTCTGCACCGCCGAGCAGCTCTTCGAGCACTGTTTCGTTCTCGCCCGAGTTCAGCGCGTTGCGCGCCTTGGTCGCAACGAGGGCGCGAACCTGATCGAGGAGCGCCAGGAGTCGCTCGTGTCGCCGCGTCAGCGACGCGGTGATGGCAGCGAGACTCGAGGTCAGGCGGCGCTGCAGGATGGTCATCGCGAAGCCGACGGTGCGCTTCTCCTTCTGCATCGCCTTGTTGAAGTGCTCTGCGACGTATTCGGTGACCTCGTCGTACAGCTCGCGCTCGGCCCGGCTGAGGTCGAATGCAACCGTCTTCACCGTGCGCTGCGGGAAGAGCGGCGAGCCATCGAAGCGGCGCATCTCCTCCTTCAGGCGGCGTAGGATGATGGGGTTGTCGGACGAGCGCATCGCCTCCTCAAGGATCTGGCGATCGGCGAAGAGGTCCCTATCAAGCAGCTCGAGGAGCAACCGGAAGTTCTCAGGGTCTCCCTTGTGTGGGGTGGCAGTAAGCAGTAGCAGGTGCTTCGTGCGCACCGACAGCTCCTCGCCGAGCCGGTAGAGGCGCGTCTTGCGCGTTTTTTGCGAGCGCACGCCTTGCTGGTATGCGGCCATCTTGTGGGCCTCGTCGACGATGACGAGGTCCCAGTCGGCGTCCTTGAGCGCCTCGAGCACGTTGTCGCGCGCGGCCCAGTACACCGAGGTGATGCAGCGGTCGGTCTCCATCCACGGGTTGCGGCCGACATTGGCCTTCAGCACCCCGTTGTCGATGATCGTGAACTCCTCCGAGAACTTGGTTGCGAGCTCCTCCTGCCACTGTCGCGAGACAAGCGGCGGGACAACGATGAGCACCCGCTCGGCGAGCCCACGGAAGCGCAGCTCCTTGAGGAGCAGGCCCGCCATGATGGTCTTGCCGGCGCCCGGGTCGTCCGCGAGGAGGAAGCGGACGAGCGGCGACTTGAGCATGTAGCGGTAGACCGCGTCGAGCTGGTGCGGCAACGGCGTGATCGTCGAGGCGTTCACCGCAAAGTGCGGATCGTACTCGTAGGCCAGCCGAATCCGGATGGCTTCGACGGCGAGGTGGAAGCCCTCTCCGTCGCCCGAGAAGTCCATCCCCTTCGCGCTGGAGAGCACCTTGAGCGCTTCGACCTGCGCGGCCGTGACGATGATGCCGGGGTAGAACTGACGCGTCCGGGTGCCGACGGCGTCGACCTGTAGCATCGTCCCGAAGTGTTCGACGCTGAGGACGCGCACCGGCTCGGGCCACAGCGGACCCTCGATCACCATGTTCTTCTCGAGGAGGACGCTCATGTCGGGGCTCCGGCGTTTACGCGAAGGAGCCCTGCCTCGGCCATGCTGAAGGTGCGCGGCCCTGCGACGATCAGGTGATCGACGACGGGCACACCGAGCGCGTCCAACACCGCCACCAGGGTGCGGGTGACGGCGATGTCCTCGTCCGACGGCTGTGCGACGCCACCGGGATGGTTGTGCGCCAAGACGACCTTCGCGGCGTGGTGCCGGAGCGCCGCCTCGACGACGAGGCGCGGGTAGACCGGCGCGCTTGCGAGGCTGCCCTCGTGCAGGGGCAGCGAGCGGAGCACGTGGTTCTCGTGCGTGAGCAAGACGAGAAGGAACACCTCGTTGGTCGCCGTCGCGAGCTCGTCGACGACGAAGCGCCCGAGCTCCTCCTTCGTGTTGAGCTGCGGCTTGTGCCCCCAGCGGTCGCGCAGGTAGCGGCGGGTAAGACCCGGCATCAGATGGAGCAACGTCGCGCCCGTCTCACCCACGCCGTCGACCTTCACCAGCTCGGCGGTGGGCGCGTCGAGGACGTTCGAGAGTGACCCTAGGCGTTCGAGGAGCGCGCGGGCGATCGGCTTCACGTCCTTGCGCGGCACCGCGTACGTCAGCAGCAGCTCAAGGACCTCGTGGTCCTCGAACGCGCCGAGCCCGCTCTCGTTGAAGCGGTCGCGAAGCCGCTGGCGATGGCCCTCGATGTAAGACATCGCCTATTCGCGCTCCCCGTCGTCGCGCGAAGCAGCCTTCTGCTGCTCGATCCACTGGTCCAGGTCGGCGCGCTTGAACCGCCACTGCCCGCCCACCTTGAACGCCGGAAGCTGCCCCTTCTGGGCCATCGAGTAGACGGTCTTCTCGGCGACCTTCAGCAATTGCGCGACCTCGGGCAGTGTGAGGATCTCGTCCTGCATGGGGCGACCAAGCTCCAGTAGGCATCGGTTGGCAGACTTTGCCAGCGAACGGCAGGATACAGCAGGGCCGCCGCGAGCCCAAGAAAACCGCGGGCTTGGCGCGTCAGAGATCGGTCGATGGTCTGCTGAGGTCGCGAGCGTCGCTCACGCCGCCCGCTGCGCGGCCCACGTCTCGGCGTGGGCCACGCCCGGAGGGTGCGTTCGGCCATCGGCTCGGCGCCGTCCACGGCTTCGAGGGCCAGGACGGCTGCCTGGAGATCGGGCGCCAAGAGCAACAGGTCGAGGAGCTGGGTCACCCGCGCTCGCGTCAGCCCAAGCTTCCGCGCCAGGTCGGCCCGGTCGGCGACAGCACCCCGGTCAATGACTGCCTGCAGGGGGAATCGCGCTGATTGCGGGTCAGCGCCGCCGGTCACGGCGATCACGGCAGATACACCGAGACCTTGAAGCTCGCGGTGGGATGCGGAGCGCATCGCAGGACAAGCACATAGGTGCGCGCCTGGATGTCCACCGTGCAGAAGTAGATGCGCGGAGCCCGCTCTGGAGTGGTTCTTTCGCCTTGCTTCAGGTGGAACTCGGTTGTGGTGGTAGCGACGAGCGCTCCGCATCGAAAGACCTCGACCTCGACCCGGACCTGTCCGCTATTCGCGAACTGCACTTGCTCGGCTTGAAAGAAGTCTGCAAGAGGTAACCCTCCACTACCGGAGGCCGCCAGCTTCGCGAGCCCCCGAGCCGAACGAGCAACGAACGCATGTCTAACCGCGTCGATGTTGTTGGCCTCGTTGAGCGCCCCGGCGGCCAGCACCAACGTCCCGGCAGTGACGCTCTGCACCGCTGCATTCATTTCGTCGGCGGGCTTACCAGGCGCCTGAGCCGGACCTCCGGGACAGAGCCATTCCGTGAGCGCTACGCGGCCGCCGACGACCGTCGACACGCACGGACCGATCGCCACGGTTGCCATTTCGGCGAGCGCCTTCTGGAACTTTCGGTTCGCGCCGATGCACGCCACCGAACTCCCTGGAGGCGCGACCGCTAGGCGTAATCGCACTGCGTCGGTCGGCGCATTGTCGCTGCCGATCGGAAGGACTTCCGCGTCCGTTATGCCGAGCCCATCGACTAGCTCGCGAGCATCCTTCACGCGGTCTTTGTGAACGAGGAGGAAGCGCATCGCGAGCCGCCGTTCCGAAGCAACGTCGCTTACGGGTTGGTGCTGCGATCACGAAGAGCATCAAGAACAAGCCCCAGCGGGAGATTCAGCCGTCGGAGGTCCTCGTCGGTCATTCGCGCAACGATCGCCTGAACCAAACGCGACAGCCTGACGTCGGAGTTCACAACGTTCGAGGTGAGTGAGGCGCGGGGCAAAGCCTTCGTCACCGCCGGTTGTACACTGCCTGTTCCCACAGGCGACTGAGCGGCTGCCGCGCGCTTGGAGCGATGAGTTGCAACGACGGATTCGAGTGCCTGATTGATTGCGATTGGAGAGACCGAAGCAGCCTCCAGTTCCCCGCGCAGCGCCGCCAAGAGCCCATCGTGTCGGTGTTTGAGCCACCGACGGAACGCGTCTGACCCCCGCATCTGACGGAGCACCGATTCCCATGCTCGCCACCAATCCGGTTGCGGGCTGTGAAGTACTGCCTGAAGCTGTGGAGGAGCCTCGCCCCCGAGTTCCTTCAGAAAGTCCTCGGCGATCGTGCGGTGAACATGGATGCCGGCTGGCATGATCCGGACGGAGCCGTCGGGAGGCTCTTGGGAGCGGTCCAACGGACGCACTGCACCATTCGCTTTACTGACGGCTAGACAGAACGGGCTCGACGGGCTCACCCAGACACGCCACGCATCGAAGTCTTCTGGAGTTGCTGACTCTAACCCAGCCTGCCAATCGACCAAACCGTAGATCGGGTCAGGTCCTGACAAGCCTACGATCTTCAGGTCGGGAACAAACTTCTCGACAAACTCGCGCAACGTTCGTACGCCATATTGCTGCGGGTGGAACGTCGGATCGACGTTTCGGGCAACATTCCCGGCCGCCGAACCGAGCAGGCCGCGACCAGCTCCCCTCTCCTTCGTCTTCTCTACAAGCGCACGCGCGATTGGCGTGGCGTCCTTCATCAGGGTCATCATTGCGCTCCAAGACACACAAACGGCCCTAGAGGCTTTCGCCTTGCGTAGGGCCGCTTTCATCTGGAACGAGGGACTGCCCGAGATCCGTTGTCCGATATGGACAACTGGGACAACCCACGGCGACGGTCGCCGGCTCAAGCGATCCGCCAACCCCACCAGCCCAAAGTGAGCCTGCTGCTGATGGATTGCCCGTTAGATAGGGTCGGACTGGGTTCTATGTCAAGGCCGGGTTTCGAAGGAGCGACCGGGCGGGCTAGCTATCGCCAGCGCCCAATAAGCGCGCGTGGCAGCCCCTGCGTTACGGCAGCGCGGGAAACGCCCAAGCGGGCAACTATTTCCGCGCGCGCAATTCCGGGCTCTGCTGCGAGTAGCGCTCCATACTCCAATGCCCGCGCAGGGCCGGAGCTGGCGGGCCCCTGCGGCATGGGGTGTACGCGCCGTCTTTTCTCTATAGTGGCACGGTGCCTCCAGGTTCGATCCCCGCGCCCGACGGGGAGCCAGTTATATGCCGTTCGGGAACTTCGTGAACCGGCGCGGTTAACGGAGCCCCTAAGACGCGAGTCGAGGGGGCTTCGTCATTTCCCGCTAGGTTCGCAGGGGTTTGCGCACTCGCGAGCACCGCTGCGCGCTCGATGCGAGCCACCAGGCGCGCGCGGGACGCGGTTCGCGCTCTCTCTTCTCTGTCCCGTCAGGGGGGCGCTTCGGAGAGAAATTCTAACAGGAGCCGGGACCGCGACCCGGCGTTTAGCAGTCCCGACGCCGGCAGCCTGTCCGCGCGCGCCCAGTTTCGCGCGTGGCGCGGCGATCGCGCTGGTCCTGGGCGTTGGCGCGGTCGCAGGCAGCGGCGCGCTCGCTTCTGCTTCTTCCCCGTCTCCGTGGACTACCTCTACTTGCTACGAAAGTTGTCGACAAAAGCGGATCAAGCCCAACGAGACCGTCTGGATCAGCCAGCGCCAGCTCGGGGACGAATCCCTGCTAGGCCGCCTCCATGTGCCACCCGCGCTTGTCGTGAGCCGCGCGGAGCTTGGTCTTCCTGGGCTCCTGCGTAGCCATCTCCTCGAGCGGGTACTCCCCCACCACCTCGCCGGCAAGAACCATTAGCCTTAGGAGGCGCTCGTTGGCGGGACCCATGGGCTCCGCGCCCCTCTCCCACCGCGAGACGGTCCCAGCATCCACGTTGATCTTGGCCGCGAAGTGCTTTCCGCTGAAGCCCAAGGATTTCCGCAGGAAGCGGATCTCCTGGGGCCCTAGCTTGTTCGGCGCTCTGGCCATGGCCTCGGCTGCCGCTCGGACCAACGCGGCTGGAGCCGGAACGACCGGCGACTCCACACCGCACTCCTGGCACCTGAAGACACGCGATCCCTTGAGCGTGACGCTGACGCCATCGGCCAGCTCGAACTCGGCGTTGCCGGTTCGCTCCTGCATCTCGTGGCCTTCGTTGCACCTCATGACTGATTCCTCCAGCAGGTACACACGTTCAACATCGTGCCGTCATCTTCCAGCGAGACCACGACGGTGAAGATCGCCGTCCACACCTGGTGCCGCCACTCCCCGTTCTCGAACTCCGCCTCGCGCGCCTTGCCCCGTTGAAGGACGTTGATGATGTCGAGGTTCTCAATCCTCCGCTCAGCCTGTCTCCGGGCCACGTAGGGGTTTCGGAAGTGGACATCGCCCGACTCGGTCAGGGACCGGATCAGCTTCTCCGCATCGCTCGCCTTCAGCGGCTGCCTGAGCATGATAGTCATAACACCTCGACTAGGCACAATGCCTACACCTGCGACTCTGCAAGACCTCGATCTTGCTGCTCTCTGCGGTCGAGCACTCCCCCCGGGGTATGCCCCCTGCTCGCCTGGTGACCTACGCGGCCCGGGAGGGCAGGCTCTGAAGCCCGGCGATGGGCAGTACGACGGGCTTCGCTTCCGCGCCGAGTGCAGCAGATAGCCATTCGGCTCAGGGCTGACGGAACCCACCGCGAACCCAGTCCTTCGCGGCGTCGCTGCTGAACTTGTGGTTCGCCTCCACGCGGAAGCTGGCGACGGTCTGTTTCTCCTCGTCGAGGGCAGACAGCACGGCGTACGGCTCGTACTCGTCGGGGACCAGCTCGAACTGGACGTTGTACCAGCGACCTTCCCAGGCGACGTCGACCCGCTTCTTGAGGGCCTGGTCGCGCTGCCGCGCCGAACGGTCGAGCACCTCGGACGCGGTCTTCACGAAGGTCGCGAACGCATTCGCGTCGAAGGGCTTGGGGTTCTTCTTGTCGCGCCCCATCACCCACGGGCTGATCAGCACCGGCTCACTGAGGCCGGCCCGGCAGATCTCGACCGCCCAGCCTTCGTCGTCCTCGTTCTTGATCACCCGCGCGGTCCAACCGTTCTTTCGCCACACGGTGGGCTCCATGATGTCTGGCACCGAGGGGGTCGCAGGGTCGTTCATGCGCGCACCCTAGCGGAGAAGTCCGACAGTGCCTCCGGCTCCCACGCCGGGCCTGGCGTCGCGGCGGGTCGAAAATCTTCTTCGATCGGCTGTAACCGGGAATCTCCCTCCCGCGTACCCCCACCGGACGACTGCAAGGGGCTCGCAATGGGATGGCCAAGTGTTGGGGGAATTCCGAACCCGGTAAAGATCGTGACCGACGCCGCCGACGAGGTGGTGGAGACGGTCGACGACGCGATTGACACGACCAGCGACGTTGCGTCGAACGTCTACGACGGGGTGAGCTCCTTCGTCGATTCCCCGAGCTCGCCGATCCCGGGGCTCTTCGACGGCCTGTCCGACCTTCACAGCGACGCGCTGGACCTCGCCGAGAACGCGGCCGATACCTCGATCAGCCTCGCGAACGACGGCTACCAGCTCGCCGGCGACGTGGCGCGGGCAGGTCCGAATGCGGCCCTGGACCTGGCGGATGGGCTCCTCTCCGGCGCCGATCAGGTCGTGCCCGAGGGCGGGCTGGTGGACCGGCTCCTTAACGGTGCCCAGGACGGCGTGGACGCGGGCCAGGACGCTCTCGACCTCCACAATCAGGTCCAGGAGACTGCGGGCGGCATCGCCGAGGGCGTCGCGCACGGGGTGGTGGGCCTCGGGCGCCAGGTCGCGGAGGACCCGGTCGGCACCACCCAGGACATCATCGAGTTCGCCCGCGACACCGTCGACCTGCTGGCGATCGAGGAGAACATCGAGGACCTCGGCCCCGGCGACAGCTACTCGCTGGATGCGAGCCTGGATGGTTCGGTCTACGGGATCGCCGGCAGGCTCGAGGGTTCGCAGACCATCACCAAGAACGAGGATGGCAGCTTCACCCTGGCGGTGACCGGACAGGCCGGATTGGGGCTGATGAGCCGCTCCGGCACCACCGGCGCCGGGACCCTGACCGCCGACGCCTACGCCAACCACAGCGGCACCGTGGAGTTCACGTTCGACTCCGCCGAGGAGACCGCCGAGGCGGCGCGCACCTTCCTGGGCCCGGTGGGCGGGGCAGTCTCCGGCGCGCTCGATGGCGGGCTGGACGGGGCCCTGGAGGGTGCGACGCCCGACTACGATTCGCTGCTCGAGAACATCTCCGCGGTGGAGATCTCTCCCAGCATCTCCGGCGGGATCCTCGCCGAAGTCGGCTTTGGGCAGCGCGGAGGCAGCTCGGGCACCGAGGAGAGCGGGGCCTCCGCGGAGCCGAAGAGCATCCTCGGGATCAGCGCCGGAATCTCGGGCGAGGCCTCGGTGGGCGCACGGATCGAGTTCCCGGACGACGGACCGCCGAAGCTCATCGTGAGCCAGTCGATCGACGTCTCGGTGGCCGACTCGGCGTCGATTCCAGGTCTGAAGGCGAACCTCAGCGGCGGTGCATCGGTCACGGTCGAGGAGAGCTTCGAGCTCCCCGAGGGCTTCAGCATCGGCGATGCCATCAGCGACCCGCTCACGGCCGCGCAGGAGATCGCGTCCAGTGCGCGGCGCACCGGCGAGGTCTCGGTGACGCTCAGCGGCCACGTCGCGGGAGGGGTCAAGTCCAAGGGGGGCGAACTCGAAGCGGAGCTCAGGTTCACCGGAGGCGTCGACGAGGTGCTCGACTCGGGCGCGATCGAGGACGCGGTCCAGGGGCGGTTTGGAAAGGCCTTCGCCGCGCTCGAGGAGATCACCGAGGTCGAGGCGTCACTCACCCCGGTCACCACGGACACCACCGGGGTCTCCTATCAGGGCGGCGACGGCGTGGACTCGGTTGGGGTCTCCTTCAGCTCCACCACCGTTGATCGGCACGACCCGATCCTCGAGTACCAGGGCACGCTCGACGAGGCGACCGACCAGCTCGCTGCGGCGATCAGACAGCACCGGTTCTCGTCCGTCCGGGGGTAGGCAGAGCCCGACGCTGCAGATCAGGAGGCGCGGGTGATGGACCGCGCCACTTTGCTTGAGCACCGCGGCCTTTGGGGACAGGAACTGGGTCCCGGCTTCGCCTTCGAGCTTCCTTGGATCAGGATGCGTCCATGACGACCCACGAGCAGCTCGCGCTCCTCCTCGACCAAGCAGACGCCGCGATCAATGCTGAGGACTTCGTCGCACTGATGAGGTTCTACGCCGACGAGGCAACGTTGGTGGTCAAGCCAGGCAAGACGATCACGGGGCACGAAGCGCTTCGGAATGCGTTCGTCTTCATCGCCGACTTTTTCAACCACACGCTGCAGGTGTCGCAGGAGGGCCTGACCGTGGTTGAAGGGGCGGAGACGGCCTTGGTGCTCGCGCGCACTCGGGTCAGGGCTACCATGAAGACCGGCGAGCCCTACGACGTGCTGCGGCGAGCAACCTACGTCTTCAAGCGGGACGCCACGCGAGGCTGGCTCTGCACCGTCGACAACTCCTACGGCACCGACTTGCTCGACGAAGCTCCCAGCGACCTCCGGTTGGTCATTTGACCGCAACGCTGCGGAGCTGGAGGCGCGGGCCCAGGCGGTGTCCGGGCCACCTCGCGCCCTGAGGTGCTCGCCACAAGCAGCGGGGTCCGCCAGACGACGAACGGCTTCCGAATTGTCCTTCCCCCCGTTCAGCCGTGCGTCCCGCCCCCTTAGGTTCCGCGCATGGAGACCACCCAATCCTTGCACCGCGGCCGGCTCATCGATCATCTCCAGCTGGTGGTGAAGGACCTGGAGGCGAGCAGGAAGTTCTACGCCGCGGTCCTCGCCAGCTTGGACATCCCGATGGGCGCCAGCGAGAAGGAGTTCTTCTGGGCCGACGAGCTCTTCGTCTCGGGTGTGGGCTCGCCAGCCGCCAATGGGAAGTTGACCGGCCGGACCCACTTTGCGTTTCAAGCGAAGGACGAGGCGATGGTGCGCGCTTTCCACGCCGCGGCGCTCGCGAACGGCGGGAAGGACAACGGAGCGCCAGGCGTGCGGCCGTACCATCCGGGCTACTACGCGGCCTTCGCGTTGGATCCGGACGGCAACAACATCGAAGCGGTGTTCCATGGCCCGCATCAACGCAGCTCGCCATCGGTGAAGATCGAGTTCTAACCTGCAACCCAGCCCTGCACAGGACTGCTAGAAGGCGCGACCACTATGGCCCGATACGTTGACGGATTCGTCCTCGCCGTTCCGAAGAAGAATCTCCCCGCGTATCGCAAGATGGCAAGGCTGGGCGCCAAGGTCTGGAAGGAGCATGGCGCGCTGGAATACGTCGAGTGCGTCGGCGATGACCTGGCCACCACCATGGGCACCTCGTTCCTCAAACTGGCGAAGACCAAGCCTGGTGAGACGGTGTGCTTTTCGTTCATCGTCTACAAGTCGCGCGCCCATCGCGACGCGGTGAACAAGAAGGTCATGGCGGACCCGCGCATGGGGAAGGCGCCGAACCCGATGCCGTTTGACATGAAGCGGATGTCGTTCGGGGGCTTCAAGACCATCGTTGAGGCTTGATCACCCGCGCTGATCGGCCCCTCCCTCCAACATTGTTGCTGGCGCCCCGGCAGTGAACGAGCATCGGCGGGTTTCGCCGCGAGCCGGCGGAGGGGGAAGCCGATGGCGACGACCGAGACCAGGACCGCGACACCGAAGGCAGCGCGCGGAGTTCCGTTTTTAGGCGTGCTGCCCCGGTTGCTGGCGGATCCTGCGGGGCTGGCGGTGGAGCTGATGCGGGCCACCGACGAGGTGGTGCCGCTGCGGGTGGGGCCGGTGACCGTGTACCTGGTCCACCACCCGGACCATCTGCGGCACATCCTGCTCGACAACCACCAGAACTACACCAAGGGGCCGCTGTTCGCGCGCGCGGACCTGCTCCTGGGCAATGGGCTGGTGTTGAACCACGGAGACGCCTGGCTGCGGCAGCGGCGGTTGATGCAGCCGGCGTTCGCGCGACAGCGGCTGGCGGCGATGGTGCCGGCCTTCGCGGAGGTCGCCTCGGCACGATTGTCCACCTGGCGCCAGGCCACCGGGCCATTGGAGATGTGGACCGAGATGACCGCCATCACCATGCGGGCGCTGCTCAAGGCGATGTTCGGGCTCAGCGTCGATGATCAGCTGGTCCGTCGGTTTGATCTCGCGTTCGACCGGATCGGCCGCCACGTCGAGGTCCGCGGACCGACGTTCTTCCTCCCGGACTGGTTTCCGCTCCCGGGCCGTACCGCCGCGCTGGCCGCGGTGGCCGACCTCCATGCCATCGTCGCCCAGCTCGTCGCCGAGCGCCGCCACCTCGGCGGGGAGGGCGACGATCTGCTGGGGAGGATGATCGCGGCCCGCGACGAGGATGGCTCCGCGATGAGCGAGGAGCAGCTGCGCGACGAGGTGAAGACCTTGATCTTCGGGGGCTACGACTCCACGGCGACCGGGCTGGCGTGGACCTGGTACCTGCTCACCACCCACCCCGAGGCCGCGCACCGGGCGCGGGAAGAGGTGCTGGCGGTGATGCCCGAGGGCGTCCCCACCGCCGAGCAGCTGATGAAGCTCGACTTTCTGGGCCGCTGCTACCACGAGGCGCTGCGCCTCTACCCGCCGTTCTCCTTCCATCCCCGGATGGCCCTCAAGGAGGACACCGTCGGCGGCTGTCGCATCCCCGCGGGGGCCACGCTCCTCTACAGCAACTACGCGCCTGGCCGGAACCCGGCCTTCTGGTCGCACCCGGACAGCTTTCATCCGGATCACTTCCTGGCCGACCAGGTCGCCGCGCGCCATCGCTTCGCCTACCAGGCCTTCTCCGCGGGGCCACGGATGTGCATCGGGGCCAGCATGGCGGCGCTGGAGGCCAAGACGGTGCTGGCCTTGGGCCTGCGTGACTACGACCTGGTGCGCGCCGCCAACGTGCCGGTGATGCAGGCGCGCTTCGGGACCACCCGGGCCAAGGGGGGAATCCACCTCGAGGTCCGCCCCCGGGCAGCGGTGTAGTGCGCGCGTGAACCGGGCGGTCTCAGCTCAGCGGCGCTTCGGGCGTGGGCTGAGCTCTCGAACCAGTGTCCGGCGAACGTCGGGGTCAGTCTGGAGCGAATCGAGCAACTGCTGCAGCCGCCTCGGGTCGGTCGCAGCGGCGATCAGGCGTTCCAGCACGTCAATCCGGACAGGGATCGGCCCCACCCAGTCATAGCCGTAGGCCTCGGCGTCACGGCCGGTCATCGCCTCCTTCGCGAGGATGGCCTGGGTGGGTGTGCCCTCTGGCCGCGGCGCCGCCTCGTAGACCGAGGTCAGCAGGCCGCGCCGCTCCAGCGCCCGCTGGGAGATCGCCTCGGCGAGGGCGAAGAAGCGGGCGCCCTCCCCCACTTGCAGTGAGGCCAGCCGCTGGTGGGACTCGGGGTCCAACAGGGCCAGCTGCTCCTCCAGCGACGGGTCCCGCCTCACGATCCCCAACCCCTCGGCGAAGCGGTAGGCCACCGCCCGCAGCGGCGCCGGGCGCCCCTGTGCGGTGAGGGTCTCCGCGGGGAACCCGCCCATCGCCTCGCGGACCAAGTCCTTCGCATAGGCCATCATCCGCCGCTCCAGGCGACTGCGTTGGCCACGAGACCAGGCATCTGCGTCCACCAGCGCGACCTGCGGCGAGCGGCGATCCGCGCCCCTCACCAACCGGGCCAAGGGATGGCCCTCGAAGCCGATCCGTCCCACCGCGTCCAGCTCGAAGGCCTCGTGGTTCAGCTCCACCACCCTCTCGATGAACTCCTCGGCGGTGGGTCCTGCATCGGCCAGGTCGCGCAGCTGCGCGAAGGGGCCGGTGGCCTCCGGCCGGGTCTGGCTGCGGAAGCGCTTGGGGCGGTGGACGGTCCGGTGGACGAACCGCTCAACCAGCCGCTGGTGCAGCGCATCCCCCAGCGCGTCTTCGATCTGGCGGGTCCGTTCCTGCCAATGCACCGAGTTCGGGATCCAGCGGCCGCGCTGGGTGATGTAGGTCCAGGTCCGGATCGCCGCCAGCCGGTCGGTGAGGGTGTGGAGGTCGCCGCTGAAGTCATCCAGCGGCGCGATCTGCCGGTGCAACCACTCGTCCCTCAGCTGACCTCCGCCAGAAGCAAGCTGGAGGAAGACCTCCTTGAGGAGCAGCGCGTGCTCGCCCAGCATGCCCTTGCGGAAGTCGGGGATCCGGCAGACCTCCCAGAGCAGCTCGACGCTGGCGCGGTCGGCGGTGAGGCGCTGCACCTCCGGCTTCTCCGCCAGCAACCGCAGCGCGTCGAAGTCCTCGGCGCGTTCCACCCGGGAGAAGAGGTCCCGGTCCGGCCCCAGCGCCAGCGTGTCGAGCAGCGTCTGGGGGGTGCGGAAGTCCAGGTCCACGTTCCGCCAGATCAGCCGCTGCACTGGGGGGAAGCGGTGCGCCTCGATCGCGGCGATGGTCCGCGGGTCGAGTTCGGGCGCGGTGGTCAGCGTCCCGAAGGCGCCGTCCTTCACGTGCCTGCCCGCGCGTCCCGCGATCTGCCCCAGTTCGTCGACGCTCAGCTCCCGCTGCTCGAAGCCATCGAACTTGGAGAGCCCCGCGAAGGCGATCCGGTCCAGGTCCAGGTTCAGCCCCATCCCGATGGCGTCGGTGGCTACCAGGTACTGGACCTCTCCGGACTGGTACATCGCCACCTGCGCGTTGCGCGTCCTCGGGGAGAGCGCCCCCAGCACGACGGCCACCCCTCCGCGCAGCTGACGGAGGGACTCCGCCAGCTCGTAGACCCGCTCGATGGAGAAGGCGACCACCGCGGATCTGGGAGGGAGGCTCTTGAGGGAGCGGCTTCCGAACGAGCGGAGCTGGGAGAGCCGCTCCGAGCGCCGGAAGGTGGCGCCGGGCAGCAGCGCCCGGATCAGCGGCCTCATCGTCTCCGAGCCCAGGAACCAGGTCTCGCGCCGGCCGCGCGCGTGCAGCAGGCGATCGGTGAAGACGTGGCCGCGCTCGCGGTGCGCACACAGCTGGATCTCGTCGATCGCCAGGAAGTCCACCGGATGGTCGGTGGGCATCGCCTCCACGGTGCAGACCCAGTAGGCGGGGTGGGCGGGCACCCGCTTCTCTTCGCCGGTCATCAGCGCGACGCGCGCCTCACCGACCTTGGCGGTGAGCCGGTCGTAGACCTCGCGGGCCAGCAGCCGGAGGGGGAGACCGATCATCCCGCTGTCGTGCTCCAGCATCCGCTCGATCGCGCGGTGGGTCTTGCCGGTGTTGGTGGGCCCCAGCTCGGCGACGATGAACGAAGGTTCGGACGGCATTGCAGCTGGCTCAGGCCATTGCCCGTGCGACCAGCGCCTCCGACTCGGCGAGGAACCGCTCGACGTGCGTGCGGTCGGTGAGCTTCGACGACGGCTCGATGGCTTCGCCCTTCCGGTTGAAGAGCGCGCCGCCGTGCTCCTCCAGGTCGGGCGAGACGAGCAGTGGGACGATGGTCGCCGCGTACTGAGCGGGCGACGGCATGAACCAGCCGATCAGCGTCTCCGTGAGGCGAGACTTGAACGAGCCCTTGCCGAGGAAGTTGTCCCGGATGTGGGTCTTGATCAGCCCCGGGTTCAGCCCGAACACCAGCGCGTCCGGGTAGCGTTTCGCTGCATCGAGGACGAGCATCTCGTTGCCGGCGACGGTGTTCATGTGGACGGCCATGCCGCTGTACGCCTTCTCGGCGTTCAGGTCCCCCAGCGTGCCTGCCTGGTCGGTGCCGGGGTAGCCCATCACGAACACCCGGGGCTTGCGGCCCCTGGCGCGGGCCTTGCCGAGGCGGGGCGCGAGCTCGCGGAGCATCACCAGCCGGTTGAGGTAGCTCACCGCCATGTCGCGCTCGAGGCCCTCGGCGGTCTCCTGGCGCTGGGGCGCGGCGAAGATGCCGGTGGTGAAGACGAGCAGGTCGAGTTGCTCGGCGGGCAGTGCCCTGGCGATGCGCCGCGCCTCTCGCATCAGGCTCAAGTCCGCCTTCACGAACGTCAGGTTGGGCGCGTTCTCATCGCGGAAGGTCTGGCCGACGACGGTGACCCTTGCGCCACGCGCCGCCAGCGTCCGGCTGATGGCGCGCCCCAGTCCGCCGGTTCCGCCCACCACCGCGGCCTTCCAGCCCGCCAGGTCGAGCGCCGAAGCCGGCACGCGCTGCCAGTGGAAGTTCTTGTTCGTCTTCATGGGTCAGCTCCCTTCTGCTGTGGTCGGAACCCGGGCCCACGCGTCGAAGGCCATTTCCGCGACATATGTGGCGCGACCTGCCCTGTCGCGAGGATAGCGTCCTCGTCTGGCCCAGGCATGGTTACGGCGGGCTTGGGCCCTTGCCGCGAGGGTGCCAACATGGCCGTGGTGAAGACGAAAGCGCCCGCCAGGAAGACGGTGAAGCCGAAGGTGGCCAAGAAGGCCGTCCCCAAGAAGACGCCCCCGCCAGCGGGGGAGGCGCCCAAGAAGCCGCGCATCTTCGGGATGTCGTTCGCCAGCGTCTATCCGCTCTACATCCAGAAGGCGGAGAAGAAGGGCCGGACCCAGGCGGAGGTGGACGAGATCATCACCTGGCTCACGGGCTACCGCGGTCAGGCTTTCCATCGCACCCTCGACGCCAAGACCGACCTCGAGACGTTCTTCGCTAAGGCGCCCCGGATGAACCCGAACGTGGGGCTGATCACCGGCCTCGTCTGCGGCGTGCGCGTGGAAGAGGTCGCCGACCCGCTGATGCAGAAGATCCGCTACCTGGACAAGCTGATCGACGAGCTGGCCAGGGGCAAGAAGATGGAGAGCATCCTTCGCCCGTCGCCATCCCCGGGTACCCGGTAGCGGTCCTGGCAGGCGGAGCGGGCGTGGCCGGCCCGCTGTTCGGCGTCTGCGGAGGTACACTCTCTCCATGCGAACCTCCTTCGCCGCGCTGCTGATGGTGCTGGCCTCCATCGCCCACGCCGGTGAACTCAAGCTGGTGGCGGAACTTCCGGAGGCGCCCCACACCATCCCGCGACTGCTCAGCGCCCAGCGCTATGTGCTGGTGGGGGTGGAGTGGGAGCGCGACGCGAACAAGCTCCTGACCCGCGCGCGGTATCAACTGTTCGACTTGAAGGAGCGGAAGCTGACCGAGGCGGTGGTGCCGCTGCACCTGCGCCCCCAGGCCTACCTGGACCGCTTCGGCAAATACGCCTCCCCCCAGCCGGTGCACCACAGAGGCGAGGTGACCACCTTCACCTTCACCGAGCGCAAGAACTACAAGCCGGTGGCCACCTTCCTCTCCCAGTTCGACCACCGGACGAGCCAGTTCTCCGAGCTGGTGGAGCTGGTCCGCTGGAGCCCGGAGCGCATCCTCTTCGACATCGGGGTGGACCCCTCCGACACCTGGTTCTACTTCGCGCACGCCGACTCGCCGCCCGGCGAGGGCTCGCGCCGCTACACCGCCTTCGACATCTCCCGCGTCGACCTGCGGACCCGCGCCGTGGAGGCGGTGATGCGGGTGGAGCTGCCTCGGCGAACCCGGCCACTGACGATGGGTTCCAGCCAGGCGTTCAGCCCGGATGGGACCAAGCTGGCGCTGGTCGAATACATGGAGCGCGGAACCAAGCCCGCGGACCCGCCGCAGCAGGTGCTGGTGATCGACCTGGCCGCCCGGAAGGTGGACTCGTATCCGGCGCTGCTCACCACCTACGGGCTCGCCTTCACCCGCGATGGCCAGAGCCTGCTGCTGGGCTCCAACGAACTGGGGGAGATCGTCCGCATCGACCTGCTCAAGAAGCGGGTGGTCGCGCGCACCCAGGCCAAGAAGCTGATCCACTCCTTCGTGGTGACTCCGTCCGGCAACAGTTTCCTGTCCATCTCCAACACCCAGCTGGCCTCCCCCAAGGTGGTGGAGGTTCGGCGCGTGTCCGACCTGAAGCTGCAGGTCTCGATCCCGGTCCGGCTGCTCTATCCGGGAACGGATGGGGTGTCGGGCTCAGCGATCGCGGGCATGAACGGGCGGCTGCTGATGCTGCCCTTCGTGGACGCGCGCGGATGGCCGGAGCCCAAGGGTTTTCGGCTCTACGAGATCCCCGATGAGGTGGATTCGCCTTCGGTCGGCGGACCGGCCGCGGCCAACTTGCGGATCGCCCAGGGGGTGATCCGGGGCAAGAGCTACGCCGACGCCCAGAAGCTCCGCTACGCGGAGATCAACGAACCGTCGGACGCGACGTTCGCGCAGTTCTCGGTCGGCGCCGGCGGCGAGGTCTGCCTGACCGGAATCCTCAGCGAGAATTCCGACGGGGACTACCAGCCCGGCCGCACCCGCCCGGTGGTGGCGCTGCTGGATGAACAGGGGAAGGCGCGCTGGAAGCAGGTGCTGGTGACCCCGGGTTACCAGGACTACGAATCCGGCGCGGTGGCGATGACCGCGGATGGCGGCTGCATCGCGCACCTCCGCCTCTACCGGAAGCCGAACATGATGCCGGTCAGCCGGGTGGTGAAGCTGGACCGCGCCGGCCAGGTCCTCTGGGACCACCACTTCCGAAGGGAAGGCGGGACCCCGATCGCGACCCGGCTGGAGCTGCAACGGGACGGCTCGGTGAAGGTCCTGGGCCACATCCAATACCTTCCGGACGAGACCCGCGTGGGGTGGAAGGCCACCCTGGGCGCGGATGGGAGGCTGCTCTCCGAGGAGTACCCGAAGTAGTGCGGCCCCCCGGGCGCAGACGTACAGTGACGCTCCAGTGAACATTCCGGTGCGGGGTGCGTCTAGACCCAGCCGCCCCGGCTCGGAGAATCAATGATCGTTCGAATGTTCCTCACCGCGCTGCTCGGCGCCGCGGTCCTCCCGGCCTGCGCCCAGAGCGGCGCTCCCGCCCTTCCTTCGGAATCCTCCGCTCCGGCGACGGTCCAGGCCCCCTTCGACGTGGGCGCGGTGGTGCGGCAGGTCGGCTACGCCTTCCGCCGCGACCAGGGAGCCTGGCGGGGCGGGGACGCCACCTACGCGGTGCGGGTGCTCCCTTCGGAGTTGGAGTTGCGCCCCTTCTCCCATCAGGCTGGCTCCCGACTGGAGGGGGCGCCGCTGACCCTCGCTCCGGCTCGCGTCTCCCGCGGGGAGGCGCCGCTGCCGCTGCAGCCCGCGCGCGTCGCCCAGCGCCCGGATGGGACGCTGGACCTGGATCGCGGCGCCGGCGTCCGCGAGCGCCTGATCAACGGCGAAGGGGGCGTCGAGCAATCCTGGTCCTTCGAAGCGCGCCCCTCCGGAGAGGGGGACCTCCTGGTGGAGGTCGGAGTCGGAGGGCTGGCCTACTCCGGCGTGACGCGTGGCGGGCTGCACTTCCAGGATCCCCACAGCGGCCTTGGCTTCCGCTATGGCCACGGGACCTGGATCGATGCCACCGGGGCCCGGACCCAGGTCCCGGCCCGCTTCGCCGAGGGACGGATCCTCCTCCGGGTGGACGCTGACACGCTGGCGGCCAGCAGGTTTCCCGCGGTGCTCGATCCGGTCATCTCTCCCGAGTTCGGGATGGATGTGCCGGTCTACGGGCCCTCCGGGCTCGCCTACGGCCCCCCCGCGGTGGCCAGCAACGGCACCGATTACCTGGTGGTCTGGGAGGACGGGCGCGGGGGCACCATCTACGGGACCCGGGTGTCCAGCGCGGGGGTGGTCCAGGAGAACACCGGGATCCCGATCAGCTCCGGCCTGAGGGGCTCCAGGCCCGCGGTGGCCAGCAATGGCACCGACTACCTGGTGGCCTGGCAAATCAACGCCACCAACACCACCGGCGGGACAGACCTGCGGGGGGCCCGGGTCTCCTCGGCCGGAGTGGTGCTCGACCCGACCCCGCTGTTCCTCGCCACCCAGGCCAACAATCAGGTGGAGGCGGCGGTGGCCAGCAACGGGACCAACTACTACCTGGCCTGGACCACCTTCCTCAGTGGCGGGTCCACCGACGTCCACGGAATGTTGGTGCTCGCAGATGGAAGCGTCACTGGCCAGCGGGCCCTGACCACCGTCGGGAACATGCAGTACCAGCCTTCGGTCGCCAGCAACGGGACCGACTACTTCGTGGTCTGGACCGACACCAACCCGACCCCTGCCCGGATGCAGGGCACCTCCGTGTCCGGTTCGACCGGGGTCCCGGCGGTGGCGGACGGGTTCGCGGTCAACGCCTCCGGGGTCTGGGGTCGGGTGGGAAGCAACGGCACCGACTACCTGGTGGTGTGGGCCAACGGCGCAGCCGCGGACACCCAGGACATTTTCGGCGCCGTGGTCTCCGCCGGAGCCACCACTCCCGGGTCGACCTTCCTGATCAGCGGGGCCACCGGCAGGCAGCACCTCCCGGCGGTGGCCAGCGCCGGCGCCGACTTCCAGGTCGTCTGGAAGGACGCACGCAACGGGACCCCGACCGATCCCTACGGGTCGTTGCTCGGCGAGCTCTACGGGGCCCGCGTATCGGGCGCCGGGGCGGTCCTGGATTCCGCCGGGGTGCAGCTGGGCAACGGCACGCAGTTGGAATCCGATCCGCCGGCGATCGCCTCCAGCGCTTCGGGGTCACTGCTGGTGTGGGGCGCCCGGCCCAACGTCCGCGGCACCCGGATCTCCACCGGCGGCGTGGCGATGGAGCCCACCGGACTTGACCTCAGCCTCACCGCCAACCAGCAGGTGCGGGCGGCGGTGGCCACCAACGGCACCGACTTCCTGGTGACCTGGGTCGATTACCGGGATCCCTTCGGCATCTACGCCACGCGGGTGAACGCCGAGGGAACGGTGCTCGATTCCTCCGGGATCACCGTCGCCACCGGGGTCCCCTGGCTGTACTTGCCCTCGGTGGCCAGCAACGGCTCCGACTATCTCGTCGCCTGGGAGCAGCGGCCAGCCAGTGGCCCCTGGGAGGTCCGCGCCACGCGGCTCTCCTCGGCAGGCGTGGTGCTGGACCCCGCCGGGCTGCGCCTGGGGGATCCGCTGATCGACGCGGCCAGCCCCGCGGTGGCCAGCGTGGGAAGCGACTATCTGGTCGCGTGGCGCGATCCCCGCCAGAACGTCGGAGCAGTGCTGGCCACGCGGATCACCGCGGCCGGGGCGCTGCTGGATGGCAACGGCCTGACCGTCTCCGCCAATGAGAGCGCGGAGACAGTCACCCTCGCCAGCAGCGCCTCCGGGTACCTGGTGGTGTGGTCCGGCCGGGACCCAGCGGGGATCACCCGGGTCCTGGCCTACGGCGCGCGGGTCTCCACCGAGGGAGTGGTCCTGGACACCCCCAAGCGGACCCTGGGGCCTTCCTACCCGAACAGCGCCTTTGGCCCCACCGTGGCCAGCGATGGCACCGGCTTCCTCGTCGCCTGGCACGAGCTGGGGGTGGTCTCGGCACGGATGCTGGATGCCACCGGCGCGGCAGTCAGGCTGCTGACCCTGCCCGCGCGGGTGGACAGCCGGTCCGGCCCGATCGCCACCAGCAACGCCGGGGAGTACCTGCTGGCGTGGACGGAGACGGGCACGGTGTCGCGGCGGGTGATGGCGGTGCGGGTGAGCGGCGCGGGGGTGGTGCGCGAATCCACCGCCATCCCGCTGACGCCCGCCGGCGCCTTCCCGGAGAACCCGGCGCTCAGCGCCGCCGGCCCGGACCGGTACCTGCTTGCCTATACGGACCTCGATGAACGGGCGACCCACCAGAACTACCGGGTGCTCGCGCGGTTCATCACCTTCCCCCCGCCCCCGGTGGCCAGCAATTCCACGGTGGCCACTCCGGAGGACACCCCGGTGCCCACCACCCTCCAGGCCACTGCGTCGCCCGGGAGCGGTGCGCTGACCTACGCGCTGGTCGGCTCGGCGGTGAACGGCGCGGTCAGCCTCTCCGGCGCGGTGGCCACCTTCACCCCCACGCCCAACTTCCACGGGACGGCCAGCTTCCAGTTCAAGGCGCGCAGCGACGGCGTGGACTCCAACACCGCCACGGTGACGGTGACCGTCAGCCCGGTGAACGACGCGCCGGTGGCAGGTTCACAGACGCTCACCGTGGCCACCCCCAGTCTGGACTTCGCCCTGGGGGCCACCGACGTGGACGGGGATCCGTTGGAGTTCACCATCGTCACCCCTCCGGCGAACGGCACCCTCAGCGGCACTCCGCCTGCGCTCACCTTCCAGCCCACGGCTGGCTTCTCCGGGACCACCAGCCTCACCTTCACCGCCAGCGACGGGATCGCCACCTCCAATCAGGCGCAGGTGGTGTTCGAGGTGACCGCGCCACCCTTCGCGGTGAGCATCCTCCCCGAGCAGCTCGCGGCAGCGGAGGGCCAGGCGGTGCAGCTGGTCGCCCTTCCCTCTCCGGAGGGGCTGGACGGCCTCACCTTCACCTGGGAGTTGGGGGATGGCGCCACCGGCACCGGCCGGGAGGTGAGCCACGTGTACGCGGACGACGGTCCGATCACAGTCACGGTGACTGTCACCGACGGCGAGGGACGGACGGCCACCGCCACCCGGGAGTTCGGCGTCGCCAACCTCCCGCCGGTCCCCACCGTCCTTCCGCTCCTGGAGGTCCGGGTGGGAGCGACCGCCAGCGCCACCTTCTCCGCCTCCGATCCCGCCGGGGACCGCGATCCGCTGAGCTGGACCCTGCTGGAGGGCCCCGGCTCGGTCACCGCCACCGGATCCTGGAGCTGGGCGACCGGCACCCAGGCCCCGGGCACCTTCACCGTCCGCGCACAGGTGACCGACGATGGAAGGGCCAGCGCGGAGTCCTCCTTCCAGGTGCGGGTGCTGGCCGCTGAACCAGAGCCGGAGCCCGAGCCGGAGCCCGAGCCAAGTGGCTGCGGCTGTAGCTCGGGCGCCGGGGCCTCCAGCCTGTGGTCCGCCCTGGCCCTGGTCCTGGCCGGTGTGCGGCGTCGCCGCCGGGTCACCCCGGCAGAGGCCTGACGAACCTCGTCACCCGCCGGCCACCTCGCTGGCGCGTGGCCCGACCTTCCGGGGGGCAACCTCCACCCAGCTCCCCCCTGGGCCCGGGTGGTTCCCGTCAGGGAAATCCGTAGCGGATCGTCGGTCGCGCTGTCGGCTCCAGCTATAAGGCGGCAGCCCTGGCGCACCGATGAACCCCTCCTGGAAACGCAACGCCGTCCTCTTTCTCGCCAGCCAGACCCTCTCCCTGCTTGGCTCCGCGCTGGTGCAGTACGCCCTGCTGTGGCACGTCACGCTGGAGACCCGCTCCGGGATCCTGATGACGCTGTTCATCACCGCCGGGTTCCTGCCCACCTTCCTGCTCTCCCCGTTCGCGGGCGTGTGGGCCGACCGTTACGACCGGCGGAAGCTGGTCATCGCCGCGGATGGGTTGATCGCACTGGTGACCCTGGCGCTGGCCTTGGCCTTGTCGATCCACGGTACGGCGCTGTGGCTCTTCTTCGTCGCGGCCGCGGTGCGCTCCGTCGGAACCGCGGTGCAACAGCCGGCGGTCAACGCCCTGGTGCCGCAGTTGGTGCCCGAAGAGCACCTGATGCGGTTCAACGGCATTCAAGGCACCCTCCTCTCGGTCAACATGCTGGTCGCGCCGGCCCTCGCCGGCTTCCTGATGTCGGTCGCGCCCCTGCAGGTGCTCTTCTTCATCGACGCGGTGACGGCAGCCGTGGCCATCGTGTTGATCGCGTTCTTCATCCGGATCGCGCCGCGCCCCCGGGCAGCGGGAACGGTCCAGCTCTCGCATCTGGAGGAGATGCGCGAGGGCTTCCGTTACATCCGCCAGCACCCGCACCTGGTCCCCTTCTTCGGATACCTGGGCTTGATCCTGCTGCTGATCACCCCCGCAGCCTTCCTGACGCCGCTGCAGACCGCGCGCACCTTCGGACCCGAGGTGTGGCGGCTCACGGCCATCGAGATCGTCTTCTCGGGGGGGATGCTGCTGGGGGGCGCGGCCCTGGCGGTCTGGGGTGGCTTCGCCAACCGGATGCGAACCATGGTGACCTCCACCCTGGTGATGGGCGTCTGCACGGTCGCCCTGGGCGTGTTGCCTGACTTCTGGTTCTACCTCGGGGCGATGGGCCTCTTCGGCGTCGCGCTTCCGCTCTACAACACGCCCGCGACGGTGATGCTCCAGGAGCGGGTGGAGCCCGCCTTCCTGGGCCGGGTCTTCAGCGTGATGTCCATGCTCAGCACCTCGTTGATGCCACTGTCGATGCTGCTCTTCGGGCCACTGGCCGAGGTGGTCTCCATCGAGCGGCTGCTGCAGGTCACCGGGGTGCTGGTGCTGATCCTGGGCCTGCTCGCGCCCTGGCACCGGCGTCTGATGGCGTTCGGCGCGCCGGTGAAGGTGGCCGCACCGGGCGCTGAGTCCGGTGGTTCGCCGGGGGAGCGGATCACCGGGTAGTTCGACGTCCCTTCCCGGTGGCGCTCAGCTCAGCCCTTCGCCTTCGCGATCCGCTCAAGTTCAGCTGCGATCGCAGGCTTGTCGATGCGACTCTCGGCGACGCCCATCGTGAGTTCGTAGAGCGCCTCAGAGGGATGATTCAGGCTGATGCCGTTGACGTCGAGGAAGACGACCGCCGAAAGCATCCCGGCGCGCTTGTTCCCGTCCAGGAACGGATGGTTGGAACCGATGTGGAAGAGGTACGCCGCAGCCATCGCGAACAACCCTTGATGTGTGAACTCGCCGCCGAACGAGGCCATTGGCTGCGCTACCGCCGATTCAAGCAAGCCTCGATCGCGCAGACCCGCTGCGCCGCCGTACACCCCGAGCTGAGTCGCGTGAAGTTCAAGGACGTCCTCGACGTCGAGGAACAGCAGCTCGTCGGGGCTCATTTGGCCAGCTTGCGCAATGTCTGGTCATGGACGGCCATCATTCGCTTCGTCGACGCGCGGATGCGGTCCTTCCCGCTTAGCTTCGCAGGCCGGATGATGAGCGCCTCGCCGTCGGTCGTGATCTCCAGCGGCGTGTCCTTGGTGATGTCGAGCAGCTCCAGGATCGGGCGTTCGATGATGAGCCCGAGGCTATTGCCCACAGCGGAAAGCTTCTTGATCACGAGGCACCTCGTTATACCGATGTTCGAACATCATATTAACGACTGTGCACCGCAGGCGCCAGGGGAGCCGGGCGTCGTGGACGCTCGTTTACTGGCCAGGCCGTCCTGCGCACAGGGACGGCTCAGCTCAGCTCAGCCCACGTACGCCGCCAGGTGTTTGCCGGTCAGCGTGGACCGCGCCTTGACCAGGTCGGCGGGAGTGCCCTCGAACACCACCCGGCCGCCTTCGTGGCCCGCGCCGGGACCAAGGTCGATGATCCAGTCGGCGTGCGCCATCACCGCCTGGTGGTGTTCGATCACGATCACCGACTTGCCGGAGTCGACCAGTCGGTCCAGCAGCCCCAGCAGTTGCTCCACGTCCGCCAGGTGCAGCCCGGTGGTCGGCTCGTCCAGCACGTAGACGCCGCCTTCGGTACCCATCTCCGTCGCCAGCTTCAGTCGCTGCCGCTCGCCTCCGGAGAGGGTGGTCAGCGGCTGGCCCAGGCGCAGATAGCCAAGCCCGACCTCGGACAGACGCTGGAGGATCTCCTCCGCCGCCGGGGTCCTTGCCTCCTTGCCCTTGAAGAAGGTGACCGCGTCGTCCACCGGCAGGTCCAGCACCTCGGCGATGTTCAGCCCGCCCAGCCGGTACTCCAGCACTGCTGCCTGGAAGCGCTTGCCCCCGCACTCCTCGCAGGGGGTGGTGACGCCGTACATCATCGCCAGGTCGGTGTAGATCACCCCGGCCCCGTTGCAGGCCGGGCAGGCCCCTTCGGAGTTGGCGCTGAACAGCGCGGGCTTGACGCCGTTGGCCTTGGCGAAGGCCTTGCGGACCGGCTCCAGCAGGCCGGTGTAGGTGGCGGGGTTGCTCCGCCGCGAGCCCCGGATCGGGGCCTGGTCCACCGTCACCACGCCCTCCCGACCGGACACCGAGCCGTGGATCAGTGAGCTCTTCCCCGAACCGGCCACCCCGGTCACCACCACCAGCACTCCCAGCGGGAGGTCCACGTCCAGGTCCTTCAAGTTGTGGGCGCTGGCGCCGCGCACCTCCAGCTTTCCCTTCGGCTTGCGCACCGACCGCTTCAAGGCGGCCCGGTCGTCCAGGTGCTTTCCGGTGAGGGTGCCGCTGGTCCGCAGCCCCTCCACCGTGCCCTCGAACACCACCTTTCCACCGGCGGTCCCGGCGCCGGGGCCGAGATCCACCACGTGGTCGGCGATCGCGATCGCCTCCGGCTTGTGCTCCACCACCAGCACCGTGTTGCCCTTGTCGCGCAGCCGCAGCAGCAGCTCGTTCATCCGCTGGATGTCGTGCGGGTGCAGTCCGATGGTGGGTTCGTCGAACACGTAGGTCACGTCGGTCAGCGACGAACCGAGGTGGCGGATCATCTTGGTCCGCTGCGCCTCGCCGCCGGACAGGGTCCCGGAGGGACGGTCCAGGCTGAGGTAGCCCAGTCCGATCTCCACGAAGGAGTCCAGGGTTTGACCGAGGGTGGCCAGCAACGGGGCCACCGACGGCTGGTGCAGTCCGCGCACCCACTCCGCCAGCTCGTTGATCTGCATCGCGCAGGCGTCGGCGATGTTGATTCCCTTGATCTTCGAGGACCGGGCGGCGGCGTTGAGCCTTGTCCCCCCACAGTCGGGACAGGGGGCGAAGGTGACGGCGCGCTCCACGAAGGCCCGGATGTGCGGCTGCAGTGCGTCCACGTCCTTGGAGAGGAACGACTTCTGGATGCGGGGGATGAGTCCCTCGTAGGAGAGGTTCATCCTCTCCACCTTCACCTTGGTCGGCTCTTTGTAGAGGAAGTCGTGGCGTTCCTGCTTGGTGTACTTGCGGATCGGCTTGTTGGGATCCACGAAGCCGGAGGCTGCGTAGATCCGCACCTGCCAACCGTCCGCGGTGTAGCCGGGGATGGTCAGCGCCCCCTCGTTGAGCGACTTGCTGTCGTCGTACAGCTGGGAGAGGTCGATGTCGGTGACCGAGCCCATTCCCTCGCAGCGCGGGCACATCCCGCCGGCGACGGTGACCACCCGCTCCTCGGTCTTGCCCTCGCCCTTCTCCACCGACAGCTCCCCCACTCCGCGCGCGGAGGGGATGTTGAAGGAGAAGGCGTTGGACGAGCCGATGTAGGGCTTGCCCAGCCGGCTGAACAGCACCCGCAACATCGCGGTGGCGTCGGTGGCGGTGCCCACGGTGGAGCGGGAGTTGGCGCCCATCCGCTCCTGGTCGACGATGATCGCGGTGGTCAGCCCTTCCAGGACGTCCACCTCCGGCCGGCCCAGGGTGGGCATGAACCCCTGGACGAAGGCGCTGTAGGTCTCGTTGATCAGCCGCTGCGACTCCGCGGCGATGGTGCCGAACACCAGCGACGACTTGCCCGATCCCGAGACCCCGGTGAACACGGTCAACCGCCGCTTGGGGAGGTCGACGCTGACGTCCTGGAGGTTGTTCTCCCGGGCACCCCGGACCCGGATCAGGTCGTGGCTGTCCGCGGAAGGAAGGCTGGAGGCGGGCTTGTGCTTGGTCATTGGGGTTTCTCAGCCGGTGCGTCGGGAGCTCTTCCGCCGGGCGGCATAAGGCTGCACGAACATATAGAGCCCGCTGAACAGGAGCAGGAACAGCGGGGGCAGAGCCAGGAATCCGACCCACACGGTCTGGCTCCCCAGACCGAGGGCGACGAAGTTGATGATCACTGCCACGGTGAAGGCGATCGAAATCCAGCGATGCGACTGCCGAATCAGGTTGTTCCAGTTCATGGGGACCTCCGGTTTGAGAGAGTGGGGGGAGCGGATCAGGGGAGCTTTGCCAGCAGCTCGACCAGCTTTCCGCCCATCAGCTTCCAGCCGTAGCGCGCGCCGCCGAAGTTCTGCTTCTGGTCCGGCTTGAAGCCCGACTGCACCAGGGAGAGGCGGGTGCCCGAGTCGGTGGGAGTGAGGGTGAAGGTCACCACGGTGTCCAGGAACTCGCCGACCACCCAGGTGTAGCTGAGCTTCCGCTGCGCCTCGATCTCCAGGAACCTGCCGTTCACCCGTCCGTCCCACCCGGGATGGGCCTGGGTCTGGAAGGTGAGCGCGGCTCCCGCTTCCAGCTTCAGCTCCACCACCGGCAGCAGCCACTCGGCCAGCAGCACCGGATCGGTGAGCGCCCGCCACACCTTCTGCGGCGAGTGGTTCAGCTCGAATTCGAAGGCGATGGCGTCGGTCTGCGAGGGGGCGGTCTTGTCGATGGGGTTCATTCGTCCATTTTCTCCAGCAGTCGTTCGAGGCGGTCCACGCGCTCGGTCCAGAAGGCGCGGTAGTGCGCGATCCAGTCGATGAGCGGCTTCATCCCTTTCGGCTCCACCCGGTAGTAGACGCAGCGCCCCTCGCGCCGACCGTTCACCAGCCCGGCGTCCTTCAACGTCGCCAGGTGCTGGGAGACCGCCGGCTGCGAGATGTGGAAGCGCGCGGTGAGGTCCTTCACCGCCGCTTCCCCGCGGGTGAGCGATTCGAAGATCGCCCGGCGGCTGGGGTCGGCCAGCGCCTGGAAGATCTTGTTCTCGGCCACGCCCGCGCTCTGCATGACCAATCAATAAGCCACCACTTATTGATTGTCCAGCCCTTCGGAACGGCCGGTCTGGCCGGGAGGCTCAACGCTTGCCGGCGAGTTCCAGCGGCTGCAGGTCCGCCCAGGTCCGGCCGGCCTCCACGCCGACCGCCAGTGGCACCTCCAGCTCGAAGGCGTGGCGCATGGTGTCCGCGCACAGCTGGGCGGTCTGCTGAAGCTCCGACTCCGCGACCTCGAACAGCACCTCGTCCACCACCTCCACCAGGGGCGCGGCGGAGAGCCCGGCCTTCTGGATGGCGCGGTCCGCCAGCAGCAGGGCGTGGCGGGACACATCGGCCACCGAACCTTCGTGGGTGCCCCTGCGCGCCAGCCGCTCCGCATAGGAGCGCAGCTGCGAGTCCAACGACTCCAGGCCTCCGATCGGCCAGTGCCTTCCTGCCAGGGTCACGATGTAGCCCTGGGACTTGGCCAGGCGCAGCTGTTCGTCCTGGAACTCGCGCACCTTGGCGTAGCGGCGATCGAAGCGGGCCAGGTACTCCTTGGCCTGGGCCGCGGAGACGCCCAGCTGCAGCGCCAGCGCGCTGGGGCCCTGGCCGGCAAACGTGGCGAAGTTGATCACCTTGCCCAATTGCCGTTCGTCCAGGGTGACCTGATCGGCGGGCTTCTCCAGCACCGCCGCGGCGGTGAGCCGGTGCATGTCCGCCCGCTGCCGCAGCGGTTCGACCAGCGCCGGGTCCCGGGTGAGGTGCGCCAGCACGTGGAGCCCCAGCTGGTTGAAGTCCACCGACATCAACAGCCGCCCCGGCGGGGCCACGAAGGCGCGGCGGATCTCCGCCATCTCCGGGGTCCGCCCCGGGACCCGGGCCAGATCCGGACGGGTGCTGACGATCTGCCCGGAGAAGGAGCGCGCCGGGTAGAAGCGCGAATGCACCCGCCCATCCGCATGCACGCTGCGCCGCAGGGGATGCACCCAGCTGTCCGCCAGGCGTCGCACCAGCCGCCAACGGAGCACGCGGGAGACGATCGGGTGGGCGTACTCGATCCGCTCCAGCGCCTCGTTGGAGGTGCTGAAGCCGGTCTTGGTCCGGCTCACCACCGGCATTCCCAGCTCCTCGAAGAGGACCTTCCCCAGTTGTGGGGAGGAGTTGATGTTGAAGGTGTGGCCGGCCAGGGCCTCGATCTCTCCCTGCAGCTCACCCTCGATGCGGGTGAAGGCGGTCTCGGCGCGATCCAGCTGCGCCAGGTCGATGGCGATCCCGGTCAGCTCCATCCGCACCAGGGTGTCGGAGAGCTCGAGGTACTCGTTCAGCAGTCGCGGCTCGACCTGGGCAGTGAGGCGCTGGCCCACCGCCGCCGCCGCGTCCGCGCGTTCCCCTGCCACCTGGGCCGCGGCCGACCCCAGCGCGCGCCAGCTCTTGCGCTGCCCACCGGTCCCCAGCACCTCGTCGTCCGAGGGCAGCGATCTCCCCAGCACCTGCCGGGCCACGATCGGCAGCTCGTGCGGCGCCCAGCCGCTGGGCTGGGTGAGATGGGACGCGCAGGCCGAGTCCGAGACCACCCCCGCCATCCGGATCCCCGAGCGGCGCAGGGTCACCATCGTCCCCACCAGATCGTGTCCCGCCTTGGGCGCGCCGGGATCCTGCAGCCATTTCAGCAGCGGCTCCCAGGCAGGGGTTCCGGCTTCGACGTAGGCCGCGGTGCCGTCTCCCCCGGAGAGCGCCACCCCGTGGATCGTCTCCGGCAACTCCTCATGATCCTCGAGGAGGGCGTACAGGCTGGGAACACCGGTCCCCAGTTGCTTCAGGGCCGCGGAGAATTCTTCGGGCGTCCGACAGAGGGTGAGCTGCGTTCCCGCCGCGGAGCTGACCAGCAGCTCCACGAACCCCAGCGATTCGAGCTGGGCGTTGAGCGCCTCCCGGGCCGGAGCGTCATATCCGGCATCCGAGAGCGGGAGTGGCAGCGGTCGCTCGCCGAGCCGTGCGTGGGCAAGGTGCCCGGGGAGCTCCGCTTGCGCCGTCTCCAGCGCCTTCTTGACCCGGCCCTCCAGGGTGGGCAGTTGCGCCAGCGCTGCTTCCACCGACCCATGCGCGGTGAGCAGCCCGGTGGCGCCCTTGGCGCCGATGCCCGCCACCCCCGGGACCTGATCGTCATCGCCGACCAGCGCCAACCAATCGCCGACCCGGTCCGGCTGGACGCCAAAGCGCTTGAAGACGATCTCCGGCGTGTAGCGCGCGTCCTTGTGTGCGTCGTACCACCACACCCGATCGCTCACGAGCTGGGCATAGCGCTTGTCGGTGCCGGCGATCACCACGTCGTCCCCGGCGGCCAGCGCCGCGCGGGTGTAGCTGGCGACCAGGTGCGCCTCGTCCGGCGCCTCCACCACGGTGAGCCCCAGGGCGCGCAGCAGCGCCGGCAGCGCCTCCAACTGCGGCAAGAGCAGCTCGGGCCAGGCCCGCCCTGCCCGATCCACGATCGCCACCGCTCGCGCCGGGACCTTCCACCCGATCACGTGCAGCACCGCCTGGGCGACGGCGAACAGTCCGTTCACCGGGGCGCCGGATGGAGATCTGCGGTCCACCGGCACCACCAGGAAACCGCGCGCGAGCAGGTTGGTGGCAGAGACGAGGAGGGTGCGTTCGGTCATGTCGTCCTGGGCTTGGCTGCTTGCAGGGTAGACGCGAATTGCGAGCGGGAGAACAAGCGTGGACTCACCTCCGGGTTCACGCGCGGTCCCACCTGGGTTCTGGGCTCAAGGAAACGGGGGCATCACCGGGGGCAGTTCGCTAGATTGCGCGGGTGCAAGACCTGTTGCGGAAGCGCGTGGCCCTGATCACCGGGAAGGGGGGGGTGGGCCGTACCTCCGTCACCGCGGCGCTGGCGCTGGTCGCCCAACGTGCGGGAAAGCGGGTGCTGGTCGCCGAGGTGTGGGACGGCACCGATGGCGCCTCTCCGCTGGCGCAGCTGTTCGGGGTCCCCCGGCTCCCTCGAACCGCGGCGGCCCTGGCGCCGGGAATCCTCGGCACCCAGCTGCGCCCGGACGTGGGGGTGGAGCTGTTCCTGGGCCAGGTGCTGCGGATCGCCCGGGTGGCCCGAGCGGCGCTGGACTTCGATCCGCTCCGGCGGATGTTCATGGCGGTGCCTTCACTGCGCGAGCTGGGGATCTTCTTCCACCTGCTCAGCTACCTCCGGGCCAGCCACGAACGGGGTGAACCGGCCCATCAGCTGATCCTGCTGGACATGCCCGCCACCGGTCACACCCTGGCGCTCACTGGCCTTCCGGAGGTGGTGCTGCGGCTGATCCAGCGCGGGCCGATCGCCGAGGCGCTGCGCGAGGGTCAGTCCTACATGAACTCGCCGGAGAAGACCGGGGCCTATGTGGTCACCCTCCCGGAGGAGCTGCCGGTGTCCGAATCGTTGGAGCTGCTGGAGGGGCTGCAGCGGACCTCGGTGCCCAGCGGCGGGCTGTTCGTGAACCGGATGCCCACCACCACCTTCAGCCCGGACGAGGTGGCCGCGGTCCACGCCTTTCTCCCCGGCCGCTCGCTCTTCGGCACCGATGGGTTCCACCGGGCCCAGGAGGCGCAGCGGGCGGTGCAGCGGCTGGCGAAGTCCACCTCCCTGCCGCTGGTGGAGCTCCCCACGGTGGAGAGCACCGGACCGGCGCTGGCGCAGGAATTGGCGGAGCGGCTGCAGGCGGCGCTGGTTCCGGCGGAGGGCGCGCGATGAGCCCGCACCGGCCCTCTCCCCTCGGGGAGCTCGTCCAGCACAAGCGGGCGATCATCTGCTGCGGCGCGGGTGGCGTGGGCAAGACCACCACCTCCGCCTCGCTGGCGGTGGCGGCGGCGCGGTTGGGTCGCAAGGTGCTGGTGCTGACCATCGACCCGTCCAAGCGGCTGGCCGAAACGCTGGGGGTGGCCAGCAATCCGCCGGAGCCGATTGCGCTCTCCGCCGAGCGTCTGCGCGCCGCGGGCATCCAGCCGCCCGGATCGCTGCACGCCTGGATGCTGGATCCCAAGCGCGTCAGCGACGACACCGTGCACCGCTTCGCCAAGGACGAGGGCGTGGTCCAGAGCCTGCTCGGGAACCGCGTCTACCAGCAGGCCACCCAGATGGTGAGCGGGCTGCACGAGTACGCGGCGGTCAAGGCGCTGCACAAGTTCATCACCGACGGGGTCTATGACCTGGTGATCCTGGACACCCCGCCCTCCCGAAACGCGCTGGATTTCCTGGACGCGCCCAACCGCTTCTCGGCCTTCTTCGACAGCGGGGTGTTCAAGCTGTTCATGCCCGGCGCCACCGGGCTGATCGGCCGCACCGCCGGGAAGCTGATCAACAAGGTGCTGGGCACGGTCTTCGGTCAGGACTTCGCCGACGAGATGAGCGCCTTTCTGGCGTCCTTCTCCAGCCTGTTCGGGGCGATGAACGCCGACTTCAAACAGATCCAGGCGTTCCTGGCCACGGACGCGGCGGCGTTCCTGCTGGTCACCTCCCCCTCCGAAGCGGCGCTGGCCGAGGCCCACTTCTTCCACGACAAGATCCTCACCCTCGGCCTCCCCTTCGCCGGCTTCGTCCTCAACCGCAGCGCCGCCCGGACCGAGAAGGAGTTTCCCCTCACCTCGATGCTGCCCGCCGACGCCTCGCCCGCACTCAGCTCGGCGATGGAGAAGCTGAAGTGGCTGGCCCGCACCGAGCACCTGCGCGCGACCCGCGACCGGGGGATCCTGGCCGACCTGGGGCTGCGGGGCGGCGCCAGCGCGTTCGCGGTCCCCCTCCCGGAGCTGGCCACCGGCGCCAGCGACGTGGCCACGCTCTCCACCATCGCCGACCTGATCATCCAGGAGCGGCGCAGCGGCCGCTGACCGAGCCAACAACCGATGGGAAACCCTTCCTGGAACCCCGGCGCCGAGGCGCCCCACTTCAATCCCGCCGGGCTGCTGGCGGCGATCGCCCGGGTCCGCGAGCCGCTGCACCTGATCCGCGAGCACCCGCGCGGTCCGCTGGGAGTGGGCTTCGGCGGCGGGTTGGGGTCAGGTGCCTATTCGTGGATGGGGCAGTTGCCGGCGATCTACCCGGAGTGGTTGGGGGATCGCGCCTTCACCCAGACCCACGGGCTGCGCTTCCCCTACGTGGCCGGCGAGATGGCCAACGGGATCGCCAGCGTGGAGATGGTGGTAGCGATGGCCCGGGCCGGGATGCTGGGGTTCTTCGGCGCCGCCGGGCTTCCCCTGGCCCAGGTGGAGGCGGGACTGGTCTCGCTGGAGGCGCAGCTGGGCAGCGCGGAGAACGGCCCCGCTTGGGGATCGAACCTGATCCACTCCCCCTCCGACCCGGCGCTGGAGGAGGCGGTGGCCGACCTCTATCTGCGCCGCGGGGTGCGGCGAATCTGCGTCTCCGCCTTCATGGGACTGACCCCGGCGGTGGTGCGGTGCGCTGCCAAGGGGCTCACTCTCTCTCCCGAGGGCCAGGTGCTGCGGCGGCACCACCTGTTCGCCAAGCTCTCGCGGCCAGAGGTGGCGGAGGCCTTCATGAGCCCCGCTCCCCGCGCGCTGCTGCAGCCGCTGGTGAGCGCGGGGAAGCTCACCGCGGAGGAGGCGGCGCTGGCGGAGCGGGTGCCGCTCTGTGAGGACGTGACGGTGGAGTCCGACTCCGGCGGGCACACCGACAACCGGCCGCTGGGCGCGCTGTTCCCCACCATCGCCGCGCTGCGGGATTCGCTGGCGCTGCGGCACGGGCACGGGCGGGAGATCCGGCTGGGAGCCGCCGGTGGCCTTGGGACTCCCACCGCGGTGGCCGCTGCCTTCTCGCTGGGCGCCGCGTACGTGGTCACCGGTTCGGTGAACCAGAGCGCGATCGAGGCCGGGCTCTCCGAGGAGGGCCGTCGGCTGCTGGCGGGGGCGGGCCTGGCGGATGTGATCATGGCCCCGGCCGCGGACATGTTCGAGCTGGGGGTGAAGGTCCAGGTCTTGCGCAAGGGCACCCTGTTCGCCCAGCGCGCGCAGCGGCTGTACGAGCTGTACCGCACCTACCCGGGGCTGGAGGCGATCCCCGCCGAGGTCCGGGCGCGGCTGGAGCAGGAGATCCTCCAGGCCAGCTGCGACGAGGTGTGGGGCGAGGTGCAGCGCTTCTTCCGCCAGCGCGACCCGGCCGAACTTACCCGGGCGGAGGCGGATCCCAAGCACCGGATGGCGCTGGTGTTCCGCTGGTACCTGGGACTCTCCAGCCGCTGGGCGATCGCCGGAGACCCGAAGCGGCGGCTCGACTATCAGCTGTGGTGCGGCCCGGCGATGGGCGCCTTCAACGACTGGGTGAAGGGCTCCTTCCTGGAGTCCCCTCCCGCGCGCACCGTGGTGCAGATCGCGCGCAACTTCCTGGAAGGGGCCGCGGTGATCACCCGGGCCCAGCAGCTTCGCAGCGCCGGGGTGCCCGTCCCCGCCGCGGCGTTCCACTTCTCTCCGCGGCCACTCGGCTAGCGACGACCTTGAGAGCCACCATGTCCAACTTCTCGAACAGCCCCATCGCCGTGGTCGGCGTCTCCGCCCTCTTCCCGGGCTCGGTGGACAAGGACGGCTTCTGGCGGGACATCCTCGCCGGCCGCGATCTGCTCACCGACGTCCCCGCCACCCACTGGCTGGTGGAGGACTACTACGACGCGGATCCCAAGGCGCGGGACAAGACCTACGCCCGCCGGGGCGGCTTCCTCCCCGAAGTGGACTTCGATCCGATGGCCTGGGGGATTCCGCCCTCCATCGTCCCCGCCACCGACACCGCGCAGCTGCTGTCGCTGATCGTGGCCCAGCAGGTGCTGGAGGACGCGTGCGGCTCGCAGTTCAAGCAGCTGCCTCGGGACCGGATCAGCGTGATCCTGGGGGTCACCTCCGCGCAGGAGCTGCTGGGCTCGATGGTCAGCCGGCTGCAGCGGCCGGTGTGGGTCAAGGCCCTGCGGGAGATGGGGATGCCGGAGGTCCAGGTGGTGGAGGCCGCCGAGCGGATCGCCTCCCACTACGTGGAGTGGCAGGAGAGCACCTTCCCGGGCGTGCTGGGGAACGTGGTGGCGGGGCGGATCGCCAACCGGCTGGATCTGGGCGGCACCAACTGCGTCACCGACGCGGCCTGCGCCAGCAGCTTCTCGGCGTTGGCGATGGCGGTCTCGGAGCTGCGTCTGGGCCAGTCGGATCTGGTGATCACCGGCGGCGCGGACACCATGAACGACATCTTCATGTACGTCTGCTTCAGCAAGACGCCCGCCCTCTCCCCCACCGGTGACTGCCGCCCGTTCTCGGACCAGGCCGACGGCACCATGCTGGGCGAGGGGATCGGGATGGTGGCGCTCAAGCGCCTGGCGGACGCCGAGCGGGACGGGGACCGGATCTACGCGGTGGTGAAGGGCGTGGGCAGCTCGTCGGATGGTCGATCCAAGAGCGTGTATGCCCCGGTGCCGGAGGGGCAGGCCAAGGCGCTGCGCCGCGCCTACGAGCAGGCTGGCTACTCCCCGGACACGGTGGAGCTGGTGGAGGCCCACGGTACCGGCACCCACGCCGGCGACGCGGCGGAGTTCGAAGGGCTGCGGCAGGTGTTCGATGCCACCGGGCGCGAGGATCGCGGCTGGTGCGCGCTGGGATCGGTGAAGTCGCAGGTCGGCCACACCAAGGCGGCGGCCGGAGCCGCGGGCCTGTTCAAGGTGGTGATGGCGCTGCACCACAAGGTGCTGCCGCCCACCCTCAAGGTCGAGCGGCCGTCGCCCTCGCTGGCGATCGAGCGGAGCCCGTTCTACCTGAACGCCACCGCGCGCCCGTGGCTGCGCAGCGAGCGCCACCCGCGACGGGCCTCGGTCAGCGCCTTCGGGTTCGGGGGTTCGAACTTCCACCTCACCCTGGAGGAGTACGAGGGCAAGGCGCCGCGTCCGGCTCGGGTCCGTCCCCCGGGGGGCGAGCTGGTGTTGCTGTCCGGGCCAAGCGCGGAGTCGGTGGCGGAGCAGTGTCGCGTGCTCGCGCGCGATGGGGATCTGGAGGGGATGCTTGCCTTCCTGGCGCGCTCCACCCAGGAGGCGTTCGACGCCAGCGCTCCGGCGCGATTGGCCATCTTCGTGGAGTCGCCGCAGGTGCTGGGGCGCAAGCTGACCCTGGCCGCGGAGCAGCTGGCCCAGGGGAAGGAGTTCTCGCTGCCCGGAGGCATCGACTTCGCGCTGGGCGCGCCGGCCGGTCCGGTGGCGTTCCTCTTTCCGGGACAGGGCAGCCAGTACCTGCGGATGGGCGCGGATCTGGCGATGGGGCTGGAGCCGGCGCAGCGGGCCTGGGAGCGCGCGGTGGCAGTCCCGCTGGGAGCGCCGCAGCGGCTGAGCGAAGTGGTGTTCCCCAAGGCGGCCTTCGACGACGCGGCTCGGGAGGCGCAGCAGGAGACGCTCACCGCCACCGAGTGGGCGCAGCCGGCGATCGGCGCGATGAGCCTGGCGCTGCTGGAGGTGCTGGAGGAGGTGGGCGTGAAGCCCGCGGCGATGGCCGGGCACAGCTTCGGGGAAGCCACCGCGCTGTGTGCGGCGGGAGCGCTGTCCAAGGACGACTTCCTGCGGGTGGCGCGCAAGCGCGGAGAGCTGATGAAGGAGGCGGCCCGGGTCCCCGGCGCGATGACCTCGGTCAGCGGCCGTCGGGAGGAGCTGGAACCGCTGCTGGCGGAGTGGAGGTCCGAGGTGGTGGTGGCCAACCACAACAGCCCCAACCAGCTGGTGCTGGCCGGGACGGTGGAGGCGATCGCCGAGGTGGAGGAAAGGCTGGGCGCGCGGGGAGTGGACTGCTCACGCCTCAAGGTCGCCACCGCCTTCCATTCGCCCCTGGTCAGCCCGGCCAGCATTCCGTTCCGGGAGTTCCTCTCCGGGATCGAGCTGAGCTCCACCGGGATCGACGTGCTGGGGACTGCCAGCGCGGCCCCCTACCCGTCCTCGCCGGACGCGATCCGGGACACCCTGGCGCAGCAGTTGGCGGCGCCGGTTCGGTTCGTGGATCAGATCGAAGCGCTGTATGCGCGAGGGATCCGCGTGTTCGTGGAGGTGGGCCCGGGCCGGGTGCTGACCGGGCTGGTGGGGCACATCCTCAAGAAGCGCCCCCACCGGGCGATCGCGCTGGATCGTCGCGGCGGCGCGGGGTTCGAGACCCTCAGCCAGGGATTGGGACTGCTGTCCGTCTCCGGGGTCCCGGTCGACTACCGCCGGCTGTGGGCCAACTACGCGCCGGCCCAGGATCCGCGGACCCGGAAGAAGCCGGCGATGACCCTCAAGATCAACGGGTCCAGCTACGGGAAGCCGTATCCGCCCGCGGAGGGCGCGGCCGCCCTGCCCAAGCCGAACCTCCTTCCGCCGGCGCCGACCGTCAGTGCCGCCCCCCGCCCGACCACCCCCGAGATCGCACCGATGAGCGCCTCTACGCCCCTCCCTCCGCCGCCGGCGACACCCGCGGTCGAGCCTTCCCCGTCGCTTTCGCCCCAGGTCGATTCGAACCTGGCACTGGCCTGGGTCCAGGCGTTCCAGGAGAGTCAGCGCCAGACTGCCGAAGCCCACGCCGCGTTCCAGCGCGCGATGACCGAGAGCCACACCGCGTTCCTGCGCTCCGCGGATCAGTCGCTGCACGGACTGGCTGCATTGCTCGGACGAGGCGCCGGGGTCCCCAGTGCACTGACTGGGTCCCAGCCAATGGCTCAGCCGTTCGCGGCTCAGCCGATGGCGCAGCCGTTCGCAGCCCAGCCGATGCCGCAGACCCACGCGGCCCCGCCGATGCCGCAGCCTTACGCGGCCCAGCCGATGCCGCAGCCTTACGCGGCCCAGCCGATGCCGCAGCCTTACGCGGCTCAGCCGATGCCGCAGCCTTACGCGGCCCAGCCGATGCCGCAGCCTTACGCGGCTCAGCCGATGGCTCAGCCCTTCGCGGCTCAATCGATGCCGCCGCCCGCGGCGCACGGGCACCCTGTCCCGTCTAGCGCCCACCCGGCTCGCAGTGCGGTCTCTCCGGAATCGGCTTCTGTCGCGGGTCACGCGAAGGCGATCCCCTCCAGCGGTGGCCCCGGACTCTCTTCCGCGGAGCTGGAGTTACTCCTGCTTAGCGTGGTCGCGGAGAAGACTGGCTACCCGCAGGAGATGATCGGCCTGGACATGGATCTGGAGGCCGACCTCGGAGTCGACTCCATCAAGCGGGTCCAGATCCTCGCCGCCACCCTCGAGCGGGCCCCGGGTCTCCCCGAGGTCGGCGCCAACAAGATGGCCGCGCTGCGGACTCTGCGAGAGATCCTCGCCCTGCTCGGCGCCGAGCTCTCGGCCAGCCCCTCGGTCCGCGCCCCACAATCCAACGGCGCCTCTTCGCAGCCGCCGGTCCACGGGGCCCCAGTGGGTCCGCTCGCCGGCGCCCCTGCTCCGCGGGCTCCTGCTCTCGGCGGATCCGCCTCACACGCATCTGCCAACGGCCCCTCGCACGCTCCTGCCAACGGTTCATCGACCGCGCACGGACCCGCTACCGGCGCCACCGTCGCGCTCTCCCGCTCGGACCTGGAGTCCCTGCTGCTGGGCGTGGTGGCCGAGAAGACCGGCTATCCCAAGGAGATGATCGGCCTGGACATGGATCTGGAGGCCGACCTGGGGGTGGACTCCATCAAGCGGGTGCAGATCCTCGCCGCCACTCTGGAGCGCGCTCCCGGGCTTCCGGAGGTGGGCGCCAACAAGATGGCCGCGCTGCGCACCCTCCGCGAGATCCTCTCGCTGCTGGGCGCCGAGCTGGCCGGCCACGCTGCTCCCACTCCCCCGGTCGTGGCGGTGGCTTCATTATCGGCCCCCGCCGCGCCCCCGCCGGTGACCTCCATGAAGGTTGAGTCCGGGGGCCGGCTGATCACCGAGCGACTGGAGGCCAGGGCGGTTGAGGCGCCGGCGCTGGGGCTCGGCACCCCGGGGCTGTTTGGTTCCCAGCCCTGTCTGGTCACCGACGACGGCCACGGCGTCGGCGCGGCGCTGGTGGAGTTGCTCAACGCCCACGGCGCCCAGGCGAAGCTGACCCGGAGGATCCCCGAGGATTCGGCGGTGCGTGCGGTCATCTCCCTCGAGGGGCTGACCGCGACGGGTTCGATCACGGACGCGGTCTCGGCGAACCAGGCTGCCTTCGGCGTGGCCCGCGGAATCGCCCGCCGCTTCGCCTCCGAGGGCGGCACCTTCATCACCGTGCAGGACACCGGCGGGGATTTCGGGCTGTCGGGATCCGACCGCGCCTGGCTGGCCGGTCCTTCGGCGCTGGCTCGCACCGCCCGGGCGGAGTGGCCCCGCGCGGTGGTCCGGGCATTGGACGTGGAGCGGTCGGGGCGTCCTGCGGCGGAGATCGCGCGGGTGCTCTTCGACGAACTGATCGGCGGCGGGCTGGAGGTCGAGGCCGGACTCAAGGCAGACGGCCGTCGGCTGACCTTGGCGACGGAGAGGGCAGCCCTGCCTGAGGACGCGGGGATGCCACTGGACTCCGACTCGGTGGTGGTCGCCTCCGGGGGAGCCCGGGGCGTGACCGCCGACTGTCTGATCGCGCTGGCCCGGAGTGCCGGGTGCAAGTTCCTGCTGCTGGGTCGCTCGGTTTTGGCCGAAGGCGAGCTCCCGGTGGAGACCGGTGCGGCGCTCAAGTCGCTGTTGTTGGCCCAGGCCCGGGCGCGGGGCGAGACCCCCTCCCCCTCCGAGCTGGGGCGGCGCGCAGAAGAAGTGGAGGCCGGCCGCGCCATTCGCCGCACCCTCTCGGAGATCACCACGGCCGGAGGAGAGGCGCGGTACCTCTCGGTGGACATCTCCGATCAGGCGGCAGTGAAGGCGGCGCTGACGCAGGCGCGCGCCTGGGGGCCGATCCGGGGCGTGGTCCACGGCGCCGGCGTGCTGGCCGACAAGCGGATCGAGGACAAGACCGACGCGCAGTGGGCGCGGGTGTTCGGCACCAAGGTGCTTGGACTGCACGCTCTGCTCGAGGCGACCCGGGAGGACGACCTCTCCTTGCTGCTGCTCTTCTCCTCGGTGGCCGCGCGCTGGGGCAACCCTGGTCAGTGCGACTACGCGATGGCCAACGAAGTGCTGAACAAGGTCGCCGCCCTGGAGCAGGCGCGCCGGGGCCGGAGCTGCCGGGTGCGTTCGCTGGGTTGGGGTCCGTGGAACGGGGGCATGGTCGATGCCGCGCTCAGCGAGCGATTCGCCTCGGCGGGCGTGCCGCTCCTGGACATCCAGGAAGGCACCCGGCGCTTCCTCCGGGAGCTCTCGGTCGCGACCACCCGGCCGGAGGTGCTGCTGTTCGCCAGCGTGGAGGGACCGCCGGGAGCCTCGGAGCCCACCGAGGTGGTGGCGGAGGTCCACCTCGACCGCAGCTCCCACCCGTTCCTGGATGGACACCGGGTGCAGGGCACGGCGGTGGTCCCGGTGGCGCTGTGCCTGGAGTGGTTCGGGCGGGTGGCCCACGCCCTGAGGCCGAAGCTGACCCTGGTCTCCTGTCACGACGTGCAGGTGCTGCAGGGGATCCGGCTGCAGGGCTTCGATCATGGGGGCGACACCCTCTCCGTGCGCGCGCGGATGAGCGGCGCGGACCGGCTGGAATTCGAGCTCCTCGGTGCGGACGGGACCCGGCACTACCGGGCGAAGGGCTCGCTGGCCAGCAGCCCGGCTCGCGGCGAAACCACCGCCCCCGCGGTCTCTGGGCTCTCTCCCTGGACCGGAGAGATCTACGACGGCCGGGTCCTGTTCCACGGCGTCGACTTCCAGGTGATCGAGTCGGTGAAGGGGATCTCGGACACGGCCCTCACCGCGCAGGTCGGCGGGCTGCAGGGACGGTCGTGGCCCGGCAGCTGGCGGTTGGATCCCGGACTGCTGGACGGCGTGCTCCAGCTGGCGCTGCTGTGGACGATGCACCGGTTGGGAGGTGCTGGCCTGCCCACCTCCATCGAGTCGGTCCACCTCCACGCGGCGGGACCGATCCAGGGTTCGGTGCGCTGCATCCTGCAGGGGCGGTCGGCTGCGCGGGGACGGTCGGTCAGCGACGTGCTCTGCGTCGCCGCGGATGGAACGGTGGTCGCCGAGCTGCGCGGCATCGAGGTCCACGTGCTGCCGCAGAGCCCGGGAAGGGCTGCCTGACCCGTGAGGTCCCGGTTCTCCCCCATCGCCATCGTCGGCCAGGCCTGTGTCCTGCCCGGCGCGCTCTCTCCCTCCGAGCTGTGGACGCTGGCCCTGGAGGGGCGAAGCGCTCTCTCCCAGGTTCCGGAAGGCCGCTGGGGCGTAGACCGCGCGCTGATGCTGGCGAAGCCGGGTGAGGACCGCCGCGATCGGGCGATCTCGGATCGCGGCGGATACGTCCAGGGCTTTGAGCAGGTGTTCGATCCGGCCGGGTTCGCGCTCCCGGCGGAGACGCTGGCGGGGCTGGATCCGTTGTTCCGCTGGCTGCTGCACACCGGTCGCGAGGCGTTGCGCGAGGCCCGCTTCGCCGGGGACCTGACGCGGGCAGGCGCCATCGTCGGCAACCTCTCCTATCCCTCGTCGTCCCTCTCCGCGTTCGCGGAGCGGACCTGGCTGTCGAAGGACGCGGCGGGTTCGGAGGCCCTCCTCCGGCTTGGTCTGCCGGCCGTCGACCCGCGCAATCGCTTCATGTCCGGCCTTCCCGCCCACCTGTTGGCGCAGGCGCTGGGCCTGGGCGCGGGGGCGTTCGCGCTGGATGCCGCCTGCGCCTCTTCGCTCTACGCGATCAAGCTGGCCTGCGATGCGCTCCAGGAGGACCGGGCGGATCTGATGCTGGCAGGAGCGGTGAACCGCGCCGACCTGTTGTTCCTGCACACCGGGTTCACCGCGCTGGGCGCGCTGAGCCCCAGCGGCCAGAGCCGGCCCTTCCACGCCGACGCCGACGGGCTGGTGCCGGGCGAGGGCGCGGCGCTGGTGGCGCTGCGCCGGCTGGAGGACGCCGAGCGCGACGGGAGCCGGATCCTGGGCATCATCCGCGGCATCGGCCTCTCCAACGACGGACGGGGACGGGGAATGCTGGTCCCCTCCACCGACGGTCAGGTCCGCGCGCTGGAGGCGGCGTACCGCTCGTCGGGATTGGAGCCGAGGTCGGTCTCCTACCTGGAGTGCCACGCCACCGGCACCCCGGTGGGCGATTCGGTCGAGGTGCAGACGCTTTCCCGGGTGTTCGCTGGCGAGGTTCAGATCCCGATCGGCTCGCTCAAGGCCAACCTGGGGCACCTGATCACCGCCGCGGGTGCGGGCGGGCTGATCAAGGTTCTCGGTGCACTGCGGGCGGGAGTGCTGCCGCCTTCTCCTCCCCTGGACCGGGTGACCCCGGCGCTGCAGGGCGCGCCGCTGAGGTTGCTGGAAGTGTCAGAGCCGTGGTCCGCCTCCCGGCACGGTCCACGGCGAGCAGGCGTCAGTGCCTTCGGGTTCGGCGGCAACAACGCGCACCTGATCGTCGAAGAGGCCGGCGAGCGACGGGCCCACAGCTCCGTCCGGACCGCGCCCGGTCCGGCGCGACCGCCGGTGGCCCTGGTGGCATTGGGTGCGCGGGTGGCCAGCCACCAGAGCGCCGCGGAGTTCGCGGCCGCGCTCCTCACCGGCGCGTCCGCGGTGACGGAGCAGGGGGCGCAGGCCCGGCAGGTGACCCTCTCCCTGGAGGGGCTGCGTTTCCCACCGACGGATCTGGCGGAGACCCTGCCGCAGCAGTTGATGGTGCTGGCCGCGGCGCGAGAGGCATTGGGTCAGTTGGCTCCGCTGTCGCACCAGCGAACTGGGGTCTACGTCGGAATGCAGTGCGACGCGGAGATTGCCCGTCACGGTGCCCGCTGGCGCGCAGCGGGCTGGGCCCAGCGACTGGAGGCCGATCCGACCTGGTTGAACCGTGCCCGGGAGGGCTTCGTCCGGTTGCTGGGAGCCGCGGGCGTGGTGGGGGCGATGCCGAACATCCCGGCCAACCGTCTGTGCAGTCAGTTCGACCTGCAGGCGGTGGGCTTCACCGTCTCCGCGGAGGAGCTCTCCGGGGTGCGGGCGCTGGAGCTGGCCCGCTCGGCGCTGGAGCGCGGGGAGATCGACGCCGCGCTGATTGGCGCGGTGGACCTCTCGGCCGAGGAGGTCCACGGCGCTGCCGCCCAGGCGGTCCTCGGGCCGGAGCGGCGGGTGGGCGGCGATGCGGCGGTAGTGCTGGTCGCCAAGCGACTGGAGGACGCACTGCGTGCCGGCGACCCGGTGCTGGCGGTGTTGCGCGATTCGCCCGCCCAGCCGGGCGAGGCACTCCGCCTTGGAGATGGCGAGGGCGCCACCGGACTGGCTCCTCTATTCGGCCATCCGCATGCGGCGTCGGGACTGCTGCACGTGGCTGCCGCGGCGCTGTGCTGCGCCCACCGGGCACGTCCAGGCGAGCGAGGATTGAAGCCCTGGCTCACCGAAGGATCCCGACGGGCACAGGTGACGATCACCGCGCTGGGCGACCAGGCCGCGACCGTGTGGCTAGAGGAGGCGCCTGCGAAGGCCCGACGCCCCGGACCGGTGCTGGTGGACGAGACCGGACGGAACGACCCCGACGGTTTCCTCTCTCAGCTTGCCGGGATGGCAAAGCCGCTCACGCCCCCGCTGCTCACCTTCCCCGCACATGGCGCGCCGGCACGCCTTTCTCCGATCGAGAACGCGATGGCCTCTCTCCCTTCCGACGCTGTTTCCGAGACCGGAGGCCCGGCCTTCCAGGTGATGGAGCCCGCTCCGTACCTTCCTCCGATTGGTCAGGCACCGATCCCGGCGCGTTCGGTTCCTGCGCCGAGCGGACCTCCGGCGGGCGGGACTCTCGAGACCTCGGCCACGGCGCATCTGGCAGCTCCGGTGCGCTCAGTCCTGGAGGGTCATCAGGCCTATCGAAGCCAGATCGCCCGGACCCATCAGGAGTTCCTGGCCGACCAGGCCGCGCTTCATCAGCAGTTCCTGATTGGGCGCGAGCAGGCGATGGCCGTGCTCCTGGGCGGGAGCGTGCCGTCGCCCTCTTCGACGGCCCGGTCCGGCGCCGAAGTGTCGAGGCCGATCCGTTCCACGCCAGCGGCCGGCGCTGTGCAGCCGAGGCCGTCCACTCCGGCATCCTCGACGATCGCCGGCGCTGAGCGGATCCCACCGAGCTCCTACACCTCCGCGGACACTGCGGTGCCCGGCGCCACCCAGCCAAGGCCTCCCCCCCGCGCGTCCATCGACGGCGCAGTAACCGGCCGCTCCTTCTCCCGCGCCGAGCTGGAGGTCCACGCCTCCGGCAAGATCTCCGAGCTCTTCGGACCGGCCTTCGCCTCCCAGGATGAGCACGCGATCCAGGTCCGGATGCCCCAGCCTCCCCTGCTGCTGGCGGACCGGGTGGTGGGCCTGAGGGCCGAACCGGGATCGATGGGCCTGGGCACCGTCTGGACCGAGACCGACGTCCGCGAGGACTCCTGGTTCCTCAACCGGGGGCTCATGCCCGCCGGGGTGATGATCGAGGCCGGGCAGGCCGATCTGTTCCTGATCTCCTACCTGGGCGTGGACGCCTTCAACCGCGGCACGCGCGCCTACCGGTTGCTGGGGTGCGAGCTCACCTACCACGGGTCGCTTCCTCGCCCGGGTGACACCCTCCGCTACGACATCCACATCGACGGCCACGCCCGGCAGGCCGACACCCGGCTCTTCTTCTTCCACTACGACTGCGTGATCGACGGGCGGCCCGCGCTCACCGTGCGCAATGGCCAGGCGGGCTTCTTCAGTCGGGAGGAGCTGGACGACTCCGCGGGCGTGTTGTGGAAGCCGCAGGACCAGGCGATTGCTCCCAACGCCCGTCTCGATCCTCCGGCGGTGACGTGTCAGCGGACAACGTTCTCCGCAGAGCAGGTCCGCGCCTTCTCCGGAGGCGACCTCTTCGCCTGCTTTGGCCCCGGCTTCGAGCGCGGCCAGACCCACGTCCGCACCCCGTCGATCCAGCCGGGCAAGATGCAGCTGTTCGAGAGCGTGGAACAGTTCGACCCCCGAGGCGGGCCGTGGGGGCGCGGGTACCTCAAGGTCCAGCTGCCGATCCACCCCGACGACTGGTTCTTCCAGGGCCACTTCAAGAACGATCCCTGCATGCCCGGCACCTTGATGTTCGAGGGCTGTCTGCAGGCGATGGCCTTCTACCTGGCCGGCCTGGGGCACACCCTCCAGCGCGACGGTTGGCGGTTCGAGCCGGTACCGGAAGAGACCTACCGGCTGCAGTGCCGCGGACAGGTGCTGCCCAGTTCCCGTGAGCTGACCTGCGAGCTGTTCGTGGAGGAGGTCCACGACGGCCCCTACCCCACCGTCTATGCGGACCTGCTGGGCACCGTGGACGGACACAAGGCCTTCCATGCACGTCGGGTCGGCCTGCGGCTGGTGCCGGATTGGCCGCTCTCCAGCCGCGCCCAGCTCCCCCCGTCTGAGGCGCCCCCTGCCAGCTCCGCGCTGGCGGTGGCAGAGGTCAACGGGTTCCGCTTCGACTTCGAATCGCTGCTGGCCTGCGCCTGGGGCAAGCCCTCCGCCGCCTTCGGACCGATGTACGAGGTGTTCGACGGAACCCGGCGGGTGGCCCGCCTCCCCGGCCCGCCCTACCACTTCATGAGCCGGGTCTCGCAGGTGGAGGGCGAGCTGGGTCGGTGCGAGGCCGGAGCGACGGTGGAGATCGCCTACGACGTCCCCGCCGACGCCTGGTACTTCCGCGAGAACGGCCACCCCACCATGCCCTTCGCGGTGCTGCTGGAGGCGGTGCTGCAGCCTTGCGGCTGGCTGGCCAGCTACGTGGGCAGCGCGCTGCTGGGCACCGAGGATCTGGCGTTCCGCAACCTCGACGGCAGCGGGCAGGTGCTGGCGGAGGTGCCGCCTGGCACCGGCACCCTGCGCACCCGCGTCACCCTGAAGAGCGTCTCGCGCTCGGCGGGGATGATCCTCGAGTTCTTCGAGGTGCAGTGCTTCGCCGGGGACACGCTGGTCTACAAGCTGGAGACCGGCTTCGGGTTCTTCCCGAAGGCCGCGCTGGAGAACCAGGTGGGGCTGCCCTCCCGCCCGGCAGACCGGGCGCTGCTGGAGTTCCCGTCCAACTTCGACGTCGATCTCCGTGCCCGCCCCGAACGCTATTGCGCGGGCACCCTGCGGCTCGCGGAGCCGATGCTCCTGATGATCGACCGGGTCACCGCTTTCGAACCGCAGGGCGGCAAGGCGGGCCTGGGCTTCTTGCGCGCAGAGAAGGACGTGGACCCCGGAGAGTGGTTCTTCAAGGCCCACTTCTTCCAGGATCCGGTGCAGCCCGGCTCACTCGGCCTGGAGGCGATGATCCAGTTGCTGCAGTTCTTCATGATCCAGCAGGGGCTGGGGGATGGAATGATCTCGCCGCGCTTCGAGTCGATCGCGCTCGAGGTCCCGATGACCTGGAAGTACCGCGGGCAGGTGATCCCCTCCAACCGCCGCATCGTCACCACCCTGGAGATCCTGGAGGTGCGGCGCGACGAGAGAGGCCCGCTGGCGATCGGCGAGGCGTCGCTGTGGGTGGATGGCAAGCGCATCTACCAGGCGACGGGGTTGGGGATGCGGATCGTGGAAGAGCGACCGGTGCCACGCCGCTCCCCCCACACCTCGGAGACCCGGGACTACTGGCGGAAGTTGTTCGGCGTCACCGCCGGCCCGGTGGAGGACGTCAACGGCGGCCTCTTGGATCGGTTCCTGCGCACGGTCCACGTCACCGATCCCCGGGTGCTGGACCAGGCGCGAGCAGGCGGGGTCCTGTTCCTGGCCAACCACCAGACCGCGGTGGAGTCGACCGCGTTTGCCCTGGTGGCCTCGGCGCTGACCCGCCAGCCGGTGCTGATCCTGGCCAAGGTGGAGAACAACGCCCACTGGCTTCATCTGCTGATGAAGCACACCTTCGCCTATCCGGGGCTGTTCGATCCCCAGATGACCCGCGGGTTCGATCGCAGCAACCCCGCGTCGCTGCCGGAGATCATCTCCGGCCTGTCCCGGCAGATGGTGGACACCGGCCGCAGCGTGATGATCCACGTCGAGGGGACCCGGTCCCAAAGCTGCCGGGAGAAGGTCCAGAAGCTGAGCGGCACCTTGATCGACATGGCGCTGGAGACCGGCCGGCCGATCGTTCCGGTTCGCTTCGTGGGCGGGCTGCCGGTCCACTCCCTGGGAGAGCGGCTGGAGTTCCCGGTGGGCATGGGCCGGCAGGACCTCTACCTGGGCGAGTTGCTCACCGCCGATTCACTCCGCCCGCTCGCTTACGGCGAACGGCGGGAGCGGGTGCTGTCGGCGATCAACGACCTGGGGCCTTCGGCCGCGGTGGAGAGCCCGCTGGAGCAGGACCCGGTGTTCGAGGCCTCGGTACGCCAGTGGATGGCCCAGACCGGGGCCAGCCTGGGGCACGCCGCCACCTTCCGGATCCTGGAGGCGCTGGAGTCACCCAGCGCGCCGATCCGTGAGCTGGTGCGGGCCGCGCGCACCGGAAACTTGAAGGTGCCGGATACCGACGAGGGTCGCTGGCTGGCCGAGCTTGCCCGGAGGCTCTACGGTGAGCGCGGTCCGAAGGTAAGCATCAGAGACTAAGGCAGGGGCACGTGGGCCCTGGCCTGCGATGCCGGTCCGTGCCGTGGGCTCCATCCGGTGGCTTCTACAATCCCCGCAGCCTTGGCTCCGCCGCCAGGCGGCGCAGTCCCTCCTCGATGGACACCGTCGGCTGGTAGCCCAGATCTCGACGCGCGGCGCTGGTGTCGAACCAGTGCGCGGTGGTCACCTGCCGCGCCAGGAACCGCGTCAGCGGCGGCTCGCGGCGGCTCAGCCCCGGGAGACGGTAGGCGGTCTCGATCAGGCTTCCGGCCAGGTACAGCATCCCCGGCGTGAAGGGACCCTCCGGCGGAGGCGGCACCCCCACCGCTCCCAGCACCCGGGTCACCAGCTCCTTCATCGGCAGCGGGGTCCCCTGGGTGATGAAGTACGCCCGGCCCGCGCAGGCCGCTCCGGGGGCCACCCGGTCCAGCGCCAGCAGGTGGGCGTTCACCGCGTCGTCGATGTACGTGCAGTCGATCCGCTTCGCCGGCCCCCTGGGAAAGCGCAGGGTCCCGGCCCGGGCCCGGGCGATGGCGCGCGGGAGCAGCTGGGTGTCTCCCGGCCCCCACAGCAGATGCAGTCGCAGGGACACCGTGGACAGGGTGTCGTCATTGGCATTCAGGACCTCCTGCTCTGCGATGGCCTTGGTGTGCGGATAGTGCGCCAGCGGGTGCAGGGGATACGGGTGCGACTCGTCGACTCCCTCCAGGTCCTCGCCGCCATGCACCACCGCGTAGGAGCTGGTGAAGACCAGCCGGGACACCCGGTGGGCGCGGCAGGCGGCGATCACGTTCTGCGTCCCCACCACGTTGGTCCGGTAGAAGTCGCGAAAGCGGCCGCCGTCTCCAATCATCGCCGCGCAGTGCACGACCGCGTCGCAACCTTCGACCGCGGCGAGCACCGCCGAGGCTTCACGGATGTCTCCGCGCACCGACTCCGCGCCCGCCTCGACCAGCGAAGGGTACTCACCGCGCGCGAACAGCCGGACCTGGTCTCCCCGCTGGAGGAGGCGACGGACCAGGGCCTGCCCCAGGAAGCCTCCACCGCCGGTGACCAGGACCTTCATGCGCCGCGGGCCTGCTCGTGCGCGTCCAGGAAGGTCTGGATCGCCTGGCCGATCTCCTCCGGGGCATCCTCGAGGACGTAGTGCCCACAGCCGGGAAGCCGGAGCACCTCCGCCTGGGGCCAGTGGCTCAGCCAGTGGTCCAGCACCCTCAGCGGGAAGACGAAGTCGTTCTCGGCCCAGCAGAAGAGCGCGGGAGTGTTCCGGAACTTCTCCAAGCTGGCCTCGATCTCGCTCACCAGCGCGTAGGAGAAGTCCTTGGGAGAGAGCGGGACGTCCTGGGGGAAGCGCACCGTGGCGATCCGGTTCGCCCAGCTGTCGTAGGGCGCGCAGTAGGCCTCCCGGACCTCGCGGGAGAGCGGCCGACGCTTGGTCCCCAGCCGGGTAGAGACGCGGGCAAAGGCGTTGAGTCCCCGAACCGCCAGCGGGCCCAGCGGCGTATCCCGCGCCAGCCGCATCACCAGCGGGACCCTCATCCCGGGGGGAAGGTGGAAGGCGGCGCCGTTCATCACCACCAGCCGGGCGATCCGGTCCGGGTGCCGGTGCGCGTAGCCCATGCCGATCATCGCGCCCCAGTCGTGCATCACCAGGGTGACATTGCGGACGATCCCCAGGTGCTCCAGCAGCGCTTCCAGATCGTCGATCCGGCTCTGCAGGTGGTAGCTGTACCGATCATCTCCCGGCTTGTCCGACAGCCCCAGCCCGATGTGGTCGGGGACGATCACCCGGTAGCGCGGACGCAGCGCCGTCACCAACGACCGGAAGTAGAGGGACCAGGTCGGGTTGCCGTGCACCATCACCACCGGCTCGCCGGCTCCCTCGTCCAGGTAGTGCAGCCGGAGCCCACCCCGATCCAGGAACTGGCCCTGGAAGGGATAGACGGCCGGGGAGATCGCTACCACGTGACCGCCGCCGCGGTGCAGTTGAGCCCGCTGCCGATCCCGGCCAGCACCACCCGGTCCCCAGGTCCCAGCCGCTCCTGCTCCAGCGCCTTGCTGAGCACGATCGGGATCGAGGCCGGCCCCACGTTCCCCAGCTCCGGGTAGATCAGCGGCGCCTTGGAGAGGTCCAGCCCCAGCACCCGCGCCACTTCCTGGGTGTTCAAGGCGCTGACCTGGTGCAGTGCGATCAGATCGGTGGACTCGCTGCTCCAGCCCAGCTCGTGCTGTGCCCGGGCCCAGGTGCGCTGGGCCAGCAGCACCCCCTGCTCCAGGAGGCTCTTGGCGTCGGTGATCCCGAAGTCCGCCTGCCCCCGGCACAGCTGGTTGTGCTGGGTGGCGGCCAGGCTGACCGCGCCCACGAAGCGGTGTCCTCCAGGTGCCAAGCGGGCGTGGGACAGCAGCATCGCCGCGGCGCCCGAACCCACGGTCAGCGTCGCCAGCTGCTCGCGCACCGTGCGTTCGTCACAGGTCGGCTGGCGCAGCCGCTCCACCGTGCTCTCCACCACGTGCCGGCTGGACTCCCCGTCCACCACCAGCCCGTAGTCGATCTGGCCCCGCTCGATCATGTTTCCGACCAGCTGCATCCCATCTAGGAAGCCGAGGCAGGCGTTGGCGACGTCGAAGTTCAGGCAGGTCTCCGGCAGTCCCAGCTTGGAGTGGACGAAGCACGCCACCGAAGGCTCGAGGTAGTCGCGGGAGACGGAGGTGTTGATCAGCACTCCGATCCGCTCGGGCCCAACTCCGGTCTGCTCCAGCACCTTGCGCCCGGCGAGGGCGGCCGCGTCACTGGGCAGGGTCTCGGGAGCCCAGAAGCGCCGGGCCCGGACTCCGGTCAAGGGCTCCAGGAAGCGCGGAGGCAGTCCCACCCGGGCGTAGGTCTCCCGGAGCGGAGCCTCCAGCTCGTCGGTGGTGATCCGGTGCGGCGCATCGACATGGGCGACGCCAACGATGGCGACGTTCTCGAATCTCATCGGGCCTGGGTCCTAGCACTCTCCCGGGCGCTCCGAACCACCCGCCGGAAGGCCGGGAGAGCACTTGGCCGGGTGTCGGTTCTGGACCTTCAGCATGGGAAGGGCGGGCGGCGCGATGCGTGGGGGCTACGCTCCCAGAAAGCCTGGGGGGCCTCGCACCATGGAAACGACCCACATCGAAAACCTCGTCCTCGGCGGCGGGGAGGCGGGCAAGTACATCGCCTGGGAGCTGGCCCAGCAGGGTCGCCCGGTGGTGGTGATCGAACGCGCGCTGGTAGGTGGCTCGTGCCCCAACATCGCGTGCCTGCCCAGCAAGAACGTGATCCAGAGCGCCCGGGTGGCGCAGCAGGTACGGCACGCCTCCGCCTACGGGGTGCAGACGGACGGCCTCTCGGTGGACATGGAGCGGGTGCGCGGGCGCAAGCGCGAGATGGTGGAGGGGATGATCGCCATCCATCGAAAGAAGTTCGCGATCCCCCACCTGGAGTTCGTGCTGGCCGAGGGCCGACTGGTGGCGCCCCGCACCGTGGAGGCCACCCTTCCCGAGGACGGTCCCAGGCGTTTCGTCGCCCAGCGGCTGTTCCTCAACCTCGGCACCCACGCCGCGATCCCCGGCATCCCCGGTCTGGCCGAGGCGATTCCGCTGACCCACATCGAGGCGCTGGAGCTGGACCGGTTGCCCTCGCACCTGATCGTGCTGGGCGGCGGCTACGTGGGCGTGGAGTTCGCGCAGGCCCTCCGGCGGTTCGGCAGCCAGGTGACTGTGCTGGAGTTCGGCCCGCAACTGCTGGGCCGCGAGGACCCCGATGTGGCGGACGCGGTGCGCCTGGCCTTCGAGGAGGAGGGCATCCAGGTGATCCTCGGAGCGGAGACCCTGTCGGTGGAAGGGCGCTCCGGCGAACAGGTACGGCTGCGGGTGAAGACCCCCGCCGGGGAGAAGACGATCGAAGGCTCCCACGTCCTGGTCGCGGCGGGTCGGACGCCGAATACCCGGGGGATCGGGCTGGAGGAGGCGGGCATCCAGCTCGATGCTCGCGGCTTCATCCAAGTCGACGACCGGCTCCAGACCACCGCCGCCGGGGTCTGGGCGCTGGGCGAATGCGCGGGCAGTCCGCAGTTCACCCACGTGGCGTTCGACGACTTCCGGGTGGTGCGCGACAACCTCGCCGGGAAGGCCCGCTCCACCCGGGATCGCTTGGTGCCCTACTGCGGCTTCGTCGATCCGGAGCTGGCGCGGGTCGGCCTGGACGAGACCACGGCGAAGAAGTCGGGCGTCGCGGTACGGATCGCCCGGCTGCCGATGGCCTCGGTGTTGCGGGCCCGGGCGATGGTGGAGACCCGGGGGTTCATGAAGATGCTGATCGATGCGCACAGCGATCAGATCCTCGGCTTCACGATGTTCGGCCCCAACGCCGGCGAGGTGATGGCGGTGGTCCAGACTGCGATGCTGGGGAAGGTCCCGTACCCGGTGCTTCGCGATGCGCTCTTCACCCACCCCACCATGGCGGAGGGGCTCAACGTCCTGCTGGCGGGGAAACTGGAGTGAACTCCGATGAAGCGGATGAACTGTTCGCCGAGTCCGAAGGCGTCACCCTCCTGCTGGCAGGGAATCTCGAATGAACTCCGATCAGACCGCTGAGCTGTTTGCCGAGAAGGTCCGCACCCTGCTGCGGGTGGCCGGAGCCGCCGACGCGGTCCCAGCCGACGACCGCCTGCGGGCCACCCTCGCCCTGCTGGCGGAGCTGTACGCGCTGGGCCTGCAGCTCCCGGAGACCGCTCCCGGAGAGGAGACGCTGCGCCCCCGGGGGCTGTATCCCCCGCTGCACTTCAACCTCGGCGGGCCGCGCGCCTACTTCCGGCACGCCAACCCCGACCAGCGCGGGACCGAGGAGGTGGGCGACCTGGGGGAGGACTTCGAGGACCTCCACGGCGAGCTGACCCGGGGCCTGGCGCTCTTCGAGAGCGGGACCGACGCCGGCCGGCGGATGGCACAGGCCCACTGGCGGCGCACCCTGCCCCACTGGGGACACCACGCGGTGGAGGCGATCCGCGCCCTCCATTACCGATTGCTGGGATTGCCAGGCGGCGGCGGGGATTGACCGGGCTACCATGCGCCGATGCCTGATGCCCCCTCCGCGCAGTGGAGCGATCCCGCCTCGGTAGCGCGCGCCGCCCAATCGGTCCGCCAGGAGGTGCAGGAGCGGCTCACCCGGCTGGAGCTGCCCTTCAACGCCCTGGGCCTGGATCCCTTCGGGATCTCCCGCCGCCACCTGGAGTACTTCTTCAGCTTCCTGGGCTTCTTCTACCGGCACTACTTCCGGGTGAAGACCTTCGGCGCCCAGCACGTTCCCGCTTCCGGACGGGCGATGCTGGTGGGCAACCACTCCGGGGGGATCGCGGTGGACGGCGGGATGGTGATCGCCTCCGCGTTCCTGGAGCTGGACCCGCCGCGGCTGGCCCAGGGGATGGCGGAGAAGTTCATCGCTCGGATGCCGTTCGCCGGGGAGTGGACCTCCCGGGTGGGGCAGTTCACCGGGCTGCCGGAGCAGGCGGTGCGGCTGCTGGAGGACGACCGGCTGCTGATGGTGTTCCCCGAGGGCGCCCGGGGCACCGCCAAGCTCTACCGGGAGCGCTACTCGATGGTCGATTTCGGGACCGGCTTCATGCGCCTGGCGCTGCAAACCGGCAGCCCGATCATCCCGATGGGAGTGCTGGGCGGCGGGGCCGCGGTGCCCACGGTGACCAACCTCTATCGGGTGGGCAAGCTGCTGGGTGTCCCCTACCTGCCGGTCACCCCCTATCTGATCCCCTTCCCCCTCCCGGTCTCGGTGGAGGTCCACTACGGCGAGCCGCTGCGCTTCGAGGGCACCGGCGACGAGGAGGACCACGTGGTGGAGGGCTACGTGGAGGTGGTCAAGCAGCGGATCGACGAGCTGATCCAGCGGCGCCGACAAGAGCGCTGGGGCCCGAAGAGGAGCGCCCAGTGAAGATCCTGATCGCTGGAATCTCCGGCGCCATCGCCCGGCAGCTGGCGGTGCGCCTGGTCGCCGAGGGCCATCAGGTCACCGGCCTGGACACCCGCCCCTGGACCGACGCGCCCAAGCAGATCACCGTGCACCGGGTGGACCTGCGCAAGCGGGCCGCGGCGGACGTGTTCCGGCGCTGGCGCCCGGACGCGGTGGTGCACATGGCCACCGTCTCGGCGCTGGCGCAGGTCTCCGACGCCGAGCGCAGCCGGATCAACCTCGGCGGCACCCGGGCGCTGTTCGAACACTGTCTGGGCCACGGGGTCCAACAGGTGGTGTTCGTGGGCCGGCACACCTTCTACGGCGCCTCGCCGGACTCGGCGCTGTACCACACCGAGGCCGAGCCGCCGGTGGAGCTGGCCTCCTATCCGGAGCTGGCCGACCTGGTGGCCGCGGATCTCTACGCCTCCACCGCGCTGTGGCGCTGGCCCACCTTGCGCACCGCGGTGCTGCGGGTCTGCTACACGCTGGGCCGCGGGGGCCAGGGGACCTTGGCCACCTTCCTCTCCCGCCGCCGCACCCCCACCATCCTGGGCTTCGATCCGCTCTTCCAGTTCCTGGAGGAGGAGGATGTGGTGGAGGCGCTGTGGCTGACGGTGAAGGCCCGGCTCCACGGGGTGTTCAACGTCGCCGGCCCCCAGCCGCTGCCGCTCTCGCTGGTGATCAAGGAGACCGGACGGGTCCGGCTTCCCCTTCCCGGCGCGCTGCTGCGCCGGGTGGTGGGCCGTGCCGGGCTGCCCACCCTGGCCCCCGGGGCGCTGAACCACCTCAAGTACCCGGTGGTGGTGGACGCCTCGCCCTTCCAGGAGGCCACCGGGTTCAAGCACCGGCACGACGAGCTGGCGGTGCTGCACGCCTACCGGGACAGCCACCCGGTCCGCGGCTGACGCCCGGGGCTCAGGTCCCCGCGCGCGCGCGCTTCGGGGTCTGGGCGGCGGTCCTGGCGACCTCGGCACCGTCGAAGCGATCCCGGGCCGCCTGGATCTGGGTCCGGTGGTCATTGGCCCACGCCGCCAGGGCCCGCACCGGCTTGAGCAGGGTGCGGCCCATCTCGGTCAATTCGTAGTCCACCCGCGGAGGCACGGTGGGGGAGACGGTCCGGGTGACCAGCCCGTCGCGCTCCAGTCCCCGCAAGGTCAGGGTCAGCATCCGTTGCGAGATGCCCTCGATGGTGCGCTTGAGCTCGCTGAAGCGCCGAGGCCCATCCCCCAGCAGGCCGACCAGCAGGACGCTCCACTTGTCCCCGACGCGGTTGAGGACCTCGCGGGCCGCCAGACACTCCTCGTGGGGCACAGGGATGTGACCGGGTGACATGGATGTTCCTCCTTGCGCGGCGCCTGTCGGTTACGAATATATACCCAGTGCTTTAATTAGCCCAGGCACACAATAGTAACCACCTACCCGGAAGACCCGCCATGACCACCGCCGCCGTCGCCGTCGCCAGCACCGCCAAGCCGTCCAAGGCCCTCAACGTCTCACTGTGGATCGTCCAGGTGCTGTTGGCCGCGGCGTTCATCATGGCCGGCCTGATGAAGTCCACCACCCCCATCGCCGAGTTGGCCGCGAAGATGGTGTGGCCGGGAGAGCTCCCGGGGCTGGTGCGCTTCATCGGCGTCTCTGAGCTTTTGGGCGGGGTGGGGCTGCTCCTGCCGGCGCTGACCCGGATCAAGCCCCAGCTGACCGCCCTGGCCGGCGCCGCGCTGGCGCTGGTGATGGTGCTGGCCGCCGGCTTCCACGTGATGCGCGGCGAGTGGTCGGCGCTGCCGGTCAACCTGGTGCTCGGCGGCCTGGCCGCCTTCGTGGCCTGGGGTCGCTTCCGCGGCGCCCCGATCGCCCCGCGCTAGGCAGCGGGGTGTAGCCTCCGGCCGGACCTTCTCGATGAACAGCCTCGATCCCCGCTCCCCCGAGTTCCTCTCCCCCAACGCCTTCCTGGACTCGGACCACCCCCGGGTGGACGCCTATGCCCGGCGGCACCGCTCGGACCAGGGAGAGGTGGCCACCGCGGTCGCGCTCTACTACGCGATCCGCGACGGCTATCGGTACAGCCCCTGGGAGGTCAGCCTGCGGCCGGAGGACTACCGGAGCAGCGAGGTGGTGGACCGCAGCTTCCAGCGGGGCGGGCACTGCATCGACAAGGCGGTCTTGCTGGCCGCCTGTGCCCGGTCGGTGGGGATCCCCAGCCGGCTCCACTTCGCCAACGTCCGCAACCACATCGGCACCGCCAAGCTGGAGGCGCTGCTGGAGACGGATCTGCTGGTGTTCCACGGCTACGCCGAGCTGTTCCTGGAGGGCCGCTGGGTGGCCGCCACCCCGGCCTTCAACAAGGAACTCTGCGCCCACCTCAAGGTCCCGCCCCTGGAGTGGGATGGCCGGACCGACTCCATCTTTCAGCCCTTCTCGCCCGATGGCGTCCGCTTCATGGAGTACGTCCACGACTACGGCGTCTTCCCGGACGTCCCCCACGCGCTGATGGTCGCCGAGTGGACAAAGCACTACCCGGCAGTCAGGCGCGGCGGCTGGCCCCGCGCGGGGTGAACCGCGGTCACCGATCCAACCGCAGCGAGCACCAGATCGCCGGCCCGCTCGACGGCGTGACTTGTCCTCCTTCAACGCAATCCTCGACCTCCTGGGGCAAAGAAGCGCCCTAGCTGTTACAGGGGTGGGTGGTCTTGGCGTGGGCGCGGGGTGGGAATGGGTACGAAAAAGAAGAGAGCAGCCAGAGTTCCAGCAGCCGACGAGAACGGTATGCCCAGGGCCACTGCCCTTTTTCCCATCGTCGGCGTCGGTGCCTCGGCCGGAGGGATGGAGGCCTTCACCGAGCTCCTCCAGCAGCTTCCCGCCGACTCAGGCATGGCGTTCGTGCTGATCCAGCATCTGGATCCCAAACACCCCAGCTACCTGAGCGAAGTGCTGGCCCGCTCCACGCAGCTGCCGGTGGCGGAGATCCAGGACGGGATGGTGGTCCAGCCGAACCACGTCTACGTCTCCCCTGCCAACGCGGACGTGGGGCTGCTCAACGGGGCGCTGGTGCTGCTGCCCCGGTCGGACGAGGGGCGCCGCCCCCACCTGTCGATCGACTTCTTCTTCCGGGCCCTGGCCGCGGACCAGGGCAGCCAGGCCCTGGCGGTTGTCCTCTCCGGCACCGCCTCCGATGGTTCGGAGGGGCTGCGCGCCATCAAGGCCGAGGGGGGCGTGACCTTCGCCCAGGCCCCGCTGACCGCGAAGTTCGGCGGGATGCCGGACGCGGCGATCCGGACCGGCGCGGTGGATTTCGCCCTTCCCATCCCCGAGCTGGCGCTGGAGTTGCTGCGGATCGGCCACCACCCCGGCTTGCACCAACGGGAGTCGGAGCTGTTCACCAGCCCGGAGGAGAGCAGCGCGCTCAAGCAGGTGCTGGTCCTGATCCGCTCCGCGGTGGGGGTGGACTTCGCGGAGTACAAGCAGAGCAGCATCCGCCGACGGTTGGCGCGCCGGATGGCGCTGCTGCACCTGACCTCCCTGGAGGAGTACGTCCAGCTGCTGCGTCAGGACCCGGGCGCGGCCCAGGTGCTGTTCGAGGACATCCTGATCCACGTCACCTCCTTCTTCCGGAACCCGGAGGCCTTTGACGCCCTGAGGGAGCAGATCTTTCCGGAGCTGCTCAAGCAGAAGCGGCAGGCGGGGCCGATCCGGATCTGGTCCGCCGGCTGCTCCACCGGGGAGGAGGCCTACTCCCTGCTGATCTCACTGCTGGATTACCTCGGCCAGCAGGGCGCGCACGCGGTGCCGGTCCAGCTCTTTGGCACCGACGTGTCGGAGAAGGCGATCGAGAAGGCCCGCGCCGGCTTCTACTCCGACGCCGCGGTCCGAGAGCTGGGTCCAGATCGCCTGGCCCGCTACTTCACCCGGATGGAGGGCGGCGGTTACCGGATCAACAAGGCGGTCCGTGAACGCTGTGCGTTCGTGAAGCACGATCTGGCGCGCGACCCACCCTTCTCCAAGCTGGACCTGGTGGTCTGCCGCAACGTCCTCATCTACTTCTCCCCGGAGTTGCAGAAGCGGGTGCTGGCCACCTTCCAGTTCGCGCTGAACCAGCCGGGGTTCCTGATGCTGGGCCACGCGGAGAACATCAGCGACGTGGGTCACCTGTTCTCGGTGACCGACAAGGATCACAAGCTGTTCGCCCGCACCGCCAGCCGCAGCCAGTTCCGCTTGGCGCCCACCCGGGCCCTCTCCGGGTTCATCCCTCCGCCCGATCCCGGCGCCCGACCCGGTCCCCCCGCGGACGTGGTCCGGCGGACCGAGAGCCTGCTGCTGGACCGCTATGCCCCGGCAGGGGTGGTGGTGAATGAGCGGATGGAGATCCTCCACTTCCGGGGCCGCACCGGTTTGTATCTGGAGCCGGCCCCCGGCCAGCCTCAGTACGATCTGCTGAAGATGGCCCGCAAGGGCCTGATGGCCGAGCTGCGGATTGGGCTCTCCCAGGCCACCAAGGAGCAGGCGGTGGTGCGCCGGGCCGGGGTGAGGTTTGAACATGATGGCTCGCCGCGGATCTGCGATCTGGTGATCGTGCCCATCGCCTCGCCGCCCGAGGCCCGGGAGCGGGTGTTCGCGGTGCTGTTCGAGGAGATCCCGGCCGCCGCCCAGCCCGTGCTTCTCCCCGGCCCCGGTCCGGAACAGGTGGGGCCGCCGGATGATCCCGGCCACGTGGCCAAGCTGGAGGCAGAGCTGGCCGCCAGCAAGGCCTACCTCCACTCGATCATCGAGGAGCACCAGCGGACCAACGAGGAGTTGATGTCCGCCAACGAGGAGCTGGTCTCCAGCAACGAAGAGCTGCAGAGCCTCAACGAGGAGCTGGAGACCGCCAAGGAGGAGCTGCAGTCCACCAACGAGGAGCTGACCACCCTCAACGACGAGCTACAGTCCCGCAACGGTGAGCTGAACGTGGCCAACAGCGACCTGGTGAACATCCTGGGAAGCGTGGAGGTGCCGATCGTGATCCTGGACCTGAACCGGCGCATCCGCCGGTTCACGCCCAAGGCGCGCACCATCCTCAACCTGCTGCCCTCCGACGTCGGCCGGCCCCTCAACGACATCCGGCCTTCGCTGGCGGTGGAGAAGCTGGATCAGAAGATTGCCGCCACGATCGACTCGGTCAGCCTCCACGAAGAGGAGGTCCGGGATCAGGACGGCCGGTGGTACCGGCTGCAGATCCGGCCCTACGCCACCATCGACAAGCGGATTGACGGGGCGGTCCTCTCGATCGTGGACGTGGACGTCCTCAAGCGGGCCCTGGGCGCCGCGGAGTGGGCGCGCGACTACGCCCGGACCGTGGTGGGAGCGATGGACACCCCGTTCCTGGTGCTGGATCAGCACCTCAAGGTGTTGTCCTCCAACGAGGCCTTCCACGAAAGCTACGGCCGCCCGGAGGTGGAGCCGGGAACCCGCAGCCTGTACGCGGTGATGGGTGGGGTCTGGGATTTCCCTCAGCTGCAGGCGGCGCTGCGCAAGGTCCAGCAGGGCGACGGACGGTTCCAGAGCCTGGAGGTAGAACGGGAGCTCCCGGGGAGAGGGACCCGCTCGCTCAACCTCTCCGCGCGCGCCGTCTCCACTCCCAGCTCGGAGGGGCTGATCCTGCTGGCGGCCGAGGACATCACCGACCGGAAGCGGGCCGAGCGCGAGCGGGCCTCGCTGCTGGAGGAGACCCGCGCCGCGCAGGCCAGCGCCGAGGAGGCGAACCGGGCCAAGGATCAATTCCTGGCCACCCTCTCCCACGAGCTGCGGACCCCGCTCTCCAGCCTGCTATTGCAGGCCCAGCTGCTTCGGCGGGGGGTGATGGATCCGGCCCGGCTGCTCAAGGCCAGCGAGACCATCGAGCGGGCCACCAAGATGCAGGCGCAGCTGATCGACGACCTGCTGGACATCTCCCGGATCGTGACCGGGAAGCTGCGGATGGACCGCCGGGACGTCAGCCTGGCCGAGACCGTCCAGGCGGCGGTGGACACCCTGGCCACCGCGGCCGAGGCCCGGCAGGTGCAGCTGGAGGTGATGCTGGATGCCTCGTTGCCTCCGGTGTCCGGCGATCCCGGGAGGCTTCAGCAGGCGGTGCTGAACCTGCTCACCAACGCCCTGAAGTTCACGCCCTCCGGGAGCCGGGTGAAGGTGACGGTGGACTCGGTCGGCCCCTGGGGACGGATCCAGGTCCGGGACTCCGGGATCGGGATCGAACCGGAGTTCCTCCCCCATCTCTTCAACCGCTTCAGCCAGGAGGAGGTCGGCGAGACCCGGAAACATGGTGGCCTGGGACTGGGGCTGGCCATCGTCCGCTACCTGGTGGAGGCGCATGGGGGCACCGTCCGGGCAGAGAGCGAAGGCCGGGGCCAGGGCGCCTGCTTCACCCTCCACCTGCCGCTGCAGGTGGGCAAGCCTGCCCCCACCCCGGTGGCGGAGGTGGTGCACCCCTCCAACTGGGCGGATGGCAGCCTCAGGGGCGCGCGGATCCTGGTGGTGGAGGACGATGTGGGGACCCGCGAGGCGCTGACCGAGATGCTTGCGTTCAGCGGCGCGGAGGTCCGGCCCACCGGCTCCGCCGCCCAGGCGATGGAGCTGTTCGAGACCTTCCGGCCCGACCTGATGGTGTCCGACATCGCCATGCCCCAGGAGGACGGCTACAGCCTCCTGGCCAGGATCCGGGCCCTGGGGAAGGAGGAGGGGGGAGAGGTGCCCGCGGTCGCCCTGACCGCGATGGCCACCGAGGTGGACCAGCACCGGGCCTTGTCGGCCGGCTTCCAGCGGCACCTGGCCAAGCCGGTGGACATCGACAAGCTGGTCCAGGTGCTGACCGAGCTGTGGGCGCCACGAAGGCCGGACCGGACGGGCCCCCGCCGGGCTCTGGCCGCTGAGGCCACCAAGAAGAAGGAGGAAGGCGGGGCGTAGGCGGTCTATAGAAAGACCATGGCTTCCAGTTTGTTGGCATTGATCGACGACATCGCCTCGGTGCTGGACGACGTGGCGGTGTTGGCAAAAGTCGCCACCAAGAAGACCGCCGGAGTGCTGGGAGACGACCTGGCCCTCAACGCCCAGCAGGTCACCGGGGTGGCCGCCAACCGCGAGCTGCCGGTGGTGTGGGCGGTGGCCAAGGGATCGATGATCAACAAGGCGATCCTGGTCCCGGCGGCGCTGGCGATCAGCGCCTTCATCCCCTGGGCGGTCACCCCGCTGTTGATGGTGGGCGGCGCCTTCCTCTGCTTCGAAGGCTTCGAGAAGCTGGTCCACAAGTTCTTCCCCAGCGCGGAGGAGGACGCCCACAAGGCCGAGCACCAGCAGGCCCTGCTCGATCCCTCGGTGGATCTGGTCGCCCTGGAGAAGGACAAGATCAAGGGCGCGATCCGCACCGACTTCATCCTCTCCGCGGAGATCATCGCCATCACCCTGGGCACGGTGGCCGCCGCGGTGTTCATCACCCAGCTCTCGGTGCTGGTCAGCATCTCGGTGGCGATGACGGTGGGGGTGTACGGGTTGGTGGCGGGGATCGTGAAGCTGGACGACGCCGGCCTCTACCTGAGCCAGCGCCAGAGCAGCGCCGCGCGGAGCCTGGGGCGCGGGATCGTGGCCTCCGCCCCCTGGTTGATGAAGGGGCTGGGGATCGCCGGGACCATCGCCATGTTCCTGGTGGGCGGCGGGATCCTCACCCATGGGATTCCCGCCCTCCACCACTGGATCGAGGAGTTCTCCCACCGCCTGGGCGGGGTGGGCGGCTCGCTGGCCCCCACCCTGATTGACGCCCTGGTGGGGGTGGTGGCCGGAGCGCTGGTGGTGGCGGTGGTCACCGGGATCAAGAAGCTGCTCCCCAAGAAGGGGCCGGCGGCCTCCTCTCCCGGCTCCCACTAGCGTCCAGCAGCAGGCGGCGCTCCGCGGAGGCGATGGTGCGCCGGGCGGACCGCACCGCGTCCGCGTTGACCGAGATCGAGGTGATCCCCAGCCGCACCAGGTGTTCGGCGAACTCCGGCCGGTTGGAGGGCGCCTGGCCGCACAAGGAGGAGGTGATCCCCGCCTCCCGCGCCGCGCGGATGATCCGGGCGATGGCGTCCAGCACCGCCGGGTCCGACTCGTCGAACAGCTCGGAGCAGACCTCCGAGTCCCGGTCCACCCCCAGCATCAGCTGGGTCAGATCGTTGGAGCCGATCGAGATCCCGTCGATCCCCATCCGGGCGTACTCCGGGATCCAGTAGGCCACCGAGGGGACCTCGGCCATCACCCAGCGGTGCAGCCCGCGCTGCTTGCCCAGCGGGCTCCTCTCCACCAGCTCCAGGCACGCCTCCAGCTCCCAGCGGGTGCGGACAAACGGGATCATCAGGTGCAGGTTGGGGGTCTCCTCCCTCACCCGGGCCAGCACCTCCAGCTCCAGCTGGAACAGCTCCGGATCCTTCACGTACCGGAAGCAGCCCCGATACCCGATCATCGGGTTCTCCTCCGCCGGCTCGTACTTCTCTCCCCCGGTGAGGCCCCGGAACTCGTTGGTCCGGAAATCGTAGGTCCGGTACACCACCGGCCGCGGCAGGAAGGCCCGGGTGATGGTCAGCAGCCCCGCCCTCATCTTCTCCGCGAACTCCTCCCGCCCTCCGGAGGCCAGCAGCTCCTTGGGGTGACGGCCTCCCAGCGCGTCGGTGATCAAGAACTCCGCCCGCAGCAGCCCCACCCCCTCCACCGGCAGCGCCGCCACCTGGGCCGCGTGGTCGGCGATCGCCAGGTTCACGTACAGCCGGGTGGCCAGCGCCTCCGGCTCCCCGCCGCCCTGCACCGGAGAGGACGCGGCGGTGGCGGTCACCGGGGGAGCGGCGGTCAGCCCGGCGGTGATCCGCCCCCGGGCGCCGTCCACGGTGATCGGCTCCCCGTCGCGCAGGACCCGGGTGGCGGAGCGGGTCCCCACCACGCAGGGGATCCCCAGCTCGCGGCTGACGATCGCGGCGTGGCAGGTCATCCCCCCGCTGTCGGTGATCACCGCCGAGGCCCGGCGCAGGGTGGGCACCCAGTCCGGGGAGGTCATCGGCGCCACCAGCACCTCGCCCCGCTCCAGCAGCTTTCCCTGGTCCGGGGAACGCAGCAGCCGCGCCTTGCCGCTGGCGATCCCCGGCGAGGCGCCCAGTCCGCTGATCAGCACCTCCCCCTCCTTCCCTGCCTGACCCAGCGGATGCGGGGTGAGGGTGGTGATCGGCCGGGTCTGGACCAGGTACCAGGCGCCGCCCTCCTCCGCCCACTCGATGTCCTGCGGCGAGCCGTAGTGCTTCTCCACCTTCAGGCCCAGGGTGGCCAGCGCCACCACCTCCGCGTCGGACAGCACCCGGCGCATTCCCTCCTCCTCCGAGAGGGGGAGGCGGTGCTCCTTGCCCTCCGGACCGCGGACGATCTGGAAGGCCTGGCGGCCGATCCCCGCCTCCAGCAGCCGCGGGCCCTGCTTGGAGAGGGCATAGGTGTCCGGCTCCACCTGTCCGCCCACCACCACCTCCCCCAGCCCGAACGCGCCCTCGATCACGATCCGGGAGGTGTCGCTGGTGGAGGGATCGGCGGTGAACATCACCCCGGAGCGCGCGGAGCTGACCATCTTCTGCACCACCACCGCCAGGCTGGGCTCCTCCTCCATCCCTTGCGCCTTGCGGTAGGCCAGCACCCGCTTGCCGTAGGCGGAGGCCCAGCACTCCTTGACCTTGGCGAACAGGTCCGCCTCCCCGACCACGTGGGTGAAGGTCTCGTGCATGCCGGCAAAGGAGGTGCCCGCGGTGTCCTCGGAGGTGGCCGAGGAGCGCACCGCCACCGGGACCTCCTTGCCCAGCTTGCGATACGCGCGGGCCAGCTCGGACTGCAGTTCCTGCGGCAGCGGCGCGCCCCGCAGCAACCCCTGCATCTGCTCCGAGGCGCCGGAGAGCGAGGCGTCGTCCTCCGGATCCACCTGGCGGAACAGCGCTCCCAGCCGCTGACGGATCCCGGCCTGGTCCAGTGCGGACAGGAAGGCCGCGGGGGTGATCACGAAGCCCGGGGGCACCGGGAGGCCGGCGCGGGTCAGCTCCCCCAGGTTGGCCCCCTTGCCTCCGGCGAGGGCCACGTCCGCGCGGGACAGCCCATCAAACCAGACGATTTGCCCAGCCATCGTTCCTCCCGGGTGGGTGCCTGCGCACCTTCCCCTGCAATCTAGGAACCCGCCTGCGGCGCACGCCCCCGCCTGCCACTCCCCAGGCGGGGAGGCACCGGTCAATCGACCGGGAGACGGGGGCAACGGGGCTGGCGAACGGCTGCTTGGGGCTTGGGGGCTACCGGGCCGGTGCCAGCGGGAGGCCGTGGAAGAAGTTCACCTGGCCGGTCTCCAGTTCGTACTCCGCCCCCACGATGGCGATCTGCCCGTCCATCACCAGATCCTCCAGCATCCGGCTGCCGTGGCGGAGGTGGTCCGCCGAGGCGCGGACGTTGATCCGCATCGACTCCCGCAGCAGCTCCGGCTCCATCGACGGCTTCTGCGAGCGGACGAAGCCTTCGATGTGGGGGGAGATCCGGTCGGTGATCGCGCGGAGGTTCTTGGACTGCGCGCCTTCCCCGGAGTGCAGCTCCCTCACCGTGGCGGAGATGGCGCCGCAGCGGGTGTGGCCCAGCACCACCACCAGCCGGGTGCCGAACTCGGAGACCGCGAACTCGATCGATCCCACCCCGGAGGGGGCGACCACCTGGCCGGCGATCCGGACCACGAACAGGTCACCGAAGCCGACGTCGAAGAGGATCTCCACCGGGGTCCGCGAGTCCGAACATCCCAGCACCACCGCGAACGGGCGCTGGGTCTGGTGCGCCAGCTCCGAGCGGAAGGAGCGATCCACCAGCGAGGCCCCCGGCTCCAGAAAGCGCCGGTTCCCATCCACCAGCCGCTGCAACGCCTCGTGCGGCGAGAGTGATCCGCTGTCCCATGTCCCTGGCATCAGGGGGGCTCATACCACCGAGCGGACCTAGAGGAACTGTCCCAGCTCCTCGTAGAAGCCCTGGGCGGTCCGAAAGCGGGTGTCCAGCTTCCCGAAGCGCAGCTGCATCGAGTCCCGCAGGGCCACCGGCTTGTTCTTCACCAGCTTGGCCCCATCCACGTAGGTCCCGTTGGTGGAGCCGGCGTCCATCAGCTCGTAGTCCCCGCTGGGCCGCTTGACGAACTGGGCCTGCAGCTTGGAGACGCTGTTGAAGGGCAGGGCCACGTCACAGCGCGACTCGCGGCCCACCCAGATGAAGGCCTGGAAGGCGTCCGCCATCCGCTTGGTGATCGGCACCACCGCGGTCAGCTTGGGGATCGGCAGCAGCGGGTTGCGGGCGGCGCTGGCGGTGACCTGCTGGGTGCGGAAGGCGCCGTCATCCTCCAGCGGGCCGCCCTCCGGGGTGAGGGAGATCACCAGCACCGCCGAGGTGTGCTTCTGGAGGAAGGCGTCGCGGCTCAGCGCCCGGCGATCATCCAGGTAGGCATCCAGACGCAGCAGGGAGGGAGGGGTTTCGGCGCTCACGACTCCATTTCTAACACCGACCGTCCGGTAAAGCTCAACGCGCGCTCCGACCCTCCCGTTCGATCAAGGCGCGGGTCTTCCGGCAGAGGGGATGTTGGGGGTCCAGCTCCCGCAAGGCCTCGGCCAGGATGGCTTCCGCCTCCTTGCGGGCCTGCTCCCGCTGAGACAGCGCCCAGCGGACCTCGGCGGCCACCCGCCGGGTCTCCAGGGTGACCGGATGGCTCTGGCCCCGGGTGGTGATCAGGGTGGCCACCGCCGCCTCCACCAGCGGCAGAGCCTGGGCAGCCTGCCCCCGGGCCAGCAGGATCCGGGCCTGGCCGCGCCGGGCGTCGGAGACCGCATCGAAGGCGCCTTCCATCTTGCCGCCACGGGCCAGCACGTCCTGGAACAGGCTCCAGGCCGCCTCCAGCCTCCCCTGCTCCAGCAGCACCAGCCCCTCCTGGGCCAGTGTCCCCAGGGTCTCGGGGCCTCCCAGGGTCAACAGGTCGGTCAGCACCCGCGCCTTGCGCAGGGAGGCCACCGCCTCCTCGTAGCGCCCCTGTTCGGTGGCCAGCTTGGCCAGGGCCTCGTGCGCGTTGGCGGCGTTGGGGCCCTTGCCTTCGGTGATCACCAGCACCTCCTCGAAGAAGGCCCGGGCCGCCTCGCTCTCTCCCCGGTACTGGGCCACCAGTCCCGATCCCACCAGCGGGTAGGCCAGGAACGGGTGGCGGGGGCCCAGGGTCCGCCGGGCGGTGGAGACCACCTCCGCGTACGGTCCCCGGGCCTCGCTGAACCGCCCCAGGTTCTGCAGGGCCGAGGCCTGGTTGTAGCTGATCCCCAGGGTGACCATGTGCTCCGGGCCCAGGTTCGCCCGGGCCTCTTCGCGGCCCTTGCCGTAGTGGACGGCCGCGCCCGCGAAGTCTCCCCCGTTGCGGGCCACGTTGCCGCGGGCGTTGTGGACCATCGCCGCCGCCTCCGGATCGCGGGCCCGCTGGTTGGCGGACTCGGCGAAGGTGGCCCACTCCAAGGACCGCTTCTCCTGCCGGGTGCGGACGTTCACCGCGGCCAGCCGCACCGCGGCGTCGGTCAAGACGTCGTCGTGGCCCAGGGCCAGCGCGTGGGCAAAGGCGGTGGTGAACAGCTCCACCGCCTCCTGGGGGCGGTTCTCGCTGGTCAACACCACCGCCAGGTTCGCCTCGGCCTCGGCGATCACCGGCGGGTGGTCCAGCTTCTGGGCCGCGGCCAGCGCCGGCCGGGCCAGCTCCCCCGACTCCTTGATCCGCCCGGCCTCGGCCAGCACCCGCGAGCGGATCAGCTCCTTGCGGATCCGCTCCACCTCGGCCGCGGCCTGGGGATCCTCGGGCGGCGGAAGCCGGGCGGTCAGCCGGGTCACGTCCGAGCAGGTCTCCAACCGGGGCAGCCCGTCCAGCAGCTGCTTGGCCTTGCCCACCGTGGAGGCGTCGGCCCGGGCGAACAGGTCGGTGATCGCCGCCATCGAGTCCAGCCGCTGCTGCAGGCACCCCATCCGGAGGGTGAGCACCTGGTCGGACTGTTCCCCCCGGATCCGGGTGGCCAGACAGGCCTCCTGATGGGTGGTCGTCCAGCGGGTGGCGTAGGCGTCCAGCACCTGCTGGGCGCGGGAGGAGGAATCCTCGGCGAAGGGCAGACCGGTGGCGGTGAAGGCGGCAGCCAGCTGTCCGCGCCGGATCGGATCCCACACCCCGGCCAGCTGGTCCGCCGAGCCGCTGCACAGCTGGGCCCGCGCGCGCAGCGACTGCCCCACCGCGACCAGGGCCAGCACCACCGCGGCGACCACCCCCGCGCCCACCAGCAGCCGATTGCGGCGCTGCGAGGGATCCCGGCCCAGCGACTGGGTCAGCTCCCGCATCGACGGGAAGCGCCCCGCCGGATCGGCGGACAGCGCCCGGACCAGCAGCCGGTGGATCCACATCGGGACGGCGGAGGCGGACGGGGGCGCGCGGACCTCGCCGCGGCGGGCGTGCTCCAGCCACTCGCTGGCCTTCTTCCCCTCGAAGGGATGCTGGCCGTACAGCGCCTCGTAGAGGGCGACGCCGAAGCTGAACTGATCGGTCCGGAAGTCGGCGGGCAGCTTCTCGAACTGCTCGGGCGCCATGTACCGGGGCGTCCCCACCACCTGCCCCTCCCGGGTGATGGTGTCGCCCAGGGTGCTGCCCCCCACCGTGCTGCCGGAGAGGGTGTGGAAGGTCTCGGTGCCCGCGTTGGCGGGGGTCTTCAGCGCGCCGGGGGTGAGGACCTTCTCCGGATCGGTGCTGGCCAGCCGGGCGATCCCGAAGTCGGTGACCCGGGCCCGGCCATCCTGTCCGACCAGGACGTTGTCCGGCTTGAAGTCGCGGTGGACCAGCTTGGCGTCATGGGCCGCCGCCAGCCCCTCGCCGGCGGCGCGGAACACCTCCACCACCTCCTTCCACGGCCGGCGCGGCTCGGTGCGCAGCCACTCGCGGACGTTGACGCCCTCCACCAGCTCCATCACCACGCAGACGCGCCGCTGGAGCACCACCACGTCGTGCACCCCCACCACGTTGGGGTGGGAGAGCCGGGCCATCGCCTGGGCCTCGCGCAGCAGCCGGGAGGAGGCGCCGGTGGTGCTGCCCTCCTCTTCGTTCTGGTGCAGGACCTTCAGGGCCACCGCCCGGTCCAGCTCCTTGTCGTAGGCACGGAACACCACCCCCATCCCGCCCCGCCCCAGGGTGAGCAGGATCACGTACCGGCCCAGATCCAGCCCCGGCTGCCAGTTGAGCTCGGAGGCGGACGGCTCCGCCCACCGCGCCCCGCCCTGGAGGACGCCGGTCTCTTCACCGCCGGTGTCGGGCCGATCCCCCTTCAGCAGCTGCGCGTAGCAGAGGGGACAGGTGTCCACGTGCCCCTGCGCCCGGGCCGCCTCCTCGGGGGACAGCGTTCCCCGGGAGAGCGCGGTCAGCTCATCCTGGGTGAGGCAGGCATTCACGCCCGGTCAGTGTCCGTTACCGGCCCCGGGCAGGGCAAGGGACCGCGTCGGCCAACAACGGAGTCTTTCAGCCTGGCTGCCTGGAAGCCTGGGCCCCTTCCATGGATTCCAGGGGGTTGCGGGATCGGAAGGCCGGCTCAGGGACCGGCGCGCTCCAGCAGCAGGGCCCGCTCGCGTTCGTTCCGGGTCAGGGCGGCGGCCCGCCGGAACTCCGCGCGGGCCGCCTCGGTCCGTCCCAGCTTCTCCAGCAGATCGCCCCGGACGGTGGGCAGCAGGTGGTAGCCCTGGAGGGAAGGTTCGGAGAGCAACGCATCCACCAGCGCCAGCCCGGCCGCCGGGCCCTCCGCCATCGACACCGCCACCGCGCGGTTCAGCTCCACCACCGGGGAGGGCATCACCTGGGCCAGCACCGCGTAGAGCGCGGCGATCCGCGTCCAGTCGGTCTGCTCCGCGGTCAGGGCCCGGGCATGACAGGCGGCGATCGCCGCTTGCAGCGCGTAGGGCCCGCGCCCGCCGCCCAGCTGCTCCGCCTGGGCCAGGGCCGCCAACCCCCGCCGGATCAGCAACCGGTCCCAGCGGGAGCGGTTCTGCGCCAACAGCAGCACCGGCTCCCCCGAGGGTCCCACCCGGGCCGGGGCGCGGGAGGCCTGCAGCTCCATCAGCGCCACCAGCCCGTGGACCTCCGGTTGGGCCGGCGCCAGCTGGGCCAGGATCCGCCCCAGGCGCAGCGCGTCCTCGCACAGCTCCGGACGCATCCAGTCCTCGCCGGCGGTGGCCAGGTAGCCCTCGTTGAAGATCAGGTAGATCACCTGCAGCACCGGGGCCAGCCGGGCCTCCAGCTCCGGTCCGTGGGGGACCTCGAAGGGCACCTGGGCCTCGGACAGGGTCCGCTTGGCGCGGACGATCCGCTGGGCCACGGTGGGCTCCGGCACCAGGAAGGCCCGGGCGATCTCCGCGGTGGTCAGCCCTCCCAGCAACCGGAGGGTGAGCGCCACCCGACCCTCGGTGGAGAGCACCGGGTGACAGGCGGTGAAGACCAGCCGGAGCAGATCGTCCCCCACCTCGTCGTCCAGCGCCGCGTCCAGGTCCGGGGTCTGGGCGGGCTCCACCTCGTCGCCCAGTTGCTGGTGCTTGCGCTGGAGCAGCTGCCGCCGACGGAGCTCATCGATTCCACGGCGCTTGGCGGTGGCCATCAGCCAGGCGCCCGGGTTCTGCGGTACTCCGGAGACGGGCCAGTGCTCCAGCGCGGCCACCAGGGCCTCCTGGGCCAGCTCCTCCGCCAGGCCCACGTCGCGCACCCAGCGCGCCAGCCCGGCGATCAGCCGCGCCGACTCGATCCTCCAGACCGCCTGGATGGCGCGGTGTGCGTCGGCGGTGCTCACCCTTCAGGACCTCAGTAGGCGAAGGGCAGCACCACCGGGTCCATCTGCTGCCCATGCTTGGGGAAGCTCCAGGCGGAGATCAGCTTCCCCAGACAGCGGGACAGCTCGCTGTCCACCAGCGCGTCTGGGGACACCGCCGACACCTCCCGCACCTTGCCCTCCGGGGTGATGGTCCAGCGCATCACCAGCTTGGAGCTCTCCGACGGGGGAGGACGGTGGGCCTGGACACAGCCCTGCACCGCGCCCTTGTGGGAGAGCACCACCTCCAGGATCTGTCCTTGGCCCAGCTTGTCCGGCAACGGGCTTCCCGCCGCGCCCGCAGGGGGCGGAACATAGACGCTGGGCTTCTTCTCCTCTGGAGCCGGCGCCTTCTCCTCCTCCGGCTCCTCCACCCCGAAGGCCTCCTCGAAGCCGTCGCGCGCCGCCGCCTCCACCTGGTCCGGGTCTTCGGCCGGATCGCGGGGAGGGGCAGGCTTCTCCTCTTCGAACTCCACCTCGCCGGGCGCGGGCGTGGCCGGCGCCGGCTTCGGCTTCGGCGCGACCTTGGCCGGACGGGCCGCCGCCACCACCGCGGTCGGCTTGGGCGCGGGCACCGGAGCAGGCGCGGCCATCACCGGAGAGGGGGCCGGAGCGGGGGTGACCACGGTCTCCGGGGCGGCGACGGGCGCGGGCGTCGGCGTCGGCGTCGGTGCCGCGGCCGGAACGACTGCCGGCGCCACCTGGACCGCCGGCGGCAGCTGCGCGACGGGCGCCACCTGCGGGGGGGGACTGGCGAAGGGCAGCCGCCCCCAGGCCAGCAGCAGGATCAGCGCCATCACCGCGCCGGCCACCACTCCGGTGACAAGGCTCTGGGTCAGCGCCGAGAACCGCGGCGGAGGGGCGGCGGGCGGAGGCGGCGGCGGAGAGAGGACGTAATAGACCCCCGCGTGCTGCTCGGGGGCCTTGGGCTCCTCCACCCGGGCCGGCGGACGCTGCTGGAACAGCTCCTCGGCCAGCGCCGCCGCGTGGGGCGTCCAGTTGCTGGGCGGCTCCTCCTGCACGGCGGGGGGAGGCTCCACCACCGCCGCCGGCGGCAGGCGCGGGGCCAGGGCCGCCGCCAGCTGCGTCACCTTGGAGAGGACGATCCAGGTGGAGAACCCCTCGTGCCAGCAGTAGGAGTCGGGGCCGATCTCTCCGTCGTTCCACAGCTTGCGCGCCTGCTGCAGCGTCAGCGGGCCCAGCTGACTGCCGCGGACCTCGAAGTACCAGCGCTCGACCGGCCCGGCACCCTCGTCGGAGGGACCGACCAGGGAGGAGGCCAGCTGGGACATCTGCTCGGCGATCACCCGGGCGTGGAGCCGCTCTTCACCGGTCCGGCCATCCTCCAGCTCTCCGCGGGGCAAGATGGCGTGCTTGCCGGAGCTGAGCACGTCGTCGACCAGCGAGCTGAGCTCGTCTTCGGACACACTCTCGAACGGCTGCGAACTCCCAGAGGACGTCGGCTTGGACACGGAGCGCAGGGTGCACGGTTTTCGAAGGCACCGTCAACCACGAGAGCAGCCAGGCAGTCGACGGTGCGCACATCGGCGCAGGTGGACTTTGCCCGGCTGACCGCGCGCCACTGATGGTTTGCGGGCGGAGAACCCGCTGCCAAGCGGCGCTTCTCTAACTGGCCCACACCTCAGGGCGCTGCTTGAGCCGGCTCACCAGCTGCTCCGCCAGCTCCCGGATCGCGGGTTCGGCCCGGCGGGTGGCCGGGGCCAACAGCCAGACCGCGGGGCCCCCCTCCACCTCCTCCTCCAGCACCAGCCGGGGATCCTCCACCGCCAGCAACGCCGGGAGCACCACCCGCCCCAGCCCGGCCACGCAGGCATCGCGCATCGAGAGCAGGGTGTCGCACTCCAGCCAGCCTGGAGCATCGGCGGGGATCGCCTTCCACCACCGCATCGACCCCCGCCCCCGCAGCGCGGCCGCGGGCAGCACCCATCCCAGCCCGCGGGCGCCCCGGGCCCGGAAGATCCCCAGCCGCAGCCGTCCCAGCCTCCAGCCCCGGAGGTTGGGCGGAGGCTGTCCCCCCGGCCGCAGCGCCAGGTCGGTCAGCCCCGGCTCCAGCGCGCTCTCCTCGTCGGTGATCCGCACCTGCACCCGCTTGTCGCCCTCCCCTCCTGCCAGCGCAGAGAACAGCAGCGGGGCCAGCACATCGTTGGTGGTGATCACCCACCGTCCCTCGCGTGACCGGCGCTCCCCTTCCAGCAGCGCGTCGATCTGGCTGGCCTGTTCCGCCATCCCCGCCGCGCGCGCGGCCACCGTCCGGGCCAATGCGGTGGGGGTGAGGCGGGCGCCACGCAGGAACAGTGGCTTGCCCAGCGTCTTCTCCAGCGCGTCCACCCGGCGGGACACCGACGAGTGCTGGAGCCCCAGCTCCCGCGCCGCGCCCAGCACCGTGCCCACCCGGACCAGGGCCTCGATCGTCCGCAGGTCTTCCCAGGAGATGTGCATGAACGCACATGTTGTGTGCGTCGGACTCCGTCGTCAACGCCGGTCGGGGCCGCTAGATCTGGACCGTGGCACCGAGGCCACCCCACCCAGGAGTTCCAGGATGATCACCCGACCCGACCAGATGCCCGCCGCCTTCGCCGCCGCCTTCAACGCGCGAGACGTGCAGGCCCTGCTCAGCCTCTACGGTCCCGAGGCGACCATGGTCCCAGACGGCTCCACCTCGGTCCGGGGAGCGGCGATTGGGGACGCGCTCAATGGGTACCTGGCGCTGCAGGGCCCGATCAACATGAAGCTGGAGCGGGCGGTGGTGGAGGGGGACACCGCGCTGGTGGTGGCCTCCTGGACCCTGGACGGCAAGGGTCCCCACGGCCCCTTGCAGCTCAAGGGGACCACCGCCGACGTGCTGCGCCGCTCTGCCGACGGCGGGTGGACCTATCTCATCGACGCCCCCCTCGGGCTCAAGGCGTAGGCAGGGAGTTGGCCCATGCGCCCCCCTGACGAACACGGCTTCCTGAGCTGGGTCACCCGCCTGGTGCGCGAGCACCGGGGCGGGCTGATCGCCACCGCCCGCCAGGAGGGCCTGCCGCCCGAGGAAGCGTTGGACGTGGTCCAGGAGGCGCTGATCGGCTTTCTGGATCTGCCCCATGCGCGGAGCCTGGCCAACGCGCAGGACGACAGCCACAAGCTGCTCCTGGTGCTGGTCCGCAACCAGGCCCGCAACCGGCGGCGGCGCCACGACCTCTCCCGCGCGCACCACAGCGAGCCGGAGGTGGTGGACGGGCTGGCCGATCCCCGGGAGAGCGTGGAGGACCTGATCGCCCAGGCCGAACGCCACGTGATGGCGTTCGGCTGTGTCGAGCGCCTGGCGGAGGTCCAGCGGCGGGTGGTCACCCTGCGCCTCCTCCAGGATCAGCCCGGGGAGGAGGTGGCCCTGATGCTGGGGATGAGCCCCGGGAACGTGGCGGTGACCCTCCACCGCGCCAAGCGCAAGCTGCGCGAGTGCCTCTCAGGCTGAGGCGGCCATCACGCGGCCCGGATTCGCGACTGCCACCCGGCTTCGCCTGGCCAGGGCCACCCGCGCCGAGTCCGCCAGGGTCACCAGGCCGGCCCCCAGCATGATCGCGTCCTTCACCACCAGCCGGCCCCGGCCGCTGAGGTAGGGGAAGCCATGGTGGGCATCTCCCAGATTCGGCACCCAGCTCTCCGGGGTGGTCACCAGGAAGGAGAGCGTCACCACCGACATCCCCACCACCCCCAGGCTGCCCAGCACTCCCAGCTCCGGGCGCCACCCATGTGCTGCCACCAGCGCGCCCAGCAGGACGATCACCCCGCCCAGCAGATGGGCGAAGTCATAGGTCCGGTTCTCCTGGTGCCACTGGCGGTTGGCCGCGATCAGCTCCCCCTCGCGGTTCTGGTGCTGGCGGTAGTCGGGAGCGTCGAACTTGTAGAAGAAGGACATCACCGGGCTGTTGGCCACGAAGGGGACGATCCCATCCGCCTCGTACTCGGCCACCTTGAGGCCACCGATCCACACCAGCACCAGGACCAGGCCCGCCCGGAGGACGTTCCTCCCCAGTTGATCGACGTCGGCGGCCCTGCGCAGCAAGCTTTCAATTCGGGTCACTTGGAGACTCCTTTGGGTTGAACCCCCAAGGTGTCCAGGAGCCCGGGCATTACAGTCCGAGGCGCGATGACCCCCACCCAGCGCTGGACGATGGTCGCGGCGATCCTGGGTTCGGCGATCGTCTTCCTGGACGGGACCCTGGTGAACGTGGCCCTGGCGCGGATAGGCGAGGACCTGCCTGCCAGCCGGGTCAGCGTGCTGGAGGGCCAGACCTACGTGCTTAGCGGCTATCTGGCCACCCTGGCCGCGCTGCTGATCCCCGCCGGGGCGCTGGCGGATCTCTACGGACGCCGGCGGATCTTCGGTCTGGGGCTGGCGGGCTTCGGGGTGGCCTCGGTGCTGTGCGGGTTGGCCCCCACCCTGGAGGCGCTGGTCCTGTTCCGGCTCCTGCAGGGCGCCACCGGGGCGCTGTTGATCCCCGGCTCGCTGGCGTTGATCAACGCCGCGATGGAGGGCGACGATCGCGGTCGGGCCTTTGGGGTGTGGGCCTCGGTCACCTCCGCCACTGCCCTGCTGGGCCCTCTGGTGGGCGGCTTCCTGGTGGACGCCGTCTCCTGGCGGGCCGCGTTCCTGATCAACGTCCCGTTGGTGCTGCTGGGGCTGTGGGCCACCCGGCGGCACGTGCGGGAGTCGCGCGACGAGGAGGCCAAAGGTCCGGTGGACTGGCTGGGAGCGACGGTGGTGGTGCTGGCGGTCGGCGGGCTGGCCTTCGGGGCGATCCGCGGCCAGGAGCGGCAGTGGGAGGACCTGACCGCGTTCGTGGCGCTGGCGGTCGGCGCGGTGGCGTTCGTGGCCTTCCCGTTCCTGATGGCACACCGCCCCAACCCGCTGGTGCCGTTGAAGTTGTTCCGGGTCCGGGAGTTCGCGGTGATCAACCTCTCCACCCTGCTGATCTACGGCGCGCTCTACGCCACCTTCGGCTTCCAGGGCCTCTTCCTGCAGGGGGCGATTGGCTACACCGCGCTGGCCGCCGGGCTGGTGGGGCTGCCCAGCACGCTGCTGCTGACCTTCTTCTCCACCCGGGCCGGAGAGTGGGCCTCTCGGATCGGGGCTCGCCCCTTCCTCACCGTGGGCCCGGTGCTGATGGCGCTGGGGCTGGGCTGGTTCGCCCGGTTCCCGGCGGACACCCAGCCCTGGTTGGCGCAGGTGGGTGCGCCGCAGACGCTGTTTCCGCCCCGCTCGGTGTGGATCGATCTTTTCCCGGGGACGGTGCTCTTCGGCCTGGGGCTGACCCTGTTGGTGGCGCCGTTGACCGCGGCGCTGATGGCCTCGGTCTCCGAGGCCCACGCCGGGGTGGCCTCGGCGATCAACAACGCCATCTCCCGGGTGGGCCAGCCGCTGCTGGCGGCGGTGATCTTCGTGGTCGTCACCGGCGGCTTCTACCAATCGCTGGGAGAGCGGGTCCCGGGACTGGATCCCCACTCGGCGCAGCTGCGACGGGCGGCGCCGCCGCTCAACCGGCCGGACCCCAAGCTGCCGGAAGAGGTGAAGGCCGCCGCCCGGGAGGCCTCCACCGAGACCTTCCATCTGGCGGTCCTGGTGGGGGCGGGGTTGCTGCTCGCCGGAGCAGCGATCAACCTCATTGGACTTCGCAAGCAGGCGACGCGGCGGGCGCCCGGACACCGCTTTCCCCGCTGAGCCCGGCGCCCCACCTTCCCACAGGCTCCAAAGGAGGCAGCGATGGCAAAGGTGGCGATGATCCTGGCGGGGATGTTCGAGGACTCCGAGTTCCGGCAACCCTTCGACACCCTCCGTGAGGCAGGACACCAGGTGGTGGTGATTGGCTCCGAGGCCCACCAGCCGCTGAAGGGAAAGAAGGGCAAGGAGACGGTCACCCCCGAGGTCTCGGTGGGAGAGGTGTCCGCGGACGACTTCGACGCCCTGGTGATCCCGGGCGGATACTCTCCGGATCACCTCCGGATGGATCCGAAGATGGTGGCCTTCACCCGCGAGCTCTTCCAGGCCGGCAAGCCGGTGGCGGCGGTGTGCCACGCGGGCTGGATGCTGGCGGAGGCGGGGATTACCTCGGGGCGGACGCTGACCTCCTGGCCTTCGATCAAGACCGACCTGGTCAACGCCGGGGCGGTCTGGGTGGACCAGGAGGTGGTGGAGGACGGGAACCTGATCACCTCCCGCAACCCCGGAGACCTGCCCGCGTTCTCCTCGGCGATCCTGCGGCAGCTGGAGGGAACCATCCCCGCGCGGGCCGGCGGGACCTACGCCTCGGAGGCCACCTCCTCCTCCCCCCCGTAGGCCCGCACGCCAGAGGCCCCGGCAACGACTGTCACCGGGGCCTCGGGTGCTGAAACCAGGCGGCTAGTTCTGGACGGCGGCGGGCGCGGCCGCGCTCTTGGCGTCGTGCTCGGCGCGGGCCTGGGCCGCGGCGGCCTTGGCGGTGGCAATCTTCTCCTCGGCGGCGGCCTTGGCGTTGGCGGCCTTGGCCTCGGCGGCGACAACCGCCTCCTCGTGGCGCTGCTCGGCCACGGCCTTCTCGGACTCCTCGGCGGCCTCGGCGTCGGCCACCGCGACGGTGGCGGTCTCCTCAGCGGCGATCGCCGCCAGCTCCGCCTTCTTCACCGCGGGCGGGAGGGTGGCCGCGTTGGCGCGGGCCTCGGCGGCCTTCTTCTTGGCCTCCGCCTTCTTCTGGGCCGAACGCTCCTTGGCCTCCTTGCGCTTCTCCTCGCCCTTGGACTTGGCGTTCTTGCGCGCCTCGGTGGCCTTGGTCAGCGTCTCCTTGCGGGCCTCGGCCGCCTTCTCCTTGGCCTCCTTCTTGGCGGTGTTGCCGTGCTCGCGGGCCTTCTTCACCTTGTCCGCGGGGGTCTGGCCGGCCTCGGCCTGCTGGGTGTCCTGCTTGGCCGCCATCTCCGTCTTCTGGGTCTCCTGCTTGACCGCGTTCTCGGCCTTCTTGGCCTGGCCGCGGTTGGCGGCGTCGTTCTGGGCCGAGACGGCGAGGGGGGCGGTGATCAGCGAGGCGGCAAGGGCGATCGTCAGCTTGTTCATGGTGCTCTCTTCAAAAGGGGTGTGGGGGCTCCTTATTCGCCCCCGGGGGCCGGGTCCATTGGCGGCACCGAAATGCTCACCGGACGAAAGTCGCGCCATTGTCTCGATTCTGGAACAGTGAGTTCAGTCTCAAGTCGTTGTCTCTGCGGTGGAACGAGCGCATATTGCCTTCAACAAGGAGAAACACACAATGACGACTCAGACCTGGAACCTGGATCCCTCGCACTCCGCCATCACCTTCACCGTCCGCCACATGGTGGTCTCGAAGGTCCGGGGCAGCTTCAACCGCTGGCAGGGCACCTTGCAGTACGACCCCTCCCGTCCGGAGGACTCCAAGGTCTCGGTGCAGATCGAGACCGCCAGCATCAGCACCAACGAAGGCAAGCGCGACGATCACCTGCGCTCGGCGGACTTCTTTGACGCGGAGAAGCACCCGCAGATCACCTTCCAGAGCAAGAAGGTGCTGGCCGGGGGCAAGGAGCGCCTGAAAGTGATCGGCGATCTGACCATTCACGGCATCACCCGCGAGGTGGAGCTGGAGACCGAGTTCCTGGGCGTGGGCAAGGATCCCTGGGGCGCGGAGCGCGTGGGCTTCTCGGCGACCACCACCCTCAACCGCAAGGACTTCGGGCTGAACTGGAACCAGGCCCTGGAGGCGGGCGGGGTGCTGGTGGGCGAGAAGGTGGAGCTGGCGCTGGAGGTCCAGGGAGTCAAGGCCTCGGCGGTCAGCCAGGCGGCGTAGGACGAACGCAGCAGCATCATCACCGGAAGGAGTCGCAGATGATCACCGTACGCAAGGCGCAGGACCGCGGACATGCGGACCACGGCTGGCTCCACAGCCACCACACCTTCTCATTCGCCGACTACTACGATCGCCGCCACATGGGCTTCGGACCGCTGCGGGTGATCAACGACGACACCGTGGCCGGGGGGGGAGGCTTTCCTCCCCACCACCACCGGGACATGGAGATCATCTCCTATGTCCTGGAGGGCGCGCTGCAGCACCAGGACAGCATGGGGACCGGTTCGGTGATCCGGCCCGGGGATGTGCAGCGGATGAGCGCCGGTCCGGGGGTGACCCACAGCGAGTACAACGCCTCCAAGCAGGACCCCGTCCACTTCCTGCAGATCTGGATCATGCCCTCCCGCGCCGGCCTTCCCGCCGGCTACGAGCAGAAGCACTTCTCCCGCGAGGAGAAGCGCAACCGGCTGCGCCTGGTGGCCTCGCCCGATGGGGCCGAAGGCTCGGTCCGGATCCAGCAGGACGCGTGGGTGTATGCCAGCGTGGTGGAGAAGGGCCAGACGGTGACCCATCCCTTCTCGCCCGGACGCCTGGGTTGGCTGCACGTGGCCCAGGGCTCGGTGGAGCTCAACGGCACCCGCTACCAGGCGGGAGATGGGCTGGCGATCGGCGAGGAGGAGCAGCTGACCATCGGCTCGCCCGACCAGGGAGAGTTCCTGCTCTTCGACCTCCCGGAGTAGTTCCCCTGCCCGACCGTCCCTTCTCCGGGGGCGATCGGGCAGAGTTGTTTCAGGGACGGACCGGGCTGCGCAGCCGCAGCTCGTCGCGGATCTCGCGCAGCAGATCCACCTCGCCCTCTTTCGCCGCCGGTGGCTGCTGACGCTGCAGCCGGTTGGCGGCCTTCACCACCATGAAGATCGCGAAGGCCACGATCAGGAAGGAGAGGAGCGCGGTGAGGAAGTTGCCGTAGCGGATCGGGGTGTCGTTGACCTCGAAGCTCAGCGCGCTGAAGTCCGGCTTGCCTCCGATCGCGGCGATCAGCTGCATCAGGATGTCATCGGTAAAGGACACCACCACCGCCCCGAAGGCGGCTCCCATCACCAGGGCCACCGCCAGGCCCAGCACGTTGCCTTTGGCGATGAAGTCTCGAAATTCCCTCCACATGGGTCCACCTCCAGGCTTCCTCCAGAAGGTCTTGAGGGAGGAGCCGCCCGGCAAGCCTGGGGCAGGCGGGGGAGCAGGCGGACGGCTTGGCTTCAGGCGGCGATCACCGCCAGCCGGCGCTGCCGCGCGTCCAGGAGCAGGTCCCGGGCCCGGGCGAACTCCTGGGCTCCGTACAGCGCGACCTTGAGCGCCTCTCCACCCTCCACCGTCCGCAGCACCCCCGCGTAGTGACGACGCGAGCACAGCACCCCGGACCTCTCGCCGCGGAAGGCCACGTTCTCCTCCAGCACCCGCAGCAGGAACGACAGCCGCTCCTCGTCCCGGACCGGGGCCAGCCGCCGCCCGTGATCCAGCAGCGCCCGGGCCTCGCGGAACACCCAGGGGTAGTCGATGGCCCCCCGCCCCACCATCACCCCCGCGCAGCCGGTCTCGGCCAGCGCCCGCTGGGCGTCGTCGGCGGTGCGGACATCCCCATTCACCAGCACCGGGATCTGGACCACCTCCTGCGCCTTGCGGGCCCAGGACCAGTCGGCGGCCCCGTCGTGGCGCATCTGGGCGGTGCGGCAGTGGACGGTCAGCGCGCTGACCCCCACGTCTTCCAGGCGGCGGGCCAGATCCACGATTGGCATCTCCGTCTCCGGCCCCCACCCGATGCGGGTCTTCACGCTCACCGGCAGGGAGACGCGCTGCACCACCAGCTTGGCCATCTCGATCATCCGGTCCGGGTTCCGCAGCCAGCCGGCCCCGGCGCCGCGGGCGGCGATCTTCGGCACCCAGCAGCCACAGTTGATGTCGATGAAGGCCGGGCCCGCCTGCTCGGCGATCACCGCCGCCTCCACCAGGGTGGCCGGATCGCCCCCGTAGATCTGGATCGCGGTGGGCTGATCCCCGGGCGCCAGCTGCAGCTTGCGCTTCGAGCCGTGGTCGCCGCGCAGCAGCGCGTCCACGTTGACGAACTCGGTGAAGCACAGGTCCGCGCCCAGCTCCCGGCACACCTGGCGGAACACCACGTCGGTGATGTCCTCCATCGGAGCAAGGACCACGGCCTGGCCTGAGTAGTGCGAGCGGAGGGAGCGGGACACGGCGGGGCTTATGCCAACTCCCCGGCCGGGAGGCGAGCCTGGCCCTCGGGGGCTTAGCGGGGGTGGGCGGGGTCGTGGAAGGCGATCGGCGCTCCCAGACAGACCGGGGGGATGCCAAAGGCGTCCACCAGGGCAATCGCGTCGGGCAGCAGCTCGGCGAACAGCAGCGGGACCTGCTGGCGGATCGCCTTGGCCCGGGCGGACTCCACGTAGTCGTTGGCCTGCAGCCAGCCCAGCTGTCCCTCCAGGGTGCACAGCCCGTGCAACGCCCGGAGCCGGCCCAGCTGTTCCCGCAACCCGGAGGGGGCCTGCGCTTCCGCCGTCACGAAAGCCTCGAGGACGATCCGGTCCACGTGGGCCAGGGCCAGCGCCACCACGTGCTCCTGCACCTCGTTGAGCGCCAGGGCCGGGTCCATCTTCCGGGCGTGCCGCTTCTGCAGCCGCCGCCCGGCGGAGGCCAACAGTGACTGTTCGCGAAAGCGCAGCGCGGCCAGCTGGAAGTCGGCGCTGCGCAGCGTCTGGGGATCGGTGCCCCGGGTGACGAAGGGGTTCTTCTCCCGGATCGCGGTCACCGCCTGCCCGGCCAGGTAGCGGACCACCTTGACCGCGCCGCCGCTGGAGAACTGCTGCCGGAAGCCGGTGAGCAGGCTCTTGGCCAAAAGCTGCAGGAGCACGGTGTTGTCGCCTTCGAAGGTGGTGAAGATCTCCGCGTCGTTCTTCAGGTCCGGGATCCGGTTCACCGACAGGTACCCCTGCCCCCCGCAGGCCTCCCGGCACAGCTGCAGGGTCCGGGTCGCGTGCCAGGTGGCGCCGGCCTTGAGCCCCGCCGCGCGGGCCTCCAGCTCCCGGGAGTCCGAGTCCCGGGGGAGGGCCAGGAACTGCTCGCGCAGGGCGTCGAGGGCGAAGTGGTAGGCGTAGGTGGCGGCCAGCGCGGGGAACAGCCGCCGCTGGTGGGTGGGGTAGCGCAGCAGCAAGGTCTCCGGCTGGGAGGTGGGCCCGAACTGACGCCGGGCGGCGGCGTAGCGGATGGCCACCGCCAACCCCACCTTGGAGGCGCTCAGCGCGGCGGTGGAAACGCTGATCCGTCCGCCCACCAGAGTCCCCAGCATGGTGAAGAACCGGCGGGAGGGACTCTGGATGGTGCTCTCGTAGCGGTGGTCCTCGGTGATGGTGGCGTACCGGCCCAGCAGCGCGGATTTGGGGACCCGGACCTGGTCGAACCACAGCCGCCCGTTGTCCACCCCGTTGAGCCCCATCTTGTGCCCCGAGTCCCCGATCCGGATCCCGGGCGCGGGGTTTCCCTGCGCGTCCCGGAGGGGGACGATCACCGCGTGCACCCCGTGCTGGGCGCCGCCCACCTCCAGCTGCGCGAACACCGTGGCATAGCGCCCGTGCACCGCCGCGTTGCCGGCCCAGTCCTTGCGGGCGGACTCCCGGGGAGAGTGGACCACCAGCTCCCCGGTGGCCGGGTCATAGCGGGCCACCGTCTCCAGATCCGCCACGTTGGAGCCGTGCCCCACCTCGCTCATCGCGAAGCAGCCGGGGGCCTCCAGCGAGGCCACCTTGGGCAGCCAGGCCGCCTTCTGCTCCTCGGTGCCCAGAAAGTAGATCGACCCGCCCCACAGGCCGAACTGCACCCCGAACTTCACCCACAAGGAGAGATCCCCCAGGGCCAAAGTCTCGATGGTGGCGAAGAACTCTCCCAGGTCCTGGGCGTCGCTGGTCACCCCGGGAAACGCCAGTCGGCCCAGTCCCCGGTCGGCCAGCGTCTTGAGCCAAGTGAACACCTGCTCCCGGTAGGCCTCCTTGCTGAGGCCGAACGCGGCGCGGTGCTCCGGCTGGGCCAGGAACGTCCGCACCTGCTCGCGCGCCGGCGCGAACCGTCCATCCAGCAGCTGCCGCAGACCCGGCAGGTCGAAGCGCGGCGGACCCCACAGGGAGGAGTCCTCCGGCTGATCGCGGGGAAGCCGCAGCGCCTCCGGGTCCGGCTCCAGCGCCGCCAGCAGTTCCTCCACCTGCGCCAGCGCCGCGCCGGAGGCCCCTCCCACGGTGGCCATCCCCCGGGCCAGCGCGCCCAGCGAGGACTTGGCCGCCCCGGAGAGGGTGGCGGCGGCGGCCCGCAGCGTCTCCCCCAGCTCGGCCAGCGCCGCCGCCGAGGGAGGCTGCAGCGGGCGCAGCCAGGGCTGGAGGGCCGCTCGCAGCGGAGGGGTCAACCAGGGCTGGGCCTCGATCCGCTCGGTGAGCAGCGCGCGCTCCTCGGCGGAGAAGTCCCCGTCCGCCCAGGCGACGTACAGCAGGGGCAGGAAGGGGCGAAGCTCGGGTTCGGTCAGCAGCAGGGAGGTGTCCACGGTCCAAGGATGCTGGGGACCTGGGCCCCCCGATGCAACGGCCCCCGCACCGACGCGTTGGATGACGGACCGCGGTGCTACAACCCCCGGCATGGTGGAAGAGGAGGACCAGCCGCGCCGCAAGCAGGCCCAGGAGCGCAAGCGGCCAAGGAAGATCTCCCCCCGCTACCTGGAGAACTCCGCCCTCCACTACCTCAAGCGCTACAGCTCCACCGTCAGCCAGCTGCGGCGGGTGATGCTGCGGAAGATCAACCGCTCCCTGCGCGAGCACGGAGGGGACAAGCTGCAGGCGGTGCAGTGGCTGGACGCGCTGGCGGAGAAGTTGGTCCGCAACGGGCTGCTCAATGATCAGGCCTACGCCGAGACCAAGACCCACTCGCTGCGCCACGCCGGGCGCAGCACCCGGGTGATCGCCCAGAAGCTGAAGCTAAAGGGGGTCTCCGCGGAGCTGGTCGCCCAGCAAGTGGACCAGGCCACCTTGGCGCTGTCCGAGGACGACGCGGCGAAGATCTGGGCGCGGAAGAAGCGGCTGGGACCCTTTCGCCGCGATCCCTCCACCCGCCAGGACTTCCGGCAGAAGGACCTGGCCTCGCTGGCCCGGGCCGGCTTCTCCTTCGGGATCGCCAAGAAGGTGATCGACGGGACGGCGGACTAGCGGCGCGGGCGTCGCGCTAGGCTCGGGGGGTGCGACCTTCCCTGCTTGGCCCCACCACCCAACTGGTCACTGCCCTGCTGCTGGCCGGCTGCGCCACCGTCCCCTCCCCTCCGGAGCCTCCCCCCATGGATTCCCCCATCGTCCAGACCGGCGCCGAGGTCCTGCGGCGCCGCGCCGCCGAGGTGCTCCCGGAGCAGATCGCCACCCCGGAGTTCCAGGCGCTGGTGGAGCAGATGATCGCCGCGATGCGCGCCGCCCCCGGGGTGGGGTTGGCCGCGCCGCAACTGGGGGTCCCGCTGCGGGTGTTCGTGGTGGAGGACCCGGCCTCGCTGCAGGGATCACTGCAGCCCGCCGAGCTGGCGGAGCGGGAACGGGTGCCGGTCCCGGTGAGGGTGTTCATCAACCCGGTGGTGCGGCCGCTGGGAGAGGAGCAGGTGACCTTCTTTGAAGGTTGCCTCTCGGTGAATGGCTTTTCCGCCCTGGTCCCCCGCTTCCGGGAGGTGGAGGTCACCGCCCTGGATCAGCACGGGCAACCGGTGACCTGGCGCGTCCACGGCTGGCCGGCGCGGATCCTCCAGCACGAGCTGGATCACCTCAACGGCACCCTGTACCTGGACCGGATGCACACCCGGACCTTCGGGACCAGCGACCAGCTCAAGCAGCGCTTCGCCGGGAAGCCGATCGCGGAGATCCTCAAGGCGTTCGAGCTGTGAGCCCCCGCTCGGCTCCGGGGCGATCACCGGAAGGTGTTGCAGGCCTCCACCGTGCCCTGCTTCAGCCCGCGCTGGAACCACTCCATCCGCTGGGCGGAGGTGCCGTGGGTGAAGGACTCCGGAGTGACCCGGCGCCCCGCCTCCTTCTGCAGCCGGTCGTCACCGATGGCGGAGGCCGCGGCCAGCCCCTCCTCCACGTCACCGGGCTCCAGCATCTGCCGCTCGCGCTGGGCGTAGTGCGCCCAGACCCCGGCGAAGCAGTCGGCCTGCAGCTCCACCTGCACCGACAGCGCGTTGCCCCGGGCCTTGTCCATCCGCCGCTGCGCGGCCTGGGTCTGCTCGGAGATCCCCAGGAGGTTCTGCACGTGGTGGCCGATCTCGTGCGCCACCACATAGGCGTTGGCGAAGTCTCCCGCGCCGCCCATGCGGGCCAGCTCATTGAAGAAGGAGAGGTCCAGGTACAGCTGCTGGTCGGCGGGGCAGTAGAACGGCCCCACCGCCGCGCTGGCGCCGCCGCAGGCGGACTGCACCGCGCCGGTGAAGATCACCAGCCGGGGCTCCTGGTACTGGACGTTCTGTCCCGCCAGCAGCCGGGGCCAGGTGTCCTCGGTGTCCGCCAGGATCACCGAGACGAACTCCTTGAGCTGCTCCTCTTCCGGGCTGCCCACATAGGCCTCTCCCGATCCGCCCTGCCCCTCCTCCACCGGGGGGCCCTGCTGCATCCCGCTCAGGTCCACGCTCTGACCGGTGAACAGGTAGAACAGCACGCCAATCAGGGTGAGGAGGCCGCCACCGGCCAGCGCCGGGCCTCCGCGACCGCGACGGTCAATCACGTTTCCGCTGCGTCTTCCGGTTTGCCACTTCATGAGCCCAAGCTAGGCAGCAAGCCCCTACGCTTGAAAGGCCCGCCTGCCTGTTTGCTTCCCAGGTCACCCGGGAGGGGCGGGTTCGGAGCGGATCGCCACCAGCACGTAGTCGCGAGCGCCGCGGGGCCGATGCACTGTCACCTCCTCGCCCACGCCGCGCCCCAGCAGCGCCTGGCCAATCGGTGACTCCACGCTGATCCAGCCGGCGCGGACGTCCACCTCGTCCGGCCCCACCAGCCGGTAGGTGACGTGTTCACCGTCTTCATCCTCCAGCTCCACCCAGGCGCCGAAGAAGGCGGCGTGGGTGGAAGGCGGAGAGTCGACCACCGTCACCGAGTCCAGCACCTCCACCCCCACCGCGATCTTCGCCTCCAGGTCGGCCCGGGCGGCCTGGTCGGCGGTGCTTGGAAGCGCCGCGAGCGCGGCCCGCGCCTCCTCCAGTTCGCCCACCCACCGCCGATGGCCCTCCGGGGTGATGTAGCGCTGCTCCGCCCCCGGCCGTCGCCCGGCGCGCGCGCTGGGTTCGACGGTGGCGGCGTCCTCGTTGACGAAGGCCTTGGACACGTCCGGAAGATAGGTGCGCCGAGGCGCTTCTCCTACCTGGTCGCCTGCCCAGCGCACCGCCAGGCTGACTGGCTGGCGCGCCGGTTTGCCGGCGTTATCATCGGTCCCGCTGTCGAAAGGAGGTGGTGACTTGCACAGTTACGCAACGGTCATCACCCCCGCTGGAGCCGAGCGGTCGTAGAGCCGGTCATACGCGGTGGGTGAAGCCTTACCGGGCCCGTCGAACCCCAGTGGTGGGTGCGGCGGGCCTGGTTTTTTTAGCGCGGTCCGGGGAGCGGGCGCAGCACCGCGGGGATCACCCGCGGGGCCTGGGCCTCGGAGACCTCCGCGGCCACCGCCTGCACCGACTGGGACTGGGTCACCTCCGCCACCTCTTCGGCGGGCGCGACCTCCGCCGGCCGGACCTGGGCCACCTGCGGGGGCTCCCCGAACCCGGGCGGGAGCCGGCGCGGAGGCACCTGCACCGCCGGCGGGATCGGACAGCGGGTGCACGGCCCGCGCAGTGGCACCCTCAGCACCTGGGAGATCCGCAGGAAGCTGCTGCTCATCCGGTTGGCCTTCTTGATCGAGCTGACCGTGGTCCCGTACCGGACCGCGATCCCGCCCAGGGTGTCCCCCTTGCGGACCCGGTGCATGCGCAGGTTCTGCTCCGGCCGCATCGCCAGCAGCGGCGCCACCCGGCGGCCCAGCTCCTGGGCGCGGGGGTTGTAGAAGCGGACGTGGAAGTGGTCCCGGTGGCGCCGGGCGTGCCGGATGATCGACTGCGACCCGGCGCGGAACAGCGAGTCCAGCCAGGCCTTGTCCTCGCCCGCGGTCAGGGCGTGGTCGTAGATCACCTTCTGGACCCGCCGGTCGACCAGGATCATCTGCACGTCGGTGTGGGTGACCAGGGCCTTGATCAGCGCCCAGTTCCGCGCCACGTCGATGTACTTCTCCCGCTCCCGCGCGCGGATCGTCTCCGCGGTCGGATAGTAGAAGCCCAGATCCACGTCGCGCCCGTTCTGGTGGCTCTTGTGCGGCCGCAGGTGTCCGCCCTCGGCGCCCGACAGCTGGTTGACCCGCAGCGGGGGCGCGTCCGGATGAACCCGCTTCACTTCGGTGATCGCGGCGATCACCGCCTCCACCGTCTCCCGCGTGGCCCAGGCCTTCTCCGGCTGGACCACCACGTAGCCCTCCCCGGGAGGGAACTGGTAGGCGTTGACGATCCGGCCCTCGTCCACGAAGCCAATGGAGATCGACCCCAGCGCGTCGGGGGTCTTGGCCCACAGCTCGGTCAGCTCCGGGTCCGACAGCTCCGCCGAGTACCGGAGCCCGTTCTCCACAGAACCATCGACCTCGTGGGATTCGCCCTCGTCCTCCGAGGGCTCGGCCAGCTCATCCTCCTCGGAGGAGGTCAGCCCATCGGGGATCTCCGGCTCCGGGAGCGCCGCCGCCACGACCACCGGGGTCGCTTCCGCCGCCGCCACCGGCAGCTGGGCCGGCGGAGCGGAGGGCCCCTCCAGGGGCGCGGAGGGCGGCAGTTGCCCGGTCGGGAGGGAGTTCCGGACCGGAGCGGGCGCGGTGGCACAGGCACACAGCGCGGCGAGAGTGAGGAGACCGACAAATCGAATCATTGCTTCCCAGACCACACGGTTCGAAGGGTGCGCGGACAGTCGTAACCCCGGGCAGTCAGCGCGGATGCAGTGTACCCGGCAGTTGTCGATCTTCCGAAACCGCGGACCGGACGGTGTGGCTGTTCGTCTGCTAACCCCGACCGTGGGCGTGGGTGGATTCCACCCCGCGCGGCAGCCTTGACCCACGGAAGGAGACACCCGATGCACCACAGTCGACTGGTCGGATTCGTCATCGATTGCCAGGGAGGTGACCTGGAGCAGGCCACCCACTTCTGGGCCCGCGCGCTGGGCAAGGAGGTGAAGACCCCGGAGCCGGAGAGTCCCACCTACCGCGAGCTGAAGACCGCGCCCGACGAACCGGTCCTGCTGCTGCAGCAGGTGGATCACCCCAGCCGCGTCCACCTGGACATCGAGACCGACGACGTGGAGGCGGAGGCCACCCGGCTGGAGGGGCTGGGCGCCAAGCGGATCGCCAAGGTCCAGACCTGGTGGGTGATGGAGGCGCCCACCGGCCACCGCTTCTGCGTGGTCCGTCCCCAGCGCCCGGAGACTCTGGCCTCGCGGGGCAACGTCTGGTGACCCCGAAGCGCGTCTGAAAAAAAACGGCCCCGTGACTCGCCAAGGAGCCACGGGGCCAGGAACGGAACGAACCGCGCGGTCTACATGCGCGACTTGGGCTGCCGGGCGCTGGGGACCGGAGCAGGCGCCGCCGGCTGGGTCGCCGCCGGAGCGGTCCCGGAGGCGGGCGCGGTGGTCCCGGTGGTGGTGGTGGACGCCGGCTGGGTGGCAGCGGGGGCCGGAGCGGCCGGGGCCTGGGTGGCCACCCCGGTGACCGGGGTGTCCAGCCGGGTCAGGCCCAGGAAGGTCCCCGGCGCGCGGCCCTCGGCGGCCTCGGTGTTCAGGCGCACCGCGGCCAGGGTCTGGCTGTTGAGGTTCAGCTCCCGCTGGGTGAACAGGTCGCGCAAGGAGACCTCCACCCGGCCAATCTCCTCGTTGCCCTTCTCCTGGAACACCCGGAAGGAGACGCGGCGATCATCAAAGGCGTTCCCGGCGATGGTGAACTCACCCTCGAACAGCGCGTAGGCGCCCTGGCGGGCCGCCGTCTCCAGCCGCATCCCGTCGGGGAGGATCGCCTCCACCTTCAGGTTGGGGCGGTTCTCGTAGGGCAGATCCAGCGCCGCCTGGGAGGCGCCGGAGAAGTTGTTCTTCGCCAGCGCGTTGCTCATCTGCTGGGAGATCCGGAAGAACAGCGGGGTGGTGGTGCCGATCCAGGAGCTGCCGTCCAGCCGGGTGGGCTGCAGCAGCACCGACCGCAGCGAGACCTTGTAGGTACGGAAGCGGACGCGATCCAGCATCTCCGCGGCCCGGCCGTCGTCCTTGCCGGTGTTCACCGCCTCGCGCAGCGCGGCCTCGGCGGAGGGCCAGTTCTTGGCGGTGATCGCCTCGTCGGCGGCGATCAGGGTGGCGGTGTACTTCACCAGCGGCAGGGCGCGGCCGTTGGGGCGGACCTTCTCCGCCTCCAGGTAGGCCGCCTGGGCGGTGCGGAAGTCGTTCTTGTGCAGCGCATCGTCACCACGGCGGGCCTCGTCCTCATAGAGGGCCAGCAGGTGCCGCTCCCGATCGTCGGTGACCGCGCGGACCGCGTCGCGGTAGCTGCCGTCCAGCCCGGTGAGCAGCTCGTAGAGCTGGATCGACTCGTCGTACTGGCGGTTGTTGCGGAGGCGCTCGGCCTCCACGCTGGCCCCGGCCACGATCTCCTGCTGCGCCAGCCGGGTCTGCTCGATCACGCCCGGGTCGGAGGACTCGCGCGACTTGGAGAGCAGGCTCAGCGCCTCCTGGTAGCGGTTCTGGGCGGCGGCGGAGCGGGCGTTGTTCACGCTGGCCAGCGCCTGCTGGGTCACCGAACGCTGGCGCAGGGCCACCGCCTCGGCGTGGACCGGGTCCAGCTGGAGGACGAACTCCGCCTCACCCCGGGCACAGTCGTAGTTCTGCATCCGCTCGCAGCCCTGCGCCTTCTGCCAGGCGTCCGCCACGGCGGCCGCGCGGGCCTGGTCGTGCTTCTCCTTGAGTCCCGGGGTCTCCGGCTTCTCCGCCAGGGCCTGGCGATAGGAGCCGTACGCGGTCTTCCAGTCCCCCACCGCGGCGGCGCTGTCGCCGACCTTCTCGTGAGCCACACACCCGGTAAGCAGCATCGCGCTCACCAGCACCACTACGGCATTTCGCATTTCGCCGACCTCTCGAAGGGTAGAAGCACGCTGACCGACAAGCCCGACGGACGAGCGAGCAGGCGCGATATTCCAGCCACCGCGCACGCGAGGCATTAGAGCGCGCCGTGACAATTCCGTCCACGCTGCCGCCAGGTTCGGTCGCCCCCTTTCCTGACGAGGAATCAGGCGGGTGCGACCTGGACCTACGTTCCGGGGAGAGCGGCTAGTTCAGATACCGGGGGCGGGCCGGGGGGAGGGGGTCCTCGCCGCGGGAGATCAGCTCCAGCCCCTGGCGGGTGAGCAGGAAGCGCACCATCCCGGAGCCGCGCTCGGTCTCGAACTCCGCCTCGAAGGCCGGACCGGAGATGCTGCCCAGGACCAGATCCTTGCGCAGGTTGCGCACCGTCCCGGAGAGCAGATCGCCTGCCACCTTCTCGGAGACGCCGTCCTTCCGGTACAGGTCGTAGGCCGCCTGGTGCAGCACCATCGCCAGGGTGGGGGTCAGCGGCTGCGTGCTGGAGAGCACGGAGATCAGCACCCAGTAGGGCGGGTCGGCTTCACGTTCGGCGGACATCGTGCGGCCATCCTAACGGGGCCTCCTCCCGGGCACCCGGAATTACCGTTCAGCCGGCCGCGCCCAGTTGGGCGGAGGCGAAGTCGGCGGCGGCGCTGGCCGGATACCGCCGCACCACGTGGCGATACAGCTTCTGGGCGGAGGCCGGATCCTCCAGCCGCTCCGCGTAGAGCCGGGCCAGGATCACGCACGCCCGCGCCGCCTCCGGCTCGTGCGGCCGCAGCGACCCGGCCAGCTTCAGCGCCCGCACCGCCTCCGACAGTCGGCCTCTCGCCGCCGCCCGCTGGCCAATCGCCACCAGCTCCGCGGTGGGCCGGGCGCTGGCCAACTCGTCGCTCTGGGCGGCGAAGGTCCCCAGTTGCTGCTCCAGCGGATCCAGCTCGGTGAAGGAGGTCACCTCCATCGGCGAGGAGGGCAGCTGGGGGTCCAGCTCCACGAAGGCGGGGCGCGACCGAGGCGGGATCACCGGCGCGCGCGGCCGGCGGATCCCGTCCGGAGCCACCCCGGGCAGCGCCGGGATCCGCTGGTCGGGCCGGAACTCCAGGCCCAGCCGATCGGACCGGGCGGACATCACCAGCCCGGCCAGACGGGCGAAGAGCAGCACCGCGTAGAGGGCAAAGACGTTCATCGGCAGGGCCAGTGCGCGCGCGCCCTCGTCCGCCATGAAGGTGCCGGCGCCGATCCAGAACAGCATCAGCGAGCAGGTCACCACCGAGAGCAAGGCCAGCAGCGCGTAGTCGCGCCCCAGCCCGCGGATCATCCGCCAGAGGGTGGAGGGGGAGAGGGCGCGCAGCAGCCCATCCCCCGTCCCAGCGCCAGCACCCAGGCGGGGATCACCAGTGCCAGGGACAGCACCAGCGCCCAGGCCCGGGGATCCTCATCCGCGCGGCGCTCGAACCTCAGCTCCCGGGTCAGCCACCACACCGCGGCCACCACCCACCAGGTGAGCGCCATCATCCGCAGCGCCGGCCAGAGCAGGTCCTCCTTGAACCGGATCGACGCTCCGGAGTACCCCACCCGGTCCGCGCCCTTCCAGGCGGCCTGGAGCACCGCGAAGAACAAGAACCACAGTCCGGTCAGCAGCAGCGCGAACACCCCTCCGGAGCCCGCCGCCGGCAGCTTCCAGGCCAGATGGACCAGCGCCCAGACCCCCACCAGCAGGGCCAGGGTGATCCAGCCCACGTCCACCCGCAACGACAGCAGGAACAGCTGGCCAAAGGACTCCTGCGATCCGGGAACGGTGAGCACCGCCGCCCGGCCATCGCAGGGGACGCAGACCTCGAAGGCGGAGACCCCCACCGGCTGGGCGGCGGTGCAGGCCGGGCACAGGGTCCGGCCGCAGTCCTCGCAGCGCCAGCCGGCGGCGGAATCCGGGTGCTCCGAACAGCGGGGCCGGCCGTTCACGGTTGGCCTACGGGGTGGGGAGGATGGAGGGCTGCGCCGCGGGGGAAGGCGCGCGGTAGGTGGTGCCCATCAGCGAGTCGTAGATCGGAAAGGTGATGTTGAAGTTCCACTTCCCCATCAGCGCCAGGTTGTGGTGGTGGGTGTGGTGGGCGCGCAGCCGCCCCATCCCCGGCAGCCGGGAGAGCCAGTGGTCCTGGGGCAGGTGGTAGGAGAAGTGGAGCCACTCGTAGGTCAGGAAGTAGGCCAGCGCGGTGGCCACGAACAGCCAGCCGCAGTTGGGGGAGAGCAGCAGGAAGCACAGCGCGCCCACCGGGGTGGCGATCCCCCCCAGAAAGAAGACGAACATCAGCGGCGGGAACAGCACCATCTTGAAGTCGCGCGTCCCCTCAAAAGCCATTGCGTCGTGGGTGAAGAAGTGGTGGTGCTCCTGGGTATGTCGTTTGAAGATCAACCGCAGACCCCGCCGGGGTCGGTGCATGGGCCCGCGGTGGGCGAAGTACTCGGCGGCGTTGGCGAACAGGAACGCGCCGGGGATCATCAGCAGCTCAATCCAGCTGGGAGCGGTCACCCGCGAGCCGGCGAAGACGATCACCGCCAGGCAGCCCAGGCTGGTGGAGGCGAAGTGCAGCCAGCCGCGATAGTGCCGGCCAATCGCGGTGGGGCGGAGGCCCTCCCGGAAGCGGACCACGGAGGGCGGAAGCGGGTCGACGGACATACCGGCACTCTACCGAATCCCGGGCAATCCACGCTGTGGACGTCCACCTGGCCCCAGCGCTGGGCGGCGTTGGGTTCGCTGGCCTTCCGGGTGGGGTGTTTCGCCGCGATGATCTGGATGGTGCTGTGGGCCGAGGCCCGGCCCGCGCCCTCGCTGCCGGACGTGGTGCTGCAGGCGCTGCCCTACGTCCCGGCGGTGGACCGCTACAACTACCTGCTGTGGGTGGTAGCCTATCTCCCGATCGCCGTGGCCCTGCTGTGGCGGGACGTCCCCCGCTTCACCCGCTACATGGTCACCGCCGGGCTGGTGGCCCTGTGTCGGGGGGCGTGCATCATGCTCACCGGACTGGGGCCGGTGCGGGGACCGGACCTCAACGCCGGGCTGTCCTACGAGCGCCGGGTGGCCGCCTTCTGGGAGATCCTCTCGCCCTTCGGGGTGTTCGTGCGCGACTCGGCGCACGTCTACCTGACCAAGGACCTGTTCTTCTCCGGCCACACCGCCACCACCTTCCTGCTCCTGCTCTACGTGTGGCGCTGGCCGCTGCTGCGCTGGGCGATGCTGGCGGCGCACCTGGCGGTGGTGGCCTCGGTGTTCCTCTCCCACCTGCACTACAGCATCGATGTGATCGGCGCCTACGCCATCACCTTCAGCATCTTCGTGCTGCGGGAGGCCCGGCTGGGGCGGCTGCTGAACGGTTGAGGCGCACCCGGTACACTGCCGGGCCATGAGCGAGCGCAAGCCCGGCCTCCCCCCGGTCCCCGACAGCGACGCGGACGAGCAGCTGCAGCCGGACTGGGTGGGCGCGCCCGCCCAGCTGGATCCCAGCGGCCGGCTCTCCAGCTCCCAGCCCCCCCGCCCCGGAGCCCCCCCTCCCCGGCCGGCGCTGCCGCTGGAGGATGAGCCCCTGGAGCTGATGGAGCGTCCTCCGCCACCGCCCCCGATGGGGGAGGTGGACCCGGACGCCGGCTATCAGGCGCTGCCCGGGCGCTACCCGGCGCCGCCCCGCCGCCGGCTGTTTCCGATCGCGGTGGGGCTGTTCGTGCTGCTGATCGCCGGCGCGGCGGGGTTCGTCCTCTTCGGAGGCCAGCAGCTGCTTCCGCGGGGGCTGCTGCCCCGGTCGGTCCAGGTGCCCCCGGGCGTGGAACAGCAGGTCCGGGTGCTCTCCATCGACAGCACCCCCGTCGGGGCCCAGGTGTTGATCAACGGGGTGGAGGTGGGCCAGACCCCGCTGGTGCGGGAGAACGACTACCTCTCCGGCGCCCAGGTCCAGGTGCGCCTGGTCCGCCGCGGCTATCGGCCGTGGACCGGGACCTTCGTGGGCGGCAGCGAGACGAGAATCGAGGCCCGGCTGGTCAAGCGCTGAGCTAGATTGCGGGGGTGAACGAGGAAGCACTCATCCCAGCGTTTCGCCAGGTCCCGCGGACTGGCGTCATCTACGTCACCACCGAAGCCACCCGCCGTGGTTTTCAGCCCGGCGATCCCCAGTGGTGCAACCTGGGCCAGGGCCAACCGGAGACCGGTCCTTTGCCCGGGGCGCCGAAGCGGATCTCCGAGGTCAGCGTCCACGTGGACGACCTGGAGTACGCCCCGGTCGCCGGACTGATGGAGGTCCGCGAGGCGATCGCCTCCCTCTACAACCGGCTGTACCGCAAGGGGATGCCCTCGCAGTACTCGGCGGAGAACGTCGCCCTCTCCGGCGGCGGGCGCACCGCGCTGACCCGCGCCGCCGCCAGCCTGGGGCACATCAACCTCGGCCACTTCCTGCCGGACTACACCGCCTACGAAGAGCTGCTGGATGTGTTCAAGGCCTTCACCGCGATCCCGATCCTGCTGGAGGGTGAGCGCGGCTACGCCTTCACGGTGGAGGATCTGCGCAAGGAGGTGCAGGGCCGGGGACTGGGCGCCCTGCTCTTCTCCAACCCCTGCAACCCCACCGGGAAGCTGATCCACGGCAACGAACTTGCCCGCTGGGTCCAGGTGGCGCGCGAGCTGGACTGCACGATGTTGATCGACGAGTTCTACTCCCACTACGTGTGGAACTCCCGCCCGGGGCAGCTGCCGATCGAGAGCGCGGCCCGCTACGTGGAGGACGTGAACAAGGACCCGGTGGTGCTCTTCGACGGGCTGACCAAGAACTGGCGCTATCCGGGCTGGCGGGTCACCTGGACGGTGGGGCCCCGCTCGGTGATCGACGCGGTGGCCAGCGCCGGCTCCTTCCTGGACGGTGGCGGTTCGCGGCCGCTGCAGCGCGCGGCGCTGCCCCTGTTCCACGACGAGCACGTCACCCAGGAGACCCACGCCATCCACAACGCGTTCCGGCTCAAGCGGGACCGGTTGCTCTCCGGACTGGAGCGGCTGGGGATCCGCGCCGACCGCGCCCCGGAGGGGACCTTCTACGTGTGGGGGAACCTGGCGGACCTGCCGGCCCCGCTCAACGACGGGATGGGCTTCTTCCGGGCCGCCCTGGAGCAGAAGGTGATCGTGGTCCCGGGCGAATTCTTCGACGTCAACCCGGGCAAGCGCCGCAGCTCCCGGGGTTCCCGTTTCAAGTCCTACGCCCGCTTCTCCTTCGGTCCCTCGATGGAGAACCTGGACCTGGCGCTCTCCCGGCTGGAGAAGCTGGTGCTGGCCGCCACCCAGCGCTAACCGGTGGGGTCGGCGCGGATTGAACCGCGGAAGCTGGCGCTGCTGCTGTCCCTCTACTTCTGCCAGGGACTGCCGTTCGGCTTCCAGGCCACCGCGCTGCCCATCTACCTGCGGGAGCACGGCGTCTCGCTGGCGGCGATCGGCTTTCTGCAGCTGCTGTCGCTGCCCTGGCTGCTCAAGGCGTTCTGGGCCCCGCTGGTGGATCGCTTCGGCTCGGTCCGGCTGGGCCGGCGCAAGTCGTGGATCCTCCCGATGCAGGCCGGGATGGGGCTCTCCGCCGCCGCCGGCGCCACCCTGACGGTGGACACCCAGCTGGGGGCGCTGCTGGCGGTGGTGTTCTTGATGAACCTGTTCGCGGCCACCCAGGACATCGCGGTGGATGGGCTGGCGGTGGACCTGCTGCGAGGCAACCAGCTGGGACCGGGGAACGCCGCCCAGGTCACCGGCTACAAGCTGGGGATGATCACCAGCGGGGGCCTGTTGGTGTGGGTGGCCGGGGAGCTGGGCTGGCGGTGGCTGTTCCTGGGGATGGCCGGGCTGTGCGCGGCGGTGTTCCTGTTCACCCTGCTGCAGCCCGAACCCTCCGGCGCGCACCGACAGCGGGAGGCGGTGTCGGTGCGACAGATCCTGGGCCGCCTGTTGGCCGCGGCCCGGATCCCCGGTGGGCTGTGGCTGCTGGTGGTGGTGGGCACCTACAAGGCCGGCGAGTCGCTGGTGGACGTGATGCTCAAGCCCTTCCTGGTGGACATGGGCTTTGAGGCCTCCCAGCTGGGGCTGTGGCGCGGCACCTACGGGATGGTCGCCTCGCTGCTGGGATCGGTGGGAGGGGGACTGCTGGTCTTGCGCGCCGGGCTGTTCCGCGCGCTGGCGATCACCGCGGTGCTGAGGGCGTTCTCGGTGGGCGCGGAGTGGTGGCTGACCTGGGCGCCGCCCCCCTCCTCCCTCGCGGTGATCCTGGTCTCGCTGGCGGAGCCGGCGCTGGGCGGCGCGCTCACCACCGCCCTGTTCGCCTTCATGATGTCCCGGGTGGATCCGCGGATTGGCGCCACCCACTACACGGTGCTGGCCAGCGTGGAGGTGATGGGCAAGGCGCTGATGGCGTTCTTCTCCGGCCTGCTGGCCCAGCGGATGGGCTACGGGCCGCTGTTCGCGCTGGGCACCGCGCTGTCCTTCGCCTTCCTGCTCTTGCTGCTGCCGCTGCGCTCGCGGCTAGTGCAGGCGCCGCCACCGCCGGACCAGCACTGAGGCCCCCACCACCGCCGCGGCGGCGAAGGGCAGCCTGGGCAGCAGGGTGTGTTCCAGGAAGTCCACCCGGTCCGCGCCGATCAACAGCAGGAAGTGGCGGGCCTTGTGCTCCGGGATCTCGTAGGCCTTCTTGCGCAGCAGCCCGGAGAGCCCGCGCGGAGGGGAGGCGGTCCCGAACACCGGCGTCAGCTCGGTGCGTCCGGTGTGCCGGAAGGAGAGCACCGTCCGGGGCTGAAGCGTGATCTCCGCCTGCACCGCCCGGGAGGCGGGCAGCTCATCCAACTGGCGCGGCACTCCCGGCCGCTTCTCCACCGGCAGGTCCGCAGCCAACCTCGGGTTCGGGGTCTCCATGCGTGTGTCCTCTCAGGCGTGCCCGTGCGGCATCAGCACGCACTTGACGCAGTCATCCAGCTTGTTGGCGAACAGGTGGTAGGCCTTGGGGGCCTCCTCCAGGGGGAAGCGGTGGGAGATGATCCCCTTGGCGTCCACCCGGCCCTCGCGGATGTGCTCCAGCAGCCGCGGCATGTAGCGGCGCACGTTGCACTGGCCGGCGCGCAGGGTGAGCCCCTTGTTCATGATGTCCCCCATCGGGACCAGGTTGAAGGGCGGGCCGTAGACGCCGATCACCGAGACCACCCCGCCCTTGCGCACGCTCTGGATGGCCCAGGTCAGCGCGGTGGGTGAGCCGGCCTGCAGCATCAGGTGGATCCCGGTGACCCGGTCCATCGTCTTGCCGTGGGCCTCGCAGCCCACCGCGTCGATCACCGCGTCCGCGCCCCGGCCCCCGGTCATCTCCCGCAGCAGGGCCACCACGTCCCCTGCCTCCTTGAAGTTGACAGTCTCCACCTCGGCGAACCGGCGGGCGAAGTCCAGGCGGTAGTCCACCGAGTCCACCGCGATCACCCTCCCCGCCCCCAGCAGCCAGGCGGAGCGCATCGCGAACAGGCCCACCGGCCCGGCGCCGAAGACGATCACCGTCTCCCCGCCAGCCAGTTCGCACATCTCCGCGCCCTGGTAGCCGGTGGGGAAGATGTCGGAGAGGAACAGCACGTCCTCCTCGGTCATGTCGTCGGGGATCTTCATCGGTCCCACGTCGGCATAGGGGACGCGGACGTACTGGGACTGCCCCCCCTCATAGCCGCCGGTGAGATGCGAGTAGCCGAAGGCGCCGCTGACGATGTCACTGGCCGCCGAGGCGTTCTCGCAGCAGGAGGTCAGCCCCTTGAGGCAGAAGAAGCACTGGCCGCAGGAGATGTTGAAGGGCACCACGATCCGGTCGCCCGCGGACAGGGTGCGCACCTCGGAGCCCACCTCCTCCACCACCCCCGCGAACTCGTGACCGAAGGTGCACCCCACCCGGGTGTCCGGGACCAGCCCGTGCAGCAGGTGGAGATCAGAACCGCAGATCGCGGAGCGGGTGACCCGCAGCACCACGTCCTGGGGGTGTTCGATTCCTGGATCGGGCTTGTCGGTGACCTTGACCGAGTAGGGCCCCTGGTAGCTCAACGCTCGCATCGTGGGTTTCTCCCGTGTCGATGAAGGCTGGGGGTGCCCCCGCGGTTGCGCAACGTCGCGCCCTGGCGCCACCTCAGGCGCCAGGCAGCCACCCGGGCCCGGTCGCGCGCGGATGATCACGTTGCAGCCATGAGTCCCCATCGGCGCCTCTTGAAGGAGTCGCTGCGCGAGAGCGCCGAGGACATCCTGACGCCCGAGGGGCTTGATCGCCTGGCAGCCCGCCTGGCCACGAAGCGGCTGGTCCTGCTGGGAGAGGCCTCCCACGGCACCGCGGACTTCTACCGGGTGCGCCGCGAGCTCTCGCAGCGGCTGATCGAACGCCACGGCTTCGCGGGAATCGTCGCCGAAGCGGACTGGCCGGATGCGCTGCGGCTGACCCGCTATGCGCGCGACGAGTCGGAGGACGCGTCGGCCGACGAGGCGCTGGAGACCTTCCAGCGGTTCCCCACCTGGATGTGGCGGAACACCGAGGTCCGCCAGCTGCTCCGCTGGATGCGCAGCTTCAACGCCAGTCCCCAGGGAACGGGCGTGGGCTTCTACGGGATGGACCTCTACAGCCTGCATCTCTCGATGCGGGAGGTGATCCACTACCTGCAGGGAGTGGAGCCGGCCGCGGCCGCCCTCGCCCAGGAGCGCTATGCGTGCTTCGACCGCTTCGGCGACGACGCCCACCAGTACGGACGGGCGACCGCTCACGGCGAAGAGGCCTGTGAGGACCAGGCGGTCCAGCAGTTGCTGGAGCTGCAGCAACGAAGGCTGGAGGTGCTGACCGGCACGGGTGCCGACGAGCGCTTCTACGCGGAGCAGAACGCGCGCCTGGTCCAGAACGCCGAGCGCTACTACCGGTCGATGTTCCGCGGGCGCGCCTCGTCCTGGAACCTGCGGGACACCCACATGGCGGACACCGTGGATGCGCTGCTGGAGCACCTGGGAAACAGCTGGGCACCTCCCCGGCTGATCCTGTGGGCGCACAACTCGCACCTGGGAGATGCCAGCGCCACCGACATGGCCCGGCTGGGCGAGGTGAACGTGGGCCAGCTGCTGCGTCAGCGACACCCCGGAGAGGTGGCCCTGGTGGGGTTGACCACCTACGAGGGCACGGTGACCGCGGCCCATGACTGGGACGATCATGCGCAGCGGATGACAGTGCGCCCGGCGCTGGCGGGCAGCGTGGAGGAGCTGCTGCACGAGACCGGGCTCCCCAGCTTCGCCTTCTCGCTGCAGGATTTGCGCGAGGGGTTGGTGGCGCTCAAGGAGCCGCGGCTGGAGCGGTTCATCGGGGTCATCTACCGCCCGCTCACCGAGAGGCAGAGCCACTACTTCGAGGCGCGCCTGGCCGACCAGTTCGACCATCTGATCCACCTGGATTACACCCGCGCCCTCCAGCCGCTGGCCCGCGAGCCGGCGTGGGCGGGAGACGAGCCGCCGGAGACCTTCCCCAGCGCGATGTAGCGGGGTGGACCTTATGGAGCGCGGGAGTTGACCTGCGACCGTTGTCTTCGCGGCCAGCAGCCCGCGGCTGGATTTCGTGAAACGCTCCTCGGGTCTTGCGCCAGCACCTCGCACGCTTCCTGGTGATCCTCCTGCTTGCCCTGTGGGGCAGCGGCACCTGGGTGTCTGCGATCTGCGAGTGCACCCACGGCCCGGAGGTGGAGTGCGAGTGCCCGCACCACCAGGGCGGCGATGCGGACGATGCGTCGCTGCCTCCCTGTCACCGCGCCGCCGCGGCCCGCGCCGCGGAGGGGAAGAAGAAGAGCCGGGAGGACGCTCCCCCCGGATCCTCCTTCAAGAGCCAGTGCGGCGCGCGCCCCCCCGCCTTCGTGACCCTGCCGCCGGCGGAGATGCCGCCGGTGGACCCCGGTCCCCCGGAGCAGGTGGCCCTGCCCAGCACGCGGTGGACCCTGGAGGTCCGCGCCCCGGACAGCGTGGAAGAGAAGATCGAGCCGCCCCCTCCTCGTCGCAGCTGACGAGGACGCTCCTTCTTTCTCTTTCCTCTGTTGGCCCTTGTCGAGGTCCGCCATGGCTTCACCGCGCGCGTCGTCCGTTCGCCACGGACACGCAGCCCGTCTGCTTGCTGTCGTCTGCTGTCTTGCCACTCCCCTTGCCGCCGCCCAGGACGTTCCTGAGGGGGCGCCGCCTACCGTCGAAGCAACCGCCGTCGAAGCAACCGCCGTCGAAGCAACCGCCGTCGAAGCAACCGCCGTCGAAGCAACCGCCGTCGAAGCAACCGCCGTCGAAGCAACCGCCGTCGAAGCAACCGCCGTCGAAACCCCTGCGGTCGCAGCCGAAGCAACCGCCACCGAAGCGACCGCCGCCGCTGAGCCTTCCGCGGGAACGGTGGTGACCGCCAGCCGCGGCCGCGCCATCGGGACCTCGGCGGTGGCGGCCACCACCCTGACGCCGCGGGAGGTCTCCGCCAGTCCCTCGCGCTCCGCGGAGGACGTGCTGCGCTCGGTGCCCTCGGTGCTGCTGCCCCGGACCGACAGCCGCGCGCTTCACCCGACCGGCCAGAGCATGACCCTGCGCGGACTGGGACGCGGGCGGAGCCTGATCCTGCTCGACGGACTGCCCCTCAACGATCCCTTCGGGGGTTGGATCCAGTGGAACAAGGTGGCCAAGAGCCAGCTCTCGCGGGTGGAGGTGGTCCGAGGCGCCAGCTCCAGCCTCTACGGGAGCCTGGCGATGGGCGGCGTGGTGCAGCTGTTCACCCGTCCCCCCGAGCAGGAGTCACTGTTCCTGGAGGGAGATTACGGCAGCGCCGATTCGCTCCACGGGGCCGCCTCCGGATCGCTGCGCTTGAGCGACTCGCTGTCGGTCAGCGCCTCGGCGGATGCCTATGCCAGCAACGGGGAGCAGACCATCTCCCGGGCGATGCGCGGCGTGGTGGACGTCCCCTCCCGTTACGAGTCACAGAACCTGGCCACCCGCGCCCAGTGGAAGGACGGCGGGCTGACCCTGTGGGCGTCCGGCAACTACTTCCGCGAGGAGCGCAACGGCGGCACCCGGCTGACCGACAACCGTCAGTGGATCGCCGACGCGGCGGTGGGCGGGACGCTGGAGAACGGCCTCGGCCACTGGGAGGGCACGCTGTATGCGGGCGACCAGCGGTTCCACAACCGCAACTCGCGCGTGGACGACACCCGCTCCTCGGAGGTGCTGGCCCTGCGCCAGGAGATCCCGGTGACCAGCGCCGGCGGTTCCTTGCTCTGGTCGCAGACCTTCGGAGCGCACCAGCTGGTCGCCGGGGTGGACGCCCGCTGGGTAGAGGCCACCAACGCCGAGGAGGTGTTCAACACCGCCGGCGTCTCCACCGGGCACCGCTCCGCCGGAGGGCAGCAGGCGGTGGGCGGGCTGTTCGCGGAGTGGGCGGTGCAGCCGCTGGAGGCGCTGACCCTCAGCGCCGGAGTCCGCGCCGATGGCTGGAGGAACTACGCCGGAGCCTCGGTGGACCTGGAGGGCGAGCGCACCTCCCTGTCCACCCAGTCCGACGGTGCGCTCAGTCCGCGGGTGACCGGCATCTACCGGATCCTCCCGCAGCTGGCGGTCCGCACCGCGGCCTACGCCGGCTTCCGGGCGCCGAACCTCAACGAGCTGTACCGCGGCTACTTCGCCGGTCGGGTGTTGGTGATCCCCAACCCCCAGCTGGGCGCGGAGCGGCTGTATGGCGCCGAGCTGGGCGTGGACTGGACCGCGCCCTCCGGACTGCGCCTGGGCGCCACCGTGTACGGCAACCTCAGCCAGGATCGGATCGAACAGGTGACCCTGGATGCCAACACCCGGCAGCGGCAGAACATCGCCGGGTCCCGGGCGCTGGGAGGGGAGCTGGAGGCGTCCTGGCGTCCCCACCCCACCTTGCGCGTCTCCGCCGGCTACACCCTCACCCTGGCCTCCATCTCCGACTTCCCCCAGGTCCCGGAGCTGGTCGGCAAGCCGCTGCCCAACCTCCCGGTGCACGCGGCGGCGGGGACGGTGGCCTGGAGCGATCCCCGCTGGGTGGAGTTGACCGTCCGGCTGCGCGCGGAGAGCGCTCAGTACGCCGACGACCGGACCGAGTTCCGGCTGCCCTCCTTCGGGATGGTGGACGTCAGCCTCTCCCGGCGGCTTCGCGATCAGGTGGAGGTCTACCTCTCGGCCTCCAACGTCCTGGACACCGAGGTGCTGACCGACCGCAACGCCTCACTGGAGCGGGTGGGCGCACCCCGTAGCCTGTGGGGCGGCTTTCGGGTGAGGTACTGACCATGCGCGTCCTGCTGATCACCCTCTGCCTGCTGCTGGCCGGTTGTCGGGAGCGCGCCCCCGCGGCTGCGCCGGTGCGCTTCGAACCCCAGGCGCGGCCGCTGGCCAAGACCGCGGCCAGGGATCCCAAGGTGGTGGTGCGCGCCTCCGGAGACGTGTTCGCCCTGGTTGCCCGGCATGGACCGGAGGGGGCGGACGCGGTGGTGCTCCGGTCCTCGGACCACGGAGATCACTTCTCCCAGGTGGCGGTCTTGAACCAGGTGCCGGGCGAGGTGATTGCCCACGGGGAGACCGCCCCCCGGCTGCTGCTGGGACCCCGCTCGGAGTTCTACGCGGTCTGGACCGCGTCCGATGGGCTGAAGGTCTCCCGCTCCTTCACCTACGGCCGCAGCTTCGAGCCACCGGTCACCGCGATGCCCGACGCGCCGTCCTTCTACACCGCGGGGATCGCGCCGGACGGAACGCTGCTGGTGGCCTGGCTGGGCACCGCCCCCGGCAAGCCGAAGGGAGCAGCGGGCACCACCCACCTCAACGTGGCCGCCTCCAAGGATCGCGGGGCCACCTTCGAGCTGTTCCTGGGAGTGGCCACGGACGTCTGCCCCTGCTGTCGACCGGCGATCGTCGGCGACGCGTCTGGCCGCTGGTACCTGGCCTGGCGCGCCGTCTCCGCCGGCAGCGTCCGGGACATGGTGGCCGCGGTCAGCGCGGACCGGGGCCAGAGCTGGTCCCCTCCGGTGCCAGTCTCGAACGATGGCTGGAAGATCAACGGGTGCCCGCACTCCGGCCCCGCGCTTCAGGTGGCGGGCAGTCGGCTGCACATCGCCTGGTACTCCGAGGCGGAGGGCAACGGCCGCACCTACTGGACCCGGAGCCCCCTGGAGTCCCTGGCCTTCGAGCCGCGTCGGTTGCTCTCCTCCGGGGTGAAGGACGCCAACCATCCGGTGCTGGCCGCCGAGGCGGACACGGTGTGGGCCGCCTTCCAGGGCAGGGACGCCCAGGAGCGCGAGGGCTGGGGGGCTCCCGCCATCTACGTCCGTCCGCTGCGCGACGACGCCCCGGCGCCGCTGCCCGCTCCCCGGGGCGCCGGCAGCGCGTCCCATCCGGAGCTCCGCTCGCTGGGAGCCGGCCGCTGGCTGGTGGCCTGGTCCGATCAGGGGGAGGAGCACACCCAGGCGGTGACCGCCCGCTTCCGGGTGGAGGCCGACCGCTGACACCACGAAGGGGGCGCTCCCCACCGGGCAGCGCCCCCTCGCTCCGACCTGAGGCTGGACTCAGTGGATCGACGCGGCGTGATCCGTCTCCGCGGGAACGTCCGCCCGGGGTTCGGTCTGCAGCAGCTCCAGGAAGGTGGCCTCCATCTGGATGCCCAGATCCTCCAGGGCGTCCGTCTCCACCGCCTTCGTCACCTTGGGGAACAGCTCCTCCTCCTCCTCCCCCACGTGGTGATCCACCAACTCCTGCAACACCTTCACCTTGGCGTCGAAGGTCTCATCGGAGGAGGCCAGGTCCAGCAGGTCAGCGATCACCCGCTTCACCGCCAGGTGCTCCTCGGCGGCCTCCAGCAACAGATCCTCGGTGTTCTCGGCGTTGACCGACGGATAGAAGAAGCGCTCTTCGATGCTGGCGTGGGCCGCCAGGTTGTCGGCGATCTGGGTGAAGATCCGCTCCTTCTCCGCGTGGGCGCGGTCGCCCAGCTTCTCGTATTCCTTGAACAGCCGCTCCACCTGCCGGTGCTGCTTCTTCAGAAGTTCGATCGCGTTCATCGGTCTGCTCCGTCCCGTTGGGTTGTTGGATTGATCAGGTGCCCGGAAGTTCTTCATCCCCGTCGGTCTTGCCTACCCTCTGCTCGGCCGCTGGCTCGCCGGTCTCCAGATCCACGGGGGCCAGCCGCCGGACCGGCGGCCCATGGAGCACCTGTCCGGTGGCCTCGTAGCGCCCGCCGTGGCAGGGGCAGTCCCAGGACTTCTCCGCGCCGTTCCACTGCACATGACAGCCCATGTGCGTGCACACCGGCGACATCGCGTGCACCGTTCCGGTGCTGTCCCGGTAGATCGCCACCTTCTTGCCGTTCCAGGGGACCAACCTTCCCTCGCCGATCGGGACCTCGCTCACCTCCCTCGCGTCGGGCGAGCGCAGCCGGTCCCGGATCAGGTGGTAGGGGAAGTCCAGGTTCTCGGTGAGGTAGTCCTTGGCGGCTCGGGCGGGGAGGAGCCGGGTGGGATCGTAGAGCTCCGCGTGGCGGTTCTCGGAGCCCAGGATCAGGTCGGAGACGATCAGCGCCCCCAGGGTGCCGTAGGTCATCCCGTTCCCGGAGAGGCCGGTGGCCACGTAGACGTTGCGGGAGATCGAGTTCCGTCCCAGCAGCGCCAGGCCGTCGGCCGGCTCCTCCACCTGACCGGACCAGCGGAAGTCGAAGTCCGGATACCCGTACCGCTCGCGGACATAGGCCTCCAGGCCGTCGAAGGCGGAGGCCTCGTTCTCCTCCGCCACCCGGTGGTCCTTGCCGCCCACGATCAGGAACTGGCCCTCCGGCGTCTGCTGCACCCGGGTGTAGTGGTACGGATCCTCCATGTCCCAGTAGAGCCCGCGCGGGAAGGACTCCACCCGCTTGGCCACCGCGTAGGTCCGGTAGGGCGCGACCTTGGTGATCAAGAACAGCTTGTTGTTGATCGGCACGTTGGTGGCCACGAACACCGCCTCGGCGCGGATCACCCCGTGGTCGGTGACCACCTGGCAGGGGGCACCGTCGTGCACGTCGGTGACCCGGGTGTGGGTGTAGACCTCGCAACCCTCCCCGGGCAGCTTCGCCACCAGCGGCGCCAGGTAGCGCGCCGGATCAAACTGGGCCTGACGCTCCACCCGCATCGCCAGCTTCACCTCGAAGGGAAGCTGCAGCTCGTCGGTCAAGGAGACCTCCAGCCCCGCGCTCCGGGCGGCTTCGAACTCCCGCCGCAGCTCCGTCTCCTGCGCCGCGGTCTCCGCGTACAGGTAACCAGGGACGCGCTCGAAGCCACAGTCCAGCTGGTGCTCGCGCACCAGCCCTTCGATGAAGTCGATGGCGTCCGCGTGGGACTGGGCGATCCGCGCCAGCTCCTCAGGGCCCAGCCGCTTTCCCAGCTGCTGGTAGCGGCGATCCAGGATCTGCGTGGCGTGGGCGGTGGTCCGTCCCGTCTCCCCTCCCAGGACCCCCAGACCGTCGATCAGCAGCACCCGCTTGCCGGCCTGCTTGAGCAACAGCGCCGCGGTGATCCCGGTGATCCCCGCCCCGATCACCACCACGTCGGTGGAGCAATCCCCCGGCAGCGGCTGAAACCGGGGAAGGGTGGCAGTGGTCGACCACAGCGGCTTGGTTCGCCCGTTGCTCTCCATGAAGGGAGGGTAGGGATGCCCGCCCCTCCCCGTTGGCATGCAGCACAGCCCGCCCGGACACCGGGCGAGCAGGCTGGCCAAGCGCCTGGAAGTTAACGGCTGCCGGCGAGGCGGACCGCGTCGTCCAGGACTTCCTTCGCGCCCAGCTGGACGCGGACCCACCCGGCGGAGTGTTCGGTGCGCAGGTAGAGCTGATTGTCCGCGCCGCGCGCCAGCTCCGCGTGGCCCAGGGGCCTCTCCCCCTTGCGGTACTCCAGCCTCGCCTCGATGCGGGGCTCCCCAGCCACCGGGGCCTCACCCTTTCCCAGCAGCTCGGTGGGCACCAGCCGGTACACCTTGTCCAACCAGTTCTTGGCGAACTCGTCGGCGGTGGCCGGGGTGGCCTGGGCGGCGACCTTCAGGTCCGGCGGGCTGCCGGTCTGCAGGAAGACGCGCTCCTTGTCGCCGGCGCGCAGCACCACCTGGTCGTAGTCCGGCTGCTTGAAGACATGGAGCCGCCGGTCCACCAGTCGGGTGCTGGCCGCATCCAGATCCGAGATCAACGTCGCCGACACCAGGTACACCTGGCCATCCTTCTCCGACTGGACGTAGGGCGCGCCCCCGGTCGGAGACACCGCGGAGACGTGGAAGCGCTGGGTCCCCGAGCGCAGGGTCACGTCCAGGAAGCGAGGGGAGGCAGTCAGCCCCAGCTCCCGCAGCTTGTCCGTCTCCAGCGGTCCCAGCGCTCGGTTGGCCCGCAGCGGCCCGAAGCGTTCCAGCAGCTTCTCCGCCGTCTCGTTCCCCCTCACCTCCCGGGTCACCGGAACCGCCGCCACCTTCATCGCGGTTCCCGCGTCGGGGAGGGAGACGCCGGCGTCGAGGACCGGGGCCCCGCCATCGGGGGTGCCGCCATCGGGGGACACCACCACCGGGATCGCCGGCGGAGGATGGTTCCCGTGGGTGATCCACACCGAGTCCTCCCGACGCTCCAGCACCACCCACTTCTTGCCGTCATCGAAGCGGACCGACTGCACCTCGGAGGGCCGGGCCTCCAGGGCAATCACCTCGTCCGGGGCCCGGGTGGGCTCCCGCTGCCAGCCGAAGTAGGCGGCCACCAGGGCCGCCGCCGCCAGCCCTCCCTGGATCGCCGCGCCGCGTGCCTTCATCGTCCCGCCTCCGAGGCCCGCGCCGGCTTGCGACGCCGCCGGGTGGCCAGATAGCCCGCGCCGAGGATGGCGGCCGGGACCAGGAACACCGTGGAGTAGAACCAGGCCACGTCCTGCTTGCGGGTGTGCTGCACCGGCACGTCCACCTCGCTCACCGTCTCCCCGGCCAGCGACTCCTCCCCGGCCAGCCAGCGCAGCGCGTCCACCAGGAAGTAGGCGTTGCCCGCGTTCTCGATCACCGCGTCCGACAGCGCGTCCGAGTCCGCCAGCGCCACCAGCCGGCCCTGCTCCTCCGGCTTGGCCTCCGGGGTCGGCTTGCGGGTGACCGCCGCCGCCAGCTCCCAGGCCTTGCGCAGCTCCCCCGGAGGCTGGATCTGGAAGTCCCCGTCCCGGTCGTTCCAGGTGGCCCCGTGCGCGTGCACGGTGAAGTCGATGGTCACGTTCGCCGGACGATCCTTCGTCTGCTCGAAGTAGCCGGCGCCCAGCAGCGCCATTGGCAGCCGCGAGCCGCCCCCGGAGAGGGTGGTCACCGACGGATGGGAGGAGTAGCTGGCCACCAGCAGCCAGGCCCGATCACCGGGGGTGCGGCGCCGGGAGATGAACACCTGATCATTGGCCAGGGTGACCGGGAAGTACTCCAGCCCCAGCGGCGCCAGCAGCGCCTCCAGCCTCACCGGGCTGTCCGGATCCAGCGCCACCACCAGCCGACCGCCGCCCTCCAGGTAGCGGGAGAGGGAGGCCAGCTCCTCCTCCAGCAGGGGTCGGGTGGGGCCGATCACCATCACCGCCGCCGCGTCCTGGGGCACCGCCACCGCCAGCCCCTCCGCGGGCCCCAGCGGCCGCACCTCGTAGTTCTGCTGGGAGAGCAGCTCGCGGAGCAGCACCACCGGAGATCGCTGGTCGGTGGCGTCCGCCTTCTTCTCCCCCCGCTCCCCGTGACCGGAGGTCAGGTACACCACCCGCTTGGAGCGGGCGACCTTCAGCAGCGCCTTCTGGGCGTCGCGGTCCAGGTTCCGCAGCTGGGTGCGCGCCTGCTCCAGCCGCTGGCCGAACTGGATCTTCTCGTTCCGACCGCCCTTGGCGATCACCACCGTCCCGTTGCCGGTGACGCCCAGCTCGCGGGCGCGGGCCAGGTCCACTGCCTGGTCCAGGTCGTGGACCTTCAGATTGGGCGAGTGCTGGGCCAAGTCATCGAAGTAGCTGCGCAGCTCCTCGCGGACGTCGTTGGCCGGCGGGAAGAACAGGTAGGCGTCCACCGGCTCCTCCAGCGAGGCCACCAGGTTCAGGGTGGCCGACCCCGGACGGGCGGTGCGGAAGTAGGAGAGGTCCCACTTGGTGTCCCGGACGGTGAACACGTAGACGGTGGCAAAGGCGAAGATCACCGCGAAGGCCAGCCCCAGCCCGGAGAACAGCGCCTCCCGCAGCCGGCCGCTCTCCACCACCGGGGCCCGGGCCATCGCCGCGTAGGCCAGCTCCACCAGCAGCAGCGGGAACAGCGCGCACAGCACCACCGCCGGCCACAGCGCCGCCAGCGCGGTGGCCAGCCGGGGCCAGGACTGGGGCAGCGAGAGGAGGTCCGACTGCAGCCCGTACAGCACCAGGGCCAGGATCCCCACTCCGGTCAGGCCCAGCAGCAGCCCCTCCGCGCGGCGCTGCTCACCCGAGGCGCGCGCCCAGCGCAGGGCACGAAAGACCAGCGCGGCCAGCACCAGCGCCACCCCCAGCCCGGAGACCACCCCGCGCGAAGTGCCGGCGCCAATCAGCCGTTCGCCCACGTACAGCGCCACCAGCCCGGCGCCGAACAGCAACGTTCCCAGATAGCTTCCACCCGCCCGATTCATCGCCACCGCCTCGCCTCCAGCACCCGGGTCGTCGCGAACAGGGCCACGTACGTCACCGCCAGGTAGTAGGCGACGTCCCGGGTGTGGACGACGCCGGACTCGAACGGCTTGAAGTGCTGGTTGTAGAGCGCCATCGCCGAGAACACCTCCGAGAGCGGGGGCTCGGTCACCAGGGCCAGCATCCAGGTCAGCATCAGGGCCACCAGCAGACAGCCTGCCAGCACCGCCGCCACCACCTGGCTCTTCACCAGCGAGGAGGCAAAGGTGCCCACCGCCAGACAGGCGCTGCCCAGCAACAGCAAGCCCAGGTAGCCCCCGGCGATGTGGCCGGCGGACACCTTCCCGTTCACCGCCACCAGGAGCGGCATGTAGACGGAGAGGGCCAGCATCACCGCCAGGAACACCAGCGCGGAGAGGAACTTGCCCAGCACGATCTCCAGGTCCCGCACCGGCGAGGAGTAGAGCAGGTGGATGGTCCCCGACTGCACCTCCTCCGCCAAAAGGCGCATCGAGATCAGCACCGCGGAGACCCCGACGAAGAAGCTGGTGAACTGGAAGTACAACGCCAGCACCTCGGCGGACCGCTTCTCCTGTCCGCCCAGCACCCCGGCGTTGAACAGCAGTCCGTTGAGCGCCAGCATCACCGCCAGGATGACGTAGCCGCTCCAGGTCCGCAGGTAGGCCGCCAGCTCCCGGCGGGCAATCAGGAACACCGCCTTCATGACGCGGTCTCCTTTCCGTGGGTGAGCTTGAGGAAGATGTTCTCCAGGCGGTCGGCGCCGCGATCCAGCCGCAGCAGCTCCACCCCTCCGCCGACCAGGGCCCGGGCGATCTGCGGCCGCAGCTCCGGCGGTCCGTCGATCCGGATCACCGCCACCCCGCCCTCCTCCCGCTGAACGCTGGCCCGGACCACCCCCGGGACCTTGGCGGCCAGCTCGGCGGCGGCCTGACCGGGGCCCTTCACCTCCACCTCCACCTGTCCGCCGCCGGTGCCCATCTGCTGGGCCAGCTCGGTCTCGGTGCCCTGGGCCACGATCTCCCCGGACTGGATCACCAGCAGGCGATCGCAGGTGTGGGAGATCTCCGGGAGGATGTGGCTGGAGAGCAGGATGGTGTGGTTGCCGCGCAGGTTCCGGATCAGCGCCCGCATCTCCACGATCTGGGCCGGGTCCAGCCCGGAGGTGGGCTCGTCCAGGATCAACAGTGCCGGCTCATGGACCACCGCCTGGGCCACCCCCACCCGCTGGCGGTAGCCGTGGGAGAGGGAGGAGATCACGTCCCGATGCACCTCGCGCAGGCCGGCCTGCTCCTCGGCGGCCTCCACCCGCGCCTGGACCCGGGGGGCGGGGACCCCACGCAGCCGGGCCACGAAGGCCAGGTAGGCGCCCACGGTCATCTCGTCGTAGAGCGGCGGGGTGTCGGGCAGAAAGCCGATCCGCTTGCGGATCTCGTGCGGATCCTTGAGCACGTCGAAGCCGTCGATCCGGACCTGCCCCGCGGTGGGCAGCAACACGCAGCCCAGGATCTTGAGGGTGGTGGTCTTCCCGGCGCCGTTGAGCCCCAGAAAGCCGATCACCTCTCCCCGGGCGATGTTGAACGTCAGGTCCCGGATCGCGGCGTGCTGGCCGTAATACTTGGTGAGCCCCTGCACTTCGATCATCTCAACCCCACCCTGTCGAAACGGCGCCGTCTATTTGCGACAGGGGCCGGAGGAGTCAAGCGCTTTGCGGCGCGCCCTCCCCTCGCGGATCGGGTACAGAGGACGCATGGTGAAGGTGGATCCCGCGATCGTTCAGCAGGCGGTGGAGGTCCTGCGGGACGGCGGCCTGGTGGCGCTTCCCACCGAGACCGTCTACGGCCTGGCCGCGGACGCGGAGAATGAGCTGGCGGTGCGGCGGATCTTCGCGGTCAAGGGCCGGCCGGAGAGCCACCCGCTGATCGTGCACCTGGCCCAGCTGCCCACGGTGGAGGACGGCTGGGTCTCGCAGGTCCCGGACACCGCCCGCCGTTTGGCCGACGCGTTCTGGCCCGGACCGCTGACCCTGGTCCTGCCCCGCGGGCCGCGCGCCCTGGACGTGGTCACCGCCGGTCAGGACACCGTGGCCCTGCGGGTGCCGTCCCATCCGGTGGCCCGGGCGATCTTGCAGTCGCTGGACGGAGGAGTGGCCGCGCCCTCCGCCAACCGCTTCGGCCGGACCAGCCCCACCACCGCCCAGCATGTTCGCGAGGATCTGGGCGACGACGTGGAGCTGATCGTGGACGGAGGACCGTCGTCGGTGGGGGTGGAGTCCACCATCGTGGATCTCACCTCCGGATCCCCGGCGCTGCTGCGCCCCGGCGGCGTTCCCCGTGAAGAGCTGGAGCGGGTGTTGGGCCAGCCGGTGGTGGTGCGGAGCGCCGGAGGCGCGGTGCGGGCCCCGGGGATGTTGCCGTCCCACTACGCGCCCCGGGCGGGGGTGGTGCTGGCCCCGGCGGAGACCGTGTTCGCCCAGGCCGCCTCGCTGCTGGGGGCCGGGAACAAGGTGGGGGTGATCGCCCCGGTGCTGGAGCTGCCCCCGGGCGTGGGCCACATCGTGGTCCCCGAGGACGCGGCCGGGATGGCCCGCGAGCTGTACGGGGCGCTGCGGATGGCGGACCAACAAGGCTTCGAGGTGGTGGTGGTGCAGCTGCCCAGCGAGAGCGGGCTGGGGCTGGCGGTGCGGGATCGCCTCAAGCGGGCCGCGGCACCGCGCGATCCTTGAGACCACCGCGTCGCTGCCCGCGGTGCCCGGTCCTTCTCACTACTTGAGGAGTCCGCCCAGCAGTCCGCCCAGACCGCCGCCGGACTCCGACTTGCCGGCCGAGGCGCCGCCGCCCTTCACCAGCTCCATCAGCTTGGGCAGCACCATCGACACCACCGAGGCCGCCAGCTCCGGCTTGATGCCTGTCTTCTGCGCCACGAAGCTCGCGACCGGTCCCACCAGGCTGGCCAGGTCCGGGCCCCCGGACCCTCCGCCCAGGGCCTGCGCCGCCAATCCGCCCAGGCCGCCGAGGCCTCCCAGCAGCCCGCCAATCCCACCACCACTCAGCTGCTCGGTGGCGCCTTCGGCGGTGGCCTGGACCACCTCGGTGGCCTTGTCCGGGGTCAGCCCCTTGGACTTCAACTGCTGGAGGAGATCCGCCCCGGTTCCGGACTGAAGGAACTGCCCCACGATTGCATCGAACATTGGCTTCTCCACCGACCACAAGAGAGCCGGCAGCCTGGCCGCGACGCGAAGGGGCCGGGCTGTGACTTTGGTCACGAGGAAAGGAACGAAGCGGGCGGTTGAAGCCGCGTGCACCAGAGTGGCTCTAATTTGAGCTGACGGGCCATAAACCTCCAGTCACCCGGAGGTCTGCGCCTCACGCCAGACTGTTGGTCGTGAAATGCACGTGCAGCGAACCTCGGACCGTTGCCGCTTCGATCCTGAAACCCACCGGGGGACACCGGTATTTCGGTCCCTCAGGCCGGCCAGGACGCGCGCAGGACCAGCTGCTCGGTGCGGCGATCGTGGTCCACGATCTCCACCGTGCCCTTCGGCGCACCGCAGATCTCGATCGCCGCCCGCACCGACCCCTGCATGAACTCGGCGTAGCCCATATAGGGCTGGCTGGTGAGGAGGAACTCGGTGGGGGACAGCTCCTGGACCTCCAGCCGCGCGAAGTTGGACCCGGACTTGGCGCTGTTGGGCAGCCGAAGCAGCATTCGTCGCGGTCCCACCAGCTTGGCCATCGCCAAGGTCGCCCTTCCCAGCAGCGTGTCCTCCATCCCGTAGACGGTGCGCTCGCCCATCCTCCGGTAGGCCTCGGCGATGCTCATCGTCGGGTGGACCCGCTGGGCGATCAGATGCAGCGCCCGGTGCCAGAGCTCCGCCGGATAGGCGGGGAGCAGCGGGCGGTCGACGTCGATCCCCAGCTCGCGCAGCTCGGCGCGCACCGAGGCCTCCAGCGCCATCCCCTTCATCAGGCCTTCGACGCTGGTGGAGAAGACCAGCCGCTCGGACTTGTTCATCCGCCCTGCCCGCCCCGGGCCAGCCGCACCACCGTGTCCACCCAGGTGGGCTGGGCGTTGAGCGACGGGACCAGCTCCAGGCTCTCGCCTCCCGCCTTCACGAACTGCTCCTTGGCGCGGATCGCGATCTCCTCCAGCGTCTCCAGACAGTCGGAGACGAAGGACGGACAGACCACCGCCAGCCGGCGCACGCCGTTGATCGCCAGTGCGGGAAGGACATGGTCGGTGAAGGGCTTGATCCACGGGGTCCGGCCCAGCCGGGACTGGAAGGACACCGACCAGCCTCCGGCGGGCAGCCCCAGCCGCTGGGCCACCTCGCGGGCGGTGGCGTAGGACTGGGCGCGGTAGCAGGTGCGGTTGGCCGTGGTCAGGGTGTCGCAGCAGCCGGGGGAGGACAGACAGTGGCTCCCGGTGGGATCGCTCTTGCGGATCTGCCGCTCCGGCAGCCCATGGAAGCTGAACAGCACGTGGTCCGCGTCCTGGGCGGCGATCACCGGGCGGGCCACCTGGGCAAAGGCGTCCAGGAAGCCGGGGTCGTGGTGGAACGGCTCCACCACCCGCAGCGGCAGCACCTCCCAGTCCTGGGCCAGCACCTCGTAGATCCTCGCGAAGGAGGAGCTGCTGCTGGAGGCAGCGTTCTGAGGGTAGAGCGGGAACACGGTCAGGCTCCGCGCCCCCCGCTGCTTGAGCCGCTGGATCGCCGAAGGGATGCTGGGGTTGCCGTAACGCATCCCCAGCTCCACCACGAACTCCCCCTCCCCCTCCAGCCGCTGGGCCACCGCCTGGGTCAGCGCCCGGCTGTGGACCAACAGCGGCGAACCCTCCGGCATCCACACCTGGCGGTACGCCTCCGCCGACCGCTTGGGACGGGTGGGGAGGATCGCCAGGTGGACCAGCAGCCAGCGCCCCACCGGGTTCAGATCCACCACCCGCCGGTCCATCAGGAACTCGCGCAGGTAGCGGCGCACCTCCGGCGGGTTGGGCGCATCCGGGGTCCCCAGGTTCAGCAGCAGCAGGCCGCGGGGGCCGGACTCAGTGGAGGGCATGGGGCTGGGTGAGGGCAAACTCTCCGATCTTCGCCTCGAAGCCGGTGCCGTCCTCGCGGACCATCAGGTACTCGCCGCGCATCGTCCCGAACGGGGTGCGCAGCATCGCCCAGCTGCTGTACTCGAACTTCTCCCCCGGACGGAGCGTGGGCTGCTTGCCCACCACGCCCTCCCCCCGGACCTCCTCCACCCGGCCATTGCCGTCGGTGATCAGCCAGTGGCGGCTGCGGAGCTGGGCCGTGCTGGTGCCGATGTTGGCCACCTCCACCCGGTACATGAACGCGAACTCCGCGCGCTCGGGGGTGGAACGCTCCGGCCAGAAGGCGGGCGTGACGGTGATGCGGATCCCTTCGGTCGTGGTCACCGACATGGCGCGGACCCTACTCCTTCAGGGGGCGGGAGAGCACCATCAGCGAACGCGCCGCCAGCTCCACCATCCCCCCCGCCTGGGTCCGGGTGTGGGGCCCGGCCCCGCTCCGGGAGGTGTCCAGCAGCAACTCCCAGTCCGACCCCCACTCGATCGCCGGCAGCTTGAAGCTCAATCCGGCGGCGTCGGCGTTCATCAGCACCAGCAGGGTGTCCCCGATCGGCCGGCGGCCCCGCGCGTCCGGGGTGGGGATGGCGTCTCCCCCCAGCAGGAAGCCCAGGGTGCGCACATCCGGGGTCTGCCAGTCCTGGCGGTTCATCTCCTGCCCGTCAGGGCGGAACCAGGCCAGATCCTTGAGCTTGGAGTCCCAGATGTGGTCCCCGCGGAAGAACCGCCGGCGGGTGAGCACCGGCTGGGTCCGGCGCAGACGGGCCAGATACGCGGTGTACTCCAGCAGCGCCTGCTGCTTGTCGTCCAGGTTCCAGTCCACCCAGGAGATCGGGTTGTCCTGGCAGTAGGCGTTGTTGTTCCCGCCCTGGGTGCGACCCAGCTCGTCCCCGCCCACCAGCATCGGCACCCCCTGGGAGAGGAAGAGGGTGGCCAGGAAGTTGCGCTTCTGCTGCTCGCGCAGCTCCACCACCTTGGCGTCGTCGCTCTCCCCTTCGTGGCCGCAGTTCCAGGAGAGGTTGTCGTTGGTCCCGTCCCGGTTCTCCTCCCGGTTCGCCTCGTTGTGCTTGTGGTTGTAGGAGACCAGGTCGTGGAGGGTGAACCCGTCGTGGGCGGTGATGAAGTTGATGCTGGCCGCCGGTGACCGTCCGGAGAGCTGGAACAGATCCGCCGACCCGGTCAGCCGGTACCCCAGCTCCGCCAGCTGGCTCTCGTCGCCCCGCCAGTACTTGCGGACCGCGTCGCGGTACTTGCCGTTCCACTCCGACCACAGCACCGGGAAGTTCCCCAGCTGGTAGCCGCCCTCCCCCACGTCCCACGGTTCAGCGATCAGCTTCACCCTGGACAGCACCGGGTCCTGGTGGACCATCTGGAAGAAGGCGGCGCGGCGATCGTAGGAGAGCCGGTCCCGTCCCAGGGTGGAGGCCAGGTCGAACCGGAACCCGTCCACGTGCATCACCTCCACCCAGTAGCGCAGCGAGTCCAGCACCAGCTTCAGGGTCTGGGGGTGACCGGCGTTGAGTGAGTTCCCGGTGCCGGTGAAGTCCAGGTAGTAGCGCGGATCCCCGGGGGTGAGCGTGTAGTACGCCTGGTTGTCCAGCCCCTTGAAGGAGAGCATCGGGCCCAGGTGGTTGCCCTCCCCGGTGTGGTTGTAGACCACGTCCAGGATCACCTCGATCCCCGCCTGGTGCAGCTGCAGCACCATCCACTTGAACTCATCCACCTGCGCGCCGCGCGAACCCAGGTGGGCAAAACGCTGGTCGGGGGCGAAGTAGTTGAGGGTGCTGTAGCCCCAGTAGTTGGTGAAGCCCTTCTCCATCAGGAAGGTCTCGTCCACCGCCTCCTGCACCGGCAGGAACTCCACCGCGGTCACCCCCACCTTCTTGAGGTGTTCAATCACCGCCGGCTGGCCGAAGCCGGCGTAGGTGCCCCGCAGCGGCGGCGGCACCCCCGGGTGCTGCATGGTGAAGCCCTTGAGGTGGACCTCGTAGATCAGCGACTTGGCCAGGGGCGTGTTGGGTCGCACATCCCCGGTCCAGTCGAACTGGTCCACCACCACCACGCCCTTGGGCATGTAGGCGGCGTTGTCGGCGGGGTCCGCCACCAGGTCCTTGTCCGCCGCGTCCTTGTCGTAGGGATAGATGGCGCCGGAGAAGTCCACCTTGCCGGTCAGCGCCTTGGCATAGGGATCCACCAGCAGCTTGGCGGGGTTGAAGCGCAGCCCGCGGGCGGGCGCGTAGGGACCGTGGGCGCGCAGCCCATACAGCGTCCCCGGCCTGAGCCCGGGCACATAGCCGTGGAACACCCGACGGGTCAGCTCCGGGAGACGGATCCGCCGGATCTCCCGGCGGGGCTGATCGGGGTCGAAGAGGCAGACGTCGATCGCGTGGGCCCGCTCCGAGAACACGGCGAAGTTCACCCCCTCGCCGTCGTAGGTGGCGCCCAATACGTCCGGGCGCCCAGGAAGCACCCGGATGTCACCTGCGCTCATCGACCCGTAACCTTCTCCAGGAGTGTGACCGGGTAATGAGCGAGCAGGGCCGCCACGTCAAGGACCACCCGTCCCTCCACCCGGGTGGGGCGGAAGGTCTGCTGGGTGTAGACGTGGACCAGGGTGGCCCCCTCCAGCTCGTCCGGCAGCTGCAGCCAGCTTTTGCGGAACGCCGGGGCCAGCTGCCCCTGCTCGTCCTGCAAGGTGGCCACCAGCCGGGGCACCAGCACCACCACCTGGTCCTGCTCGTGGCGGCGGAGGTAGGCGATGGCCCGGTCGGCCCGCGGCCCCTCCAGGTCCAGCGGGAGGTAGCCCCCGCGACGGAACAGCTCCGGCTTGCGGCGGCGCAGCCGCAGCCCCTCCGCCAGGGTGAACAGCTTGATCGCCCCGGTCTTCAACTCCCCGGTCAGCTCCCGGCACAGGGCGGCCCGGTCCTCGCGGGCGCGGCGATCCAGCGAGTCCAGCAGCGCACTGCGGTGCGCGTAGTCCACCGGCCGCCGGTTGTCCGGGTCCACCAGCGACAGGTCCCACAGCTCGTTGCCCTGGTAGATGTCCGGCGCGCCGGGGGAGGTGATCTTCAGCAGCAACTGGGACAGCGAGGAGAGCTGGCCCGGCGCCTCCACCCGTCGCTTGAAGGCCTCGAAGTCGGAGAGGAACTCCCGGCTCTGCTGGCGGTCGGTCACCCGTTCCACGAACCGCGCCACCGCCTGGTCGTACTCCGGGTTGGGGTTGAGCCAGCTGGTGTTGACCTTGGCCTCGCGGATCGCCTTGGCCAGGTACGCCCCGAGCCGCTCCCGGAAGGTCTCCCACTCCGCCTCCGGCACCGACTCCCCCATCGGCCAGGCGCCCAGCAGGGTCTGGTAGAAGAGGTACTCCTCGTTGGCGTCCGGGGCCGGGGCATCGTGCACCCGCTGCTTGTGGGAGGCGTTGAGCCGGGCCCAGCGCGCCAGCCCCTCCGACCACAGCTGCGGCAGCTCGGAGATGACGTTGATCCGCGCCCGCACGTCCTCGCTGCGCTTGGTGTCGTGGGTGGAGCTGGTGAGGAAGGAGGCCGGCCAGTACTCCGCCCGCTCCTGGTTGCGCAGGTGGAAGGTGGAGGGGGAGGTGCCGAACCGCTCCGGCTCCCCCCCCACCTCGTTGAGCGAGGTCAGCCGGTTGTAGATGTAGAACGCGGTGTCCTCCAGCCCCTTGGCCATCACCGGGCCGGTCACCTGCTGCAGCTTCATCGCGAAGCGCAGCATCACCGCCTTCTCCGCCTCCCCCACGTGCTCCGGGTACCGGCGCAACAGCACGTCCTGCAAGAAGTCGAAGATGGTGGCGTTGGTGTTGGGGTCCCGCCGCTTGGCCCGGGCAATGGTCCACTCCACGTAGCGCACGTCGCGCTCGTCCAGCCCACGCCAGCCGTCCACGTAGGTCCGGTACACCGGGAACAGGGCGATGAACTCCACCAGCGCCCGGCGGAGGCTGTTGAGGGTGAAGTCCCGGGTGCGGCGATCCAGCTCGCTGATCCGGTTCAGCTCCCGGGCCAGCACGTTCACCTCGCTGGCCATCGCCGAGGAGAGGATCAGCCGCTTCTTCTCGTAGAGCAGCGCGTCGAAGTCCAGCTCCCGGCCCAGGAAGCGATGGTAGGCGTCGGTCAGCGGGCCCTCCTGGTCGCGGTCCACGAACAGCCCGGTCACCGCGTGCGCGAAGCGGTACCCCACCGTCCCGTGCACCGCCCAGTCCTCCGGGATCCGCTCCCGGCCTCCCTGGATCTTCTCCACCACCACGTACAGCGACCGCCGCAGCACCCCCTCCGGGTCGGCGGCCAGCTCCTCCTGGAACCGCTGCCGCAGCCGCCCCTCCAGCTGCGGCCACAGCCGGGGATCCACCCCGGTGGCCTCCGCCCGGGCCCGGGTCCGCTCCACCAGATGCTGCTCCTGCAGGTTCAGGAAGTAGGCGGTGGGATCGAACAGCCCGTCCGGGTGATCGATCCGCAGCCCGGTGATCCGCCCCTGACGGAGGAAGCGGAAGATCAGCCGGTGCGCGTGTTCGAACACCTCCGGGTCCTCCACCCGGATCGCCGCCAGCCCGTTGATGTCGAAGAAACGGCGGTAGTTGATCTCCTCCCCCGCCACCCGCCAGTGCGCCAGTCGGTAGCTGCAGTGCTCCAGCAGCTCGTCCAGCCGGTCGAAGCTGCGCGGATCCCCCTGCTGGCCGTTGAACACGGTCACGTTCTTCTGCAGGTGCCGCAAGACCTCCGCGTTGCGGGAGACCAGCAGCGCCAGCCGCCGCTTGATCACCTGCTTCTCCCGGTTCCGCTCCACCCGCTTGAGTCGCTCGGTCTCGGTGCGGGGCGGCAGGTGCTCCAGCGCGGTGAGGATCGAGAGCAGCTCCAGGTAGTCGTCGTGCTCCTCCCCCAGCACCGCCGCCAGCTCCGGAAGCTGGTGGGACAGCAGGTGGTGGTACTGGCGGGGAGCCAGCGGGAACCGCCGGTCCCAGTAGCGGAGGCCGAAGGCGCCGCCCGCCGGGTCGAACTCCAGCTGCAGCTCGCCGTTCTCCAGCACCTTGCCGTACTGATCCCCCAGCACCGGCAACAGCACCTTGTCCCGCAGCTCGCCCTTCACCGGGTTCCAGTCCACGTCGAAGTACTTGGCGTAGAGCGAGGAGGGGCCGTTCTCCAGCACGTCCAGCCACAGCCGGTTCTCCCCGTCGATCCCCATGTGGTTGGGGACCACGTCCAGCACCTGCCCCATCCCCCGCGCGCGCAGGGCGTCCGAGAGCGCCTGGTGTTCGGCGTCGGTCCCGATCTCCGGGTTGATCTCCAGGTGGTCCAGCACGTCGTAGCCGTGGTTGCTGCCGGGGACGGCCTTCAGACAGGGGGAGGAGTAGAGGTCGGTGATCCCCAGCCGGTCCAGGTAGGGGACCTGGGCCTGGGCGTCCTGGAAGCGGAAGTCCTTGTTCAGCTGGACCCGGTAACAGGACAGCGGGGTCTGGCGGGCGGCCTGCAGCAGCTCCTCACGGACCTGCGAGAACAACGAGTCGGCCAGCGCCTGCGGGTCGGGTTGAGACATGGCCCCTTGTTTAGGGACCGGGCAGCGCAAAGGCACCGGGGAAGACGCGGGGGAGACGACCAGCCAACGTTCATTTCCCGGAGCCGGAAAAGTCGAAGGCCCGCCGGTTGAGGGCGGGCCTTCTGTCTCAAGGAGCGCGGGCGCTCCGCGAAACGACTAGCTCAGCTGCTTGTTGACCAGCTTGGTCATCTCGAACATCGAGACCTGCTTCTTGCCACCGAACACGGCCTTCAGCTTGTCGTCGGCGTTGATCATCCGCTTCTCCTTGGGATCCTGGAGATTGTTCTTGCGGATGTAGGCCCACAGCTTCTTCACGACCTCGGTGCGGGGCAGCGGCTTGGCGCCGACAACCTCGGCCAGCACCGGCGAGGGGGTCATTTCCTTCATGAATGCAGCGTTCGGCTTGCGCTTGGCGGCGGCGGCAGGCTTCTTCGCGGCAGGCTTCTTGGCAGGAGCAGCGGGCTTCTTCGCAGCGGTCTTCTTGGCGGCCATTCTTCTTGAGTCTCCTCCCCTCCAGGGGACGTTGCGTGGCTTCGGTCGAAGCCTCAGGCCTGCGTTGCGTAGCACGGGCAGAGAGGAAATCCATCCCCCCATGAGCAAATTCCCCTCTGGGGGAGCTGCGCCGTCAGAGGGAGAACGGGAGGAATTTCCTTGCAATCCCCTCGGGGGAGGGCCGGAAACGAGGCTTCGCTAGACCCAAAGCCGCCTCCGGGGTAGTCAGCCACGCCGTGCAATTTACCAAGGCCGCCTTCTACGACGTCGACGGCACGCTGGTCCGAACCAACGTGGTGCATGCGTATGCCTATTACGCCATGAACCGCGGATCCCTGATGGGGATCGCAGGCCGGACACTGGCGATGACCGCGTCGCTCCCGCTGTTCGGCGTGCTGGATACGCTCAACCGCAAGGTGTTCAACGAGTTCTTCTACCGCTACTACGCGGGCCTCACCGAGGACCGGCTGGTGACCCTGGCCGAGGATCTCTTCGAGGACGTGCTCAAGGACGCCATCTTCCCCCAGGCCAAGGACCTGATCGACGAGGCCCGCCGCGACGGGTGCAAGATCGTCCTGGTCACCGGCGCGCTGGACTTCACCATGCGCCCGTTGGCCAACTACCTGGGCGCGGACGAGCTGATCGCCAACAAGATGCAGTACGTGGGCGGGGTGGCCACCGGGAAGGTGATCCCTCCGATCATCGAGGGGGCGTACAAGGCCAACGCCATCCGCGACTACTGCGTGAAGCACCAGCTGGCCCTGGACAAGTCCTACGCGTATTCGGACAGCGGCTCCGACTACCCGATGCTGGCCATCGTCGGCCGGCCCACCGCCGTGAACCCGGATGTGAGGCTGCGCTCCCTGGCGCGCGCCTACAACTGGCCAATCCTCGACCTGACCTAAGACCATGCGCCCTTTGAAGACGCTCAAGAAGCTGTACGACGAGGAGTCGCACATCGTCATCACCGAGAAGGGCTCGCCTCCGCGGGTCATCTTCTCCGGCGAGGACATCCTCACCGAGAACCTGCCGGTGGGCACCCGGGTGATCTACCCGCGCCCGCCGCTGGAGCCGGTCCCCAACGACAAGGCCGCCATCCGTTGGGCGATCAACCACCCGGAGGGGATGGACCCGCTGCACGCGCTGCTCCGCCCGGGGATGAAGGTCACCATCGCGGTGGACGACATCTCGCTGCCGCTGCCGCCGATGGTCACCCCGGACATCCGTCAGCGGGTGCTGGAGATCGTGCTGGAGCTGCTGGGCGACTCCGGGGTGGACGACGTGCACATCATCGTCGCCAACGCGCTGCACCGGCGGATGACCGACGGGGAGATGAAGCGGATGGTCGGAGAGAAGATCTTCGACGCCTTCCACCCGGACCGGTTCTACAACCATGACGCCGAGGATCCGGACGGGATGGTGGAGCTGGAGCGGACCTCCCAGAACGAGGTGGTGGCGGTGAACCGCCGCGCCGCCGAGTCGGACCTGCTGATCTACATCAACATCAACCTGGTCCCGATGGACGGCGGCCACAAGTCGGTGGGCACCGGGCTGGCGAACTACGACTCGCTGCGGGCGCACCACAACCCGAAGACCATCCGCGAGTCCGACTCCTACATGGAGCCCTCCCGGTCGCAGCTGCACAAGAGCACCGAGCGGATCGGCCGGGTGATCGACAAGCACCTGAAGGTCTTCCACATCGAGACCGTGCTCAACACCAAGATGTTCGGGAACGGGATGGAGTTCCTGGGCCTCAAGCAGGAGGAGGACTTCACCGAGACCGACCGGCTCAAGCTCAAGGCGCTGCAGTTCACCTTGAAGAACATGCCGCGGCCGATGAAGCGCAAGCTGTTCCACTCCATCCCCGCGCCGTACGGGGTGATCGGGGTGTTCGCCGGAGCCACCGAGCCCACCCACGCCAAGACCCTGGAGCTGTGCTGGAAGCAGTACTCGGTGCCGGTGCAGGGGCAGAGCGACATCGTCATCTTCGGGATGACCCACATCTCGCCCTACAACGTGAACTCCATCCTCAACCCGCTGCTGCTGCAGGTGATGACGCTGGGGTACCTGTTCAACCTCAACCGCGGGGTCCCGCTGGTCAAGAAGGGCGGGGTGATCATCGTCACCCACCCCGCCTATGACGAGTTCGATCCGGACCACCACCCCAGCTACATCGAGTTCTTCAACCGCCTGCTCCCGGAGACCCGGGACGCGATGAAGCTGGAGCACAAGTACGAGAAGGAGTTCGCCAAGAACCCCAGCTACGTGCACCTGTACCGGAAGGGGAACGCCTACCACGGCGCCCACCCCTTCTACATGTGGTACTGGGGCGAGAACGGCCGCCAGCACTGCGGCAAGGTGATCGTGGCCGGCGCGGAGAACAACCACGTGCCCCAGATGCTGGGCTGGGACCGCACCGACACCCTCTCCGAGGCGATCGAGGAGGCCCGGGGGTTCATGGGCCGCAATGCCTCGATCTCCATGGTCCACATCCCGCCCATCCTGCAGACGGATGTGAAGCTGTAAGGACCCGCGGGACCGACGGCCGGGACTGGCAGCGATGCCGGCCCGGCCGTTTGCTTTGCGGGGCCCGCCGACGCTCCGACGCTCCGACGCTCCGACGCTCCGACGCTCCGACGCGGTAGGCTGGTCCGCTGAGGGGAGTCCACATGCAATCCACGGTGTTGCTCGCGGTGTTCCTGCCATTGGGCCTGGGCGTGGTCATGCTCGGGCTGGGGCTGTCGTTATCCCTGGCCGACTTCACCCGGGTGGCCAAGTACCCCCGGGCGGTGGTGGTGGCGCTGGTCTGTCAGATGGTGCTGCTGCCCCTCTTCTGCCTGGCGGTGGTGAAGGGGTTCGGCCTGCCCCCGGTGCTGGCGGTGGGGATGATGCTGCTGGCCGCCTCACCCGGCGGTGCCACCGCCAACCTCTACAGCCACCTGGCGGGCGGGGACGTGGCGCTGAACCTCACCCTGACCGCGGTCAACAGCCTGCTCTCGGTGTTCACCCTTCCGCTGATCGTCAACTTCTCCCTGGTCTACTTCCTGGGTGACCAGACGGCGATCCCGCTGCAGTTCGGCAAGACGCTGCAGATCTTCGCGGTGGTGCTGGGGCCAGTCTCGATCGGGATGGTGCTGAGGAAGAAGCTCCCCGCGCTGGCCGCCCGGCTGGAGCGGCCGGTGAAGGGGCTCTCGGCGCTGTTCCTGGTGCTGATCGTGATCGCCACCGCGATCGGCGAACGGCACAACCTGGTCCGCTACTTCACCGAGGTCGGCCTGGCGGCGCTGGTGTTCAACCTGGTCAGCCTGGGGGTGGGCTACTTCGTCCCCCGCCTGGTCCGGTTGGGCCGCCCGCAGGCAGTGGCGATCGGGATGGAGATCGGGATCCACAACGGGACGCTGGCGATCGCCATCGCGTCCAGTCCGTCCCTGCTCAACAACACCGCGATGTCGATTCCGCCCGCAGTCTACAGCGTGATCATGTTCCTCACCGCCGCGGCGTTTGGATACTGGGTCAGCCGCGGCAAGGCGGCGCCGCAGCCGGTCCCGGTGGGCGAGGCCTGAGCGGCCCATCACCTCCGGCTTCTTGCACTCGAGGGGGGATGGATGACGCTGCGCAGGAGATCCCCCTTCGAGTGCAAGAAGTGCCCGGCGCTAGGCGACCGCGGCGGCAAAGCCGGCGAAGAGGTCCCCGGGTAACGGATGCTCCAGCCGCCAGGTCACCGCCATCGGCAGCTCGGACTCGTGCTTCACGTAGGTCGCGGGTCCCAGGAAGTAGAAGGCGCGGTCATCGGTCTTCTGCCGTCCAAACAGCATCACGCTGGAGCCCAGTCGGACGTGGTGCTGGTAACGCTGTCCGGTCTCGCTCTGGGCGCGGGTGACCGACTGACTCTCCCAGTGCACCAGGTCCCGACTGATCGCGTAGTCGCGGTATCTCGTGGTGGGCGAGAAGTGGCCGCTGGTCTTGTCGAGCGTGAAGGCGAGCAGATCCGCCTTCGCCTCCCGGGCCCAGTACACGCCGGTCTGCCAGGGGGCGACCCTGGCGCCCTCCCCCACTCCAAAGGCGGCGAGGATCTCCAGGCGGGTGTAGCGGGCGTGGACCGCCAGGGGCACCTCGGGATGGGCCAGCAGCGCCACCGGCAGGTGGGAGATCCGCTGGCCCAGCAGCTCCAGGAGCCCCACCAGCTCCTCCCGCACCTGGGGATGCGCCCACAGCAGCTCGCACCCCTCCTCCAGCGAACTTCGGTTCCCCACCGCCTTGTCCACCACCGAGGCCACCACCATCCGGAGCAGTCGACGCTCGGCCATCGTCAGCGCCTGGAGTTCGGGCGGGGACTTCGGAAGGAGCAGCCGGCGGTACGCTTCGATCCGTGCCGGATCGTCGATGTGGAGCAGGCGGCCGCAGGCGCGCCGGAGCGTGGACTCCTGGGGCCCGGAGGCCAGCGTCGGTAGCCCCGCCGCCTCGCGGAGCTCCGACCAGCTCTTCTTGCCTGCGTAGACGTCCTCCAACTCCAGCCCGGTCGCGTCCAGATAGCCCCCCAAAGAGACGGACTCCGCGGTCCGGGCGTAGGCCCGCAGCTCGTCGGCCTTGGCGGTCCAGTGCGTCGGGACGGCGTTGCGGATGCTCTGAAGGACGATCTCGGTCGCCACCCGGTCCAGCTCCAGGTGACAGCCGGCGGGCAGGAACGGGAAGCCCTGCTCGACCTGGGTGGCGACCTCGCTCCGGGATCCCCCGAGCAGCGCGCGCAGCCGTCGGTCGAAGCGGAACTCGGAGCGCTGGTGCCCAACGAAGTCCAGCACGGTGCACACCGACTTCGAGGGGTGGCGACGCAGCCCGCGCCCCAGCTGCTGGAGGAACAGGGTTGGGCTGTCGGTGGGTCGGAGCAGCAGCAGCGTGTCCACCGCCGGGACGTCCACCCCTTCGTTGAACAGGTCCACCGAGAACACCACCTTCACCCGCCGCTCGGCGAGATCCCGCAGCGCCTGCCGTCGCTGGTCCTCGGGAGTGTCGGACCAGACAGCGATGGAGGGGATTCCCGCCTCGGTGAAGCGCCGGGCCATGAAGCGCGCATGCTCGACGCTGACGCAGAACCCCAGGGCCCGCATCCGGGTGAGATCGTCTACCCGCCGGTGCACCTCCTGAAGCACCAGCCGGACCCAGGCGTCGTTGCCGGTGAGCAGGTTGGAGAGCCCCTCCACCTCGTAACCGCGGCCCCGCTTCCACGGGAGCTGGCGCAGGTCCAAACCGTCATGGATTCCAAAGTAGGAGAAGGGGACCAGGCGGTGCTGGTCGATCGCATCCCACAACCGAAGCTCGGCGGCGATCCGCCCGTCGAACAGGTCCAGCACCGGGAGCCCATCGCTGCGCTCCGGGGTGGCGGTGAGCCCCAGCAGCTCCACCGGGCGCAGGTGCTCGAGCAGCTGGCGGTAGGTGGAGGCCGCGGCGTGGTGGAACTCGTCGATCACCACCACGTCGAAATGCTCCGGGGCCAGGTGCTCCAGCCCGGCGGTATGGAGGCTCTGGATGGAGGCGAAGACGTGCTCGAAGTGTCTGGGCCGCGCCCCGCCCACCCAAAGCTCTCCGAAGGCGTAGTCGCGCAGCGCGTGCCGGAAGGTGGCCACCGTCTGGGTGAGGATCTCCTCCCGGTGGGCGACGAAGAGCAGCCGGGCCCGGGGGAGGCGCTCCCGGAGGTTGGCGTAGTCCAGGGCGGCCATCACCGTCTTGCCGGTCCCGGTGGCGGACACCAGTAGATTTCGGTGGTGCCCGCTGGCCCGGGACAGCGCGATCTGCTCCAGCAGCCGCTCCTGGAACGGCTCCGGCCGCAGCTCGATCGGACTGAACGGCAGTTGGAGGGACCCACCGTCCGACCCGGTGCGGGCCAGGAACTCCTCGGGGTCGTAGGGAACGAAGTCGCCGCTGTTCCAGTAGCTCTCGAAGACCGCGGCCACCTTCTCCACCACGCTGGGGTTGCGGGCGCTGGAGGCGCGCACATTCCACTCCAGACCACTGACCTGCGCGGAGTGGGTCAGGTTCGAGGAGCCGATGTACGCGGTCGAGTATCCGGACCGACGATGGAAGTGCCAGGCCTTGGCGTGAAGGCGGGTGCTGCTCTGGTCGTAGGAGATCCGGACCTCCGCGCCGAGTGCACGGAGCGCATCCAGGGCCCTCCCCTCGGTCGAGCCGGTGTAGGTGGTGGTCAGGACCCGCAACGCGCGCCCGGCGGCGCAGTGGACGCGCAGCGCCTCCAGCATCGGGGAGATCCCGCTGCGGCGGATGAAGGCCATCACCAGGTCGATGCCGTCCGCCGAATGGATCTCCGCCAGGACCTGGTTGCCCATGCGCGGCTCGCCCGGCGCATTGGTCAGCAGGGTGGTGTCCAGCAGCGGGATCAACGGCGCGGTGAGCTGTTCGGCGCTCCCGTCAGGGAGTCTGCCGAGGATGCTCCGGAGCACGGTGCCCGCCTCCACCGGTCGCTCGGCAAACAGCGCCTTCGCGTCGGTGGTGCCCACCACCACCTCCACCAACTGTCGGGCCAGCGCCGTCCCGACCGCCACCCGGTTCTTCCGATCCAGGGAGGCCACCGCGCGCTCGACGATCCGGGAGAGGTGCAGCGCGATCCGGTCCGCCGCCTCCGCCTCATGCAGTCCGGACCGGGTCACCTCCAGCTGGCCGCTCAGCCCGTTGAGCTGCGCCTCCAGCGCTTCGGTGACCAGGGCCTCGTAGAGACCGCGCTCGTTCTGGGACATCGCCGCACTCTACTCGTCGGGATCCACCCGGGGGTCCACCACCTCTTCATAGAGGGGGCGCGCGCGGGAGGCCGGGTGCCGCTTGAAGGCGGTCCGCAGCCTCAGCTTGAGCTCCGCGCGACCGTTCTTGAGCTGGTCGTGGGTGACGCTCAGGTGCACGTAGCCCAGCGCAGCCAGGCGCGACCGTCGGCGGGCGTCGTGGTCGAAGACCTCCTTGCGTCCCCCATGGGCGGTGTAGCCATCCGCCTCCAAAGCCAGGCCCCGGCGGGGATAGGCAAAGTCGATCACCATCGCCCCCTGGTTGTCGAACACGGTGTAGTCCGGCTCGGGTACGGGAAAGCGATGCTCCCGGAGGAAACGCCACAGCTTGACCTCCAGGGCGCTGCGCAGCGGGCGCCGGCGACGATCGGTGTCCTTGAGCGCCGCCTGCAGCCGTCCGGTTCCCCGAGCGCCCTCCCTCAGCGGCAACCACCCTCGCATCGTCTCGGTGAACAAGGGGTCACGCCGCCAGGCGCTCTCGAACGCAATCGCCAGGTTTTCCTCGTCGGTAGTGGCGGCCAGGTCGACCACGGTTCGCTCGACGGTGGTGCAGCGCATCCCCTCCACCTGGGTCATGGCTGCTGGCACCAGCTGGGTGCGGTGGACCTTGACCTCCGGGTGTTCCCCAAACTGTCCGGGGGGAAGGGTCAGGCTGATCACCTGGGTCGACCACTCGCCGTCCAGGTTGTGGAGGATGGCTGCGCTGGTCCCGCTCAGCACCGCATCCGGTCCGGCCCACAACAGCGCTGCTTGGCAGCGGGTTCGGAACAACGGTTGCTTGGGTCCAGACCAGTAGACCCCGGGGAAGATCTCGCGCAGTCGCCCCGCCTTGAGTTGCTCTCTGAGCTGTTGCGGACTCAGGCCGACAGAGGAGGCTGTCACCACTGCCATCGAGACCCTCCCTGAGGGTTCTTGCACTCGAGGGGGGATGTCTGACGCTGCGCACGAGATCCCCCCTCGAGTGCAAGAAGCCTGGCGCCACCTCCCCTCCACCGCAAGCGCAACCCGCTCGCCCCTCCCGCCCATCGAATCAAGTGAAGACGCCGCCCGCCTACTCCCTCCAGCGCACGTCGAGGGAGATCTCCTCACCCTCCACCTGGAGGAGTTGGATCTCGAGATTCTTCGCCCCGGCGACTTCAAGCCCGGCGGTGAGGATGCCCCGGTAGAATCCCGGGTTGCGGACCGGGCGGATGCGGATCTCGAAGTGGCCCCGGCCCCGCTCTTCGGCGGCGGCTTCGACGTAGTTGGTCGCCGAGCGGAACGACTGGGTCAGCCGGCCGATCACCCGACGGGTGCCCAGCACCGGAAGCATGCGCAGCAGGGCGCGGCCCATCAGGGTGGTCTCGTAACGTTCGATGAAGGCGCGGCCGAGGCGAAAGAAGGCTTCGTCGTCGCTCAGGGAGGGATAGAGAAACTGCCGCACCTTCCCCAGCACCGAGAGGTGTGCCGCCAGCGGATAGGCCACCTGGAGCCGGTCCAGATCGACCCCGGCTTCACGAAAGGCGGCCAGGACCTCCGGCTTCGGCGGATCACCACACGCCCGGAGGAGGGTCTCGAAGGACTGGCCGAACACCACCCGGTCGGCCGGAGCGATGGTCGATGGCGGAGCGGCCGGTGCTGTGTGCTTGGGGGCACCCACCGCCACAGTGTAGTCCGCGCGTGAACCCGCCGCTGACCGGGCCATCCTTTCGTCACGCGGTCGCCCGGCCACCGCGTCCCCTCGCATCGCAACGGTCCGCCTGGTCCGCGAGAGCGATGCCTGCTCACCCGGACGAGACCCGCGCCGACCCGATGACCTGTCGGTCCCCGCTACTCGTACCGCAGGGCCTCGATCGGCGACAAAGACGCCGCGCGCTTGGCGGGCCACAGCCCGAAAGTGACTCCCACCGTGGCGGCGAAGATGAAGGCCAGCATCACCGACTGGATCGAGACCTCCACCGACCAGCCGGCCAGGTTCTGCAGCAGCAGCGAACCGCCGACCCCGACGGCGATCCCCAGCACCCCCCCGGCGGAGCAGAGCACCAGCGATTCGATCAAGAACTGCTGGAGGATGTCCGAGGGCCGGGCGCCCAGCGCCTTGCGCAGTCCGATCTCCCGGGTCCGTTCGGTGACCGAGACCAGCATGATGTTCATGATCCCGATCCCGCCCACGATCAGCGAGATGGCGGCAATCCCGGCGAGCAGGAAGGAGAACGTCTCCGCGGTCTCCTGGAAGGTGCTCAGCAACGAGGCCTGATCGCGGATGTTGAAGTCCGCCTCCGCGCCGGGGCGGAGCCGGTGCTCGCGCCGCAGCTTGCGATCGATCTCCGCCATCGCCTCGGTCATCTGCCCGTCGGAGGCCGCCTGCACCGCGATCGAGCGGATCCGGTCCTGGCCGATCAGCCGCAGCTGCGCGGTGGCCAGCGGGAGGTAGAGGCTCTCGTCCGGGTTGCTGAACCCCTGCGCGCCCTTCTCCGCCATCACCCCCACCACCTCGAAGGTGATCCCGCGGATCCGGATCTCCTGGCCCAGCAGGGCCTGGGAGTCGGTCCCCAGCTGCTGCCCCACCAGGGCGCCCAGCACCACCACCCGGCGTCGGCCGCGGTCCTCGGCCTCGGTGAACAGCCGCCCCGAGGCCAGCTGGTGGTTGTTCACCTCGAAGTAGCTGGGCCAGGTCCCGACGATGGAGAGGTTGGCGTTCTTGGTCCCCTTCTCCACCTGCAGCCGGGTCTCCATTTCCGGAGCCACCGCGGCGATGGCCACCGGGGAATCGGCCAGGGCCTCGGCGTCGTCCACGGTCAGCGCGGCCTGGCCTCCCAGCCCTCCGGAGAAGGCCTGACCGGGGCGGACGGTGAGCACGTTGGTGCCCAGCCCCTTGAGCCGATCGGACACCGACTTCTGGGCCCCCGCCCCCAGGGCCATCATCGCGATCACCGCCGCGATGCCGATGATCACCCCCAGCGCGGTGAGCAGCGACCGCAGCTTGTTGGCCACGATCGCCTCGAAGGCGCTGAGCACGATCTCCCCGAAGTTCATCGCCCCCTCCCGCCGCGTCCACCACCGCCACCCGCGCCGGGAACCAGCCCTCCGCCCATCCGCTGGCGCATCCGCTCCGAAGACTGCTGCTGCTGGTTCTTCATCTGCACCACCGAGACCAGCACCACCTGTTCGCCTTCGGCCAGGCCCTCGATCACCTCGGTGTTCTCCCAGTCGCTCAGCCCCAGGGTCACCGCGCGAGGCTCGGGGCCGGTGGGCGTCTGCACGAACACCAGCCCGCGCCTGCCCGCCGCGTCTTGACCCGGCTGGACCCCGGCGCCTCCGGAGGCGCGCTGCTCGCGGCAGGCCTGGGCCTGCGCCCGTTGTTCTTCGCTCAGCCCGTCCACCCCGCCGGCGGCCCGGATCTGCTCGCGCAGCGCACGACAGACGTCCGGCGGGTCGGCGTCCGACAAGGCCCCCGCCGCCTGGGCAGGAACGGTTCCGGAGCGGCCGCTCTTCCCCTGCGCCGCAGGCAGGTTCGGCCCCGCGCCCGGAGTGCCCTGGACGCCCGTCCCCGCCCCGTCCGCGCCGCTTGCCTGATCGCCGCCCTCGCTCCCGGACTCCGCGCGTGCGCCGCGCCCTCCTCCGCGCAGCAACCCCCGGACCGCGTCCGGCTGCAGCCCCAGCGCCTGGGCGGCGGAGGCCGCGTCCCGGGCGGCCACCACCGCGGTGCTGGGGACGGTGATCACCTCCGAGCGCCGGGCGATCTCCACCTCCACCTCCCCGTTCATCCCCGGGCGGAGCAGCCCCTGCTTGTTGTCCAGCCGCACCAGCACCGGGAACAGGGTGATGTTCTGCTCCACCACCGCCTGCGGTTCCACCTTGGCCACCCGGCCCGCGAAGGTCTTTCCCGGGTGCGCCTCCACGGTCACCCGGGCCTGCTGCCCGACCGAGATGCTGCCGATGTCGCTCTCGTCCACCTTGGCCCGCACCTGCATCTCGGAGAGATCCGCCATCTGGAACAGCGCGGTCCCGCCGGAGACGTTGGAGGTGGCGGAGGCGATGATCTGCCCCTCCTCCACGCTGCGCGAGAGCACCGTCCCGGAGATCGGCGCGCGGATGGTCACGTCCCCCCGGCGCTCCCTGGCCAGCCGCACCGAGGTCTCATTGCGCACCACCGCCGCCCGGGCGGCCGCCGCGCCCTGCACCGCCGACTCGTACTCCTGCTGGGTCACGGTGGCGCTGGCCTTGAGGGTCTCCATCCGCACCCGGTGGGCCTCGGTCACCTGCGCGGTCACCCGCGCCGACTGCAGATCCGCCTGCGCCTGCTCCAGCGAACTCTGCACGTCCCGGGGATCGATCTCCGCCAGCAGCGCGCCCTGCTCCACCCGGTCCCCGGTCTCCACCAGCACCCGCAGCACCTCGCCGGAGGCCTTGGACTTCACCTCCACCACCCGCACCGGCTCCACCAGCCCGGCCGCCTCCGCGGTCACCTCCAGGTCGCGGCGATCCGCTGTGGCGGTGGACAGCGCGCTGGTGGGCGGAGCCTTCGCGCCCCGGCCCAGGAAGAACCACAGCGCCAGCGCGCCCAGCAGCACCACCCCCACCCCCACGGCGATCCACTTCCTCACGACCGACCTCCCGTCATCCCGCGCACTGCGTTGAGTTCATCCCGTTCGATCACCCCGTCCCGCAGGTAGATCACCCGCCGCGCCTGGGCGGCGATGTCCGGCTCGTGGGTCACCATCAGCACCGTCTGTCCCTGCGAATGCAGCTCCGCGAACAAGGCCATCACCTCTTCCCCGGTCCGGGTGTCCAGCGCCCCGGTGGGTTCGTCCGCCAGCAGCAGCGCCGGCTGGGTCACCAGCGCCCGGGCGATCGCCACCCGTTGCCGCTGACCGCCGGAGAGCTCGCTGGGCTTGTGGTCCATCCGCTCTCCCAGCCCCACCCGCTCCAGCATCTGCGCCGCCCGCTCCCGGCGCTGCTTGCGCGGCACCCGGGCGTAGGCCAGCGGCAGCTGCACGTTCTCCAGCGCGGTGGACCGGGGCAGCAGGTTGAAGCTCTGGAACACGAAGCCGATCTCCCGGTTGCGGATCCGGGCCAGCGCGTCCTCGTCCAGCCCGGCCACCGGGTGACCGTTGAGCGAGTAGTCCCCGGCGGTGGCGGTATCCAGGCAGCCGATCACGTTCATGAAGGTGGACTTCCCGGAGCCGGACGGGCCCATCATCGCCACGTACTCGCCGCGCTGGAGATCCAGGTTCACCCCCTTGAGCGCGCGCACCACCTCCTGCCCCATCTTGAACTCCTTGGTCAGTCCCCGCACCGAGATCACCGGCGCCGCGGCCTCCGGGGTGTTCATCGGTTCCTCCCCGCCATCGCCTGCAGCTCGGCGCGGGCCAGCCGGTAGTCGAAGCGCGCGCCCACCTGGTTGGTCTGCGCCTCCACCACGCTGGCCTGGGAGGCCAACAGGTCCAGCATGGTGGTCACCCCCAGCCGGTAGCGTTCCTGCTGCACCCGCAGATCCTCCGCCGCCACCTCCACCGACTTCTGGGCCAGCGCGATCCGCTGCTGGGCCAGCCGCAACGTCCCCAGCAGCTGTTCGGCGTCCGAGCGCACCCCGCGGCGGGTGTCCGCCAGGGTGGCGGAGGCCACGGTCTCCTGCACCCGGGCCCGCTCCATCGACTCCTCCCGCCGGAACCCATCGAAGATTGGATAGGACAGCCCCAGCCGCACCGACCACCCGGTGACGCCCGGAAACACCGGCGCGCCGGCGCCGAAGGCGGACCAGTCGTAGCCTGCCCCCAGTCCCACCTGCGGCAGGTACCCGCTGCGGGCCACCTGCACCCCGGCCCCGGCGGTCCGCACCGCGGCCTCCGCGGCCACCACCTCCGGAGCGGACTGCACCAGGGCAGTCACCAGCGCCTCGGCGTCCAACGGTTCATCCTCCGGGGCCGACCCGGCGGCCGCCTCCACCGGGGCCTCGGCGCCGATCGCCCTCCCCAGCGCGAAGGCCGCGTTCTCCCGCTCGGTGCGCGCCTCGATCAGCGACTGCTGGGCGGTGTTCAGCTCCAGCTCCGCCCGCAGCACGTCCGAGCGGGTGGCCGCCCCCGCCCGGGCCTTGCGCTGCGCGGCCTCCAGTCCCTCCTGGGCGCGCTTGAGCCGGGCCTGCGCCACCTCCTCCAGCTCGCGGCCCCGCAGGCCCAGATAGAAGGTCTGCTCCACGGTCAGCGCCACCTGGGCCGCGTCCAGCCGCAGGCCCGCCTCGGCGCTGGACGACTGCGCCTGGGCCTGCTCGCGCTGGGCGCTGCGCCGGAAGCCGGTGAACAGGTCCCAGTTCACCGACACCCCCGCGCCCAGTCCCATCCCGCTGCGGGCGGCGACCGAGGAGCTGGCGCTGGCCGTCAGCCGGGGCAGGTAGTTGCCGAAGGCGGTTCGCTCCGCCGCCGCCGCCACCCGCCGGTCTCCCTGGGCCCGCACCACCCGCGGGTCGGCCTTCAGTGCCCGCTCGATGGCCTCCGGGAGCGTGACCTGGTTCCGGGGCGGCTGCTGCCCCAGCGCCTGGAGGGGCAGCAGTCCCAGCAACACCGCCGCCAGCCCCCAGATGGGCCCCGCGCTTGCACCAGATGCCCGTACGATGCTCCCCGTCTGCCTGTCCGCCCTCATGGAACCTTGCACTTTGCACAGTGCGTACCGCCTGCGGTACGCCCGAGAGCGCCTCCCGCTCCGATGCGGACCCCGCACCCCGGGTGCCGAATCCGCACTGCGGGGTTCGCCATGAGCGCCTGGAGGAGCCGCCCGGCCTGGGCGCCGCTGGCGGTGGGGGCGGTGGTGAGCGGGGTGCTGCTGGCCTCCACCTGGTTCATCCACCTCAGCGTCCGCGACGCCTCCGAGCTGACCGCGCGCGGGCTGGGAGAGGTGTTCGTCCTCTCCGGCTGGCAGAACCTGGGCGGCATCAACTTCCCGCCCAGCCCGGAGGACCTGCAGGCCTTCCTGGTCAGTCACCAGGAGGACGGGCTGCGCTTCGTGGCCGTGTACTCCGATTCGAACACCGAGCTGGCCTCGGCCGGGGAGGCCCACGGCGAGGGGATGGCCGAAGGGCTGACCCTCAAGGGGGATCGCGCCCGGCTGGTGGGGAGGATCCGGGCCCGCCGTCCGCAGTTCGGCCGCCGCCCGCAGGGAGAGGAACGCGGAGATCGCCCGCGCACCCCGCCACGGATCGTCTACGAGTTCGAGCCGCTGGCCGCGCTGGAGTTGCAGCGTCGTTCGCGGGACCTGTTCTTCGTCTCCGCGCTCTCCTGCCTGGGGGTGATGGGGCTGGCCTTCGCGCTCTCGCGCACCCTGGGGCAGCGGGAGAGGATGCGCGAGGAGCTGGAACACGGACGCCGGCTGGCGGCGCTGGGTTCGATGTCCGCGGTGCTGGCGCACGAGCTGCGAAACCCGCTGGCCTCCCTCAAGGGCCACGCCCAGTTGCTGGCGGAGACCGTGGAGGGCGATCAGCGGCTTCACCCCCAGGCGGACCGGGTGGTCTCCGAGGCGGTGCGGCTGGAGCGGCTGATGAACGACCTGCTGTTGTTCGTGAAGAGCGGGGAATTGCGTCGCGCGGCGGTGGACCCGGCGGCGATCTTGCGGGCGGCGGCGGAGACCACCGGTCCGGCGCAGATCGACCTCCAGCTTCCCGCCGCCGTCCAGACCGCGCGGTTGGATCCCGAACGGGTGCAGCAGGCACTGGAGAACGTGCTCCGCAACGCGCTGCAGGCCAGCCCGCCCGAAGGCCGGGTGACCGCGCAGCTGCGCTGGGAGGGCGGAGAGGTGATCTACTCCATCCGGGACACCGGCCCGGGGATCACCGCCGGCGAGGAGGCGCGGATCTTCGAGCCCTTCGTCACCCACAAGATCAAGGGGATCGGCCTGGGGTTGGCGATCACCCGGCGGATCATCGAACAACACGGAGGGCAGATCCTCGCGCGCAACCGGGACACCGGCGGCGCCGAGTTCGAGCTGCGCCTCCCTTCCAGGGAGCAGTGACCATGGCGCGCTTGTTGGTGGTGGACGACGAGGAGGGGATCCGCAGCTACCTCGCCGAGGCCCTGGCCCGCGACGGGCACACCGTGCTCACCGCGGCGGATGGACTGGCCGCCTCCCGGCTGCTGGACCAGGAGGCCTTCGATCTGATCCTAACCGATCTGAAGATGCCGGGGATGGACGGGATGGCGCTGTTGCAGAAGGTCCGCGCCGAGCAGCCGGACGCGGAGGTGATCATGCTCACCGCCCACGGGTCGATCGAGAACGCGGTGGCGGCGATGCGGGCCGGCGCCTACGACTACCTGACCAAGCCGGTGGGCAGCCCCGCCGAGCTGCGGCTGGTGGCCTCCCGGGCGCTGGAGCGGCGGGCGTTGCTGAACCTCAAGGCCACCGCCCGGGGACAGGGCAAGGGGGAGACCCTGACCTGGGGTGCGCCCAGCATGCTCCCGGTGGTGGCGGCGCTGCGCCGGGTGGCGGCCACCCAGGCCACGGTGCTGCTGCTGGGGGAGAGCGGGACCGGCAAGGAGGTGGCCGCCCGGGCGGTCCACACCTGGAGCGAGCGTGCCGAGGGCCCGTTCGTGGCGGTCAACTGCGCGGCGCTCACCGAGACCCTGCTGGAGAGCGAGCTGTTCGGCCACGAGAAGGGGGCCTTCACCGGGGCCAACGCCCAGCGCCGCGGCCGGATCGAGCTGGCGCAAGGGGGCACCTTCTTCCTGGACGAGATCGGCGAGCTGCGCCCGGCGATGCAGACCAAGCTGCTGCGGGTGCTGCAGGAGCGCCGGTTCGAGCGGGTGGGCGGCACCCGGACCCTGGAGGCGGACGTGCGCTGGGTGGCGGCCACCAACCGCGACCTGGGCCCGATGATGTCCCGGGGCGAGTTCCGCGAGGACCTCTACCACCGGCTGGCGGTGTTCCCGATCCAGCTGCCGCCGCTGCGCGACCGGCCGGAGGATCTGCCGCCCCTGGCCGCCGGGCTGCTGGAGCGGATCGGCGAGGAGCTGGGACGGCGGGGACTCAAGCTGAGTCCCTCCGCCCTGGCCGCGCTGCAGGCCCACCGCTGGCCGGGCAACGTCCGGGAGCTGCGCAACGTGCTAGAGCGCGCGGCGATCCTCTCCGACTCGCCGCTGATCGACAGCGTGCCCCTGCAGCTGCCGGGCACCGCACCCTCCCCCACCGCGGCCGCGCCGGGCCGGGTCCCGGAGGTCACCTTGGAGGAGCTGGAGCGGATGGCGATCACCCAGGCCATCGCCTCCGAGGGCGGCAACCGCAAGCGCGCCGCCGAGCGGCTGGGGATCGGGCTGCGGACCCTCTACGACAAGTTGAAGCGGTATGGGGAGACCGGGGGCGAGGAGTAGTCGTCCCCGACGGTTCCGGGGGCCGCCAGCAGAGGGCTCCACCCGGAGCTGCTGCCCGGAGACGGCCGGTGCCCGCAAACACGACTGCCGCGCGGACCCTTCTCGGATCGGCGCGGCAGCGGCACTTCACGACTTCGGTTTCGACTACGGAGGGCCGTAGCCCTGCACGCGGGAGTTCAGCTCCACCGCGGTGGCGAAGATCTGCGCCCAGGTGCGGGACTTCCAGCGCTCGCCCATCCCGTCCTTGCCATTGGCGTGGGTGAACAGGTCGTCGCGGAACAGCTTGTCCGCCGCCTTGCGCGCTTCCGGCTTGAGCGGGGTGCCCTTGCGGTCGAAGTACCGGAGCAGGTCGTACCCGTAGTCGTGGGTCTTCGCCATCTTGTCGAAGTCCTCCACCGGGCCGATCCCACCGGGAGAGGAGGCGGCGCCCTCCGGGTCCTGCATCCGCGGACCACCGGGGGTCTGGATCAGGTACGGGGTGTAGCCCATCACCTGCTGGAAGTCCGCCGGCGGGGGACGCGCGCCGGTCAGGTACTCGTTCATCAGCTTGCCGTGGTCGCCGGCCGGAGCCGCCGCCACCGCCTGGGGCTTGGCCACCCCACCCACGAAGGTATCTGCCGAAACCGCGCCACCACGGACGGTGTTCGCCGGAGCGGGGGTGGACGCCTTGTCCTGCTGCGTCACGACTCGGAGGGGGGAGAGACCGTCGTTGCGGACGTTCATGGGATCCTCGAAAAGGGAGACTCGCTGCATTGTCGTCGGATGTATGCAACAGTTGCGTCGAAAGGCCGGTTTGGATGACGAACCAGAGCGAGTTCGAGGAGGCGGTGTCGCTGTTGACTGCCGGGGTGGCCTCCAGGGCCATCCCGATCCTCGAGGATCTGGCCAGAAAGGACCCCGCCTCCTGGCAGGTGGTCCACGCCCTGGCCCGGGCGGTGGACATGGAGGGCGATCAGCCCCGTGCCCAGCAGCTGCTGACCCAGGCCCACCGGCTGGCCCCCGGCGAGCCGGAGCCGGCCTGTGATCTGGCGATGTTCCTGTTGGCCACCGAGCAGGACGAGGCGGCCTGGCAGGTCCTGGAACCGGCACTGGCCGCGCACCCCCAGCATCCCCGGGTGAACCTCCAGGCGGCCATGGCCCAGGCCAAGAGCTCGCCGTCGCGGGCCCGGGTGTTCGCCGGACAGGCGCTGGAGACCGGGGACCCGGAGATCCAGGCCCAGGCCCGGGCCCTGTACGGGATTCTCGCCGCCCAGACGGTCTGATCGGCGATTCCCTACCCGGCGCCCCTGGGCTAAAGGGGGCGCCTCGATGGCCGAGTTCAACGTCACCCAGATCCTGACCGGGAAGCGCATCCTTTTTTCGGGTGCCACCGGGTTTGTCGGCAAGGTCTCGCTGTCCATGCTGCTGCACCGGTATGGCGACGTGCTGGACAAGATCTACGTGCTGGTGCGGAAGGGCTCGGCCGTCTCCGCCGAACACCGCTTCCACGAGAAGATCGTCACCAGCGAGCCGTTCCAGCCGATCCGGGATCGCCTGGGTGAGGAAGGCGCCACCGCCTACTACCACCAGAAGTTCGTGGTCCTGGACGGGGACATCACCGATCCCTGGATGGGCCTGACCGACGAGCAGGTCAAGGAGCTGAAGGGCAAGGTGGACGTGGTGGTCAACTGCGCCGGGTTGGTGTCCTTCAACCCGTCCCTGGAGGTGGGCCTCAACGTCAACACCTACGGGGTGCAGAACACGGTGGCCACCTGCCTGGAGTGGGACGTGCCGCTGGTGCACATGTCCACCGCCTTCGTGGCCGGCTCCAAGAGCGGGCTGATCTTCGAGGACGAGGAGGTGGTCGGCTACTTCCCCAAGAAGGACGAGCTGGACCCGCGCGACTTCTCCCTGGAGCAGGAGCTGGAGGACGCCAAGAAGATCGTGGCCCGGCTGCGCGAGCAGGCGGACGACAAGGCGCTGACCTCCACCTTCCGCAAGCGCGCCCTGGACCGGCTGACCGCGGAGGGACGGGATCCGGAGGACGAGAAGACCCTGCGGCTGGCGGTGGGCCGGGAGCGCAAGCTGTGGCTGACCACCCAGCTGGTGGAGGCGGGGATGGAGCGCGCCCGCCACTGGGGCTGGCCCAACACCTATACCTACACCAAGTCCCTGGGCGAGCAGGTGATGGCCAAGACCCCGGGCCTGCGCTACGCGATCGTCCGGCCCTCGGTGGTGGAGAGCGCGCTGCGCTTCCCCTTCCCCGGCTGGAACGAGGGCTTCACCACCTCCGCCCCGCTGGCCTTCGCCGGCCTCAAGGGTCAGCGGCAGATCCCCGCCGGGTTCAAGTCGATCCTGGACATCATCCCGGTGGACATGGTGGCCGGTTCGCTGATCGCGATCACCGCCCGCCAGTTGGTGGTCAGCGAGCGCCGCGTCTACCAGCAGGCCACCGGCGACTCGATGCCCTTCATCGCCGCCCGCTCGGTGGAGCTGGTGGGTCTGTACCGCCGCAAGTTCTTCCGCAACAAGACCAGCGGGTCCAAGCTGTGGAACGAGGTCAAGTCCCGCATCGAACCGGTGGCGGTCAGCAACACCCTCTTCCAGTCCACCTCCGCTCCGTTCTTCCTGCGGGGAGCCAAGAAGATCAAGGAGGTGATCGACGAGGTCAAGCCTACCTGGGGCGCCCCCTCCCTCACCGCGTTCTTGGAGAAGACCCAGGACAAGCTGACCGACGTGGAGGAGCAGGCCACCTCGCTGACGATGCTGATCGACCTGTTCTTGCCCTTCATCTGGGAGAACCGGTTCGTCTACCGCTGCGACAACACCCGGTCCCTGTACGAGAACATGGCGCCCGAGGATCGGGCCAAGATCCCCTGGGATCCGGACAAGCTGGACTGGCGGGAGTACTTCCTCAAGGTCCACCTCCCCGGGCTGGAGAAGTGGGTGTTCCCCGGCCTGGAGGAGGAGACCCAGCGGCGCAAGGTGATCCACGCCCACCGCGATCTGCTGGAGCTGTTCGAGGCCTCGGTGGAGAACTACCGGCACCGGGTGGCGTTCCGGATGTGGGAGGGGGAGCGGGAGGAGCGCTTCACCTACGGTCAGGTGGATCGCTACGCGGCGCGGGTGGCGTCCTACCTGCTCAAGGCCGGGGTCAAGCAGGGCGAGCGGGTGATCCTGCTCTCCGAGAACCGCCCGGAGTGGGGGATCAGCTACTTCGGGATCCTGCGCGCGGGCGCCACCGTGGTCCCGGTGGATCCGGCGCTGAGCGAGGCGGAGGTGCTGAACATCGCCCGCCGCAGCGAGGCGAAGATCTGTCTGGTCAGCGAGCAGGCCCACACCGAGCACCCGGGCCTGGCCCAGCTGCTGGAGAATGAGAAGCTGGCCTGCCGGATCGACTCGTTGGCCCAGGCGATGGCCGGGGACACGTCCTTCCCGGATCAGATCGGCCCGGTGAGGAAGATGGCGTCGGCGGATGAGGTGGCCTCGCTGATCTTCACCTCCGGGACCACCGGACAGCCCAAGGGGGTGATGCTCACCCACCGCAACTTCGCGTCGCTGATCGCCAAGCTGGCCGGCGCCTTCGACCTGGGGGTGGGAGACGGGCTGCTCTCGGTGCTGCCGCTGCACCACACCTTCGAGTTCGCCGCCGGCTTCCTCACCCCGTTCCAGCAGGGCGCGGAGATCACCTACATCGACGATCTCACCGCCGACCGGCTGGGCGAGGTCTTCGAGACCGGGCGGATCACCGCGATGATCGGCGTGCCCGCGCTGTGGCAGCTCTTGCACCGCAAGATCACCCAGGAGCTGGCCGAGCGGCCGCCGGTGGTGGAGCAGGCCATCGAGGCCCTGATGAGCACCAACGCCGAGCTGCGCAACCGCAGCGGGGTGAACCTGGGCAAGCTGCTGTTCTGGCCCATCCACCGCAAGTTCGGCGGGCACATGCGCTTCCTGGTCAGCGGCGGCTCGGCGCTCCCGGATGATGTGCACAAGGCCTTCCACGCCTTTGGCTTCAACATCGCCGAGGGCTACGGGCTGACCGAGGCCGCGCCGGTGCTCTCGGTGCAGGAGGCCGGCAACAAGCGGCTTCCGGGCAGCGTGGGCAAGGCGCTGCCGGGGATCGAGATCAAGATCGCCAACCCGGACAACAACGGGATCGGCGAGGTGATCGCCAAGGGCCCCAACGTGATGGCCGGCTACTTCGGCGACCGCGCGGCCACCGAGGCGGTGATCAAGGACGGCTTCCTCCACACCGGCGACCTGGGCCGCATCGACGCGGACGGGCGGCTGTACCTGGTGGGCCGGCAGAAGGACGTGATCATCGACGCCAACGGGAAGAACGTGTACCCGGACGAGCTGGAGGAGCTGTACGCCCGACATGATCACGTCAAGGAGCTGTCGATCGTCGGGCTGCCGGACGAGGCGGGCGGGGAGAAGGTGGCCTGCCTGTGCGTGCCTGACTACAAGGACCGGCCCCGGGACGAGGTCCGCCGCGAGCTGGAGGACCACTTCCGCCAGACCTCGCTGGAGATGCCCTTCTACCGTCGGGTGAAGGTGCTGCGGTTCTGGGACGCGGACCTCCCCAAGACCTCCACCCGCAAGGTGAAGCGCAAGGTGGTGGTGGACGAACTCAAGCGCCTGGAGCGGGTGGCGCAGTCCGGCGAGAAGCTGCGGGAGAAGGCCCACGCCGCGACCGGCGGGGTAGCGGACTGGCTGTACCCGCTGGTGGCGGAGGTGGTGCAGCGTCCGGTGTCCGAGGTCCGTCCGGAGGCCAACCTGGTCTCCGATCTGGGCTTCGACTCGCTGATGCTCAACGAGCTGTCGGTGGCCCTGGAGCAGGCGGGCGTGCCGCTGCCGGCCACCAGCGATCTGACCGCGGTGCAGACGGTGGAGGACCTGCGCAAGCTGATCTCCGCGTCCGGCCGCCGCGCGGTCACCGAGGCCAAGATCAAGGAACTGCGCGAGGGCGGCGAGTCCGCCGACAAGCAGGACGAGGAGATCCCCGTCCCGGAGGCAGTCTCCAACCTGGGCCGGCAGCTGATCTCCTTTGGTCAGCGGGTGCTGTTCGGGGGGATGTTCGACGTCAAGGTGACCGGGCGGACCTTCGTCCCCGCCAACCGGAACTTCCTGGTGATCGCCAACCACTCCAGCCACCTGGACATGGGGCTGGTGAAGACCACCCTGGGCGAACAGGGGGAGAAGCTGACCACCCTGGCCGCGCGCGACTACTTCTTCGACACCCCGCTCAAGCGGGCCTACTTCGAGAACTTCACCAACCTGATCCCGATGGACCGCGAGGGGTCCCTGCGCGAGTCGCTGCGGATGGCGGGAGAGGCGCTGCGTCAGGGCTTCAATCTGCTGATCTTCCCCGAGGGGACCCGATCCCTGACCGGCGAGCTGGGCGAGTTCTACCCCACCCTCGGCTTCCTGGCCCTCACCCACAAGGTGGACGTGCTGCCGATGTACCTGGAGGGGACCTATGACGCGCTCCCCAAGGGCTCGGTGTTCCCCAAGCAGAAGGAGCTGGCGGTGCGGATTGGCCCCGCGCTGGAGTACGACCAGCTTCGGGCCCAGACCCAGGGGATGTCCCGCTCGGACAGCTACCGCTACGCCACCCGGTTGGCGGAGCACGCGGTCAAGGCGCTGCGCGACCACCAGACGTTCTCCCTCAGCCCGGGCGGTCCCCCGCCCCCGCCGGTGGAGCCCCCCACCCGAACCCGCAAGAGCAGCGAAGGGAAGGACCTGTGAAGCTCCTCGTCACTGGCGCCACCGGCTTTCTGGGCGCCGCCCTGATCCCGAAGCTGCTGAAGGCCGGACACCAGGTGCGGATGATCTCCCGCGCCGTCCCCACCCAGCCGGAGCTGCAGGGCGCCGAGCATGTGCAGGGCGACCTGCTCCACCCGGAGACCGTGCAGCGCGCGATGCAGGGGGTGGAGGGGCTGTACCACCTGGCCGGGCTGGTGGACTTCGATCCCCAGGACGGCGGGCGGCAGATGTACCGGCTGCACTGCGACGCCACCCGGGAGGTGCTCAAGGCGGCGCGGGAGGCCAAGGTGAAGCGGGTGGTGCTGGCCTCCACCTCCGGCGCGGTGGCCGTCTCCAAGGAGGAGCGGGTGGGCACCGAGGCGGACGACTATCCGATCACCGTGGTCGGCCAGTGGCCCTACTACCTCTCCAAGATCTACGAGGAGAAGCTGGCGCTGGAGTTCTGCAAGCAGCACGCGATCCCGCTGGTGGTGTGCAACCCCTCCCTGCTGCTGGGCCCGGGGGACGAGCGGCTCTCCTCCTCGTTCACGGTGGTGAAGTTCCTCAACGGGGACCTGCCCGGGGTGCCCAACGGGGGGATCTCCTTCGTGGACGTGCGCGACGCGGCGGACGCCTTCGTCCAGGCGCTGACCCGGGGTGAGGTCTACGGCCGGCACCTGATGGGGGTGAACATGACCATGCGCGAGTTCCTGGAGCGGCTTTCCCGGATCAGCGGCGTGGCGATGCCTCCCCTGCGGCTGCCCAAGCAGGGCAACATCCTGGGGGCGCGGCTGCTGGAGAAGCTGGCCAGGTTCCGCGGGGTGGAGCCGGGGATCGATTCGCGCACCGTGGAGATCAGCGAACACTTCTTCTGGCTGGACGCCTCCAAGGCCGAGCGCGAGCTGGGCTTCACCGCCCGCGATCCCCAGGAGACCCTCTTCGACACCGTGCAGTACATCCTGGGCCGGATGGCGCCCGGCAGCCTGCCCGGGACCCGCGGCCGGCTGGAGGAGCTGCGCCGGGGGACCTGAGCCTTCTTCCGGTCACAGGGGCTGCGTGGTTGGCTCTGTCCCCACTTTTTGAAGGGGGCAGGGACAATGCGGAGCTCGTGGTGGGCAGTGGTGGTGGCTGCGCTGGCGGCACCCGGGGCCGCGTCGGCGCAGGGCGACGACCTGGCGGGGGTGGAGATCAAGGTGATCCCCGTCTCCAAGACCCTGTTCCTGCTGGAGGGCGCGGGCGGAAACATCGGCGTCTCCGCGGGGGAGGATGGGATCCTGATCGTGGACGATCAGCTCGCCCCCCTGGCGCCCAGGATCAAGGCGGCGCTGAAGGGGATCGTGGACCGGCCGGTCCGCTTCGTCCTCAACACCCACTTCCATCATGACCACACCGGGGGCAACCCGGCCTTCGCCGAAGGGGGGGCGGAGGTGATCGCCCACCACAACGTCCGCCAGCGACTGGCGGCGGCGCGAAAGGAGGCGGGCACCCCGGTGTCGATCCTCCCGGTGCTGACCTTCGGGGACTCGCTGAGCGTGCACTTCAACGGCGAGGAGATCCGCGCCCTGCACACCCCCCGGGGCCACACCGACGGGGATGCGATCATCTACTTTGTGGGCTCCCGGGTGGTGCACCTGGGAGACCAGCTGTTCTCCGGCCGTTTCCCGTACATCGACCAGGACAGCGGCGGCTCGGTCTCCGGATCGATCGCCAACCTGGAGCGGGTCCTGCGGGAGCTGCCCGCCGACACCCGGGTGATGTCCGGGCACAGCCCGCTGGGGACCCTGGACCAGGTGCGGGAAGCGCTGAAGCTGCTGAAGGAGACCCGGGCGGTGGTGGCCGCCGCGGTGAAAAAGGGCCGGACCCTGGAACAGCTCAAGTCGGCCAAGGTGCTGGCCAGGTGGGATCGCTACGCCTGGGACTTCGTCTCCGCGGACGCCTGGCTGGAGACGCTGTACCGGGACGTCCAGGGTCCCCGGCGCTGACCGTCAGCCCAGGGGGGTGCGGAAACCGGGCCAAGGCCAGGAGGCACGACCAGCGGGTGAAGCAAGGTCGGCCGGAGCACTGAACCCGGCCCAGCGGATCCCCGGCCCTGTCCGCCCAGAGGACAGAGCGCTGGTCCGAGGAGGCAATGCCGCATCCGCAGGGCAGTCGCCACCTCTGTGGAGCGCGGCACCGGGATGTTCCTGGTGCGCCTGCCTCTGGGAGATGCCGTTGCCCCCAATCGATCAATCCCAGGCGCTGCGAGGCGCGGCGGAACCCGCCTCCCGGCTGGAGTCCGACGGGCCGCCGGGCCTCAACCAGCTGCGGGCCCCGGTGGGACGGGAGCAGTTCCTCCAGATCAGCGCCCCCTCGCTCCGGGTCTCCGAGGTCCGGGACTGGGCGGGCTTCGATGCCCTGGCCATCGAATGGGAACATCTCCTGTCCGGCCTGGAGCACGAGGTGTTCGCCCGCCCGGAGTTCATGGGGGCCTGGCTGAGGACCTTTGCCGCCCAGAGCCCGCTGCGGGTGCTGGTGGCCCGGGAGGAGGACGGCTCCCTCTCCGCGGTGCTCCCGCTGGTGGAGACCCGCTGTCCGGAGTTCGGGGTGCGCGCCCTGCACTCCGCTGCCAACGTCCACTCCAGCCGCTTCGATCTGGTGGCCAAGCACCCCGGCGCGGCGGCCACCGCCTTCATCGAACATCTGGCCCTGGACCCCGGCTGGCAGGTGCTGCGGCTGATGCACGTCCCCGACGGCGCGGCGGCCTGGAACCTGCTGCGGGCCGCCGAGGCCGCCCACTTCCCGGTGGGGACCTGGACCTCCCACCGCTCCCGCTATCTGCAATTGCCCCCCACGGTGGAGGAGCTGCGCGGGCGGTTGAGCAAGAACCTCACCTCCGGGCTGCGCCGCCGCCGCCGCCGCCTGCTGGAGACCGGCGCGGTCAGCCTGGAGCTGTTCACCCACGGCCCGGAGCTGGAGGCCCGACTGGAGGAGCTGTTCTCGGTGGAGGCCAGCGGCTGGAAGGGGCGGGAGGGGACCGCCATCCTCCAGGATGAGCAGACCCGCCGGTTCTACCGGGAGGTGGCGCACGCCGCGGCCCGGGCCGGCTACCTGACCTTGTACTTCCTGCGCCTGGACGGGCGGGCGATCGCCGCGGATCTGGCCTTCACCTACCGGGGCCGGTTCCTGTCCTTGAAGTTCGGCTACGACGAGCAGTTCGCCCGCTTCAGCCCCGGCCAGCTGCTGACCGAGGACGAGCTGCACGAAGGCATCGGCTCGGGGTTGCAGGAGTTCGATCTGCTGGGGGACGACGCTCCCTGGAAGGAGGCGTGGGCGGACCAGACCCGGCCCCACCACTGGCTGTACGTCTTCCCCCGGACCCGGACCGGGCGGGCGCTGTGCTCGGCCAAGTTCAAGCTGGCGCCGCGGCTCAAGCGGCTGTTGGGGCGCGGCGGCCCCTAGCCGGCGGAGCGGACCACCTCGGCCAGCGCGCGGGAGAGCTCGGCGGCATCGAAGGGCTTGGGGAGGAACCCCCGCACCCCGGCGTCCAGCAGCAGCTGCACCTCCTCGTTGAGCGCCGAGCCGGTCATCAGCACCACCGGGAGGTTGGGGGCCAGATCCCGCAGCGCCAGGTAGGTCTCCCGCCCGGACATCCCGGGCATCGCCAGGTCCAGCAGGATGCCGACCAGGGACTCTCCGCGCTCCCGCACCAGCTCCAGGGCCCGCTCTCCGGAGGAGACGGTGAGCACCTCGTAGCCCAGGGAGCGCAGGGCCACCGCGGTGGTGCGCAGCAGCAGCGGTTCGTCGTCCACCAGCAGCAGGGTCCCCGAGCCGCGGATCAGCGCCCGGGGCCGCGAGGGCGGGTCGTCGGCCACCACCGCCTCCGAGGCCGGGAGATGGACCCGCATCACGGTTCCCTCCGGGCCGGTGGAGGCCACGTCCGCCAGGCCGCCATGGCTGTGGGCGATGCCGTAGACGGTGGCCAACCCCAGCCCGGTCCCCTTCACCGGGCCGCTGGTCTTGGTGGTCACGTAGGGTTCGAACAGCCGGCCCCGGACCGCCGGATCGATCCCTCCCCCGGTGTCCGCCACCTCCAGCACCAGGTACTTGCCCGGCTTGAGCACCGGGTGCTCCTCCGGCGCCACGGTGCGGTTGTAGGTGCGCAGCTCGATCCGTCCCTGACCGGGGATCGCGTCCCGGGCGTTGATCAACAGGTTCATCAGCACCTGCTCCAGCTGGCCCGCGTCCCCCTCGATGGTCCCCGGCAGCGCCTGCAGGGACAGCTCTACCCGCAGCCGGGCGCCGAAGGTCCGGCGGGCCAGGGACACCGCCTGGGCGGCGATGGAGTTGACGCTGACAGTCTGGGAGAGGTTCTTGCCCCGCCGCGCCGCGCCCAGCAGGGACCGGGTCAGGGAGGAGGCGCTGTCCGCCACCTCCTCCAGATGCCGGGTCAGCTCCAGCCGCACCGGATCCTGCTCGTTCTGCCGCAGCTGGGAGGCCACCAGCTTCACCACTGCCAGCAGGTTGTTGAAGTCGTGGGCCACCCCACCGGCCAACTGGCCGATGGAGTCCAGCTTCTGGGCGATCTCCAGCTGCCGCTCCTGCTCCTGGCGCTTCCCGTCCGCCTCCACCTCGCGGGTCTTGTCGGTGAAGGCCTCCACCACGTACCGGACCTGTCCCTGGTCATCCAGGATCGGGCTGGCGAACACCCGCAGGAAGGTGCGCTGCCCGTCATGGCGGTGGATCACCAAATCCTCGATCACCACCGGCCCCTGGGCCCGCATCACCCGCTCGAAGGGCATCTGGCCCTCCGGGTAGGGTTCGCCGTTGGCCAGGTGCACCCCGTAGGGGCCGACATAGTTCCCCCGGGTGGCGTCCGCGGGCGGAGTGATCCCCAGGATCTCCTCGAACTTGCGGTTGACGTACACCGCCTCCCCGGAGGGGGCGCTGCCGACCCAGATCGCCACCGGGAGCGCGTCGGCGAACAGGGCGATCTGCTGGAGCTGCTGGAGGCTGCGATCCATGGGTGCAATCTGGATCATTTCCAGCGATCGCGCAGCAGGGACCCGTCCGCCCAGATGGCAGGCGGGGGCGCGGTCCCTCCACCGCCTGCGCACGCGCTTTACGAGGGCAGCGGGACCGCCCGCCCGGTCTGCTTCCAATCAGGCGAAAGCCGAACCCTCTGCCTTCAAATGAGCAGGGTGGCCGGCACCCTGGGGGACATCGAACGCCGCAGAGGCGGGGGCTACCCGACCACCCGGTTCCGACCTTCCTTCTTCGCCTTGTACAGGTTCGCGTCCGCCACCTTGATGAACTGCAGCGGCTCGGTCATGTCCCCGGTCATGTCCGCCACCCCCAGGGAGATGGTGACCTGGATCTCCTTGCCCTCGAACTGGAAGGGGTGATCCTCGATCATCTTGCGGATCTTCTCGGCGAAGCGGCGGGCGTTCTCCGACCCGGCCTCCGGCATCACCACCGCGAACTCTTCGCCGCCGTAGCGGGCCATGCACTCCTCGCGGCGGATGCGGGGGCGGATCACCCCCGCCAGCTCGCGCAGCACGTAGTCCCCGGCCAGGTGCCCGTTGTTGTCGTTGATCTTCTTGAAGTGATCGATGTCGAACATCACCAGCGAGAGCGACCGGTTGTAGCGGTGGCACCGGCCCATCTCGCGCTCTATGAACTCCAGGAAGTAGCGCTTGTTGTGGACCTGCGTGAGGCCGTCCACGATGGTCAGGAGGTAGATCTCCTCGTAGTACTTGCTCTCGATGTTGTCGCCGGAGAGGAACTTGAAGATCGACCCGCCCACCTTGACCAGATCTCCGGTCCGCAGCGGGGTCTCTTCCAGCACCTCGGCGTCGTTGAGGTAGGTCCCATTGGTGGAGCCCAGATCGCTGACGAAGGACTTGCCCCCCCGGCTGACGATCTTCGCGTGCCGCCGCGAGACGTTGTCCAGGTCGACCACGATGTTGTTCTTCACATCGCGGCCAATCGTGAACTCCTCCTCATCGAGGATGTACTTCTTGCCCAGGCCGGGCCCGTGAATGGAGACCAGACAGCTCTCGCTGCCCGCCGGGACCCGTTCATGGAGCTTGGAGATCTTGGTGACGCGCGTTTCATCCGACATCGCGGGTCAGAAATATCACGCTTGGGTTCCAGAGTGCAGGCAGGCGAGCTAGTCTGGCCCGGATGCGCCAATCGAGCGTGGTAGGACGTTTCTTCCTCCTGGCGGCTGTTGTGACCGGATGTGCGCGTGCTCCGATCAAGCCGCCGGAGGTCCGCGAGTACAGCCTGGGAGGCCTGACCGCTCCCACCCGTGACTACGCCGGAACCGGCAAGAGCGTGTGCCGGGTGGACCGGGAGCTGGTGGCCGAAGAGACGGGGGCGATGAACACCCTGCTGGAACGGTGGCTGGATCAGACCTCGGCCAACGCGGACGCGATGTGGTCCGACGAACAGCTGGGGCTGCTGGCGTCGGGCAGCGAGTCACTCTCCCCCGCCCTGGACAGCCACGAGCGGGTGCTGACCGAGCTGGCCGCCTGTTCCCCGGACGGCAAGGTGGACCTGACCGCGGTGGTCAGCCGGGGGCAGCAGCTGACCCCGCTGGCCCGCAACCGGCTGGCCAGCGCGCCCCAGCTGCTGGCCGAACTCAAGCACCGGCAGCGGATCGCGGAGTGGAAGGCCAAGGAGCTGGCCGCCCAGCCGGTGGAGCACCAGACCTGGTGCCCGCAGAAGCCCCGCCCGATCGCCGACATCTACTACGCCTGGCAGGACGAGACCGGCCGGACCGAGTGGCTGTTCTGCGACGGCAACAAGGTGGTGGCCCCGCCCAACGGAGACCCCAGCCACGTGGCGGCGGAGGGCTACAATCCCAAGAAGCGCGGCAGCCAGACCCCGGCCGGCTTCGTGGCCGCCGCCAAGCGGTTCCCGGACTCGGAGATCCGTCGGCCGCCGGCGCTGGACGCCGCCGCGGCGCCCAGGGAGCCGGCGCCGGAGCCGGCCGAGCAGCCCGGCACCGGGGAGTAGCTGCCCCGCTCAGACCGCCGCGGCCACGTGCTGCGCGCCCCAGCGGGCCAGTCCGAAGATTGTCTCCTGGGGGTTGACCCCCAGCGCGGTGGGCAGCACCGAGCCGTCCACCACGAACAGGTTGTCCAGGCCCCGGTAGCGCAGCTGGGAGTCCACCACCGATCGGGCCGGGTCACTGCCCATCGGGTTGCCGCCCATCTGGTGGGCGGTGACCACCTTCACCCGCAGCTTCTCCCAGGGCGCCTGGTCGATCAGCCCCAGGTCCTGCTCGGAGTTCATCACCACCGGCTCGGTGTGCAGGGTCATCACCTGCCGCGCCCCGGCGGCGAACTGCAGCCGGGCCATCTCGCGCTGGGCAAAGCGGAAGGCCTCCCAGTTGGCCTCGGTCAGCTGGTAGTTGAAGGCCAGCCGCTGGTGGCCGCTGCGCAGCCCCACCGTGCCGCAGGGTTCATCCTTCTCCAGCAACCCGTCGATGGTGATCGCCAGGCAGGCCTGGACGTGGGGGAGACTGGCCATCAGCTTCCCGTGGGACTGACCGAAGCCGGAGAGGGTGGTGGCGGCCAGCATCGGGTGGATGGGCGGCACCTCCAGGAAGAAGCCGATCTTCCCCGGTCCGCGGTCGTTGAAGTGGTGCGAGTACACCGACTGCGGCGCGCCGTAGAAGGCGTTCACCGGTTCGTCGAACACGGCCGCGCTGAGGATCACCGGGTGCAGGAAGGTGCGCTTGCCCACCAACCCGCCGCCGTCCAGCCCGGAGCGCAGCAGCAAGGAGGGGGAGTTGATCGCCCCGCAGCACAGCGCGAACACCCGGGCCTTGACCGTGAAGTACCGCCCGGTGGGGTTGTCCTTCTCCGGATCGAAGATCTCCACCTTCAGCGCGGTGGCCCGGGCGCCGTCGTACTCCACCTGGCGCACCGAGGCGTTGGCCAGCACATCCAGCCCCTGCTCCACCCCGTCCGGGATGTAGGTGACCAGCATCGACTGCTTGGCGTCGACCGGACAGCCCAGCCCGCAGTAGCCGAGGTTGACGCAGTTGTTCACGTTGCGGGGGATGCTGCCGCGCTGGTAGCCCAGCTTCCCCAGCCCGTCCCACAGCAGCCGGTTGTTGCGGTTGGCGCGCTCCAGCGGCCAGGGGGCGATGTGCAGCCGCTTCTCCAGCGCGTCCCAGTGCGGGGACAGCGTCTCGGTGGTCAGCCCCTGCACCCCGTACTCGTCCCGCCAGCGATCCAGGATCCGCTGTGGAGTGCGGAAGGAGGAGCACCAGTTGACGGTGGTCCCCCCCCCCACGCTGCGCCCCTGGAGGATGCTGATCGACAGGTCGTCGGTGGCCCGGTTTCCCAGCTCCTGGTACAGCATCGGGTAGGCGGTGCCCTCGGTGAGATCGAACTCCCGGCGGGTGTGGTGGCCTCCCTCCTCCAGCAACAGCACCCGCAGCCCGCGCGCGGCCAGCTCGTGGGAGAGCACCCCGCCGCCCGAGCCGGACCCCACCACGCAGACGTCGTATTCCAAGGTGGTGTCCGGCGGCAGCGAAGACGCGCTGCGGATGGTCCCGGCGCTAGCCACCCTCCACCTCTGGCTTCGGCTCCTCCACGAACACCCCCAGCCCTTCCCGCCGGTCGCCACCTCCCCGGTAGACCGGCGCGTCCTTGAACCAGAACCCCTGGGGCGGACCGGGATAGTTGCTGGCCGGCCAGGCCTCGTTGGCGCCGTAGTAGGAGGCCAGGGCCACGGTGCGCAGGGCCTGGTAGCCGGTGCGGCGCAGCGCCAGGGCGCTGTGGGCCCAGTCCCGGATCACCGCGTCCTGCTCGGCCGGTTCCAGCGCGGTGAACGGGCGCAGGTTCCCCGCGAACAGGAGCCCGGCCAGGGCGTTCTCGAACAGCTTCAGCAGTTGCTTCACCTCGCCCTGGACCTCGCGGCTGGCGCGGGTCAGCACCCGGTCGGCGTTGAAGGCGATCCGGTCCACCGGGGGACCGGCGGTGGGCTGGACCACCCGGCGGGCAAAGGCGTCGAACACCGAGTACTCCACCGGATCGAAGGTCTGCAGTCCTTCGGGGGGAAGCGGGAGCCGCCGGCCGCCACGCAGGGCCAGCAGCCCGCTGCCGCCCAGGGTCAGCAGTGCTCCGCCGAACAGGCCGCGCTTGATCAGGGACCGCCGGGAGATGGCCGTAGCTGACATTCGGTGATGACCCTACCTCAATCCCCTTGCTGCCAGCGGGGGCGCCAAGTCTAGATCACCGCACATGGCCAAGACGCTCGCGATGATCCTTGCCGGTGGCGCCGGCACCCGACTCGAGCCCCTCACCCGGGAGCGCGCCAAGCCCGCGGTGCCGTTTGGAGGGCGCTACCGCATCATCGACTTCTGCCTCTCCAACTTCGCCAACTCCGGGACCTTCAAGATGAAGGTCCTCACCCAGTACAAGTCCGACTCGCTGAACAACCACATTGCCCGGGCGTGGCGGATGACCCCGTTCCTGGGTCACTACGTGGATCCGGTGCCGGCGCAGATGCGGACCGGGCTGGATTGGTACAAGGGCTCGGTCGACGCCATCTACCAGAACCTGAACATCATCACCGACGAGGAGCCGGACTACACCTTCGTCTTCGGCGCGGACCACGTGTACCGGATGGACACCCGGCAGATGATGGACTTCCACATCCGGAACAAGGCGCACTGCACGGTGGCGGCGATCCCGGTGCCGATCGAACAGGGCCGGGAGTTCGGGATCATCGACGTGGGGCCCAACGGGGAGATGCTCAACTTCCTGGAGAAGCCGAAGAACCCGCCGCCGATGCCGGGCAACGACAAGATGTGCCTGGCCTCGATGGGCAACTACCTGTTCAACACCGATGCCCTGGTGAAGCAGGTGGTGAAGGACGCGGCCAACGAGAGCTCGGCGCACGACTTCGGCAAGTCGGTGATCAGCGAGATGTACAAGACCGCGCCGGTGTTCGTTTACGACTTCGCCACCAACGTGGTGCCCGGGGCGGAGGAGAAGGAGAAGGGCTTCTGGCGGGACGTGGGAAGCATCGACGTCTACTACCAGTCCAACATGGACCTGGTGGCGGTGGACCCGATCTTCAACCTCTACAACGACAAGTGGCCGATCTACACCCACAACGACAACTTCCCGCCGGCGAAGTTCGTGTTCGCCGATCAGGTGAACCGGCGGGTGGGCTACGCCACCGACTCCTTGATCTCCGAGGGGTGCATCATCTCCGGTGGGCACGTCCACCGGTCGATCCTCTCCCCCAAGGTGCGGGTGAACTCCTTCGCGGAGGTCACCGACTGCATCCTGTTCGAGAACGTGAACATCGGCCGGCGCTGCAAGATCAAGAAGGCGATCATCGACAAGAACGTGGAGATCCCGGCCGGGATGACCATCGGGCACGACCCGGTGGAGGACCGCCGCCGGTTCCACGTCACCGCCGAGGGGGTGGTGGTGATCCCCAAGGGGATGAAGGTGGTCTGACCCGCCGGTGGTGTTCGCACCGGCGGTGGTGTTCGCTCCGCCGGTGGTGTTCGCACCGGCGGTGGCGTCTCACCGCCGGTGGCGTCTCACCGCCGGTGGCGTCTCACCGCCGGTGGGGGTCCCGAGCCGGAGTTGGGAAGTGGGCTCTGGGATTTGCCGGGCTTGGACGCCGGGGCCGCCGCTTAGCCGGCGTTGAGCCGGCTGGTCTTGCGGGCCGCCTTGGCCGCCGCGGTCTGGCCCACGGCGGGAGCGGGCGCAGCGTGGTGGGTGGCCAGCACCTGGGCGATCTCCTCGTTCACCGCGGCCAGCAGATCCGCCTTCTCCCGGAAGGGGAGGAACGCGCTCTTGAAGCCGGAGACGATGATCGTGGTCAGGTCCTCCAGGGAGAGGCCCAGCTGCTTGTGCACCAGCAGCATCTCCTTGGTGACGGTGGTGTCGGTGATCAGCCGGTTGTCGGTGTTGATCGTCACCCGCAGGCCGTAGTCGAAATAGAACTTCAGCGGGTGGGAGGCCAGGTCGGTCACCGCCCCGGTCTGCACGTTGGAGGAGGGACACATCTCCAGCGGGATCCGGTGATCGTTGACGTAGTTGAGCAGGTCCCCGTCCTCCCGCAGCCGCACCCCGTGGCCGATCCGGTGGGCGCCCAGGTAGTGGATGGCCTGGGAGATGGACTCCGGCCCGAAGGCCTCCCCGGCGTGGGCGGTGCAATTGACGTTGTTCTTGAGGATCAGCTGGAAGGCGCCCTTGTGCTCCTTGGCCGGGAAGTTGGCCTCGGCGCCGGCGAGATCGAAGCCGATCACCCCGCGGTTCTTGTAGGCCACGCTCAGCTCGGCCAGCCGCATCGAGGTCTGGGGGTTGATGTGGCGGATCCCGCACACGATCACCCCGCACTTGATGCCGGTCTCGCGCTTGGCCTGGCGCAGTCCCTCCAGCACCGAGTCGATCACGGTGGTCATCTTCAGGCCCTTCTTCTGGTGCAGGGCGGGCGAGTAGCGGACCTCCAGGTAGCGCACCCCTTCCGCGGCGCAGTCCACCGCCAGCTCGTAGGCGGCGCGGTACAGCGCCTCCTCGGTCTGCAGCACCGAGAGGGTGACGTCGAAGGCCACCAGGTACTCCTCCAGGTTCTTGCACATCCGGCCCCGGATCAGCTTCGCCAGCCCCTCCTCGTCTTCGGAGGGCAGCTTCACCTTCTGCTCCTCCGCCAGTTGGAGGATGGTCTGCAGGCGCATCGACCCGTCCAGGTGGCAGTGGAGGTCGGTCTTGGGCAGCGCCCGGACCAGGGCCTCGGTCACCTCCGGCATCGGGGGGTTGTGATCGTCACCCCGCCGTTCGCCGGAGGGGATTCCGATTGCCGCAGACTCATCGTCGTCACGAATCGAGGACATGGGACCTTTCCTTCCGCGAATTCCATCCTAGGGTCAAACTCCCGGCCCACTTCATGTCCTCCCCCCGCTTCTACCTCCTCATCTGTTCGCTGCTGCTCGCCACCGCGCTGGGCTGTTCCCGGCCGGCGGAGAAGCTGTTCGAGGTCTCCACCGACGCCTCCACCCGCACCGGAATGTTCCCGCTCCAGGACGGGGTGGTGGTGGTCAACGAGGGCGGGTTCGTGACCTCGGTGCACCAGGACGGAACCGTCCGCTGGCGGCTGCCGCTGGGACGGGAGCTGGCGTCCCGTCCGGTCGAGGCGCGGGGAATCCTGGTGGCCACCAGCGTGGCCGGGGAATGGTTCGGGATCGACGCGGCCAGCGGGAGGACGGTGTGGAAGGTGCCCCGCCAGCCGGTCACCCGCGGCGCGCTGCTCAGCGATGGCGCGCGGGTGTACGGGGTGCTGGCCGACGGCGGGGTGCGCGCGGTGGACGCCGCCACCGGCGCGGTGTTGTGGAACCGACCGGCGCCGGCGCGAATCGGTGCCGCCGCCCTGGCCTCGCCGATCCTGGTCGCCTCCGCGCTGGTGATCTCCCTGGGGGACGCCGGGCTGGTCTCCCTGGCGTGGGAGGACGGCGCCCAGCGTTGGCGGTCGGAGCTGGTGGCGCTGGGGATCACCCCCTCCGCGGACGGCCGGCGGCTGTTCGTGGCCGGGAGGGACCAGCGGGTCTCCGCTTTGGACGCGGCCAGCGGGGAGGTGGTGTGGAGCCGGGGGATCGAGGCGGACCTCACCACCGCGCCCACCCTGCTCCAGGACCGGCTGTACGTGGGCGCCGGGAACCGGTTGCTGGCCCTGGATCCGGCCACCGGAGAGCCGCGCTGGTCGGCGGAGCTGGACGCGCCGGTGGGGCCGGTGGCGGTGCAGGGGAAGACGCTGCTGGTCCCCACCTCCGGCAAGGAGGGGCGGCTGTACCTGTTCCAACCTCCCAGCACCCGGCCCTACGCCTCGGTGAGGGTGGACAGCCCGCTGCGGGTGGCGCCGGTGGTCTTCGCCGACCGGGTGCTGGTGCTGGCCTCCGACGGGCGGGTGCTGGGCTACCGGCTGACCCCGCCTACTCCGGATTGAGGAAGCGGGCGATCACCCGCTTGAGCCCGACGCTGTCGAAGCGCACCGTGAGCTTGGCGTTGGGCCCCATCCCGTCCACCTCCAGCACCACCCCGCTGCCGAACTGGCCGTGGGTGACCCGGCGGCCGCGGATGTCCCCGCCGTCCTCGTCGAAGTCGCTGGTCTGGGCGTAGGAGCGGTCGATCTTCGGACCCAGATCCTCATCCGCGTCGCGCAGCCGCCGGCGGTAGGGGGTGTAGCCGCCCGGGGACTGGGGCTTGGGGGCCTCCAGCTCCGGACGGCCGAAGCCGAACAGCGCCTCGGGCACCTCGCGCAGGAAGCGGGAGGGCTGGTTGAACTTCAGCTCCCCGAACAGGGCCCGGCTCTGGGAGAGCGAACAGAACAGCCGCCGCCGGGCGCGGGTGAAGCCCACGTAGCAAAGCCGCCGCTCCTCCTCCATCTCGTCCGGTCCACCGCCCTCGGTGGCGCGGGAGTGGGGGAAGATCCCGTCCTCCATCCCGGCGATGAACACCGCGTCGAACTCCAGCCCCTTGGCGGCGTGGAGGGTCATCAGGGCCACCCTCCCCTCGCCCACGTCCGCGTCCGCCTCGCCCACCAGGCTGATCTGCTCCAGGAAGCCCTGCAGGGCCGGGCCGGGCACCTCCAGGGACTCCGGACCGGGGGGCGGCTGCTGGGATCGCTGCAGGTCGTACTCCTGGGCGGCGCCGTACAGCTCGCGCAGGTTCTCGGCGCGGGTCTGGCCCTCCTCGGTGCCCTCCGCCTGGTGGGCCTCCACCAGCCCGGTCTCCTTGAGCATCGCCTCTACCGCCGAGCCTGCGTCCGGGGCCTCCCCGCCCGCCTCCACCAGCCGCTCCACCAGCGCCCGGAAGCCGGACAGCCGCTTGAGGGCGGCGGAGTTCAGCTGCGGGATCTCCCCCAGGCTCGCCAGCGCCTGGAAGATGCTGGTTCCCCGGGAGACCGCGTGGGCGGTCAGCCGGTCGGTGGTGGTGTCGCCGATCCCCCGGGCCGGCACGTTGATCACCCGCAGCAGATCCGCGTCCGAGCTGGGGTTGACCATCAACCGCAGGTAGCTGGCGGCGTCCTTGATCTCCGCCCGGTCGTAGAAGCTGCGTCCGCTGACCAGGGTGTAGGGGACCCGGGCCAGCCGCAGCCCCTCCTCCAGCACCCGGCTCTGGGCGTTGACCCGGTAGAACACCGCCACCTGGGAGTAGGAGATCTGCCCCTCGCGGTGGAGGGCGTGGATCCGCCGGGCGATCTCCTGGGCCTCGGTGCGCTCGTCGCGGGAGACCAGCAGGGTGAGCGGTTCGCCCTTCCCCCGGGAGGACCACAGCTTCTTCTGCATCCGGCGCTGGTTGTTGTGGATCACCGCGTGCGCGGCCTCGAGGATGATCTGGTCGGAGCGGTAGTTCTGCTCCAGCTTGACCACCTTGGCCCCCGGGTACTGCTGGGGGAAGGAGAGGATGTTCTCCACGTCCGCGCCCCGCCAGCGGTAGATGGACTGGTCGTCGTCGCCCACCACCACCAGGTTCGGCTTGGACTCCGGCGGGGCCAGCGCCGCCAGCAGCCGGTACTGGATGGGGTTGGTGTCCTGGAACTCGTCCACCAGCACGTGGGTAAAGCGGCTGCGGTACTTCTGGGCCAGCTCCGGGTTCTTCTCCAGCAGCTCCACCAGCAGGAAGAGCAGGTCGTTGAAGTCCACCGCGTTGGAGGCGCGCAGCAGCCGCTGGTAGACCACGTAGGCCCGCATGTACGTCTTGGCCTTGTAGTCGTCGGGGGGCACCCGCCCCAGGTCCGGCAGCCGCCCGGCGTTCTTCTCCTGATCGATCTTGGAGAGCACCTCCCGGGGGGTGACGTTGGCGTCCACCTGGATCTCCTTGAGCGCCCGGCGGACCAGGGTCATCTGGTCCGAGTCGTCGTAGATCACGAAGGAGGAGGTCAGCGGGTGGAGGTGTTCGGCCTCCCGGCGCAGGATCATCGCCGAGGCGGAGTGGAAGGTGGAGACGGTCAGCTCCCGGGCGGAGGGGCCCAGCAGCACCTCCAGCCGCTCCCGCATCTCCCGGGCCGCCTTGTTGGTGAAGGTCACCGCCAGGATCCGCCAGGGGAACACCCGGCGTTCGATCACCAGGTGCGCGATCCGGCGGGTGATCACCCGGGTCTTGCCCGAGCCGGCGCCGGCCAGCACCAGCAGGGGCCCGTCGCCATGCAGCACCGCTTCGGCCTGCGGCGGATTGAGGTCTTGGAGGAGGTCAGCCACCTGCCGCTTGTAACGCCTCCCGGCCGGGGCGGGTCAACGTTTACACTCTTCCGCCCATGCCCGAGTCATCCCGTCCGACCCCAGAACAGCTTGCCCACTACGCCCAGGAGTTCAGCAACAGCGTGCCGCTGAAGGCCTTCGGCTGCCGGCTTCACTTCCCGTCCCAGGAGCGGGTGGTGGTGGAGATTGATCCCCTGCTCCCCCAGCACCGGGGCGGGCTGGGCACCGACGCGGTCAACGGCGGGGTGCTGGCGGCGATGTTCGACCTGGCGATCGGCACCACCCCGGCGCTGCGGGACACCACCCGGCGCAACGCCACCATGCAGCTGTCGATGACCTTCGAGCGCCCGCTGCGAGGGAACAAGCTGCGCGCCGAGGCCTGGATCGAGACCGCCGGATCCTCCACCATGTTCTCCGCGGCGCGGATCCTGGATGAACACGGGGTGGTGGTGGCCCGTTGTCAGGGCGTGGTGAAGCTGTCCCAGCTCAAATGGAAGGCCGGCGGCAGTCCGGCCGTCGGTGAGGAGTCGGCATCATGAAGAAGGCGGCATGGCTGGCAGTGGTGCTTCCGGCGCTGGTGTGGGCCGGTGGGCAGCTCCCCCAGGGTTGGCGGGAGCTGAAGTTCGGGATGGGCGAGGCCCAGGTGCAGAAGAAGGTCCTGGAGTACCGGACCCAGCCGGACCGGGAATGGGAGCAGACCCCGCTGACCGCGATGTACGTGCCGGACCTGGCCAAGAAGAAGCTGGTGATGCGGGACCTGGACAGCGCCCGCTACCACCAGTGGATGATCGGCCATCTGGACGAGGGCGCCGCCACGGTGCGGACCTTCTTCGCCGGCGGGAAGCTGTTCGCGGTCCAGGCGATGGGGACGGTCACCTTCAACCAGTACGTGGAGAAGGCCGCCGCCGCGTACGGGTCCCCGCCCCAGCGGGCGAAGTTCACCGTCAGCGACGAGACCTCCACCGGCAAGCCGGAGGACTCCAAGGAGGTGGACGTGGCCTACTGGAAGGGCCCCTCCTCCACCGCGCTGATCTTCCAGGTCAGCGGCTGGGGCCCGGAGCTGCTGGTGATCAGCAACGACGGCCTGGGCAAGGTGAACCAGTCGCTGAAGCGGCCACAGTCGGCCGGTGAGGGGGCGACGCGGTTTTGAACCGGTCCTGGTGGGTGACGCGTGGTCCACGCGCTCCCCGTCAAGCCAGCCCGGTGGGTAGAGGCTGACCCGCATCCGGGATTGGACCCGGGTGCCGCCCCTCGGATCTCCCTGGATTCGGGCGCAGTCTCCCTGGCGCAGCCAATGCAGTGGGGTGGAGGCGGAGGAACTCGCCTTGCCCGTGTGGAACAACTTTCTGGCTCGTGGCGCCGCGGCGGGAGCCGCCGCCGTCCTCATGGACCCCGAGGGGCTGGACCTGGAGGCGTGGCCCCAGGAGGACGCCCCGCTGGAGGTGGAGCTGGTGACGCCCGACGTCCCTGCCCCGGAACGGTTGCTGCTGGTCGAGGACGACGAGGCCATCCGCCGGATGTACCGGGTGACCTTTGAACGCCGCGGCTTCGAGGTGGTGGAGGCGCAGGACGGCGCGGAGGCGCTGCTGTACGCGGCCACCCAGGGGTTCGACCTGGTGGTCACCGATCTCAACATGCCGCGCCTCGACGGGTGGGGACTGCTGTCCCGCCTGCGCGAGGACGCCCGGACGCGCGACCTTCCGGTGGCGGTGCTCTCCTGCGAGAACGATCTGCGCGAGGCGCTGCGGGCAGGCTCGGTGGGTGCCCAGGCCTACATCTCCAAGGGCACCCGGCTGGAGCTGGTGGCGCAGGAGATCATGCTGCTGTGCGAGCCGCTTCGGCGGATCCGTCGCGCGCTGCGCGCCCCTTCGCTGGAGACTGTTCCCACCGCCATCGTGGGGGTGCTGCCGCTGCTGCGGGAGATCGCCGCCGTCCGCTGGTCGGGGGCGGTGCGGATGCGCGGAGAGAAGTCGCACTTCGAGGTCACCTTCCGGGAGGGCGAGGCGATCCGCGCCGAGGGCGGATCGGGTCCGTTCCGCGCCCATGGCCAGCGCGCGTTCAATGCCTTCGTGGGGCTGGAGAAGCTGACCGGGGAGCTGATTTCCGAGAAGCTGAGCGTGACCGCCAACCTGGAGGGTTCGTTGGACTCGCTGGTGGCCACCGCGGTCCAGGTGGCGAACGAGAACCGGGTCCGATCCCGCACCGAGGCGATGATCAACCCGCGCTCCACCGAGGTGAGCGCCGCGCTCTACGATCGGTACCGGCTGCTCGCCTCCCCCGAAGCCCGCGAGACGGCGGAGCTGGCCTGCGAGGCGAGACTGACGCCTGCGCAGGTGATTGCCCGGAGCGACCGTTCTCCGATCGCCGTGGAGCGGGAGCTGTTCGAGATTGTCCGTCGGGGCGTGGTGCGGCTGAACGCCTAGCAGCCTCTACGGCGCGACCGGCACCAGTCTCCCGGAGAGGTTGAGCTCCACGGTCCCCTCCCCGCTCGCAGCGGAGGTGCGCCCCACCTGCGCGCTGGGTTGCACCGTCGAGGCCAGGTTCAGCTCCTGGCTGAGGATCTGGAAGTCGACGGTCCCTGAACCACCCGCCAGGAAGCGGGTGGTGGGCGTGAACAGGTGCCGGAACTGGACCCCGGCGAGGTTGCCCACTCCCAGGGAGACGTAGACATTCTGATCGCTGGGAAGCGCGGCGAAGATCGACAGGTGCTCGATGATCAGCACCGTGTTGGGCGGGATCGGCGCGAAGATCGCCGGTTCGCCGAAGCTGTTGAAGGTGAAGGTGACCAGCGCGGATGACTGGTAGAGGTTGGCGCCGACTTGGTCCACGTCCCGTACCGGCACCGGACTGGCGGCGGTGTTCGCCACCTCGACCGGATCCTGGACTGCCACCGGCACCGCCTGCGCGGGGGTGTTGATCACCAGGACCTCCTTCTCCTTCTGGGCCAGGGCTGGCATCGACAGGAAGGACACGCTCAACCACAGCACCGCGCTCGCGCCGTTCGGAAAGGCTGTCATTGCCCGCTCCAGGGATTGAAGAGAGCGGCAGGGTAATGACGGGGGGCGCGGCGAGGACACTGGCCCCAGGGGCTGGCGCTTCATTGGCCCCTGGACGTGTGCCGGCCGCTGGCCTCAGTGCAACCGTCCGCCCGGGGGCGGGCGGTGGACCGGCAACGGACCGGAGGAGGCGCCCGAAGGGTGGAGCAGCTCTTCCACGTCGGTGCTCAGCTTGGCGTAGGCCAGGGTCATCGAGTCCTCTTCGATGTTGTTCACCTTCCAGGCGCCGTCCTCCAGCACGAAGGTCCAGACGGTCTCCACGTCCTTGAAGCCCTTTTTGCCCTCCACCACTTTTCCGGTGGAGCGCTCGGCCAGGTAGTCCTCCATCAACGCGGTGACCGCCACCACCACCCGGCTGCCGCCACCCTGCCCGTCGAAGTTGCGGCAGGAGAGCGCCAGCGGGCGCATCCTCCGCACCTTCTTGACCTGGCAGTGGTTCACCAGGCCATCCCGTTCCCAGGCGTCCAGGTGGACCAACTGCTGGTTCTGCCAGTACCAGTCGGTCATCCACGCCGAGGCCTCGGCCATGTCCTCCCGGCGCCACGCGGAGTGCACCCGCTGGAAGCTGTCGGTGACCCGATCCTTGAGGGTGAACCAGTCAAAGGCCGGGTTCCGCTTCCCCAGGCTGGCCAGGGCGGCCAGGGTCCTCCGCTGGGCGCGCCACTCGGCGATGGCCACGTAGATGATCAACGGCAGGAAGATCAGGCTCAGCAACGCCAGCAGCACCTTCCCCCAGGTGGACTGGAAGGCGGCGGAGGCGATCTTTCCCCCGGGGCCGGCGGCCGCGACCACCGGGAGCACCAAGGCGAAGGAGATCAGCGCTGCACGACACGAGGCGATCGAACCCATGCGGCGCTCCGGGAGGAGTGTGGGCCCCAGCCTACCAGGGAGCGCCGGCGTCGGGCGTGATCCGGGTCCGCTTCCGACATCATCAGCGGCGGGCCAGCGGCGGTCTGGCGAGCGCGGTGGGCCGGCGGGTCTGCCGTCAGTGCCTGGCCGATGGCCCGTTCAAGCATCCGGGGTCTGTTGCCCCCGCTCACCGCCCCGGTGGAGTTCCGGGCACCAGCCGAGAGCCCACCTCCCGGGAGAAGTGGATCCTTGGTTCCCTTCGCCCGCCCGGCTTGGCGCCCGGAGCGGGGATAGGTGGTTCATTGGTTCCACTTCTCCCGTTCGGCTCGGCGCCCGGAGCGGGGACAGGTGGATCATTGGTTCCACTTCTCTCGCCCGGCTTGGCGCCCGAAGCGGGGATAAGTGGATCATTGGATCCACCTCTCCTCCGTCTGGGGGTTTGGCGGGGGTTTGGCCCGCCTGGACCGGCAATGTCAGCCATGTGTGCTGACATCGCACCCGCTCAATGAAAGGGGGCGACGCATGGGGGATGCGGCGTGGAAGGCGGTGGAGGCGATGGCAGCCCGGGAGTCTGGACTGGTCACCCGCGAGCAGGTGTTGGCAGCGGGGATTCGGGGCAAGGTCCTGGAGCGGTGGCTCCGGGAAGGAACGCTGACGGCAATCCACCGGGGGATGTATCGGGTGCGGGTGGCAGTTGATTCAGGCGACCGTGAGCATCGTGCTGCCCTGCTGCTCGTCGGCCCCGGATCGGTGCTCTCCCACCGCACCGCCGCCAAGGTGCACCGGCTGTGGGGGATTGACGGTTTCCCGCTGGAGGTCACCGTCCCGCGCCGCACCCTGATTGTGGTTCCTGGATTGACCATCCACCGGGCCCTGCTCTCCGCCGAGGATCAAACCGAGGTTGCAGGCCTGCCGGTCACCAGTGTGCGGCGGACCCTCTGGGATCTGGCCCCGCAGGTGGACATGGTCACCCTGGCGGCGCTGTTTGAAGCGGCGCGCAAGAAGGACCGGAACCTGGTGGCCTCAACCCAGGAGGCGTTGAAGACGAAGAAGCACCAGCTCCCACCCCCGGTGAGCCAGGCCATCGAGCTGATCATCCGGGACTGCGAGTCGCGGGAACGGCCTTTCGATAGCCACTTCGAGGTCGCCTTCTGGCACCGCTGGCTGTTCAACGGACTGGACCGGCCGGTGCCGCAGTTGAAGTTGAGGGACCGCGCGGGAAACATGTACATCGACTTCGCCTTCCCCGACGAGAAGGTGGCAGTGGAGACCCAGGGCTACGAGCTGCGGGGCACTCGAGGTTCATTTGACCAGGACGCGTCAAGGACCCTTCGGCTGGGCCCCCTGGGGTGGCAGGTCATCCCGGTGACCAAGACCATGTTCCGGGAGGCCTTCCCGGCAATGGTGGACCAGATCGAGGGCACCCGGAAGCTGCGTCGTTAGCGGGAGCGGCTCAAGGCCCTCTGCTACCAGTCCACCACCTTGTGTGGGGTGGCCGAGGGGAGAGGAGTGGCTCCGCAAGAGCTGGTTTCCGGATCCCTCGGCCGGGAGAGCCACCTGGGGGCGCCGAACCAGCCGCAGTTGGGGAGAGAGGGTCCCCTCCACCAGCACCCGGGGGAGCAGGCCGGACTCGATGCGGGCGATCCGCGCCTCCTCGAGGCGCCTCTCGGGGAGAAGTGGCTCAAATGTTCAAGTTCTCCCGACCAAGACGGTCGGCTGCGCGGGAGAAGCGGCTCATATGATCAACTTCTCCCCAGCAGCGCCGGCCTTCCCTGGACGAGGCGCTCGCCCGTGCTGCTGCCCTTTCGAAGGCTGGGTCTTGGGTGAGGGTCGGTTCCCGGTAGCGAGCTGCAGCGTGCTGCTTTCCTTTCGAAGGCTGGGTCTTGGGTGAGGGTCGGCTCCCGGCAACGAGCTGCGGCGTTTCTGCTTTCGTTTCAAGGGTTGGGTGATGGCTGGCGATGGGCGTCCGAATGCTGGTGCGTGCTGCTGGATCTTCGGTGATGGCCGGCTCCGGGCGTCCGCATGAACCCGAGGTGGGTTCCCGCCAATGGGCTGGAGCCGTGCTTGGATGCGGTCATGAGGAGCCGGATCGTTGCTGGGAGTCGGGCGTGGACCCTCGGGCTGCTGCTGACCTGGCTGGGCTGCGCGACCGTCCCCCACTCTGGCACTGCGGCGGTGGTGGTGGTGGACCCGCGGGTGGTGGCCCAGGTGCGCCCGGAGTTCCTCTCCGTCTCGTTGGACATCTCCCAGGTGGTGGGCGGGCGTTTCTGGGGGGCGGGCGGAGGCGTGGAGCTGGGTGCCGGAGAGACCCCGGTGTCCGCCTTCGACTTCCAGCGTCCGGAGCTGTTGGAGCGGGCCCGGGCGCTGGCCCCGGCCTATCTGCGGATTGGGGGCACCGAGGCGGATACCACCTGGTACGCGCTGGACGCTCCCCCGCCCTCTCCGCTCCCACCCCACTTCACCGCGGTCCTCACCGCCGAGCGCTGGGCGGCGCTGGTCCGTTTCTCCACTGCGGCGCGGATGCCGCTGTTGTTCACCCTCGCTGCCGGGCCCGGAGTTCGGGGGAGCCGGGGGGAGTGGCTGGAGGCACAGGCCTCCGGGTTGTTGAGGCACGCTCAGCGCAGACAGGACCCGGTGGTGCTGTGGGAGCTGGGCAACGAGGTCAACGCCTTCCCCGTGATGCACGGGCCGGCGGGCCGGATCTCCGGCCGGGAGTACGCGCGCGATCTGCAGACTGCGCGTGAGCTGGTGGAGACGCACTTCCCGCAGGCGGCACTGGCGGGGCCGACCAGCGCCTACTGGCCAGTGATTGGCGAGCCCTTCCCGGTGCTGCGTTCCACCCTTCGCCATGCCCGCGGCGCGCTGGGCGTGGTCAGTTGGCACTACTACCCACAGCAGTCCCGGCGCTGCCCGGTGGCGGTCCGTCGCGCCGGGTTGGAGGTGATGCTCCAGCCCGATCACCTGGCGGAAGTCGACCGCTGGGCCACACAGGTGGAGCAGGCAAAAGACCGCTTCGAGCCCGGCGCCGAGCTGTGGATGACCGAGACCGGCAACGCCCAGTGTGGAGGTGAACCGGGCGTCTCCAGCCGCTTCGTCTCCTCCCTGTGGTGGATGGACCAGTTGGGTCGGCTGGCGCGGCGGAATCACCAGGTGGTGGTCCGTCAGACCCTGGTGGGCAGCGACTACGGCCTGCTCGACCCCGAGACCCTGAGGCCCCGGCCCGACTACCACGCCTCGATTCTCTGGAAGCAGCACATGGGAACCCGGGTGCTGGGGGCCCGCAGCTCCTCGCCGCAGGTGACTGCCTATGCGCACTGCGCTCCGCCACTGGACGGGCGGGCCTCGCTGCTGCTGATCAACGTGGGACCTACGCCCGCCCAAATCACGGTGGAAGGTGCCACCGGAGCGGAGTTGACCGTGGCCAGCGCCAGCGGGCTGGACTCGGAGGAGGTGATCCTCAGCCACGCGGCGCCGGGGACAAGCGTCTTCATGCGAGGAACTTCCGACTGGACGCTCCCTCCCCACTCTTACGCCTTCCTGCGACTGGACAACCACCTGCGCCACTGCGTCGCAGTGGCTTCCCCGCCGGAGCCTTGAGCAAGGCTGCTCCGCTGGCTCCTGGGCTGCCCCAGAGAGGAGGGAAGTGGCCCATCCGATTCCGGCAGGGTGAGTGGCGCGATCCTGGTCAGCGAGCGGATCGGGAACCCAGGCCCGGGGGGCATATGAGGCCCCCCCCGAGGGAAGAAGTGGCTCATCGGATCCGGTTCTTCCCAGCGAAACAGCGCCCCGCGCGGGAGAAGTGGCTCCCTGGATCCGGTTCTCCCCAGCGGTAGCCCAGGGACGGGACGGACCGTTCATCGCTGCGCAGGAGCCCGCGCGGACTCCAGCAACTGCTTGAGGCGGGCCAGGTCCTTGCGATTCTCCCGGCGCATCGCCTGGGCCATGAACGGGGCGAACAGACGGGAGAACCCGGTGGGCTGGCCCCGGTTCCGCAGGGTCATCCGGGTGGAGGTGGGTCCGGTCGCCTCCCAGCGGTAGGAGGTCTCCATCGGGAACGGCCCCTCGCGGGTGCGCATCACCAGCCGCTCGTCGGGGACGAACTCGGAGACCTCGTAGGTGTAGGCGATCCGCTGACCGAGGAACTGCGCCACGAACGCGATCTGGGAGCCCACCTTCACCGGGGGCGGGGTCTTCCACTCCACGCTCCGGATGTTCACGTACCAGCGGGGAACGTTGGAGGGATCGGCGGCGAAGGCTGCGACCTCGCGGAGGGGACGGAGGATCTCGGTCTGGGTGACCACATCCACGGGCATCGGGGCAGTCTGCTCAGGGCGCAGGGAGGATGGAAGCCAGGGCGCCCGCGAGTGTGCTCCACCCGCCCAGCGCGGCCGACGGTTGTGCTTGCCGACCACCGCGGCCCATCATCCGGACGTCGGCCGGTCCGAGGGGGTCTCATGAAGTGGTGGACGGCAATCCTGGTGGTGGCTCTGGCCGTCGGCTCGCTGGCGGTGGCGGGGCCTCCCCGGAAGCGCAGCGGCAAGCCGGACGCGGGCCAGCCGATCCCCAGCACCGCCTCGCGGCCGCCTTCGACCTCGTCCGGCGGTACCCAGCGGAAGGTCAAGGCCTTCAAGTTCGGAACCCTGGAGATCAAGGTCCAGGAGGGGGTTCAGGTGTGGGTGGATGACCGCGACCGGGGCAAGGCCCCCCTGGCCCCGATCAAGCTCCTGGAGGGCAGCCACCGGGTGCGATTCGTCCACCCGGCGCTGGGACTGGACGAGACGCAGACGGTCGAGATCCGCGCCGGCCAGCTCTCCTCGCTGGAGGTCAGCTTCGAGACGTGATCTGCCCCGCGCTCACAGGGAAAGCACCCCCTGCACCTTCTGCATCATGTGCACGCGGCGCTTGGTGACGGGGCTGGAGCCATCGATCAGTGATTCGGTCTCACGCAGGACCTGCTCCAGCGGGAAGCGGAAGGTCATCGGGTCCCCGGTGGGGATTCCTCCCGGGATCGGCGGCTGCCAGCCGATCATCTGATCAGTCTCTCCGTTGAGCAGCGCGTCCACGGCGGCCAGCCCCATCCGACTGGAGACCATCCGGTCCTGGAACGAAGGGTTCCCCCCGCGGACCACGTGACCCAGCACGGTCGCGCGGATGTCCACTCCCGGCAGGACCTCCTCCGTCCGCCGGACCAGCCGGGTGCAAGGCATCTCCACCCCTTCCGCCTTGATGATCAGCACCCGCCGCTTGGAGCGCTTGGCGAAGCTGGTGCGGATCAGCTCCGCCACTGCCCCCACCAGCTGCTCCTCGGAGCGGCCGTCTTCGCGAAACAGCACCGCGTCCGCGCCCACCGCCACCCCGCTGGCCATCGCCAGGTAGCCGCACTGCCGTCCCATCACCTCCACCACGAACGCCCGCCGGTGCGCGCGGGCGGTGTCCGAGATCCGGTCGCACGCCTCGACGATTGTGTTCAGCGCGGTGTCCACCCCGATGGCGGTTCCCGAGCATCCGATGTCGTTGTCGATCGACGCGGGCAGCCCCATCACCCGGATCCCGTGCTCCTGGGCCAGGACGTGCGCGCCGGTCAGCGACCCGTTGCCTCCGATCACCACCAGGCCGTCGAAGCCCTCCAGACTGCGCGCCGCCCTGGCCCGCCCCTCCTTCTCGCGGAACCGCGCCGACCGCGCCGACCCCAGCACCGTGCCGCCGGTTCCCCCCAGGAAGTCCAGCTCCGGATCCGGAAGCACCTCCCCCTCATGGAGGTGGGTCAGCTCGCGGAACCGGTTGTCGATCAACCCCTCGTAACCCTCCAGGGAGCCGAACACCTGGATCCCGCGCGCCGCGCTGACCTTGGTGATCGCCCTCAAGGCAGCATTCATCCCCGGCGAGTCTCCGCCCGACGTCACCACCGCGATCTTCTTCATGTGCGCCCTCCCGGTGGGAGAGCCTGGGTCATCTTCGAGGTGCGCGGCAAGCGTCCCGGACGCGCCCCAACGGCGGGTCCGAGGTCAACAGACCGGGGCGACAAAACCCGGCACGGGGGCGGGGCGTGGTTTAAGGCCCGGGTCCATGGAACCGGTTCCGCCCCTCCCGGAGTTCCCCGCCGGGGTCTCCAGCTCGCCTGCCCCCGGGGAGATGCTGCGCGCCCACCGTCGGGCGGCGCGGATCGCCATCCCCGGCCTGGTGCTGCTGTGGGTGGTGGCGCTGGTCAGCCCGCTGTTGGCCTACCGTTCGGATCTGCGCAACGCCGAGGAGGAGCTGGTGGCCCATCTGGCGGACCGGGCGGTGCTCCAGGCGCAGGCGCTGGGCGCCCACCTGGAGCTGCTGCGGGCCGAGCTGCAGCGGCTGGCCGAACACCCGGCGCTCACCCCTCCCGACGGGCTGTCCCCCGCGGAGCTGGCGCTGCTGGGCGGGGCGTTCGAACACTCGCCGCTGTTCTCCGGCGGGGTGGCCCTGCTCTCCGTCTCCGGAGAGCGGGTGTGGAGCGAGCCGCGCAAGATGGACCTGGGCCGCAGCGAACTGGCCAACCGCCGCTGGTTCCGCCGCGCCCTGGGCGAGCGCACCGCCACGGTGGATCTGCTGGAGAACGGCGACCAGGGGCTGGTGGTGGTGGTGGTCCCGGTGGTGAGGCCAGAGGGGGTGACCGGCCTTCTGGTGGGCGAGCTGGTCACCGCCACCCAGGTCCTCCCCGGCGCCCGCAGCTTCGACGAGACGGTGGTGGTGCTGGTGGACTCCGAGGGCCGGGTGCTGCTGCCGGCCCGCACCCCGGTGGAGTCGATCAGCCCCCAGATGGCCACCCGGCTGCGCTCGCTGGTGAGGAGCCCCGGCCCGCTCACCCTGGGGGAACTGAAGCTGTTCGGAGCCGCCGCGCCGGTCGGCAGCAGCGGGCTGCTGCTGGCGATCCTGGAGGACGAGGCGCGGGATCGCAGCCGGCTCACCGCCCGCTACCTGGGCCAGCTGGGCTTCCACGTGGCGCTGCTGGTGGGGGTGATGTTCCTGTTCACCCTGCTGTTGCGGTGGTCCTACCGTTCGCTGCTGGCGGCCGAGGAGCGCCTGCGCCGACAGGAGACGATGGCCGCGCTGGGCACCGCCTCCTCGCTGATCGCCCACGAGGTGAAGAACGCGCTCAACGGGATGCAGGCCGCGCTGTCCATGCTGCGCCCCACCGGGGCCGCGGGCGAGCTGCCGGTGGAGGCGCTGCGCTCGCAGGTCAAGCGGCTGGGACACCTGGCCCGGTCGCTGCTGTCCTTTGCCTCGCCGCGCACTGCCCACTACCGCCGCTGCGAGCTGCGGCTGCTGGTGGAGGAGGCGATCCAGGCGGTGCGGATGATCCCCGACGCCACCGACGTGAACGTGGAGACCTCGCTGCAGTCGGGGATCCACGTCCGGGGAGATCCGGCCCTGCTGGTCTCGGCGATCGACAACCTGGTCCGCAACGCGGTGGAGGCGGGCGCGGTGGCCCGGGACACCGGCCAGCAGGCCACCCCCTGGGTGGCGGTGCGGTTGTTCCCGGAGGGGGAGGAGGCGGTGCTGGTGGTGGAGGACAACGCCGGCGGGGTCCCGACTGCGTTCGAGCCCCGGCTGTGGGAACCTTTCGCGGTGGGTCGCGCCAAGGGAATCGGACTGGGCCTGCCGATGGTGCGCACCGCGGTGCAGGCACACTCGGGCACGGTGGACTACCGGCGGATCCCGGGAGGCAGCCGGTTCATGGTGCGGCTGCCGTTGGAGAGGAGTTCGGGATGAGCAGCTCGCTGTTGCTGGTGGACGACGACCGGACCTTCTCCTCGCTGGCCGCGGCGGTGCTGACCCAGGAGGGCTTCCGGGTCCGGGTGGCCAGGTCGCTGCACGAGACCCGCGCCGCGCTGGCCCGGGAGGCGCCGGATCTGGTGGTGCTGGATCGCCGGCTGCCGGACGGAGACGGGCTGGCCTTCCTCCCCGAGCTGCGCTCCCAGCTGCCGGGCACGGTGGTGCTGATGGTCACTGCCCACGGAGACATCGAGAGCGCGGTGGAGGCGATCAAGGCCGGAGCCCGCGACTACCTGACCAAGCCGGTGGAGCTGGACGATCTGGTGATGCGCTCCCGCCGCGCCGCCGAGGATCTCCAGCTGCAGGAACGGCTGCGCCGGGCGGAGAGCGCCCTGGAGGGCCGGCACCGGATGCCGCGCCCGCGCGCGGCGGCAATGCAGCGGACGCTGCAGATGATCGAACGGATCGCCACCGCGCCCCGCAGCCCGGTGCTGTTGCTGGGAGAGACCGGAACCGGCAAGGCGGTGCTGGCCCGTCACCTCCACGCGGCGCGCGGCGGCCAGGGTGCCTTCGTGCACATCAACTGCGCGGCGCTGCCGGACACCATGGTGGAGAGCGAGCTGTTCGGCCACGAGCGGGGGGCCTTCACCGACGCCAAGACCGCCCGCCGCGGGCTGGTGGAGGTGGCCAGCGGGGGCCTGCTGTTCCTGGACGAGGTGGGCGAGCTGCCGCTGCCGCTGCAGGCCAAGCTGCTGACCTTCCTGGACCAGGGCGCCTTCCGCCGCCTGGGCGGCACCACCGAGCTGACCTCCACCGCGCGGATCGTGGCGGCCACCAACAAGGATCTGCAGGCGGAGGTCGCCGGGGGCCGGTTCCGGGAGGATCTGTTGTTCCGGCTCAGCGTGTTCCGGGTGGACGTCCCCCCACTGCGCGAGCGCCGCGAGGACATCCTCCCCCTGGCGGAAGAGCTGGTGCTGGAGCTGTGCGCCGAGCTGGGCCGCAAGCCGGTCCCGTTCTCCGACGCCGCGGTGGAGCGGATGGCGCGCTACCCGTTCCCCGGCAACGTCCGCGAGCTGCGCAACGTGCTGGAGCGATCCCTGGTGCTGGAGACCGGGCCCCGGCTGGAGCTGGAGATGCTGACCCCCGCCCGCGGAGCGCCGCCGGCGATCGAACCCGACGCCTTCGTGGTCTCCGGTCCCCCACACTCGCTGGACTCGGTGGAGCGGCTGTACGTCCGCCACGTCCTCGATCGCCTGGGCGGCAAGCGGATGGAGGCGGCCAAGGCGCTGGGCCTGTCCTATCCCACCTTCCTCAAGCGGCTGGAGGACGTGCCGGAGGAGTGATTCAAGTTTCTTCAAGTCCCAACCGGGGCGGACTTCAAGATTCTTTCATCGCCCCCGACCCCGGCTTTCCAAAACCCCAGTCATTGCGCCTGACTCGCCGCGGCATGCCGCTTGCCCTGCGATGCCGCGATGACAACGCGAACGACGTCGGTGGGTGGTGCGGGTAGGGCGCTGTCGGTCAGGGAGATCCTGACCAGTGACCTCCCCTCTTCGATGGTGGTGTTCCTGGTGGCGCTGCCCCTGTGCATGGGGATCGCCCTGGCTTCCGGCGCGCCGATCATGGCCGGGCTGGTCTCGGGGATCGTGGGCGGCCTGGTGGTGGGCCTGTTCGGCGGCGCTCCGCTGCTGGTGAGCGGCCCGGCGGCCGGGCTGGCAGTGATGGTGTTCGGGATGATCGCCCAGCTGGGCTTCGCGGTGACCTGCGCGGCGGTGGTGGTGGCCGGGCTGGTGCAGGTGGCGCTGGGTTCGCTGAAGGTGGCGCGCGCGGCGCTGGCCATCTCCCCGGCGGTGATCCACGGGATGCTGGCCGGGATCGGGATCCTGATCGTGCTGGGCCAGCTGCACATCGTGCTCGGCGGTTCACCGCAGTCCAACGCCTGGTCCAACCTGGAGGCGCTGCCGGCGCGGCTGGCCGCGCTCAGCGTGCCGGCCACGGTGATGGGGCTGCTGACGGTGGCGGTGCTGGTGATCTGGCAGCTGCTGCCCGCCGGGAAGCTGAAGAAGGTGCCGGCGCCGCTGGTGGCGGTGGTGGGCGCCTCGGCGGTGGCGGCGCTGTGGGGCGCGGACGTGGCCCGGGTGCAGCTGGCCGGTGATTTCTTCGGTTCGCTCCAGCTGCCGCAGCTTCCCGCGGCCGGGACCTGGGGAGGCTTCGTGGTGGCGGCGCTGTCGCTGGCGGTGGTGGCCAGCGCCGAATCGCTGCTCAGCGCGGTGGCCACCGACAAGCTGCACGCCGGTCCTCGCGCCAACCTGGACAAGGAGCTGGTGGCCCAGGGGCTGGCCAACACCGCGGCCGGGTTGCTGGGCGGTCTGCCGATCACCGGGGTGATCGTCCGCAGCGCGGCCAACATCGCCGCCGGCGCGCGCACCCGCTGGTCGGCGGTGATGCACGGGGTGTGGATGCTGGGCTTCGTCACCCTGCTGGGAGGCCTGGCCGGGCTGGTGCCGCTGGCGGTGCTGGCCGGACTGCTGGTGCACGTGGGCGGCAAGCTGGTGAACCTGGCCCACATCCGGGAGCTGCGGCTGCGCAAGGAGCTGACCGTCTATGTGATCACCGTGGCCGGGGTGGTGGGGATCAACCTGCTGGCGGGGATCGCGCTGGGGCTGGGCGCCGCGATCCTGCAGCTGCTGTGGCGGCTGGCGGCGGTGAAGGTCCACGTCCACCTGGCCGGCGACGTCCACCAGGTGCGGATCGGCGGAATGCTGACCTTCGTGGGCGTCCCCAAGCTGTCCGACGCGCTGGCCCGGGTCCCCCCCGGCAGCGCGGTGGAGGTGGACCTGGATCTGCAGCGGCTGGATCACTCCGGCTACGAGGCCCTGGAGAGCTGGGCCCACACCCACCGGCGCACCGGCGGCCGGGTGCAGATGGAGCCGCTGGAGGAGATCTGGTCCCGCAAGGGGCCGGCGATGCAGTCCCCTCCCCTCCCTCCCCCGTCCCCTTCCCTCAACCCGTCACTCGTCTCCGGAGGTGCTCAGTGAAGAAGTTGATCCGCGGTCTGTTGGACTTCCAGCGCCATACCCTGCGCCCGTACCGTGCGACCTTCGCGCGGCTGGCCAACGGCCAGACGCCGGACTGTCTGTTCATCACCTGCTCCGACAGCCGGGTGGTGCCCAATCTGCTGGTGTCCACCGACCCTGGCGACCTGTTCACCGTCCGCAACGTGGGGAACATGGTGCCCCCGTCCCAGGCATGCGGGAACTCCACCGGAGACCTCTCGGAGGCGGCGGCGATCGAATACGCGCTGGAGCACCTCCCGGTGACGGACGTGGTGGTGTGCGGCCACTCCGGGTGCGGCGCGATGAAGGCGCTGCTCTCCGGAGGCACCGAGAAGGCCCCCAACCTGACCGCCTGGCTGAAGAACGGCGAGTCGGCGGTGAAGGCGTTCCACACCGGCCGCAACGTGGGGGTGGACATCCCGGAGGCGGACCGTCTCTCCCAGCTCAACGTGCTCAGCCAGCTGGAGCACATCCAGACCTACCCGGTGGTGCAGGCGCGGCTGCGGGCGGGGACCCTCCGGTTGCACGGCTGGTGGTTCGACATCGGCCACGCCCAGGTCCACGCCTACCAGCCGTCGGTGGGGCGGTTCCTCCCCATCGACGAGGCCCAGGGAGAGGCGCTGCTGCGCGAGCTGGACGGTCCAGGCGCGGAGGCCGGGACCGGGCTGAGCGACGTGGCCTAGGGCAGCCGGTGGTAGAGGGGGGAGCTGGCCGGGGCCGGATAGAGGGCCACGTTCCCCACCGAACCGATCTCCGCGCTGGTGATCACCGTCTGCGGCACGGTGGGCGCGCCGGCGCCGGTGCTGGTGGTCAGCTGGGAGGGATCCAGCCGGGCCAGCTTCCCGGAGGAGTAGGCGGTCCACAGGCCGCCGCCCTCGTCGAAGGCCATCCCCTCGATCAGCGCGGACACCGGCACCGTCAACCGCACCGCCGGGTTGACCTGACGGTCCCCGGTCCCGGTCAGCTCCGCGACCGGGACCCGGAAGAAGATGTTCCCTCCGAAGTCATTGGCCCACAGGTCCCCGGCGGCGTCGAAGGCCAGCCAGCCCGGGCGGAACAGCCCGTTGTTCTCGGTGTCGTCCGAGATGCGGGGCGCCAGCCGCAGCGCCGGGGCGGAGTCGGAGACCGACTGCTGGGCCACGTCGAAGCGGACCAGCCGTTCGGAGTCCGAGGACGCCACCCACAGGTTGCCGGCGGAGTCGAACGCGATCCCGGCGGCGCCGGGGAGGCTGGACAGGGTCACCGCGGGGGTGACCTCCGTCGCGCCGGAGGCCAGCTGGTCGGCAGAGATCTTCATCACCGCGTCCCGGCAGGGGGAGCTGACCCACAGGTTGCCGGCCGGATCGAAGGCCAGCCCGGTCAGCGCCGGGAGGCAGTCCAGGTCCGCCACCGAGAACCCACGGTCCCGGGTCCGGGTGCCAGAGCTGCCCAGGGAGGAGGCCGCGTAGCGGACCACCTGGGGCTCGGCAGTGGTGGGCCCCAGCGCCCACAGGTTGCCGTCCTTGTCGAAGGCCACGTCCTTGCCCGCTCCGGTGTTGATCACCACCGTGGCCGGCTGGGAGGCGGTGGCGGCCAGCACCGAGGAGGCAAAGGCCAGCAGCTGGCCGCTGCCATTTCCATTGGTGGCCCACACCTTGTTGGAGGTGGCGATCGGCGCCCAGGCCACCTCCACCGTCTGGGTCTGCCCATCGGCGAGGCAGAAGCTGGCCGGGGTCACGGTGGGGGCGTAGGCGGTACGCACCCGGGGGTCGGCCTGGGTGACCTTCGCGGCGGTGACTCCCCAGGCCCCGCCGCCCACTCCCTCCAGGGTGCGGGGCGCGGTCAGCGTCTCCTCGGTGGCCCCCACCAGGAGCGCGTTGCCGGTGACGCCGGAGGGCAGTCCGGTGAAGGTGACCACCACGGTGCCGGTGCCTCCCTCCGGGCAGGTCTCCCCGTCACAGCCGCTGGCGCACAGCACCCCGCCCAGCGCCCACAGCCACATCCAACCGTTTCGTCGGTTCATGTCACTCCCCCTTCAAGGGGAAGGGGTAAAGCACAGCTTCGAATCTCAGGGCGAGCACCCATCCACAGGAACGCCTAACCTTCCTCCATGCTGCGGATCGTGCCCCTCGGAGGGCTCGGCGAGATTGGCCTCAACTCGATGGTGGTGGAGTTCGCCGGCGAGCAACTGTTGGTCGACGCCGGGCTCCTCTTCCCCCACGCCGGTGAGCCGGGCGTCAACGCCATCCTCCCCGACTTCTCCTACGTCCGCGCCTCCCCGGGCGCGCTGAAGGGGATCCTGCTCACCCACGGCCACGAGGATCACGTGGGGGCGCTGGCCTCGCTGCTGGAGGAGATCAACGTCCCGGTGTACGGGGCGCCGTTCACCCTGGCCCTGGTCCGCCACCGGCTGGAGGAACAGGAGATCAAGGCCGACCTGCGCGAGATCGGCCCCGGGGAGTCGATCCCCCTGGGCGAGCACTTCAAGTTCGAGGGGGTCCGCACCTGCCACTCGATGCCGGACGCGCTGGGCTATCTGATCGAGACCCCCTGGGGCACGGTGGCCCACACCGGCGACTACAAGGTGGACGAGAACGCGCCGGACGGACGGAACACCGATCTGACCCGCTACGGGGAGGCCGGCGAGAAGGGGGTGCTGTGCCTGCTGGCGGACTCCACCAACTCCGAGTCGATGCGTCCCACCGGGTCGGAGTCGGTGGTGGCCAGCGCGCTGGACCGGGTGATGGCCGAGGCCGGGGACGGGGCGCTGGTGGTCTCGATGTTCGCCTCCAACATCCTGCGGCTGCAGGCGGTGTTCGACGCCTCCGCCAAGCTGGGCCGCCGGGTGGTGCTGGGCGGGCGGAGCATGGTCCGCAACGTGGAACTGGCCCGCGGGCTGGGGCTGCTCAAGTTTGCCCCGGAGGCGATCGTCTCCATGGACACCGCCGCCACCCTCCCCCGGCGCGCGCTCACCATCCTCTCCACCGGCTCCCAGGGAGAGCCCCGCTCCGGACTGGTGCAGCTGCTCAACGACGAGCGGCCCCTGCACCTGGTACCGGGGGACGCGGTGATCCTCAGCGCCCGGCCCATCCCCGGCAACGAGCGGGTGGTGGCGGCGCTGATGGACTCCATGGCCGCCAAGGGGGCGCGGGTGATCCACGCCGGGCCGGTCCCGGATCTCCACGTCTCCGGCCACGCCTCCCCGGACCAGCAGCGCCAGCTGATCCAGGCCTGCCGGCCGGAGAACTTCGTCCCCATCCACGGCGAGCTGCACCACCTGCACGCCCAGCTGGCCACCGCCCGGGCGGTGGGGGTGCGTCCCCAGGGGCTGTGCCTGGCCCGGGATGGGGACATCATCTCCTTCGACTCCGGGCGGGCGCTGGTCAACGAACGCACCCAGGTCGGCCGCCGCTACCGGGACCTGTTCGGCCAGGGCTGGCTGACCCCGGAGGCGATCTCCGAGCGGAGCCGGATCGCCGAGACCGGGGTGATCGTGGCCGCGGTGGGGGTGGACCCCTCCGGGAAGATCGTGGGCGGACCGACCTTCGAGGGCCGGGGCCTGTCGATGGAGGAGCTGGCCCACTTCCCCAAGGCCAAAGAGGCGGTATTGCGGGAATTGCAGTCGGTCTCCCCCCAGCTGCTGGCGGACGAAACCTTCCTTAAATTCGAGCTGGCGGCCGCCGTCCGCAAGGTGTTCAGGACGGTGTCCGGGAAGCGCGCGGCGGTGGTCCCGGTGGTGGTCCGTTCCTAGCCGCCCTGCTAGAAGCCGCGACCGCCCATGCCCTCCTTCGACGTCATCTCCAAGATCGACCTCCACGAGCTGGACAACGCCCTCAACCAGGCGCGCAAGGAGATCTCCACCCGCTACGACTTCCAGGGCACCCGGACCGAGCTGCAGCTGCTGGACGGCAACACCGGGATCCTGATCAAGTCGGAGAGCGAGGGGCGGGTCAGCGCCGCCTACGAGGTGCTGCTGACCAAGCTGGCCAAGCGGGGGGTGTCGGTCCGGGCCTTCACCGCGGGGGAGATGGACAGCAAGGCCCTGGGCGTGGTGAAGCAGACCATCTCCCTGCAGCAGGGGATCCCGGTGGAGAAGGCCAAGGAGCTGATCAAGCTCCTCAAGGAGGCCAGGCTGAAGGTGCAGGGCTCCATCCAGGGCGATCAGCTGCGGATCACCGGCAAGAACCGGGACGACCTGCAGGCGGCCATCGCCCAGCTCCGCGCCCAGCAGGAGCAGCTGAAGCTGGACATGCAGTTCACCAACTTCCGGGAGTGATCATGAACGCCAACAACCCTGCGATGTGGATGGTGCTGGCGGCGTTGGTCGCCGCCCCGGCCGCTTCCGCCCAGACCCGACCGGCGAAGGTGATTCCGGCGCTGCCCAAGCCGCCCACCCTGGATGGGGCAACCCGGGACTTCGCCAAGGCGCTGACGGTCAAGAAGGTCGAGCAGGGCACCGCCTCCCTGGTGGTCAAGGCCGGCCACGCCAAGACCACCCTCTACCTGGCGGTGGAGGTCACCGACGACCTGGTGGACGCCGGCGACGCGCTGGAGGTGATGATGCACTTCCCGGAGGCGGGGATCACCGCCGAGGGACACCGGCTGCGTTTCGCGGTGGATGGCAAGCGGGTGGCGGAGGGTGAGTTCGCCGCCCCCGCCCACGCCCAGGAGCGGGTCAAGGCGGTGACCCGGAAGACCGCCCAGGGGATGACCCTGGAGCTGGCCATCCCCGCCGAGTCCCTGCCCCGCTTCCCGGCGGTGGAGCCGATGCTCTTCGACCTCTGCTTGACCTACGAGGATCGGGACGCGGTGGGCAGCGCGGCCAACACCCTCACCAACTGCACCGGGGCCTCGATGGGCGCCGAGGCGGTCAAGCTCCCGGACGACTTCCGCAAGCGGATCGGGCTCAAACCGCCCCCGGAGGTGGTGGGGCTGCAGCGGCGGGCCTCGGGGTGGATCGGCTACGGGATCATGCACTACCCGATCTGGGCCCAGGGGGACTCGGCGATCACCCACGAGAACCTTCAGCGGCTGGTGACCGACGAGGCGGTGGAGCCCGCCTCCGCCGCGGTCAGCCTGCCCCCGCTGCTGGACCTCGGCCCCAACAAGATCCTCTCGGTCCTCTCCGGGAAGAACCCCTACGCGGTGCCCGGGAAGTGCAACGGGGACGACGAGCTCCGGATTGGCCTCTACCTGGTCAAGGGGCGGACGGCCGACCGGGTGCTCGAGTGGGTGGGTGCCAGTTGCGCGCTCGGCCGAGCTTCGGTGAGCTTGGAAGATGACGGCGACTTGACCATCGGTTACTCGAACGGCGCCACGGTCCAGTTCCTTTGGACCGGCGGCAAATTTCAGCGCACAGAGATTGGTAGGCGATAAGTGGCGAAGCAGAGCGAGACGAAGTCCCTGTACATGATGACCCTGGGCTGCCCGAAGAACCGGGTGGACTCGGAGGTCATGCTGGGGACGCTGACCCAGCGCGGCTACCAGCTGGTGCAGGAGCCGGCAGGCGCGGACGTGATCGTGGTGAACACCTGCGCGTTCATCGGTCCCGCCAAGGAGGAGTCGGTGGACGCGGTGCTGGAGATGGCCGAGTTCAAGAAGTCCGGCCAGTGCGGCACCCTGGTGGTCACCGGCTGCCTCTCCCAGCGCTACGGCGCCGAGCTCTCCAAGGAGATGCCGGAGGTGGACCACTTCCTGGGGACCTCCGCCTACTTCCAGATCGGTGATCTGCTGGCCGCCGAGGCCTCGCCCCGTCAGGTGATCCCGGACCCGGACTACATCCACGACGCTGCGACCCCGAAGATCAACACCTCGCCGGGGAACAGCGCGTATCTGAAGATCTCCGAAGGCTGCGACAACGCCTGCGCCTTCTGCATCATCCCCACCCTGCGCGGCGGGCAGCGGTCCCGGACCATCGCGGACATCGTGGCCGAGGCCAAGCAGCTGGCGGACCAGGGGGTGCAGGAGCTGAACCTGGTGGCCCAGGATCTGACCGCCTACGGTCACGACCTGCCCGGCAAGCCGAAGCTGGCCCAACTGCTCCGGGAGCTGTGTCAGGTGGACGTGCGCTGGCTGCGGCTGCACTACGCCTACCCGCGGGTGTTCTCCGACGAGCTGATCGAGGTGATGGCCACCGAGAAGAAGGTGGCCAAGTACCTGGACATGCCGCTGCAACACGTCTCCGACCGGCTGCTGATGTCGATGAAGCGCGGCCGGGACTCCAAGTTCCTGCGCGAGCTGCTGGCCAAGCTGCGGGCCCGGGTCCCGGGGCTGGTGATGCGCACCTCCTTCATCGCCGGGCTGCCCGGAGAGACCGAGGAGGAGTTCGAGCAGCTCAAGGCGTTCCTGATCGAGCAGCGCTTCGAGCGGGTGGGCGTGTTCCAGTACTCCGACGAGGAGGGCACCGCGGCCTACGACCTGCAGCCCAAGGTCCCGCAGAAGACCATCGAGCGCCGGTGGCGGGAGCTGATGGCGGTGCAGAAGCGGATCAGCCGCGAGCAGAACAAGAAGTTCGTGGGCAAGCAGCTGGAGGTCCTGGTGGAGGGTCCCAGCCAGGAGTCGGAGCACCTGCTGGTAGGCCGCCACGAGGGCCAGGCCCCGGAGATCGACGGGCTGGTCTACATCAACGACGGGATGGCCTACCCGGGCGAGCTGGTCACGGTGGAGGTCACCGAGACCCACGACTACGACCTGGTGGCCAAGGTGATCGACCGGCCGGATCCGAAGGAGCGGAAGCACAAGGTCCGCACCTCGATGCCGCTGCCGGTGGTCCCCACCATGTTGCCCCCGCGGTAGCGGTCGGCTCCGGCGGGCCAGGGAGGGGACTGGCTCCGCCGGTCCCCTTTTTCTTTGTCCTCAGTCTTGCGGTTCCGGTTCGTCCGGCAGCGGGACCGGCGTCTGGCGGCGCAGCTCCTGGTCGCGGAAGCGACGGAACAGCTCCAGGTTCCGTTCGGTGGCGCCGGGCGCGCCCCCTCCCGGGGCGGTGGCGCAGGAGCAGACGATCCCCCTCCCCCGTGGGTGCAGGGCAAAGGCGCACTGGCCCGCGCACTGCGGATCCGCCCCCTCCTCGAACAGCACCGGGCGGATCCCCACCGCGGCCTGCAGCGCCACCCCGCAGGCCGGGAAGGCCTTGGTCAGCTCCGGCCAGGGCAGGGTCTCGGTGAGGCTGGCTCCGCGGTCGCTGGGAGGAAGGTTCACCCCCAGCTGGCAGGGCGCGCGCACCGGGGCGCCATCCGCATCCACCGCCTCCAGGTAGATCCGCCCCCCTTCGGGCAGGTCTCGCCACACGGTGACCGTGGCCCGAAGGCCCTCCGGGAGCGGCAGCGCCTGGAGGGAGAAGCAGCTCTCCTCGCGGGTGGTGCCCGCGGGTCCGCAGGTCCGCCGGCGGGGCTCTCCCCCCATCCTCGGCCGCCGGAGCACCATCACCTGGGCGGTGGGATCGATCGTGGTCTCGAATCTCCCCCATACATCCGGCCCCAGCAGCCCCACCGCCGAGGTCTGGGTCCAGGTCTCCAGCCCGTCCAGGGTGGGCTGGGCCAGGCTCAGCTCGGGGGAGAGCTGCAGCCGCTCCAAGGAGAAGGTGGAGAGGGTCTGCAGCTGACGCGCAGCGGGGGTGGGCAGGACCAGCCGCCGGGCGATCACCGCGTCGGACTCCATTCCCGCCGCCCGGGCCGGCGCCACCCCCAGCGCGGAGCGGGCCCGGGCGGTGGTGAGGATGAAGGTGGAGACCAGCTCCCGGCCGCCGGCCGCCTGGAGCTGGACCGGGACCAACAGCCGATCGGTGGAGGGGTCCTTGGTCAGGGGCAACAGGTGGTGCTCGAAGCCATCCGGCGCGGGCAGCTGCCGATAATCCTCGCGGGTCCCGGGGGCCTGCAGGGTCAGCGTCCACCGCTGGGGATCAAAGTGAAGCGCGTAGGCGCCCAGCAGATCGCTGCCCAGGATCAGGCGGCAGCTGCTCCCGGAGATCACCGCCACTGGTCGGGAAGACAGCGCGCGGCCCTCCACCTCCGCCGCGGGGAGCGGCACCTCGGGCAGCGACTCCCACCCACCGTTCAGCCCCTGGACCCGGACGGTTCCCTTGGGCTCCGGCGGAGTGGCGAAACAACCGAGGGTGATCGCGGTCAGCGGGGAGGCCAGCTCCAGCTCCACCTGGGCCGGCTGCCCCAGCACCTTGCCGTCCAGCAACAGACGCAGGGTCGGGTCTCCGCGGAGTGGCGCGCTGAGCCCGACCAGCTCCAGCCGCGGAGGCGCGTCCGGGGTGGCGGCCCGGACGCAGCCTTGCAGCCCCGCCAGCGCGGCCAGCACCAGTCCTGGCCACCGCCTCACCCTCTTGCCTTCGACGATGCGGGGATCCATCCGACGATTAAACCCGGCCGGACGGGCCCGAGGCACCTACTTCCGGGTCATGTCGATCACCTGGGTGTTCGCCGGGGGCGCCAGCTTGAAGGCCGCGTCGGTGAGCCCGGTGTTGGTCTTCATGTCCAGGAAGGTGATCGCGTTCTGGCTGCCGTCGGGATCGATCACGATGCTGCGCCGCACCTGGGCGGTCTTGGGATCCACCTCCAGGCGGATCAGCTTGAAGCGCGGATCCGGCTTCTTGGGGGTCAGCTCCAGCAAGGTTCCCTGGCAGTCCTTGCAGGCCACCTTGGCGATCTGGAACTCGTCGGCCAGCTTGCCCTTCCCCCACAAGAAGGTGACCGACGCCGAGAGCTGGCTGGAGTCGAAGGTCCCCTTGGTGAGGGTCATCGCGGCGGGGTCGTAGGCGTAGACCTTGTCGTTGGAGAGCACGAAGGTCCGCGCCGACGGCTTGAGGTACTCCCAGCGCATCAGCCCCGGCTTCTTGAAGGCCACCGTCCCGGTGGAGGTCTGCTTCCGCTTGAAGGCCTGGTAGGTGTAGTCCTGCTGGAAGCGGGCGGTGAAGTCCTGGGTCTTCTCGTAGAAGCCCTGCATCCGCTCCACCAGCGCCTTCACGTCGGCCGCCATCTCCTGGGGCGCGGCAGCGGGCTGGGGAGTCGCGGGGGCGGTCTGGACCGGGCCCGGCTTGCTGGCCGCGGCGCCGCCACCGATCCCGCCGTCCTTGAGGACCACCTCCACCTTGCCGGTGGGGGCGCCGTGCACCTGCCCGCTCGCTACCCCAGCGTCCGAGGGAACGCCCCCCAGCGCCGCGATCACCGACATCGTCACCCAGTTCGCGATCATCACCTGTGCACCTCCATGAGCCGTATGGACGCCGCCCGGAGGGCAGGATTCAAGGCGTGTGGGTCTTGTAGATCTTCTTGCGCTGCTTCACCGACAGCATCTGGAAGCGCTGGGTCAGCGCCTCCCTCTCCGGCTCGCTCAGGTCCCCGTCCGGCCCCAGCTTGTCGGTGCGCCAGCCGATGGCCCGGCTGATGGTGGCGGAGACCGCGGCGGAGACGTTCAGGCTCTGGGAGAAGCCGCGCATCGGGATCCAGAACACCCCGTCCGCGCCCGCCAGGACCTCGTCGGAGACCCCGTAGCGCTCGTTGCCGAAGACCAGGGCGATCTTCTCATCGAAGCGCAGGTCGAACAGGCTGCTGGCGCCGGGGCGGATCCCGGAGACCCAGATCTTGTAGCCGCGGGAGTGCAGGTGCTCGCTGCAGGCGGCGAAGTCCTTGTGGATCCGGATGTCCAACCACTTGTCGCAGCCCTGGGTGACCCGGCCGTTGGGCTTGAAGCGGAACTCGGGGTGCTCGATCACGTGCACCTCCTGCAGGCCCATCGCCTCCGAGGTCCGCAGCACCGCGGCCATGTTGAAGGCGTCCTCCAAGCGGTCGAGGACGATCACCACCGCGCGGGTGCGCTTGGCCACCACCTCGTCGATCCGCTCCTTGCGCGCGTCGAGGAGGAGCGAGTCGGGATCGAGTCGCTCATCCTCCACCGGCTCGTACTTGGGTCCGCCCCCCGCCATCAGCGGCTCCGCTTCCTGGCGGCGGCCGCTCCCTTCGCGGGCTGCTTCGAGGCGGCGGGCTTGCCGGTGGCGCTCTTGCCGACCGTCTTCGCCGCGCTCTTGCCGGCCTTCACCGGAGCCTTCGCCGAGCCCTTGCCGGCCTTCACCGACGCCTTCGGCGCGGTCTTGCCGGCCTTCACCGGCGACTTCGCCGCGGTCTTGCCGGCCTTCACCGGCGACTTCGCCGCGCTCTTGCTGGCCTTCACTGGCACCTTCGGCGCGGTCTTGCCGGCCTTCACCGGCGACTTCGCCGCGGTCTTGCCGGCCTTCACTGGCACCTTCGGAGCGGTCTTGCCGGCCTTGCCGATCGACTTCGCCGCGCTCTTGCCGGCCTTCACCGGCGCCTTCGCCGCGCTCTTGCCAGTCTGCACCGGCGCCTTCGCCGCGCTCTTACCAGCCTGCACCGGCGACTTCGCCGCGCTCTTGCCAGCCTGCACCGGCGGCTTCGCCGCGCTGCCGGCCCTGGCGTTCGACTTCCCGGCCTTCTTCGGGAGCTCCAGCCGCACCGCCTCGATTGCCTCCGGGCCGCCGAACAGGATCTGCGCGGTCACGTCCAGCACCGCCTGCAGCCCCTCGCCGGTGGCGGAGGACAGCGGGAAGACTTTTAGCCCCCGCTCCGCCATCGCCTCCTTGAAGGCGGGGAGCCGCTCCTGGGCCACCGGGAGGTCCATCTTGGTGGCCACCACCACCTGCGGCTTGGTGGCCAGCTCCGGGCTGTACTTCTCCAGCTCCCGGTTGATGATCTCGTAGTCGTGCAGCGGGGTTCGGTCCCCGCCCTCGTAGGCCAGGTCCACCATGTGGATCAGCACCCGGCAGCGCTCCACGTGCCGTAGGAACTGCATCCCCAGCCCGGTGCCGTCGCTGGCGCCTTCGATCAGCCCGGGGATGTCGGCCATCACGAAGGACAGGTTGTCCTTGTACTGGACCATCCCCAGGTTCGGGACCAGGGTGGTGAACGGGTAGTCGGCGATCTTCGGCCGGGCCCGGGAGACGCGGGACACCAGCGTGCTCTTGCCGGCGTTGGGGAAGCCCAGCAGGCCCACGTCGGCCAGCAGCTTCAGCTCCAAGAGCAGCAGCTTCTCCTCGCCCTGGGTGCCGTCCTGGGCAAAGCGCGGTGCCTGCCGGGTGGAGGTGGCGAAGTTCATGTTGCCCAACCCGCCCCGCCCTCCCCGGGCGGCCACGAACCGGCCGTCCGACTGGGAGAGGTCGCAGAGCAGGTCGCCGGTGTGGGCGTCCTTGATCAGGGTCCCCACCGGAACGCGCAACACCATGTCCTCGGCCGCGCGACCGTTGCAGTCGTTGCCCAGGCCCCCCTCGCCGCTGCGGGCGCGGTGGTGCTGCTGGTAGCGGTAGTCCAGCAGCGTGGTCAGCTGCGGATCGGCCTCGAAGATCACCGAGCCTCCGTCGCCGCCGTCGCCCCCGCTGGGGCCACCCCGCTCGATGTACTTCTCCCGCCGAAAGGCGATGGCACCATTGCCGCCGTCGCCTGCCTTCACCTGGATCCGGACCTGATCGACAAACTTCATAGGGCGTAGAAATGCAAAACGGGCCGCCCGGCGACCGCCTCTACCGAGGCGATCCGGGACGACCCGTCTCGAAAGCCGCTGCGGTTCCCGAGACGGAAACCGCGGCGAGCGAGTTTAGGCCTGGGCCTGGGCAGCCTCGGCCGGGTAGACCGAGACCTTCTTGCGATCGCGGCCGTAGCGCTCGTACTTCACGACGCCGTCGACCGTAGAAAACAGGGTGAAATCGCGGCCCAACTTCACGTTGTTGCCGGGGTGGATCAGGGTGCCCACCTGACGAACGAGGATGCTGCCGGCAGAGACTTCCTGGCCGCCAAACACCTTTACGCCCCGGTGTTGTCCCGGAGAGTCACGCCCGTTGCGCGATGAGCCTTGTCCTTTTTTGTGAGCCATGGTCGCTAGTTCTCCAAAAAGCTGGGGTGCGGCTTAGCCGCTGATGGAGGTGACCTTCACCTCGGTAAACGGCTGGCGGTGACCACGGCGCCGGGTCCAGCCCTCCTTCTCCTTGCGGAAATGGAGGACCTTGCGGTGCTTGTCCTGGCGCAGGATCTTGCCCACGACCTTCGCGCCGCTGACCAGCGGGCGACCGATCTTGGGCTGCTCGGCGCCACCGACCATCAGCACCTCATTGAACGTGACGTCGGCGCCGGCGTCGCCCGTGATCTTCTCGATCCGGAGGACGTCGCCCTCGTTCACCCGATACTGCTTTCCGCCCGTGCGAATCACTGCGTACATCGAAGACCTCGAAGGCTTTGCGTTCTGAAACGCGGACTTCCCGGCGCAAATTTCGGGATGGGGATCCCTATAAGCGCCAAGGGCCGGCGGATCTATGGGAGTTCAGGGGGGGAGTCAAGACGTCCGACAGCCTCCCCGTGGATCAGACTGTCGGATCAGGATTTCTTGAAAAGCAGCCAGGCAGGCTAGCGCTTCTCCAGCTCGTAGACGTGCTCGGGCTTGTACTTCATCGCCCACAGCCAGGGCCACAGGCCACACAGGAACCCGGCGATCGCGGGACCGGCGTCAATCTCCTCGGAGCGGGAGATCACGGTGTTGTACTCGGCGTACCCCTCCTTCACCAGACGGACGGTGGTGGAGGAGCCGACGATCTTGGTGTCGGTCAGGGTGTAGGGGGTCACTCCCACCGACTCCCCGTTGAGGTAGACCTTGGCCCCCTCTGGCTTGCTGCGGATCACGGTGCTGGCGGTGCAGCCGCTGGCCAGGGCCAGGACGGTCACCACCGAAGTGAGCTTCACGAAAGAAGAGGGAGAGCGCATGGGCGCGTTTTCTAGGCGGTCCCCGCGAAGGGCGTCAACAAAACTTCACTACAGCGGCGGATCCCCCGGCTGGACCCAATCGGAAGGGGGAAGCTCCCCCGGGGCCCGCGGGCCGGAAGGAGCGGCCTCGCCCCCTGCCCCGGTCGCTGGATCCAGCACGTACAGCCGCTCCGACTTGTAGCCGAACATCCACAGATAGGGGACCAGGCAGCAGGAGCCGAAGACACAGGCGGCGGGGTTGAGCTGCTCGTCCCGGCGCAGGGTGGTGACGAACTCCTGGTAGCCGGGCTTGGTGAGCCGGATCGCGGTGGTGCTGAAGGCGACCTTGGAGTCCTGGTGGGTGTAGGGGGTCACCCCCACGAAGGCCCCGTCCACCGAGACCCGGGCCCCGGAGGGGCTGCTGCGGATCAGGGTACGGCTGGCGCAGCCGGCGAGGAGCAGCAGACCCAGGGAGAGGACGCGAAGCACCCGGTAGGCATAAGGAAGCAGGCGGCCTCCCGTCAATGTGTGAACCGAAGGTGGAACCGCGCGCGCGGCCCGCTACCATCCACCGCACCATGAGCCAACGGCGCATCCCCCTGATCGACCTCTCGCACTACACCCGCGGAACGCCGCAAGAACGTGACCGCTTCGTCAAGACCTACGGCGACGCCCTGAAGGAGTTCGGGTTCGTCTCCCTGGGGAACCACGGCGTGGATCAGCAGCTGATCCGCAACACCTACGCCGACGTGGCGCGGCTGTTCGCCCTGCCCGACCCGGCCAAGCAGCGCTACCACGTGGAGGGCGGCGCCGGGCAGCGCGGCTACACCGGACGACTGCAGGAGCACGCCAAGAACCGCAAGGTGGGTGACCTGAAGGAGTTCTGGCACGTGGGCCGCGAGCTCCCCGCCGGACACGCCCACGCCGCCAAGTACGGCCCCAACCTGTGGCCCACCGAGGTCCCCTCCTTCAAGGAGAACTCGCTGGCCCTGTTCCACCAGCTGGACGTGGCGGCCGCCCAGATGCTGCACGCGCTGGCGGACTACTTCGGGGTGGGCCGCGACACCTTCTCCGACATGGCCAAGGACGGAAACTCGGTGCTGCGGCTGATCCACTACCCGCCGCTCAAGGAGCTGTTCGTCCCCGGCGGGGTCCGCGCCGCCGAGCACGAGGACATCAACCTGATCACCCTGCTGTGCGAGGGGACCTCCTCCGGGCTGGAGATCCTCACCCGCGACGGGGAGTGGCTGGCGGTGGACACCCTGGCCGGACAGATCGTGGTCGACTCCGGGGACATGCTCTCCCGGGTCACCAACAACATCATCCCCGCCACCACCCATCGGGTGGTGAACCCCAAGGAAGCGGACGTGGAGCGGTACTCGCTGCCCTTCTTCGTCCACCCCTTCCCGGAGTGCGTGCTCCAGCCGCTGGCGATTACCGAGACCCCGGAGAACCCGGCCCGCTACCCGCCGATCACCGCCGACGCCTTCCTGCGGCAGCGGCTGGAGGAGATCGGGCTGCTCAAGCCTTCGGCCAAGATGTAGAAACCCAAGGATGGCCAGGTACGCGGCGCTGCTGAGGGGAATCAACGTCGGGGGCAACAAGAAGGTCCCGATGGTGCAGCTGCGCCAGCTGCTGGAGGGACTGGGCTTCACCCGGGTGGTCACCCTGCTGCAGAGCGGGAACGTGGTCTTCACCCCCCCCGGAAAGCCCAGCTCGTCCAGCCTGGAGGCGCGGCTGGAGAAGGCGATCGAGGCCGAGTTCGGCTTCCCGGTGGGGGTGGTGGTCCGCAGCCGGGACCAGCTGGCCCAGGCCATCGACCACAATCCGCTGGAGGGTGCGGACCAGGAACCCTCGAAGTTCCTGGTGGTGTTCCTCTCCGGCAAGCCGGATCCCCAGAAGCTGAAGGCGATCGATCCCGCGGCCTACGAACCGGACGTGTTCCGGCTGGCGGGACACCAGCTCTACGCCCGGTTCCCGAACGGGATGGGGCGGTCCAAGCTGGCGCCACTGCTGACCTCGATCAAGCTGGGGGTCACCGCCACCGGCCGCAACTGGAACACGGTGAAGAAGCTGCTGGAGCTGGCCGGGGAGGAGTGAGTCCCTAGCCCTCTCCCAGCTTCCGCTTCAGCAGGGCGTTGACCATCCCCGGGTTGCCCTTCCCCTTCATCGCCTTCATCACCTGGCCGACCAGGAAGCCGTACACCTGCTTCTTGCCGGCCTTGTACTTCTCCACCTCGCCGGCGTTGGCGGCCAGGATCTCGTCCACGATCTTCTCCACCGCGCCCTCGTCGCTGACCTGGGCCAGGCCCTTGTCGGAGATGATCTGCTGCGGGTCCTTGCCGGTGCGGAACAGCTCCCCGAACACCTCCTTGCCGGCGCTGCTGGAGAGGGTCCCGGCATCGATGGCGGTCAACAGCGCGGCGAACTGGGGCGGACCGAAGCGCAGCCCGGAGAGCGGCAGGTTCTCCTCCTTGAGCAGCCGCAGCAGCTCCCCGCCGAACCAGTTGGAGAGCTTCTTGTAATCCCGGTACAGCGCGGCGCAGGCCTCGAAGAAGGCGGCCAGCTCGCGGTCTCCCACCAGCAGCTTGGCGTCGTAGGCGGACAGCCCCAGCTCCTCCTGGAAGCGGCGCAGCTTGGCCTTGGGCAGCTCGGGCAAGGTCCGCTCCACCTCGGCGATCCGCTCCGCCGACACCTGCACCGGCGGGAGATCCGGCTCCGGGAAGTAGCGGTAGTCGTGGGCCTCCTCCTTGGACCGCATCGACCGGGTCTCGTTGCGGACCGGGTCCCAGAGGCGGGTCTCCTGCACCACCTTGCCGCCCTTCTCGATCAGCTCCACCTGGCGCTGGATCTCGAAGTCGATCGCCTGCTTCACGAAGCGGAAGGAGTTGATGTTCTTCAGCTCGGCGCGGGTCCCGTACACGGTGGCCCCCTTCTTCATCACCGAGACGTTGGCGTCGCAGCGGAAGGAGCCCTCCTCCAGGTTGCCGTCGTTGACTCCCAGGTAGACCAGGATGTCCCGCAGGGTGCGCAGGTACTCGGCCGCCTCCTCCGCGTCGCGCAGGTCCGGCTCGCTGACGATCTCCAGCAACGGGACCCCGGCCCGGTTGAGGTCCACCAGCGAGTCCCCGTGGGGATCGTGGGTGCTCTTCCCGGCGTCCTCCTCCATGTGGATCCGCAGGATCCGGATCGTCTTCTCCCCGGCCGCGGTCTCCACCGCCAGCTGCCCGTGCTCGCAGATCGGCTGGTCGTACTGGGAGATCTGGTAGCCCTTGGGGAGGTCCGGATAGAAGTAGTTCTTCCGCGCGAAGATGCTGCTGGGGCGGATGGTGCACCCCAGCGCCCGGCCGGCGCGGATCGCGAACTCCACCACCTTCTCGTTGAGCACCGGCAGTACCCCCGGCATCCCCAGACACACCGGGCAGGTGTGGGCGTTGGGTTCGCCGCCGAAGGCGGTGGAGCAGCCGCAGAAGATCTTGGTCCGCGTCAGCAGCTGCGCGTGGACCTCGAGGCCGATCACCGGCTGGAAGTCATCAAGCGGCATCGGCCACCTCCAGGGGGGGACGGCGGGCGGAGAAGTCGTGCTCCCGTTCGAAGGCCCGGGCGATCCGCAGCAGCCGGGCCTCGTCGAAGTGGCGACCCAGCAGCTGCAGCCCGATCGGCAGCCCGGAGCGGGTGAAGCCGCAAGGGATGGACATCCCCGGCAGCCCGGCCAGGTTGCAAGGCAGGGTCAGCACGTCCATCAGGTACATCGCCAGCGGGTCGCCGCTCTTCTCCCCCAGCTTGAAGGCCGGGGTGGGGGCTGTGGGCGAGAGGATGGCGTCCACCTGGGCAAAGGCCCGATCGAAGTCGCCCCGGATCAGGGTCCGGACCTTCTGGGCCTTGAGGTAGTAGGCGTCGTAGTAGCCGGCGGACAAGGCGTAGGTGCCCAGCATGATCCGCCGCTTCACCTCCGCGCCGAAGCCCTGGTCCCGGGTCTGCGAGTACAGCTCGCCCAGGCTGTGGGCTCCCTTGGCGCGCAGCCCGAAGCGGATCCCGTCGTAGCGGGCCAGGTTGCTGGAGGCCTCGGCGGGGGCGATCAGGTAGTAGGCGGCCAGGGCGTGGCGGGAGTGGGGCAGGGAGATGTCCACGATCTCCGCACCCAGCTTCCGGTAGCTCTCCGCGGCGGCGCGCACCGAGGCCGCCACCTCCGGGTCCATTCCCTCCACGAAGTACTCGCGGGGCAGGCCCAGCTTCATCCCCTTCACCCCCCCCTCCAGCTCCTGGCCGAAGTCGGGCACCTCCACCGGGGCGGAGGTGGCGTCCAGCGGATCGCGGCCGCAGATCAGCTGCAGCAGCGCCGCGCAGTCCGCCACGGTGCGGGTCATCGGCCCCACCTGATCCAGCGAGCTGGCAAAGGCGATCACCCCGTAGCGGGAGACCCGCCCGTAGGTGGGCTTGAGCCCCACGGTGTTGGTCAGCGCCGCCGGCTGGCGGATCGACCCGCCGGTGTCGGTGCCCAGGGCGCCGAACGCCTCCCGCGCCGCCACCGCCGCCGACGAGCCGCCGGAGGACCCACCCGGGGTGCGGGACAGGTCCCAGGGATTGTGGGTGGGATGGAAGGCGGAGGACTCGGTGGAGGAGCCCATCGCGAACTCGTCCTGGTTCAGCTTCCCCAGGATCGGCAGCCCCGCCTCGCGCAGCCGGGTGACCACGGTGGCGTCGTAGGGGGGGATGAAGCCCTGGAGGATTTTCGACCCGCTGGTGGTCTCCAGCCCCCGGGTGCAGAAGATGTCCTTGAGCGCGATTGGCACCCCGTCCAGCGGACCGGCCGGGTTCCCCGCCCGTCGCCGCGCATCGGAGGCCTCCGCCGCCGCCAGCGCCCCCTGGGGGTCGGTCCGCAGATAGGCGCGGACCTGGGGATCCACCTGCTCGATCCGCCGCAGGCTGGCCCGGGTGGCCTCCACCGAGGAGGTCTCGCCGGCGGCCAGCCGCGCCGAGAGCTGGAGCATCGACAGCTCGGTCAGTTCCATGCCGCCCTCGTCACTCGATGATCTTGGGAACCGCGAAGCGGGTGTCCACCCGCGCCGGGGCATTGGCCAGGGCCGCCTCCGGCCCCAGGGACGGACGGGGCTGGTCGGGACGGACCCCGGGTGCACCGGCCAGGGCCGCGTGCAGCGTCGGCTCCACCCCGGCGGTGTCCACGCCCTCCAGCTCCGCCACCGCGTCCAGGATGGCGGAGAGCTGGGTGGAAAAGCGCTGCTCCTCGTCCGGGGTCAGCGCCAGCCGGGCCAGACCGGCGACGTGACGCACCTGTTCGAGTGTGAGCGCCATTACCGCTTGAAGATGCCCAGCACGGCCTTCATCACCGCGCCGCTGTCGCTCTTGGGGCCCACCAGCTGGTCCAGCTCGCCGGCGTCCAGCCACACTCCCTTGCAGTTGAAGCAGGTGTCCACCTCCACGCTGCCCTGGTTGAGGGTGTGCAGGTCCATGCCGCACTTGGGGCACTTCATGAAGTGCAGCGCCTTGAGCTCCTCCTTCTTCTTGGTCTCCAGCTCCTGTGCCTGCTGGAGCGCGAGCTTGCGCTTCTTCTCGATCTCCTCGCGGGCGAAGAAGTCCTCTTCCGTGTTCGACGGCTTATCGAAGTCGGCCATGGTGGTTCCTCAGGGTGAACGGTGGGATCGGGCTTTTAGCTGCGCTTGGGTCAGTTCCCAAGTCGCTCGATCTGGCTGCGAGCGACCCCGGCCTCGGCGCCGTTGGGAGAGATTTCCAGGTAACGGCGGTAGTACCTCACCGCCTCCGGGTTGTTGCCCTGCAGCCGGAAGGCCTCCGCCAGGCCCATCACCGCCACCCCATAGCGGGGGTTGAGCTTCAGGGCCTGCTGGAAGGCGGCCGCCGCCTGCGGGTAGGACCCCTGGTCCAACAGGGTCAACCCCCTGCCGGTCACCGGTTCGGCCCGGGTGGGCTGCAACTGGGCCGCCTGGGCATAGGCGTCCAGGGCAGGCTGGGTCCGCTCACGGTCCCGGAACCGGTCGCCCTGGTCCATGTACCAGTCGAAGTCACGGACCGGCTCGGGCTTGCTGGGCGCCTCGCTGCGGGCGGTGACGGTGCCTGCGTCGGCGGGCGTCTGTGCCTGCGCAGCGCTGCCTGCATCCTGCTCGGGGGTGCCGGCGTCGGCCTCCACTGCGGCCAGCTCAGCCGGCGCGGGGACAGGCTCGGTGGGCAGGATGTCGGGCGCGTGCTCGGGCGCAGGTGGAGGGGTCTGCGGCTGGGGCGAGCGGAACCGGGCCAGCTGCTCGTCCACGAACGGCAACATCCCCTGGGTGTAGGCCCAGTAGCCTCCGCCCCCCAGCGCCAGCAACAGCAGCAGTGCCACCAACCAGCCGCCCTTGCCGCGCCTGGCCGGTTTGAGGTCGCGGCGCTGGGCCGAGAGGGTGGCGTAGTGATCCACCGGGGGAGGGACCGAGGAAGGGGGAGCGGAGACCGCCGGAGCCGGGGTCCGGGGTTCCTGGTGATCGATCGTCGCCGCCGCGCTGGAGCCGCCGGGCGGAAAGACGGTGACCTGGGCCGGCCCGGGGACGGAGACTGCCGGGAAGGAGGGCGCGGTCTCCCGGGGCGGAGAGGGGGCCGGGGTCGGGGCCGCCACCGGGGTGTCCAGCTGGATCGGGGCGGGAGCGGAAAGCTGGGCCTCCACCGCGGCCTGCCCGGGGGTGCCGGGGGCCAGCGAGGGCTGCTGTTGCAGCGAGGCCTCCAGCGCCACGCCCTTCTGGGCGGCGTCCACCACCTGGAAGAAGGGGGAGAGCTCGGCAATCTGTCCCAGCTTCTTCCAGGTCTCGCCGGTGAGGCTGATCTCGTCCTCCCGGGTGACCTTCCGCTCCACGATCCACTTCTGGAGGGTGGTCAGTTCCTTGAAGTTGAAGACGTTCCCGGTGACCTGGCGGACCTTCCACTCCTTGGGCTTGTCCTTGCCCTCCGCGGGGGCCGAGGCCGACTGGGTCAGCGGGGAGGCACCGGCCACATCGTCCGGCTTGACCGGAACGGTGACGAACAAGGCCTTCTTCTTCACCTTGAAGACGTACCCGCAGGTCGTGCACTTGACGGTGACGCCCGCCTCCGTGATCCGGGCGTCGTCGAACTCGTACTCCGTTTTGCACTTCTCGCAGCGCACATCCATACCCAGAGACTTACAGCAGGACCCGGCGTTCGCCTAACAGACGGCCACCGCCTCCCGGATGCACTGGAAGCGGCCGGAAAATTGACCAGGTCGCCCCCCTCCCTACACTCCGCCGACCGGGGCAGCTACAGCCTGCTACGGACACCGAAGAGGGTTGAGAATCCATGGCGGCGAAGCGGGCCAGACCGACGGACAAGAAGAGCCTGGTGCGTCAGGACATCGCCAACCGGCGGCGGGCGATCCAGGAGAAGAAGCTGTCCACCTCCTCCACCGGGCGGCGGGCGATCCTGGGCGTGTTCGTGCTGGCGGTCTCGCTGCTGGCGCTGGTGGCGGTGGGCAGCTTCAGCGCCCAGGACCGGGTCGGCCCCGGCTACCAGAACGCAGTGGGTCCGGTGGGCCACGGCATCGCCGAGGCCCTGCGCGGCCTGCTGGGGATCTGCGCCTACGTGCTGCCGCTGGCCGGCCTGTACGGCGCGATGGTGATGTTCGTGGGGGCGCGGGAGAAGACCCGCTGGCCCCAGGTGCTGGCCGCCGCCCTGCTTTGCGTCTCCACCGCGGTGCTGGCGCAGCTGTTCTGGGGCGCCGAACCGGGCTGGAGCCATCCGCCGGGGGGATTGATCGGCGTCGGCCTGGGCAACGAGCTCTCCGGGCTGTTCTCCACCGTGGGGACGGTGATCCTGGTCACCGCGGTCTCGGTGGCGGCGCTGATCGTGGGGATGCAGCAGCTGTTCCTGCGGCTGTGCGCCGCCGGCTGGTCGGTGGCCCAGTCCGCCGGGGCCGCCGCCCGGACCCAGGGCGCGCTGTTCATGGAGCGTCAGAAGCAGGCGATGGTGGTGCGCCGGGAGGCGGCCGCCCAGGCCAAGCTGGAGGAGGCCGCGTTCCTGGCCCAGCTGGAGGCGGACGAAGAGGAGCTGGCCGCCGCCGAGCGCGAGGCCGCCGAGGCGGACGCGATGGCCGAAGAGGCGATGCGGCTGACCCGCGAAGCGGAGCAGAAGGCGGAGGCAGCCAAGGCGCCGAAGAAGCCGCTGCTGGAGAAGCAGCCCCTCTCCTCCCCTGCCCTCCCCGCCCGCCTTCCCCGCGCCGCCCCGGTGGAGCTGCCGGCGCTGCCCTCCGGCGATCCGGCCTGGGCCTCCAGCCTGCTGCCCGCCCCGGCCGCCGCCGCCGCCGCCTTGGCTCCGGCCCCGGAGGCCCCCGAGCCTCCCCGCAAGCGGAAGCAGCCGCAGATCATCGCCGCGCCCCAGGCCTCCACTCCGCCGATCCCGGCGGTGGAGCTGACCCCGGCCATCGCCCCGGCGATGGTTTCCGCCGCCCCGGTCTCCCTCCCTCCGCCGTCGGTGGTGAAGGAGCCGGCCCCGGCCCCCACCGCGCTGGCCCGGATGCCGCTGATCGTGGAGCCCAAGGCCCCGCCCAAGCCGACCAAGAAGGTGCAGGAGCAGTTCCACTTCGTGGGGGACCGCAAGAGCTTCACCCTCCCCCCCCTGGACGTGCTGGAGTTCGAGAAGGCGGAGCGGACCGCGCTGGACAAGGACGTGTTCCTGGCCACCGCCGAGAAGCTGCGGGCCAAGCTGGCCGACTTCGGCATCGTGGGCGAGGTGGTGGAGATCCGCCCCGGCCCGGTGGTGACCATGTACGAGTTCCTCCCCGGCCCGGGGATCAAGGTCTCCAAGATCGCCTCGCTGCAGGATGACCTGGCGATGGCGATGGAGGCGATGCGGGTCCGGATCGTGGCCCCCATCCCCGGCAAGGGCGTGGTGGGCATCGAGGTCCCCAACCGCGATCGGGAGACCGTGTTCCTCAAGGAGATCGTCGAGCAGGACATCTTCCAGAAGGCGTCCTCCAAGCTGACGATGTCGGTGGGCAAGGACATCGAGGGGATGCCCTACCTGCTGGATCTGGCCAAGGCCCCCCACATCCTGATGGCCGGCACCACCGGCTCCGGCAAGTCGGTGGCGGTCAACTCGATGATCATGAGCATCCTCCTCAAGGCCACCCCGGAGGAGGTGCGGTTCATCATGGTGGACCCCAAGATGCTGGAGCTCTCGGTCTACGAGGGGATCCCGCACCTGCTCTTGCCGGTGGTCACCGATCCCAAGAAGGCCGCCCTGGCGCTGCGCTGGGCGGTGGAGGAGATGGAGCGTCGCTACCACCTGCTCTCCGAGGCCGGGGTCCGCAACATCGCCGGCTACAACAAGCTGGTGGAGTCCGCCCAGGGCGCGGCCAAGGAGCTGCTGCGCGCCCCCGGGTCCCAGGTGGTGGAGGCCAAGGCCGCCGCGCCCGCCGCCGAGCCGAAGAAGCCCGCCGCCAAGAAGAAGCTGCTGATCGTGGACGTGGCCCAGGGGGAGACCGAGGACGAGGCGTTGGCCCGGGCCTCGGCCGCCAACGACTTCGGCGTCCCCGCCCCCCGCGAGGAGCTGGAGGACGCGCGCGAGCCGCTGCCGGAGGAGGAGCCGGTGCTGGCTGCCTCCGAGGCCCCGGCCGCGGAGGAGGAGGAGGAGGACGCGCCCCTGCCCGAGCTGGCCGCCGCCCCCAGCGGGGAGGAGGAGGAGCCGGGCGAGAAGGAGAAGCCGGAGCTCAAGAAGCTGCCCTACATCGTGGTGATCATCGACGAGCTGGCAGACCTGATGATGGTCGCCTCGCGCGAGGTGGAGACCTACGTGGCCCGGCTGGCGCAGATGGCCCGCGCCTCCGGCATCCACCTGATGGTGGCCACCCAGCGCCCGTCCACCGACGTGGTCACCGGGGTGATCAAGGCCAACTTCCCCACCCGGATCAGCTTCATGCTGCGCTCCAAGCCGGACTCGATGACCATCCTGGGAACGGTGGGCGCCGAGGCCCTGCTGGGAATGGGCGACATGCTGATCATGCCCCCCACCAGCTCGCACATGCAGCGGGTCCACGGGGCCTACGTCTCCGAGGAGGAGATCAAGCGCGCGGTGGATCACCTCAAGGCCCAGGGCAAGCCGGTCTACGACGAGTCGATCCTCAAGGCGCGCGAGGAGGACTCGGAGGGCGGAGGAGAAGAGGACGAGCTGTCCGACGATCTCTACGATCAGGCCCTGGCCACGGTGAGCGAGATGCGGCAGGTCAGCATCTCCATGCTCCAGCGCAAGATGCGCATCGGCTACAACCGCGCCGCCCGGATGATCGAACGGATGGAGCGGGAGGGCGTGGTGGGCCCGGCGGATGGCGCCAAGCCGCGCGAGGTCCTGCTCCGACCGGTGGGCGAGATGCCCGGCGCCGGAGCGATGTAGCCCGGGTCGGTCGCCCCGGATGGGCGGGAGTGGCGCCCATCGCTCCCCCCTCCGGTGTCACTCTCCGCTATCCGGTATCACTCTCCGCGCGCTGAAAGGGCCTGCGCGTCCGGCGGGCCTCGGCGCGAAGCGGCGGGCCGGGCGAGACAGCGCGCGAGCGGGCCGCAGCCTGGCGGACCGCACCCAGCAGGTCCTCGAACTCCACCGGCTTGCGGAGCACCGGGAACACCGGGTCCAGGTCGATCGGTCCGGAGCAGGCGGTGAGCACCAGCCCGGCGCAACAGCGCAGCAGGCCATCCTGGCGGGCGGTCTCCAGCAGCCACGCGCCCGAGTTCCCGGGCAGGTTCTGGTCGGTGAGCACCACGTCGTAGTGCTGGTCCCTCATCCGCTCCAGCCCCTCCTCCGCGGTGACACAGGCGTGGACCTCGAACCCCTCGTCTTCCAGGATCAGCGCCATCACGTCGCGGATGCTCTCGTCGTCCTCCACGTAGAGGACGCTGGCGCCTGCCTGGCAAAGCCCTGCCACCTCGCTCCCGCGCTGACCATCTCCGGTTGGACCCATGTTCCTTCCACCAACAAGACTGCTGGACGTTTCTTGTCCCGGAAAACGCCCCGCTCGCCTGCCTGGTGGACGGGCTGGATCGCGGGGGGCCGAGCTCCAATTGGGAGGAACGGACGCGGGAAAGGGGTACAAGGCTCGCATGGCTGAACGGCTGCCACTATTCGCGACTGCCTCCCGGGGCACGGAGGAGCTTCTCTCCGCCGAACTCCAGGAGCTGGGTGCGGTGAAGATCCGCCAGGATCGCGGAGGCGTGCGCTTTCACGCTAACCTCCACGAGGCGCTGCAGGTGGCGCTGTGGACCCGGATCGCGATGCGGATCCTCTATCCGCTGGGTGAGTTCGAGGCCCAGGGCCAGCAGGGGCTGTACGACGCCGCCCTCCAGGTCCCCTGGGAGGAGTACCTGACCCTGGACCGGACCTTCGCGGTGGACGCCACCTTGCGGGACTCGGAGCACACCCACTCCGGCTTCGTCGCCCTCAAGCTCAAGGACGCGATCGTGGACCGGCTCCGCGACAAGCTGGGGGGCCGCCCCAACGTGGACGCCAAGCACCCGGATGTGCGGGTGGTGGCCCACCTGGCCAAGGACAAGCTCTCCCTCTCGCTGGATGTGTGCGGGGAACCGCTGCACCGGCGCGGCTACCGGGTCAGCCGGACCGAGGCGCCGCTCAAGGAGACCCTGGCCGCGGCGATGCTGCGCGCCGGCGGCTACACCGGCGAGCAGCCGCTGCTGGATCCGATGTGTGGTTCGGGCACCCTGCTGGCCGAGGCGGCGCTGATCGCCACCCGCCGCGCCCCGAACCTGGGGCGGCAGTTCTCGATCGTGCGCTGGCCCTCGGTGGGGACCCAGGCGGCGGAGATCCTGCGCGGGCTGGTGGCGGAGGCCAAGGCGCAGGAGCGCAAGCCGCTGGCGCCGATCCTGGGGATGGACAAGAGCGACGACGCCATCGACGCCGCGGACGCCAACCTCTCCGCGGCCGGGCTGGCGGAGCACGTGATGATCGGCGTCGGCGACGCCACCCGCCCGATCCGGCTTCCCACCCAGGAGCCGGGACTGCTGGTCACCAACCCGCCCTACGGAGAGCGGCTGGGAGACGGCGGCCAGAAGGGGATGAAGTCCTTCTATTACAAGCTGGGGGACTCCCTGGGCGCCCTGCCCCGCTGGAAGCTGGAGATCCTCTCCGGGAACAAGGCCTTCGAGGCCGCCTTCCACCACCGCCCCAAGAACCGCCGCATCCTCTGGAACGGCCCGCTGGAGTGCGAGCTGCTGGAGTACGAGAACCCGGCCGAGCCCCGTCCGCACCACACCCCCTGAGGCAGGGGGGTTACAGCGCATTCTCGGTCCGGCGCAGGATCCGGGAGAGGTTGGACCGGTGGGTGAACAGCATCAGCACCAGCAGGGTCAGGCACAGCCAGGCGTACTCGCGGGGACGGTCCACGAAGAAGGCGGTCACCGCGGCGCTGATCGCCCCCAGCAGTGAGCCGACCGAGCTGATCCGCAGGGCGATGAACAAGGCGGCGTAGACCCCGAAGCCCACTCCGGCCGCCTCCGGGAGCAGCACCAGCAGCACCCCCAGGGCGGTGGCCACCCCCTTGCCTCCCTTGAAGCGCAGCCAGGGCGGAAACACGTGTCCCAGGAACGCCGCCAGCCCGACCAGGGCATGGAGCCGGGGCTCGCCGGGGAACAGCCCCACCGCCAGCCCCACCGCCAGCGCGCCCTTGCCCGCATCCAGCAGCAGGGTCACCACCCCCAGCTTCTTGCCCGCCACCCGGGCCACGTTGGTGGCGCCGATGTTCCCGCTGCCGCCGCTGCGAGGATCGATCCCCGCCTTCCAGCGGGCGATCAGCACCCCGAAGGGGATCGACCCCAGCAGGTACCCGGTGAGGAGGGCCAACAGCGGGATCACCTCAGCTCCCCGCCAGCCACTGCGGATAGCGGTACTGGATGATCACCCAGGCGTAGTTCACCGCCACCAGCAGCACCGCCGTCACCCGGAACCAGAAGAACTCGCGATCCGAGACCTGGAGTTCGGGCACCGGGACCCTGAACGCCAGGTGCAGGAAGCTCCACACCGCCGCCCCCATGAACAGCCCCGCCACCACCGTGCCCAGCGGGTTGGCGCTCCAGGCCCCCAGCACGTTGAGGTGGCTCATCCGGTCCGCCACCCGGGTCAGCCCGCATCCCAGACAGGGCCAGCCGAAGTGCTCGCGGAAGACGCACCCCCAGAAGGGCAGCCTGGCGATCGGGATGAAGCGCGCCACCAGCAGCCCCACCACCCCGGTGAGTCCGAGGGCGTCGAGGAGCCCGAAGGTGCGGTTGGGCGCAGGCCAGGTCAGGGTCACGGGGGATCAGTCTAGCGCGCGGCGTTCATCCCCGCTCCGGCGGCCATCACCGCCGCCACTCCGCCACAGCAGCACAGCAGCACCAGAGGCAGGAGCAGGGCAGCGAGCGGTCGCCACCAGTCGGTCCGCTGGACCCGGGCGGTGCCCCAGATCGTCAGCACGTAGAAGTAGAGCGAGGCCACCACGTTGAGACAGGGGACGCCTGCCAGCAGCAGCGGAGCGGTCGCGTAACCCATCGCCCGGGCGGTGGCCCCAAAGCCGTTCTTCCCCGCGCCGAACAGCAGGCACAGCAGGTGGAAGATCCCCGCGCCGATCACGAACAGCAGCGGATAGAGCAGCAGCGAACCCAGGGTCCAGCCGACGATCGCCGCCGGCTGGGTGAAGGCCTCGAAGACCGCCCGGAGCTCCTCCGGCATCGACTCCAGCCCAGCGGTGTCCCTCTGCATCCCCAGCTGCAACAGGGTGAGCGGCAAGGAGAGCAGGCTGCCGATCCCCAGGGTGAGCCAGGCGAACAGCAGCGCGTCCACCCAGTTCCGGGTGGGGCTCAGGTGGCTCCAGAACTTGTCCGGGGCCAGCATCACCTCCTTGACCGTCAGCCCGTACGCCTTGATCAGCCCCAGCCGGCGCCGGTCCTCCCAGGGGGTGGGAGCGTCCACCGGTTCGCCCTCCGGAAAGGCGCCCCCGGCGTAGGCCCCACCCGAAGGAGGCGGGATTCCACCGGAGAAGCCGGGCCCGGCGGAGGGAGGGGGCGGGAGCCCCGCGCCCCAGGCGTCTCCGCCGTCGGGAGGGGCACCGGTGGAGGGCGCCTCCGGGGCGGGGACGTTGATCTGCTTCCCACAGGAGGGACAGAACTGGATCCCTCCGCGGTCGGTGGTGAACACGGTCGTGCAGTGGGGACAGCGAGCGCGCATGGCGGCGGACTGTAGGGGCCGCTGCTTGATCGGGCCAAGGGTTTTGGAGTAGCTGACCTGCCATGATCTCCCTCGCCGTCGCCCTGGCCGTCCTCGCCACCGCCCCGCAGCCCTCCGCCAAGCCGGTCGCGCCTTCCGCCGCGGTCCCGGACAGCGCCGAGTGTCACCATCCGGCGGTGGAGGCTGCCTCCGCCAAGGCCCCGGCGGAGGTGATCCTGCGCGGGGAGAAGATCGCCGCCGCCCGGTCGGCGGTGAAGGTCGGGACCCTGCTGACCGACGCCGCCAAGCTGGAGGGGAAGACGGTGGTGGTGGAGGGCACCGTGCGCAAGGCCTGCGAGCGCAAGGGCTGCTGGATGGAGCTGGCCACCGCCACCGATGACAAGAACCCGGGGGTGCGGGTGACCTTCAAGGACTATGGCTTCTTCGTCCCCCTGGACTCCGCCGGCGCCAAGGCCCGGGTGGAGGGGGTGGTGAAGGTGGCCGAGCTGAGCGATGCGCGCGCCAAGCACTACGAGTCCGAGGGCGCGCTGGTCCCGCGGGACGCGGCCGGCAAGCCCCGCGAAGTGCAGCTGCTGGCCACCGGCGTCGAGCTGCACCGGTAGCAGCGCCCGAGGTTGGCCCACAGCTACACCATGCAGGGAGTGCAGCGGACCGCGGACCACGCGGTCGGGCTGGCCCATGCCTTCCTGGGCTGGAAGAGCCCCGGGTCACGGGTGCATGACGTCCAGCTGGATCCCCGCTTCCAGCACCGGGGGGTGGACCTGCTCTGGGAGAGCGGCGCCCAGGTGCAGGGGGTGGAGGTGAAGGGCGACCGCCGCACCAGCGGGAACTACTTTCTGGAGCTGGTCTCCAACGCGGAGAAGGACACCCCGGGGTGCTTTCTCTACAGCGAGGCGGACTGGCTGCTCTACGCCTTCGTCCAGACCGGGGAGATCCACTTCCTGCCGCTGCGTTCGGCCCGGGAGTGGTTCCTGGGGCGCGCCAGGGACTTCCCGCTGCGCCACACCCGCACCCGGATGGGAAACCAGCGCTACACCACCGTGGGGGCCCTGGTGCCGGTGCGGGAGCTGTTGGCCGGGGTGGAAGGCGCCCAGCGGGTCCAGCGGAGGCTGTACCTCCCCGATCAGGAAGGCTGAGCCGGTCCGTGAAGCGGTGCGGTGGCGGAGACCGGCCGCAGGTCCGGCACCGTCGGCCACACCACCGGGTTGCGCCGGACATCCACCACCCGGCTGGCCAGGTAGGGGGTGACCTCCCGGGCCTCGAAGGCCTTCTTCCAGGCGGCGAAGGTTCCCCCGTTGCGCCAGGCATCCATGGCCGCCAGCCCGGCCTCCGGGCCGCACTGGGCCATCATGTACTCCACCCAGGCCCAGCGGGCCGAGGTGGGCCGGACCTCGGCCTTCCCCTGCAGCCCCTTGCGCAGCCGTTCCAGCCGGCGTTCGACCTCCTTGATGCCGGCGAACGGACTGCCATCCAGCGGGGTGTTCCGCTTGGCCACGAACGGCGCCACCCCCAGCGCCACCGGGAGGATGCGGGAGAGTTCGACCGTGAAGCGCACCAGCTCCTCGATGTCCTCCTCGGTCTCCAGCGGCAGCCCCACCATGTTGTAGACCTTCAGCCGCTCCATCCCCGCCACCTTGGCGAAGTTTGCGGCCCGCAGGATCTGTTCTTCCGAGTGCTTGCGGTCCACCAGGTCCCGCATCCTTTGCGAGGCGCCATCCGAGGCCACGGTCAGCACCTGGGCGCCCCCCCGGCGCAGCTGGTCCACCAGGGCCTGGCTCAGCCGGTCCGCCCGCAGGGAGGACACCCCCACCTGCCGGCCGGAGTCCACGATCGCCCGCAGCAGGTCCACGATCTTCGGGTGATCGGTCACCGCGGCGCCCACCAGCCCCACCCGCTTGGCGGCCTCCGGCAGGAAGGAGAGGATCCGCTCCGGGGGCACGGTGCGCATCCCCCCGTTGGTGGTCCGGCGCATCACGCAGTAGTGGCACCCCCGGGAGCAGCCCCGCTCCGGCTCGATCAGGAACATCGAACGCAGCTCGGTGTTGGCGGTGATCACCTGCGAACGCGCCGGAAGCCGGGCATCGTCGGCCTTGGCCACGAAGTAGCGCGGGCCCCGGTCCAGGGCCGGGACCCGGAAGCCGGGCAGCTGCGACAGCAGCTCCAGCAGCCGTGGCTTGGGATGGGACCGGGCCAGGTCCACCAAGGTGTGGATCAGCTGGTCCGCCTCGCCCTGCACCAGCACGTCCACGAAGGGTTCCAGTGGGTCCGGATTGGAGAAGGTCAGCGGCCCGCCGGCCACGATCAGCGGATGGCGGTCGTTGCGTGCCTCCCGCAGCACGGGGATCCCGGAGAGGTCCAGCACCTCCAGCAACCCCGCCACCTCCAGCTCGTAGGAGACCGAGAAGGCGATCAACGGGTAGTCCCCGATCGGTCGGCCATCCTCGAAGGTGAACACCGGGGTCCGGGTCTTCCGATACGCCTCCACCTCATCGGGGAGGAAGGCCCGGACCGCGCGGACGTCCTGATGGTCGTTCAGCTCGCGGTAGATGGTCTGGTAGCCCAGCGAGCTCATCCCCACGTGGTACGGGCTGGGGTAGCAGAGCGCGACCGCGAAGGAAGCCTGCTTGCGCAAGGTCCCCTGCTCGCCATCCAGCAGCGAATCCACCCGCTCCATCAGTTGCTGACGGCTGTTCATTCCACCTCGAACAACGCTGGGGCCCGGATACCTCCCGGGAACCGTTGACGCTGAGTGTCACAAAAAGCGAAAGGCCCCGAGAGGTATCTCCCGGGGCCCTTCAGACTACCGAAGCTTGATCCCGGCTACTTCAGCGACGGGACGGCCTTGGTCGGCGTACACAGGTGCCACGGCTGGCCGATCTCGAGCCAGTCGAGGTCTTCCGCGTAGTTACCGATCTCGTTGCAGGTGCTGTCGAACAACGGGCTGGCCGAGTAGTGCGACCAGAGGTGATCCGGCTCACCGCACAGCTCCTGGTTGGGCTGGCCGGTGCCGGCCGGACGATCCTCGGTGGCCTCGTTGAAGTCGTTGCAGAACAGCACCGGGTACATGGCCTTGACCGTGTAGGTCGACGAGCAGGCCTCGTCGGTGCTGCTGATGGTCAGGTCGGCAGTGAACTGCGTCCCCGCCACGGCGCCATCGACGAAGAACTTCACGTTCGAGAACGCGTAGCTGAGGGAGTAGTCACCGGCGTTGGTCACCCCGGAAGCCACGCTCAGGGTGGGGGCGGTGCAGAAGCCATCCGCATCCGGCTTGGGCGAGGTCAGCGGGCCCGCGGAGGTCAGGTTGGGCTCCTCGAAGCCCACCAGTCCCTCCCCGAAGCCGATCACTTCCGGCCGCAGGTGGATGGTCTGCGCGTCCGAATCGACGGTCCGATACTTCTGGACGCCGATGATGTCTCCCTTGCGGAAGCACGCTCCGGACTGGTTACCGCTCACGTAGGTGTACTGCGCGCCGTAGCCTCCGTGGCCAACCGCGCAGGGCGGAGTGGCCTGGTCGAAGCCACAGGCTCCGAGGAGGGCGGTGACGATCACCGCGGCGCTGGTCTTGATCAGATTCTTCATTGGTCTGGTTCCTTTCGAGCGCAGCTTAGAACGACACGCGAGCGCCGAACCGGATCCCTCGGGGCGCCTGGTAGGCGGAGGTCCGGCCGTAGTTCGGGTTGACGATGACCGGGGTGCCGGTCACGGTGAGCAGGGTCTCCAGGTCCGCCTCGGTGCCATTGACGATCGGCCGGACGGTGGAGGTGGTGTAGCGCTGGTCCCGGCCAACTTCGCGCTGGAAGTTGAACAGGTTGAACACGTCGGCGCTCAGGGTGACCATGCTGTCCTTGGACAGCTTGTAGTTGAACGCCAGGTGCGAGTCGACGTTGTGCTGCCAGGGCAGCTCGCCGCCGCTGCCGCGCTGCAGCAGGAACACCTCGTCGTTGCCGTAGATCTCGTGGCGACCCAGCACGTTGAGCTTGGTGCCCGAGCGCGCGGTGTAGGTCAGACCGAGGTTGACGCTCATGTTCCCACCGAACACGAACTCCTTCGCGGCGAAGGCCTTGATGGAGTGGGTACGGTCGCCCGGGAGCGGACCGGACGCGTTGGTCAGGAGCGAGATCAGGTCGAAGGTGGCGTTGATGTTCGGGTCCAGCTGGCCCGTCTCCGGCCGGAACAGACCGGCGTAGTTACCCGTCAGCCGGGACCAGGTGTAGGAAACCTGAGCCAGCCAGAGGTCGGAGAAGTTCTTGTTCAGGTACACGGTGACCGCGTCGTAATCGCGGGTGGCGTCCGGGAAGGCCTCGCCGAGGGTGCCCGCGCGACCCGGGTTGGTCAGGATGTACGTGGCCGCCTCATCCAGCGAGACGTCCTCGATCACGTTGACCATGTAGCGCTTGGTGTAGGTCGCACCGGCACGGGCGTCCTGGAACACCTCGTACTCGCCGCCGACCACGATCTCATCCGACGACTGCGGAAGGATGTCGGGGTCCACCAGGGTCCGCTCATCGCCGAAGGCGATGATGTACTGGTTCGGGTCGTCCGGGTTCACCAGCGGCCCGAACAGCGTGTCCGGGTTGCGGCAGCCGTTGGTGGCCTGGTCCGGGTTGGTGGCATCACAGGTCGCCGCGTTCCGGATCAAGTAGTACCCCGGCTCGCCGGCGGGGAAGCCACGGTCGATCATGTTCAACACCGCGTTCTCGTAGTAGCGCGCGTAGTTGGCGTACAGCTTCGACCGGCCGGAGCCAGTGAAGTCGTAGATCATACCGATGCGGGGCGAGATCTGGTTACCCAGGTTCAGGGCCACGCCGCCGCCATCCTGCATCATGGTCTGCGCATCGTAGCGCACGCCCAGGTTCAGGGTGACCAGGTCCAGGAGGTTCCAGCTGTCCTGGATGAAGCCGCCGTAGGTGACGGAGGAGCTGACGCGACGGAGCGAGTCGAAGTAGTTGATCTCGTCCGGACCGGTCAGGATGCCGTAGCCACGGATCTCCTCGTACAGCGAGGGCCGCAGACGGTTGCCGGCACCGTTGGTCCGGTAGAACGTGTCACCCGTGTAGGCGCGGGTGGAGTCCATGGTGGTCCCTTCGATGTCGATACCCGCCTTGAGGACGTGGTGACCGGCCGCGTTCAGCAGGTAGGTCACGATGCCCTTACCCTGGAAGCGGTTGTAGCCCTGGTCGGCGACGAAGCCCGAGCCGCCGGTGACGTAGCCGGTGGTGGGGCAGGCCGGGTAGGCCTCGGGGTTGTTCACGTTGGCACCGGTCGGCGCCAGGCTGGCGCGGCGATCGGAGCCACAGGCCAGCAGGGCCTCGGCGTTCAGGTTCTCGTAGAAGCCGAGAGGCCAGAAGCGGCCGGCGCCCGGCTGCACCCAGGAGACCTGGGGGATGCCGGCGAGACCGTCGTTGCTGCCGACTTCGCTGTTGTCGTAGGGGTTGTTCAAGCTGCGCTGGTTGTGGAAACCCAGGCTGACATCCAGGAGCAGCTTCTTGTCCATGAAGGACGAGGAGAGCTTACCGGACACGTCCAGCGAGTTGGAGAAGTAGCGGGTACCGATGGTCTCCACCGACCCGATGATGTTGCCGACCTCGGTCCCACCGGTGCGGGGATCGATGCCGAACTCATTGCTGCCACCAGACATGCTGGGGGTGCCGTACACGGAGAGGCTGACGTTGTGGTCCTGGTTGATCAGGTAGGTCAGCTTACCGATGTACTGGTAGGTGGACTGGTCCGCGAAGTACTCCTTGGTGTTGTTGTCGACCCGCTGGGTCAGGATCTGGCCATTGGCGTCGGTCTGGTAACCGATCCCGTTGGTGTTGGTGACGCGGGCCTGCAGGGTCCGGGTGAGCAGATTCCGGGTGTAGGAGGGAGCGAAGCCGGCGAAGAACCACAGCTTGTCCTTCATGATCGGACCGCCGACCTCGAAGCCGAAGTCGCCCAGGTTCCACAGGCGCTCGTCGGTGTTGATGGTCTGGGCCGCACGCTGCACGACGCGACCGCAGTTGAAGTTGGTGGCCCAACCGCCGTTGTCCGCGCAGTTGTTGAAGTCGCCCTGGGTCACGCCCGGGGTGATGTTACCGAACACGGAGCCGTGGAACTCGTTGGAGCCCGACTTGGTGACCACGGACATCACGCCGCCGGTGGCCCGGCCGTACTCGGGCAGGTAACCGCCGGAGATGACGTTGACCTCGGACACGAAGTCCACGGTCAGCGGGGTGGCGTTGATGCCGAAGCCAGGGTCGTTCACCGACACGCCGTCGATGAGGTACTGGTTCTCAGGAGAGGTGGTACCGTTGATGGACACGCCGTAGGCGTCAGAGTGCGCGCCCGGAGCAACCGTGGCCAGCGCCTCGAACGACCGCGCCGCGCCACCGCGACCACCCGGGTTCACCACCGCGATGTTCCGGATGAAGTCGGAGCTCACGTTGATACCGGTGGTGGTGGAACCGACGTCGATGGTCGGCGGACGGCCGACGACCACGATGTCCTCCTGGATCGAGTCCGGGAGCAGGTCGATGTTCACCCGGACGGTGACGTCCTGGCGGATGGTGATGCCATCACGAGCGAAGGGCCGGTAGGACTCCTTCTCGTAACGGACGGTGTAGACACCGGAAGGCAGCTGCGGGATGCGGTACACGCCGGAGGCGTCGGTGACGACGACCTGCTCGCCCTGCATCTGCGGAGAGGTCGCGGTGACAACAACGTCAGCGACCGGGTTTTTGGTTGAGGCATCGACCACCGTACCGGTGATCACTGCCGAGCCCTGCGCGAAGACCGGAGTAGCCACGAGGCCACCCGCGATCACCAAAGCTCCGGTTACCCGAAGCACTGCACTACGTTTGGTTGAACTCACCGTGAACCCCTCCAAGGTGGGCGGTAAAGGTCAGAATGGCCGCGAACCATACTCGCGAACTACAGGCTGTCAATAGGACTTTGCATAATGACCACGAAGGTGTTGCGGGGATCTTGCGCCGCGCGGATCACCGCTTCTCCCTCTGGGAATCGGGCCCCGGGTCGGCGGAGCGCGTAACCTCGTTGAGACAGGGAACCTGCAACAGGTGCAACCCAAGTTTCTTGACACGTCATCGGCTGTGACATGGGGCCGGCTTCCGGACCGCACTTCGGATCAGCGCCTGGGGGTCGATCGGGGGCGCGCCAGCGACGTCGGCGCGGGATCGACGCACCGGCGGTGCGGGCGGGGGGATCGGCGCGGGGACGGCGAACTGAGTTCCGCCGCGTCCGCGCCACCGAGCGGGGAGGGTCGGCTGATGGTTCCGCCGCGTCCGCGCCACCGCGAGCGATGGAGACCGATCACTCACTCCGCGATCGGGGATCTCCGGAGTTTGCATTTCGTGGCTATATAATGGTGCGGGGACAGCGGGTGCGTTTCTCGCGGCTGTGACTTGAACCCTCCTGCTAAATCTGTATGTTGCGCGCCCCTCGGAACAGTCCGCCCCCGGCGGGCGTTTCACCACGATCACCAAGGGGATCGTCGAACATGTTCGATTCAGTTCTGGGGCGTGGCAACGCGCCCAAGCCGAAGACGGGGATGGGAGCAGTCATCTCCGTCCTCCTGCACGTCGCCATCATTGGCGGTGCGATGTTGATCTCCAGCGGCGCATTGGAGAGCGAGAGCGAGGACGACGCCGAGGTGACGTTCTTCGCGGCGCCTCCGCCGCCGCCTCCTCCCCCGCCGCCGCCCAAGCGTTCCTCCACCAAGAAGGTGGAGAAGAAGATCAAGCGTCCGGACGTGATCACCCAGCCGAAGGAGATCCCGATCGAGAAGCCGCCCGAGGTGGAGCCGGCCCCCGAGGAGGAGGAGTCTTCCGAAGAGGAGGAGGACGAGGGCGTGGAGGGTGGAGTGGAGGGCGGCGTGGTGGGCGGCGTCGTCGGCGGTGTGGTGGGTGGGGTGATCGGTGGTCAGCTGGGTGGCCAGCTGGGCAGCGAGGTGCTCCCGTTCGGCGAGGGGATGACCCGCCCCGAGCGCACCGAGGGTCCCGCCTCTCCGCAGTACACGCGGGAGGCGCTGGAGGCCCGGGTCCAGGGTCTGATGATCGTCAAGTGCGTGGTGCAGCTGTCCGGGAAGCTGGACAACTGCCGGATCATCAAGCCGCTGCCGCACATGGAAAACGCGGTGCTGCAGTGGCTGAAGACCACCAAGTACCGTCCGGCTTCCTTCCAGGGCCGCCCGGTGGCGGTGGACTACGTCTTCAACATCCGGCTGGTTCTCCCCCGCTAGTTCCGGGTGGAGAGGCAGCGTTTCATCTGTTGCACAGTCATTGACTCCGGGGACGACATCGGATTGAAGGCCGATCCGTCCGTCCGACCCGGAGCTGTTTGAACCGGATTTCCAGCATCGCGCATGGAGGCGCGTCTACCCGTCATGGACTTTACGATCGCAGGGCTGTGGCACCACATGGGCATGTTCGCCCGGATCATCGTTATCGTGATGGCGATCATGTCCATCTCGTCCCTCGTCGTGATGGCGGAGCGCCTGGTGGTGTTCCGCAAGTCGCGCCGCGATTCGCGCCTCTTCGCTGAGAAGATGGGTGCGATCCTCGCCAAGGGCGACCTGAACACCGCCGCCAACACCAACCTGGGCAAGAACGTCGGCCACCTGGGCCGCGTGATCGGCGCCGGGCTGATGGCCTACCGGCTGTCCCCCACCAACAACCGCGACGTGGCGGTGGAGTCGGTGGCGCGGGCGCTGGAGCGCCAGGCGCAGCGCGAGGTGCAGAGCCTGAAGCGTGGGCTGGGAATGCTGGCCACCATCGGTTCCACCGCGCCGTTCGTCGGTCTGCTGGGAACCACCATGGGCATCGTGACCGCCTTCCAGCTGATGGCCGCCTCCGGCTCCGGCGGTCTGGGCACCATCTCCGCCGGTATCGCCGAGGCGCTGGTGACCACCGCCTTCGGTCTGCTGGTCGCCATCCCCGCGGTGGCCGCCTACAACTTCCTCCAGGGCTGGGTGGATGCCCGCGCGGTGGACATCTCCGAGAGCTCCAACGAGTTCCTGGACGTGGTCGCCAAGCAGCTGGGCGGACACGCGCAGGTCGTCCACCCGCCGCAGTAGTCATCCGTAGCGCCGCGCCGAACCTCAGGAGAGCTACCGATGGGAATGGGTGGAGGCAGTAAGCCGGGAAGCGTCAAGAACGACATCAACGTCACGCCGATGGTCGACATCGTGCTGGTGTTGTTGATCATCTTCATGGTCATCACGCCCATGCTCCAGAGCGGCAAGGACGTCACCCTGCCGAAGGCGTCCAAGCAGGAGAAGGAGGACAACAAGAAGGGTCCAGACCCCTTGATCCTCTCGGTGACTCCGGACAAGCAGATCTACGTGGAGCAGGACGCGTACGACGAGACCAATCTGGAGACCCGCCTGGCCACCGAGTTCGGCAAGGACCCGGGCCGCAAGATCCTGCTCAAGGGTGACACCACCCTCACCTTCGCCGACGTGCGCAAGGTGATGCAGATCGCCAAGAAGGCCGGCGCCAAGGGCATTGCCCTGGGCGTCGAGGAGGAGAAGTAGCCATGGCCAGCAAGCAGAAGCGGATGACGGTGAACTCGGGCACCCAGCCCAACTCCGACATCAACATGACCCCCATGGTGGACATCGTCCTGGTGCTCCTGATCATCTTCATGGTGGTGACCCCACTGCTGGAGAAGGACATCGACGTCGCCATTCCGGACACCGAGCAGCCGGAGGAGATCATCGACGTCCCGCCCGATCAGCTGGTGGTGGGGATCACCGCCGACGGACAGCTGGCGATCAATCTGGAGAAGGTCTCCGACGAGGAGTACCTGACCAAGCTGAAGCGGATGGTGGCGGCCAAGCCGGCGGATCAGAAGCTGGTGTTCTTCATGCCGGACGAGAAGGTGAACTACGGCCGGCTGGTGGCTGCGCTGGACGGAGCGCGGCTGGCGGGCGCCAAGACCCTGGGGATGATGACCGAGATCCCCGAGGGCGGGCTGCAGCAGGCCGCTCCGGCGGATCCCAATGCTCCGCCTCCCCCGGCACCTCCTCCGGGCGGCTAGCGCCTCTCCAGGACGTTTTTCCAGGCGCCTCCTCCCGTCCAGGGTGGGGGCGCTTTCTTTTTCGCTCCAGCGGGCTGCCAGGGCCCTCTCCTCCGGGCGTTCTCATCCGGCGAGAGGGGCGGTGGAGCACCGGCGCCGCTCCGCGGGCCGGGATGCAATCCGGGCCCCGGCACGGGTTCCGGTCTCCGGCGCGCTCCCAGGGGTGGACGGCACACCGGTTGCTCAGCGGTCCGGCAAGGCGGGTGACCGATGCTGGCGCGAGTGGCGACCGGGACTCTGGTGGGGGTGGACGCGGTGCGGGTCGACGTGGAGGTCGACATGGCGCTGGGCCTTCCCTACTTCAACGTGGTGGGCCTTCCGGACGGGGCGGCCAAGGAGAGCAAGGTCCGGGTGATCTCGGCGATCAAGAACAGCGACTACGAACTGCCCCAGAAGCGGGTGACCGTGAACCTGGCCCCGGCCGACCTGCGCAAGGACGGGGCGGCCTTCGAGCTGCCGATTGCCCTGGGGGTGCTGGCCGCGGCCCGGGCCATCGATCCCGCCGCCCTGGAGCCCTACTTCTTTGCCGGGGAGCTGTCCCTGGATGGCTATCTGAAGAAGGGCCGGGGGGTGCTGCCGCTGGCGCTGGCGGCCCGGGCGCATGGGGCCCGGGGGGTGGTGGTGCCGGCGGCCAACGTGGCGGAGGCCGCGCTGGTGGAGGGGATCGAGGTGATCGGGGTGGCGCACCTCAAGGAGGCGGTGGAGCACATCACCGGCGAGCGGCCGATTGCCCCCTGGCGCCCGGACGCCTCCGCTCCCCTGCCCCTCCCCGCCTCCGGGGAGATGGACTTCTCCGAGGTCCGCGGCCAGGGGGACGTCAAGCAGGTGCTGGAGGTGGCGGCCGCGGGATCGCACAACCTTTTGATGTGCGGTCCGCCCGGGTCGGGAAAGACGATGCTGGCCCGCCGGCTGCCCGGGATCCTCCCCCCGCTGGGGTTCGACGAGGCGCTGGAGGTGACCAAGATCTACTCGGCGATGGGGCTGTTGCGGGAGGGCCAGGGGCTGATCCGCGAGCGGCCGTTCCGATCCCCGCACCACACCATCTCCGACGCCGGGCTGGTGGGAGGCGGTCCCCACGTGCGCCCCGGGGAGCTGTCGCTGGCGCACCGGGGGGTGCTGTTCCTGGATGAGCTGCCGGAGTTCCGCAAGAACGTGCTGGAGGTGCTGCGCCAGCCGCTGGAGGAGGCCCGGGTCCACCTGGCCCGCGCCAACCAGAGCATCGTCTACCCCTGCCAGGTGATGCTGGTCTCGGCGATGAACCCCTGCCCCTGCGGCTGGCTGGGGGTTCCGGGGCGGGTGTGCTCCTGCATCGAGTTCCGGATCACCGAGTACCGCAACCGGATCAGCGGCCCGTTGCTGGACCGGATCGACATCAACGTGGAGGTGGCCCAGGTGGATCCGGCCAAGGTGGTGGCGCTGGACGGCAAGGAGCGGCCCTCCAGCTACTACCGGGCCCGGGTGGAGGAGGCCCGCGAGCGCCAGGCCCATCGGTTCCGCAAGGAGCCGGGGGTGCTGTGCAACGCCCACATCCCGCCGGGAAAGCTGGCGCGCTACTGCGTGGCCACCGCCCAGGCCACCCGGGTGCTGGCCCAGGCGATCGAGAAGTACGGGTTCTCCGCCCGCGCCCATGACCGGATCCTCAAGCTGGCCCGCACCCGGGCGGACCTGATGGGCCATTCGGTGATCGACGCCGAGGACCTGAACTTCGCCCTCCACCTGCGCTGCATGGACCGGAAGAACTGGCTGCAGAACCAGCTGGGGCAGTCCCGGCCCTCGGTCCGCGATCCGGACCGGGTGCAGGGACTGCGCGAGCCCCCGGTGGACTCCATCCGCTCCGCGCCCCCGGAGCCCGCCCCGCAACCCTAGCCGGCGGCCGCTTCGGCCACCGCCTTCGGGGGCTGGTCGGGAGGAGCCAGCGGGGCCTCCCGGGCATGGGCCTCCGAGTCATAGGTGATCAGCCGGGCCGACCGCCCGAGGGTGACGAAGGACCATGCCCACTGGATCAACACCACCGCCCGGCTGCGAAAGCCGATCAGGAACATCAGATGGATGAACAGCCAGGCCAGCCAGGCCACCAATCCGGTGGAGGGCACCCCGAAGAACAGCCCCACCGCCGAGCCACGCCCGATCACCGAGAAGGAGCCCTTGTCCCGGTAGCGGAACGGCAGCAGCGGCTGCCCTCCCAGGGCTCGCTGGATGTTCTGGGCGGTGTGCAGGCCCTGCTGCATCGCCGCCGGGGCCACTCCCGGAACCGGCTTGCCGTCTTGCTGCAGCGCGGCCAGGTCTCCGATCACGAACACGTTCTCCTGTCCGGGGACGGTCAGCCGTTCGGTGACCTGGACCCGGCCGGCCCGATCCAGCGGCGCGCCCAGGGTCTTGCCCAGCGGTGAGGCCGCGACCCCCGCCGCCCACAACACCGTGGCCGCGTCGATCCGCTCCAGGCCCAGGAACACCCCGCCGGCATCGATCCCGGTCACCCGGGCCCCGGTGCGGACCTCCACCCCCAGCCGCTGCAGGGAGCGGCGGGCGTGCTCGGGGAGAGCGCCCGGGTAGCTGGGGAGCACCTGGTCCATCCCTTCCAGGAGGAGGATCCGGGACTGGGTGGAGTCGATGTTCCGAAAGTCGCTGGCCAGGGCGTGGCGGGCGATCTCCGCCAGGGCGCCGGCCAGCTCCACCCCGGTCGGTCCGGCCCCGATGATCACGAAGGTCATCAGCGCCCGGCGGCGGACCGGGTCCGGCTCCCGCTCGGCGCGCTCGAAGGCCAGCAGCACCCGGCGGCGGATCTCCAGCGCGTCCTCCAGGCTCTTGAGGCCGGGCGCGAACCGGGCCCAGCCGTCCTGACCGAAGTAGGAGTGGGTGGCCCCGGTGGCGACGATCAGGAAGTCGTAGTCCAGCCCGGTGCCGTCCCCCAGCCGCACCCGCCGGGCGGAGGCGTCCACCGAGACCGCCTCCCCCAGTAGCACCCGGGCATCGGTGCCCCGGACCAGGGCCCGGATCGGTGAGGCGATCTCGCTGGGGTTCAGCGCCGCGGTGGCCACCTGGTACAGCAACGGCTGGAACAGGTGGTGGTTGCGCCGGTCCAGCAGGGTGAGCTGCACCGGCGCCTTCTTCAGCGCGCGGGCGGCGTACAGCCCGCCGAAACCTCCTCCGAGGATGACCACCCTGGGACGGTCGGACGTGGAAGGGACCATGACTGCTCGAATGCTGCCCCGGGGCCGGCGAAGCAACTTGCTCGCCCTCCAGGCAGCAACAAGAGCTACTGGAGCGGTTCAGGGCTTTCCCTCCCCCCGTCAAGCGTTGGATGCTTGATCCACATCATGATCAGAATCCTTCGCGAGACCGCCTTCACCCTGCTCAACGTGCTGCAGGCCCTGTTCCTGGCCCTGTGGTCGATGGGCTGGATGGGTTCAGCCGTGGTCGTCCGGATCCTGACCGGGAGTCCGGAGAAGGCGCTGGCGATGGCCCGGTGGGGATACTCGCGGCCGATCATCCGCGCCGCCACCGCCCGGTTGGTGGTGGATCCCCTCCCGGAGGTGGACTGGACCCAGCCGCACGTCTACGTGATGAACCACCAGTCGATGCTGGACATCGTCTGCGCGTTCGCGGCGATCCCGGTCAACCTGCGCTTTGTGTGCAAGCACACCCTCTCCTATGTGCCCTTCCTGGGCTGGTACATCTGGGCCACCCAGATGGTGCCGGTGAACCGGAGCAACCGGGTGCAGGCGGTGGCCAGCCTGTCCAAGGCGGCCGAGCGGGTGCGACGGGGCGCGAACATCATCGCCTTCCCGGAGGGGAAGCGGTCCCGGGCAGGTGAGATCCTGCCCTTCAAGAAGGGTCCGTTCATGCTGGCCCTGGAGGCCGGGGTGCCGCTGATCCCGATCGCCATCCACGGGTCGGGCGCGGTGCTGCCCTCGGATGGGTTCCGGCTGCGGCCGGGGACGATCCGGGTCCGGGTGGGCCAGCCGATCCCCACCGCCGGCCGCTCGGCCGAGCGCGACGCGCTGATCCGGGAGGCGCGCGCGGCGGTGGTGCAGATGAACCGGGAGATGGGTGGCCCGGGCGGAGTGGCCCAGGACATCACCACCGAGCGCCCGGAAGAGCCGGCCCCCGGGCGCGCCGCGTAAAAGCCTCTTCTCGATCTCCAAGAGACAGCCTCGCCGCACCGCGGTTCGGGACCCAATCCGCCCCCGCGGACAGGGTCCGGAGCCCGCCCCGCTGCGTGCTCCGCCAGGCACGAGCGTTGCTCAACCGCTGCCGTCTGCGAGGTGGTCTCGCGGCAGGGAAGGAGCGCGTACGGCACATGAGCAAGCTGACGGAGAAGCTGAAGGCAGTGGCCTCGGCGGTGGCGGCGATCGAGAAGCAGTTCGGCAAGGGGGCGGTGATGCAGCTGGGCGGGGAGGCGGCGAACCCGCAGAAGATCGCGGTGATCCCCAGCGGTTCGGTGGGGCTGGATCGGGCCCTGGGGGTGGGCGGCTATCCCCGCGGGCGGGTGGTGGAGGTCTTCGGCCAGGAGTCCTCCGGCAAGACCACCCTCACCCTGCACGCCATCGCCCAGGTGCAGGCCCAGGGCGGGGTGGCGGCCTTCGTGGACGCCGAGCACGCCCTGGACGTGAGCTACGCGCGCAAGCTGGGGGTCCGCTTGGAAGAGCTGCTGATCTCCCAGCCGGACACCGGTGAGCAGGCGCTGGAGATCACCGAGCACCTGGTCCGCTCCGGGGCGGTGGATCTGATCGTGGTGGACTCGGTGGCCGCGCTGGTACCGCGCGCGGAGATCGAGGGGGAAATGGGCGACGCGCACATGGGCGTGCAGGCGCGGCTGATGAGCCAGGCGCTGCGCAAGCTCACCGGGGCGGTCAGCCGCTCGGGGACCTGCATCATCTTCATCAACCAGATCCGGATGAAGATCGGGGTGGTGTTCGGGAACCCGGAGACCACCACCGGAGGCAACGCGCTCAAGTTCTACTCCTCGGTGCGGATGGAGATCCGGCGCACCGGCAACATCAAGGACAACGACCAGGTGATCGGGTCACGGGCCCGGGTGAAGGTGGTGAAGAACAAGTGCGCCCCGCCCTTCCAGGAGGCGGAGTTCGACATCCTCTATGGCTCCGGAATCAGCCGGGCGGGGGAGGTGCTGGACCTGGGGGTGGCGGCGGGGGTGATCGAGAAGGCGGGCAGCTACTTCTCCCTGGGCGAGGAGCGGATGGCCCAGGGCCGGGAGCGCGCCATCGAGTGGCTGCGGGAGCGGCCGGTGGTGATGGAGGACGTGGCGGCGGAGGTGCTCACCCGCCCGGTGGGGAAGGCCAAGGCCGCGGCGCCGGCGGAGGGAGCGGAGGCCGCGGAGGCACCGCCCCCGGTGCAGGAGGCCGCATGAACCGGTGGCTGCTGATGATGCTGGGACTGGGGCTGGGATGCGGCGGGGCGCGTTCGTGGAACTACGACGAGAGCCACCGGATCTCGGAGGTGATGGAGCACCGGGGAGAGGACCCCGGGGAGGAGGCGCGGCAGCGTTCGGTGGCCGGAGGCGAGCTGGCTCCGGTGGCGCCGTACACCCGTCCGGTGTTCGTCCGCCCCGCCCGGGAATCCCATCGCCGGCCAATGATGCGGGGAAGGAGAGCGGTGGCGGAGGCGGCGGCGCATCGGCCGGATCCGCTGGCGGTCCGGAGAAAGGAGGCCCGAGGCCGGGACGCTCGTTGAGCCGCTAGACCGGGAAGAATCGACGCGCGGACCGCAGGGCGCGCCGCCCATCATCCCGGGTGCGCGCTGGAGGGGCGGGAGTCGGGGACCGCGGACGGCGAACTAGGGAGCGCCGTCCGGGGGGGATGGTCCGGCTGCCGGGGTGATGACGATCTGGTTCTCCCCCAGGACCTTGCCTTGCGGGTCCCGGAAGATCGCCGTCACCGGCACCGGACGATCCAACCAGTCCTGCCGCACCGGGGTGCTGAACGGCAACGGCACATCGACGCCGCTGGAGATCTGGGCCGAGCCGCCTTCCGCCGGGAAGAAGGTGAACCGTTCGCTCCCCTCCCCCACGATCTGCAGCGAGACCGACCGGGGGCTGGTGTGGCTGAACTGGACGGACTGGCCGGGCGCGCAGTGCAGCGTCTGGCCGGTCCGGGCTTCGGAGACGACCCGGGCCTGGGCGTCCACGCAGAAGGCCCGGATCCCGTACGGGTGCTCGCTGCCGCCACCGCGCGGCTGGAACTCCCCGGAAGGAGAGGAGAGCAGCCGCGGCGCCAGGATCACTGCCAGCACCAGACACGCGGCGAGGGGAACGATCACCGCCATCGCCCTGCCCACCGACCAGCGCGCGGGGCGCAGGACCTTGCGATCCTCGGGACGGACCAGGCCCAGCCGCGAGAACAACGAGGCCTCCAGCAGCTCCTTCCGGGCGGCCGGAAGCAGACGCCGCTCCAGCCGGGACTCCACCTGGCTGATCCGCTCGTAGTCCAGCCGGCAGGCGTCGCAGCCGGTCACGTGCTCGCGCAGCGCGTCCCACCGCTCGGCGGTGAGCTCACCGGACTGCAACGCATCCAGGGCAGAGACGTACCGGGGATCGCCGCAGCTCATGAGTCGCTCCCGCGGACGAAGGTCCACTGGCGCAGCTCGACCTCGCCCAGGTAGCCGTGGGTGCGCATGAACTCCACCAGCTTCTTCTTCAACGCCAGCTCGCGGCGGCGCAGCTGGATGCGGGAGAGCCCCAGCTGCTCGGCGGCGCTCTCCTGGGCAATGGCCTGATCGAAGCGCAGCTCGAACAGCGGCCGTTCCTGGGCGTCCAGCCCTGCCTCGAAGCGCTCCAGCAGCGAGGCCAGCTCGCGGTTCTCGAACAGCTCGCTGGCGGAGGCCTCCAGATCCGGCGCGGCGCTCCCCGGGTGCCGCTGCAGCTCGTCGGGGGAGAGTCCGGAAGCGAACTCTCTCCCTCTTGCCTGCTCGTAGAGCACGTTGCGGGCGATGCCTCCCAGGAAGTGGCCATAGGGGCGGACACCGTCGTACACGGCGCGGGCGCGCGGCTCGAAGGCGCGGGCGAAGGTCTCCAGGACCGTGTTCTCGATGTCCACCTGCCACCTCAAGCGCGGGAACTCCTTGCCAAAAACCATGGCGCGCAGCGAACGCGCCAGCCCCTCCGCGTTCTCGCGGAAGACGTCTGCCAACGCCTCCGGATCTCCCTCCCGGAAACGCCGCAACAGGTCGGCATCCCACCCCACCTGTCCAAAATAGCCCTCCGCGGCCAAAAGCCGCAGAACAGAACCTTTCCTCAGTACATTGCCGCTGGGGGCTCACCCTGGATCGCGGCACCCGACCCATGGCACCTTGTCTCCCGATGCAGATGCTCCGACACCCTGGCTTGTGGCTCCTGCTCTCCCTGGTCGCCTCCGGCGCCGGCGCGGCCGTTCCCCAGCGTCCGCTCTACACGGTGATCGTCGCCAACAACCGCAGCCTGGACGCCGGGCGAGCGGACCTGCGCTTCGCCGACGATGACGGGGCCCGCTATTTCGAGCTGCTTGCCCCACAGTCCAAGGCGTCGGTGTTGCTGGCGGTGCTGGACGACGAGACCCAGGGCCGACACCCGGGGCTGGCCGCCCGGACCCACGCCCCCACCCGGGCGAAGCTGCTGCAGACGCTCTCCGGGCTGTTCGCCCAGATGAAGGCGGATCGCGCAGCGGGGCGCGAGCCGGAGCTGTTCTTCATCTACACCGGCCATGGGAAGCGCGAGCCGGGTGGGGAGGGCACGATCACCCTCTGGGACCAGACCTTCTCCCGCTCCGACCTCTATGCCCAGGTGCTCAGCAAGGCGCCGGCCAGCTACGTCCACCTGGTGGTGGATGCGTGCGACTCGTACTTCTTCGTCAACGCCCGGGGAGGGCTCCCGGTGGGACCGTCCCAGGCCCAGGCGGTGCAGACCCATCTGGAGGCGCGTTCGCTGGATCGCTACCCGAACGTGGGCGCGGTGCTCTCCACCACCTCCGAACAGGAGAGCCACGAGTGGAGCGCGATCTCCTCCGGGGTGTTCAGCCATCAGGTCCGCTCGGCGCTGGCCGGGGCGGCGGACGTGAACGGGGATGGACGGATCGAGTATTCGGAGGTGTCCGCCTTCGTGGCTGCGGCCAACCAGGGGATCAGCGACGTGCGCGGCCGGGTCGACCTGTGGGTGCGTCCGCCGCAGGGGAACCGCGCCGCGGCGCTGACCGATCTGAAGCAGGGATCGGGGCTGGGCTACGTGCTGCTCCCGGAGTCGCTGGAGGGTCGGCTGTGGATCGAGGACTCCCACGGGGTCCGCCGGATGGAGCTGCACAAGCAGGGCGGCCGCGCGGTGGTGGTGGCGGTGCCTCCCACCGGCGAGCACTGGCTGCGGACCGCGGCCCGCGAGGCGAAGTTCACCCTGGCACGTCCGGGGGTGGTGGTGGACGCGGGCGCGTTGAACTGGGAGCCGTGGCGGCTGGCGTTCCGGGGCGCGGTGCAGGACACCTTTGACCGCAAGATGTTCTCCACCCCCTATGGGCCCAGCTTCTACAGCGGCTTCGTGGCCAACGCGGCGGTGGCTCCGGTGGTGTTCGAGGAACCCGAGCTGACCCCGTGAGCCCCGCGCGCGGTGCAACGCTGGGGCTGGTGCTGGCTCTGGGCGCGGGTCTGCCGGAGGCCGAGGCCCGCTGCCGGGAGCCGATCGCGCTGCTCCCTGTGTCCCGGGTGGCCGCGGCGCGGGGCGAGGTCTCCGCCGCCGAGAAGTCGCTGCGAGACGCACTGGAGGGCATCGCTCCCGGGTGTACCCAGGAGCGGGCGGAGACCCTGGGGCGGCTCAGGGCGCACGGGGGAATGCCGGCCTGCGTGGAGGATGGTTGCCGCATCGCCTGGCTGGGGAAGCTGGGGGTGAAGTGGATCGTGAAGAGCGGCGCGCTGGCGGTGGGCGGCGAACGTTCGGTGACGCTGTCCCTGTGGGGTGAGAAGGGAGAGTCCGGCCGGCGGCTGGTGACCGGAGAGACGCCCCCGGCCCTTCCCCAGGCGGTCCGCGAGCTGTGGACCACCCGCTCCCCGAGGCCGGGCGAGCCGCCCCGGCTGGGCCTGCTGCCCCATATCTCGCTGGGTGCCGGAGTGGCGATTCTGGGAGCGGGACTCACCGTGGGGCTGCTGGCGAACCGGACCCAGGCCGCCGTCTCCACCGGGACCGCGGGCTGTCCTCCCGAGACCTTCTCCTCCTGCTTCGAGCAGAAGGTGGCCGTGGGGCGGTCGCAGGCCTTCTGGGCAAATGCCTTGTTCGCCACCGGGGCGGCGGTGGCCGGAACCTCCGCGGTGCTGCTGGTGTGGACGCTGCCATGAGCGCGTCCGGTCGCCGAGGGAGGTGGCTGGCGCTGTGGGCCGGCTGTTGGGTGATGGGGGTCGGCTGCCACTTCTCCCCCGACCTGAGCCGCTTCGAGCCCTGCGCGGCCGATGGCAGCTGCGCGACGGGGGCGACCTGTCTGCTCCCGGAGCGCCGCTGCCTCCCCGACTGTCTGGACTGTCCACCGGGAGAGGACGCCGGCGATGACGGTGGCGAGGACGGGGGCGATTCGGGAGTGGAGACCGACGCGGGGCAGGACGGAGGAGAGGACGCGGGCACCGAGCTGGACGCGGGAACGCTGACCGTCTGTCCGACGGAGCTGATGTACGGCGTGGAGGGCGTGGCCTACGAGGTGGGCTTCGAAGTGGACGGGGGAACCCCTCCCTACCTCTTCGCTCACGCAGCCCCGCTCCCCTCGGGAATGGCGCTGAGCGACGCGGGTGCCTTCAGCGGGACCCCACCGGCGGTCGGAGCGTTCACGCTCCAGGCGCAGGTCCAGGACTCTTCGGAGCCGCCCCTGTCGTTCGACCTGGCACTGCCCTGGGCGGTGCACCCGAAGTTGAGGGTGGCTGGACCCGGAGAGCTGGCCACCGCCGCCAACAACGCCGCCTACAGCGAGGGGCTCTCCGCCACCGGAGGGATCGCGCCGTACCAGTTCCGGGTCGTGGCGGGCACCCTCCCGGGCTCGATCCAGCTGGAGTTGGATGGAGGCGTGAACGGGGTGCCCGGCGGGGCCGCCAACCTCTCCTTCACGGTGGAGGTGTCCGACTCCGCCACGCCGCCCCAGGTCGACCAGCGGGCGCTGAACTTCCACAGCGCGGCGGCTCCCCTGGGCTTGAAGATCATGACCCGCGGTTTTCCGGATGCCCGGGTGGGCTGGCCCTACTCCTACCGGCTTCAGGCCCGGGGCGGGACCCCGCCGTACACCTGGTCGTTCCCTTCAGGGACCTTCCCCACCGGGGTCACCCTCAACCAGGACACCGGCGAGGTCTCCGGAACACCCACCGGTCCGGGCGCGGTCACCGTGAACATCAAGGTGGTGGATTCTCTGCTCGGAAGCACCGCGCCGACGCAGTTCGAGATCGACGTCCTTCCCTGATCGCCCGGCCGGGTAGGAGGGGGGCTGCTGAACGAAACCGGGTTCAGCCCGCGTCCGCTCGCACCCGGAACCGTCCCTGGGGAAGGACCAGCCAGTAGCCCTGGTCGTCCTGTTCCAGGTGTTCCCCCAGGGCGAACTGCGCGTCGCGGGAGAAGCGGGCCTTGGCCTGGCCGGACTTCACCGCGCAGGTGAGCACTCCCTCGGAGTCGATTTGCAGGGAGGCCGGCTCCAGCGGCTCGCCGGTGCGATCCGAGAGGCGCAGGTACCAGCCCCGCTCCGAGACCCAATCCACCGCTACCACCGCGTAGGCGGCGTCCTCCACCTGGACGAAGCACCAGTCGGCGCCGACCTTGAGCTGGAAGCGGCCATCCCCGGTGGGGACCAGTCCCTGGTTGAAGAGCTCGATGATCTTCGGGTGCTCAATCGGCTCGTCGTCGTGCCACCAGCGCAAGGCGCGATCGATCCGCAGACCGCTGTCCTCGCGCGTGTGCCACCGCTTCCCGATCGGTTGATTGTCGCTCACGTCGATTCGGGAGCGGACCCGACCCACTCCCGCCGGTCAAGGCGAACCACCGCCGGGGCTACCAGTTGCGGACGTACTCGGTGTACCCGCGGAAGGCGACCGCCCCCCAGACGTTGACCAGCACTCCCAGCGCGGCGGCGGCGATCACCCAGCGGTTCTTCAACGACCAACCTCCCAGCGCGAACAGCAGCACCAGATACGGGGTGTAGTCGAGGCTGAACCGGAACCCGAACTGCATGTACCCGGTGTTCTGGTAGAAGAGCCCGGGCAGCGCGCAGATCGCCACCGTCAGCCACAGCGGCCAGTGCAGCCGGCGCTTCTCCTTCGGGATCAGCAAGAACACGATCAACGGCAGGGTGAGCAGCAGCGTCAGCCCGTGGGGATCGTAGGAGAGGAAGGGCGGTCCGCTGACCAGCCGCGGCAGCTTGAGGAACGCCGCCTCCAGGTTGCGTCCCAGGTAGGTCAGATCGAACAGGCCGTACCGGTCGATGTCCGCGTTCACCCGGTTGTTGAACAGGAAGGCGTGGCCGAACTCACTGAAGCGGCCGAAGCGGTGGAAGTTGTAGCCGGCCGCGGCCAGCCCCAGGGGCGCGGCGCCGGCCACGAACCAGCCCAGCTTGCGCAGCCGCTCCTCCAAACCCTCCCGGCCGAAGGCGGCGCGCAGCTGCGCCAGCCGGCCGGTGGGGCCGGGGGCCAACAGCTCGATCAGGAAGTACAGCCCGGAGAACACCAGCGGGGTCCGGGTCAGGGTGGCCATGGAGAAGAACAGGCCGGCCAGCAGCGGACGCCGGGCGCCGGTGGCGTTGCGGACGTAGAGCGCGGTCAGCCCCACCCCCATTACCTCCGCCAGGAACCAGACCTCGCCGCGGATCGCGCAGTAGAAGAACAGGGTGCCGAAGGCCAGCAGCAGGGCCAGCACCTGGTTCTCCCAGGACTCGCGCTGCGACTCGCCGCTGCGCTGGAGGAAGCGCAGCAGCGAATAGAAGAAGGCGATGCCCAGGGCGGCCAGGAACACCCCGAAGCTGGTATCGTTGAACTGGTACCCGTGCAGCGCCACGAAGGGCATCATCAGCAGCGCCGGGAACGCGGGGAAGCTCACGTACCAGCGGTCGGTGGTCAACGGCCGGCCGGCGCAGCGGACCTTCTCGCCCCCCGCCTCGCGCACACAGGCCCAGTCCTCCAGGTTGGGGAGCACGGTGGGATCCAGATCCAGCCGGCCGTCGAGCCAGGCCTGCGCCTGGTACACGAAGTGGGGGGCCTCGCTCTGGCGCAAGAAGCGGAAGGAGCTGAAGGAGGCCAGCACCGCGTACACGATCACGAACAGCAGCAGCTCGGTGCGGTAGGCGGAGAGCCAGACCTTGGCGCCCATCCACACCGGGTTCCGGGACCCGGTCACCGTGGAGGGCCCGCGCACCGCCGCGGAGAGCTCCGGCGAGGCGAGGCCGGACGCGGCGGAGAGCTCCGGTGAGGAGGAGTTTGACGCGGCGGAGAGCTCCGGTGACGCGGAACCGGAACTCGCAGCGGCCTCCGGGGAGCCCCCGTCTGCCGCGGGCCCTGGACCCACCGGGGTCCCCTTCCCTGCCGGCTGCCCGCTGCGTCCCTTGTTCCGCGACCTGCTCATGGGGCCGATGCCCTAGCAGGGCGACGCGCGCGAAGTCGAGCGGCTACAGAAAGTCCTGCTCCTCCACGTCCTCTTCGTCGTCCTCGTCCGCCTCCACCACCGCGGCGCCGGCGCCACCCACCGCGGCGTTGCGAGCCCCCAGCCGGGTGGCAATGATCACCGCGGACTCCACCAGCCCCAGCAACAGGTAGATGGAGAAGAAGACCACCAGCACGAAGGCCGGGTGCAGCTGGGTGGCGATCACCACCCCGGTGGCGCAGATCGCCAGGAAGATCCCGATGCTCTTGGGGGAGAGGCGGACGTCCTTGAAGGTGCGGTAGCGCACGGTGGACACCATCAGCAGCGCCAGGGTGGCGACCACCACTGCCACCGGGACCTGGGCGGAGGTGGCCAGCACCTCGCCGCCGCTGGCTCCGTAGTTGGCGATCACCAGCGCCACCAGCATCCCGGCGGCCAGCGGGATGGGGAGGCCGACGAAGAAGCTGCCCCCGCCCCCCTTGGGGTTGCGCGCGGCGATCACGTTGAAGCGGGCCAGCCGGAGCGCACCGCAGGCGGCGAAGGAGAAGGCGATGAAGATGCCCACGATTCCCAGGTCCCCCAGCGCCCACTTGTAGACCAGGAGGGCAGGCGCAGCCCCGAACGACATCACGTCCGCCAGGCTGTCGAGCTGCACGCCGAAGTCGCTCTGGGTCTTGGTCAGCCGGGCCACCCGTCCATCGAACGCGTCGAAGAACATGGCGAAGAAGATGGCCAGCGCCGCCTGGTAGAGATGCGTGGGAGTCGCCGCTCCGGCGCAGAGGGTGAGCGCGTAGAACCCGCAGAAGATGGACGTGACCGTGAACAGGTTCGGCAGTACGAACATCAACTTGCGCAGGTTCATCGGTCGCTTGGGTTCCATTGACTGTTCCGTTCCCGTGCCTGGCTGGTCGCACCACGGCATATCGGCCGCAGCCTCAACCGACCATAACAAGGTTTTATTTGGGTACCGGGAAGTCCCGACGTGACCTCCGCTCTTATTACGCTTGCCTGGATCACCGTCGGCATTGCACTGGGCTGGGCGGCCTGGATCGCCTGGACCAATGTCCACTATCGGGTCCGGGCAGAGCCTCCCCAGCGGCTGGAGGTCCGCTGCGCGGATGGCTGGCGGCTGGCGCTGCACTACCGCCCGGCGGTCCACAAGCGCTTCGAAGAGCCGGTGCTGCTGTGCCACGGGCTGGCCGCCAACCGGTACACCTTCGACTTCGAGCCGCCCTACTCGGTGGCCCACGCGCTCTCCGAGGCCGGCTTCGACTGCTACACCCTGGAGCTGCGCGGCACCGGCTACTCGGCGTGGCCCCCGCTGGGCAGACCCTGGTGGCTGTACTCGGTGGATGACCACATCCGGCAGGACGCGCCGGCGGCGGTGCAGCGGGTGCTGGAGCTCAGCGGCGCCCGGCGGCTGTACTGGGTGGGCCACTCCCTGGGCGGGCTGATCGGCTACGGGGCGGCGCAGGGGCCGGTGGCGTCACAGCTGGCCGGGCTGGTCACCCTGGGTTCCCCGGTGTTCTTTCCCTTCGACCGGGTGGTGCGAGCGGCGGTGACCCTGGGGGCGGTGGCGGCGTGGCCGTTTGGGCTCCGGCAACGGCTGATGAGCCTCACCCTCGCCCCGTTCCTGGGCCGGCTGACCCTGCCGCTCTCGGATGTGATCGTGAACCCCCAGCACATCGCGCCCAAGGTCCAGCGCAAGGTCTACGCGCGGATGATCTCCACCATGGGCAGCCGGGTGCTCTCGCAGTTCCGCGACTGGATCGAGAACGACGTCTTCCGCTCGCTGGACCGCAGTTTGGACTACCGGGCGGGGATCGCCCGGCTGCAGGTTCCGCTGCTGGTGGTGGGGGGGACGATGGACCGGCTGGCGACCACCGCCTCGGTGCAAAAGCAGTTCGCGCTGGCGGGGTCCGAGGACAAGACGCTGCTGCTTTTCGGCCGCGAGCGGGGAGACAAGCAGGACTACGGACACGGGGATCTGCTCTTCGGCACCGACGTCGCCGAGGAGATCCACCCGGTGTTGGTCCGCTGGCTGGAGACCCGGGCCACCCCGCGGGAGGGCTAAGGCCGGCGCTACCGCTGCGTCACACAGCCGGGCTCGCCCCGGGCGGCGTTCCCCGAAGAGACCACCTGGCCCAAGGAGGCCTGAGCCCCGGTGCCGCACTCCACGTGGACCACGCCCAGCGCGTTGTCCACCGAGCGCAGCCCGTCGATCTCCAGCCGCCCCCTCTCGATCGCCACCAGCGCCGGACCCGGAGAGCGGGCCACCGTCAGCCGCCGGGCCTGAAGCAAACCCCGGGTCTCGGCGGCGGCGCCGGCCTGCCCGCAGTCGATCAGCACGACATCGCGGGCGTGCAGCGCTCCGGACTCGGCGGCCAGCAGCCCCACCCCGGAGGCGCGCCACACCGCCACCCGCTCCACGGTGGCGTGACCGCCGCGCACCTGCACCGCGTCCGCCCCGCCTTCGTCGGTGGTGGTCACGTCGGTGATCCTGCCGTCCCGCAGCACCAGCCGGGTGTCGCGGGTGGTGATCGCCTGGTCGCGGGCCTGGTGGATCCAGAAGTCACGGACCTCCACCTCCCCTCCCACCAGCTGCAGGCCTCCGAACGATCCCGGCCGGAGCGCGTAGAGCCCACGCAGCCGGGCGGAGCTGCGCACCAGGCCGAAGGCGGCCCGCAGCGCGCCGTGCGAGTAGAGGTCCTCTCCCACCAGCTGCTGGGTGTCGCGGGTGAGCAGGGCGTACTCGTGGCCCCGCACCCGGAGCCGGCGGACCGAGCCCTTCACCTTCATCAGCACCACCGCGGCTTGCTGGCCGCCGTGGACCGAGAGGTCGTCCAGGTCCACCGTCTCCCCCAGCTGGTACACCGCGGTGGCCGCGCCCTCGAAGGCCGCGCGGCGAAGGGTCAGCGTCCCCCCCTTGAGTTCCACCGCGCGCTCGAAGGGACCCGCGAAGCGCGTGTCCTCCAGGTGCAGGGTGCTGGCCTCCGCGGCGACGCCCCGGGAGGTGGGGACCTGGACCTGGAAGAGGGTCCTCTCTCCGCGGAAGCTGCTCCCGGCGGAGAGCCGGACGGCGAAGCGGCGCGGGTTCAACCACCGGGTCCCTTGCGCCAGGAGCGCACCGGCCGCGATCAGCCCCGCTTCCCCTCCCCGCAGGGTCAGGCCCCGCAGCCGGACCCCGGCCGGGGCGGAGAGCACGAAGGGGCCCTCGCCGCCCTCCAGGATGGCCTCCGGCGGTCCCTGCAGCGTGCACCCCGGCGGGAGGGTCACCCCGGCCAGGTGGCTGCCCGGGCCCAGGTGGAGCAGCCCGCAGCCTGGCGCCAGCGCTCCCAGCGCCTCGGTCAGGGTGCGGTAGGGCGCGGCCCGCGAGCCATCGGGGACGCCGGTGGCGGCCGGGTCGATCCAGGCCTCCCGGGGGGCGGGGAGCTGGCCGAGGCTCAGCAGGAGGGCGAGGAGGGGCGCGGTGCCGGACATGGAGGTGGGGAGCAGCTTGCCCCAGTCCGGGCGGGTCCCAGGACCGGCCGCGGACCCGAATGTTGATCCGGAACACCCGGTTCCTGATCCGGCGGACCGGCGGGGGGTGGGCCAACCCCGCATTCCCGCACGCCTTTCCGGATCAGGCCGACCTCATAAATGATCCAGATTGCTGTGTTTTTGATCCGATCGGGATCGGAACGCATTCATGATGTCATTGCGACCACCGCCCGATCGCACCTGCGCCTACAGAGTCGAAACGCGGCCGGAGGCTGTAAACAGGCTCCGGCGGAGTTTCTGACATTGACACCTGAAACACATTCTTGTTACCAACCGCGCGCCGTCAATTTCCCGGGAGGGGGAAACACGATGACCAAGCAGGAACTGGTGGAGCTGGTGGCTCAGCAGTCGCGCATGACCAAGAAGGCCGCCGCCGAGGTGATGGACGTGGTCTTCGCCAACATCGGGAAGGCCGTGAAGAAGGACGAGCGGTTCTCCTACCCCGGCTTCGGGACCTGGTCGCTGCGGTCGCGCAAGGCCCGGCGGATCCGCAACCCGCAGACCAACGAGATGATGAAGCTCAAGGCGAGCAAGACGATCGGCTTTCGTCCCGCCAAGGAGCTGAAGGTCACCCTGTAGTCCACAGCGGTGGAAGTGCACCGGAGGCGCGCTCGGCGGAACTGGGCGCGCCTTCGCTGTTGCGGGGGCCTTCTAGCCGGCGGAGGCGGCGCCGTAGCGGGCCACCATCTCGTCCGGTGAGAGGCCGGTGGCGCGGCCCAGCAGTTCAATCAGGTCGGCCACCCTCAGGAAATACAGCCGGTCGCCGTGGAAGAGCGAGAGGAACACCCCGTGAACCTCGGGGAGCTTCGCCCCCCGGCAGTCCAGGAAGTACACCAGCCGCGGGAGCAGCCCGGTGGTGAGGTACTCCAGGCCGCCAGTCTCGGGGATCACGCCCTCGTAGCTGAGCGCCAGGTGGTGTTCGCCGCCCAGGGTGTCGCGCAGCCGGGCCATGGCGGCGTTGGCCTCCAGCGCGGAGGCGGTCTCGAAGGCGCGGCCCAGCAGTTCGGTGATCAAGGGTTCCATGGTCAGCGCAGCGCGACGGGGGGCTGACGATCGGCGGGATCACCCAGCTGGTCCAGCGGATCCATCGGCTGTCCGTCGATCCGCAGCTCGAAGTGCAGATGGACCCCGGTGCTGACCCCGGTGCTCCCGGCCAGCCCCACCGGGTGCCCTTGCCGAAGCAGCATCCCCGGCTCCACCAGGATGTCCGCCAGGTGGCTGTAGCGGGTGACCACGTTGCCCTCGTGCTGCAGCTCCACGTGGTTCCCGTGGCCGCTGACCCACTCGGCGCGGATCACCATCCCGGGCGCGGCGGCGAAGACCTCCTGGCCGAAGGCGGCGGCCAGGTCCAGCCCCTGGTGGGGCCGGTAGGTGCGGGTCACCGGATGCAACCTCGGACCAAAGAGGCTGGTCACCGCCACCGGGGAGATGGGCCACACGAAGTCCGGCTGCAGGACCTGGGGCCGGACCTTCTGCCGACGGACCTCCGCCATCCGGAAGCCCAGCCGTGCCTTGCGCAGCTCCACCGCGTTCCACAGTTCGTCCGGGAGCTCCGAGTACCGCTGGGCGTCCTGCTCCAGTTCGGCCTCCAGGGTCACCCGGGAGCGGATCACATCGTAGGAGGACGTCTCGCGGACCGGTCGGGCCAGGACCTCATCCACCGCGGTCATCACCGCGTCCCAGTTCTGGATCTGCCGCGACGGCATCCGCTCGCCGCGGGACTGGCCGGCGCGGTGCACCCGCGACTGGTGGGCAAAGGCGATCAACGAGGCCTGCAGCTGCAGCGAGGTCGCGGCCGGCTTCGGCTCCGCGCGGGCAGCGGCCTTCACCCGACGAGGTGGCGCCAGCCGCTCCGGCGCCGGGAACACCTCGCTAAAGCGCAGCTTCGGCGGCGGCGCATGGGCCGCGCAGGCAGAGAGCAGCAGCAGGAGTGAGAGGAGGAGGCACCGCATCTACCCCAGCAAGGGTAGCAGAATCCTCTTGCCCGTCCCGTTCCCGCCCCGCGGGGCAGGTGGTCGGGAGGATCACATCCCCAGGGCGCGACGGGCCCGGGCCACCACCTCGGCGATGTCCGCGGTGGAGACATCCAGGTGGGTGACCAGCCGCAGGAGGTTGGGCCGGGAGCCCTCCGGGTTGCACAGCACCCCCTCCCGCTGGAGCAGGGCCACCGCCTCCGCGGCGGGGAGCGCGGTCTCCACGAAGACCATGTTGGTCTCCACCTGCTCTTGCGCCAGCGAGACCCCGGGCAGCTCCGAGAGTCCCTGGGCCAGGGCGCGCGCGTGGGCGTGGTCCAGGGCCAGCCGCTGGAGGTTGTGGTCCAGCGCGTGGAGCGCGGCGGCGGCCAGGATTCCGGACTGGCGCATCCCTCCCCCCAGCCGCTTGCGCAGCCGCCGGGCCTCGGAGATGAAGTCCGGCGAGCCACAGAGCACCGAGCCCGCCGGCGCGCCCATCCCCTTGGAGTAGCAGACGGTGGCGGAGTCCAGGCCGCGGGCGAACTCGGAGGCCTGGATCCCGGAGGCCACCTGGGCGTTGAACAGCCGCGCCCCGTCCAGGTGGACCGACAGCCCGGCCGCCCTCGCCGCCTGCACCACCTGCTGGTACTGCCCCAGCGGCCAGACCGAACCCCCACCCCGGTTGTGGGTGTTCTCCAGCGCCAGCAGCCGCGAGCGCGGAGAGTGGTCGTTCACCGGCCGGACCGCCGCCTGGAGCTGCGCGGGGGTGATCATCCCCCGGGTGCCCTCCAGCGCCCGGGGCTGGACCCCCCACAGGGCGGCCATCGCGCCGCCCTCGAAGTTGATGCAGTGACTGCCGGCCTCGGCGATCACCTCGTCCCCCGGGCGGCAGAGCACCCCGATCGCCAGCTGGTTGGCCAGGGTCCCGGAGGGCACGAACAGCCCGGCGGGCAGCCCCAGCAGCTGCGCGGTGCGCTCCTCCAGCCGGCGGACCGTGGGGTCCTCGCCATAGACGTCGTCCCCCACCTCCGCCTCCGCCATCGCCCGCCGCATCTGCGCCGAGGGGCGGGTGACTGTGTCGGAGCGCAGATCGATGGGAGTCATGGAGGGGAGCCCCTGCCCCGGGGCGCTCAGAGGTGCGCCGGGGCCCTTGGGGAAAGAGGTGGAGACGAAGGCGTTACGGCGCGCTGGCCGACGACTCCGGCTGCCGGTCGGCCTGGATCCGCTTCATCTTCTTGCGGATCAGCTCCCGCTTGAGGGTGGAGAGATGGTCCACGAACACCACCCCGTCCAGGTGGTCGATCTCATGCTGCACCGCGATCGCCAGCAGCCCGTCCCCGTCGATGCTCTGGGGGTTGCCGTCCACGTCCAGGAACCGAACGCTCACCCGGGCGGCGCGTTCGACGTCTTCGGCCTCACCCGGGATCGAGAGACAGCCCTCGGTGTAGGTGGTGACCCCATCGGTGAGGAACACCTCCGGGTTGATCATGGCGATCGGGGCGACCTCCGGTTGGACCCGGCTGGTGTCGAGGACGATCACCCGCTTGAGGATCCCGACCTGGGGAGCCGCCAGGCCCACCCCGTCCGCGGCGTACATGGTCTCGAACATGTCCTTGACCAGGGTCCGGATCGAGTCGTCCACCTTCTGGACAGGGGACGCCTTCTTCTTCAGGACCGGGTGCGGCCAGATCAGGATTTCGCGAACCATGGCTCCTCGTTTTAACCCTCCGTCCCACCCCGGGCAACCGCTGCTCCTCCCGGGGGACGACGGGGCTGCCGGGGGCTGAACGCCCCCCGGCTCAATCCGCCAGATTCCGGGCGTACTGCCCGCGAAGCCGGTCGTCTCCCAGTGCGGTGACCGCCTCGGAGAGGAAGGACAGCAGCTCCTCCGCCCGCCGGGGGACGCCGGGATCGGGATGGGTGCTGAACCGCAGCGGGTGGAACTCGGTGGAGAGCAGCTCGTAGGCCCGCAGGACCTCGTCCTTGCCCGCCGAGCGGGGGACGCCCAGCACGGTGAAGTAGTCGGCGTCCCGGATCTCCGACAGCTTGGCGTTGAGCCGCTGGACCTCCAGCTCCGGCAGCGGTTCGGAGGGGGAGGATTCGGAGGCAGGCATCAGCTCCAGCATCCCCAGGGCGCGCGCCACCACCAGCACCCGCAGCGCGGTGTCCTGGCGCACGCCGCTTCCCAGCAGCAGCGACTCGATGGTGGCCACGCCGTCCACGCTCTCCAGCAGGCGCCGCTCGCGCTCGCTGAGCTCCAGACGGCCAGGCTCCAGCTCGGAGCGCTTGCGGACCGGGATCGCCCTCAGGCCCCCCAAGGTGGAGAGCACCGAGGCCGGATCCGCTCCACGGCGCAGGCCCTCCGCCAGCAGGTGGATCACCGGACGGGTGGAGGCAGCCAGGGGGACGTCCGCCGGGATGGCCTCGGTGGCCAGGCGGTACAGCGAACCCGCCTCGCTGAAGGCCGCCAGCGCCACCGCTTCGGTGTAGCGCTGCACCAGCGGGATCACCTCCGACTCGCGCAGCAGTCCATTCTCCCGGAGCACCGAGAGCTGATCCGAGGCCGGCCGATCCTTGTACGGGGACAGCTTGCGCAGCTGGGTGGGATCGATCAGCCCATCCTGGCGGGCGCGATCCAGCAGGGTCTCCCCCGCCGCGGTGGACAGCGCCCCGGCGATGCCCCCGGCCCGCAGCCAGAGCACCCGCAGCGCATCGTCCGCCTTGAGCTCCAGGCGCACGTCCACCCGCGCGGAGGTCAGCTCGCGGATCAGCTCCGCCAGCTTCTCCAGGGGGGCAATTCCGGTGCGGGGCACCCGGTCGATGATCCCCCGCTCCTTGGGGATCGCCACCAGCGCGGCCTCGGCGCGGGCGGCCATCTCCCGGGCTTCGGCGCGGGCCTGCTCCGCGTCGGCCTCGGCGTGGCGGCGGTTTTGTTCGGATTCCTCGCGGCCGTGTTTCTCCTCGTCCACCTGGAGGAGGGCGGAGCGCGCCTTCTCCTCGGAGACCCGGGCTGCCTCGCGCGCGGCCTCCAGCTCCTGGGCCACCCGCTCCCGCTCGACCCGCTCCTGCTCCCGCTGGGTCTGCAGTTGCTGCTCCAGACGCTCGCGGACCTCCCGCTCCTGGCGGGCGTGCTCGGCGAGGATCCGGGCCTCCTGGTCACGGGTCTCGCGCTCCAGCCGGGCGCTCTCCTCGCGGAGCCGCAGCTCCTCGGCGAGCCGCTCCTTCTCCGCCTGCGCGGCCCGGGCGGCGGCCTCCTGCTCGCGGACCAGCCGCAGCCCCTCCTCGCGCTCACGGGTGGCGCGGGCCTCGGCCTCCGCCTCCAACCGGAGGCGTTCCTGCTTCTCCCGCTCGGTCTGCGCGTGGAGCTCGGCGGCGATGCGCTCCCGCTCCTCCCGCTCGCGCTGGGCCTGCGCGCGTAGTTCCTCCGCCAGCCGGTCACGCTCCTGCCGCTCACGCTGGGCCTGCGCCAGGAGCTCGGCGGCAATGCGCTCCCGCTCCTCCCGCTCGCGCTGGGCCTGCGCCTCCAGCTCGACGGTGCGGCGGGTCTGCTCGACCAGCTGACGCTTGGCCTCCGCCTCCTCTTCGCGCTCCCGATGGGCAGCGGCGGCCTGGCGCCGGGCCTCGTCCTCCGCCTCCTGCTGCGCCTCCCGGGCCATCGCCAGGGCGCGGGCCGCGGCCGCGCTGGCGACCTGCCCCCGCGCGGAGACGGTCTGGAACAGCTGCTCGGCGCGGGCGGCGGCGACCTCTTCCTGCTCCACCGCCTGCGCCTGGGTGACCGCCAGGGCCTCGGCGCTGGCGCGCTGGGTCTGGAAGTCGTCGGGACCGATGGCGGAGTCCTGTCCGGTCAAGTCCATCGAACCGTCGTCGGGCTCAGCCTCCGCCCAATCGTTCAGCTCGGATGAGGACTGGACCTCCTCCGCGATCGCCGCGCCGATCTCCAGCGCAGCGCGATGGTGGGCCTCCTCGGCCGCGGGCTCCAGGGTCCCTGCCTGCTGATCGGCCCCGGTGGACAGATCCGCTCCTCCGACGGGATCCGGCTCGAGAGCGGTTTGAAGGAAGGAGGCCGAGTCTCCGACCGGATCGGCCTCGGAATCGGTTCCGGCGAAGGAGGTTGAGTCGCCGACCAGCTCGAGCTCGGGATCGGCTTCAGCGAAGGAGGCTGATTCGCCGACCAGATCGAGTTCGGGATCGACTTCAGAGAAGGAGCTTGATTCGCCGACCAGGTCGAGCTCGGTCTCGGCTTCAGCGAAGGAGCTTGATTCGCCGACCAGGTCGAGCTCGGTCTCGGCTTCAGCGACCGGGGCCGACTCGCCGACCAGGTCGAGCTCGGTCTCGGCTTCAGCGACCGGGGCCGACTCGCCGACCAGATCGAGCTCGGTCTCGGCTTCAGCGACCGGGGCCGACTCGCCGACCAGATCGAGCTCGCTATCGGCTTCGGCGAACGAGGCTGATTCGCCGACCGGATCCGGCTCGGCCCCGGAGCCAACGAAGGAGGCCGACTCGCCGACCGGGTCAGGCTCGGCCTCGGATCCAACGAAGGAGGTCGACTCGCCGACCGGGTCAGGCTCGGCCTCGGATCCAACGAAGGAGGCCGACTCGCCGACTGGATCGGGCTCGGGCTCCGGTTCGCCCCCAGCGTCTGCGAACGAGATGGCCTGCTCGTCCGGTTGCTGCGGTTCCCCAATCTCCGCGGACGTCTCCCCGGCGGCATCCGCGAACGGAGCCTCGCTCTCTGGCGCTTCCGACCCTGGCTCCCCGAACGCGTCCGGCTCATTCGCGGCGTCCGCGAACGGAGCCTCGTTCTCTGGCGCTTCGGACCCTGGCTCCCTGAACGCGTCCGGCTCATTCGCGGCGTCCGCGAACGACGCCTCGTTCCCTGCCTGCTCTGCCCCAGACTCCCTGAACGCGTCCGGCTCATTTCCGGCGTCGGCGAACGACGCCTCGTTCTCTGGCGCTTCGGACCCTGGCTCCCCGAACGCTTCCGGCTCATTCGCGGCGTCGGCGAACGACGCCTCGTTCTCTGGCGCTTCGGCCCCAGCCTCCCCGAACGCTTCCGGCTCATTCGCGGCGTCGGCGAACGAGGCCTCGTTCTCTGGCGCTTCGGCCCCAGACTCCCCGAACGCTTCCGGCTCATTCGCGGCGTCCGCGAACGACGCCTCGTTCTCTGGCGCCTCGGCCCCAGACTCCCCGAACGCTTCCGGCTCATTCGCGGCGTCGGCGAACGACGGCTCGTTCTCTGGCGCTTCGGACCCTGGCTCCCCGAACGCGTCCGGCTCATTCGCGGCGTCGGCGAACGACGCCTCGTTCTCTGGCGCTTCGGACCCAGGCTCGCCGGACGCATCCGGCTCACCCGCGGCGTCGGCGAATGACCCGACCTGCGGCGGCGCTGCGGCCTCCTCGGCCAACTCCGGGTCGGACAGCTCGTCGAACGACTGGGATTCCGTGCCTCCTGCACCGTCCCCGGCTTCGGCGAACGCAGCTTCCGCCTCTTCGGCCCTCAGTCCCACCTGGGCCGAGAGTTCGCGGGCTGCCTCCGCCTCCGCCATCGCCTGCTTCAGTGACTCCTGGCGCTGCGTCTCATAGCGACGGATGCGCTCCTCGCGCTCCGCCCATTCCTTTTGCTTCTGGTGCAGCAGCGCGTCGGACTCCAGCTGGATGGAGGCACCGTCGCCGGCGCGCTCCTCGCGCAGCTCCGCCAGCCGGATGCGGGCCTCCTTCGCCTCCCGCTGGGCCTGCAGCAGTGCCGCGCGCCGCGCCCGGGTCTGCTCCTCTTCCAGCGCGACGGCGTCCACCACCGGCGGCGCAAAGCTGGGCGCGGACGGCTCCCCGGAGGGCATGTCCCCAAAGTCGAGATCCGGATCGCTGACCGGCAAGGGAGCCGGCTCCGCGTCGGCCGGGGCGGACTCCTCCCCCAGCTGGGCGACCTGCTGCAAGGAGAGCCGGGCCTGACGTCGGCGCGCGGCCTCCTCGCGAACGTCGTTCTCCAGCGCCGCCAGTTCGTCGTCCCCGTCCGCGGGCGGACTCTCGAACGCTCCACCGCTCTCCGTCCCGGAACCACCGAACGGATCCCACTCCGGCTCCGCGCCCTCCGGCGTCTCCGCGCGCGCCAGGGAGGCGTCCAGGTCCGCCACCGCCTCCGCCTCGAACTCCTGGTGGGCCTGCTCCAGGGCGAACTCCACCGCGGCGTGGGCGCGCTCCTCGGTGGACTGCGGCTCCACCGGCAGATCTCCGAACAGCGTGTCTTCCAGCGAGGGGGTCGCGGGCGGGGGCGCCTGGGTGTAGGCCGGGGCCTGAAGCGCTGACTCGAACAGCTCCAGGAAGCTGGCGCCGTCCAGGGGGAGCGGCACCACCGGGTAGGCGTAGCCGGCCACCTCTTCGCCCAGCAGCAGCACCCGGGTCTCGGCGCCGTTGGGGTGCTGGGACAGTTCCTCCAACACCTCGGGTCCGCGCCCGCTCTCCACCGCGGGGCCCAGGACGATCAGCGACGGCAGGTGGTGGCCGAACGCAATCATCGCGTCGGCAGCGGAAGTCGCCAGCACCACTTCGTGGCCGGCGCGGGTCAGGACCCGGCGCACGGCGGCGATGGTGCCGATGTCGTCGTGTACGAGGAGGACCGGGCCGGACATTGGGAGCAGAAGCGGCGGTCAGTCTACAGCAACCCGCCCGGGTCCACGTCGATCACGACCCGGATTGAGGCTGGCAGGTCGTCCTGCACGCGCTCGACCTCGGCCGCCAGGGGGGCAAGCGAGGCGTGGGTGGGACCTTTCATCAGCAATTGCCAGCGGCTCTTGCCCTTGATCCGGGCGATGGGGGCGGGCGCCGGTCCCAACAGGCGCACCGAGGGGTCGGCCGTGGCCAGCCGGCGGGCGGCGGCGTCCCCGATTCTCCGGGCGGCGGCGGCGGTCCGCTCCGGGTCCGTCCCCTCGATCCGGATCGCGATCATCCGGGCGTAGGGGGGATAGGCGAAGGCCCGCCGCCACTGCAGCTCGTGGTCCACGAAGCCCTCGAAGTCGTGCGCCACCACCCGGACCACCGGGTCCGCCTCCGGGTTGTAGGTCTGGATCAACACCCTCCCGGGATCGGTTCCCCGGCCGGCGCGGCCGGAGACCTGTGCCAGCAACTGGAAGGTGCGCTCGGCGGCGCGGAAGTCAGGGAGGGCCAGCGAGGTGTCCGCCATCACCACACACACCAGGGTCACCCCCGGGAAGTCGTGCCCCTTGGCCACCATCTGGGTGCCCACCAGGATGTCCAGCTCGCGGCGGGCGAAGGAGGCCAGCAGCTCGGTCAGCTTCTCCGCCGAGGTGGCGGCGTCGCGGTCCAGCCGGGCGATGCGCGCCTGGGTGAAGCGCGCGGCCACCTCCGCCTCCACCCGCTCGGTGCCCACTCCCAGCTTGAGCAGCTCGCCGTTGCAGGCCTTGCAGTGGCTGGGGACACCGGCGGCGAAGCCACAGTAGTGGCAGACCACCCGCCTCGAGGAGAGGTGGTGGGTGAGGGAGACGTCACACTGGTCGCAGCGCAGCGCCAACCCGCAGGTCTGGCAGACCAGGAAGGTGCTGTGGCCGCGGCGGTTGAGGAACAGGATCACCTGCTGACCGCGCGCCAGGGTCTCCTCGATCGCCGTCAGCAGCGGCGGGGCCAGGATCGGCGGCTCCTCGTGCGCGTCCCGGCTGCGGGGCCGCTCCAGGCGCAGGTCCACCAGGCTGATGGTGGGCATCGGCCGGTCGTCCACCCGGACCGGCAGCTCCACCTTGCGGTAGCGGCCCTTCCGCGCGTTCTCCACCGTCTCCAGGCTGGGGGTGGCGCTGCCCAGCACCACCGTGGCCCCGGCCTGCTTGGCCCGCACCACCGCCAGATCCCGGGCGTGGTAGCGCAGCTTCTCGTCCTGCTTGAAGGAGGGGTCGTGCTCCTCATCCACCACCAGCAGCCCCAGGTTCTCCACCGGGGCGAACACCGCCGAGCGGACCCCCACCGCCAGCCGGGTGTCCCCGCGCCGCAGCGCCTGCCAGTGGCGCAGCCGCTCGCGATCCTTGAGCGCCGAGTGCAGCACCGCCACTCCCTGTCCGAACCGGCTGCGGAACCGGCCCACCAGCTGGGGAGTGAGCGCGATCTCCGGGACCAGCACCAGGCCCCCCTTCCCCAGGTCCAGCGCGTGCTCCATCGCCCGCAGGTAGACCTCGGTCTTGCCGCTGCCGGTCACCCCGTGGAGCAGGAACGGCTGGAACCCGCCGGCGGTGATCGCCGCGGAGATCTCCTCCACCGCGACCACCTGTCCGGGGGTGAGGACCTGGGGGCGGGACTGGCCCAGCCCCTCGCGCACCCCGACCCGGACCTCCTCCGACTCCAGTCGGACCATCCCCCGCTTCTCCAGCCGCTTGAGCGAGTCCCGCGCCCCGGGCACCGCGTGGGACAGCTCCTCCAGCGGGGCCCGCCCTCCCACCGCCAGCAGATAGGAGACCACCGCCGCCTGCGCGGGGGCGCGGCCCAGCTGGGAGGGATCCGCCTCCGGGGTGGCCACCGCGAAGTGAACCCGGTCCGCCACCGCCTGGCGCTCCTCGGTGGTGTCGGTCAGTCCGGGCGGGAGCGCGCCGCGGATCGCCTCCCCCAACGGATAGCGGTAGTGGCGGGCGGCGAAGCGCAGCAGCTCCACGATCGGCGGCGGCACCGAGGGGCGATCCTCCAGGGTGTGGAGGATGGGCTTGAGCCTCACCTCGGCGCCGGGCTCGGGTGCGCTGGCCGGCCCCAGGTAGAAACCCAGCGCGGTTCCCCGTCCGAAGGGCACGGCGATCCGTTGGCCGGGCGACAGCCGTCCGGCCAACGCTTCCGGGATCAGGTAGGTGAACTCGCCGTGGACCGGACGGCCGACGGCGACGGCAGCGAGCGACGAGGGATTCACGGCGGGCGGGGGAACATACAGGTCCGGCCCGCCGATTGAGCCCTAGAAGAGCTTGTCGTCCAGCTTGGAACGCGAATCGGAGGCCAGGGCGGTGAAGCGCATCGCCAGCTTGCCGTCCCGGACCACCTCCACCGTGCGGGGGAACCACTCCCCGGTCACCGGCGAGGTGAAGTCGAAGAAGCGGACATCCCACAGCGGCCCCTGGGCGCCGGAGCGGAACTGCACCCGGGCCGGAAGGAAGCTGTCCTTGTAGACCCACAGCTGGGCCGCGCCCTGCTCGCGCTTGCCGATCACGTAGGCCACCTCGCCGCCGAAGCGGGCCAGCCAGGTCTGGGAGCCCACCTCCACCCCCCGCTGCCGCAGGTGCCGGTCCAAGGTGGCCTTGGCATCGCCGTCGCTCTCGGAGCGCATCGCCAGCAAGGCGCAGACCTCGGCGACCGCGACTTCCATCGCCGCCACCGCCTTCCCCTCCTGACGGGTCTTGCTGCCGGAGAGGATGGCCGCGCTGCGGGTCCCCTCCAGCGGGGTCAGCTCCATCCGGCAACGCCCCGGGACCTTGAAGCTGATCGAAGCGTCGCTCTGCACGTCGCCCCGGTCGGAGGGCATGGAGAGGGCGGACCCGGCCTCGGCGGCCGAATCGGCGAAGAAGGACGCGGTGCCGTCCACCCGGAGGTTGAACAACCGCAGCTCGTCCCGCTCGTCAGAGAGCCGGCGGAGGATGGCGGAGGCCGGCAACACGTAGGCAAGCGCGACGGCGCCCACCGCGGCCGCCAGGGCAAAAGCGGCGATTCGAAGGTTCCGGCTCATGGGCGGGGGAATGTAGTGATCGGTGCATGACGCATCAAGGCAGATAGGATGCAGCGCAATGCGGATGACGTTCCTGGTTCGGGCGGCGTGGGTGATGGCCATCGGGGTGACGCCAGTGGCGTGGGCGCAGGCGCGACCGGTGGACACGGTCTTTCGCGACCTGCTGCACGCCCGCAGCTTCGGGACTGGAGGCGCGTTCCGGGCGCTGGGCCTCAGCGGGGACGCGGTGGGGGGCAACCCGGCGGCGATGACCCTCTATCCCCGCTTCCAGACCGAGCTCTCCGGGGCGATGGAGTTCGACGGGCGGCTGGCGTTTGGCACCCTCTCGGTGATGGACAGCTCCAGCAACAAGCTGGCGGCGGGGGTCAGCTACACCTTCGCCCAGCTGGGCTCGGGCGACTACGCCCGCACCCTGAACATGGAGACCTTCGCCTTCGCGATGCCGGTCGCTCCCTGGCTGCACTTCGGAGTCTCCGCCCGGCACGTGCTGATGAGCGGTTCGCTCAAGGGGCCATCCGGGCCGCTGGGGTCTCCCCGCAAGAATGCGATCACCGGTGACGCGGGGCTGATCTTGCGGATTGGGCAGATCTTCAACCTGGGTGTCTCCGCCCACAACCTGATCGACACCCGCCACCCGGAGCTGTCCCGCTACTTCGTGGCCTCCGGTGGGCTGGTGATGAACATGTTCGCCCTCTCCGCGGATGTCCGCGCCGACTTCGGGGCCCTGCCTGCGGGGGCGGCCCCGGACGCGGACCCTGGCTCCTCGCCGGTGCTGGGCTGGAGCGTGGGCGCCGAGTACATCCTGGGGGTGGTGCCGGTCCGGGCCGGCTTCCAGAGCGATCCGATCCTGGGCGCCCGCTATCTCAGCGGGGGGCTGGGGCTGATGACCGACACCGGGAACATCGACATCGCCTACCGGCACCAGCTGGACGGGTCGGCCCGGCTGGTGGCGATCTCGGTGAAGCTGGGCAACTGATCAGCCCGGGATCCGGCGGGCGCGCAGGTGGAGGTAGCGTTCGGAGGCAGCGAAGCGGACCAGCTCCGCGATCTCCGCGTCCAGCGCCTTCTTGGCCCGCAGCGCCCCCAGCGCCGGCGCCACCGCGCCAGCCACGATCAGCCCCGCGCGGTTGGCGGAGTGCCGAGCCCCTTCGGCCAGTGAGTCCAGATCCAGGGTGTCCAGGACGCGCTCGAAGATCTCCTTGAGCCTCGGGACCGCCTTGGGGGAGAGCACCTCGCGCACCGTCCAGGCCTCGGCGCTGACCCGCTTGCCACCCAGCAGCGCCACCCCCACGGTCTGGATGCCGAAGGTCAGCTCCTCCACCGAGAGGCTGCGCAGCGCCAGCAGATCCGGAGACTGGGTGAACAGCGCCCGACCGGCGAAGAAGCGCAGCTCGGGGGCAGGCATCGGCTTCTTGACCGCCGCCCGGCCGACCAGCAGCCGCAGGCTCCCGGGGAAGACCAGCGAGAACGGCGGTCCCGCGTCCTCGGACAGATACAGATCGGGGGCGCGCGACCCGAGGATCCGCACCCCGGCCAACACCGCGTCCGCCGCCGCCTGGGCGCCGGGACCGCTCTCCAGGTGGAACTGATCCCGGGAACCGGCGGCCCTGCCTTCGGTGGGGAACAGCTGGCACAGCGCGCTGCCACAGAGACTGAGCAGCTCTCCCGCCTCACCGCGAAGCTGGGGATGGCGCAGTCCGGAGCGATCCCGGGCGGAGAGGAGCAACCGGGGCACGCGCGCCGGCGCCTCGGGTACCGCCTCCAGGGCGGTGGCGATCTCCGCCATCAGGTCCCCGCGCTCCACGTCGCCGTGGCGATCGAAGTAGTCCGCCAGCAGGTGGTAGGCGTCCGCGTCCAGCGGGTTGTCCCGGACCTGGGCGAAGAGGGCTGCCCGCTGCTGATCGTCAGGGAGCTCCTGCTCCTCGGGCGGGGGACTGAATGAAGGGAGTTCGAACTCCTCGGTGCGCGGGCCGCGGGTCTTGGCCTCCGAGGCGGCCTCGTAGCGTTCGATCGCTCCGGAGAGACGCTCCAGCATCAGGTCCTGAGGGGAGACCGGGAGGGAGACCTTGGGCACGGGAAGGGTCAGGGTGGGCGCGCTGCCCAGCAGCTCACCCGCGACGGCGAAAGGAATCTCGGCCTCGGTCGGCGGCGAGTCGGGGGCGGTTCGGGACGGGCGCACGGAGACGCTGGTCGGGGGAGGACGCCGCGCCTCCGGGGGAATGATCACCTCCGCCTCCCGGGTGTCCTTGCGGGCCTCGGGAGGAATCTTGACCAGGACCTCCAGGGTCGGCCGGGGCAACGATTGCTTCGGCGCCGGCGGGGGAGGAAGGACTGGAAGCGACTCCTCGCCGAAGAGTTCGAAGGAGGGTTCGGGGGGCGGTGCGAGCGGAGCCGGAGACTGGGCCGCGGTCACGGCCTGCTCCGCCTGGGTGTTCAGCCCGTCGATGATGCTCCTCAACAGTCGAGCGGCCTCAACGGAAGGGTCCGCGTCCGCGGAGGGATCGGAGTCCGCAGACGAGGGGCTTTGAGCCGAGTCCTCGGGCTCGTGGTCGAGGTTCTCCGGCGATGCTGCCTGGAGGTCGGAGCTCTCGAACTGGGACTGAGACGCTGCCTCGTTAGACGGCGACGATGGCGCGGAGGTCTCGAACTCCGAGTCAGCGGCCCCTTCGTCCGAAGTTTCCGGACTCTCGTCCGAGGTCGCCGAGCGCTCGTCCGAAGTCGCCACGCTTTCGTCTGAAGTCGCTGAACTCTCGTCCGAGGTTGTCGAGCTTGCGCCCGGAGTCGCCGAGCCTGCGCCCGGAGTCGCCGAGCTTGCGCCCGGAGTCGCCGAGTTCGCGCCCGGAGTCGCCGAGTTCGCGCCCGAAGTCGCCGAGCTCGCGTTCGAAGTCGCCGAGCTCTCGTCTGAAGATGCGGTGTTCCCGTCCGAAGTCGCCGAGCTCTCGTCCGAAGTCGCCGAGCTCGCGTCTGAGGTCGCCGAACTCTCGTCCGAAGTCGCCGAGCTCTCGTCTGAAGTCGCCGAGCTCTCGTCTGAAGTCGCCGAGCTCGCGTCTGAAGTCGCCGAGCTCGCGTCTGAAGTCGTCGAGCTCGCGTCCGTAGTCGCTGAGCTCGCGTCCGTAGTCGCCGAGCGCTCGTCCGAAGTCGCCGAGCTCTCATCCGAAGTCGCCGCGCTCTCGTCCGAAGTCGCCGAGCTCTCGTCCGAAGTTGCCGAGCTCTCGTCCGAAGTCGCCGAGCTCACATCCGAAGTCGCCGAGCTCACATCCGAAGTCGCCGAGCCTTCCCCCTGATCGACGGAGAGCGGGGCCTCGAACGCCGGCGGCGACGCTGCCTCAACCGACGGTGCCGAAGGCTCGGACGTCGCGAACTCCGACTTGGCGGTGGCCAGTTCCGAAGGTGCGAATCGCTCGAGGCTCTCTGGACCTCCCAGGATCGAGGACCTCGCCGAGGAGGGCTCCGACGTGGAACTCGCGGGTCCTTCCAGGCTCAGAGACTTCTCCGAGGAAGCCAGCGGGGTCGAGCTTCTGGAGCCTGACGCGCGCCCGGCCTCTGCCGAAGAATCGTGGAGGGCGGAACTCTGCGTGTGCGCGGAGCCCCGGGCCGCCGCCAACGAGACAGCGGGGGTCGGGCTCGCGTCGGACCGTGCCATGCCAGCCCCTGCAACCGACGCCTCCACGGTCTCCAACCGTGACCTGGCTCGGGGGCCGGCCGGGAAGGTCACCACCGGCACCTGCTCCTTCCTGCCCCGCTCCTGCTGCGGCGCAGCGGTCGCCACCGGCAAGGCGGGCGAAGTTCGCTGAGGCTGCGTCGCCACCGGCGCAACCGGCGAGGAGGGCGGGGGCCGCTGAGGTGCGGCGCCGATGCGGGTTTCCGTCGAGCCCGCCGTCTTCAGGGAAGGAGGCGGAATGAAGCCCGGGTCGGAGTTCTCCCAGGACAGCGGCCGGGTGTTGGCGACCGCGCGCGGCAGCTTGGAGAGCACCGGGCTGGGGCGGGGATCGGCAGCCGGAGAGGCGTTGCTCCGAAGTCCGGCAGCGCGGGCGGCGTAGGTCTTGGCCCGGCTCTCGTCCCCCAGCCGCTGCCGGCAGTGGGCGGCCAGCCGCTCCCAGAGCGCCGCACGGGCGGACTCCTCCTCGGTGGCGGTGGCGGCGTGCTCCATTGCCCAGGCGGCGCGCCCATCGTCCGGTTGCGAGAGGTAGCGCTCCACCAGCAGCAGCCAGGCCTCGCGATGCCCGGGGTCGAACCGCACCGCCTGCATCAGCTGATCCATCGCCTCCTCTGCGCGGTTGGCCCGCTCCAGCACCGAGACCAGCTCCAGCCGCAGCGCCTTGGCGTTCGCGCCCCTCGGGTCGCGCCGGATCTTCGCGCGGAGCACGTGGTCCAGTGCCCCCAGGTCATCCAGCTTCCGGGCAATGGTGGCCAGGTGATCCTGGGCCTCGGGATCCACCGACACATCCGCCAGCACCTCCGACCAGGCCAGGCGCGCCAGCTCCAGATCCGGCACGTACTTCTCCGCGATCCGGGCCAGCCGGCGGAACAGCTCGGTGCGGCCCCGCTCCACCCGGCCCCGCGAGACCAGCGCCTCCCTCAGCGCCTCCACCGGCTGGAGCTCTCCCAGCGCCGCGGCGGCCTCCGCCACGCCCGCCAGCGCCGTCAGATCTCCCGGCGTCAGCGCCAACGCGGCCTGGAAGTCCTCCCGGGCCCGGGCGAAGTCCTCCCGGATCAACGCCGCCTCTCCGCGGGTCACCAGCGCATTGGCGCGGACCCCATCGTCGGTCGCGTTCTCCACCGCGTCGTCCAGGACCCGCTTCACCCCGGAGACAGTCTCCAGCTTGGTGAGCAGGCGGACCTGTTCGTCCAGGGCGCGCTTGTCGCCGGTGAGCCGCGACAGCTCGCCGTAGGCCTTCGCCGCGCCGGGCAGGTCGCCCAGCTCATCCTCCAGGACCTCCGCCATCCGCGACAGACACTCGGCGCGCTCGGAAGTGCTGGAAGCGGTGGCCAGGTGTTGGGCGTAGAAGGCTGCCAGCTGGCGCCAGGCGCCGCGCGCCACGAACTGCGCCTCCTGCGTCCGGAAGCTGGCGGGCTCCAGCGGCGCGGCGGGCTGTTCCGGGAGCGGGACCTGCTCCAGGGTGGCCTTCTTGGACTCCAGCGAGCCGACCGCCGGCATCGCGTCCAGCGTGGGCCGGGAGGACTCCCAGGAGACGGTGGGCAGCTTCCCGCGCACAGGGGCAGTGGCGACCGCGGGCTGATCGTCAGCGGGCTCGGCGGCTCCCGGGTCGCGCCAGGTCTCCACCGGGATCGGCTCCAGGATCAGGCCCAGCTCCCGGGCGGTGGCCCGGACCCGTGCCTCCTCGCCCGTCCGGGCTCCGGCCTCCACCGTGGCCTTCAGTGCCTCCTCCACGGCGCTCCGGGGCGCGTTGGCGCGGGATAGCGACTGGAGCCACTGCAGCCGGACCTCGAGGGCGGGCTGAAACTGCTGCGCCTGCTCCAGATACTGGGCCGCCTGGGCGAACCGGATGGCGGAGTGGGCCGGGTTGTCCAGATGCTCGGCCCACACCCGGGCCCGCTGCAGGGTGGCCCGGGCGGCGGCACGAAGCCGCTGCCCCTTGAGCGCCTCGCGGGTCTCCTTCTCCAGCGATGCGTCCAGCTCCTCCCAGCGCTTCTCCCGGGAGAGGAGCAGGTTGAGGGTCCGGCGGGCGCGGCGGTCCCCCGGCTTCTCCGCCAGGATCAGCACCAACTGTTCACGGGCCGACTCCAGCGCCCCACCCCGGCGCAGCAGCCGGGTCAGCTGCCGGCGGACCGCGATCCGGTCCGCGCCCTCGGTGTCCTCCAGCCCGGAGGTCAGCAAGGTGATCGCGGCGCTCTCGGTGCCGGCGTGGATCGCGCTGAAAGCCAGCCCCGCAGCCAGCGGCGCGTTCATCGGGACGCTGCGGCTGGCGACCACCAGCTCCGAGAAGGCCTTCTGCGCCGAGCCCTCGCGGCGAAGCCGGTCCGCGGTCTGCCGATGGACGGCGACCAACGCCTCGGGGGAGTCGGTGGCCCCCCGGGGGAACGCGTCTGCCTGGATCGTCTCGTCCCCGACGGCCTCCGGAAGCATCTCCGGCCCCCCCGTCCTGTCCTGTCGCTGGCCCGCCATGAACCCGGGACTCTACTTCGGGGAACCCCCTGACCGTCTGCCTTGCCGGGAGGAAAACCTCCCAGTGCGTTGACACGAAAAGTTCACCGTGCCCGCGGCCAGCGAGGAATCAGGCCAGCGGTCCCGAGGGCAACGCCACCGCGGCCGCAGCGAAGAAGCGGGCCAGGTCCTCGGGCACCGGCGCCTCCAGCAACAGCGGCGCGCCGGTCACCGGATGGATCAACTGCAGCGCCTGGGCATGCAGCAGACAGCGGGCGATCGGCTCCGCACCCAGGGTCCGGGCGCCGCCGTAGCGTTCGTCCCCGGCGATCGGCGCGCCCAGCGCGGTGAGGTGGGCGCGCAGCTGGTGGGTGCGCCCGGTCTGCGGGAGCAGCTCCACCAAAGTGTGGTCCGGTGCCCGGTGCAGCACCCGGAAGTGGGTCAGGGCGGGGATGCCGTTGGCGGCCCGGCTGGCGCGGTACCGACCTGGTCGGGAGGGATCCTTGGAGATGGGCAGATCGATGGTGCCCGACTCCGGCAGCCCGGGGCCGGCGACCGCCAGGTAACGTTTCTTGGCGGTGCCTTCCCGGAACTGCGCCGCCAACCCGGAGGTGGCCTGCTGGGTCTTGCCGAACACGGTCACTCCGCTGGTCTCGCGATCCAGCCGGTGCACCAGCCCGGCCGCGAAGCCCAGCCGGGCGCTCACCAGGTCCAGCAGGCTATCTCCCTGCCGCGCGGGAGTGGGCTGGGCGGTGATTCCTGCTGGCTTGGCCACCGCCACCAGCTGGTCGTCTTCGAAGAGGATCCCCACGGGTGCTGCCGCAGCGCTGGGGGCCACGCCGGACCGGCCACCCTCCTCCAGCACCACCACCACCGCCGCGCCGTCCGCCAGGGCCAGCTCCGGCCGGGTGGCGCGCTTTCCGCCCACATAGACCGAACCGGCGACCACCAGCGCCTCGGCCTCCGCCGCGGGCATTCCCAGTTGCTGGGCGACGAACTCGCCCAGGCTCCTGCCCTTCCCGCTCACCCGCAACGCCCGGCGCTTCATCTTCCGGACCTTAGAGGACCCGGGAGGACACCCAAAGTCCGCGGTTGGGATAAGGGTGCCCCCATGGAGCCAAAGCTGGGTGGGCTCAGGGATCGCCTCGAGGAGTTTCTTCAAGACCGCGCCGGGCTGGAGCGCAGCTATGCGTCCGGTGCGTCCAACTCCCTTCCGCTTCCCCGCCTCTTTCACACGTTCGCCGACCTCACCCGCCCCGAGACCTTCCAGGAGGTCCGGGAGGCGCTGGAGGGCCAGGCCACCGGAACCGAATCCCACCGCCGGCTGCGGCGGCTGTGCGGCGCTCTGGCGGAGCTGGCGGTGGAGGCCCGGTCCGCCGAGGCGGACGCGGCGCTGGCCCACTGGGAGGTGACCGCCCAACCCTCCCCGGAGGAGTCGGGGCTGGTGCTGGCCGACGCGGTGCGGAGGATCGCCCGGGAGGCGAACCGTGGTCGACGCTCGCAGCTGGCCCGGGCGGTGACCCGGGAGGTGGAGTCCCAGGAGCGGCAGTACGCCCGGCGGGTGGAGGCGGTGCACCACGTCGCCGCGCGACTGGAGCTGAAGGACCCGCTGGCGGTGTACCAACAGTTCACCCCCACCGACCTGCTCAAGCTGGAGCAGGACGCCCGGGCCTTCCTGTCCCTCACCGAGGACGGCTACCGGGACCTGCTGGGCTACGCCATCCGTCGCACCGAGCCCGCGCTGCGCTTCACCCAGGCCGAACGCCATGATCTGGAGCGCGCGGTGTCCGCTCCCTGGGCCTTCGCCAACACCGGGATGGCCGAGCTGGCCCACGCCTCGCGTCGGTGGATCGAGGAGTGGGGGATCGCCGACGGCGCCGGCAAGCTGGAGGTGAACGGCGATGATCTCCCCGGGAAGCCGGTGCGGTCCAGGGTGGTGGCGACCCGGATCCCGGATCGGATCGCCGGCTACGCCCGGCTGGAGGTGGGGATCCCGGACGCGCTGACCCTGCTGCGACTGCAGGGGGCCGGACTCTCGCTGGCGCTGAGGGATCGCCGCCTGCCACTGGAGGACCGCCGGCTGGAGGGCGGCTTCACCCCGGCGCTGTTCGCGGGGCTGTTCGGGCGGATGCCCACCGATCCCCGCTGGCTGGAGCGGTTCCTGCGGCTGCCCCGCTCCGGCGCCCGCGAGCTGGCGCGGCTGTTCGCCTTCGCCGAGGTGGCGACGATGCGCGAGGGCTGCGCGCGGCTCTCCTATGAGCTGCAGTTGCTCCGCCGCGGCGCGGAGAGCGAGCTGCGCGACGTCTACGAAGAGCTGTTCCGCAACGCGCTGCGGGTGGGCATCCCCCGCGGGGAGTATCTGTTCGAGCTCTCCCCCCACCTGGCGGTCGCCGCCCGGCTCCAGGGGCGCGCGGTGGCCGGAGCGCTGCTGCCGATCCTGCGCGAGCGCTTCGACGAGGACCACTGGCGCAACCCCAACGCCGCGGGGTTCCTCCGGGAGGTGGCCGCCCGCGCCGGCGCCCCGGAGACGTTCGCCACCCTGGCGCCGACCGCGCTGGAAGGCTCGCTGGCCGGGACCGCGAAGGAGCTGCTGGCGGTGATGGGGGCCTAGAAGAGGTCCAGCCGGCCAATCCGGAAGTCACCGTTGGTGGCCACGTCGGTGCCGGCCTTGTCCCGCATCAGCCCCAGGAACTGGGCGCCCAGCGACGCGCCGTCGAACACCACGCCCGCGGTGGCGCCGGCCTTCACGTCCAGTCGGATCCGGTAGAAGAGCGCGCCGGAGGCGACCACCGAGTCGCTGCTGATCGCGCCGGTCCCGGTGGCCTTCTGGCTCTGACCGGTGACCAGCACCGAGGCCAGGGGACCGGTGGTGGGGAGGGAGGCCATGATCGCCGCCGGGGCACTGCCGGGGTTGAGCACGGTCCCGGTCTCGATCAGCGCAGCGTTGGCCTGCACCCGGGTGGTGTCCAGGGGCAGGTTGAACCCCACCGCATAGCCAGTGAGGGTCTGGTCGGCGACCAGGTCCAGGACCACCGTGGTGGCGGTGGAGAGCGCGGCGTTGCGCACCAGCCGGATCTTCCCGCCCGCGGGCGGGTCGGTGTACGCCAGCCCGCTGGAGGGCAACGTGCTGACGTTGAAGGCGGCGCTGGTGGCCGGGGTGAGCGCGCCCGAAGAGGCCACCAGGGTGTAGCCGGTACCCGCCGCGCTCAGCGCCAGATCGGCGAAGGTCGCCACCCCGGAGAGGGTGGTGCGCGGGGTGGTCCCGGTGAGCGAACCGCCCCCCGGGTTGGTCCCGATCGCCATCGAGATCGAGAGGGCGGGTGAGGAGACCCGGTTCCCGCTTCCATCCTGGACCTCCACGGTGATCGCGGGGGCGATCGCCACACCCACCTGGGCGCTGGAGGGCGGCTGCACGAACACCAACCGGCTGGCCGCGCCGGGAAGGATGTCGAAGGCGGCGCTGTCGGCCGAGGTCAGCCCGGTAGAGCTGACCCTCAAGGTGTAGCCGGTCCCCGAACGGTTGAGGCTGAGGGTGGAGAAGAAGGCCACCCCGGAGGCCGCGTTGACGGTGGTGGTACCGGAGAGGGTGGAGCCGCCGGGGTTGTTCAGCAGCGCCACCGACATCTGCGCGGAAGAGCCGGTGACCGTGTTTCCGTAGCCGTCTCGGATCTCCACCCCCACCGCGGGGGTGATCGCCGAGCCGGCCAGGGTCTGGCTCGGTTGCTGGGTGATCACCAGCGCGCTGGCCGACCCCGGGCTGACGTTGAAGGCGACGCTGGTGATTGGCGTGCCCACCGCGGAGCTGGCCTGCAGGGTAAAGCCGGTGCCGGTGCGGTTGACGCTCAGCCCGCTGAAGGTGGCCAGGCCGGAGACGGAGGTCACGGTGGTCGTTCCCAGCAGGCTGGCGGTGCCGGAGGGATCGTTGGCAAAGGCCAGGGTGACCGCGGTGGCATTGGCGGTGGGGTTCCCGAACGCATCCTGGAAGCGCACCGCCACCGGGGGAGTGAACGCCGCTCCGGCCACGATGTTCGCCGGTTGCTGGGTGAACACCATCCGGGATGGCGCGGCGGCGGTGATGGAGAAGGCGGCACTGACTGCCGAGGACAGTCCGCTGGAGGTGGCGGTGAGGGTGTAGCCGCTGCCCGCGGTCTCCACTGCCAGATCGCTGAAGCTGGCCACCCCGCTGGCCGCGGTCCGGGGGGTGGTGCCGGTGAGCACCGCCCCACCGCTGATCGTCAGCCCCACCGAAGCGGAGGAGCCGGTGATCCGGTTCCCGGCCGCGTCCTGGACCTCCACGGTGACGATGCCCAGGAAGCTGCCGGCGGAGGTGCCGGACGGCTGCTGGGTGAAGGCCAGCCGGGAAGCGGCGCCCGCGGAAATATCGAACGCCGACGAGGTGGCTGCGGTCAGCCCGCCGGAGGACAGCCGCAGGGTGTAGCCGGTGCCCACGAGATTCACCGAGAGGTTGTTGAAGGTGACCACCCCGCCCACCGCCGCGCGGGAGAGGGTTCCGGAGAGGACCGCCCCGGTCGGGTTGTTGGCGAAGGCCACGGTGACGGTGGCGGTGGAGGCCACCCGGTTCCCCACCGCGTCCTGGATCTCGGCCACCACCGAGGGGGAGAGGCTGCTCCCCGAGACCGCGTTGGTGGGCTGCTGGGTGAGCACCAGCTTGCTGGCGCCTCCCACCTGGATCGCGAACGGGGTGCTGAGCACCGGAGAGAGCCCGCTGACCGTCGCCTGCAGCGAGTAGCCAGTTCCGGCCTGGGCGATGCTCAGATCGGAGAAGGTCCCCACCCCGGAGGCCAGGGTCACCGAAGTGGTCCCGGCCAGCACCGAGCCCGCCGGGCTTCCCGCGCCCAGGGACACGGTCAGGGTCCCGGAGAAGCTGGTGACCGTGTTGCCCGAGGCATCCCGGACCGCCACCGACACCGCGGGGGTGATCGCCGCGCCGGCCACGGTGTTGCTGGGCTGCTGGAGGAACACCAGCTGGGAGGCGGTCCCCGCGGCCACGCTGAAGGAAGCGGACTCGGCGGAGGGCAGCGCCCCGGAGGTGGCCAGCAGCGTGTAGCCACTTCCCACCCGATCCAGGCTCAGGTCATTGAAGGTGGCCACCCCGGAGACCGCGGCCCGGGTCTGGGTGCCGGAGAGGGTGCTGCCCCCGGGGTTGTTCCCCAGGGCCAGGGTCACGTTGGCGCTGGACGAGGTGAGCAGGTTGCCCGACGCGTCCCGCACCTCCACCCGGATCGCGGGGGAGATCGCCGCCCCAGCGGCGCTGTTGGTGGGCGGCTGGGCGAATACCAGCTGGGAGGCGGCTCCCACGCTGACCGCGAAGGTGCTGCTGGTCACCGGAGCCAGCGAGGCCCCGGAGGCGACCAGCGAGTAGCCGGTGCCGGCCTTGTCCAGCGAGAGGTTGGCGAAGGTCGCCACCCCGCTGCTGGCGCTGACCGTGGTGGTCCCGGAGAGGATGGCGCCGGCGGGGCTGCCCGCGCCCAGGGCCAGCGAGATGCTTCCATTGAAGCTGGTCACGGTGTTTCCGCCGGCATCCCGGACGGTGACCACCACCGCCGGGCTGATGGCGCCTCCGGCGACGGTGGTGCTGGGCTGGCCGGTGAAGACCAGGGCCGCAGGCGGGCCGACCACGATGTCGAAGGTGGCGGAGGTGGCGCCGCTCAAGGATCCGGAAGTGGCGCCCAGCGCGTAGCCGACTCCCGCCGCATCCACCGAGAGATTCGCGAAGGTGGCCTCTCCACCCGAGACCGCCCGGGTCAGGGTGCCGCCCAGGCTGGCACCGGAGGGATTGGTGGTCAGGGCCAGGGTGACCGACCCCGCGTAGCTGCTGGCGGTGTTGCCGAAGGCATCCCGCACCGCCACCCGCACCTCGGGCAGGGTTCCGCCCAGGGTGGTGGTGACCGGCTGGGCGGTGAACGCCAGCCGGGAAGCGGCGGCGGCAGCGACCGTGAAGGTCCCGCTGGTGACGTCCGGCAGGCCGGAGGTGCTGGCGGTCAGCGCGTAGCCGCTCCCCGCCTTCTCCAGGGACAGTCCGGCGAAGGTGGCCAGCCCGGAGGAGGCGGCCAGGGAGGTGGTCCCCGCCAGCACCCCGCCCGGGGGGTTCGCTCCCAGGGTCAGCGCGATGGTGGCGGAGGAGGCGGCCACGTTTCCCTGGGCGTCCAGCAGCGCGACCTGGACCGCGGGGGAGATCGCCGCTCCAGCCTGGACGTCGGTCGGCCCCTGGGCGAACACCAGCTGGGTGGGCGCTCCGGGGATGACCGCGAAGGGAGAGCTGGAGATGGGAGTCAGCGTCCCGGTGCTGCCGGACAGCCGATAGCCGGTGCCCGCCCGGGCGATGGACAACCCGGTGAAGGAGGCCACCCCGTTGACCGGGACCCCGGTGTTGACCCCGGAGAGCACCGCCCCGAAGGCGTTGGCCTGCAGCCCCACCGTGATCGGACCATTGTAGCTGGTGGCCACGTTCCCGGCGGCGTCCAGCACGGAGAGCGACACCGCGGGCGCGATCAGCGCACCGGCGGAGGCGTCGGTCGGCTGCTGGGTGAAGACCAGGGACACCGGCGCTCCATGCGCCACCGAGAAGCCGGCGCTGGTGACCGAGAGCGCCGAGGCGGTGGCCTGCAGCGTGTACTGCCCCATCAGGTCCACCTGGAGGTCGCTGAAGCGGGCGATGCCGCCCACGGCGTTCCGGGTGGTGGTGCCGCCGAGGGTGGCACCGGGAGGAGCGGTCTGCAGGGTCAGGGTGATCGCCGCGCTGCTGGAGGAGAGATTGCCCAGCGCGTCGTACAGCGCCACCTCCACCGCCGGACCGATCGGGGTCTGCGAGCCGGTGTTGCTGGGCTGGACCCAAAACGCGATCGACGCCGGCGCGCCGGCGGCCACGGTGAAGAGGGCGCTGGTGGCTCCGGTCAGGGTGCCGGAGGTCGCCTGCAACGAGTAACCGCTGGCGGCCCGATCCACGGTCAGCCCCGCGAAGGAGGCCACGCCGTCCACCGCCGCCGCGGCGAAGGTTCCCCCCAGGGTCGCCGCCCCGGGATTGGTGGCGAACGCCAGGGACACGGTGGAGGTCGAGGTCTTCACCCGGTTCCCGCGCGCGTCCCGGACCTCCACCTGCACCGGCGGAGCCAGGGCCGCTCCGGCCACCCCGTCGGAGGGCTGGACGGTGAAGGCCAGCTGGGTGGGAAGGCCGGGCCGGACGGTGAACGGCCGGCTCCGGGCGGAAGCCAGCGCGCCGGAGCCCGCGGAGAGGGTGTAGCCCTCGGCGGCCACGTCCAGCACCAGCTCGCCAAAGGTCGCCACCCCGTCCACCGGGACGGCCGCGGTGTTGCCCTGCAGGGCGTCGGCGCCCGGATTGTCGGCCAGGGTAATCGACACCGCGGCGGTGGAGACGGCCAGGTTCCCGAAGGCGTCCTCCACCCGGACCTGCACCGGGGGAGCGATCACCGAACCGGCCTCCACCTCCGAGGGCTCCTGGACGAACACCAGCCGGGAGGGGCCGGCGGCGACGATCTCGAATGGGCTGCTGGTGGCTCCGGTCAACCCCGGCGAACTGGCGGTCAGGGTGTAGCCCACCGCCGCCTTGTCCAGGTTCAGCCCGGAGAAGCTGGCCACGCCGGCCACCACGTTGGCGGACAGGGTTCCAGAGAGGGTGCCCGCACCGGGGTTGGCGCCCAGGGCCAGGGTGACGGTTCCCTCCGCGGCAGCGACCACCTGCCCCTGCTCGTCGATCACCGAGACCTGGAGCGCCGGGGCCAGGTTCTCTCCGGCGGTTCCGCGGGTGGGCTGGACGCTGAAGGCGAGCTGGGAGGCCACCGGATTGTTGCCGGCGTCGGGCCCGTCTCCCCCGCCGCAGTTGCAGGCGGCCAGGGTCGTGGAGGCGAGGAGCACCACGAGGACGCGGCGGAGATTCAAGGCGGTACCTCGGAAGAGTGGGCTGCTCACGGACGACCTCCGAACTTCCCCAGCACCGCGGAGAGGTCGGCGTCCTCGATGGCGTTGCCGTTCGACGGCGCCGCCAACAGGTCCATGTTCCAGTCGTAGTAGGGCTGGGTGGTGGTGAGGGTGTTGGTCCCCAGCCGGGTGGCGGAGGCGGCCAGATCCACGATGTCGATCTGCTGATCGCGGTTGAAGTCACCGTTGCCGCTGACTCCCCGCTCGGAGGTGGCGGAGGGGTAGATCTCCCAGCCTCCGCGACCGAAGGTGCCGATCCGGATGATCTGCCCGGTCCGGCCCACGAACAGCTCGGTGACCTTCACCAGCGGAAGACCCGTGCCGTAGCGCTGCCAGGTCGTTCCGCCATCGATGGTCCGGTACACGCCCAGGTCGGTGCCCACGTAGATCGTCTGGTTGGTGAGATCGGCTGGGTCGTACTTCACCGCGTTGATCGGCACGTCCGGCAACGGAGAGGCGCCACCGAAGCCGTTGATCGGGGTCCAGGTGCTTCCCCGGTTGGTGGTCTGGAAGATCCGGCCCATCGCCAGCGGCACCGGGCTGCCGTCCTGGTTCTCCGGCGCGGCGGTGACCACCACGAAGTCCTGTCCGTTGGCCCGTCCGGTGGGGCCGGGGGGGAAGGCCACCCCGGAGGTGTTCAACTGCCATTCGCTGTTCTCCAGGGTGCCATTGCCGTTCAGGTCGATCTGCAGCCGTTCGGTCACCGTCCAGGTGCAGCCGGTGGTGGTGGAGGGACAGTTGCTGGTGATCGCGAACCGACCGCCGGAGAGCGCCGCGCCGTACAGGCCGTCCACCGTCTCCGAGGTGTTCACGAAGCGGACGAAGTGCGGATTGGTGGCGGGGTTGGTGGCGGAGGTCAGACAGGTGTTGGTCGCCGCCCAGGCCCCGCCCGAGCCGGTGCTCTTGAAGATCCCGCGGTCGGTGAGGGTGAGGAAGGTGGGGGTGGTGGCCACCGGGGAGGCGGCGATCCGGACCAGGAAGGGACTGGCGTCCGAACCGCAAGCGAGGACCGGCGCAGCCCGGGTGGTCCACACGCCGCCGTTGTTGCACTGGGCGTTGCCCGCGCTGGGCACGCAGTAGGACTGCCGGCCGTTGACCGACCCCCAGTAGACGGAGGTTCCGCCGATCCGTCCCACCGCGGCGCCGAAGCCATCCCCGCCGATCACCTGGTTGAAGGTGGTGGCGGTGGTCGCCGAATCGCGGAAGCGGGTGCCGTTGTCCTGCAGCCCCATGAAGGCCACGAACGGATTGCCGTTGGCCGGATCCCCGGAGGCCAGCGAGTAGGCCAGATGGGTGACGATCCCCCGGTTGGGGAAGCGCCACACCACGTTGGGCGGAGTGACCCCGGCAAAGAGGTTGTCGGAGAAGTAGATCCCACCATCGGTGCCGGCGAAGGCCCGGATGGTCGCGCCCACCCGGACGATCCGGCTGCGGTGCCAGTCGGCGTGCACATAGGGAAGGGCCCCGGCGGAGGTGTCTCCCCCGCCCCCGCTGGGCAGCCAGTGGGCCACGTTCTCCCAGCTGGGGGTGCTGGCGGTGCCGGTGGTGGTGCGCAGCCCGCACAGCATCCCGCCCACCAGCACGTTGGCGTCGTTGGCCGGGTCCACGGCGATCGTCGAGTTGTACCAGGCCTGGGCCTCGTTCACGTTCACCGTGCCGCAGTCCCGGGGGCTGGGCCCCGGTGGCTTGCTGGTGGCGTTGGCCAGGGTCCCGGTGGCAACCGCCCAGCTGGCTCCGCCGGTGGTGGAGCGCCAGATGCCGTTGCCGGAGCTGCCCGCCGCCTCCTCCAGCGCGCTGAGCTGCGCGTAGAGCACGGTGGTGGCCGGGTTGGCCTTGGGCCCGCCCGCGGCGAGGGTGATCCGGCCCACGTTGGTGGAGGGCAGCGCGGCGGTGGCCCGCAGCGAGGTCCAGCTGGTGCCGGAGTTGCTGCTCACCCACACATCGCCCAGGGTTCCTCCCACGCAGGTGCCCCCGGTGAGGAAGTTGGTCCCTCCGGCCGCTACCCCGTAGCCGGGAGGAAGGGGCTCCTCGCCGGCGCCGCAGGCGTAGACCCCGCTGACCACCAGTCGGCTGTTGCCCCCGGTGCTGCCGGCAAAGGCCACCGACCAGATCGCTTCCGCCAGCGCGGTCCCGGAGTTGGGCAGATCCAGATGGGTGAAGCTGGCTCCGCCGTCCTCCGACTTGAACAGGCCCACGTCGGTGCCGACCACGATCCGATTGCTGTTGGCGGGATCCACCTTCAGATCCCGGAGGGTGTTGGCGGGGACTGCCAGGCCCCCGGCGCCCGCCGGATAGGCGGTGGTCAGCAGCACCGGCGCGGACCAGCTGGCCCCGCCATTGGTGGTGCGCACCACGTAGCCGCCGGGGAGATCGAAGGCGTCGCCCAGGCCCAGGTACAGGGTGTCCGGAGCGTTGGGATCCATGTCCATCGCGCCGATGGCGATGTTGCCCAGGGTCTCGGTGATCGGGAACCAGCTGGGGTTGGCGGCGCTGAAGTTGAAGGTCTTCCAGACCCCGCCCCCGGAGGTGGCGAAGTAGACGACCTGGGGGTCACGCGGGTCCACCTGGATCCCCGCGGCCCGGCCGGAGTCCACCTCGCTGTAGAAGGTGCCGTTCCACTGGAAGGAGGCGTCGGTGGGGCCGAGGTTGACCCAGCTTTGCCCTCCCCCGCTCACCGCTCCCCGCGCGGTGGGCTCCGGCGCGAAGGGCGAGCGCGGGGCCGCCGGCAACAGCTCCGACCAGCGCTCCGCCTCCTGCGCCGCGACCTGGGCTGCCCGCTGGAAGTATCCGCGCGAGGGGTCTCCCCACAGCGCCTTGCGCATCACCATCCGGCGGCGGGGATCGTCCCCTTCCGCCTCTTCCGAATCCTCGGGGCCGACGTAGCCGGCGGCCAGCTGACGCCAGCGGTGCTCGTCGCCGTCCGGCTCGTTCACGAACGCCCGTTGGGTGCTCCGCTCGGTGGCATCGCGGTAGGCGCGATACGCCCGGACGCTGGAGGGGACGGCCAGAACCGCGGTGAAGGCCATCGTGGACGCGAGCACCGTCCAGCGTTTGCGTAGTGCCAAGGAGCAGCTCCCGAAAAGGAGGGAGCGGAATGTTACGAGCAGGATGGAGGTATGGGTCAAATCCCCCAGGTGGGTCCCCTCACACCCGGGCGACGCTGGCCGAAGCCGGCCTCCGGGTGGGAGGATGTCGGCATGGTCAACCGGCCCCTGCTTCCGCTGCTGCTGTCGATGGTCCTGCTGGTGGGCGCCAACTGCCGCAACGCTCCGGAGGAGCGGGGGGAGGCGGCCACGGCCTCATCGGCGAGGCCGACGGTGACCTCCACTTCGCCGCCCGGCTCCGATTCGCAGTCGGCCTCGGCCAAGCCGGCGGACGCGGCGGCGCAGTGCGTGACCCACGAGGACTGCACCCTCAGCCGCTTCATCCCCGGCGAGTGCTGCCAGGACTGTGAGGAGCGGCCGGTGCTTCGCTCCGAGTACGACGCGAAGGCCCGGGAGTGCGCGGACGCGCTCTCGCGCTGCCCGATGCGGAACTGCGCTCCCGGCCGGCAGATGCGGCGCGCGGTGTGCGTCGCCGGAATCTGCGAGCTGGCCGGGAAGAACCTGCGGGACTGACCTACTTCTTCTTGCGCAGCGCCCGGACGATCTTGTCCTTGGCGCGGCTGGACTCGCTGGCGGGAGCGCGGGCCACCGCGGTCAGCGGGGCGGTGCGGGCCTTGGCCGCGGAGGCCTGGGCGCGGAAGGCCTTGAGCAGCTGCATCTCCAGCACCAGCAGCTCGTCGGCCAGCTCGGCGTTTCCGCCCGCGGCGCGGGGCAGCGGCTGGTGGAGGTTCTCCTGCTTGGCGCCGTGGCGCATCCGCAGGGCCTTCTCCTCCTCCGAGGTCAGGGTCCGGGAGCGAGGAAGCGCCGCCCGAACCTCCTCGGCCGTCACCGCCACCGTGCTGCTCGACCCCTTGCGCTGCATGTCGTTTCTCCTCGCGGGCAGGACGCTGAACGTCTGCTCATGTGGGACGCGGCTAGGCCCCGATTTACCGCAATTGTAGAGGCCTGCGGGGGTCGGTCAATTTTTCGGCCCGAGCCGGCGCTGCAGACATGTAGCACCCGCCGTTTTCCGGGCGCTTGCAGCAAGGTGGGCACGATCCCCGCCCCGCGGGAGGGGAGCGTGGATCAGATCCAGGAGCGGGGCCAACTTCAGGGCGCCTCTTCGTCCTCCGGCTCGGCGGTGGGGGCGGTGCCGGCGTCGGCGGGGGTCTGGCCGGCCCGGGGGATGCCGAAGCGATCCAGGGCGTCGGCGATGCCGGCGGGCTTGTCCTCATCCGGGAGGAACTCGGCGGGGGCGGCCAGGGTGACGCTCTTTCCGATGTTGGAGAGCGCCAGGTCCACATGCAGCTTCAGCTCCGCCGCCGGGGTGTTCTCCGCGGCGGGGACCTGGACCCGACCGTCCACCTTGGCCCAGAGGACCGCGCCGGTCTTGGCGTCCACCACGATCAACCCCTCCAGCGCGATCGGGGTGCGTTCATTGAGGAAGGCCATCCGGTTGAGGGTGCTGCGATCCATCCCCTGCTTGGAGGCGGGCGGCGGAGGCAGCTCGCGTTGGGGGACCACCTTGGCGTTCTCCGCCAGCTTCAGCGCGTAACGGTGGGCGGGGCGGCCCTCGTGTTCGGAGGTGCCCCGGCTCTCCAGGGCCACCCGGTGCTTGAACAGGGTGTCCACGTCCCGCAGGGCCCCGGCGATGTCCTCCCGGGCGCGTTCGGCCATCCCCCGGTCCCGAAGCCGTTGCCGGAACTTCTGGAAGCGGTTGCGGGCGTAGACCTTCCCGTCCGCCCGGATCACCTCCAGGCCCTGCTCCCGGGAGTTCTCCAAGGTGGCGTGGAAATCGCCGCTCACGCCCCCTTGCCCAGCGACCAGCTCGCGGCGCTCGGTCAGCTGCACGCCCCGGTCGTTGCCCTTCCAGGTGAACTGGATGTTGGCGTCCATCCGGTGGGCCCCCAGCCGCTCGGTGGTCTCGGCGGCGCTCATGGTGAGGACCCGGCGCGCCAGCCGGGGATCGCTGTCCAGGGCCGCGGCGTCCAGGGTCTCCGAGGCGGAGGCGACCGCCTTGGGGGGATCCTCGGGGGAGAAGATCCGCTCCTTGGCGGCCTTGTCCACCGGGTCCGAACACGCCGCCAGCAGCAAGAACACTGGGGCCAGGATGAGGGTCCGCGAAGGAAGCATGGGCGGGGCAAGTTACGTGCCCCACACTGCACCCGCAAGGCGAGCCTTGCGTGCCGTAGAGGTCGAGATACAAGCTCGCCCGCTCATGCAGAACCTCCGTGACAAGCTGCTCAAGGCGGGGCTGGTCTCCGAAGACCAGGCCAAGAAGGTCGAAGAGAGCGCGAAGAGCGCGAAACCAGACCGCCCACGTGACGATTTCCCGAGGGACGAACGTCCTCGCGAGGATCGCCCCCGGGACGACCGACCCCGCGATCGCCCGTTTGAAGGGCGGAGGGATCGTCGCGACTTCCGTCCCGATCCCCGGGGAGGCGGCCGCCCCGAGTCCCGCGGTGGCGCGCCCCACAACCGCGGCGGTCCCCCTCCCGCGCGCGGTGGCGCTCCCGAGGTGCGGATCGCCATCAAGCGGGATGACCGCTTCCGCCCGGTGGGCGTGGGCGTCCCCCGTCGCGAGGCGGCGATCCCCAAGCTGCCACCGCTGCCCGGTAGCCGCGAGCACCAGCGCCTGGTCTCCAAGAAGCAGGTGGAGCTGGACCGCAAGCTGCGGGAGCTGGTCACCGGCGCGCAGGTGGAGATCGAGCCCGGCGCGTCGACCTTCTACTTCGTGACCCGCAAGCAGCGGCTGCGGCGGCTGGACCTCTCATTGGCGCAGCACGCGCAGCTGGAGTCCGGCGCCCTGGCGGTGGTCGAGCGCCCGGATCCGGGCAACATCGAGCACGCGCTGGTCCCGGCCGAGGTGGCCGCGGAGCTGCTCAAGCTCTCCGAGAAGACGGTCCGCTTCCTGAACAAGGGAGACACCAAGGTGGGCTTCATCACCGAGGATGAGCTGAAGAGCCGCCAGGAGAACGAGGCCAGCGGTGAGGCCGAGTCCCAGGAGGCTGCGGCCGAGCAGACCGAGGCCGCGGAACAGGCCAAGGAGCTGGCCGAAGAGCGGATCGGCGAGGGGGCGATGATCACCGAGGCGGCCCCGGCGGTGGAGGCGGCCCCCACGGTGGAAGCCGCGCCGACGGTGGAGGCGGCTCCGACCACCGAGGCGGCGCCCACCACCGAGGCGCTGCCGCCCTCGCCTTCGCGCGAAGGCTGAGTCGAAGTTCTGAGTGTGCGCTGCAGCCCTCGCCTCCCCGCGAGGGCTGTTTCGCAGTCCGGACCGCGGTAGAGGCTCCGACCCTGCCGCGGTCGCTTCGCAGCGGGTGGACCAGTCAGCCGCCGGGGCGCGGGCGCGGCCCTGGCCCTGGCCGCGCAGGGCGAGCCTCCCTCTCTTGATCAGGGCTGGCGCGCCCCGGCCCCCAGCTCGCCTCAGGCCGACTGGTAGTTGACCAGGTGATTCAAGAAGGCCTCCCGGACATCCTCCGGGATCGGGGCCGCCTTGAAGGTGTCCATCGCCACGCAGACGGTGGTGATCTCCAGCTCCGCCCCGATCTTCTCCGCGTCCCCCCGGTGGAGGCGGTAGCGGCAGGTGATCGAGGACTTGCCCAGCGAGAGGGTGTCCATCACCACCCGGCACGGATCGCCGAAGTGGAACGGGGCCCGGAAGTCCGACTTGGCGCTCACCGCCGGGAACCCGAACTTCCGCTCCTGGATCATCGTCGCGTACGGGACCCCCACCCCGTTCTTGAAGAAGTCCTCGAAGACGTTGTGGCAGTAGCCAAACAGCTTCGGGAAGAAGACGACCCGGGCGAAGTCGACGTCTTCAAAGCGCACCGTGAGGGTCTGCTCGTAGGACATGCGCGCGTCCTACCAGACTCGGGCGCGCCAGTCGGCGGTCGACAGCCGGTAGAGCACGTGCCGCCTCAGCGGCGAACCCTCCGGCAGGTTCGGATGGTCAAAGTCCTCCGCCGGGTCTCGCTTCATCCCCAGCCGCTCCATCACCGCCCGGGAGCGGGTGTTCCCCACCGTGGTGAAGGAGACGATCTCCTCCAGGCCCTTCTTCCCGAAGCCGAAGTCCAGCGCCGCCCGCGCCGCCTCGGTGGCGTAGCCGTGGCCCCAGTGCCCTCGCGCCAGCCGCCAGCCCACCTCCACGCAGGGAAGGAATGGGGCTTGGAAGGTGGGCACGTTGAGCCCCACAAAGCCGATCAGCGGCGCCACCCCGGGCACCTCCACCGCCCAGCCTCCAAAGCCGTGCGCCTGGAAGTGGGCTTGGAAGCGGCGGATGACCGCTTCCGTCTCCTGGCGGTTGAGCACCCGGGGGAAGTGCTCCATCACCACCGGGTCGGCATTGAGCGCCGCGAACGGGTCCAGGTCCTCCTCCCGCCAGGGACGGAGGAGGAGGCGAGCGGTGGTGAGCCGGGGCGCCATCCTCGCGTCAGCGGGTGAAGGCGTCGATCCCGGTGATCGCCTTGCCCAGCACCAAGGTGTGGACCTCGTGGGTCCCCTCGTAGGTGTAGACCGACTCCAGATTCAGCATGTGCCGGACCGGCGGGTACTCGTCGCTGATCCCGTTGGCGCCGTAGATCCCGCGCGCCACCCGGGCGATCTCCAGGGCGGAGCGCACGTTGTTGCGCTTGGCCAGGGACACCATCTCCGGGGTCACCTTCCCCTCGTCCTTCAGCCGCGCCAGCCGCAGCGACAACAGCTGCGCCTTGACGATCTCCGAGAGCATGTCCGCCAGCTTCTCCTGGGTCAGCTGGTAGGCGGCGATCGGCTTGTCGAACTGGATCCGGGACAGCGAGTACTCACGCGCGCCCTCGAAGCAGGCGATCGCCGCGCCGGTCACCGCGAAGGCGATCCCCATCCGGGCGTTGTTCAGACAGGAGAGCGGGCCGCGCAGCCCCTTCACGTTGGGCAGCATGTTGGCCGCCGGGACCCGGACGTCGTGGAAGGCCAGCTCGGAGGTGTAGGAGGCGCGCAGGGAGAACTTCCCCGGGATCTCCTTGGCGGTGTACCCGGGCATCCCCTTCTCCACGATGAACCCGCGGATCGACTCGCTGCCACCGTCGTCCACCTTGGCCCAGACCACCGCCAGGTCGGCGATGGTCCCGTTGGTGATCCACATCTTGCTGCCGTTGAGGACGTAGTGGTCTCCGTCCTGGCGCGCGCGGGTCAGCATCCCTCCCGGGTTGCTGCCGAAGTCCGGCTCGGTCAGCCCGAAGCAGCCGATCAGCTTCCCCTGCGCCATCCCGGGCAGGAACCGCTGCTTCTGCTCCTCAGAGCCGAAGGCGTGGATCGGGTACATGCACAAGGAACTCTGCACCGAGGCGAAGCTGCGCAGCCCGGAGTCGCCGCGCTCCAACTCCTGGAGGATCAGCCCGTAGGTGACGTTGTTCAGCCCGGCGCAGCCGTAGCCCTGGAGGTTGGCCCCGAACACGCCCACCTCCGCCAGCTTCGGCACCACGTGCGCCGGGAAGGTGCCGTCCCGGAAGTGCTTGCCGATCACCGGCAGGATCTCCCGGTCGATGATCGAGGCCACCACGTCGCGCGCGGCCTTCTCCTCGTCGGAGAGGAGATCATCGATGCGGTAGAGGTCGGTGACGGCGGCGCGGGCCACGGGGTGCTCCTTGAGAGGTGAGGTCGCGGCGCAGATTGCATTGACCCGGGCACGGGTGCCAGCGGCAGATTCGGCGGGACTGGGGGCGGGCCGGGCGCGGGCGCCAGCGGCAGCTTCGGCGGGACCGGGGCGCGGGCGCGGGCGCCAGCGGCAGCTTCGGCGGGACTGGGGCGCGGGCGCCAGCGGCAGCTTCGGCGATCCGATCCGCGCCCCCACCCATCAGCGAACCGCGGCTGTGCCCGATGCAAACCCACCGGGTGCACTGGGCACTGGGCACTGGGGCTCTGCGGCACCGGGGCCTGGCAATCATCGAGCTAACCAGAGGCGAGACCCGCTCGCGGCGGGGTGCCGGTGGGGGAACCTTGTTCCTGGCGACACGTTCCCCCCCTGTTTTGGGCCGAAATCGCCGTGGAGTTTGTCTGCCAGAACAAGTTCCCCCCAGGTTCCGCCCCCCGGGAAAGGCAGCAGGACCGCGGAATCCGGCCACGGAGAGCAAGGGAACCTCCGGGAGGGTCAGCACCCGCCTGGCCAACTCGAAGTTGGCGCCGAGCGCTGGCGGCCGGTCCGCTCGAGGCCAGGGGCGCAATTCCGACACTCCTGCTGCGAGGCAGCGCCAATCGACCAGCGGGTTCCCTGGGCAACCGGGCCCCGGACGCTTGTCGTACCCGAAGAGCCGGGAACCCTCCGGCAGCGGCCAGTTTCGGGGCTAAGGTCCCGGGCGCATGAGCCTGCTCCAGCGGAACGTGGTGGTCACCGGCGCCAGCAAGGGAATCGGACGCGCGATCGCCGAGAAGTTCGCCTCCAGCGGCCATCGGGTGTGGGCGTTGGCCCGGTCCCGGGACGCGCTGGACTCACTGGCCGCCGCCTACCCGGGCCGGGTGGTGGCGATGGCGGTGGACGTGGAGCGGGTGGACGCGGTGCTGGATGCCTGCGCCCAGCTGCGCTCGGAGGGACCGCCCGACGTGCTGGTGAACAACGCCGGGATCGCGGTCTCCGCGCCCCTGAAAAAGACCTCGCTGGAGGACTACGAGCGGCTGATGGCGGTCAACGTCCGGGCGCCGTTCCTCTTCTGCCGGGAGCTCTCACCGGCGATGGCCGAGCGGGGCAGCGGGCGGATCATCAACATCGCCTCCACTGCCGGGCTCAAAGGGTTCCGGTACACCAGCGCCTACTGCGCCTCCAAGCACGCCCTGGTGGGGATGACCCGATCGCTGGCGCTGGAGCTGGCCTCCAAGCAGGTCACCGTCAACGCGGTCTGTCCCGGATGGACCGACACCGAGATGGTGACCCGCTCGGCGGAGACGATCTCCCGGACCACCGGGAAGAGCACCGACGAGGCGAGGGAGACCCTGGCCCGGATGAATCCGATGGGCCGGCTGGTGCAGCCCTCCGAGGTCGCGGAGCTGTGCCACTTCCTGGCCTCCGACGCGGCCGGGGCAATCACCGGCGCCACCTACTCGATCGACGCGGGCGAGACGATCTAGGACCGCCCTCCGCGAGGCCGGCGCTCACCCCCACTGCACCCTCAGCCCGTCCCCTTCCGCCCGGACCCGCACCCCGAACTCCCGGCTGTAGGTGGAGACGGTCTGGGCCAACCACTGCGCGTCTTCGGGAGCCGCCCGTCGCAGCGTCAGGCGCCGGGACTGAAGCGGAAACATCCGCAGCGCCGTCAGCGATCCCGTCCGAGCCTCCAGGGTCGGGAAGTACATCAGCCGCAGCTCGCTGCGGTACTCCTCGTGGCCGCTGATGCCTTCGTAGTCGTTAATGAAGTCACCACAGCCGTAGAGCACCAGCTTGCCCCGGTAGACCTCCAGCGGCCGGGGATGGTGCGAGGAGTGGCCATGGATCAGGTCCACCCCGCCCTCGATCAATCGATGCGCGAACTCCCGCTGTTCCCGGGGGATCTCGTAGCCCCAGTTGTCGCCCCAGTGGAGGGAGACCATCACCCGGTCTCCCTCTCGCCGGTAGCCGGAGATCCGCTCCAGCCACCCCTCCGCGGTCCGCACCGAGAGGTCGGGAAGGAACGCCACCCCCGGTCGAGCCAAACCAGCCGCCCACTCCTGCGGGACTCCGCTGCTCTCCGTGCCCATCGCGAACACCCACAGTCGGGCGCCGTCCGGCAGCACCACCCGCGCCGGGGTCAGCGCTTGCCGGAGGTCGACACCCGCCCCGCAGGTCGCCAGGCCGGCCGCGCTGATCCGCCCCAGAGTCTCGACCAGCCCCCGGTGGCCGAAGTCCAGCACGTGGTTGTTGGCCAGCACGCAGACATCCGGGCGGGCGACCTTCAGCAGCCCGAGGTTCCCGGGGTGCATCCGGTAGTGGATGCCCTTGTCCGGCCAGAACCCGTCCTCGGTGGTGACGCTGGTCTCCAGGTTGAGGATCCGCGCCGCGGGTGCCACCCGCTCCAGCTCCGCCAGCGCCTCTCCCCACACATACTCCGGGGACACCGGGCCGGAGAGCCCCCGCTCCACCAGCCCCAGGTAGTCCCGGGCATCCTTCAGATAGGACTCCCGCAGCTCCGGGTCCGACGGGTGGGCCTGCAGCTGATCGATCCCCCGTCCGGTCATCACGTCTCCGCACAGGAAGAGGGTGAACCCGGGCGCCATGCCCCAAAGTTAGGCATCCCCCAGGCTTGCGCTGCCCCAGTTCGGGACCCAGACTCCGCGCCCCGATGGGTTCCTCCAAGCGCACCGTGCAACCTCCCGGCTGGGCCAAGCCCTCCGGTTACTCCAACGGAATCGTCACCGAGGGCGGGCGGACGCTCTACGTGGGCGGGCAGATCGGCTGGGATCCCACCAGCCAGACGCCCCGCTTTCCCGCCACCTTCGCCGAGCAGTTCGACGCCGCCCTGGCCAACGTGCTGGCGGTGGTGAAGGAGGCCGGCGGCGCCCCGCAGGATCTGGTCCGCTGCACGGTGTACGTGATCAACAAGGACGCCTACCGCGCCGCCACCCGGCAGATCGGGGAGAGCTGGAAGCGGCAGGTGGGCAAGCACTACCCGGCGATGGCGCTGGTGGTGGTCAGCGCGCTGCTGGAAGACGACGCCCAGGTGGAGATCGAAGCCACCGCCGTCATCTGAGTTTGCTAAAGCGCGCCCATGAGCGCGCCCACGTCCTTTCGTTTCGAGGTGCAGGACCGCGTCGGGGTGATCACCTTCACCCGGCCGGAGACGCTGAACTCGCTGACCTTCGAGGTCTACCGCGAGCTGCGGCAACTGTTCCTGGACCTGGAGCATCGGACCGACGTGGCCTCGGTGGTGATCACCGGCGAGGGCCGCGGCTTCTGCTCCGGTGGGGACGTGAACTCGATCATCGGCGAGCTGTTCAGCCGGGACATGCCCGGGCTGGTGGAGTTCACCCGCATGACCTGCGACCTGATCAAGAACATCCGGGCGCTGCGCAAGCCGGTGATCGCCGCCCTCAACGGCACCGCCGCCGGCGCCGGCGCGGTGATCGCCCTGGCCGCGGATCTGCGGATCGCCGCCGAGAAGGCGAAGATCGCCTTCCTGTTCGTGAAGGTGGGCCTGGCCGGGGCGGACATGGGCGCGGCCTACCTGCTGCCCAAGGTGGTGGGCCTCTCCCGCGCCACCGAGCTGCTCTTCCTGGGGGACGCCATCGACGCGCCCACCGCCGAACGCTACGGCCTCTTCAACAAGGTGGTCCCCGCCGAGCAGCTGATGCCGGAGGCGATGACCCTGGCCAGGCGGCTGGCCAACGGCCCCACCTTCGCGCTGGGGATGACCAAGGAGCTGCTCAACGGCGAGCTGAACTCCGACCTCTACGGCGCTTTGGACAACGAGGCCCGGGCCCAGGCGGTGTGCATGCAGACCCAGGACTTCCGCGAGGCCTACGAGTCCTTCACCCAGAAGCGCCCGGCGCGCTTCACCGGCCGGTGAGCCCCATGTCCCCTTCCCTGCTCTCTCCCGAGGATCTCCAGGTGGGTCAGGACGCCCGGGCCGCGTTCCGGGTGCTGGAGCCTTCCCCGGCGCTGGCCGACCACCCGGTGCTTGCGCGCCGCCTGGCGGACCTGGGCTTCTTCCCCTACCTGTTCCCGGCCGGGTTCGGCGGGGCCTCCACCCTGGTGCGGGTGGGCACCCTGTGCGCGATCCGCGAGCAGCTGGCGTACTTCAACCCCGCCGCGGACTCGATCTTCGCGGTGCACGGGCTGGGCACCCATCCCCTGGTGCTGGGCGGAAGCCCGGAGCAGCGCCAGGAACACCTGGTGCCCGCGGCGGCCGGCAAGACCCTGTGGGCGTTCGCGCTCACCGAACCGGAGGCGGGCTCGGACGTCGCCGCGCTGAGCACCACCGCCAGCCGGGACGGGGACCACTACCTGCTCCGGGGCGCCAAGCGGTTCATCTCCAACGCCGGGGTGGCCACCCACTACACGGTCTTTGCCCGCACCGCCGAGGGCCCCAAGGGGATCTCCGCCTTCATCGTCCCCACCGGGACCCCCGGCCTCCACGTCCGCCCGATGGAGCTGATGGGCGACCACCCGATCGGCGAGCTGGAGCTGGTCGACTGCCGGATCCCCGCCTCGGCCCTGATCGGCAAGGAGGGGGACGGGATGCGGCTGGCGTTGGGGACCCTGGACACCTTCCGCACCACGGTGGGCGCGGCCGCGGTGGGGATGGCCCGGCGGGCGCTGGACGAGGCCCTGGCGTACTCCCAGGGACGGAAACAGTTCGGAAAGCCACTCTCCGAGCTGGCCGCGGTCCAGAACCTGATCGCCGACAGCGCGGTGGACCTGGATGCCGCGCAGCTGCTGGTGCACCGGGCGGCGGCGGTGAAGGACGCGGGCCAGGCGCGGATTCCCTACGAGGCCGGGGTGGCCAAGCTGTTCGCCACCGAGGCCGCCCAGCGGATCATCGACCGCTGTCTGCAGGTCCACGGCGGCAACGGGGTGGTGAAGGGGTTCGCCGTCGAACGCTTGTACCGGGACGTGCGGGCGCTGCGGATCTACGAAGGCGCCTCCGAGGTGCAGCGGATGTTGATCGCCAGGCACCTGCTCACCGCCTGATCACGGGGGTGGGTGCCGTTTGGTGAAGGCGTTCCTACCTAAAGGGGGGCAGTTCGGGGGAGGGGTAGGGCGATGGGGGTCGAGGGCCGCACTTCATTGCGGTGGCTGGGTTGGTTGTGTCTGGTGGCGACGGTGGGGTGCTCCAGCGGCACCTCGCCGGGGCCGATACCGGTGGAAGGTGCGCGGAAGGAGACCGGAACCACCAGCGCTCCTCCCAGCTGTGTTCCCACCACCTGCGAGGCCCAGGGCAAGAACTGCGGGATCATCTCCGATCACTGTGGCGGCACCCTCCAGTGTGGAGGCTGCGCCAGCGGCGAGAGCTGCGGCGGCGGCGGGGGTCCGAATGTGTGCGGGCCGGCCCAGTGCCAGCCGCTCTCCTGTCGGGGAGAGGGCAAGAACTGCGGGGTGATCTCCGACGGCTGCGGCGGCGTCCTGGAGTGCGGGAGCTGCTCGGATCCGGAGCTGTGCGGCGGCGGGGGCTCGGCCAACGTGTGCGGGATCCAATGCATCCCCCTCACCTGTGAGACCCGGGGCAGCAACTGCGGCACCGTCTCCGATGGGTGCGGCGGACAGCTGGAGTGCGGGGGCTGCTCGCTGGGCGAGGTCTGTGGAGCGGCGGGCAAGCCCAATGTCTGCGCCCTGCCCCCGGCCCCACCCTGCGCGGACTTCTCCGCCGGCGCCGCGTTGCCGGTGAGCTTCGAGGCCCGGGTGGGAACCAAGGATCGCCACACCCAGCCCTGCGGCTACAACCGGAGCACCCCCGAGGTGCTGATCGCCTGGACCGCGCCGGAGGATGGGGTGTTCGTGCTGGACACCACCGGCTCCACCTTCGACACCGTGCTCACCGTCCGGGAGGGGAGCTGCGATGGCCGGGCGCTGGCCTGCGAGGACAACGGGATCCACTACGGGAACGCGTCCCGGCTGACCCTGGAGCTGGTGGCGGGGACCACGGTGCTGATCGCGGTCGATGGCGCCACCACCGACCACGACTACGTCCAGCTGCACGTCAACCGTCTGGAGACCACCGAGACCGCCGAGACCTGCACCGACCGCGCGGACAACGACGCCGATGGCCGGGTGGACTGCTCGGACAGCGACTGCGCCCAGGAGCCGGCCTGTGGAATGGAGGCCTGCACCGAGGAGGACCTGGGAGAGACGGTGCCCGGAGACTTCGCGAGCACCGACCTGCCGACGGTCAACGGCAACGCCGGGTCCTGCGGTGGCCAGCACAGCCCGGATGTGGGGCTGCGGTTCACCGCTCCCGAAGCCGGCGGTTACCGCTTCATCGCCCGGGCCCAGCAGGACGGAGAGCTCCCCCCGGTGCTCTACGTCCACGGCAACTGCCGCGGCCTGGAGCTGGCCTGCTCCGGGGGGCCCGCCGCGGAAAAGGTGATCGAGCTTTCCCTGGAGGCTGGCCAGGACGTGATCGTGGTGGTGGACGGCCCGTCGCCCTTCGAGGTGACCGTGGACCGGATCCCGGTTCCCACGGTGCCCGGGCCGTAGCCGAACCAGGCTGCCCGCTCGGTGGGCATCGCAGCGCCCAGGACCGTCGCCTCGCCCTGCACCCGGGCGGGCGGCAGGTCCAACCGCAGCGCGGAGCCGTGCCTACCCCTTGAGGTCAGGAGGTAGGGATGCGCGCAGCGGACGCAGGGAAGTGGGCCGCCGCCGCCGCGGCGGTCCTGGCTTGGCGGTCCTTCCGGCAGGGCCGGTGGCAGCCCCAGGGTCGGGTGGCGCTGGTCACCGGAGGCACCCGCGGACTGGGACTGGTGCTGACCCGCCAGCTGCTGGCTCAGGGAGTCCGGGTGGCGATCTGCGGGCGGGACCCGGAGAGCCTGGAGCGCGCCTACCGCCAGCTGTCCCGTTCGGCCCCCGGAAGGGTGTTCGCCGCCACCTGTGACGTGGGGGACGCTGCCCAGGTCCAGGCGCTGGTCCGGCAGGTGGTGGCGCGGTTTGGCCGGCTGGACATCGTGGTCAACAACGCCGGACTGATCCAGATGGGCCCGGTGGAGGAGATGACCCTGGAGGACTTCGACGCCGGGATGCGGGTCCACTTCTGGGGCCCGCTGCACACCACCCAGGCGGCGCTTCCCCACCTCAAGGCGGCGCGGGGCGGGCGGATCCTCAACATCTCCTCCATTGGGGGGAAGCTCCCCGTCCCCCATCTGCTCCCCTACTCCGCCAGCAAGTTCGCGCTCACCGGGCTCTCCGAGGGCCTGCGGGTGGAGCTGGCCCGCCACCGGATCGCGGTGACCACCGTCTGCCCCGGGCTGATGCGCACCGGCAGTCCGCGCCAGGCGGCCTTCAAGGGACGCCACCGCGCCGAGTACGCCTGGTTCAAGATCACCGGCTCCTTGCCGGGCAGCTCGATGAACGTGGAGCGGGCGGCGCGGAGGATCCTGCTCGCGCTGCGGCGGGGCGAACCGGAGCTGGTGCTGTCCCTTCCGGCCAAGGCGGCCGCGCTGTTCCACGGGGTCTTCCCCGGCACCACCATCCGGCTGATGTCCGCCGCCAACCGGCTGCTCCCCCGCCCCGGGGGGATCGGCACCCGGAACGCCGCGGGATGGCAGAGCCAAAGCCGCCTCTCCGAGAGCTGGGTGACCTCGCTGACCGACCGCGCGGCGGTGCACAACAACGAAGCCTAGGGACTGGCAATCCCCGCCGCCGGAGGCAATCGTCCGACGCCATGACCCACCCCGACCCGCGGAACCTGCCGGAGGCGTTCAACCTCACCCGCGCGTTCCTTTACGACCAGCTCCCGCGCTTCGGGGAGCGGGTGGCGCTGCGGTGGGACGGAGGCACCCAGACCTACCGGCAGCTGGCGGACCAGGTGGACCGGGCCTCGGCGGTGCTGCGGGGCCTGGGTCTGGAGCAGGAGCAGCGCGGGCTGCTGATGCTCCCGGACGTGCCTCAGTTCGCGTCGGCCTGGCTGGCGGTGGTGAAGGTGGGCGGGGTGGCCTGCGCGGTGAACCCGGACCAGCGGCCGGAGGAGGTCGCCTACTACCTCAACTACACCCGGGCAAAGGTGGTGTTCACCAACCCCTCCACCGCGCAGGTGATCGACTCGGTGCGCAGCGACTGTCCGCACCTGCGAGCCGTGCTGGTGGTGGGCGGGACCCACGGGGCGCACCTCTCCTACGAGCAGGCGCTGGCCGCGGCCACCCCCGATCCCTCCTTCGCCGACACCCACCGGGACGACCCCGCGGTGTGGCTGTTCACCTCCGGCTCCACCGGCTTCCCCAAGGGAGCGGTGCACCGGCACGCGGACTTCCTCTTCAACGCCCGGGTGTTCGGGTTGCCGATCCTCGGCTACCGGCCCGAGGACATCTGCCTCTCCGCGCCGCGGCTGGCGTTCGGCTACGCGCTGGGGACCAATCTGTTGTTCCCGCTGCTGGCCGGCGCCTCGGCGGTCTTGTTTCCGGAAAAGCCCACCCCGGAGCGGATGTTCCAGCTGATCGCCCGCTACCGCCCCACCTTCCTCTCCCTGGTTCCGACCGTGCTCAACGCGATGGTCTCCACCCCGGCGGCCCCGGAGGAGGACTTCTCCTCGCTGCGGCTGGCGGTCAGCGCCGGCGAGGCCCTGCCGCCCGAGCTGTACCAGCGCTGGAAGCGGCGCACCGGGGTGGAGGTGCTGGACGGGATCGGCTCGGCGGAGATGTTCCACATCTTCATCACCAACCGGGTGGGCGACGTCCGGCCCGGATCGCTGGGCAAGGTGGTGGAGGGCTACCAGGCACAGATCCGCGACGACGAGGGGCAGGAGGTCCCGCGCGGGGAGATCGGCACCCTGTGGATCCGCGGCGACTCGATGGCCCGCGAGTACTGGCACGAGCGGGAGAAGAGCCAGCAGACCTTCCGCGGCGAGTGGTGCGTCTCCGCGGACAAGTTCCGCCAGGACGAGGACGGCTACTTCCACTTCTGTGGCCGCGGCGACGACATGCTGAAGGTCGCCGGCAAGTGGCTCTCCCCGGTGGAGGTGGAGAACGCGCTGCTGGGCCACCCGGCGGTGCGGGAGGCGGCGGTGGTGGGCTTCAAGGACGCGGACGGGCTGGACAAGCCGCGGGCCTTCGTCGTCCTCCAGCCAGGCGCCGGCGACGGAGCGGAGCTGACCGACGCGCTCAAGGCCCACGTCCGGGCCACCCTGGCCCCGTACAAGGCGCCGCGGGAGATCCGCTTCCTGGACGCGCTGCCCAAGAGCGACCGGGGCAAGGTGCTCAAGTCGCAGCTACGGGACTGAGGGCGGCAGCCGGGAAGCCAACGGAGGGATGAGCAGCCCCAACGCGGCGGTCACCGGCTGCATCCAGGACACATAGCCGATGATCGAGAGCTGGACCGCCAGCCACCCCAGGACCACCGCCGCTGCCGCGTAGGAGAGCATGCGGGCGTGGCGCCACCGGCGGAACACCGCCATCGCGGCGATCAGGAACGATCCGCCCACGATCGCGAACAGGATCAGGCTGGGGAAGAAGTAGTCCTTGAACGGGCTGCCATACAGCCACTCGGTCGGGACGCCCGCCGCGCCGGACATCCCGTAGTAGCCGCCGGCGAACGCATTGACTGCGCCGAACACCAGCAGCCCCTCCAGCAGCAGACGCACGACCCGGCTCCTCCGCTGGACGTCCCAACCGATGGCCGTCTCTCCTCGATGAAGAATCTGCGCTCTCATGGTGCGCTCCTCTCAGGTGACTGAGGCTGCATCGGGTGTGCCTGGGTGGCGGAACTTCCCCGCCGCCTCGGGCTACGACCGAAGCTCCGGGCCCGCGCCGCCTCGAGTCCTCGTGACCGCCGCGCGGAGAAGGACTCCGCCGCACGGTCGCTCGGACGGTGCAACGGAAGCGGTCCGCCACCACCTCGAAAGAGGCGCTCGCGTCGAAACATCCAAAGGAGTTCCGCCATGAGCAAGAAGACCTCGGGATTGTTGGTCGTAGCTGCATCCGCACTCCTGTTCGCGGGGGCGCCAGCGCAAGCAGGCGAGTCGAAGGACAAGGGGAAACAGGATGTCCACGCGCAGCGCTTGGAGAAGTTCCGGGAGCTCGACACCCAAGGGTTCTCAAAACAGAACTGGGAGCTGTTTCACAAGACCCACACCGACGACGTGGTGGTCGTCTGGCCTGACGGACACGAGACCAAGGGCTTCGACAAACACATCGAAGACATGAAGTACATGTTCAGCTACGCGCCGGACACGCGGATCAGCGTCCACCCGGTGAAGGTCGCGAGCGGAGACTGGACTGCCGTCGTCGGCGTCATGGAGGGCACCTTCAGCAAGCCGATGGTGATGCCCGACGGCAAGGTCATCCAGCCCACCGGGAAGAAGTTCAAGCTCCAGATGGCGACCTTCGCCCATTGGAACGGGGAGAAGTTCGATAAGGAGATCCTCTTCTGGGACAACCAGGCGTTCATGAAGCAGATCGGCCTCGCCCAGTGAGCTGGGCGGTCCAACGCAGCGCGGTTTCCGCCGGTCTGCTCCGCTCGATGAAGGACCTCCGCTCCTTTCGGTAGGTCATTGAGCTGTATCGGGTGTGCCTGGGAGCGGGACTTCCGCGCCGCCTCGCGCTACGACCTGTCCGCATGCCGCTCGCTCAAGAGCTTCCCTGGCCAAAGCTTCGCGCGCTGGCCGAGTCGAACTGCGTGGCGCTGCTGCCGGTGGGCTCCACCGAGGCGCATGGCCCCCATCTCCCGCTGGGCGTGGATGTGTTGATCGCCGAGGCAGTCTGCCGGCGGGTCTCGGTGCGGCTCGCTGCCCGGGGAGAGCAGACGGTGACCTTCCCTTCGCTGGCCTACGGGGTGACCGAGTTCGCGGCGAGGTTCGCCGGCACGATCAGCGTCAACGCGCCTGTGACCCAGTCGTTCCTGACCGAGGTGATCGCCGGGATCGCCGGTCATGGCTTCCGGAGGATCTGCGTGGTGAACCACCATCTGGAGCCGGCCCAGTTCGCGGTGGTCCACCAGGCCGCCCGCGCCGCCGCCGAACGGACCGGTGCCGGCATCTGCGTCCCCGACCACCGCAAGAAGCCCACCGGGCCCCGGCTGGGCGTGGAGTTCACCCACGGCGGCAGCCACGCCGGTCTCTACGAGACCTCGCTGATGCTGGCCGCCGCGCCCCACCTGGTGAACGAACAGGAGCGGCAGGCGTTGCCGGAGCTGGCGGTGGATCTCCCGGCGAAGATCAAGGCCGGCGCCACCGACTTCCATCAGGTGGGGGGCCCGGACGCGTATCTGGGCAACCCGGCCGCGGCCACCCGTGAGGAGGGAGAGCGGCTGCTGGAGATCCTGGCTGAGATCACCGAGGCCGCGGTCCTGTCCCTCCCGTGAGGCAGCGATAAGAAGGAGTCCGCCCCCCAGGAGAATCATGGGGTTGGCTGCTCCTCGGACGAGCGCTTCTACTGAACCGCTTAGGCGTTGTTGATAAGTCAAGCACTCCTAATTATACGTCCCACTCCCAGGAGGCTCACTAATCTATGCAGCTCGAGTCGTTGAAGATGTTCTGCGACGTGGTGGAGACCGGCTCCTTCTCGCGTGCGGCGCAGCTCAACCACGTGACCCAGTCCGCGGTCAGCCAGCAGATCCGCGCGCTGGAGACCCGGTACAACCAGAAGCTGCTCTCGCGCAGCGCGCGTCAGGTCACGCCCACCCCGGCGGGTGAGCGACTGTTCCGCGGCTGCAAGGAGATCCTGGCCCGCTTCGGGGAGGTGGAGCAGGAGATCCGCGAGCAGTCCGCCGAGGTCCAGGGCACCTGCACCGTCTCCACCATCTACACGGTGGGGCTGCACGAGCTGCAGAACGTCCAGCGGCACGTGCTCAAGACCAACCCCAAGGTGAACCTGCGGCTGAACTACCGCCGCAACGATCAGGTCTACGACGACATCATCCTCGGGGCCGCCGAGCTGGGCCTGGTGGCCTATCCGCAGCCGCGGGCCGGGGTGGACATCGTCCCCTTCCGAGACGACAAGCTGGTCTTCGTCTGCGCGCCCAACCACCCGTTCGCCAGCAAGTCCAAGGTCTCGCTCTCGGCGATCGCCGGGGTTCCGTTCATCGGCTTCGATCGGGAGGCGCCGACCCGCAAGGGCATCGACCGGATCTTCAAGGACCGGGGGATGGACCTGGTGGTCTCGATGGAGATGGACAACGTGGAGACCATCAAGCGCGCGGTGGAGATGGGCCTGGGCGTCTCGGTCCTCCCGCTGGCCTGCATGGCGATGGAGCTGGCCCAAGGCACCCTGGTCTCCAAGCCGCTGGCGGAGGGGAACTTCTCCCGGCCGATCGGGATCCTGGTCCGCAAGGGCAAGTACCTGGACCGCGCCTCCCAGGCGGTGCTGGACGCGTTCAAGGCCGTGCCCAAGGTCATCGAGGAGTAGTCAGGAAAGGTCGTTGAGATGCGGCTGGATCTGATCGACGGGACCTACGAGCTGTTCCGGGCGCACTTCTCCAAGCGCCCGGACTACCGGGGCCGAGGGGGCCAACCGCTGAAGGCCACGGTGGGGATCACCTCCTCCTTGCTGATGCTGCTGCAGGAGAAGAAGCACGAGGTCACCCACCTGGCGGTGGCCTTCGACAACCCGATCCGCTCCTTCCGCAACGATCTCTTCCCCGGCTACAAGACCGAGGCCGGGGTGGACCCGGAGTTGCTGGCCCAGTTCGACGTGGCCGAGGCCGCGGTCCGGGCCCTGGGCGTCACCGTGTGGTCGATGGATCGCTGGGAGGCGGACGACGCACTGGCCAGCGGGGCCGCCCAGTTCGCCGACCAGGTGGAGCAGGTGCGGATCCACACCCCGGACAAGGACCTGGGCCAGTGCGTGGTCGGCACCCGGGTGGTGCAGATCGACCGCCGCAACGAGAAGGTGATCGACGAAGACGCGCTGCGGGCGATGCGGGGGATCGCGCCGTTGAGCATTCCCGACTGGCTGGCCCTGGTGGGGGACACCGCGGATGGGATCCCCGGGCTGGACGGCTGGGGGGAGAAGGGCGCGGCGGCGGTCCTGGCCAAGTTCCCGAAGCTGGAGGACATCCCCCCCGATCATCGCCAGTGGGGAGTGAACGTCCGCGGCGCCGAGCGCCTGTCCCTGAACTTCAACCAGGGGCGGGAGGACGCGCTGCTGTACCGGACCCTGGCCACCCTGGTGCGCGACGTTCCCCTGAAGGAGTCGCTGGCACAGCTGGAGTGGCAGGGCGTCCCCAGGGACGCGTTCCTGGCCTGGTGCGCCGAGGTGGGCCTGGAGGGCAGCCTCCAGGACCGCCCCCAGCGGTGGCGCTAGTACATCCGCCGTAGCCGGGCGGCGAAGAACCCGTCCATCCCCTCCGGCCCGGGGAGGGTGCGCAGGTGGCCCTGGTACTCGGGGTACTTCTCCGCCAGCGCCAGCACCGGCGGCTCGCTGGTGAAGTCCGGGTGCGAGCGCAGGAACATCTCCACCTGGTCCGCTCCCTCCTGGGGATCGGTGCTGCACACCGCGTAGATCAGCAGTCCCCCGGGCGGCACCTTCTCCTGGCAGGCCTCCAGGATCCGCAGCTGCAGGGTGGCCAGCCGGGCGATGTCCTCTTCCTTGCGGCGGTAGCGCAGCTCCGGGTGCCGGCGCAGGGTGCCCAGGCCGGTGCAGGGAGCGTCCACCATCACCGCGTGGAACTCTCCCAGCGAGTCGGGGTGGGGCACGGTGGCGTCGTGGGCAAAGGTCTTCAGCCGCTCGCTGAGCCCCAGCCGCCGGGCCTCGGCCTCGATCTTCCGCAGCTTGTTGGCGTGCAGGTCGGTGGCCACTACCTCGAAGCGCTCGGCCAGGTGGTTGGCCTTCCCGCCCGGCGCGGCGCAGGTGTCCAACACCCGCGAGCCGTCCGCCAGGTGGGCGAACACCCCCACCAGCTGCGCGGCCTCGTCCTGCACCTGGAACAGCCCCTCGCGGAAGCCGTAGAGGTCCTCCACCCGACCCGGGGACTCGAAGCGGATCCCCACCGGAGAGTAGCGGGTGGGCTCGGCCTTCCCCCCCGCCTCCAGCAGCTCCGCCAGCAGCTGATCGCGGGTGGTCCGGGAGGTGTTGGCGCGCACCACCACCGGCGGGGCCTCGTTGTCGGCGATCAGCATCTGCTCGGCGCGCACCGCGCCGAACTGACGGATCCACCGGGAGACCAGCCACTGGGGGTGGCTCTCGCGGATCGAGAGGTGACGGACCTGATCGGTGGCGGGCGGGAGCGGGATCTCCGGCAGCGCCGAGGCCTTGCGCAGGATGGCGTTCACGAACCCGGAGGCCCGCGCCAGCTGCAGCTCCTTGAGCGCCTGGACTGTCTCCCCCACCGCGGCGTGCCGGGGCACCCGCGAGTAGAACAGCTGGTAGAGGCCGACCCGCAAGGCCGCCAGGACCTTGTCTTCCAGCGCCTCCAGCTTGCGGTCCGCCAGGGAAGCGATCAGCGAGTCCAGGGTCAGCTGGCGGCGGGTGGAGCCGTAGCAAAGCTCGGTCACCAGGGCCGCGTCGCGGGGGTCGGAGGGCGGCCGCTCCGAGAGCTGGGTGTCCAGCACCACGTTCAAATACGCATCGGTGGCCTGGACCCGCGCCAGCACCGAGATGGCCATCGTTCGCGCGTTCATCGGTCCAGCTGCGCCATCAGGTCCACCAGCTGCTCGTCGCTCAGACGCGAGGCGGCCATGGTGGAGAGGGTGAGGGTCTGCAGCACATCCTCCAGTTCGTCACGGTGGTCGACCTCGGCCGGGCCACCTTCCTGTACCTTGTTCCACTGCGCCCGCGCCCAGGCAGCCAGTCCCCCGGCGGTGAGCTTTCCGGAGAGCCGCTCGGAGAGCTTCTGCCGGACCAGCGCCCGGGTGAGGAAGTCGCTGGAGACTGTGCGGGAGGACTCCGCGCGGCCCACTGTCTTCGCCGAACCGCGCCCGGCGCCCGACTCCGCGACGCCTGCACTCCGGCCCAGAGTCTTCTCCGAACTGCGCCCGGCGCTCGACTCCGCAGAGCCAGCGCTGCGCCCCAACGCCTTCTCCGAACCGCGCAAGGCGCCCGACTCCGCCGCGCCAGCGCTGCGGCCCAGCGTCTTCTCCGAACCGCGCAAGGCGCCCGACTCCGCGACGCCAACGCTGCGGCCCAGCGTCTTCTCCGCACCGCGGGCTGCGCTCAACTCCGCCGCGCCAGGGTTGCGGTCGCTGTTCGCCACGCTGTTGCGCACCGCCGGCCGGCCCACCGTCTTTCCGGGGGCCCTGGTCCCGCCGCGCTTCTTGCCGGCCGGAGCGTCGGTGCCGAACCGCTCCAGCGCCAGCAGGTAGGAGCCGACTCCCTTGCCCAGCACCTGGGCCTCACACGCGTCCTTGATCACCGACTTGCGGCGCCAGGACTCCCGGCGGCGGATGTCACTGAGGTGGACCTCGATCGCCGGCTTGCCCACCGCCACCAGCGCCTCTCGCAGCACGTAGGAGGTATGGGCCAGCGCGTCGGGGCTGATCACCACCGCGTCCGCCCACTGCCGCTCCGCGTGCAACCGGTCGATCAGCTCGCCTTCGTGGTTGGACTGGAAGATCCGCAAGGTCAGTCCCAGCGCGTCGGCCCGCTGCTGAAGCCGGTGGTTGAGCCCGTCCAGCGTGATCGCCCGGTCATCCCCGGGGCGCTCTCCCAGCAGGTTCAGGTTCGGTCCGTGCAGGACCAGCACGTTCTTGAACGCCATGGCCGCTCCTCAATCCGCCGAAAACGGCCGGCTGCCAATCTCCAGTTTGCGACCGGAGAGAAATTCGGCCGCGGTCATCCGCCGCTTGCCCTCCGGCTGGACCTCCAGCAGCACCAGCGAACCCTCGCCGCAGGCGATCTCGATCCCGTCGGGACCGGAGGCCAGCACCGTCCCCGGCGCGCCCCTCCCCTCCCCCACCCGGACCCGGTGCACCTTGAACAGGCCGCCGGCGAAGGGGGTGAAGGCGCCCGGCCAGGGCGTGAACGCGCGCAGCCGCCGCTCCAGCTCCACCGCTGGACGCTGGAAGTCCAGCCGCCCTTCTTCCTTGTCGATCAGCGGGGCCAGCACCATTCCCTCCGACGGCTGGGGGGTGGCCTTCAGCTCGCCCCGCAGATAGCGCGGCAGCTCGTCCCGCAGGAGCTGCCCGCCCAGCTCGGCCAGCGCCAGGTGCAGGGTGGCGGAGGTGTCCTCGGGGCCGATCGGCAGCTCGCGACAGGCGATCACCGCCCCGGTGTCCAGGCCCTCATCCATCTGCATCAGGCAGACCCCGGTGCGCGCGTCCCCCGACGCGATCGCCCACTGGATCGGCGCCGCTCCCCGGAAGCGCGGCAGCAGCGAGGCGTGCACGTTCACGCAGCCCTGGGCCGGCGCCTCCAGCACGTCCTTGGGGAGGATCCGCCCGTAGGCGGTGACCACGCACACGTCCGGCCTCAGCGCCCGCAGCTCCTCGGCGAACCCGGTGTTGCGCAGCTTGGTGGGTTGCAGCACCGGCACCCCGCGCGCCTGGGCCTCCAGCTTCACCGGCGGCGCCGCCAGCTCCTGTCCCCGGCCCTTGGGCTTGTCGGGCTGGGTGACCACCGCGATCACCTCCCCCACCTCGAAGCAGGCCTGCAGCGAGGCCACGGCGAACTGCGGGGTTCCCATGAACACGATCCGCGGACGCATCGGTCAGCGGCCCGCGTCCACGGGGCCGGCGGCCTCGCGCTTGCGTTGAGAGATGGCCTCCAGCTCAACGAGCGCGGCCTGGACGTCCCCCTGGGAGCGCAGCACGGCCAGCGCCCGGTCGATGGTGCCCGCCTCGTCCAGCTCCTTCTGGCGCAGGGTCTCCAGCGCCTCCTGGAAGCGGCCGAAGAAGACCTTCAGCTCGTCGTTCTTCCGCAGCGGGCGCAGGACGGGGAAGCGGCCCTTGGCCAGGGTGGTGATGTAGTGGCTCATCACGTAGACCGGACCGGCCACCCGGTGGGTGATCAGCACCCCCAGCAGGCCCAGCGCCGCGGCCATCAGCACCGCGATCGCCACCACCAGCATCAGCAGGGTGGTGTCGGCCGAGGCCAGCTGGGCCCGGGCCTCGGCGGACAGCGCCAGGTCCCGGAGCGCGTCCTGGTGCGCCAGGTACATCATGGTCGCGAACAGGCCGGAGGTGACGCCTCCCAGGACCGCCAGCAGCAGGGTGTACTTGAGCTGGAAGCCGCGATCGATGACGTACGTCCGCCGTCCGGCGGCGGGACGCTGGGACGGAACCTTGGCTGCAGAGGGGGCGGCTTGCATTTTCGGGCCGGACACTACCCCGCCACCCGGTGGGGTCGCGACTTTGCGTAAAAAGGTGGGGGCAGCGGATCGGTACCTCTGGGGGTGGATTGCTTCTCCTCTGCGGAGCGCGCTTACATGCCGCTCTCGAAAAGCCTTCAGGAGGACCCATGCGCGCGTCCCATCGCCTCACTCTCGCCTTGAGCCTGCTGCTGCTGGCCGGCTGCAAGGGTGACCCGAACACCCCCGAGTACTGGGAGAAGGCCTTCAAGAACGGGCGACGGGCCCAGGATCGGGTGCGGGTGATCGAGGATCTCCGCGAGTCCAAACGGCTGACCCCGGCCTTCGCCCCGCTGCTCAACGGGCAACTGCAGACCGAGAAGAAGGCGGAGGTCCGCGCCGAGCTGGCCAAGGCCCTGGGTGAGCTGGGCGACAAGTCCTCGGTGCAGCCGCTGACCGACGCCATCGACATGGGTCCGGCGGACTCGGACACCCACCGGATGAACCGGGAGATCGCCCAGGCCCTGGGGCGGATCCCCGACCCCGCCGCCATCCCTCCGCTGCTGCGGCTGCTCAAGAGCAAGGACGGCTACGTGCAACTGGAGGCGATCCGCTCCCTGGGCGCCCAGCACGCCAAGGAGGCGGTGGAGCCGCTGGTGGCGATGGCCCTGGACGACTCGGTGGAGCCGTTGATCAACCGCAAGGCGGTCCAGTCGCTGGGGGAGATCGGCGATGCCCGCGCCATCCCGGCGCTGGTGAAGATGATGTTCAAGCAGCACAAGACCCGCGGCGACAGCTTCTACGGGGACAGCTCCTTCTCCCTCTTCCAGATCGGGGCCCCGGCGCGGGATGCGGTGCTGGCCGCGCTCAAGGGAGAGGACCGGGCGCTCTTGACCTGGGCCCGCCAGAACAACGTGGAGGAGGCCGCGCTCTTGGCCAAGTCCGCGCAGGTGGCCGGCGACCTGAGGGACCGTCGTGCGGAGACGGTGTTGATCCAGCGGCTGGCCTACCAGACCGAGGATCCGGATCTGCAGATGATGGTGCGGATGACCGTGGCCGACGCGCTGGGGAGGATGCGGGCCGCCTCGGCGGTGACCGCCATCGCCGCGCTGACCTCGGATGAGCGCATCCCCGCCCGGGAGCGCTACGCCTTCGCGCTGGCCCGCATCGGCGGACGCGACGCGATCCCGGCGCTGGAGAAGGCGGCCGCGGTGGGCATCTGGGATGCGCGGGACCGCGCGATCTCCGCCCTCTCGCTGGTGGGCGACGAGCGCGAGCTGCCGACGCTGCAGCGCCTGGCCAAGGAGGAGACCGAGCGCACCGCCAAGGACTGCCAGCAGTACGACCTCCAGGGCTGCGAGAACCCGGAGGCGCTGGCAAAGAAGCACCAGGCGGCGATCGAGGTCCACCTGCAGCGGTTGGCCGCGGCGCAGGAGTGCAAGGGCGAGCTGGGCTGCTGGAGCAAGAAGCTGGAGTCCAAGGTGTCGGCGGTCCGCGAGCGCGCGGCGCTGGAGCTGGGACGCGCCGGCAAGGCCGAGCACGCCGAGCTGCTGGCCCAGCGGATCTCCGACGACAACGTGGAGGCCCGCGCCGCGGCGATCCAGGCGCTGGATTGGCTGATCGAGGGCGATCCGGCCGCCGCCACCGCGGCCCGAAAGCACCTGACCACCCTGGACCAGCAGCTGGACAAGGACCGCAGCCGGACCGACTACCAGGGCGTCAACGAGGACCTGCGCCGGGTCTCGGTGAAGCTGCACCGCAAGGGGTAGCGACCCGGCTGGCCCGCGGCCCACCGACCCCTCGCCGGGCTACGGCTCCTGCTCCGGCGGGGGATCCTGGAACGCCGAGGGCAGCAGGTTGAAGGGCAGCACCTTGGCCAGGGCGATCAGCAGGAACAGCCCTCCCGGCGCGGCGAAGATCGCCAGCGCCGGGATCGCCTTGGCGATGTCGATCAGCTGGGCCCGCATCTTCTTGCGATCCTGATCGCTCAGCTTCTGGCCCCGGGCGGCCTTGGCCAGCAGCACCGACAGCTCCCCGGTCTCGCGGACCTCGGTCAGCAGCCGCTGGACGTTCTTCTCCACCGCGGACTGCATCTGCTCCAGCGCCTCCTGGCCCAGCAGGTCCGCTCCGGCGGCCACGGTGAACACGTCCACCACCGAGCGGTTCTTGGCGTAGAACTCGGCCACCACCAGCTCGTAGTGGGACAGCTGCTGGGGGGACACCTCCAGGGCCGCGGCCAGGGCCTGGATGAAGCGCAGCTCGCTGGGGGAGCGCCGGCCGTCCACCAGGGAGGCCAGCAGGGTCTGCTCGAGGATGAACCGCCGCATCTCGGCGCTGCGGACCTCCCGGACCACCTCCACCAGGCGGGGCGGGTGATCAAAAGTCCGCTTCACCTTCGCTCGCAGCTGGTCCTCCAGATCCGAGGGCAGCTTCAGATCCTCGATCTGCCGGAGGATGGCCCGGCGCACCGGGAAGCTGGGCGGGCGCTCCACCCGGGTCAGGGCGGTGAGCACCTCCACCAACAGCGCCTTCTGGTGGGCCGCCACCCGGTTGCGGCGTCGGACGGAGACCGGATCCAGCCGGCCGCGGGAGAGGTACTGGATGGCGTGCTGACCAAAGACGTTGGCGTCCGCGTAGACCGCGCCGTTGTGGAGGACCAGCCCGTAGGCCGGATCGCCGGCCAGGGACATCGCCCGGCCCTCCAGCGCGTCCTCCACCCGGCTCCAGCTGCGGCGGGAGACGGTGCCCTCCCGACCGGTGGCCACCCGCTGCAGGATCTCCTCGGCCTCCGAACCCTGGTCGGTCAGCGCGGCGAACAGCGCCAGCAGCTGCTCGCGGCGGGGCCCGGCCGGAGCCTCCACGAACCCGGCGATGTCCAGGGCCATCCGGACCAGGGTCCGCATCACCGCCAGGAACAGCCGCTCCTCGGGGGCAGTGCCGGACGGGGCGGGGTTGGCGCCGGTGGGGGTGCCGTAGAGCAGCCCGCTCTCCCGCAGCACCCGGCGCAGGTACAGCCGCGCCCGGGCTCGACCGGTGAGCTGCGAGGTCACCTCCTCAATCAGCTCCACCGCCGGCTCCGGGCGGTGCCGGGCCACCTCTTCGGTCAGGAGGTTCTGCAGCCACCCGGCGTTTCCAAAGTCCATTGCTGCGCGGGTCAATAACCCGGAAGCGGCCGCGGGGCCATGCGGCGCTCAGAGCCCGAACACCGGCGCCGGCAGGGTCAGCGCGTAGCCCCGGCAGCCGGGCCGCTGCAGCCGCTCCAGGTGTCCCCGGTGGGACTGGGCCACCTGTTGGGCCACCGACCACCAGGTGGGATCCAGGTCCGGAGCCGGGGAGTCGGAGTGGGCCCAGAGCGCGATCCGGATCCCGGTGTCACAGGGCCCCACCGAGACCTCCAGCGGGTGACGGGGGGGGGCCTCCAGGCAGGCGTCCTCCATCAGGTCCCGGAGCAGCTCGCTCATCCGCTCCGGCTCCAGCTCCACCGCCGGAAGCTGGGGCGCCACCTCCAGCTGCAGCTTCCCCACCGGGTAGCGGGCCCGCTCCCAGGCGTGGCGCAGCAGCGGTTCCAGGGCCATCGGCAACGGCTTGGGCGAACGGGGACCCGGGGCGGCGGGCTCCACAAACAGCTCCTCCACCAGCTGGGAGAGGTGGTCCGAGAGCCGACGGACGGACTCCAGCGCCTCCCGGGTCTGGGTCAGGTCCCCCTTGGCGGCGGCCGCCTCCCCTGCCTGGCTGGAGTCCCGGAGCTCTCGCAGCGGATCGCGCAGCGACCGCGAGAGCACCCGCAGCAGGTGGTTGCGGGCCCGGGCATCCTCCTGCACCGCGTGGTGCCGGGTGGCGGTCCGCAGCGCCGAGCCCGCCCGACGGGCCAGCTCCAGCGCCGCCATCAGGTCCGCCGGGTCGTGCTGGCGGCCGCTGACCGAGAACCCCAGGGCCAGCGCGGCCACCAGGTCTCCACAGCGGATCGGCACCACGATCAGCGACCGGGGCCGGTGCTTGCGCAGCACGCTCAGGTGCTGGGAGTCGCGGGCCAGCGCGGAGAGCAGCGCCTCGCTCACCACCGGCGCGAACAGCGGCTCATGGCTGATCGCCACCCGCATCACCGGAGCGGGGACGTGGTCCGCGTACCAGGTCTGCAGCTGGACCGCCCGGCGCTCCTGCTCTGGATCGGCCTGGGCGTGCTCCACCAGCCGCAGCCCGCCGTCCGCCTGGGAGAGGTAGAGCTCGGAGAAGTCGGCCAGGTTCGGCACCGGCAACCGGGCCACCACCCGCATCGTCTGCTCCAGGTCGAGCGCCGAATCCAGCAGGGAGCTGACGTTGTCCAGCAGCCGGCTCCAGCCTTCGGAACGCGCCCGGGTGCCACGCCGCAGGGGCTGATCGTGTTCGCTCACGAGAGGGATTGAGCGGGGTCGCTCCGGTGGATCGCGGAAATCCGCTAGCGACTCCGGGGAGGTGGGACTGTCCGGCAGTCCGCACCTCCCGTGGGGTCCTTTGCCCCTACTTGAGGGGGACGGTCTGCCCCGGCTCCAGCACCATCACCTGGGTCTTCACCCGGGCGGTCTTCAGCGCCGCCTTCAGCTGGTCCGGGGTCCCGGTCAGCAGGGGGAAGGTGCCAAAGTGCATCGGAACCACGTTCTTCACCTTCAGCATCCGGATCGCCAGCGCCGCCCCGGCGGGGTCCATGGTGAAGTGGCCGCCGATCGGCAGCAGCGCATGGGTGGGCTTGTACTGCTCGGCGATCAGCGCCATCGAGGCGAAGAAGCCGGTGTCCCCCGCGTGGTACAGGGTCGGCCCGTTGGCGATCTGGATCACGAAGCCCATCGCCGGCCCGCCGTACTGGGGCGCCTTGGGATCCTGGCCGAACCCACTGGAGTGCACCGCCTCCACCAGGTGGATGGTGGCGTCCTTCACCTTGATGCTGCCGCCGATGTTCCCCCCGGCGCTGTTCGCCGCGCCGATCAGGTTGGTCAGCTCGAAGCTGCCGATCACCTGGGCGTTGGTCTTCTTGGCCAGCTCCGCCGCGTCCCCCACGTGGTCGGAGTGCCCGTGGGTCACCAGGATCGCGTCCACCGCCTCCGGCCAGGCTGCGCCCTGGGGGGCCTTGGGGTTCTTGAACCAGGGGTCCACCGCCAGCACTGCGCCGCCGGGGGTGCGGATCACGAAGGCCGCGTGGCCCCACCAGGTGATCTCGGTCTGTCCCTTGGTCTTGGCCTGGGTGTCCTGCGCCCCCGCGTTGGCCCCGATCAGCGCCACCGCCAGCACCACTCCCTTGAATGCGTTCATGTCTGCTCCTTGAGACGGGAAAGCTGGTCTGGGCCTTAGCCCAGGCCCACCGCCGCTTTCGACCGACTCCGGTAGCGGTCGTTGCCCACCGGGCAACCGAGGGAGGAGCCGCCACTTGCCGTCCGCCGCGGGTTGGGGCAAAACCCTGTTGACGCAGTGAGTCACAAAGGGACACGACGCATGGCAAACCTGGCCGGGATGACTTCGCTTCTCAAGGAGATGGCCTCCGACGCCTCGGGGATCGCCAAGCAGTGGGATCGCCTCTCGCCGCTGCCGGGCGGGAAGCGGCTGTTCAGCCGGATCCTGGGGGTGTTCGTCCCCTACACCGGGTCGATCGGCGCGGACGTGGACGACCTGCGCAAGGGCTTTGCCCGGGTGACGCTGCGGGACCGGCGGGCAGTGCGCAACCACCTGGGCAGCGTGCATGCCATCGCCATGACCAACCTGGTGGAGCTGACCGGGAACCTGGCGCTGCTGTACTCGGTGCCGGAGGGGGCGCGGATGATCGTCACCCAGATCACCACCGACTACCTCAAGAAGGGTCGCGGAACCCTGGTCGCCGAGTGCGCCTGCCCGGTCCCCACCAGCACCGAGCGCGCGGAGTACGACCTGGAGGTGAACATCAAGGATCGCAGCGGGGACATCGTGGCCCGCGGCACCCTTCGCTCGCTGATCGGCCCCAAGGCCAAGGCCTGAGCGTCCGGCCCAGCGGGGCGCAGTGCTCCGCGGCCCGCGGCGCAATCAGGCTCGCCTCAGCGCAGTCGGGGTGACCGCTGCGCTCCCGCGGCCTGCGGGCGCGATCAAGCCCGACTCAGCGCAGCCGGCGGGATCGGCCCAGCTCGATTCCCACCGGTGGCTGGCGTGAACCCCGGCCGGAACGGGCCCGCGGCTTCTTCGCCGGGCCCTTCCCGATCGGATCCGGGCACAGGTCGTACAGCTTGCAGGCCTTGCACTCCGCGCCGCTCCACACCGACTCGAACAGCGCGCTGGTGCGGTCGATGGTGTCGAAGTCCTCGGTGACGAAGCCCACCTCGAAGTTCCGCTTGTCCGGACCCTTGGCGCCCAACCCGGCGCCGGTGAGGTTGGCGCTGCCCAGGTAGACCCAGGCCCCGTCCACGATCACCGCCTTGAAGTGGACCCGGGGGCAGATCTTCAGCTCCAGCCCGCCGCGCACCAGCCGCTCCTTGCGGTCAAACGCCTTGCGGAACGGCCGGGACGGGAGATCCGCGTGGAGCAGCCGCAGCGAGACCCCGCGCGCGGCCAGCTTCTCGAACAGCTCCATGATCGAGCGGAACTCCCCGTCCTGCTCGACGTACATCTCCTTCACGTTCGCGGTGCTGATCCACACCGACTCCCGCGCGTGGGCGATCTTCTCCAGCACCACCCGGCGGTACAGGTCCTGACCGGACAACCACTCGGTGACGATCGCGCGCATGCTGGGCGGGCACCTTACGCCAAACCCGATCCCGACCCCGCAAACGACACGGGGCAGGCCACCCTCGGCCCACCCCGTGTTCTACGTCCTGTGCAGGGAAGCTCCGGCCTGGACTACTTGACCGCCTTGACCCGCGGGCGCTTCTCCTCGGAGGGCTCTTCCGGTGCGACCGGCGCCGCTCCGGCGACGGGCTGCCCCACGCCCATCTTCTCCATCACCTTGAGCTCGATCTCCTTGCAGGTCTCCGGGTGCTCCTTGAGGAACTCCTTCACGTTCTCCCGGCCCTGCCCGATCCGCTCGCCCTTGAACGAGTACCAGGCGCCGCTCTTCTCCACGATCCCCTCCTGGGAGGCGAGATCCACCACGTCCCCCTCCTTGGAGATCCCGGTGCCGTACATGATGTCGAACTCCACCTCCTTGAAGGGAGGGGCCACCTTGTTCTTCACCACCTTGACCCGGGTCCGGCTGCCCACCACCGCCTCGCCGTTCTTGATCGCGCCGATCCGGCGGATGTCCAGCCGCTGGGAGGCGTAGAACTTGAGCGCGTTGCCGCCGGTGGTGGTCTCCGGGTTGCCGAACATCACGCCGATCTTCATCCGGATCTGGTTGATGAAGATCACGCAGGTCTGGCTCTTGGAGATGGTACCGGTCAGCTTCCGCAGCGCCTGGCTCATCAGCCGGGCCTGGACGCCCATGTGGGCATCTCCCATCTCGCCTTCCAGCTCCGCCTTGGGGACCAACGCGGCCACCGAGTCGATCACCAGCACGTCGATCGCGCCCGAGCGCACCAGCATCTCGGCGATCTCCAGGCCCTGCTCGCCGGTGTCCGGCTGGGACAGCAGCAGATCGTCGGTGCGGACGCCCAGCTTGCGCGCGTAGCCCACGTCCATCGCGTGCTCGGCGTCGATGTAGCCGGCCACCCCGCCCTTCTTCTGGGCCTCGGCCACGATGTGCAGACAGAGGGTGGTCTTACCGGAGGACTCCGGCCCGTAGATCTCGATGATCCGGCCCCGGGGGACGCCGCCCACGCCCAGGGCGATGTCCAGCGAGATGGACCCGGTGGGGATGACCTGGATATCGCGCACCAGGGGTTCGTCCTTCCCCAGCCGCATGATCGAGCCCTTCCCGAACTGCCGCTCGATGCCGGACATCGCCAGCTCGATCGCCTTCTCCTTCTCCGGATTCACAGCTGCCATCGCCATCTCTCTTTCGACTGCCTAGGTAACGGTGCGCCCCTCAGGACTCCCCGGGCGACACCTGAACTCGCGTTTAGTATCGCGACGAAAAGCACCCTAGTCCAGCCCCCTGACATTCGAAGGGGGCCGGGAGGGTGGGACGGGGGTGTGGGGGCAGGAAAGAGGGGCTACTGGAACATCTTGGCGTGGACCCGGCCCACCAGTTCCTGGGTCTGCTTGTAGACCTCGGCGTCGCGCAGGTGGGCGTTGACCCCGGTCTGCCAGGGCTGGCTCTTGCGCTGGGCGGTCTTCATCTTCTCCTCCGCCTCGTGCTGCTCGCGGTGCAGCGACTGGTACAGCGGCAGCAGCCCGTCCACCCGCTGCAGCAAGGTGGGGTCCTCACCGATCGCGGACTCGATCGCGGTCAGCTTCTTCTTGTACTCCGGGTAGGCCATCCCCCGGACCGGCGCCGTCTTGACCGCGGCGGCGGCAACGACCACCGGAGGCGGAGGCGGCGGCATGTCCAGCTTCACCGGCTCCTTCTTGGCGGCCACCTCCACGGTGGCGGAGGCCGGCTGGACCTGGGCCTCCCCGGTGGCCTTGGCGGCCATCGTCTCGGTGGGAGCCTCCTCGGTCTCTTCCGACGACGGGGCCTGCTCCCCGGCCGCCTTCATCTGGGCCATCGACTCGCGCATCTGGCTGCGGACCGAGGCGATCATCTCCTCGTTGCCCGACGCCTCCGCGGCGGCCAGCGCCGACTTCCACTCCTCCGGCACCTCCTCCGACCCCTCGCCAGAGCCGGACGCCGCCATGCTGCTGGCCGCCCCCCCACCGGAGAGGGTGGCGGAGATCACCGCCACCGAGGAGCCGACGATCCCCAGCACCGAGAGGGCGGCCAGCGCCAGCAGCCCGTACTGGAACCACTTCATCACCCCGAAGTGCTTGAACCAGGCGAAGTACACGTAGAGGGTGATCAGGGTCACCGCCGCCTGGAGCAGGATCGGCAGCAGCCCCAGCACCGCCACCGGGACGAAGGCCAGCACCCCGGCCACCGCCGCCGGCACCGCCATCAGGGCGACGGCGGTCATCGCCGCCACGAACATGTTGGAGCGGGAGGCCTGGTCCGAGTCCCCGCCCAGCTTGGAGACGATCCACTCCAGCACCGGGTGCCAGATGAAGCCCATCACCACCGGGGCCACCACCGCGGTGATCAACGGTCCGATCGGGAGGATCGCCCCCAGCGACAGCGCCCCGGCCGCCAGCTGCGCCAGCACCGAGCCTGCGAACACCAGCAGGGCGTACGCGGCGTAGGGAGGGAAGGCGTAGGCGATCAGCTCCATCCGCCCCATCGCCCCGAACTTCGGCTGGTCGATCCCCTTCTTCACGAAGCCGATCGGGTTGACCAGCATCAGCGGGATCGCCGCCAGGTAGTGGGCCAGCGCCTTGGGCACCGCCCCGATCAGGTAGCCAAGGTCGAAGCCGTGGTCCGCGGACGCGCCGCGCGCGGCGGAGCGGGCGGGAGCCTTGGAGCGCGTCGCCACCTGCGAGGCGCCGGGCCGACGGGACGGAGGGGCCTGGGGAGGCGCCTCCTCGTGCTCCTGTTCCTCCTCCTCCGGGTGCTCCTCTTCTTCCTGCTCCAGCTGCTCCTGGTCGGAATCGGAGTCGCGGTCGGACTCCAGCAACATGTCCGCGCGCGGGGCCTGGGTGACCTCCGCCTCCTCCTCCACCACCTGGACCACCTCGAAGGTCTGGCGGGAGAGGGTGAAGCTGGCGCCCGGCTCCAGCAGCACCGGCTGGCTCAGCTTCTGCCCGTCCAGGTAGGTGCCGTTGGCGGAGTTCAGATCCTCCAGGAACCACTCTCCCTTGCGGGCGTAGATCCGTGCGTGCTTCTTGGAGACGCCCTGATCGGCCAGCTGGATCTCGGCGTCACCGCCCTCCCGGCCAAAGACCGCGCCGCGGGTTTCGATGAACACAGTCTTCTGCGTCTTGGGGTTTCGCAGCTCGAGCTTGATCATGGTCGGGGCCGGAGGCTATCGCTTCTTGGCCATCAGTGCGGCGGCAATCAGGGCCGCCAGACCGCTGAGCAGGGCGGCAGGCGTATGGGCCAGCCCCAGCTGGATCCCGACGGCGCCGGCCAGCACCAGGGCCAGGGTGGCCCAGCGGCGCGGGCGGGTCCCGGGCCGGGTGAGGGCCATCCCCACCGCGGTGCCCACCGTCAGCACCGAGTGCAGCACCGCCAGCTCGCGCCCCTGCGCGGCGCCGGCCACGAACTCCAGCCCGCCCAGGGCCCAGACCAGGCCCAGCCCGGCGACCAGGAAGGCCTTGGGGGTCCGCGGCGCCTGGTGCTGGCGCAGATGTTCCAGATCCTCGGGGGACAGCTCCAGCGCGTAGGGATAGCCCATCCCCACCAGGGCCTCGGCGGCGGTGGCCCGGGCGGACCTCCCGGTGGAGTCCACCAGCCCCTCCAGGCGGCCCCCCTCCAGCAGGCCCAGCAGCGCGTCGGCGACCGGGCGGCCACCGTCGCGGGGAAGGGCGGCCAGCTCGCGGAACAGGGTCTCCACCGCCCGGGGATCCCGGGAGGTCGCCGCCTGCTCGGCCCGGAGCGCAAGCGCGCGGGCGGGAGGGGCGGACGGCGCCTCGCCCGGGGCGTCCACCGCCGGGGCCTGCAGCCCACTCAACCGCTGTCCGGAGTCCGGCACGAGGGCTGAGAGTCTAGCGTCCGACGGGGCGGCCGAGAATCGGCTACGGCATCTCCAGCCGGACCCCGGCCTGCAGCGAGAGCCGGCTGCTGGCGTAGGGAGAGAGGAAGAAGTGCCGGGCGCCCACCTGCGCGAACAGGGACAGCCACTTGTTCAGCTCGTAGTCCATCCCGCCCGCCCCCCCCAGGCCCAGGGCCACCGGGGTCTCGCCGCCGTAGAAGATCACCGGCAGCTCCAGCTCCACGTAGGCGCGGACCTTGTCCGCCACCGGCACCGAGAACGCGCCCCGGGCGGTCATCCCGAAGGCCGGGAACACCCGGAAGTGGAAGGAGGTGCGCAGGTAGCGGGACTGCAGCCCGCCTCCGATCTCGATCCCCATCCCTTCGGTCCACTGGAAGGGGTCCAGCTGCAGCCGCAGATCGGCCAGCGGCTTGCCAAAGCCGAACAGCACCGGGGAGCCGGACCCGCCGCCCTGACTCTCGGGGGGGAGCTCGGAGAGGGTCACCGACACCTTCTCGGTGCGGCGGGGGCGGATCTCCACCTCCCGACGCGCGCCGTAGCGGCCGTCCGGGGTGCGCACCTCCAGCTTGCTGCGGCCGATCTCCACCTGCGCCCGCAGCGGCGCGGTGCCCAGGGCCTTGCCGTTGTAGGTGACCTTGGCCCCCGGACGATCCGCGGTGACCTCCAGCGTCCCCCGCAACCGGGACTTGAGCCCGGACAGCATGGTCACCAGCGAGGGATCCACCCGGTTCGCGTCCAGGGTGGCCTCCGGGTCGTGCTCCAGCGCCTCGGCCAGCGCCTCTTCCGCCTTCACCAGGTCGCGCAGGGCGCCGTACGCCTGGCCTCGCAGCAGGTGGATCCGCGAGAGGGTGCCGTCCTCGCTGGTCTCCTCCTTCGCCTGATCCAGCAGCTGCAGGGTCTCCTCGAAGTCGCCCCGGTTGAACTGGGTCTGGGCGGCCTGCAACTTCCCCTTCGCGTTGGGGCGGGGGCTGGCGCCGGCCGAGAGGAGCAGCAGTGTCGAGAGGAGGAGCGCCTGCGTCATGGAATCAATTCGATTCGCACCACAGCCGAGCCTCCCGAGGCAACCTTTATCTGCCTTTCCACCGGCCGGAAGCCGGCCCGCTCCAGCCGCAGCTTGTGCCGGCCCGCCGGCAGCTCCAACAGCGCCGGGGTGGTGCCGCGACGCTGGCCGTTGACCAGGATCGACGCCCAGTAGGAGCCGCCCTTGAAGGTGGTGATCACGTTCACCTTCCCCACCCCGCTCTTGGCCGCCGGCCGACGGGTGGGGGTGGGTCCCGGGCGGGTCTCGCTCAGCGCCGCCAGCGCCACCTGCGGTGTTCCGTCCGGCGCCTCGTCCGGTTCCCGGCCGGTGGGCTCCACCCCGGCATCGGGCGCCGCCGCCAGCGTCTCCGCCGGGAGCAATTGCTCGCTCTGCGGTTCGGCCTCCGGGACCGGCGCCTCCGCGACCGGGGCCTCCACCGCCACCACCGGAGCAGTTGCCGCGATCGCCGCCGCCACCGCCTCCGGGTCGGCTCCTGGGGTCAGCAGCCAGCCGGCGCCGCCCACCAACGCGCCCGCCGCCAACACCCCCGCGGCCAGCAGCGGCCAGCGTCTCCGCGGAGCGACCACGGGCCCCGGAATCCGCCCGGTGGGCCGGGACGGTCGGGTCAGGGGCCCCACCAGCGGCTCATCTTCCAGCGGGGAGGCGGCCTGCTCTCCGGGCGCCGGAGGGGTGGGCTCCAGCGGGATGGGGAAGTCCGCCGGGGAGGAGGCCTGCAGCGGGATCGGATAGGCGACCAGTCCGGGGACGCTGGGGAAGCTGTTCTCCGCCCGGGGCGGGGCCTGCTCCAGCAGGGGGATCCCGCCGGGCCCGGTGAGGTAGCGGACCCCGAAGGCGGCCTCCAGGGCCAGGTACAGGTCGGAGGCGGAGGCGAAGCGCTGCTCCGGCCTCTTGGCCAACGCGCGCAGCATCACCGCGGAGAGCCCCTCGGGAAGCCAGGGGGCGCGCTGCCGGACCTCCGGCGGCGGGGCGTGGGCCTGCATCTGGACCAGCTTGAGGTCGTTGTCCGCCTCGAAGGGCAGCGCGCCGGTCAGACACTCGTAGATCACCACCGCCAGCGCATAGAGATCGGCGCGGTGATCGATGTCCCGGATCCCCAGCGCCTGCTCCGGAGACATGTACTGCGGGGTCCCCATCACCATCCCGGTGCGGGTGATCGCCTCCGCGTTGCGGCTGGGGCGCAGGATCCCGAAGTCCAGGATGGTGGCCAGCCCGGTGGGGCCGACAAAGATGTTCCCGGTCTTGATGTCCCGGTGGATGAAGCCGCGGGCGTGGATGAAGTCCAGCCCGGCGCACACCTGGCGCACCAGCGAGAGCAGCTCATCGCGGGCCACCGTCCCCCGCGCGCGCAGGTGGGCGGAGAGCGCGGTGCCCTCCAGGTACTTCATCACCATGAAGGGACGGTTCTCGGTCCGGCCCACCGAGTACACCGCCACGATGTTCGGGTGCTCCAGCCCGGCGGTCAGCTTGGCCTCGCGCTCGAACCTCCCCACCAGGTCCGCGTCGTGCGCCAGCGACCTGGCCAGCAGCTTGATCGCCACCTTGCGGTCCAGCACCAGGTCGTGGGCCAGGTACACCGTGCCCATCCCCCCCTCGCCGATCTTCCGCTCCAGGCGCCACTTCTCATCCAGCACCTGGCCCACCTGGCCCGGCACGTGGGTGTCACCGGTGTGGGTGGACGCTCCGCACTTGCTGCAGAACATCGCCCCGCCCGCCAGCTGTTCTCCGCACTTCTCGCAGTTCAAGTCCACGCCGCCCAGGATGGTTCCAGCCGGGCCGCAGCCTACCGCAGCCTGGGCCCTCCGCAGCCTGCCTGGCTGCCGCGACCTCCCGGAGGTCTGAAGGAGGGTTTCCAACGCCCCCTGGGCTATCCTTCCCGCCTTGTCTCCGGTCGCCGCTGAAATCCCCTCCCCCCGCTTCGGGAAGTACGTGCTGCGTGAACACCTGGGCTCGGGAGGGATGGCCGACGTGTTCCGCGCCGACGCCGTCGGTCCGGACGGCCGCTACCAGGCGGTGGCGCTGAAGGTGGCCCGCGCCAGCGCCGGTCCCCAGGGGCTGGCGGACGAGGCGGACTTGATGGGGATGCTGGATCACCCCAATCTGGTGAAGCGGCTGGAGACCGGCTTCACCGACGGCAAGCCGTTCATCGCCATGGAGTTCCTCTCCGGGGGAGATCTGGCGCAGCTGTTCACCGCCCATCTGACCCAGGCCCGTCCCTTCCCCCGGGCCCTGGCGCTGCACCTGGCGCAAGAGGTGCTCAAGGGGCTGGCCTCCTTCCACCAGGCCAGATCCCGCACCGGCGCGGCGCTGGCGCTGGTCCACGGGGACATCAGCCCCTCCAACATCCTCTTCTCCGCGGAGGGGGAGGTGAAGCTGGGCGACTTCGGGGTGGCCCAGAGCGGGGCGCGGGACCTGGGCCCCCGGGGCACCCTGCCGATCGGCAAGCTGCGCTATCTGCCGCCGGAACGCCTGTACGGGGATCCGGCCTCCCCGCGCGGAGATCTGTTCGCGGTGGGGGTGTTGCTGCACGAGATGATCCTCGGCTCCCACCCCTTCCTCACCAACACCCTGGATCACGCCACCCTGGTCACCGCGATGCGCCAGGCGAAGCTGAAGTTGCCGGAGACCGGGGACCGCGCCCTGGAGGCGCTGCTGCGCCGCGCGCTCACCCCCGAACCCAAGCAGCGCTTCCAGACCGCGGGGGAGCTGGCGGGCGCGCTGTTGCACTACGCGCTGGACCACGGTCAGCAGCTGTCCACCGCCCAGGTGCGAGCGCACCTGCGCGAGGTCTACGGGCGCTGAGGGTCTAGCGCTGCGCTTCGACCCACTGGGTCACGTCGCGCACCATGGCGTCGAAGCTGTCCGCCACGTAGAGGACCTTCTGGTACTGGGTGGGGTCGTAGACGTGCTCCGCCATCCGCTCCGGATCGAACCGCCGCTGTTCGGTCTCCACGGTGCAGGTGCCCAGCTCTCCGAAGGAGGAGAGCAGCCCGGCGCCGAAGGCCTTCACCCGGCCCTGCTCGCGGACCAGCCCGAACTCCATCGTGAACCAGTACACCCGGGCGGCGCGCTGCACGGTGGCGTCGCTCATCTTGTCCACCGCGCGGCCAAAGGCCCGGTTCACCGCCGCGAAGCCCGGGTGCGCGAAGGTGGCCGCGTGGCCGATCAGCTCGTGCACAATGTCCGGCTCGGGGGTGTAGAGCGGGGTGGAGGTGTGCCGCATGTACTGGGTGGAGAGGAACAGGCCGCTGCCCAGCGAGGAGAGGAAGCGGCGGTCGGTGACCAGCCCCGCCACCGGGATCATCGAAAAGCCGGTCAGCTGCGCCAGCTTCTGGTTCACCTCGCGCAGCTGGGGGATGCGATCCGGGCTCAGCTGCAGCAGCCGCGCGCACTCCAGGTATTCGCCGCAGCCGAACTCCAGGTGCAGCGGGTCCAGGTTCTTGCGCACCGTGCGCCAGACCTCCTGCTCCTGATCGCTGTAGTCCACCAGCGGGACCGGCTGGCCCACCTGGTACTCCAGCGCCAGCTTGGCGATGTCGTTGCGGCGCTGCCGGTAGACCTGATCCCGGAAGCCCGGGTGATCCGGATTGAGGGTGACCAGCTCTTCTTCGCCGACCAGTCCGGTGGTGCGCGGCAGGGGCTGGGTGGGGTTGGCCATCATCGGGATCAGTCCTCTACTCCGGCGTATATCTTGGGTATCGCGCCGCCTGCACGCCACCTTGCGTCGTAAGCAAGGTGGACGAGTGTGCAGGCAAGTCGATGCTTCATGGCACCCATGCAGTCGCCGTGCGCAAGATCTCCTCAAGGAGCCCTTATGGCCCTCATGTCGCAAGACTCGCTGGGACGGTGTGACTTCCTCGACGTGCTGGAGGAGGCGGCGGTGCGCCGCCGGCCGGTCGGCATCCAGCTGCGCTCGGGGACGGCGTTTCTTGATCTGGTGGTGGACGTGGTCACGGAGGGAGGCCACGACTATGTGGTGTTTCGCGACCATCCCCGGGAGAGGGTCACCGACGTGGTGAGCTGCACCCGCGCCGAGCCGCGCTGAGCTCCGGCCAGGCTCAGGAGCTCTTGGCTTGCTGGGGATCCTTGGGTTCCCGAGGTCCCAGCTCGCGATCCAGGGGGATCACCTTGGACTCCGGCTTCGCGTCCCAGCTGCGGAAGAACACCTCCGCGGCCTCGGCCAGCATCGCCGCCCGCCGGGTGCTCTTCTGCTCGTACAGCGCCTGATCCGCGCGGGCGATCAGCTCCTCCCACGACTCCTCCCAGGCCACCTCGCCCAGGCTGGCCAGCCCCACGCTGGCGCTGACCTGGATCAGCACCCCGCCGATGTTGATCGGGTGCGCCGCCAGCTCCTCCTGGATGCGGGTCACGAACTTCTCCGCGCCGGCCCGATCCGAGCCGGGCATCACCACGCAGAACTCGTCCCCTCCGTAGCGGGCCGCGCAGTCCGAGCCCCGCTTGCAGGAGGCCAGCGCCTTGGAGACCGCGCGGATCGCCGCGTCTCCGGCGGCGTGGCCGAAGCGGTCGTTGATCTGCTTGAGCTTGTCCTGGTCCACCATCGCCACCGTCAGCGGACGGCGCGCGGAGGAGGCGTAGTGGATGGCGTCCTCCAGGATCTTGCGCAGCGCGCGGCGGTTGGCCAGCCCGGTCAGATCGTCGGTCTCCTGCAGCAGCCGCTCGCGGCGCAGGGTCTGGGCCCGGGTCAGCGCGTTGCGGGTGCGGGCCACCAACTCCGCCAACGCCACCGGCTTGGTCAGGTAGTCCGCCGCGCCCAGCTCGAAGGCCTTGATCTTGGTCTCGGTGTCGGTGGAACCGGAGAGCACCAGGATCGGGATCTCCGCGGTGTCCGACCGGCAGCGGGCCAGCTCCAGCAGCGCCATCCCGCCGGTGCCGGGCATGGAAAGATCGCTGACCACCGCGTCCGGCCGCTCGCGGACCAGCAGCTGCCCGGCCTCGTAGCCATCGGAGGCGATCAGCACCCGGAAGTGCCGGCTGAGCAGCTCCCGGGCCGCCTCCAGCCAGATCAGGTCGTCGTCCACCAACAGCACCTTGGGCAGCTCCCCGATGGGCCGCTCCGACCGGCGCTCCTCCGACGACGAGGGCAGGTGGCTGGCCGGCTCCAGCAGCTGGGAGATCCGCCGGCCCAGAACATCCACGTCCGAGGTCAGCGAGCTGAGCAGGGCCCGTTGATCCGGGCGCAGCGCCGCCCCCTGCAACGACACCCGGGCCAGCGCCTTGAGCAGCGCGGACACCGGGTCCCGCAGGGCCTGGGCATGCTCCGAGAGCACCGCCGGGTTGCCCCCTGGCGGGTCGTCGGGTGTCTGGGAGTCGGGGGTGTCGGACATTGGGTGCGGCTCGACTGCGTCGGCACCAAGACCGTTAGCAATCCCTGGACCCGAAGGCCTCCCAGTCATTCCGGGGACTTGGCGACCGTCGCCCGCGGTCACCCGGGTGCAATTACATGGAACGTTCAGCTGGATTGAACAGCACCGAAAGTGGGCATTGGGCGCCCTGGACCCACCCGCGGCGGGCATTGACGACACGGTGCGCTACGGTCGCCGATGTGAACTTCGATCGGATCCAGCGCGCCCTCGACCAGGCCCATCGGGACGCGGAACAGCCCCCACGCACCGTCCCCGCCCCCGCCTCTCCCCCGCGCCGGAGGTTGGCAGTCGGCGATCCCCAGGCGCCGCTGGAGACCTTCCTGCGCATCCTGGAGGGCCACGGCGCGCTGGGAGAGGACGGCCGCCTCTCCCCCGAGGTCCAGCTGGTCTCGATGGGAGACCACTTCGACTGGGGAAGGCCGGAGGACCGCCCCCGGGCCATCGGGGAGGGGCTGGCGCTGCTGTCCTGGCTGGCGGCGCACCCGGCGGAGCAGGTGGTGATCCTGCTGGGCAACCACGACCTCTCCCGGGTCTGCGAGCTGTCCCGGTTCCCGACCGACCAGGCCTATCAGGCGGCGCGGGCCCGGGCGGACGCGCTGTACCGCGGCCCCACCCCGCCGACCCAGGCCCAGACCCGCGGCTTCCTGGAAGAGTTCCCCTTCCTCTCCTCGGTGGAGGCGCTGGCCCGGGACCTGTCCACCTTCTCGGTGGCCCAGCGGCGGCTGGTGCAGCGGTTGCTGGAGTCGCACCGGGTGGGGTTGGCCCACGCCCCCACCCCGGACCTGTTGCTGGTCCACGGCGCGGTGACCACCGACGATCTGCACCTGCTGGGGATCGCCGACGAGCAGGGACGGCATCCGGAGGTGGTGGCCCACGTCCTCAACGGCTTTCTGCGCCGGGTGGTGGAGGCGTGGGACGGCACCGAGCCGTTGGATCTCCACCCGCTGCACCAGTTCCAGTCCCGGGACGGCGACGGCCGGGGAATCCTCTACCAGCGGCCGGCGCATCCGGAGCGGTCGGACCCCCAGGAGGTCTCCGGTCCTCCCCGCCGCCGCTTCGATCCCCGCGCGCTGCCCCGGGGACTGACCCAGGCCACCGGGCACATCCGCGACAACAAGTGCCGGGCGCTGCTGGGGGAGTGGGTGCGGGACCCGGCCCCCCCGCAGGAGGGGGCGCTGCGGACCCTGCGCACCGACGGCACCCGGGTGGAGTACGCGGTGGGCGTCCCCACCCTGGGCCCGGAGGAGTCGGGGATCATCTTCCTGGACGGGGGGATGAACTGGACCGCCCCCGAGCACTACCAGCTGCTGGATCTGGACCGACGGGCACCCGCCGCCCGGCGTTGAACCCAAAAAGGGGACAGGCTGCATTACTGACGCAGTGCGCCAATAAAGCAGCCTGTCCCCTTTTTCCTTTTTCGGGTTCGGACAGACAACGGCGGCGCGGGGCTCGGACCCCACGCCGCCGGTGCCTGCTGCCACGTGAAGCGTCGCTACTCGACGGTGACGCTCTTGGCCAGGTTGCGAGGCTGGTCCACGTCGGTGCCGCGCAGATCCGCCACGTGGTACGCCAGCAGCTGCAGCGGGATGGTGGCGATCAGCGGCGCCAGCAGACCGGAGGTGGGCGGGATGCTGATGCAGTGGTCCGCCATCCCCTTCACGTGCTGGTCACCCTCGTCGATCACCGCGATCACCTTGCCGCCGCGCGCCCGGGCCTCCTCGATGTTGCCCAGGATCTTCTCGTAGGCGATCTCCGGCTTGCCGGGGGCAATCACCACCACCGGCATCTTCTCGTCGATCAGCGCGATCGGCCCGTGCTTCATCTCCCCGCCGGCGTAGCCCTCGGCGTGGATGTAGCTGATCTCCTTGAGCTTGAGCGCACCCTCCAGCGCCACCGAGTGCATCGGCCCGCGCCCCAGGAACAGGAAGTCCTGGGTGTTCATGTACTCGCGCGCGATCCGCTTCACCTGCGGCTCGCACTTGAGGACCTCCTCGATCAGCTTGGGGATCTCGGAGAGGGCGGTCAGGTGCTCCTGCGCCTGCTCCACGTTCAGCTTGCCGCGCATCCGGCCCAGCTTCACCGCGATCATGTACAGCGCCGCCAGCTGGGTGGTGAACGCCTTGGTGGAGGCGACCCCGATCTCCGGACCGGCGTTGGTGAGGATCGAGAAGTCCGCCGCGCGGGTCATCGCCGAACCCATCACGTTGCACAGGGCCATGGTGGTGGCGCCGCGGGCCTTGGCCTCCTTGAGCGCCGCCAGGGTGTCCGCGGTCTCGCCGGACTGGCTGATCGCGATCGCCAGGTGCTTGTCGTCGATGATCGGGTCCCGGTAACGGAACTCGGAGGCCAGCTCCACGTCCACCGGGATCCGGGACAGGGCCTCGATCATCGTCTTGCCGGCCAGGCCGGAGTGCCAGCTGGTGCCGCAGGCCAGGATGGTGATGCGGGACAGCCCGCGCACCGCCTCCGGGGTGAGGTTCCAGCCCTCGAAGTGCACGTCACCTTCGGACATCAGGAGCCGGCCGCGCAGGGTGTCCGCCACCGCGCGGGGCTGCTCCCAGATCTCCTTGTGCATGAAGTGCTTGTGGCCGCCCTTCTCCGCCATCATCGGCGTCCAGTCGATGTGCTTGATCGGGCGGTTGGCCTTGTTGCCGGCCCGATCGAAGATCTCCACCCCGCCGGTGGTGAGGACCGCCAGGTCCCCCTCCTCCAGGTAGATGAAGTCCCGGGTGTGCTCCAGCATCGCCGGCACGTCCGAGGCCACGAAGTTCTGGCCCTGGGCCAGGCCCAGCACCATCGGGGAGGCGTCCTTGGTGCAGACGATCCGGTTCGGGTCGTCGGCGATCACCACCGCCAACGCGTAGGTCCCCTTGACCTGCGCGGTGGCGGCGCGGACCGCCAGGATCAGGTCCAGGCCCTTCTGCAGCTCGGCGTGGATCAGGTGGGCGAAGACCTCGGAGTCGGTCTCGGAGGAGAACACGTGCCCCTTGGCGCGCAGCTCCTGCTTGAGCTGCAGGTGGTTCTCGATGATCCCGTTGTGGACCACCGCCACCCGCTCGTAGGTGTGCGGGTGGGCGTTCTCATCCGACGGACGCCCGTGGGTCGCCCACCGGGTGTGGCCGATCCCGATGTGTCCCTTGGGCGAGTCGTTGAACAGCCGCGCCTCCAGGTTCTTCAGCTTGCCGGTGGCTCGCACCACGTTGAGCTGCTGGTTGCCGACGACCGCGACCCCCGCGGAGTCATAGCCCCGGTACTCCAGCTTCTTGAGCCCCGACACCAGGATCGGAGCCGAGTCCTTGTCACCGACGTATCCAACGATTCCGCACATGCGTTTCCACCCTCACTCACTCAAGAACGCCCAATGTCTCCGAAACGGGAGACGCGCACCACCGAGGTGGCCATCCGTCGCCTGCACTGCAAGCGACCGGCCACTCAACCTGCCTTGGCAGCGACGTCCTTCGAACTCTTCGTCGCTGCCTCTGCCTCCCGAGCCTTCTTCTTGCTGACCCACCCTTCCTTGTTCGTCTGGGGGGCACGCGAGAGAGCGAGGCTCAGGGAGGGAACGTCCTGGGTGACCGTGGTCCCGGCGGCCACATAGGCGCCCCGGCCGACCCGGACCGGCGCCACCAGCTGCGTGTCGCTGCCGATGAAGACCTCGTCCTCCAGCACGGTCTTGAACTTGTTCTTCCCGTCGTAGTTGCAGGTGATGGTTCCCGCCCCGACGTTCACCCCGGCGCCGATCTCCGCGTCGCCCAGGTACGCCAGGTGGTTGGCCTTGGAGCCCTTGCCGATCACCGTCTTCTTGGTCTCCACGAAGTTGCCCAGGTGGACCTTCTCCGCCAGCACCGTCCCCGGGCGCAGCCGGGCAAAGGGACCGATCTCGCAGGCCTTGCCCACCTGGGCGTCCTCGAACACCGAGTAGGGCTTGATGTTGGTGCCCTCGGAGATCAGGGTGTTGGAGAGCACCGACCCCTGGCCAATCCGGACGTTGCCGGCGATCCGGCAGCCGGCGTGGATCGAGACCCCGGGCGCGATCTCGGTGTCCGGGCCGATCACCACGTCCTCTTCGATGTAGGTGGTCTCCGGATCCGCCAGCGAGACCCCGGCCCGCATGTGGGCCAGGTTGATCCGGCGGCGCAGCTGCACCGCGCGCTGGGACAGCTCCGCCCGGTCGTTGACCCCGGCGGTCTCGGTGGCGTCCACCGAGAGGGTCTGGATCTCCCCCTCCGCGGCGGCCATCTCCACCAGGTCGGTGAGGTAGAATTCGCCCTGGGCGTTGCTGCTGCCCACCTTCTCCAGCGAGGCCCACAGGAAGCGGGCGTCCACAACGTAGATCCCGGCGTTGCCCTCCTGGATCTTCTTCTGCTCCGGGGTGCAGTCCTTCTGCTCCACGTTGCGGACCACCCGGCCGTTCTCACGGACGATCCGCCCGTAGCCGGTGGGATCCTCCAGGTGGGTGGTGACCAGCGCCAGCGGGGCCTTGCCGGCGCGGTAGGCGGCCAGCAGCGCCTGCAGGGTCTCGGTGCGCAGCAGCGGCACGTCCCCGTAGAGGATCAACACCGGGCCCTGGAAGCCGGCCAGCGCCCCCTGGGCGGACTTCACCGCGTCCGCGGTGCCGCGCTGTTCCTTCTGGACCGCAAAGCGCAGGTCCTTGTCCGGAAAGTTGGCGGTGATCGCCTGCTGCACCGCTTCGGCCTGGTGGCCCACCACCGCCACCACCGGTGAGGCCCCGGACTCCAGGGCGCGGACGATCGGGTAGTAACAGAGCGGACGCCCCAGGATCGGGTGAAGCACCTTGGACCGCTCGGACTTCATCCGGGTGCCTTTTCCGGCACAGAGGACCACTGCAGCGAGGTTGTTCATGGACGCGCGTGGATCTAGGGACCCACCTGGGGAACGTCAACCGCGGGCGGGCATCCACGGCGACGAAAGCCTTGCACCGGAGGGGCCAACTGGACCCGGAAGGTCCAGCGGAAGACGGTTCAGGGCTGCGGCCGGGTGGCCTCGCGGGCGGCGGTGACCTCCACGGTCAGGCCCGACTCCTGCGCCCGGATCCGGAACTGGGGCCGGAAAAAGCGGGTCAGCGCCAGCGGCGAAGCGGTGCGTACCGGCTGCACCGGAGGCGGAAAGGCGGGCCCGCCGCCCGGAACGGGACGGCTGACATCAATGACCGACACGACGGTATCCCCCACTGCTGTCCGGCTCCGGCCGAGCGGACGAGGCGGCCAGTTATCAGAGGCGGCGGGGAAAGGCCAACCCGCTTGCCTCAGCCGAAGCGCAGCCGGATCGCCTCTGCCCGGTAGCCGAAGATCCGCTTCAGCTGGGGGGTGATGAACAGCCACTGGGCCAACCGCCCCAGCAGCCCGAAGGGGGCCGCGAAGTACACCCGGTCTTCCATGCGGGTGGAGGCCGTCCCCTCCGGGTGGAAGCTGTGCTGGTGCCACCAGGTCCGGTAGGGGCCCGCCTCCTGGGCGTCCACGAACAGCCGGCCGGGGTGCCACTGTTCGATATGGGTCCGCCAGCGCAGGGGCAGCGGCCCCACCTTCAGCCGGTAGTCGATGCGGGCCCCGGTGCCCATCTGCTCCGGGCGCTGGGTGATCTGGAACTGCATCCCGCTGGGGGTGAGCAGCCCCAGGTTCTCCGGCCGGCAGAAGAAGGCGAACACCTCCTCGGAGGGCAGCGCCACCCGGACCGAGCTTCGGAGCACGAACTTCGGCGCCCGCCGGTCCAGGTAGGGGGAGGCGGGGCGGTCCTGCTCCACCGGGCCGATCTCCAGATTGGAGGCGAGCACGTCCCGCAGGGCGCCGGACAGCTCCGGAAAGGCGAAGGTGAAGCCCAGCTGCTGCAGCCGGGTCGGCACCGCGCGCTGGCTGCCCAGCACCGCCGCCGCGGCGGCGCCGAAGCGAAGCTTCAACGCCAGGGCCGGGACCGGGATCGCCGCCGGACGTCCCAGCGCGTTCCCCACCGCGGTGGCGAACTCGCGCCAGGTGGCCGGGGTGGGGGCGGTGACGTTGTGGGGGCCACGGAGGGTGGAGTCGGAGACCGCCCGGGCAATCACCTCCGCCACATCCACCAGGTGGATCCAGGGCACGTAGCCTTGCCCGTCCCCCACCGGCCCTCCCAGCCCGGCATTGAACAGCGGCAACAGCGGCGCCAACGCCCCACCGTCGCGGCCCAGCACAATCCCGGTCCGCAGGGTGACCACCCGCACCCCCAGGTCGGCGGCCCGGTTCGCCGCCTCCTCCCAGTCGGTGCACAGCCGGGCCAGGAAGTCGGTGCCGGGGGCGCTGTGCTCGTGCAGGGTCTCGTCCGCCCGGTGGCCATAGATGCCCACCGCGCTGGCGGAGACCAGCACCCCCGGGCGTCGGGCCCCGCGGCCCATCGCCGCCACCAACCTCCCGGTCAGCCCGCCCCGGCTGGCGGCCAGCGCGGCCCGGCGGCGGGCGGTCCACCGCTTACCCACCACCGGCTCTCCCGCAAGGTGGACCACCGCGTCGGCGCGCTGCAGCTGGGCCTCCAACTGGGCCTCGCCCCCGCCAGCGTCGATCAGCTCCGCCTCCGCGCCCAGCAGCGCGCGGGCCTTGTGGGGGGAGCGGACCCAGGCGGCCAGGGTGTGCCCGTCCCGCCGCAGCCGCAGCACCACCGCGCGTCCAATCAGCCCTGTTGCTCCGGTGATGAAGATCCGCATTCGCCGTCCTCTGCTGGGTGTCCTGGACCTACGCCCCGCCCCGGAGTGTGTTTCACGGTCCGGCCGATCCTGCGAGCAGCGCCGGCCAGGCGGGCAGTCAGGCGTCGGTTGCTGCTCCCAGCAGTTGGCGTGGGGTTCGCTGACAAGCCCGTGATGGACCGGTGGCTTCTTTAGGTCTCCTTCACCTTCTCGGAGCGTTCGTGTCGTTCGCCAATGCAGCCAAGTTCCAGGCCTCCGGCCCCCTCCACCAGGACCTCAAGGGCCGGGTGGACGCCTACTTCCAGCAGACCGGGAAGACGCGCCGGGATCAGCCCGGGATGTACCTCAAGAGCGTGCTGATCCTGGGCTGGTGGGTGGCCTCGTACCTGTTCCTGCTCCTGGTCGCCTCCGGACCGGTGACCCTGGTGCTGGGGTGCGTCTCCCTGGCGCTGGCGATGGCCGGGGTGGGCTTCGCCGTCCAGCACGACGCCAATCACGGCGGCTACTCCAACCACAAGCGCGTCAACCGGGCGCTGGCCTTCTTCCTGGACCTGGTCGGCGGCTCCTCCTACGTCTGGCGCTGGAAGCACAACATCTTCCACCACACCCACACCAACGTGGATGGGCTGGACTCCGACGTGGACATCGCGCCGTTCGCCCGGTTCGCGCCCACCCAGCGGCGGCGGTCCTTCCATCGCTTCCAGCACTGGTACATGTGGCTGCTGTACGGGCTGCTGGGGCTCAAGTGGCACCTGGTGGATGACTTCCAGAACGTGATCACCGGGCGGGTGGGCGGTCAGCGAATGCCCCGTCCCCGGGGTTGGTCGCTGGTCGGTTTCCTGGCGGGGAAGGCGGGATTCTTCGCCTGGGTGCTGGTGATCCCCTCGATGTTCCACCCGGTGCTGACCGTGGTCCTCACCTATGCGCTCACCGCGGCGATCCTGGGCGTGGTGATCGCGGTGATCTTCCAGCTGGCGCACTGCGTGGAGGGCACCGGGTTCCCCGCGCTGCCGCTCCGCGGCCGGTTCGAGGTGGACTGGGCCACCCACCAGCTGCAGACCACGGTGGACTTCGCTCCCCATAACCGGCTGCTGACCTGGTTCCTGGGAGGGCTGAACTTCCAGGTGGTCCATCACCTGTTCCCGCAGGTCTGCCACCTGCACTACCCGGCGATCGCCCAGCTGGTCGCGGAGACCTGCCGCGAGCACGGGGTGCCGTACCTCACCCAACCGACCTTCCGCGGCGCGCTGGCCAGCCACTTCCGCTGGCTGCGGGCGATGGGCGCCAAGCCGGTCTCGGTGGTGGAGGGAAACCCCGCTCCGGTGGAGACGCAGCCCGGCCGCGCGCTGGCCGCCTGATCCTGCTGGCGGGCCGCGGTGGCCGTGGTCACACTGGCCCGATGAGACGGTTCCCCCGATCGCTGGCTGCCGCGGTGCTGCTCACGGTTGACTGCCGGTGAGCTTCGTCGAACCCTGGGAGCTGGCGCTGTTGGTGGCCGCCTCGCTGGTGGCGGGCACGGTGGACGCGATCGCCGGAGGCGGAGGACTGCTCACCCTGCCGGCGCTGCTGGCCACCGGGATGCCTGCCCATCTGGCGCTGGGGACCAACAAGGGGCAGTCGGTGTTCGGCTCCCTGGCTGCGCTGGTGCGGTTCGCGCGCGCGGGGATGATCGACTGGCACCGGGCCCGCGCGTCATTCCCGCTGGGCCTGGTGGGATCGCTGGGTGGGGCAGCCCTGGTGCTGTGGGTGCCGCCCTCGGTGCTGCGCCCGCTGGTGCTGGTGATGCTGGTGGGCGCGGCCGGGTATCTGCTCCTGCGCCGCTCCGGGCCTCGCCCCGGACAGCTGGCGCGCACCCTCACTCCCCGCCACCGGCTGCTGGCGGCGGGCGGAATCGCGCTGGGCCTGGGGCTGTACGACGGCTTCTTCGGGCCCGGCACCGGGACCTTCCTGATCCTGGCCTTCGTGGCGGTGTTCGGAGACACGCTGCAGAAGGCCTCCGCCGACGCCAAGGTGGTGAACTTCGCCTCCAACCTGGCGGCGGTGGCGCTGTTCGGGTCCCAGGGCACGATCCTGTGGTGGATCTCACTGCCGATGGCCGCGGGTCAGCTGACCGGGGGCTGGATCGGCGCGCACCTGGCGATCAAGGGCGGAGACGTCCTGGTCCGGCGGGTGGTGCTGGGGGTGGTGCTGGCGCTGGTGGTGAAGCTTGGCTGGGACCTGTGGGGCTAACGGCTCAGGCCCGGACCGGCAGCCGCCGCTGGGGGCCCGGCACCTCTTCCCCCTGCTGGACGATCCGGTTGTCCCGGTCCACGAACACCACCGTCGGCTTCCAGGTGCGGGCCTCGTGCTCCTCCACCTCGGCGAAGGTGGCCAGGATCACCAGCTCCCCGGGCTTCATCAGGTGGGCGGCCGCGCCGTTGATGCAGATCACCCCGCTGCCCCGCGCCCCCTCCAGCACGTAGGTCTCCAGGCGGGTCCCACTGGTGACGTTCCAGATCGCGACCTTCTCGTACTGCAGGAAGCCGGCGGCCTCGATCAGGTCCAGATCGATGGTGACCGAGCCTTCATAGTCCACGTCCGCCTGGGTGACCGTGGCGCGGTGGATCTTCGACTTGAACATGATTCGTCGCATGGGTTCTGGCGCAACGATTAGCAGCCACCCTCGCCCCCCGCCACGATCGGCGGGGGTCACCGCCAGCCGGAGCAGCGGCCAGGCGGGCGGCACCCACTCCCGGTCTCAGTCCCCCAACGCGGAGTAGCGCATGGCGTTGAACCGGTACCGCTGCTTGGCCTGGATCTTCTCCGCCAGCCCCTGGTGCAGCGCCTCCCACCCGGTCCAGCGGGTGATGAAGGCGTCCGCCGCGTCGCGATCTCCGCGCGCCTGCAGCGCCAGCACCTCCTTGAGTAAAGACGTCACCACCGGGTGATAGCGGGTGTAGTCGATGTGAAGTCCGTCCGGCTTGGGGACGATCAACCCCTGGTCCACGAACCAGTTGAACTGGATCAGGTACATGGTGTTGTACGGCTGCGCCCGGCGAGGCTTCACCTCGTTGAGGGTCCGGTGGATCCCGTTCGCGTAGACCTGCCGCAGGCCGGTCTCGTCGTAGAAGCCGGCCTGGCGCAGGGCCTGGGCGGAGTACAGCGAGACCAGGTCCGCCTTCATCTCCTCCAGGGTGTTGCTGGCGTCCGCCAGCGCGGCGCTCAACGGCCGGCCGCTGCCGTCCCGGTCCGGTCCCAGGTAGTGGCCGATCTCGTGCCACACCGTGCGGTTGAACTTCCCCTCCGGGTGCAGCTCGCCGTGGTGCGCGGGCGCCAGCACCGCGGTCCACACCTCCAGGTTGCTCTGGTGCAGCGCCGGGTGGCGAAGCACGTTGGCGCGCATCAGCACCGTGCGCCCGTAGCGGTTCGCGTGGTCGGCGTCGTTGGGGAGGATGCTGGCGGTGTTCGAGCTGCGCGACTGGCCAAAGTCGGCCACCACCTCGTACACCCCCAGCGGGATCTGCGTCCGGACCGCCTTGTGCGGCGCGTACGGCAGCGCGTCCTCCAGCTTCTGCAGCCCGCTGAGCGCCTTCTCCAGCCGCTGGGTGGCGGCGTCGTCCCGCCGCATCACGCTCAGGCTGTAGAAGGCCTTCTGGCCCAGCAGCTCGTCGTCGTAGGTCTCGTAGGCGCCGATCTGGGCGTTGAGGGTCTTGAAGGTGCCGGTGACCCAGGAGGCGTCCCCCGCCTCGTAGTCGTTGGCCAGCAGATCCCGGCCGCGGTGCCGCAGGTAGTCGGCGAAGGCGGGATCGCCGGCCTCGATCCGCGCCGCCGCCTCCCGCAGCAGCTGGTGGGCGCGCACCATCGGGTCCGCGAACGCCACCGCGTACGGCACCGCATAGAAGCCGCGGGGATCCGGCCGCCGGGCCAGCGCGGCCAGCTGGGCCACCAGCTCCGGGTGGAGGGTGGCCAGCACCGGGTGCTTCCGCAGCGCCTGGCGATCCCGCTGCAGGGACGACTTGTCCGACCGCCGGACCACGGTCAGCGGATCGGTCAGCTTCGCCCCCTGTTCGGGGTGGGCGGCGATGAACGCGTTGAGCTCCTCGCGGGTGAGGCCCCACGGATAGAGGTTGCGGCCGGGGACCTCGCCGTCCACCGGGACGAAGGGCAGCCGCTGGTTGTCCAGGGTGGTGGCGATGGGGCCGGCGAACAGCCGGTACAGCGCGTAGGCGTCACCCTGCTGCTTCTCCAACCTGGCCCGCGTCCGCAGCGCGTCCTTGTGGCGCGACTCCTCGTGGACGTCCTGGAAGATCCGTCCCACCTCGATCAGCTTGCCCACCACGAAGCGCTCGTCCTCGCTCAGCGTGGTCAGATCCACCTCCAGCCGGATGGTCTGGGTCTTGGCCAGCAGCTGCTGCTGCTGCGCCGGGGTCAGCGGGGTGGGCTGCACGGGGGTCACCGGGGAGGCCGCCAGCAAGGCGGTGGTCATCAGGATCAGCGACATGGCGCGTGACCCTAGTTCATCCCGGACCTACCGTGCCGGGGACCTGACGGGCGTGCTCTCCACTCTGCGCCCTGCCCGACTCAGTGCCGGGCGATGAACCCCTGCTCCGCCGCGTGGGCGGAGGCCTGAGCCGTGTCCTGGACCGCCAGCGCCGGGGTGCCCGCGGCCCGGATCTCCTCCAGCAGCCGGGCCACCTCCCGGTCGCGAGCGCCATCGGCGACATCCCGGATGTAGACGGCGCGGATCCGCCCCGGATGCTCCTGGACGATCGTCCGGTACACCTCCGGGTCCTGCTGACCGCTGTCGCCGATCAGGAGGAAGGGCAGCGAAGGATACGTCTCCAGGATCTTCCGGATCCGGGACAGCTTGTCTTCCCCCGGCCCCAGTTGGGTGGACCGCGGCTCCACCACCGAGAGATCGGTGAGGAACAGCGGACCCCGGGGGAGGCGATGGAGCTCGAAGAAGGCGTCGAAGAGATCGTAGAGGTTCCACCCGCTGCGGGAGACGTAGAACAGCGGATTGGAGCGCTTCCGGTCCGAGCCCGCGCTCAGGGCGCGGTAGAAGTCCGCCACTCCGGGAAACGGCTCGCGGGTCTGGGCGTTCTTGAACAGCACGGTGTGGATCATCCGCAGCCGCTGGGCGGAGCCGGTCTTCAAGACGGTGTCGTCCACGTCGCTGATCACCCCGAACTCGGCGTCCCCCGGCGGCACCAGCACCTGGGCGGTGGCGCGAATCCCTTCCGATCCGGCCATCGAGGAGAGCAGCTTCAGCTCCACCGCCTGCCAGCCCGGCGCCACCGGCGCGTCCAGTTCCAGCTGGGCCCGGAAGTAGCCCTCCTCGTCGGTGGCCGTCTCCAGCACCTGCCGGCCGAAGCGGACCTCCAGCCGGGCGTCGGGAATCTCATCGCTGCGCAGTCGCTTGATCGCCGCGCGCAGGTTGGCCAGGGTGGAGTTGCCCTCCTGGGTGACGTCGTCCGCGCTGGAGGCGCTGTCCGAATCATGGATCGCGCCGTCGCGCTCGATCAGCCGGCCCCGCACCACCAGCCGGGTCCGGGTCCCGTAGCTGCGGAAGGGGACGATCTGCAGCGCGTCGAACAGCTCCAGCCGCTGCTTGGCGCGACGTTTGAGCCGCTTGGCCCCACCGACCGCGCGCCGGAGCAGACCCTCGGATGATTCGAGCATTCGGTGCCCACCCTCCTGGTCCCCAGAAGGTAGGCACGCCCGGACGCTACGGGTACCGGTCCACGCCCAGCAGCCGGCGCCCCAGCGGGGTCAACTGGGCCGGCGGGCCCGGCTCCGGATCGACCTGGTCCACCCAGCCCCGCCACCAGCTGGGCGGACGCTTCTGGCTCCAGTTGTCGATCCGCTCCGGGCGATCCTCCTCCGGACCCTCCGGGTAGTAGCTGGTGTAGAAGGTCAGCCGCGGAGAGGTGCCGCGGTTAATCCCTCCCCGGTGGGGAAGCCGCGCGCTCCAGATCACCACGTCTCCGGCCTGGCCGGTCACCTCCACCCGCTCCCGCCCCGCCACCTCCGGCTCGGTGGCAGTGGGCCTCCGGGCCAGCCACCCATCCAGCTCCCGGTACAGCGAGGGCACGCACTCGAAGCCACCGTCCCCGGAGCCGACGTCGGTCAGGTACACCAGGCCCTGCACCCGGCGGGGGCCGGGTCGGCGGGGATCCTCGTCCCAGTGGATCTTGGTCTCCTGCCGGTGCAGCGGATGCCGGACCGAGAGCGGCGGCTTGAACCCGGCGCGGTCCATCGTCACCCACAGCCGCTCGGTGCCCAGCAGCTCCGCGTAGATCGACACCAGCCGCGGGTCCTGGCGGAGATCCCAGAAGGCCTGGGCGTGGTGGATGGGCACCACGCTCCAGGAGTCCGGGCTCAGCCGGTACCAGGTGGAGGGGTCCTGGAGGTCGGCGCGGGCAAAGGCGGTGATCGTCTCGATCGCCGGCTGCAGCGCGGCGCGGTCGAAGACCCCGGGGATCACCACGTAGCCGTCGCGTTCAAAGGAGGCGCGCAGCTCTGCGTTGAGGAGAGACGTCATGGATCGCATGACGGATGGCCGTCGGTTTTCATTTCCGGTCGGCGCCGATCCGCGGGGGGATCCGTCGATTTTCGACGCACCGGGCGCTCCGGACCCAGCCGGCGCCGTCGCAAACCGTTACAACACCGTCCCGCATGCGCTCCCCCCTCTTCGTCCTTCTCCTCGCCCTCGCCTCCAGCGCCCTGGCCGGTCAGCCCTACCGCAAGGCAGCGGTGGCCTCTCCCCACCCCTACGCCAGCGAGGCGGCGGCGGAGATCCTGGCCAAGGGTGGCAACGCAGTGGATGCCGCGGTGGCCACCGCGTTCGTGATCGCGGTGGTGGACCCCTACCACTCCGGGCTGGGCGGGGGCGGCTTCGCCCTGGTCTACGACGCCAGGAAGAAGCAGGTGCGGGTGCTGGACTTCCGCGAGACCGCGCCGGCGGCGGCCACCCGGGAGATGTTCCTGGATCCCCAGGGCAACGTGATCCCCAAGAAGTCCACCGACCTGGGTGCCTCGGTGGCCGTGCCCGGCGCGGTGGCCGGCTACCTGGAGCTGCACCGCACCTACGGGAAGCTCTCCCGGCAGGCGGTGCTGGCCCCGGCGATCCGGATCGCCAAGCAGGGCTCCTGGGTCACCCCCAAGTACGCCTTCCGCGCCAACCACCGGGCCGACTGCCTGCGCCAGAATGCGGAGGCGGCGAAGATCTTCCTGCGGCCGGACGCCAGCGGAGTGGCCGCCGCGCCGGCGGTGGGCACCCAGATCCCCCAGCGCGACCTGGCCAGGACCCTGACCGCGATCTCCGCGCGCGGAGAGAGCGCCTTCTACAAGGGGACGGTGGCCCGGGCGATCGTGGAGGTGGTCCAGGCCACCGGAGGGCTGATCACCGAGAAGGACCTCACCGCCTACCGTCCGGTGTGGCGCGAACCGCTGTGGGGCAGCTACCGCGGGCACAAGCTGGCCACCATGCCGCCGCCCTCCGCCGGCGGGCTGGCGCTGGTGCAGACCCTGGGCGCGCTGGAGAAGCGCTACCCGGACGGGGTCCCCTACCGGGAGCCGAAGGCGATCCACTACTTCGCCGAGGTGCTGCGCCGGGTGTACGCGGACCGGAACAAGTACCTGGGCGATCCGGCCTTCGTGGAGATCGACCTCCCCGGGCTCAGCTCGCCGGCGTACCTCACCCAGCTCACCTCCGGGATCAACCCCGAGAAGGCCACCCCCTCCGCCCAGGTGCTGGCGGCGCCGGCGGACGCGCTGAAGGGCGATTCGGAGGCGTTCCAGGAGCGCAAGCAGACCAGCCATCTTTCGGTGATCGACGAGGCAGGCAACGCGGTGGCGATGACCACCACCGTGAACTACTACTTCGGCTCCTGCCTGGTCCCCAAGGGCACCGGGGTGGTGCTCAACGACCAGATGGACGACTTCACCGCCAAGCCGTTCGTCCCCAACGTCTACGGGCTGGCGATGGGGGAGTCCAACGCGGTGGGGCCCGGGCGCCGGCCGGTCTCCTCCATGACCCCCACCCTGGTGTTCCAGAAGGGCTCCGAGGATCGGATCTTCATGGCGGTGGGCTCGCCGGGCGGCTCCACCATCCCCACCACGGTGATCCAGACGATCTCCAACGTGATCGATCACCGGATGAACGCCTCCCGCGCGGTGGGCCAGGGGCGGGTCCACCACCAGTATCTGCCGGACGCGATCTGGGTGGATCCCAACGGGCTGGAGCCCTCCACCGCCCGCGCCCTGGAGGCGATGGGGCACACGCTGCGCCCCACCGAGGTGTGGGGAGACGCGGAGCTGGTGCTGGTGGATCCGGAGACCGGAGTCCGCTACGGCGCCTCCGACCCGCGCAACGAAGGCAGCCCGGCCGGGATCGACTGACCCCCGTGTCCGAGCCCACCCCGGTCATCGACGCCAACCTCCATCCGGAGGGTCTCACCGACCAGGATCTGGAGACGATGCGGCTGTTCGGGGTGACCGCCGCGGTGGTGGCCGCCCACCACTTCCCCCAGGCCACGGTGCGGGCGGTGCTGGCGCACTTCGATGACATCGTCGGCAAGCAGCTGCGCCGACTGGAGAAGGCGGGCATCCGCGGCTACGCGGCGCTGGGCGTCCACCCCCTCTCCCTTCCCCGCCGCGGGCTGTTCGAGGTCCTCGCCGCGCTGCCCGGCTACTTCCGGGGGGGACGGGTGGTGGCGGTGGGCGCGGTGGGGCTGGCCCGCGGCGGCGAGGCGGAGGAGGAGGCCTTCTCCGAACAGGTGGCGCTGGCCCGCAAGCTGAAGCTGCCGGTGTGGGTCTACACCCCACCGCACCAGAAGGAGCCGCTGACCCGCCGGGTGCTGACCCTGCTGCAGGAGAGCGCGATCACCCCCGCCCGGGTGGTGGTGGACGGCGCCGAGGGGCGGATCCTGCGCACGGTGCTGGCGTTCGGGCACCACGCCGCCTTGACCGTCCACCCCGACGGGCTGACCGCGGAGAAGGCGCTGGCGCTGATCCGCAAGCACGGGACCGAGCGGATCGTCCTGGACACCGGCGCCGGCACCGGGGCCGCGGACATCCTGGCCCTGCCCCGTCTGGTGCGGCTGATGGAGCGGGCCCGGCTCTCCGACCCGGTGGTGCAGAAGGTGGCCTCCCGGAACCTGGCGTCGCTGCTGCGGCTGGGCAGCTGACCCAGAAGGTGTGTGTCGCTTCCAGCCCAGGTACACTCCTGCGTGTGTGCTTGACGTCCACGGAACGCCTGCCCCAGACTTTCGGGCGAGCGGCCGGCTCATCTTGGTAGCAGTCCTGCAACGGAGCCCTGCGATGCGCGCTGTCCTCGCCGCGGTGTCCCTGGCCCTCGGCTCGTTGGCCGTCGCTCAGGAGACCCCGCCTCAACCCGCCCCTTCTCCCCCGCCCAGCGACGCGCCCACCCAGGCCGCCGCGGTCCCCGCCGCCAACGCCTGCAACGTGGACCGGGACTGTCCGGGCGCGCTGTTCTGCACCAGCGGGCAGTGCGTGGCCCAGAAGCCGGAGGCCTCGGCGAACCACGAGGTGCAGGTCACCCCCGCCACGCCCGCGCCGAAGCAGACCCAGTTCGGCATCAACCTGGACGCCGGGATCCCGGACGGACTGGCGCTGGGGCTGCAGTACCGCCCGATCCAGTTCCTGCGGGTGGGCGCGGCCGCCTCCTACAACGGCTTCGGCTTCGGCGCGCGCGGCACGGTGACCGTGATTCCCTTCAGCTTCCTGGTCTCCCCCACCCTCAGCGTGGAGGCCGGTCATTACTGGGCCGCCGACGTGGCGCCGCTGGTGCGGCAGGCGGGGCTGGAGGTTCCGGCGGAGGTGGTCCCGCTGCTGCAAGAGGTGGCCTACGACTACGGCAACCTCCACCTGGGGGTGGAGGTGGGCAGCCCGCAACACTTCATGTTCTACCTGCGCGCGGGTGGCAGCTACATCCAGAGCGTGGTCCAGAACTTCGGGCAGGTGGTGCAGACCTCCACCGGCGACGCCACCCTGGAGGTCGACGACCTCAAGGTCCGGGCGGTCGTTCCCTCTCTCAAACTCGGCATCGTGGCCTTCTTCTAGGTGGACTGCTCCATGCGAAATCTCCAGCCCGTCCTGGCCGCCCTCTCCGCCGCCGCCCTCCTCTCCGCCTGCAACGGCAGCCCGCTGTTCTTCGCGGAGCTGGAGGAACCCAAGCTGTGCAAGACCATCCCCGCCGATGAGCTGCCGCCGTTCATCGGCACCCCTCCCGGCTCGGACCTGCGCTTCACCCTCCCGATCCCGATCGCCTCCGAGCTCCCGCTGTTCGCCGCGGGCGGGGATGGCGGCAGCGACGATACGGTGACCGAGATCCGGCTGATCGAGTACACCCTGGTGGCCCGCTCCGGGATCATCGACTTCAACCAGATCGAGACCGCGCAGATCACGGTGCAGCCGCCTCCCGGCTCCTCCCAGGCGCCGGCGGTGCTGGTCACCTACGCCAAGGACCCGGCCCACCTCCCCGGCGATCGGCTGGTGGTGGGCGGCGACCAGGGCGTGAACATCGCTGCCTACCTCTTCGATCCGGGCACCACCGACGCGGGGGTCTTCCTCGACGCGGGGACCGCCACCGAGGGCAGCGTGCTGGTGGAGGCCACCATGACCGGCGTGCTCCCCGAGGATTACTGGACCGCGGACATGCGGGTCTGCATCTACATGCGCACCCGGTTCAACTACCTCAACGCCTACGGCCTCTAGGCGTCGGGGGGGCGCTGGAGCAGTTGCATCACCCGCTCCAGCACCTCGTCGGTCAAAGGCTTGCTGACCACCGCCACGGCGCCCAGCTGACGGGCGCCCAGGGTGACCGAGTCCTCCACTCCCGGCTCCAGCACCGCTGACATCAGGATGGTGGGGATCCCGCAGGTGACGGGAGAGGCCTTGAGCTCCTGGAGCAGCGCCAGCCCGTCCCGGCGTTGCAGCAGGTCCAGCAGGATCAACCGCGGATGCAGCTCGGTGGCCAGCTCCACCACCTCCGAGGTGGTGTCGATCACCACGTCCACCCCGCGCAGGCGCAGCGCGCGCCGAAGCGCGGTGCCGATGAAGGGTTCGTCATCGGAGACCAGCAGGGTGGGAGCGGCCATGGTGGGGGGTGGAGAGCAACCCCCGGGCCAGCCTTCCCCACAATGGATCACCGGGGGTTGGCGGATCGAGGCAGGGGTCCAGGGTTCCGGGTGGGTGTGCTTCCACCCTCCCCCTGGGTTTCAGCGCTGGGTGGCGGGCGGGGTCCCCTGCCGCAAGGTGGCCTCCGAGGGTTTGACCTCCGGCGCCGCGGCGTGGCGGATCGGCTGGAGGGTCTTCTCTCCGCTCACCCGGCGCGCCAGCTCCATCAGCACCTGCTGGCTGCGGAAGGGCGGCCCCTCGCGGGACACCGGGAGGTAGTTCCCGTCCACCCCCAATTGCCGGGCCTTGACGTTGTCGCGCAGCCCCACTCCCAGCACTTCGTCCACCAGCCGGGCCTTGAGCGCCGGATCCTCCACCGGGAACATCACCTCCACCCGGCGGAAGAAGTTGCGGGGCATCCAGTCCGCGGAGGAGGCGAACACCTCCATCTGGGGACCGGAGCCAAAGGCGAACACCCGGCTGTGCTCCAGGTAGCGGTCCACCACGCTGTAGACGCGGATCCGGTCCGAGACCCCCTCCATCCCCGGGCGCAGGCAGCAGATCCCGCGCACCAGCAGATCGATCTCCACCCCGGCCTGGCTGGCCCGGTAGAGGGCGCGGATCACCGTGGGGTCCACCAGCGAGTTCATCTTGGCCAGGATCCGCCCGCCGTGCCCGGAGGCGGCGCGCTCGGTCTCCCGCTCGATCAACGCCACGATCTTGTTCTGGAGGTTCAGCGGCGCCACCGTCAGCTTCTTCCAGTGGGGCACGGTGGAGTAGCCGGTGAGCATGTTGAACAGCGCGGTGACGTCGTCCGCCACCGCCTCCTGGGTGGTGAACAAGGAGAGGTCGGTGTACTGCCGCGCGGTGATCGGGTTGTAGTTGCCGGTGCCCAGGTGCACGTAGCGGCGGATCCCGTTGCCCTCCTTGCGCACCACCAGCGCCACCTTGCAGTGGGTCTTGAGCCCCATCAGCCCGTAGACCACGTGGACCCCGCTCTCCTCCATCCGCCGCGCCCAGGCGATGTTGTTGGCCTCGTCCAGCCGGGCCTTGAGCTCCACCAGCACCGCCACCTGCTTGCCGTTCTCCACCGCCCGCTCCAGCGCGCGGGCCACCGGTGAGTCCAGGCTGGTGCGGTACAGGGTCTGCTTGATCGCCAGCACGTTCGGATCCTCGGCCGCCTCCTCCATGAAGCGGGTCACCGGATCGAACGATTCGTAGGGGTGGTGCAGGAGCACATCCCGGGTGCTGATCACCGAGAGGATGCTCTCCGCGTCCCGGAACACCGGGGGGGTCACCGGGGTGAACGCCTCCGCGTGCAGCTCCGGGCGGGGGTCCAGCTCGCCCAGCGAACCCAGGTCCTGGCCATGCAGCGGGCCGTCGATCCGGTACACGTCCGCCGGGGTCAGCTTCAGCGCCGAGACCAGCACCTCCTCCGCCTCCTTGCTGGCCGCAGCGTCGATCTCCAAACGCACCGCCGCGCCCCGGTCCCGGCGCCGCAGCTCCTCCTGGATCGAGGAGAGGAGATCCTCGGACTCCTCCTCGTCCACGTTGATGTCCCAGTTGCGGGTGACCCGGAAGGCGGCGGAGTGGACCACCGAGAAGCCGGGGAACAGCTCCACCACGTGCGCGGCGATCAGCTGCTCCAGCCACAGGTAGGCGTTCCCGGTGGCGGACGGGACCTTCACCAGCCGCTTGAGCACCGAGGGCACCTGCACCACCGCCACCAGATTCTCGCGCTGCTCGGTCTTGCGCTTGCGCCGTCCCTCCCGGCGCAGGAACACCGCCAGGTTCAGGGTCTTGTTGCGCAGGTGCGGGAAGGGGTGCCCGGGATCCACCGCCAGCGGGGTCAGCGCCGGAAAGATGGAGGCGGTGAAGTGGACCTTGGCCGCGGCCCGCTGCTCGGCGGAGAGCGCGTCGTAGCCCAGCACGAACACCTGGTGCTCGGCCAGCAGCGGCAGCAGCTCCTCCTTCCAGGTCCGGTACTGCTCGGCCACCATCGCGTGGGAACGATCGGAGATCGCGGAGAGCTGCTCGCCCGGCAAGAGCCCGTCGGCGGCGGTCTCCGCCACGTTGCCCAGGATCTGCTGCTTGAGCCCCGCCACCCGGACCATGAAGAACTCGTCCAGGTTGGAGGAGACGATGCTGAAGAACTTCAGCCGCTCGTAGATCGGCAGCGAGGCGTTCTTCGTCTCCAGCAGGACCCGGTCGTTGAAGGCCAGCCAGGACAGCTCGCGGTTGATGAACAGCTTGGGGTTCTGGAGTTCCATCGGCGGTGTCATCGGAGCACGCCCATTGTGCGGGCACTGTGGCGGAACCGTGACTTTTCCACCCCAAAGGTCCCCGCTGCTGTCCTCCAGGCATATTGTCCACCGGTGGCAATTCCTGACCGGGTGTACGGCGCGATCGACGTGGGGACCAACGCGGTCCGGCTGGAGCTGGCGCGGCGGCTGCCCGACGGCTCGCTGGAGGTCCTGCACCAGGAGCGCGACCCGGTGCGTCCCGGGGAGGGGGTGTTCAAGACTGGCGCCATTCCCCCGGAGGTGGCCGACCGGCTGATCGCCACCCTGCGGCGGTACTCGGCGCTGTGCCAGCGGTACCGGGCGGTGGTCCGGGCGGTGGCCACCAGCGCGGTGCGAGAGGCCCGGAACCAGGAGGAGATCGTCCGCCGGGTGTGGCGGGAGGCCAATCTCAAGCTGGAGGTGATCTCCGGCAAGGAAGAGGCCCGGCTGATCTGCCTGGGGGTGCTGCAGGGCAAACCGCCGCTGCGCCGCTCACTGTGCGTGGACATCGGCGGCGGGTCCACCGAGGTGGCCAGCGCCCTGGGGGAGAAGCCCGAACACCTGTGGAGCATGCTGCTGGGCGCGGTGCAGCTGACCGACGTGTTCGACTCCCAGGGGAAGGTCACCAGCAAGCGGCTGGCCCTGATGCGTCACTTCGCGCTGGAGGCCCTGCGCAAGCAGATCCCGACCAGGATCCCCCGCGCACCCCGGGTGGCGCTGGGCAGCTCCGGCACCATCAACGCGGTGGTGGGGTTCGCCTCCGAGGGGGCCTCGCAGGCCACCCCCAAGCAGCTGGGCCGCGCGGTGGAGCGGCTGGCCCGGATGGACAACGCCCAGCGCAAGAAGCACTTCGACGCCAAGCGGGCGGACATCGTGCTTGCGGGGGCGGTGATCCTGGAGGCGGTGGCGGTGCACCTGGACCTGGAGAAGGTCACCGCGGTGGATCGCGGGCTGCGCAATGGGCTGCTGCTGGACCTGGTCCGCCGCGAGAACGCGCAGGGCGGCGACACCTCGCTGGCCGACGCGGCGCTGGGGATCGGGCGGCGGTTCTTCTTTGACGAACCCCACTCCCGGCAGGTGACCCGGCTGGCGCTCAAGCTGTTCGACGACCTGGCCCCGCTGCACCGGCTGCCGGCCGCGGATCGCCGCTTCCTGGAGGTGGCCGGGCTGCTGCACGACATCGGCACCGCGGTCAGCTACACCAAGCACCACCGCCACACCCAGTACCTGATCCAGAACGCGGACATCCCCGGGCTGGCCGACCGCGAACGCGAGCTGGTGGGGAGGGTGGCCCGCTACCATCGCCGCAGTCCTCCGGAGGCCGCCCACAAGGGAATGGCCGGCCTGGCCCCGGTGGAGATCCGCACCGTGCGCAAGCTGTCCACCCTGCTGCGGGTGGCGGACTCGCTGGACTGCTCCCACCAGGAGCTGGTCGCGGAGCTGAGCGCCTCGGTCACCCGCCAGGCGGTGAACGTGGCGCTGAGGACGCGGGGCTCACCGGACCTGGAGCTGTGGGACGTGCAGAAGGAGGTGGCGGTGTTCCGCAAGGTCTTCGGCAAGGGCCTGCACTTCCAGGTGGAACCGGCGCTGCCCCGGCGCGCTGCGGCCGGACGGGCTTCCGCCCCCGGGTCAGGGAGAGCGCCCGCTGGCCCCCGCCGGACTCCCGGCGATTCGCGCAGGCGGCGCCCTTCTTGACGCAGGCGGCGGCTTAGCCCCTCGCCCTCGAAAAAAAAGCGACTCTGGGGTGAAGGTCTTTTCGGCTCCCTCCTCTCAACAGCAAAAGGACGGTGAACGAGATGAAGACCTGCGACGAGTTTCAGCTGGCGATTGAAATGCAGCAGCGCGGCGCCCTGGAGGTGGGCTCGGGGAGTGAGGCCCAGGCCCACGTCGCCGGGTGCGCGATTTGCCAGCGTGAGTTGGCCCAGCTGGCAGAGGTCGACGCCGCGCTCAAGGTCACTCCCGGCGCGCCTCCGTCCCGCTACAGCGAGGTGGCGCAGGCGCTGGGCCGCGACCGGTTCTGGAGCAAGTACCTTCCCTCGATCGCGCTGGGTTCGTTCGTCGGGCAGGGAGCGCTGCTGGCGCTGCTGATCTCGCCGGACGCCCCCTTGAAGGTCTGGGGGATCATCTCCGCGGCCGGCGTGGTGTTCGCGGCCGCGGTCACCCTGGAGGTCCGGCGCAAGCGGCGGTCGACGCTGGAGGCGGCGCGGCTGGGCGTGGAGGCCTGGGCCAGGCACCGGCGAGCGCAGCTGAAGGCGGACCAAAGCGACCTGCGGAAGATGATGTGGATCCTCCCGGTGATGGGCCTGCTGATGGTGGCCGGCGCCGCGGTGATGGGTTCGGAGCAGCGCCTCGGTCAGTGGCTGCTGGGCGGTACCGCCGCTGCGGTGGTGGGGCTGATGATCTACTTCGCGGCCGTCACCGGTCCGCGCCTGCGCCGCGAACGGGCCGAGCTGGGAGAGGCGTCGTGATCGCCGCGGGCGCCTTCGACGAAGCGGCCCTGGTGGTCGCCGCCCTCTCGTCACGCGCGGAGGAACGCGAGGAGGCCTTCCGGCGCTTGTACGAGTCGCTCAGCCCGCGGCTGTACTCGGTCTGCTTCGGGATCACGCGCGACGCGGCGGATGCTCAGGACGCGGTGCAGGAGACCTTCGTCTCCATCCAGCGCGCGCTGCCGGAGTTTCGTGGCGGGGCGCAGCTCTCGACCTGGGCGTACCAGATCGCCGTCCGGGCGGCGGTGCAGGTCCGATCGCGGCGGGCGCGCCACTCGGGTGAAGAGGTGGATGCGCAGGCGATGGACCCACGGCCCGGCGTGGAGGAGGCCGTGGAGGCCCGCCAACGCAAGGCGCACCTGGACCGCGCGATGAAGACGCTGTCGCTCGAGCACCGCACCGTGCTGTCGCTGTTCGCGGTGGAGGGGCTCTCGCACCAGGAGATCGCCCGCATCCTCGGCATCCCCGAGGGCACGGTGTGGTCGCGGCTGCACCTGGCGCGAAAGCGCCTGGCCGCCGCGATGCAGACCAGCGCCTCTGCGAGCCCGGCCCGGTAGCGGCGATCATCCAGGGAGTCGGTCTCGCCTGCTACGGCCGGACGGGCTTCCGCCCCGGGGTCAGGTAGAGCGCCAACTGGCCCCCGCCGGACTCCCGGCGAATCGCGTAGGCGGCGCCCTTCTTGAAGTCGTAGGGCAGCGGGGTCTGATGCAGCAGCCGCCCCGCCACCTCCTCCAGCGAGGGGTTGTGGCCCACCACCGCGGTCCCGCGCGGGAGGGTGTCGATCAGCTTGAGGGTGCGGGAGGTGGCGTTGGGTCCCGGGGAGAGGGACTCGTGGATCTCCACCGAGTCCAGGCCGCACGCCTCCGCCAGCAGATCCGCGGTCTGTACCGCGCGCACCAGGGGGCTGGAGACGATCATCCGGATCGACAGCTTCCTGGCCAGCCGCTGGGCCTGCTTGCGGAACTTGCGGCGGCCCTCCTCGGTGAGTCCCCGCGCGCCGTCTCCGGCCCGGTGGGACTCCTGGGCCAGGCCGTGGCGCACCAGGATGATCAGGTCGTCGTCCTTCATCAGGATCAGACGATAGGGACGGCCCCTCCCCGCCGCGACCGGTCCTTTGGGAGGACGTCGGGAAGAATGAAGAAGGGCGAACCCGGGGGGGAGCATCCATCGCTCCCATCCAAGGCCCGCCCTCTTCGTCACGCGGTCGCTGTTGCGACTACTGGATCGACGCGGCTTCCGGCTGGAAGGACAAGGACAGCTTGCCCTTCCCTTCCGGGTCCAGCCGGATCTGCACCGGGATCCCCTTCTGGCGGTACTGCTCCAAGGAGGCCTCCGCGGTGTTCAGCAGGTCCTGGTAGTGCTCATCCAGCTCCATCGCCACCAGCAGGCTGGTCTCGTCCGAATCGGGGTGACCCGCATTGGCGATCACGCAGCGCTGAAACCGGGCCCAGCGGCCATTCTCCATCTTCACCAGCTCGCCTTCGTAAGCCATTTCCAACCTCCGTGCTGGGCCCCGGGGGACCGCGTGAGAGCCAAGATAAGGGCTTTGCCGTTCCGCGTCATCCCCCCTCCTGAAAATTTAGTTAAGTCGGCATTCCCACAGCGGATTCAGCTGATGGATGGAGATCCAAGCGTCGTCCCAAGCCTCCACTTTGTGAAAGTTGTAAATTTTCGCCGCTGTAAATTCGTTTACTGAACACCCGCGACCTGGGGGCGGGCGACAGGGGCCACCGCTGCCCCGGACCAGGGCGCGTGTTATCCGGCGCACATGCGCGTGCGAGCAGCGGTCTTCGACATGGATGGCACCCTGGTGGACAACATGCGCTTCCACGGCACCGCCTGGATGGCGTTCACCCAGCGCCACCGGCTGACCGCCACCGTGGAGCAGTTCGAGCGCGACTTCGCTGGGAAGAAGAACGAGGAGATCCTCCCGCTGCTGTTCGGGCGGCCCCTGGGAGCGGAGGAGGCGGCAGCCCTGGCAGAGGAGAAAGAGGCGGACTATCGGCGGGCCTACGCGCCGCACCTGGCGCTGCTGCCCGGCGCCCGGGAGCTGTTGGACCTGCTGCGGTCCCAGGGGCTGAAGACCGCGGTGGCCACCGCCGCCCCGCCGCTGAACCGGGCCCTGGTGGTGGAGGGGCTGGGACTGCAGTCACTCTTCGACGCGATCGTGGGGCCGGACGGGGCCACCCGCGGCAAGCCGTTTCCGGACATCTTCCTGGCGGCGGCGCGGGCAATCGCGGTGGACCCCGGGGCCTGCGTGGCCTTCGAGGACGCGCTCAACGGGGTGAGGTCCGCCAAGGCCGCCGGGATGTTCACGGTGGGGGTGACCACCATGGCCTCCGCGGACGCGCTGCGGGAGGCGGGCGCGGACGCGGTGGTGCGGGACTTCACCGAGGTGCTGCAGGGCCGGCTGCGCGCCCACTTGCTGGGGGCCTGACCCTCAGCCGATGCGGGTCTGGCACAGCTCTTCGTAGGCGGTGACCACCGCGGCGATGTCCAGCTCGCCCTTCCCGGCGGCGCGGGCGGTCACGTACGCCTGGGCCACGCCGGCGGCGGCCGGGGTGGGGACGTGGTGGAGGGCGGCGCTCTCCAGGAACAGCCGCAGGTCCTTGAACATCAGATCGATCGAGAAGTGGGTGGCAAAGTCCCGGCCCAGGATCTGCTGGCCCTTGAAGTCGAAGTACGGGGAGCGGAACCCGGAGGCCTGCACCACCTCGATCAGCTTGCGCGGATCCACCCCCGCCTTCTGGGTCAGCAAGAGCCCCTCGGAGAACGCCTGCAACATGGCGGCGATCAGCGCGTTGCCGGCCAGCTTCACCTGGCTGCCCGCCGGCACCGGTCCGCAGTGGATCACCTTCTCCGAGACCGCCGCGAAGATTGGCCGGGCCTGGGCCATCGCCTCCTCCGACCCGCCGGCCATCACCACCAGGGTGCCCTTCTCCGCCCCGCCCTTGCTGCCGGTGACTGGGGCCTCCACATAGGAGAGGCCCCGCTGCGCAGCCTGGCTCTCCAGGGTCTGGGAGAGGTCGGGAGAGATGGTGGAGAAGTCGATGAACAGCTGCCCCTTCCGACTGCCGGCGAACAGCCCGTCGGGGCCGTGCACCACCGACTCCAGCGCCGCCGGGTCCGCCACGCAGGTGCAGAACACATCCACCCCGCTGGCCAGCTCCCGCGGGGTGGATGCCACCGTGGCCCCGTCCTTCACCAGGGCCTCCGCCCGGGCGCGGGTGCGGTTCCAGACCACCACCTCGAAGCCCTTGAGGGCCAGGTTGCGGGCCATCCGGCTGCCCATGATCCCCATCCCCACAAAACCGACCTTCAAAGTGCTCATGGCTTCTCTCCTGGGGCGGGGATCCATAGAGTTCCCCCCATGAAGTTTCCAGCGCTGTTCCGCAAGGACCCCACCCAGCTGGCCGCGCCGGACGCGCAGGATCGCGCCGAGAAGCTGCTGGCGGACTCCTTCCGCCTGCTGGGCCAGGTGTGCGGGAAGGTGGCGGACCTGATCGAGACCCAGCGGCTGCAGCGCTCCGGCTACGAGAAGCAGGAGCGGTTTTTGGAGCGGTTGGACAAAGACGCGTCCAAGCCGGACGCGAAGTAGCCTCCCCCGCATGACCGACTCCGCTGCGGCCGGGCGCTGGATGACCTCCCAGGTCCCCCGCCCGATCCCTGCCCTGGGTGACGCGGAGGGCGCCCGCCTCCCCTCCTCGCTTCCCCCGGTGATTGACGCCCACGTCCATCTGTTCCCGGACCGGATGTTCGACGCCATCTGGCGCTGGTTCGAGAAGAACGCCTGGCCGATCCGCTACCGGCTCTACAGCGAGCAGGTGATGGCCTTCCTGTTCGAGCGCGGGGTCCAGAACGTGATCGCGCTGCACTACGCGCACAAGCCGGGGATGTCCGCGGCGCTCAACGCGTATGTGGCGGACCTGGCCCGCCGCGAACCGCGGGTGATCGGCTTTGCCACCGCCTTCCCCGGCGAGGAGGGCGCGGACCGGATCCTCCGGGAGGCCTTCTCCCTGGGGCTGCGGGGGGTGAAGCTGCACTGCCACGTCCAGGCGTTTGCCCCCGACGACCCGCGCGCCGAACCCATCTACCGGACCTGCGCGGAAGAGAACCGCCCGCTCTTGATGCACGCCGGGCGGGAACCCTCCATCCCCGAGTATCCGGTGGATCCCTACTCGCTGTGCGACGTGGACCGGGTGGAGGAGGTCCTGCGCGCCTACCCCAAGCTGCGGCTGTGCATTCCGCACCTGGGCGCCAACGAGGAGAAGGGCTACGCCCGACTGCTCGAGCGCTACGACAACCTCTGGCTGGATACGACGATGGCCATCTCCGGCTTCTTCCCCACCCCCGCCCAGGCCGGGGTGATCCAGACCCGCCCGGACCGGGTGATGTACGGAACGGACTTTCCCAACCTGCCCTATGCCTGGGACAGGGAGTTGAAACAGCTGCTTGCCCTGGGGCTGACCGAGACACAACTTGCTGGGGTCCTCGGCGGGAACGCCCTGGACTTTGTGGGCACCCCCTGACCGGAAGGTTCAGGGAAGTGTCAGGGAGCGGGCAAGATGACCCCGCGAGATTCCAGGCAGGACCGACGGCAGTGTCGGCCAGTCGTCGGGTAGCGTTCACCGCCCCTTCCGTGAGGGGAGGCGCAGTCACATCTTCACCTCGCATTGACGGCTGGCCCCCCAGCCCTCGGGAAACCCATCCATGTCCCACATCCTGGTCGTCGACGATGACGAGAGCCACCGCACGCTGATCTGCGATCTCCTGGAGGAGATGGGCTACAGCACCCTCCAGGCCGCCAACGGCCGCGAGGCGCTGGACCGGCTGGAGGTCGAACTTCCGGACGCGGTGCTGCTGGACCTGCGGATGCCGGTGATGAGCGGCTGGGGCCTGTTGGATGCGCTGAAGAAGATGCCACGCGCCCGCAACCTGCCGATCATCATCATCTCCGCCTACGGGTTCGAGTGGGAGGCGGAGCTGGTGGGTGCCGCCGGTTACGTCTCCAAGCCGGTGGACCTGGACAAGGTCAAGAACACCGTCCAGCAGATCGTCGGCCCCCCGCAAGCTGAGCTGGTCCACTAGCAGCCTCCCAGATTCGCATGCGCCCAGGACTGCCCGCCTTCGCCGTCCTGTGCGCGTTGTGGGCGCCTCCCCTGGAGGCGGCCCCGCCTGCGCTGACCCTGGAGTCCTCCACCCAGAAGCTGGTGGTGGGCCGGGAGGACGCGGCCACCCTGGTGATCCGTGGCCCCGCCGACGTGCTGGCCGACGTCCGGGTGGGCTGTTCCGCCGGCACCCTCAAGGCCCAGAAGCGCGGCTCCCCCGGAGAGCTGCGTCTGGAGCTGCTGCCGCCCCGCTCCGGGGAGGCCAGCTGGCTGGTGTGCGGCGCCGCCTCGCTGGCCACCCGCGCCTCCGCCACCCTCACCCTGGAGCTGCAGCGTCCGGAGGTGCTGTCGCTGGGCGGGCTGCCGCCGCTGTCCCGGGTGGAGGTGAAGCTGGGCGGGACGCTGTTCGGTCCGGTCCGCGCCAACGGCGCCGGGTTGGCCCAGGTGCCGGTGGTGTTGAGCCCGGCCTTCCGCCAGGCGGAGGTGATCTCCACCCCACCGGGGAAGGCGCCGCAGAGCCGGCTGCAGCCGGTCTCGGTCAGCTGGGCGGAGCAGACGCTGCTGATCCCCACCGCCAGCGAGGCGCTGGCCGACGGACAGACCCCGGTGCCGGTGTTCGCCTTCACCTTCAACCGCGCCGGTGAGCGGTCCTCCGAGGCGCTGATCGCCACCTCCGAGGAGGGGATGGTGGAGGACCTGCTGCTGGCGCCCGGCACCCACCTGCTCTCGTTTCTGCCCCACCCCCGGGCCTCTCCCACCGAGGCCCTGCTGACCGCGCGCACCGCCAATGGCCGGGCGGCGCTGACCCGGCTGTCGCTGCAAGCGGGCGTCAAGCCGGTGCTCGAGCTGCGCTCCAACGTCCGGGGGCTGCCCGCGGATGGAGTGGCCGCCGCGGAGCTGACCGTGTTCGTCCGCGACGAGAGCGGGCGGGGGCTGCCCTTCCAGAAGCCGCAGCTGACCACCCAGGTGGGGAGGGTCTCCATCCCCGAGGAGCGCGCCGGGGGACTGTACGTGGCCCGCTATTCGGCCCCCGCCGGCACCGCCACCCAGAGCGCGGTCACCGCCACCCTGGAGGGCGCCGAGCCGGCCACCCTGGTGCTGCAGCTGATCCCTCCGCCGCGGCTGACCGTGGACACCTCGCCCCGGGAGATCCCGGCGGATGGCCAGTCCCGGGTGGTGCTGTCGATCTTCGCCCGCGACGCGGTCGGCCAGCCGCTGCCGGACGGGGCGGTGCTGCAGCTCAGCTCGTCGTTGGGGACGGTGGCCGGGGCGGTCACCACCGTGGGAGGCCGGGCCACCACCGAGCTGATCTCCGGCACGGTGGCCGGGCTGGCCCACGTGGACATCCGCTCCGCCGACGCCAGCGCCAGCACCCAGGTGCGGCTGTTGCCCGGCGCGGTGGCCCGGGTGGAGGTCCAGCCGGCGCGCGAGACCCTCACCTGCGATGGCAACGACAGCGTGCCGGTGCGGCTGCGGGTGCGGGACGCGCACGGCAACGGGCTGGACGCCCTGCCGGTGGAGATCTCCGAGGAGGAGGGCGGCGTGACCCAGGGGCGCGGGCGCTTCGACCGGGTGACCACCCTGGGCAACGGCGAGTTCGCGGTCCAGTACCACGCCCCCCCCGGTTGCGAGCGGGGGACGGTGGTGCTGGTGGCCAGTTCCGGCGGGGTGAAGGGCACCGCCTCGGTGCGGGTGGTGCGGGGCTTCTCCGCCGCCCTGGGGATCACCCTGCGGCTGGCCGGGTTGCACAACCTGGGAAGGGTCGCCTCCGGGGCTGTGGAGCTGGAGGGGGATCTGCCGGTGGTGGCGCTGGGGCCCCGCTTCCTGGCCACCCTGGCGCTGGCCGCCGCCTGGAGCGGGCCGTTCGAGGGGACCGCCCTGAACCGGCTGGGCGCCACCGCGTTTGTCGGCCACCTGTTCTCCGCCTCGGTGTTCCTGGGTCCCCGCTGGACGCTGTACGAAGACGACCGGGCCCACCTCTACCTGGGCGGCGGGCTGGACGCCCACCATGTCCGCGCCCGCTTCAGCCACCTGCCGGGGGAGACCCGCTCGGGGCTGGCGCTGGGAGGCCACCTGCGACTGGGGGGCGGCTACGCGCTGGGGCCGGGGCTGCTGATGTCCCAGGTCCGGTTCAACCTGACCCCGCTGGCCACGGCCGAGGCCTCCCTGGCCGGCCAGCGCTCCGCGCTCTCGGTGGCCCTGGGCTACCGGCTCCCCTTCTGACATGCCCCTCCACCCCTCTCACAGGCCGGGGCTCGCCCGGGATGTCGTCGAGCAAGCGTTCGGGCGTCGGTGGCGGGTCCACCGCTCGACCGGACCCCTGCCTTCAGCGTACTTGGAGGCAGTGCACCCCCAGGGCCGCCTCACCCGGATCTCCGGATGACCATCCGCCGAAAACTGCTGCTGCTGCTGCTCTTCGCGGCGGCGGCGCCGGTGGCGATCGCCGGGGTGCTCTCCTACCGGACGTCCGAGCACGCGCTCTCGGACCTGGTGGAGGCGCTGCACACCCGCTCTGCCCAGGCGGAGGCCGAATACACCCAGGGCTACCTGGACTCGCTGGGCGACGAGCTGGCGCTGACCCTGGCCTCCGAGGACCCCTCCGCGCTCTCCGCCGCCGCCACCCAGGACTTCCTCACCCGCGCCTTCCTGCGCCGGGACCGGATGTCGGTGGCGGCGTTGCTGGACGCGGGCGGGAACGTGCAGGCCACGGTGTTCGTGGACGACCCGGAGGCCTTTGGCCGGCAGGAGCCGCGGTTCAAGCGGCACCCGACCGTGAGCGCGGAGGAGGCGGCGACCTTCTACGCCCGCGCCGCCCGGGTGCTGGCCTCCGCCCAGGGTTCGCGCCGGTACCTGCTCTCCGAGCCCTACTTCACCGGCCCCCGCCAGAGCGCGGCGATCGCGGTGGTGGTGGCCGCCCCGGCCGGCGGCGGGCTGAGCCTGGCGGCGGAGCTGCGGCTGGACGACCTGCGCGCGCACCTCTCCTTGTACGAGCGCGGGACCCGGGCGTTCCTGCTGGACCGCCACGGGAGGGTGATCGTCGACGGCTCCTCCGAGGAGAGGGCCTCCCCCCACCCGCTGGGCGCGGCGATGGGCGGGGTGCTCCAGGGGGGCAGCAAGGGGATCATCGAGCTGGAGGCGGACGGGGTGGTGTACCGCGCCGCGCACAGCACCGTCCCCGGGCTGGGCTGGGCGGCGGTGATCGCCCGCCCGAGGGCGGAGGCGATGGCGCCGCTGGATCAGCTGTTCCGGGCCACCGCCTGGGTGTTGCTGGGCGCGCTGGTGCTGGTGGGGGTGATGGCGCCGTTGCTCAGCCAGATCCTGGCCCGCCCGGTGGCGGCGCTGGCCCACGGCGCCCGGGAGTTCACCCGCGGCAACTTCGCCCACCGGATCGCGCTGCGCCGCGACGACGAGCTGGGCCACCTGGCCAAGGTCTTCAACGAGATGGGCCACAGCGTGGAGGACGCCAACCGCAAGCTGGTGCGCTTCAACGAGGAGCTGCGCGAACAGGTGGAGGAGCGCACCCGGGAGCTGAAGCTGGCCCAGCAGCAGCTGCTGCGCAGCCAGCGGCTGGCGGCGGTGGGGGATCTGTCCGCCGGGCTGGCCCACGAGGTGAACAACCCGCTGGCGGCGATCCTGGGCAACGCCCAGCTGCTGTTGATGGACACCTCCGAGGAGCACCCCACCCACCGGATGCTCTCCGACATGCAGGACCAGGCGTTGCGGATCTCCAACATCGTCCGCGACCTGCAGGCGCTCTCCGAGGCCCAGCGGGGCGGATTGAACCCGGTGGATGTGCACGGGGTGCTGGAGAAGGTGGTCAGCACCCGCGAGCCGGCGCTGAGCGGGATCGAGGTGGCCCGCAAATTCCAGGAGAGCAACGCCCTGGTCCTGGGCGACGAACCCGCGCTGCGCGAGGTGTTCGGCCACCTGCTCTCCAACGCGGTGAACGCGGTGCACGGTCGCAGCGAACCCTGCATCACCCTGGCCACCTCGGTGATCGACGGCCAGGCGGTGATGATCGAGGTCAGCGACACCGGGCGGGGGATCCCCAGGGAGAACCTGGAGCGGATCTTCAACCCCTTCTTCACCACCAAGCAGTCCTGGTCCGGCAAGGGCCTGGCGCTGTCCATCTGTCACCGCATCGTGGAGAACCACGGCGGCAAGATCTCCATCCAGAGCGAGGAGAACGTCGGCACCACGGTGACCGTCGTCCTCCCCGCCGCCCCCCCCAAGCCACACCTGAGGTAAGCGATGAAGCCCACCCCCGCCATCGACGCCGCGCTGCGCGCCCTGGACGTCAACGATCCCGGCTCACAGCCTCCCGCCGCCTTGAACACGGTGCGCAACACCCTGGAGGACGGAGAGCGGCTGCTGTTCGACCGCGCGGTGGAGCTGCGCAGCGGCTTTAGCCAGCTGCACGACCGGGTCTTGCGCTCGGCGGCCTTCGCCGAGGCCTCCCTGGGCACCGCCGCCTTCATCCACGAGCTGCGCCAGTGCCTCTCGCCGTTGATCGGGCTGGCGGAGCTGATGAAGGAAACCCCGGACTCGCCCTACGTGGGCGAGTGGGTGGGGGAGATCTCCGGCCAGGCGCAGCGGATCGCGGACCTGCTGGACCGCCATGCGGCGCTGTTGCGGACCCACTCCACCGAGGAGGAGGCCTGCGAGGTGGGCCCGCTGGTGGCCGAGGCCGCCCGCTACTTCAGCCGGCTGCCGCCGGGGGTGAAGCTGGTCAGCGATCTCCCCTCGGATCTGCCGCGGGTGGTCACCCGCCGGCGGCAGCTGTTGCACGCGTTGATCAACCTGCTGGCCAACGCCCGCGACGCCCAGAAGGGCCGTCCGGGGGTGATCCGGGTCGGGGCCCGGGTGCAGGGAGATCGGGTGGAGCTGCTGATCTCCGATCAGGGTTCGGGAATCGACCCCTCGATCCGCGACCGGCTGTTCGAGCCGCTGTTCACCACCAAGAAGGAGGAGGGCACCGGGCTGGGCCTGTACCTCTCCCGCGAGCTGCTGCGTCCCAGCGGCGATTTGAACCTGGTGGAGGCGTCCCGGCTGCCGGACGGCGCCAAGACCGCGTTCTCCATCCTCCTCCCCCGGGAGGGAGCCGCGCGCGCGGAAGTGGCGCCGGTGGCGGCCACCCTGCAGACGGAGGTGGCGCACAGCCGCTCGGCGGAGCAGGACCCCTGGGCGGAGGCCCGGGGCCGGGCGTTCACCCAGCTGGAGCCGCTGGTCCGCGAGGAGCGCAACAACCCGGTGCTGCTGGTGGAGGACGAGCCCGCGGTGCGACGGATGACCCGGGCGGTGCTGGAGTCGGTGGCGAACATCAAGATCTACGAGGCCGCCGACGCCGCCTTTGCCCTCAAGCTGCTGGAGAAGGTGAAGGTGGACTTCCTGGTCTGCGACAAGAACCTCCCCGACCAGGACGGGCTGGAGGTGATCCGCCAGGCCCGGCAGCAGTACCCGGGGATCGACGCGATGGTGGTCACCGGCTACCCCTCCCCGGAGTCCGCGGCGGAGGCGATCCGGGTGGGCGCCACCCACTACCTGCTCAAGCCGGTGCGGGAGGTGAAGACCCTGCGGGAGAGCGTCTCGGGCGCCCTCTCCCGCCAGAAGTTGCTGCGGATCGCCGAGCGGGGTGAGCGCCTGCTGGTGGAGCTGGCCTCGGAGCTGGTGAAGAAGGCGCCGGCCCAGGGCACCGCGCACGCCGCGATCTCCGCGCTGCTGACCGCCTTCCAGCCGTCGGGGAAGTCGCCGATCCGGATCGGCCTCTTCGAGAGGGTGGAGCTGCCCTCCTCGCTGCCCGGGGTGGAGCTGATCCCCCTGCCGGAGCTGAGCGCGGTCCAGGACGAAGGAGGAGATCTGGACCTGGTGCTGTTCAACGCCGAGCTCTCCCCGGAGACGGCCCGCGAGCTGTTGGCCGCGATCCGCGAGCGAGGTCCCGCGCCGCACCTGCTGGGGATGGGCCGCTTCCACCAGACCGAGACCGCGGTGGTCGCCATCGAAGGGCGGACCGCCTGGCTGCTGGATCGCAACACCCCGGCCAACGTGGTGGCGGAGACCCTCCATGCCGCCTCCGCCCGCCGCCGCCGGGAGGTCCGCTCCGAGGCACTGCGCAACTTCCTCAAGGAGCTGGGGCTGGCGCTCTAGCCAACGCACCCAGTCAATAAAGGGGACAGGCTACATTCTTGGGCCCGGCGATTGCAGTCGCCGGGTCGCCCAACCGAGCGCCTCAATCCCAGTCGCAAGTCCGGTCAGTCCAGCGAAGCGACGATGCGCTCTGCGGCCCGACCGGTGGCCCACAGGCCGGCGTAGAAGGGGAACTGGCCCAGGGTCAGCGGCCCCAGGGTGTAGAGCCCGTGGGATCTCCCCTCTTCATCGCGCACCGCGAAGGTCTCCGGGTCCACCCACAGCCCGCCGGTGATCAGCCAGTCCGTGCCGCCACGAGTCTCCACGCTCCAGCCCTGCGGGATCTGGCGCGGGGCCGAACCTTCCACGAAGGGCACCCTCCCCGCCGTGGCCGCTCCGGTGGCCAGCACCGAGTGCAGGAAGCGATCGTCGGAGAGCGCCAGCCGGGGATCCGGACCGCGGGTGTCCAGCAGCCTCTGGCCGCGGACCTCTCCCCGAGGACCGCGCACCCAGGCGTCCGTGGGATCCTCGCCCACCGTGAGTGACTCGCCCAGCCCGGTGACGCGGATGAGCCCCGCGTCGATCAACTCCAGCAACCGGGTCGCGGCACCGACGTGGATCGCCTCCAGGTGCCGCATCACCGGGGTCCACCAGGAGGCCAGCAGCAGACGATCCTCCGCCGACAGCCGCGCCATCAGCGGATGGAAGAAGTGCATCCCGTGCCAGAGCACCGGATGCCAGGGGATCTCCTCCCGCGACTGACGGGAGGCCTGGGCGGCGGTCAGCTCCTCGCGGAAGAGCCGCAGCGGATCGTCAGTCGCCGCGTGGGCGCGCAACGCCGCCAGGTCCCATTCCGGAAGTGTCGTCCCGGGGCCCGCCAACGCCAGGGTGTCGGCGCGCACCGCGGCCACGATGTCGGTGAGGAGCACGGTGGAGGACCGCAGCAGCGACTCCAGATTGCGGGTGGCCAAAGTCGCGCTGGCGGTGGCGACCTGACCGAACACCGAGGGCAGCAGCCCGGTGCGGGAGACCAGCTGGATCCTCCCCGGCCGAGGCAAGTGCCGGCGTCGCTCGGCCAGGGACAGCGCGGCGTCCAGGCCGGACTGCCCCATTCCCAGCACCACCACGTCCTCCTCGTCGGCGATGGCGGCGTGCAGCGCGCGCACGTCCCAGCGCCAGTCCACCCAGCGCCGCAGGTGCGCCAGCCGGCCCACGTGCCAGTGCCCGGTGGCGATCACCACCCGGGGTGCGCTCAACACCCCAGCGGAGGCCTCCACCTCCCAGCCGTCCCCGCCACGAACCAGGGCAGTGGCCTCGGTGGTGGTGTGCAGGTCCAGCGCCGCTCCGGTCTCCCGCAGCCGGGCGGCGGCGGCGGTGAACCGGCGCTCCAGCTGCAGCCCCTTGTCCCGTCGCAGGGTGGCGGTCCGACCCATGGTGTGGAACGCGTCCGCGGTCTCGGTGTAGGGCAGGCCCGGGCCCAGCGAGGCGGTGCGCTCCACCAGCGCCACCCGGAGCGGAGGTGCACCCGACGCGCGCGAGGCGGCCAGGGCCCGGACCAGCGCGGTGCCCGAAGCGCCGCCGCCGATGATGATCAGATCGGCCGGGGGCCGGGGGGTTGCGCGCATGGAGGGCCCAGGGCCCGCGTCGGTCAGGGGCCGGCGAACAGATACGAGATGTGCATCAGCGTGTAGAGCCGCAGCGTCCGCTCGGAGAAGTCATTGGAGCCCTCCGGCATGTCGCCTTCCGAGTAGACGATCGCCGCGGTGGAGCCATCCGCCGAGCGCCGGACCACCGTGTCTCCGAGGGGACCGTTGGTATAGACCGATTGATACAGCGCCCCGCTCCGGGAGAGGAGCCCCGAATAGCTTTCGGCCGGAGCCTCGCTTGGGGGATCCGCATACACCACCTGCCGGGTGGCCACTCCCGCGGCGTCGACCCTCCAGCGCTCGGGCGAGTCATCGGGGTCTTTCGCCAGGGCAATCCAGAAGCCACTCCCATCCGCCCTGGCATCCAGGAACCCGAAGGAGGCCGGAAGCCCGGTGACTGGGGTGCTGGCTCCGGTGGCGTCGACGACCTCCAGTGAGGTCAAACCCCTCAGGAACAGTCCGTCCTGGTTCCAGGCCTGCACCCATCCGGTGACCAGGAGGTTCCCCGCGGTGTCGTACCAGTCGTTCGCGCTCCCCAAGCAGGTGTACAGAATCCGGGAGGTGCCCGCCTGCACCACCACCGAGTAGGGGGAACCTTCCCCGCACCCTGGGGTGGGGACAATCGGGTCGTTGTCGTACGGGCTGATCGGATACTCCCAATACTCGCTTGCCTCCCGCCAGGTGAAGCGGTCCGGGGTGAAGATCCTCAACCTGCTCGTGGTCCCGCCCTTCTCGAAGTAGACGATCCCTCCCGAGGGCAGCAGCACTGCGTACTCGTTGTTGAAGATGCCGGTGTAGCAGCCGAACCCCGCCTTGGCCCGCTCCGGGAACTCCACCGGAGAGACGGCGTCCCGGTAGCAGGCCCCCTCGGAGAGGGTGCCCCACATCATCACGTCATCGGCGGGCGCGTAGGTGCAGTAGCTCGCGCCGTCACAGGAGGCCCAGGGGGTGGCTCCGTATCCGCAATCCTCCACCGAGTTGCACCGGCCCTCCTGCAGTTGGCAGAGGTGGGTGGAGAGGTTGCAGTCCTCGTGGCTGCCGCAGTCGGATTCCTCCGCGCAGAGGTTGGGGGAGGTCTCGCAGGTGTGGCCTTCTCCGCACAGTTCCCAGGTTTCGCACTGCGCCTGGCTGGAGCAGCGGCCCTCGCGGAGCGCGCAGCGCCGGGTGGAGGATTCACACCGCTCCCAGTCCCCGGCGCAGTGCTCGTCGGCGTCGCAGCCCATCACGCAAACCCCGGTCTCGCAGCGGGCGCCGAAGACACAGTCCTCGGCGCTCTGGCACTCCCCCGGCGGGGTGAAGGTGCAGCCCATCGCCAGGGAGACCAGCAGGATCGTCGGGAGCAGTCGCATCATTGTCAGAACCGTCCAGAGACAGAGATGGTGCCGCCACCCGGAGCAGGCGAGGCCGAGGGAGCCAGCGCCCAAAAGGTGAGCCCCACCGCGCTGGCCACCGCGCCGCCGATCATCAGGCTGTTGGCCAGCAGGTTGAAGGTCCGCACCTGCTGGTACTTCCCGGCATCGGAGGCGCGGAGTGCGCCCGCCTGATAGCGGGCGGAGAGATCGTCATGGATGCTCCGGCTGAGCAGCCCGAACACGGCCCCACCGGCGAGCACCCCCAGGCCCCCGTAGGTGCCGATGTTGCCCGCGGTGGACAGCCAGGCGGAGGGATGGGGCGGCTCCGGGTCGGAGAGGGAGACCGCGGTGGGTGGCGCAGTCGAGGAAGAGGTGGAGAGCGAACCCGCCGGCTCGGACCCACTCTGCGGCGAGGCGGCCGTCGGTCCGGTCGCAGCAGCCAGCGGCTCTGGCGCACTCTGCGGCGAGGCGGCCGTCGGTCCGGTCGCAGCGGCGACCGGCTCCGACGCACCGGGCGGCGTCGTTCCAGACGCAGCGGCGACCGCTTCGGAGGGTCCAGCCTGCGAGGGGGTCCGGACGGGGGAAGGTGAAGTGGGAACACTCGCCTCCGCGGATTGGCCCACCCCCTGGGCCTGCTGCTCCAGCAGGGCAATTGCCTGGTACCCGGAGCGGGCATTCTGCAAGAAGGGATCAAACTCGAAGCGCACCGGACGGCTCCGCTCCCCTGCCGGCGAGACCAGCCACACCGTGACCAACACCTGGCCGTCCTCCTTGGCCTTGGCGTCCGCGTACAGGACATGCTGTCCCTTGCCCAGCGCCGCCAGACAGGCGCTGGTGACCGGGCTGCAAGCTGCGGGAAGGAGGAACGGACTGCCCGGCTCGAAGCCTCCCCGTCCCTTGCTGAACTGGACGCCTCCCAAGATCAGGTCGGTGGCGGAGCGCAGGGAGGAGGCAGGCACCTTCCCCTGGACCGGATACTGCACGATCGGGGTGGTGGCCCGAACCGACCAGGGCAACAGGAGCAAAAGGCAAAGCAGAAGCGGACGGGGCGAAATCACGGCGGGCGATGCTAGCAAGTTCCCGTATTCCTGCACTCGCCGGATTGCCTGGTCCGCGGGACCGGGCGGGCCGTTCCTCGCTCACCCCGCCCCTACCCGCGACTCCTGCACCCCGAACTGGGTCCGATACAGCTCCGAGTACGTGCCTCCCTGGGCAAGCAACGCCTCGTGCCGTCCCCGCTCCACGATCCGCCCGCCTGCCATCACCAGCAACTGATCCGCCTCCCGAACCGTCGCCAGTCGGTGGGCGATCACCAGCGAGGTCCTCCCCGCCAGCGCGGTCTTGAGGGCCCGCTGCACCGCGGCCTCCGACTCCGAGTCCAGGTGGGCGGTGGCCTCATCCAGGATCACGATCCGCGGCGCCTTGAGCAACAGCCGGGCGATCGCCAGCCGCTGCCGCTCGCCGCCGGAGAGCCGGTAGCCGCGGTCACCGACCACCGTCTCCAACCCGTCGGGCAGCGCCCGCACCAGCCCGTCGATCTGCGCCGCCTCCAGCGCCTGCCACAGCTCCGCCTCGGTGGCCTGCGGACGCGCATAGGTCAGGTTCGCGCGCAGCGAGGCGTGGAACATGTGCGAGTCCTGGGTGACCACGCCGATCGCCTCCCGCAGCGAGGCCTGGGTGACCTCCCGGACGTCCTCCCCTCCGATCAGGATCCGCCCGCCGGTCACGTCGTAGAGCCGGGAGACCAGCTGGGTGAGGGTGGTCTTCCCGGCGCCGGACGGACCCACCAGCGCGATCAACTGCCCCGGCTCGGCCTTGAAGGACACCTCGTTGAGCACCTGCTCCCCCGGGCTGTCGGAGAGCCGGGCCACCGACTCCAGCGAAGCCAGCGAGACCTCGGCCGCCGACGGGTAGCGGAAGGCCACCTGCTGGAACTCGATGCTGGCGGCGTCGGCGCGCAGCGGGCGGGCGCCGGGGGCGTCGGTCACCAGCGGCGCCAGGTCCAGCACCTCCAGAACCCGCTCGAAGCTGACCAGGGTGGTCATCACGTCCACCTGCAGATTGGAGAGCGAAGTGATCGGCCCATACAGCCGGCCCAGGTAGGCGGAGAGCGCCACCACCGTCCCGATCCCCAGGGTTCCTCCGATCGCCATCAGGCCACCGAACCCGTACACGAACGCGGTGGCCAGCGCCGCCAGCAACCCCAGCAGAGTGACCAGCACCCGCGAGTACACCGCGGCCCGGATCCCGATGTCCCTCACTCTTGCCGCGCGGGCGGTGAACTCGGCGGCCTCCGCGTCCGGCCGGCCGAACAGCTTTACCAGCAGCGCGCCGGAGACGTTGAAGCGCTCGGTCATCGTCTGCGCCATGTCCCCGGTCAGCGCGTAGCGCTCGCGGGTGATGTCCGCCAGCTTGCGCCCGGCGAAGCGGGCGGGGAGCACGAACAGCGGCACCATCGCCAGCGCCAGCAGCGTCAACTGCCAGGAGAGCGCGAGCATCGCCGCGATCACCGTGATGGTGGTGGCCACGTTGCCTACCACGCTGGAGAGGGTGGAGGTGAAGGCCTGCTGCGCGCCCTGCACGTCGCCGTTGAGCCGGTTCACCAGCGCGCCGGTCTGGGTCCGGCTGAAGAAGGCGATCGACATCCGCTGGACATGGTCGAACACCTGGGTGCGCAGGTCGTGGATCAGCCCCTGGCCGATCACCGCCGAGAGGTAGCGCTGCAGCAGTCCCAGTCCGGCGGAGAGCAGCGCCAGCCCGGCCACCCCGGAGGCGAGGAGGATCACCAGCCGTCGATCTCCCTGCATCACCCCCCGGTCGATGATCTCCTTGAACAGCCAGGGCTGGGCCGCGCCGACCAGCGCGTCTACCAGGATCAGCCCCACGAACCAGACCAGCAGGCCCCGGTAGGGGCGGGCAAAGGAGAGGATCCGCCGCAACGTCCCCGGCGCCAGCTGATGGTCGACCACCGTCCGGTCCTGGGTGAAGCCGCGCGCCCGCCGGCCGCCATCCATCCGTGGGGCTTCGTTCATCCGGTGCTTGTGGGTGATGAGAACGGCGAATGCAATGTCCCGCGCAGGGAGTGGTGGCTCCCGGATGTGCGCGGCTTGGCTACCGTCCGCCGGGCGGCGGATGCCCAGGACCGGCTCTCTGTGGTCTGCTCTGGAGCATGACGAACCCGATGGCAGCGCCGGCTCCGGCCGTGCGCGCCCGTGGACTGGTGAAGCGGTTCGGTGACTTCGCGGCGATCTCCGGGCTGGACCTGACCATCGAGCGGGGCGCGTTCTTCGCCTTCCTGGGACCCAACGGCGCTGGCAAGTCCACCACCATCGCGATCCTCACCGGCATCTATGCCCCGGACGAGGGACAGGTGGAGATCCTGGGGATGGACGCCGGCCGCTCGGCGATGGCGGTGAAGACCCGGATCGGGGTGGTGCCGGAGGAGCTGTCGCTGTTCGAGCGGCTGACCGGCCGCCAGTACCTGACCTTCTGCGGGCGGATGTACGACCTCTCCGGAGACGAGTCCGCCGCCCGCGCCGAGGAGCTGCTGACGATCACCGAGCTGACCTACAAGGCCGGCGCGCTGGTGGGCGAATACTCCAAGGGGATGCGCCGACGGCTGGCGATCGCCGCCTCGCTGATCCACGCCCCGGACCTGGTGTTCCTGGACGAACCCTTCGAGGGGATCGACGTGCTGGCGGCCGGGGTGATCCGCGAGCTGCTCACCGAGCTCTCCCGGCGCGGGGTGACCCTGCTGTTGACCACCCACGTGCTGGAGATCGCCGACCGGCTGGCCACCCACGCCGGGGTGATCCGCGCCGGGCGGATGGTGGACCAGGGCTCGGTGGCGGAGTTGAAGGACCGGCACTCGGCCCGGAGCCTGGAGGGGGTGTTCGAGAAGCTGATCGGGGTGCCCGCCTCCCGCAACGCCCGCCTGGGTTTCTATGGCGCTCCCCCACCAGAGGAGCCGGCCGCCTCCGGGTTCCGCCGCGAGACCGCATGAGCGGCCCCGCCCAGGCGCGCGCGCCCGGCTTCCTCCAGCACCTGTTGCTGTTGTGGGGACTGCGGCTGGCGATCGGCTTCAACGGCAAGCGGCAGAGCCGCGCGCTGGCGGTGCTGGCGTTCGCCGCCTCCTCCGCGCCCGGGCTGACCCTGGGGCTGGGCTTCTACTGGCTGATGCGGCTGCAGTTCGTCTCCACCCAGCCGGCGTGGGAGGCGTTCATCCTCAACATCCTCTGCTTCGTCACCGCCGCGGTGTGGTGCACCTGGCCGATCCTCTCCGCGGGCGTGGACGACCACAGCGAGCTGTCCCGCTACGCCGCGTATCCGATCACGCCCTTCCGGCTGATGATCGCCTCCACCCTGGCCTCGCTGCTGGAGCCGCGGGCGATCTTCTTCTACTCCCCGGTGGTGGGCGCCGCCCTGGGCTACGCCTCGGTGCATCCGATGGCGCGGCCCTGGCTGGGCGTGCTCTCCTTCGTGGCCTTCGTGCTGCTCAACGCCACCTGGAGCCGGGTGGGGCTGCACCTGGTCCTCAACGTGCTGCGCAACGAGCGCAACGCGGAGCTGATCGGCGGAGGCTTCGTGCTGCTGCTGGTGGGCGCGTCCTTCATCCCGCCGATCGACGTCTCCTGGCTGTACGCGGTGGCCGGCGACGCGGGGGCGATGGATCTCACCGTGCTGGTCAACGCGGCCCTGGCGCTGTCCCGGGTGCCGCCCGGGTTCTTCGGTGACTCGCTGATCGCGCTGTCCCACGGCAGGGTCCGCACCGCGGTGGCGGACCTGGTGGGCACCCTGCTCTTCTCCGGGCTGGGCCTGTACCTGGCCCACCGGCTGTTGCTGCGCTTCTACCACCGGGTGGGGAGATCCGGCCCCTCGCCCCGGGGGCGGAGCCGCAATCCCTTTGCCACCACCCCCACCCAGTTCCGCACCCTGGTGATGCGGGAGGCGCTGGACCTGTGGAACAACCCCCGCGCGCGGCTGCTGGCCTCGGTGCCCTTCCTGCTGGCGATCCTGCTCAAGCTGCTCTCCGGCCGCGAGCTGTTCGTCTATCTGCTGGGCGCCAGCGCCGACGCCTGGGTGATGGGTGGACTGTGTCTGTACGGCGCGGTGGTGATCGCCTCCACCTTCTCGCAGAACATGTTCGCGTACGACGGCCACGGGCTGGCGGCGATCCTGGCCGCCCCGGTGGAGCTGGGTCAGGTGCTGCGCGCCAAGAACCGCGTCCACGCCGGCGCCGCCGCCGGGCTGGCCCTGCTGGTGGCCGCGTTCTACCGGCTCTACTTCGGACAGGGATCCCTCTGGGATCTGGCCTGCGCGCTGGCGGGGGTGGCCTCGCTGCTGCCGGTGCTGCTGACCGCGGGCAACTTCCTCTCGCTGGCCTTCCCCACCAGGTTTCACGCCTCCCTCAAGCGGAGGGACAAGCTCCCCTTCGCGGCCTCGATGCTGGGGGTGGCCGCGGCCAGCCTTGGCGCGCTGCCCTGGGTGTGGGCGCTGCGGCTGGAGGGGAAGGACGGGACAGACGCAAGGACCTTCCTCACCGTCTCCCTCTGCGGAGCGCTGGCCTGGATGATCTACCGCGCCAGCCTCCCTCGCGCGGAGAGCCTGCTGGTGGCGCGCCGGGAGAAGGTGCTGCAGGCAGTGACCCGGGACTGAACGTGGGCCGTGCTGTTCAGTGCAGCGGTCCCGTTCACCGGACCACGCTTGGGGAGAACAGCGACGCAGACCGGGCGTGGAGGAGGCGCTAGCCTGGGTCCGTTCCCATGAACGATCCCCAACTCCACCCCGCGCGAGAGCTCGCCGAGCGACCGCTGGTGCTCGCGGCCCTGGAAGGCGCCGCGCCCATCGCCGGAGGCCGCTTCCTCCCCGGGGCCACCATCTGGGTGGGCAGCAACTCCAAGAACGACCTGGTGATCCCCGCCCGGTTCGAGCTGACCTCCTACAAGCTCCTCTCCCAGGGCTCGCTGATCCACCTCGCCCCGCCGCTGCACGTCCAGGCCTGGGTGTGGATCGGAGAGGAGCCGGTGGAGATCAAGGGCTTCATCCGCGAGCTGAAGCGAAGTCGGCCCGACCTCCCGGAGGCGCTGCCCCTGGCCAGTGAGCGCTTCATCATCCGCTACGCCACCGGGATCAGCCTGATCGGCCGCTTCGCCGATGACCTCGACCCGAAGCGTCAATAAGGGGGACAGACTACATTTCCCGGCATCCAGGTTGCGCAGCAGCAATTCCGGTGCCGGGAAATGTAGCCTGTCCCCTTTTTGCTTTTGGCTCTACCGCGAGCCGCCCGCCGCGCCGCCCTGCTCGGTGCGGGCCGCGGGTCCCAGCACCGCGGTGCCGAAGCGCTCTGCGTTGACCAGCCAGGCGGCGGCGTTCTTCACGTAGCGACCGGTGCCGGCGGTGTCCCACTTCACGTAGAGCCGGGTGAAGCCGCCATCCAGGATCGCGCGCTTGCCGCCCTTCTCGTAGTAGGCGGCGACCAGGTTGCCGGCCGAGCCGTAGATCAGCGGCTGCAGCGCATCGTTGGGCGCGATGGTGGCGATGGTCACTCCCTCGTAGATGTACTCCAGCCCGGTGGAGAGCAGGTGCCGGCGCTTGAGGCCCACGGTCTGTCCGCCCTTCGCCTTCTCCAGCCCCACCGTCTGATCCCCCATCAGGTTCCCGCTCATGCTGGCGCCGAACAGCTTCTGGGCGATGAAGTTGGCGTCCGCGTAGTACGGCTCGTTGTCGCCCCAGATGTAGACCCCGTGGCCGGCGTCGAAGAAGCGCTTGATGATCGTGGCGTGCTCGTCGTTCAGGTGCCGCTGACTGTCGGCGATGATCCACAGCTGGCAGGACTTCTTCAGCGCCTCCTCCAGCTCCTTGGGCGAGGGTGCCTTGCCCACCCACCGGTAGAGCGAGAACCCCTTCTCCTTCAGCGCCTGCTTGGGGAGGCTGAAGTCGAACTGGCCATCCAGGTACAGGTGGATCACCGCGATGGTCTGACCATCAAAGGCCCCGTCCACCGCCAGGTCGAAGTCGTTGCCGCGGGCGTTGCCGTGGCCATCCTTGGCCACCGGCTCCACGAAGGTCTGCTTGCTCACCCTGCCGGTGGACTCGTCCCTCACCTCCCGCTCCACCGCCTGGGTGGGTGCGTTCTGGCCGGCCGCCCGCGAGTACTGGGCCTGGGCGGAGGGGGACAGCAGGGCGAGGACCACGGTGACCGCGAGCATCGTGCGCATGGGTGACTCCAGGAAGGGGACGGAGTGCTTCAACGGACGAGGCGAAGCGAGGATCTAAACCGACTGCGCCGACCTGCCTGGCGGCTTCCACACAGCCCCCTACCGGGAGGTCTTCCCTGGGCGGTCAGGCGGACAGAGATTGACCGTCGCTGGCAGCCTGCGACTGTGGAGAGGCAAATGATTCCGGTATCCCCCCAACGACGCGCCGAGGCCCGCCGGGCCCTGGCCCTGGATGACGACGCGCTGGCCGGCGAGTGCCAGGTGGAGTTCTTCATCGCCAGCGGGCCAGGCGGCCAGCACCGCAACACCACCGAGAGCGGCGTGCGGATGAGCCACCCGAGGACCGAGCTGTCGGTCACCGCCACCGAACGTCGCAGCCAGCTGCAGAACCGCGGGGTGGCGCTGGAGCGCCTTCGCCAGGGACTCAAGCAGCTGACCTTCGTCCCCAAGCCCCGCCGGCCCACCAAGCCCACCCGCGGTTCCAAGGAGCGCCGGCTGACCGGCAAGAAGAAGACCGGCGAGAAGAAGGCGATGCGGCGGTCCAAGGACCCCTGGTAGCAAGTCGCGATGGCCAAGGCCCCCAAGGTTCCCAAGTGGCTGCAGGCCGCGCGCGCCGCCGGCAAAGAGCGCCCGGTCTCACCCCAGGGAAAGCCGGACTGGATCGGACGCGCACTGCCCCGCGCCGGGATCCTTTCGGTGGAGGAAGCCGAAGAGGCGATCAAGGCCGGGCGGGTGCGGATCGGACCCCGGACCGTCCGCGAGCCACTGGCCCCGGTGCCGGCCGACGTCCCGATCTTCCTCGATGGGCGACCGGTGTCACTGGCCGCCCCGGTGCTGGTGCTGGCCTTCCACAAGCCGGAGGGAGTGGTGACCTCGGCGGTGGATCAGAGCGGCGTGGGCACCGTGTTCCAGGAGCTCCGCAAGGTGCTGACCCGGGACCACGCCCGATACCACTGGCACGCGGTGGGCCGGCTGGATCGCAACACCACCGGGCTGCTGCTGTTCACCAACGACGAGCGGGTGGTGGCGCACGTCACCCATCCGGACACCCACCTCTCCAAGACCTACCTGGCGCAGGTGCTGGGGACGGTGACCGACGCCAAGCTGGAGCCGCTGCGCCGGGGGATGGAGCTGAACGACGGCCTCACCCGGCCCGCCAAGGCGAAGCTCCGCGAGCCGGGAGTGGTGGCGCTGACCCTCACCGAGGGCCGCAACCACCAGGTGAAGAGGATGCTGGGGGAGGTGGGCCTGCCGGTGACCAAGTTGCACCGCGAGGCGATCGGGAAGATCCACTGCGACGTCCCGGTGGGGACCTATCGGGTGTTGAGCCCCGAGGAGATCCAGCAGGGCCTCGGCTTCCCACCCTCCTGACGTTTCAGCACCCGAGGCGAGGGGCACGCGGGTGCTGCGACGGGCGTGCTCAGCCGCGAACGCGGGTGCTGACCGCCTTCTTGCTGCCCAGCACCCGCTTGGGCCGGGACACCTTCTCCGCCCCGCAGTTCCGCGCGTGCCGGGCCAGCGCCTCGTCCACCGCGTCGTTGTCCCAGACCGCGTCCGGCTCCGCCCACAGCTTCTTCACCTTGAGGACCGGGCCCTCCACCACGGCCTCCATCCGGCCGATGAAGCCGTCCCCTTGCAGCAGCGGCACCACGTACCAACCCCAGCGGCGAAGGGGGGCCGGCTTGTAGACCTCCCAGACATAGTCAAAGCCGAAGGCCTGCTTGATCAGCCCGCGATCCCAGATCATCGGATCCAGCGGTCCCAGGATCCGCACCTTCCCGTCCGGCCTGGGTAGCCGTCGCGAGCGGAAGCCGGCCGGCGCCAGATAGGAGCGAGAGGCGCCGTCGACCACCACCTCCTCCACCAGCCCCTCCTCCAGCAATTGCTGCGGAATCCCCGCCCGCTTCACCTTGCTGAGGATGGACCAGGCCGGCCCGCCGCCCTTGGCCAGCAGCCCGGACGCCTGGACCCGCTCGGCCACCGCCCAGCGGTTGAACTCCGAGGGATGCCGCGCCACCACCTGGGGGAAGGCCCGCTCCGGAACATCGAACAGCTTCCCGCCCTGGGTGCGGCCGCAGACCACCACCTCGCAGCGGGTCCACAGCACCTCCAGCGCCATCGAGACCGCCTTCCCGGTGCCCTTCCAGCCGCTCCAGTCCATCGCCTGGACCTTGCCCCGGTCGGTCAGCCCATCGGGGGTGATCGGCCCGCGCTCGCGCACCTCGGCCAGCACCTCCTCCACCACTCCAGGAGGCAGCCGCTTGAGCCGCTCGCCCAGGCTCCACCACGGCGTCTCCGCCGCCGCCGCCCGGTAGTAGGGAAAGGCGTCCGCCGGGAGGATGCAGCGCTCCTTGGCGAAGTGTTCGAAGGCATGGTGCGGATACACCGCGCGGTGCACGTCCCCGCGGGTCAGTCCCTCCACCCGGGCCATCGCCACCAGGTCCGCGTTGGTGCCCAGCACGTCCAGCGGATCCAACTGGATGCAGCGCAACGTCCGCAGCACCTCCCGGGCGCCCGCCTCTCCCTTGGAGAAGCGGGGGCGGCCCAGGTGGTGATGGGCGACCAGGAACGCCCGCGCCTCCGCGGCGGAGAGCCGGGTCGGTGGCGGAAGGCGTCCCGTCATTCCAGGCTCCGCTACGCCTTGGCGGCCATCCCGCGGAGCACGTAGTGGAGGATGCCCCCGTGCCGGTAGTAGTCGAGCTCGTTGGGGGTGTCGATCCGGCAGGTGGCGGTGAACTCCTTGACCGCCCCGCCCTCCGCGATCGCCTTCACCTTCAGCTTGGCGCCGGGGGTCAGGCCCTCGGCGATGCCGGAGATCTCGAAGGTCTCGTGGCCGCTCAGCCCCAGGGAGTTCGCGTCGCTGCCCGCCTCGAACTGCAGCGGGAGCACGCCCATCCCCACCAGGTTGGAGCGGTGGATGCGCTCGAAGCTCTTGGCGATCACCGCCTTGATCCCCAGCATCATCGTTCCCTTGGCCGCCCAGTCCCGCGAGGACCCGGTGCCGTACTCGGCGCCAGCCAGCACCACCAGCGGGGTCTTGGCCGCCTGGTACTTGATCGACGCGTCGTAGATCGACATCCGCTCGTTGGTGGGCAGGTGGACAGTCACCCCGCCCTCCACGCCCGGGATCAGCAGGTTCTTGATCCGGATGTTGGCGAAGGTGCCGCGCATCATCACCTCGTGGTTGCCGCGGCGGGACCCGTAGGAGTTGAAGTCCTTGGGCTCCACCCCGTTCTCCATCAGGTACTTCGCCGCCGGCGAGTTCTTGGCGATGTTGCCGGCCGGAGAGATGTGGTCGGTGGTGACCGAGTCGCCCAGCACCGCCAGCACCCGGGCGCCGGAGATGTCCTTGAGCGGGTGCGGGACCTTGGGGATGTCGTCGAAGAAGGTGGGCCGGCGCACGTAGGTGGACTTGGGGTCCCAGGTGAAGATGCTGCCCTTGGGGGCGGCCAGCTTCTGCCAGTGCTCGTCGCCGTCCATGGCGTGGGCGTACTGGTTGCGGAACTGATCCGGCTTCACCGCGCTGCGGATGTAGTCGCGGACCTGCTCGTCGGTGGGCCAGATGTCGCGCAGGTACACCGGCTTGCCGTTGCGGTCGTTGGCCAGCGGCTGCTTGTCCGGGTCGATGTCCACCGTGCCGGCCAGCGCGTAGGCCACCACCAGCGGCGGAGAGGCCAGGTAGTTCATCCGCACGTGGGAGTTGATCCGGCCCTCGAAGTTGCGGTTACCGGAGAGCACCGCCGCCACCACCAGGTCCCCCTTCACCACCGCGTCCGCCACGTGATCCGGCAGCGGACCGGAGTTGCCGATGCAGGTGGTGCAGCCGTAGCCGACCACGTGGAAGCCCAGCGCCTCCAGGTACGGCAGCAGGTTGGCCTCCTTGAGGTACTCGGTCACCACCCGCGAGCCGGGGGCCAGCGAGGTCTTCACCCAGGGCTTGGCGTCGATCCCGCGCTCCACCGCGTTCCTGGCCAGCAGCCCGGCGGCGATCAGCACCGCCGGGTTGGAGGTGTTGGTGCAGGAGGTGATGGCGGCGATCACCACCGCCCCGTGGCCCAGCCGGTAGCTCATCACACCCTGGCTGACGTCCACCGAGGCGCCGATGCGGGCCACGTCCGGAAGCGGGGGCACATTGGCCACCGCGCCCGGCTTGAGGTTGGGGCTGGAGGGGCCGTCCTCCTCTCCCTTGGGGCCGGCGCCGCGCAGCATCTCGATCAGCTGCTTCTGGTAGCTGCCCTGCATCTCGGAGAGCGGGACGCGATCCTGCGGGCGCTTGGGCCCGGCCAACGACGGCACCACCGTGGCCAGCTCCAGCTCCAGCACGTCGGTGTACTGGGCCTCCGGGGCGTCCGGGGTGGAGAACAGGCCCTGCTCCTTGCAGTAGGCCTCGGCCAGCGCCACCTGGGCCTCGCTGCGGCCGGTGAAGCGCATGTAGGCCAGCGCCTCGGCGTCCACCGGGAAGAAGCCGATGGTGGCGCCGTACTCCGGGGCCATGTTGGCGATGGTGGCGCGGTCCGGCAGGGACAGCGAGCCCAGCCCGGGGCCGAAGAACTCCACGAACTTCCCGACCACGCCGCGCTTGCGCAGCATCTGGGTGCAGGTCAGCACCAGGTCGGTGGCGGTGGCGCCGGCGGGCAGCTTGCCCTTGAGCCGGAAGCCCACCACCTGGGGGATGAGCATGGTGATCGGCTGGCCCAGCAGCGCGGCCTCGGCCTCGATTCCGCCCACGCCCCAGCCCACCACGCCCAGGCCGTTGATCATGGTGGTGTGCGAGTCGGTGCCCACCAGGGTGTCCGGATAGGCGCGCTTGCCCTCCTGGAACACCACCGGGGCCAGGAACTCCAGATTCACCTGGTGGCAGATGCCGGTGTTGGGCGGGACCACCCGGAAGTTCTTGAACGCCTGCTGGCCCCAGCGGAGGAACTGGTAGCGCTCGTTGTTGCGCTCGTACTCCAGATGCTGGTTCTCGCTGACCGCGTTGGTGGAGGCGAAGGAGTCCACCTGCACCGAGTGGTCGATGACCAGGTCGGCGGGGAACAGCGGGTTCATCCGGTCCGGGTTGCCGCCCATCTTGGCCAGCGCCTCGCGCATCGAGGCCAGGTCCACCACCGCCGGAACGCCGGTGAAGTCCTGCAGCAGCACGCGCGCGGGGTGGAAGGAGATCTCGGTGTCCGGCTCGGCCTTGGGGTTCCAGGCCAAAAGCTTCTGGACGTGCTCGCTCTTGACCACCCGTCCGTCTTCGTAGCGGAGCAGGTTCTCCAAAAGCACCTTGAGCGAGTACGGCAGCTTCGCCACCTCGGGGTGCTGCTTGGCCAGCTTGGCCAGCGAGAAGATTTCGTAGCTCTCTTTGCCGACCTGCAGCTGCCCCTGGGTCTTGAACGTGTCGGTCATATCTGGACCTCTCATAGCAAGGCCCCGAACTTCGGCAATTGGATCTGAAGCGGGGGTCAGACCAGCTTGCGGAACAGGTACAAGAAGCGCTCCAGCGCCTTCTGCCACCGGGGCCGCCGCTGCCAGTCCCCCAGGAGCACTGGCTTGCACTGGGCGGTGTCCCGGGCGAACGATTCCGCCAGCTTCGAGGCCAGCCGGGCGTCGGCGAAGGCCACGTTCATCTCGTGGTTCAGCCGGAAGCTGGTCCGTTCGAGGTTGAACGAACCCACCGTCCCCCAGATCCCGTCCACCACCGCGGTCTTGGCGTGCAGGACCCCGGAGCACCACTCGTAGATCTGGATTCCGGAGGGAAGCAGCCGGTCGTAGAAGGCCCGGGAGACGTGGTGCAGCAGCGGGTGGTCCCAGCGGGCGTTGACGAGCAGCTCGACTTTGACTCCGCGGGCGGCCGCGTCCCTCAGCGCCTGCACCATCCGGCGGTCGGGGACGAAGTAGGCGTTGGCGATCTGGATGCTCTTGCGGGCGTTTTCGATGGCGTGCAGGTACGCCCGGTAGATTCCCCGCCGGGTGGAGAGCACCGCCAGCGCCGTGTCCCCCCGGTAGCGAAGCGGGCGGGTGCGGCGGCGGTGCAACAGCTCCCGGAACCGGACCAGCCGCTGGTTCACATGCAGCCGCCAGGTGGCGGAGAAGCGCCGTTCCAGTTGTTGCACCACCGGGCCTTCGATCCGCAGCACATCGTCCCGCCAGCCCCCGCCATCCTCGGCCAGCGGCGCCCACATCGCGGCGACGTTCATTCCCCCGGTGAAGGCCAGCTCGCCGTCCACCACCAGCAGCTTGCGGTGGTCGCGAGAGACCATCGAGCGGAAGAACTTGAGCGAGAACGGCTTGAACGCCCGGACCACCACCCCCGCGTCGCGCATCCGCTGGAAGAAGGACCGCGCCGTCCAGAACGAGCCCAGCGCGTCATAGAAGACTGTGACCTCTACCCCCCGCCCGGCCGCCGCAGACAGCTCGCGGGCGAACAGGTCCCCCACCGGGTCGTCGATGAACATGTAGACGCACAGCCGGATGCTCCTCTGAGCACCCCGGATGGCCTCGATCATCGCCGGGAAGGCCTCCACCCCGTCCCGGAGCAGGGTGCACTTGTTCCCCGGCCACAGCACGTACTGCTTGGGCAGGTAGTGGCGCGCCAGGTCGGCCCGGCGCCGCTCATGAACCAGGAAGGGCGAGACCCGCTCGGCCGCGTCGCGGGTGACGCCGGCCTCCGACAGCGGGGTGTCCTTGATCATGCCGGGAAACGGTCACCATCCAGGCGAGGGACCGCAAGGATCACCCGCGGTCGGATGTCTGCTTGGTTGCTCGGCGTGCGAGGCTCCTTCCTTGGAGACAAACCGCCAACCGATGATGGTTGGCTTGCTGTTGTGCTCGTGGAGTTGCCTCGATGAACGATGATGAGATTGTGCTTGCTCTTCGAGTTGAGGGAACGCGAAGCACGCCGGTACAGCTTGCCGAGTTCTTGAACAGCGTGGCTGCGGGCGGCCTCTCCCAAGGGTCCCTCGTGACCTTTTTCAAGCGGGCATTTCCTGCCATTCCCCTGGGAGTCCTGCTCGAGTCCGGAGCTTGGAACAGGATCAGCGGCGGACCGCTTGGCGACGACGGTTTCAACACGCTTCTTGGTCCGTGGATTGGGCGCTGAATCGGAGGCCGCCTACCTGGTCTGTGAGCGACATGTTGACCGGGACGCTGGCCTAGGCCCCCTCACGCGCGCGCCGTCTGGCACCGCCCTCTTCTCCGTATTACCGTAGTGCCCGATGGGTACTACGAAGCGCAACACCAGCCAGCTGGTGTCCCTCAAACTGCCGCACGGCCTGGCCGCCAAAGTGGCCCGTCTGGCCAAGGAACGCGGAACCACCCGCTCCGAAGTCATCCGGCAGGCCATAGAAGACGCTCCCGACTGGACCAGTGGATCCGCCGCGGAGTTGGCGGCGGATCTGTGTGGGGTCATTGACGGCCCTGCTGACCTCTCCATCAATCCCAAGTACCTTGACGACTTGGGTCTGGACGCATCCGGCCGGCGTCGTTCCGGATGAAGCAGCGGATCGTTCTCGATACCGGCCCGCTGGTGGCCTTCCTCAATGGCGCGGATGGTCATCACGCTTGGGCAAAGGATGCCTGGACCCGATTGGCGCCTCCTTTCCTCACCACTGAGCCGGTGCTGACCGAAGCCTTTCACCTGCTGTCGCGGCGCAGCGGAGGGGCCGACGCCGTGTTTGAGCTTCTCGAACGCGGGGTCATCAAGGTCGAAATGCAGCTTGCGCCGGAGGCACGAGCTCTTCGTAAGCTGATGCTCAAGTACGCAAACGTCCCCATGTCGCTGGCGGACGCGTCGCTGGTCCGACTGATGGAGTTACAGACCGGCTCCACCTTGATGACGCTGGATCGCGACTTCCGCGTCTACCGCCGCAACGGGAGACAGACGATCCCGCTACTTGCGCCGTACTGACCGCTACAGACTGCTGTCGGACCGCAGCTGCTTCCGCTTGCTGGTTGCAGGCGGCTCGCTGCAGCCCATCAGACCCCTCGACGTCGCCGTCCGTCGGGCCTCCGTCCAGTCCCTCGATCCGGTCCGCACGGCGATGCGAATAACATCGTGCACCTCGGCGTCGAGCAGGCCCGCACTCAGGTCCAACGCAGCAGGTACTCGGTTTCGGTGTCGGTCTGGCGAGTGACCTCCACCTTGGGGTCCTTGGCGCCACCCAACCGCAGCATGCTGGCCAGCAGGGACTCTGCGTAGCCGGGCAACCTGGGGTTGGAGTTCATCCACAGCCGGTACTCAGTCGGGCCCAACTCGGTCAGGGTCGCGTTGGTGTAGTTGTCGGAGCTGGCCAGATCCCGCGGGAGTCGCTGGACCAGCCGGCGGGGTCCGATCAAACGAAGCAGGGAGAAGAGGGCCTTGCCCACCAGGGTCTCCCCCATGCCGTCCACCATCCGCGCACCCAACTGGCGGAACGCCTCCTCCCGCCCCAGCTCCGGTGCGTCCAGGTCCACGATGGCGTGGAGACAGCGGCGCCACAGCTCCACCGGATAGGCCGGCAGGATGGGCCTCTCCACGTCCAGGCCTTCGGCGCGTAGCCGCGCTCTCAGTGCCGGGGTGAGCCTCCCCTTCAGCCCGTGCTTGACGAGCCCCTCCACAACCTGGCCGAACACCAGCCGCTCTTGAGGTTCCGGGCGCACCACTGTCCGCTACAGATTGTTGTCGTACCGCAGCTGCTCCGCCCGCAGATTGCAGGGCTGGTCGGTATTGGGGAAGTACGCCCCCACGTGGTTGAGGGTCTCTCGAGCGGTCAGCCACTCCTTGTGGTTCACCGCCATCTGGACCTCCAGGAGCAGCTTGGAGCAGGTGTGGTCCAGCTCCTGCTGAGCCTCCTTCACCTTCTCCCGGGCCAGCAGGTACAGCTCCGGCTTCGGCTCCGGGTGGGCCTCCAGCATCAGCCAGGCGTTGCGGAACTCCTTCCAGGCCTCGTAGCGGTTGGCCGCGCCGATGTCCTTGGCGTCAAACGCCTTGGTGGCGCGCTCAAACGAGATCTTCGCCTCCCGGACCAGCTGCTCGGGCGGGATCTCCGGCAAGAGCGAGGTCTCGATCCACACGTTCCAGATCCGCCACAGGTCCTCGCCGGGGGGGTTCTTGGTGTTGTCGAAGATCACCTGGTTCACCTCCCCCTTCTTCAGCGTGGTGGGGGGGACGATCACCTCGTGGGAGCGATCCGACGCATTGAGGGTGTCCGGCGGCACCAGGCCCACGTCGGCGCCGTTGACTGTCACCACCACCTCGCCCTGGGAGATGTCCTTGGCCTGGAAGTGGACAATCACCACCGCCCGAACCGGGGCGTTGAAGGGGAACTGGAACACCTTCATGTCCGGCCGGTTCCACATCACGTCCGGCCCCAGCCCGAATGAATCGGTGAGCGGGGCGCGGCCCAGCTCCATCGGCTCCGGACGATCCGGGCCCTGCTTCTGGTCGCTGACGATCACGAAGTAGTAGGCGGTGGCCAGCAGCCCGCACGCGAACAATCCCAGCAGGCCGTAGATCGCGCCGTGCGCCGCGCCGGAGGCCTGCGCCCACCAGATGCGGAAGTTGGCGATCATCCCCGCCGACTCGCGCTTGATGCGCGCACGCTCGGCGGCGGACAGCTGCGCGGCGGCCTTGGGGGCCGGCTTGGAGACCGCGACCTCGGAGGCGGAGATCTTCCGCACCGAGATCGCCGCGGGGTTGGACGCGGTGCGCTTGACCGCCTGCATGGTCATGGTGGACGCGCGCTGCATCCCGGCCACCTGCTCGGCGGCGACGTTCTCCGGCAGCATCGCCACGCCCTTGTTGCGCTGGCGCTTCTTCAGCGAGTCGGCGGCGACGATCCGGGTGCTCTGGTTGGCCACGCCACTGGCGGCGGCCTGCTCCGCGGCCTCCTCGATCACCTGGCCCAGGAAGTTGAACACCACCGGGCCCAGGGAGATGGCGTCACCATCCGCCAGCTTCTGCTTCTTGATCACCGCCCCGTTGACCTTGGTGCCGTTGGAGCTGCCGAGGTCCTCCACGAAGTACTCTTCGCCCTCCTTGAAGATCCGGGCGTGCTTCCGGGAGACCCCCGGGTCGTAGAGGATCACGTCGCAATCCGAGGTCCGGCCGATGGCCACCGACCCCTGATCGAAAACGAACTCCTTGCCGGCCTCTTTGCCCTCGGCAATCGTCAGCTGGAAACTCATCGCGTAACCCCAGACTTTAGCGAGCCCGAGGCGGCGCGGGCAACGGCGCTGCGAGCCCATTCCGGCTCGGTGATCCAGGCCTCTCCCCCAAAGGAGAGCACCCAGGTGGTCAACCAACGCTCGGCCTCCGGACCGGCGGCGACCTGCACCTCCACGCCGCCCTCCCCGGTGGACCTGGCCTCCACCCCGAAGCGTTCCCGCACATACGGGGCCGCCAGGGGGGAGAAGACTACCCGAACACTGCCCTGCGCACCGACCGGATTGGGCAGGGTGCGGCCCTCGCGCGAGTCGGGGGTGAAGGACCGCTCGGTGGGGGTGACGTTCTGCACCCGGTCCAGCCGGAACAGCCGGTCGTCCTGGCGGGTGCAGCACCACGCGGAGAGGTACCACTGGCCGCGGTGGGCAAACAGCTCGCGGGGACGGACGGTGCGGCGTTCGGAGGAGCCGCGCCCGGCGCTGAAGTAGTCGAACTCCACCTCCCGGTGCAGGCCGATGGCGGAGGTCAACGGGCCCAGTCCCTCCGGGGCCACGGCGTGGGCGTTGATCTGCCGGTTCATCTCCCGGAACCGCTCCACCGCGCCCGGGGGCAGGGCCCGCTCCAGCTTGGCGCGCGCGGCAGAGAGCGCGTCACCGGCGGCGGGACGAAGCAGCTCCGCGGCGGCGCTCAGCGCGGCGGCCTCGGCGGCGGTCAGCCGGGGCGGGGCGGAGAGCCGCTGGTCCAGATCCACGAAGACCCGGTCGTTCTCCACGTAGATGTCGATGTAGTCGTCGGGCTGGAACGGAGGCCGGCCCACGAACGCCAGCAGGTCCAGCTCCTTGAGCAGCTCCTCCCGCCTGGTGCCCGCCGCCTCGGCCAGCGCGTCCACGGTGATCCCCGGATGGCGGGCCACATACGGAACCAGGAACAGCAACCTCCGCAACCGCTCGTGGACGTCGCTCATCCCCTGCTCCTCTCCGGAGCCGGCGGGTGGCGCTCCAGCACCTTCTGCAGCATCGCCTGATACCGGGCCACCGCGTCCGGCGGAGAGACCACCGTGCAGGACGGCGCCAGCGACAGCGCATAGCGCAGCAGCCCGTCCAGATACTGGGCGGTCAGCTTCACCGTCACCCTCCCCTGCGCATCCCGCTCGGGAGTGGCGGAGGGGAACAGCCCCGAGGCGATCCGGGCCACCTCGCCGGAGAGCGAGAGCTCCACCTCCACCGGCTCGTGGAAGCGGTACTCCCAGGGATGGTTGGCGACGTAGCGCTCCAGCTGGAAGTCGGCCGGGACGTTGAAGTCGGTGCTCCGTGGCTTGGCGGTGTTCATCTGCAGCGACTGGATCCGGTGCACATGGAACGTCCGGATGTCCTGACGCAGGTGGCAGAAGCCGACCAGGGACCAGATCCCCCGGCGCAGCGCCAGCCCGTAGGGATCCACCTTCCGCTCGGTGTGCGACTTGCGACCGGGCGAGTAATAGGAGAGCGCTACCCACTTGCGCGCCGAGGCCGCCTCCCACAGCTGCTCCAGCTTCTGGGGGAGATCGCCTGCGCCCACCGCGCCCAGCTCCATCCGCACCTTGTGGCGGGGGACCTCGGTCCCGGCGGAGAAGCCGATCTTGCGCAGGGCGTGGGCCAGGTCCTGACGGCCGGGGAAGGCGCCGGAGGCCAGCGCCGCCGAGCCGGCCGCGTAGAGCACCGCCAGCTCCTCCGGGGTCAGCCCCACCTCCGGCAGGTAGTAGGCGTCCCGCTCCACCACGTAGCCGTCGGGGTGATCGTCGTCGCCCTGGCTGTAGCGGATGGGGATCCCCAACTCCAGCAGCTCCGCCTTGTCCCGCTCGAACTTGCGCTCGCAGGCCTCGTCCGAACCCTGGCCGTAGTCGGCGGGAAACGACTCCCGCAGCTGCGCCCAGGAGGTGGGCTCTTTGGCGTCGAGCAAGAGCGCGACGAGATCCAGGAGGCGTTCGGTGCGGTCCATGTTGGCGGGCGGGTATGACTACCAGACCGCGCGCCGGGAAGGCGAACCTGACTAGCCCCGCGCGCGTTTCCGGGGGCGAGCAGGCGTGCGGACTGGCGGTGCGGGTTGGACCTCCGCCTTCTCCAGGGCCCACAGCAGTTGATCCAAATCCACCTCCTGGTTGAACACGTGGGTGGAGATCCGCAGCCCGCCGCCGCGGGCGGTCACCACCACCCCCCGCTTGCCCAGCTCCCGCGCCACCGCCGAGGCCGCCCCCTGCACCGGGAAGACGCAGATCCCCGAACCCTGGGCCATCCCGTCCGGCGCGTTGGGGACAAAGCCGCGGGCCCGCAGCCGCTCGCGCAGCACCGTCTGCAGCCGCGCGTTGTGCTGCTGGATCTCCTCCACTCCCACCGAGAGCAGCAGCTGGGCCGCGGCCTCCATCCCGAACAGCGGTCCCCAGGCCAGCGAACCGGCCTCCATCGCGCTGGCGTCGGAGCGGAAATGCGCCCCCTGGGCCAGGAACGAACGGGCCCTGGCGCCGCCGGTCCTCTTCGCCCCCGCCAGGTTGTCCATCTCCATCGGCCGCTCGGTGGAGAGCCAGCCCGCGACCGGCAGGTGGCTGTCCTGCAGCAGCGCCTGGCGCACGTACAGCAACCCCACCCCGTAGCCGCCCATCATCCATTTGTGGGAGGTGGCGCAGAGGAAGTCCGCCTCCAGCGCCTTCACGTCCACCGGCACCTGCCCCAGCGCCTGCACCGCGTTGATCGCCAGGAAGACCTTGCGCGACCGGCACAGCCGGGAGACCGCGGGGAGATCGATCCGGAAGCCGCTGGCGTACTGCACCGCGCTGAGGACCACCGCGCCGGTCCTGGCGGTGATCGCGTTCGCCAGATCGTCCAGGGAGTAGGTCCCGTCCGGCTGGACCTTCACCACCCGCAGCCGCATCCCGAGGTTCAGCAGCGGCAGCGTGGTGGAGGGGAACTCACCCTCCAGGGTGACCACCTCCTTGACCCCGTGCTGCTGGAGCAGCTGGCCCACGAAGTGGAAGCCCATCGAGGTGGAAGGCATGAACGCCAGCTCTTCGGGGGTGGCGCCGCAGAGGCGGGCCAGCTTGGCGCGCGCCGACTCCTTGCGCTGCAGCCAGCCCACGAAGCCGACATCGCCCCACTCCATCGCCTCCCGGTAGTGATCGGCGATCGCGCGGTGCACCGGCTCGGAAAGCGGCGAGGCGGCCGCGGCGTTCAGGTAGCTGGCCCGGGTGACCGCGGGAAACAGGGCACGGACCTCTTCGACCTTCATCGGTGGTTCTCCCAGGACACCGTGTCAGCAATGGCGCGGGGCCCCGCTGCGTACTGGCCGCAGCCTGCCTGGTGGTTTTTCGCCGCGCGGACCCTAGGTGTGCGAGACAACGCAGTCAAAACGCGAGGTTACGTCATTTGCAGACTGCAACGCTCTCGCCAGGGACCCGCACTGTGTGTTCAACTACCGGCGGCCTGTCTCCTGCAGTGGACGCCGGGATGGTCGGGAAGCTCGAGGTTCCAATGCGTGCGCAGTCCCTCCTGACATCGGTCGCGCTGTCCACGCTGCTGCTGCTGCCCACCGCCGCGATCGCCGAACCGCCGGTGGCGCCGCCCACCCAGACCGTCCAGCCGATGGATGGGCACCCGCTGTACTTCGCGGTGGAGCTGAAGAAGGACGGCCGGGTGGTGGGCCGCCCCAAGCTGCTGGGCGCGGAGGGCAAGCGCCTGGCGGTGGAGAAGAAGCAGCCCGGAGCGCAGGGCTTCGACTACCGGCTGGTCCTGTTCCCGCATCAGAACGGCGACAAGTACGAGCTGACCCTGGACGTGGCGATGCCCGGCACCAGCTACCACTACGATCTGCAGTTGCTGCACGGCGAGGTCCAGCGGGTGGGTGAGAAGAAGCCCGCCAAGGGTGCGGGGTTCGAGGTGGAGCTGCTGGTGCTCAAGGTGGACTCCCCCGAGTTCCGCGCGCTGATGAATCTCTCCAACGACGCGCCGCGGGCCCAGCCTTCCATCTAGACCGTGGCAGCGGTCCGACGATTGCTCCTGCTGTTCATCGCGACCGCGGAGGTCCACGACAGGCCATGACCTCGATGCCGTACGCGGCCAACTGCGCGTCGGCGGTCATCACGGTCAGGTGCTCGACCCGGGCCTGCGCGACGAGCATCCGATCAAATGGATCTCGGTGGAGCCACTCCAGGCCAGCGACCTCGATGACGTGTCGCAGGTCGATGCCAAGCACCTCGACGTCGGCGGCGTCGCGCAGCTTCGGGAGGTAGGTGCCGGGTGGCTCGGGAAGCACCAGCTTCCCGATGGAGTGCTTGATCGCCACCTCCCAGAAGCTCGCGATCGAAACGACCAGTTCGTTGCGTTCGTCTTCGAGCAGGGCGCGCGCAGCCGACGACAACCGCTCGGGCGCGGCGACGCTCCAGAGCCACGCGTGGGTGTCGAGCAGGAACCTCATTCCCCCTCGAACATCCGCTCGATCTCGGGGTTGGACTCATCGAAGTCCGTGGGAATCTCGAACTGCCCGGCCAGCCGCCCCAGCTTCCGCAGTCCCCGCCGGTGAACTGGAATCAGGCGGGCAACCGGCTCGCCGGCCCGAGCGATCACCACCTCCTCGCCTGCCTCAACCCGTGCAAGTAGCTGGGAAAGCTGGGTTTTTGCCTCGTGGACGTTTACCCGGACCATGAGACTAAGCTAAGGGCGCGTATGAACTTAGTCAACTCGCCGGGGATTCCATGTGGATGGCCGGCGGGCCCAATGACCAGCAGTGGGTGAACGATCCCCACTACGCCCCGGGCCTCGACGAACAGAACGCCTTTCAGTACCTCTCCCAGAAGTCGGGGGCGAGCTCGCCGATCATCGTGGCCTCGAAGGGGACCGTGGACTCGGGAGTGGTCCCCACCCACGCCTACTCCGTGGAGGGCCTGAGCACAGTCAACGGAGAGCGGATGATCACCCTGCGCAACCCCTGGGGCAATGGGGAGGTGGGGAACGACGGACGCGACGACGGCCTGTTCACGATGCGCTTCTCCGACTTCCTCCGGAACTTCGGAGGGGTCTACACCACGCCGTGAGGCGCACCGCGGCTAGCTGATCATCGCCAGGTCGTCGCGGTGGACGGCCTCGTCCAGGTAGCGGTAGCCCAGCACCGACTCGATCTCGGTGCTCTTCTTCCCGGCGATCTTCTTCAGATCCTCCGAGGAATAGGCCGCCAGCCCACGCGCAAAGGCGTGGCCGGAGTCGTCCAGCAGGTCCACCGGGTCTCCCTGTTCGAAGTGTCCCTTCACCTCGCGGATCCCGGAAGGGAGCAGGCTTCGCTTGGCGTCCACCACCGCCTTGCGCGCACCCTCGTCCAGCTTCAGCGTCCCCTTGGGGCGCAGGGCGTGGGCGATCCAGGCGGCGCGCGCGCTGCGACGCGTTCCCTGGCGCTCGAACAGGGTCCCCACGTCCTCCCCGGCCAGGACCTGTTGCAGTCGCCCGGGGGTGGCGCCGGAGGTGATCACACAGCGGATCCCCAGCTCGGTCACCTGGGCCGCGGCCTGGACCTTGGTGGACATCCCGCCGGTGCCGTGGCCGGTGCTGCTTCCGCCGGAGAGGGCCAGGATCTCCGGAGTCACCTTCTCCACCACCGACAACCGCTTCGCGTCCGGCTTGCTGCGCGGGTCGGCGTCGTACAGCGCCTCCACGTCGGAGAGGATGATCAAGGCCTCGGCCTCCACCAGCCCAGCCACCAGCCCGCCCAGGGTGTCGTTGTCGCCGAACTTCAGCTCGTCCACCGAGACGGTGTCGTTCTCGTTGATCACCGGGACCACCTTCTCGGAGAGCAGCCGGGTCAGCGCGTGGCGGGCGTTGAGGTAGCGGCGACGGTCCTGGACGTCCTCGTGGGTCAGCAGCACCTGGGCCACGGTGCGGTGGCCCCGGCCGAAGGCCTCCTCGTAGGCCTGCATCAGCCGGCTCTGCCCCACCGCGGCGCAGGCCTGCTTGCCGGGGATGTCGCGGGGACGGGAGGGATAGCCCAGGCGTTCCACCCCCAGCGCGATGGCGCCGGAGGAGACCACCACCAGCTCCCGGTCCTGGGCCGCGGCCAGCAGATCCCCGGCCAGGGCCTCGAAGTGTTCCCGGTTGAAGCGCCCGGTGGCGTGCGTCAGCGCACCGGTGCCGATCTTCACCACCACCCGGCGGGCGGTCTTCAGCGCGTCCCTTCCACTGCTCATGGGCACGCCATACCATCCCGCCGGCCTGGTGAGCGGTCAGGCGGAGTCGGGACAGTCCGTCGGTGGACCTACCTTTTGTCCAAGCCTGGATGGCCCGGACGTCAGAGCCTGTTACACACCGTTACGGCCTTCCTCTCAGAGGGGATCAGTTGAAAGAAATCTTCGGCAACACGCTTGGCCTCAAGGCAAGCGAGCTCTCGGCCCTGCGCAACACCTTCCGCCGGCGGATGTCGCCCCACGAGATCGTCAGCCCGGAGCTGGCCCGACACCTGACCGAGATCTCCCGCGAGACCAACCGCCAGGTGGGGGTGCTGGTGAACCGCAAGGGGGACGTGGAGCACGTCATCGTCGGCAACGCGCACCAGCTGGAGCTGCCGGACGTGGGCCGCGCCCGCGCCGGCACCTACCGCCTCCGCGGTCTGCGCCTGGTCCACACCCACCTCAAGTCCGAGCCCCTGACCAAGGACGACCTCACCGACCTCGCGCTGCTACGGCTGGACATGGTGGCCGCGGTGGGGGTGCTGGACGACGGCCTCCCGGGGGTCCTCCACTACGGGCACCTGGTGCCGGAGAACGGGGACGGCGCGTTCTGGCGGACCGAGACCCTCAAGTCGGTGCACGGGGACCAGCCGGACGTGCTGGCCCAGATGGAGGCGCTGGAGGAGGAGCTGGCCAAGAAGGCCTCGGCCCGCGCGGTGGATGGCCGGGACCGGGCGATCCTGGTGGCGGTGTGCATCGACGGGAACCGCGCCGCCTCCGAGGCCTCGCTGACCGAGATGGTGGAGCTGGCCCGCACCGCCGGGGTGGAGGTGGTGGACACCGTGCTCCAGGTTCGCCGCGATCCCGATCCCCGCTATCTGATCGGCCGCGGGAAGCTGGAGGACCTGAACCTGCGCTCGATGCAGAAGATGGTGGACCTGGTGGTGTTCGACAAGGACCTCACCCCCTCCCAGGCCCGGCACATCTCGGATGAGACCAACCTCAAGGTGCTGGACCGCACCCAGCTGATCCTGGACATCTTCGCCCAGCGCGCCCAGAGCGCCGACGGCAAGCTGCAGGTGGAGCTGGCCCAGCTCAAGTACATGCTGCCCCGACTGACCCAGAGCGACACTTCGCTCTCGCGGCTGATGGGTGGTGGGGTCGGCGGCCGCGGTCCCGGTGAGACCAAGCTGGAGATCGATCGCCGCCGCGCCCGCGAGCGGATCAACATGCTGGAGAAGCGGATCGACTCGCTGTCCAAGAACCGCCAGGTGCGCCGGGCCCAGCGCAGCCGGCGCGAGCTGCCGATCATCTCCATCGTCGGCTACACCAACGCCGGCAAGTCCACCCTGCTCAACGCGATCACCAACTCCAGCGTGCTGGCGGAGAACAAGCTGTTCGCCACCCTGGATCCCACCAGCCGCCGGCTGCGCTTCCCCAAGGAGCGGGAGGTGATCATCACCGACACCGTGGGTTTCATCCGCGATCTTCCCAAGGACCTGGTGGCCGCCTTCCGCGCCACCCTGGAGGAGCTGGAGGAGGCCTCGGTGCTGCTGCACGTGATCGACGCCTCGGACCCGGCCCGCGACTCCCACGTGGAGTCGGTGGAGCGGATCCTGGGCTCGCTGGACCTGCTCAACAAGCCGCGCCTGCTGGTGTGGAACAAGGCGGACCGGCTGGACCCGGAGGCGGTGCAGGAGTTGCTGCGGGACAAGGGCGGGGTGGCGATCAGCGCCCAGACCCGGAGCGGCCTGGAGACCCTGCTGGCCAAGGCCGAGCAGGAGGTGTTCGCGGAGGCCGCCGCCGCGGAGGCCGCCGAGGACCAGGCGGAAATGGAAATGACCGCCGAGGAGCGCATCGCTTCTTGATGCGCCCCGTCGCCCCTCTCTAGGATCCGGCCCGTGAACTCCGCCTTCTCGCTGATCGGTCAGACTCTACTGGCGCAGGTGGACCGGACCTACGCTCCCCCGGCGGCAGAGGACGAGGCCAGCTACTTCGAGCTGCTGGAGCGGAACACCCACATCCTCTACCCGCTGATCGCGATCCTGGCGGTGGTGATGATCGTGGCCGCCATCCTCCAGTGGTGGCGATCCGACGACCTGGTGGGGATGGCCAAGCAGGAGCTGAAGCGGGAGATCATCATCATGCTCCGCAAGCAGCTGGGGGGCGTCTCCTCCGAACACATCTCGCAGACCATCGGCCTGGAGTCCTTCAAGACCCAGAAGCTGCTGGAGGAGATGCAGAAGGACGGGATCCTGATCAGCCATACCAACACCTCCCGGCTGACCCTCTGGCGCCTCAAGGGCGTGGGCTTCCAGCGGACGGCGTAGACGCCTTCGGGTGCCTGCTCGCTGGGCCGCCTTGCCCCGGGAATTGCGTCCGGAGTCCGGTGACCCAATCTTCCTGGGGCTGCGTGCCGGAACGACACGCCACGGGGAGCCGCTTCCATGCACGGATTCGTCGATAACATCGAAGAGCTGACCGAGAAGGGCAGCGACTTCCGCCGGGTCCTCTACACCGGCAAACACCTGCAACTGGTGCTGATGTCGCTCCAGCAAGGCGAGGAGATCGGGGAGGAGGTCCACGAGGACCACGACCAGTTCTTCCGGATCGAGGCGGGGCGAGGGGAGATCTGGATCGACGGTCAGAAGACCGAGGTCAAGGACGGTGACGCGGTCGTGGTGCCGGCGGGAGCGAGCCACAACCTGGTGAACACCGGGCAGGAGCCACTGCGGCTGTACACGCTCTACGGTCCGCCCGAACACCGCGAGGGCGTGGTGCGGAAGACCAAGGCCGACGCGGAGGCTTCGGAGGAACACTTCGACGGTCGCACCACCGAGAAGGCGCCGGAGCCGGTCAGTCCGGAGGCTCCCTCCGCGGTCCATTGATCGTCCCCTATCCGGCACTGTGGTGGCAGAAAACGCCACGCGTGCAAACCCTCACCCCGTCTGAGTGGCGGGGGTGGGAATGCGGATGCGGGCCTGGTGGGCGGTCGGGTTGTCCCTGTTGGCCTGTCAGGGAATCAACCCTGACTACGCACCGCCGGAGGAGCTACCGAAGTCCGTCGACCCAGCCGCTGCCAACGAGGATCAGGACCCCACTGAGGACGACGCGGACTCCGACCCGGACGATGAGGAACCGGAGGAGCCCGATCCTGCTTCGGGCAGCGAAATTGCGCTGAAGATCTGGTTGTCCGAAGGCGGAGGGGTCCAGGTCCAACCATCGGGGCTGGAGTGTGCCGCACCGTGTGACACCCAGTTCGCGGCGGGCACCACCGTTACATTGATTCCGATCCCCCAGCCGGGCTTCGACTTCGTCGGGTGGGACGGTCCTTGCGTCGGCAACAACGGCTGCATCCTGGGGCCGACCGAGAGGTGCTCGGGCCTCGGGAACTGTGTCCACACGTTGGACGAGACCACCTCGGTGGTCGGCCGATTCGAACGCCGTCACTTCCTCCGCGCGACGCTGGAGGGGATGGGAACTGTCCGGTCTGAGGTGGCGGGGACCGGACGTCAGTTCCTGACCTGCCCGGGCACCTGCGAGGTGGAGTTCCCCGAGTGGAGCCCGGTGCGCCTGATTGCCACCCCCGCCCCGGGGTGGCGATTCGTCGGATGGATGGGCGCGTGCAGCGGCCCCGAGTGCCGACGGGTGATGTTCGAGGACCTGGAGGTGACCGCCGTCTTTGAGCCGTTCGACGAGAACGTGCCCCGTGCCTGTTCGGCCCTGTTGCCGCCGGCGCTGGACGAAGGGGTTCCGGTCACGCTGCCCCAGGGGCCGTGCCGCCTCGGCACCAGCGACAAGACGGGACGGTTCGCGCTTGGGTACTCCACCGGTGGAGGACCGATCTTCCCCGCCCTGCAGTTCTTCGAACCTCGCGGAGCGGAAGCCGCCAGGGTCGGCGAGAACGTCTACGGTCCTGACGACGGTCCGTTCGAGGTGTTCGCACAGCCGGAGGGCTTCTCCCTCTACCGCGGAGTCGGACCCGAGGGAGGCTCGTTGAGCAGGTACACCACCGATGGCGTCTCTCTGCTCACCGAGATGGTGACCCTGAGCACCGGCACCAACGGTGGGATAGGCACCGCCATCACTCCCGACCTGGCGGGCGGGATGGTGGTGACGCGTGGCTACCATCAGGCCCATCCCTCGGGGGCGGCGTTGGTGAGCACGTTCCAGCGCTATGGAACGTCGGGCGCGCCCGCCTCCGAGGAGATCGAGATCGCGCGGGACCTCGGGACGATCGCGGTGGGTGTCAGCGCTCGCGGGAACGTGCTGGTCCTCGCGAGGACGCCTCCGCCCGTGAGGTATCAGGCCCGGTGGCTGTCCCTCAGCGGCGCCCCGATCACCGGGTGGTTTGCTGTCGGGGCCAACGACCCGCAGCGGTTCGGAGAGGCCTTGTCGGCACAGATGGAGCCGCTCGTTGACGGCGGGCTGGTGCTTCGACTCCGCACGCGCTTCCACGCTGAAAACGTGCTGCTCTTCGAGGAGGCGAGCCCAGGCACTCAGACCCTGCCCACCTGGCTGAGCGACCGTCCAGTGGGACGGCTGTTCCCGATCCGCGGCGGAACTGGATACGCGGTGACCCTCGGGTCACCGTGCGGCGACATGATCGAGGTGCTGACCCCTGAGGGTGCCTCCTGTGGCTGCGTCCACGCGGAGAGTCTGGGGCCGGACACGACGGTGGGGCTGGATGGTTCGCTCATCGCGCCGCACAGTGACGACGCCGGGCAGTGCGAGTACCGGCTCTACCCGGGGGTGTTCCGGTAGGGCGCCGAACTCAGTGAGGCGGACTCAGAGGTTGTACGCGATCCCCACCGAGGTACATCCGGACGCCTCCGTCCGCGTGGAAGCCAAGGACCCGAACGGAACAAGCCGACTTGATCGTTGAAGCCGCGGATCGTCACGGCTCGATGCCGCACTCCTGGCTATTGATCAGGCAATAGTTTCCGGGGCAGCACTGCTGATTGAAGCCGCACCCTCCCCCGCACACCCCACTGCTGTTGCAGCGCTGGCAGTCAAAGCCGCAGGAGGTGCCGACCGGGGCGAGAGTGCCCACGCAGGCGCCCGAAGCGTTGCAGCCGTCGCTGTCGGTACACTCGTTCCCGTCGTCGCAGACGCTCCCAACGCTCTTGAGGGCGTAGGTGCAGGTGCCACCGGAGCAGGAGCCGACGGCCTGGTGGCACTGGCTGGGCGGGGAGTTGCAGACGATCGCAGTTCCGCCACACCCCCCCGAGCCATTGCAGACATCGGAGGTGGTACAGGCGTTGTTGTCGTTGCAGGTGGCGCCGGAGTTCTTGGGGGCGTAGCCGCAGGTGCCCCCCGAGCAGGTCCCGGCTGCCTGGTAGCACTGGCCAGGAGGCGAGTCGCAGGTGACCGTCGAACCTCCGCAGGCTCCGGCGGCGTTGCAGGTGTCTGAAGTCGTGCAGGCGTTGCCGTCGTTACAGACGCTGCCCGGGGTCTTGAGCGCATAGCCGCACGTACCTCCCGAGCAGCTCCCCGCCGCCTGATGACACTGGGTGGGCGGCGAGTTGCAGACCATGGCGGTTCCCCCGCAGGCCCCGCTTGCATTGCAAGTGTCGGAGGTGGTGCAGGCGTTGCCGTCGTTGCAGAGGCTTCCCGGGCTCTTGAGCGCGTAGGTACACGTCCCTGCCGAACAGGTACCGGTCGCCTGGTGACACTGGGTGGGCGGTGAGTTGCAGACCATCGCCGTCCCCGCGCAGCCTCCGGTCCCGTTGCAGGTGTCGCCGGTGGTGCAGGCGTTACCGTCGTCGCAGGTCGCGCCGGAGTTCTTGTACGGGTAGTTGCAGCTTCCGTCCGAGCAGCTCCCGGCCGCCTGATGGCACTGGCCCGGGGGCGAGTTGCAGGACAGCTGGGTTCCCCCGCAGGCGCCGGAGTCGTTGCAGGAATCTCCGGTGGTGCAGGCGTTGCCGTCGTTGCAGCCGGTCCCCGGGGCCACCAGCGCATACAGACAACTGCCGCCCAGGCAGGTCCCGCTGGACTCGCGGCAGACCCCGCCGGGGGTGTTGCAGACCCGCGGGGTGCCCACGCAGGCACCCAGCCCATCACAGGCATCCAGGTCGGTGCAGGAGTCCCCGTCGTTGCAGCCGGCACCGGCTCCCTTGCGCGCGTAGGTACAGACGCCGTCCACCCCACAGGTTCCCTGCGTCTCGAAGCACTGGCCGGGAGGGGTCACGCAACCGCTGGGGCCGGTGCAGGCGGGCCCTCCGGTGCTCACGCAGGTGCCGGCTTCGCAGCGATAGCCGGAGCCGCAGGGGAGTTCGGCTCCACAACGACAGGCGCCTTCGGTGCAGCGGTCGGTGGACTCCACCGGACACGGCGAGCAGGCCACGCCTCCGGTGCCACAGGCCCCGGCTGCGCTGGGCATGGTGCAGACGTTCCCCGCGCAGCAGCCATTGGGGCAGTTGCTGGCGTCACAGCTGCAGGAGTCGCCCACGCAGCCCGCAGGGTTGAGCGCCACGCTGACCCGGGTCTCGACGCCCAGCACCACCGCGGCGCTGACCAGGGCGGTGCCCACCACCGCTCCCTCCTTCAGGGCCTCGATGTCCAACTGCGCGGTGTGACCGACTGCCGCGTCCGGAAGGAGCAACCGCAGGGTCTGGGCGCCGACCAGCGGCGCGCCGGGCACTTCGGGGCGGATCACCGAGGTGGTATCCAGACCCTCCACCCTCACGGTGACCCGCAACTGGGTGGGCGCAATCCCGGTGGGGTCCTCCATCTGGAGGAAGATCGACGGCACGGCGTTGTGGCAACCTGCCGACAGCGCGGTCAGTAGAAAAAGGGCCGCGCAGCGGGAGGGGGTCGTCGGCAAGCGGAGCAGCACGGGCCCTCCATACCCCACCCGGACCACCCCACCCAAGCAACCAGGCAGACGGGGCGACACTCGCGCCTTCTCCCCTTCCGGGGCTGGGTTCCACCGGCTACCCTGCGCGCCGTGTCAGGCCAGGCAGATCAGTTCCGCGTGGGGTCCGCCGTCCGCTACGAGATCCTGGAACGGCTGGGCAGTGGCGCGCACGGCGAGGGCTATCTCGCGCAGCGGATCGCGGATGGGGAGCGGGTCTTCCTCAAGGTCCTCAAGTCCGACCTCTCCGAGGACGGCGAGTGGGCCCAGCGCTTCTGCGACGAGGTGGCGCTGCTGCGCTCTTGCCTCCACCCGAACATCGTCCGCTACGTGGAGGCCTACCGGCAGGAGACGGGTGAGCTGTGCCTGGTGACCGAGTACCTGGAGGGCGAGGACCTCAAGGCCCGGCTGCGCAAGAGCGGCGCGCTCCCTCCCCGGCACGTCCTCTCGCTGGCGCTGCCGCTGTGCAACGCGCTGGAGTCGCTGCACGGACGCGAGGTGGTGCACCGCGATCTGACCCCGGAGAACATCTTCGTCAGCGGACGGTTCCCGGACGTGGTGCCCCGGCTGCTGGACTTCGGCCTGGCCTGGTCCGCCGGCCCCCGGGTGGCGAAGACGGGAGCCTCGCTGGCGCTCACGCCGCTGTATGCCGCACCGGAGTGTCTGGCGGGTGAGCGGGCCACGGCTGCCTCGGACATCTACTCGCTGGGGGTGATCCTGTACGAGGCGCTCAGCGGAGCGCCGCCGTTTGCCGCCAACACGGTCGACGCGCTGCTGGAGCGTCAGCGCAAGGGGCAGGTCGCGCCGCTGCCGGCAGGGTCGGCTTCACTGCTTCCGGTGGTCAAACGGTGTCTGGCCGCCCGTCCGGAAGAGCGCTGGGCCTCCGCCGGCGAGCTGGCGCGCGCGCTCCAGTCGGCGGTCGATCAGCTTCCCGGCGAGCGGACCGAGAACTCGCGCCCGCTCTCGCGCCCTCCCTCCGGTCGGTCCGACTCACTGGGGACGGTGGGTAACTACGAGCTGGTCCGCGAGCTGGGCAAGGGAGGGATGGGCAAGGTCTATCTGGCCCGGCACACCAAGCTTGGGCGGCAGGTGGCGATCAAGATGCTGCACTCCGAGGCGCTGAGCGATCGGGATGCGGTGGCCCGCTTCTTCAACGAGGCGCGCACGGTCAACGCCATCAACCACGAGCACATCGTGGAGATCTTCGACTTCGTGGAGGAGGACGGCCCCCACCCCCGCACCTACTGCGTGATGGAGCTGCTGGTCGGGGACAATCTCTCCCAGCTGCGCAAGCGCGCCCCGCTGCCGCTGCGCCGGATCCTCCACATCTGCCGCCAGGTGGCGGACGCGCTGGCCGCCGCGCACCGGGCCGGGGTGGTGCACCGCGATGTGAAGCCGGCCAACATCTTCGTCACCACCCGTTCCGGCCTCACCGACTACGTGAAGGTCCTGGACTTCGGGGTGGCCAAGGTGAACGTGCCGCTCCCCGGTGGCGAGGAGACCCCGTCGGTCAACACCCAGACCGGCCTCTCGCTGGGGACGCCCGACTACATGTCCCCCGAGCAGGTGACTGCCGCACCGGTGGACGGTCGGACCGACGTCTTCGCCCTGGGGGTGATGCTCTACGAACTGCTGGCCGGGTTCCGCCCCTTCGTGGGCACCAACGTCGCCCACCTGGTGGTGAAGGTGGTCCGCGAGCCGCACACCCCGCTCCCGGAGCTGGCGGCCTCGGGCGAGAAGATCCCGCTGGGGCTCTCCCGGCTGGTGAACCGCTGCCTGGAGAAGCGCCGCGAGGATCGCCCCCAGACGATGGAGGAGGTCTCCGCCGCCTTCGAGCGGATCCTCCAGAACCTCTCCGCTCCCGCCGCCAGCGCCCCGCCTCCGCCGGAGGCCCCCGAGGCGCCTCCCACCGAGGGCCCGGGCAGCAACCTCTCCGCGCTCCTTCCTGCCGTCGCGCCTTCCCGCGGACCGTGGGCGGTGGTGGTGGGCCTGGGCGTGCTCCTGGTGGCGGGCGGGCTGCTGGTGGCGCAATGGGCCGGCCCGGCCCGGACCCCGAGCAGCTCGGAGCCGGTGGTGGACGGCAGAGCGCCGACTCCTCCCCAGCCGGTGGTGGCCGCACCTCCGGCGCAGCCGTCGAGCCCGTCCCTTCCGCTTGCGGAGCAGAAGGCGCCGGTTGAGGTCTCCCCCGTCGGGTCCGGTTCGGAGGCCTCGCCGGCGAAGACGGTCCCGGCTCCGGTCACCCTCTCCCCGCTTGCACCCGAGCGGCCACGCCCTGTACGCAAGGCACCGGCGCGCAAGAAGCCCGTGAAGGAGGACCCCAATGCACCGCTGGACCCGTTTGCCTCCGAATAGCGCCCGGGCCGCGCTCTGCCTGGGCCTGGCGCTGCAGCTGGCCCTGCCGGCGTCGCTGGCCGTGGCCGCCACGCCGACCGCATCCCCCCGCGCCTCTTCCCGCGCCGCGTTCCTCCAGGCCCAGAAGGACTACGCCGCCGGACGCTATGGCGAGGCCCTGGCCGGGTACTCCGAGGCCCACCGGTTGATGCCGATGCCCGCGTTCATCTTCAACATGGCGCAGTGCCAGCGGCTGCTGCAGCGGCCGGAAGAGGCACTGGCGCTGTACCGCCAGTATCTGACCGAGGAGCCCAAGGCCAAGAACCGCAAGACGGTGGAGGGCTTCATCTCCGAAATGGAGACCGCCGTCGCCGCGCTGCCTCCCAAGGCCCCGGTGTTGACGCCCAGCGCGCCCCCGGAGGAGCAGCCTCCGGCCCTGGCCGCGCTGGCGCCGCCTCCCGCTCCGGCGGCCGCGCCTCTCTACCAGCAGTGGTGGTTCTGGACCGGGGTGGCAGTGGTGGCGGGGGGCGTGGCCACCGGCGCGGCTCTGGCCGCCAACGGCTCCGGCCTTCCGCCCGCCTCGCTGGGCGACGTCAACCTGCGCCGATGACCCCCGAGCCGGAGCCAGCCCCGCCTTCGCCGCCCTGGGCCGCGCTGGGCGACGCCGAGCTCCTCCACCAGCGGATCAGCGAGCTGGGGCTGCAGCTGACCGGCTCCGGGCTGGAGCCGCGGATCGCACAGCTGGGCGCGGAGCTGGAGGCGCGCGGGGTCTCGTTCCGACCCCACTGCTATCTGGGCGACGAGTGGTTCTCTCCCGAGGATGTCCCGGCGATCTCCATCCCCTTCTACCTGGCCCATCCGCGGCTGGTGGCGCTGGAGAAGAAGATGATGCTGGAGGTGGAGGGAGGCGATCCCGCCTGGTTCGCCCGGCTGCTGCGGCATGAGTGCGGCCACGCGATCGAACACGCCTACAGCCTGCACCGCCGCACCAAGCGCAAGGAGCTGTTCGGTCCGCGATCCGCCGCCTACGATCCAGACACCTACCGGCCCCATCCCTACAGCCGCAGCTTCGTCCGCAACCTGCCCAACTGGTACGCGCAGGCCCACCCGGACGAGGACTTCGCGGAGACCTTCGCGGTGTGGCTGGACCCGGCAGTGGACTGGCGCAAGCAGTACAACGGCTGGAAGGCGCTGGCCAAGCTGGAGTACGTGGACGCGCTGATGCAGGAGATCGGCCGCACTCCCGCCAAGGTGACCGAGGGACGGCTGGAGAGCCAGGTCTCCTCGCTGCGGCTGAAGCTGGACACCTTCTACAAGCGGCGGCGGCGGCAGTACGCCGAGGACGCCCCTGACTTCTACGACCGTGACCTGCAGGGGATCTTCGCCCCCAGCTCCACCGTGCCCCAGGCGATCACCGCGATGAACTTTCTGCGCAAGCACCGCAAGGGGCTGATCGACTCGGTCTCCCGCTGGACCGGCGAGCGGAAGGTGGCAGTGGAGCTGCTGGTGAAGCGGCTGGCGGACCGCTCCGAGGCGCTCTCCCTGTCGCTGGCCCATGACGAGGCCCGGACCAGCATCGAGCTGACCGCGTACCTGGCCACCCTGGTCACCAACTACCAGTACACCGGCAAGTTCAAGAGGTCGGTATGAGCCGGAAGCTGCGGGTGATGGTGCTGTTCGACCTGACCCATCCGGTGGCTCCGGACTACGACTTCACCGAGGATCTGCAGACCGAGGGGCTGGTCACCGAACGGGACGTGGTCCAGGCGCTGCGCGAGCTGGGCCATGAGCCGAGGCTGTTCGGCCTCTATGACGACCTGGGCCTGCTGGTCTCCGCGCTCCGGAAGGACCCACCGGATCTGGTGTTCAACCTCTCCGAGGCTTTCCGGACCGACCGCCGCCATGAGCCGCACGTGGCCGGGGTGCTGGAGCTGATGAAGGTCCCCTACACCGGGACGGATCCGGCGGCGCTCTCCTTGTGCAAGCAGAAGGTGCTGGCGAAGAAGATCCTCACCTACCACCACATCAAGACGCCGCACTTCGTGCTCTCGCCCTCGCGCCGGCCGCTGAAGCAGATCCGCAACCTCCGCTATCCGGTGTTCGTCAAACCGTCGGGCACCGAGAGCTCGGTGGGGATCGCCCAGGCGGCGTTGGCGGAGGACGAGAAGAGCGCGCTGGAGCGGGTGCGCTTCATCCACGAGAGCGTGGGCAGCGACGCGCTGGTGGAGGAGTACGTGGACGGCCGCGAGCTGTACGGCGGGGTGCTGGGCAGTGACCGGCTGACGGTACTTCCCCTGGTGGAGTTGCTGGTGGGAGACGAGCCGCTGGGCGCGGAGGAGACCCCGGCCGGCGCGCCCCGGTTCTTCACCTACAAGGCCAAGTGGGACGAGGCCTACCGGAAGAAGTGGAAGATCGGCTCCGGGCCGGCCAGGGACCTGGACCCGGTGGTGGAGCGGCGGATCCGGGAGAGCGTGCGGCGCGCGGCCAAGGTGCTCCAGGTCCGCGGTTACGGTCGGGTGGACCTGCGCCTGACCGACAAGGGGGAGGTGTACATCATCGAGGTGAACCCCAACCCGGGCCTGGCCCGGGAGGATGAGTTCGCCCTGGCGGCGCTTCGCTCCGGGCTGGCCTACCCGGCGTTGATCGACCGGATCGTGAAGCTGGCCGAGAAGGCCCACGGCCGCTGACTGCGGGACCTGGGCCCTGCTCAACCGCGGGCATTGAGGCTGAGCGGCTCCCGGCGCGCGATCCCGTGCGGAAGCGGCAAGCTCAGCTGCGCCCCGCGGGCTGCGCCGGCCCCACCGCAAGCTCCGCCTTGCCGGTCTTCAACAGTGAGTACCCCACTCCCGCGATCAACGAGCCGGCGACGATCGAGAGCAGATAGAGCAGCACGTGCGTCACCGCGTGGGGGATGAGCAGCACGAACAGCCCCCCGTGCGGCGCCACCAGCTGCACTCCGAAGTACATGCTCATCGCGCCGGTGACCGCGCCGCCCACCATGCAGATCGGGATCACCCGCAGCGGATCCTTGGCCATGAAGGGAATCGCCCCCTCGGAGATGAAGCACAGCCCCAGCACCAGCGAGGCCTGGCCTGCCTCGCGCTCCTCCCGGGAGAACTTCGCGCGGGCGATCAGGCTGGCCAGCCCCATCCCGATCGGAGGGACCATTCCGGCGGCCATGATCGCCGCCATCGGCCCGTAGCCGGCGGCGCCGGTGGAGAGCAGCCCGACCCCGAAGGCGTAGGCCGCCTTGTTCACCGGCCCGCCGAGGTCGAAGCACATCATCAGGCCCAACAGCGCCCCCAGCAGGACCGCGTTGCCGGCGCTCATCCCCTTGAGGAACACAGTCAGCGCCGACATCACCCCCGCCACCGGGGTGCCCACCACGTAGATCATAACCAGTCCGGTCACCAGGCTGGCCACCAGCGGGATGATCAGGATCGGCTTGAGCGACTCCAGGCTGGCGGGCAGCTTCAGCTTCCGGGAGAGGAGCAGGGCCGCGTAGCCGGCGACGAAGCCGGCGGCGATCCCGCCCAGGAAGCCCGCCCCCAGGGTGCTGGCCAGGTACCCACCAATCATCCCCGGAGCGATCCCGGGGCGGTCGGCGATCGAATAGGCGATGTAGCCGGCCAGCAACGGCACCATCAACTGGAAGGCCGCGCCGCTTCCAATCTGCACCAGCGCCGCCGGGAGGCTGCCCTCCTGCTGGGAGGCGTCGATCCCGAACACGAAGGAGAGGGCGATCAGCAAGCCGCCCGCCACCACCATCGGCAGCATGAAGGAGACGCCGGTGAGCAGGTGCTTGTAGGGCCCCCGTCGCTCGCCCTGGGCCTTGCCCGCCGCGCCGGACCGCTCCGCCCCACCCTCCAGGACCTGGGCGTCCCTGAGCGCGGCGCGCACGGTGGCCTCCGGATTCTTCAGCGCCGCCTTGGTGGTCGTCCGCCACACCCGCTTGCCGGCGAAGCGGGCGGTGGCCACCTCGATGTCGCAGGCCAGGATCACCACCTGCGCGTCGCGGATCTCCTCCGGGGTGAGCGCATCCTGGGCTCCCACCGAGCCCTGGGTCTCCACCCGGATCGAATGCCCCAGCTCCCGGCCCACCCGGTTCAACGCCTCCGCCGCCATGAAGGTATGGGCCACCCCCGTGGGACAGGCGGTGACTGCCACGATCTTCTGCCCCCGTCCGGAGGCGGCCTCCTCCCCCGAGGGGACACCAGCGGGGACCGCCGAGGTGAGCACCGTGGCCTCCCGCTCGGCCAGGGTCAGGAACGCGCCCGGATCCGGCAGGGCCTCGGCGATCGGCGCCTGGAAGACCCGCTTGCCGATGAACCGGCTCAGCTCCACCGGCGGGGTGGCGGCCACCACCACCAGCTCCGCCTCCCGGATCATCGCCGCCTCCAGCGGAACCACCGGCGCCAGCTGACCGTGCATCTCCACCGCCGCGCTCCACTTCCGAAGCTCGGCCGCGCGGGCCAACCCCCGGGAGGCGAGGAAGGTGGTGGCCATGCCGCTGGGACAGGCGGTGATCACCAGCACCTTCATGGCTGCTCCTGGTCGAGGCGCTGGACCCCGGTCTGTTCCAACAGCTGTTCGAAGTCCGCCGCTCCCGGGTCGCCCACCCCCACATGGCGCACCGACTCGGCGGCCAGCGCGGTGGCAAAGCGCAGCGCGCGCTCCCGGGGCCAACCGGCCAGGAGCGCGTGCAGCGCGCCCGCCAACAGGGTGTCTCCGGCGCCCACCGTGCTGCGGACGGTGACCTTGGGCGGGGTGGCGCGCAGAGACTGGTTGCCTCCCACCCAGACCACCCCGTCGGCGCCCTCGGAGACCAGCACCTCCTCGATCCCCCGGGACTGGAGCTGGCGGGCCGCCGCCAGCCGCCCCTGGGGGGTGAGGGACCCCGCGCCCACGCACTCCGCCAGCTCGGTCTCGTTGGGTTTGATCCCGGTGGGACCGGCGGCCACCCCCGCCCTCAGCGCCGCCCCGCTGGTGTCCAGCCACACCGCAAGCCCTCGGGCGCGGATCCGGGTCACCAGGGCGCCCAGTGCGTCGGGGGTCACGTTGGGCGGAAGGCTGCCGGCGATCACCACCGCGTCCAGGCCGGGCAACAGCGAGTCCACCTGTTGGTTCAGCCGCTCCAGCGCCGGGGCGGGGATCCACGGGCCGGGACCGTTGAGGTCGGTGATCCGCCCCTCCGGCTCGGAGAGCTTGGCGTTGATGCGGGTCTCGCCGGGGACCCGGACGAAGGCGTCCTTCAGCCCGGCCTGGTGGAAGGTGCGCACGAAGGCCTCCTCGTTTCCCATCCCCAGCAGGCCGGAAACGGTGACCTGGTGTCCCAGCGAGGAGAGCACCCGGGCCACGTTGATCCCCTTCCCGGCGGCGTCCAGGCGGGTGCTCTCCGAACGGTTGACCTCTCCCAGTCGCAGCGGCCCGGTCCGGATGGCCAGATCCAGGGCGGGGTTCAGGGTCAGGGTGAGCAGACGGGCCATCAGCCTGCCTCCAGCACTTCGCGCACCGCGGCGGAGGTCGGCTGACGCAGCGCCAGCTGGGCCAGCTCCCGGGCGCGGGCCAGGGTGAACTCGCGGATGCGGGCCTTGACCAGCGGGACCCGGCGGCTGCTGACGGACAGCTCATCCACCCCCAGCCCCACCAGCACCGGGATGGCCTGGGGATCCGAGCCCAGCTCGCCGCACACCCCCACCCAGCGGCCCTGGGCGTGGGCCGCCTCCACCGTGAGCCGGATCAACTGCAGCACCGCCGGATGGAGGGCGTCAGACTGGGCAGAGAGCTGCGGGTGGCCACGGTCGATCGCCAGCGTGTACTGGGTGAGGTCGTTGGTTCCGATCGAGAAGAAGTCCACCTCCGGGGCCAGGGTGGGCGCCAGCAGCGCGCAGGAGGGAACCTCGATCATCACCCCCAGCTGGACGTCGGTGGCCTTCACCTCCGCCTGCACCCGATCGAAGATCGCCTTGCCGGCGCGGAACTCCTCCAGGTCCTTCACCATCGGGAACATGATCCGCACCGGCCGGTCGCCGGCGGCGGTGAGCAGCGCGCGCAGCTGCGTCTCCATCGCCTCCGGCTTCCTCAGCGTCAGCCGGATCCCGCGCACCCCCAGGAAGGGATTGTCCTCCTTCTCCATCGGCCAGTAGGCCAGCGGCTTGTCCCCGCCCACGTCCAGGGTGCGCGCGACCAGCGGGCGCCCCCCCAGGGCGGTGAAGGCCTCCCCGTACTGGGCGATCTGCGTGGCCAGGTCCGGCTCCTGCGGATGCGCCATGAACACGAACTCGGTGCGCAGCAGCCCCACCCCATCCGCCCCCCGCTCCACCGCGTCGGCGGCGTGGGCGGTGTTGCCCAGGTTGGCCGCCACCTCCACCCGGTGGCCGTCCAGGGTGCGGGCCTCGGCGTGCCGCTGCCCGTGGGCCTCCCGCCCTCGCACCTCCAGCTCATCGATCCGCCGCTGCGTACTCTGCCGACGGGCCTGGCTGGGAGCGGCCACCACCCGTCCCAGGTCTCCGTCCACGATCAGCTCCACTCCGGAGGTCAGGGCCAGGATCCGCTCGCCTGCTCCCACCACCGCCGGGATCCCCAACGCCCGCGCCAGGATCGCGCTGTGGGAGGTGGCGCCGCCACGCGCGGTGACCAGCCCGCGCACCCGCGCGGTGTCCAGCCGCGCGACATCCGAAGGTCCGACGTCCTCGGCCACCAGCACGTACGGCTGGTCGGGAGGGACCGGCAGCTCCACCCCGCACAGCAACCCCAGCACCCGGCGACCCACGTCCCGGAGGTCCGCCGCGCGTTCGGCCAGCAGCCGGTCCGCCAGCGACTCCTGGGCCCGGGCGGCGCCCTCCACCGCGCTCCACCAGCCCGCCTCGGCGGAGCGGCCCTCGGCGATCGCCTCCAGCGCCGCCTCGCGCAGTCCCGGGTCTTGCAGCATCTCGGAGTGGATGGAGAGGATCTTGGCCACCTCCCCGCCCACCGTCCGCTGCACCAGCTCCGCCAGCTGGCCCTCCGCCAGTTGCAGCGCCCGCTCCAGCCGGCTGCGCTGGAGCGCGCCATCCGGTGCCCGCTCCTCGTAGTGGAACCGGGGCAGGCGCATCACGTAGGCGGGGGCGATGGCCAGCCCGGGCGCGGCCGGCACCGCGGGCAGCGGCTCGTTCTCCGCGGGCGCGAGCACTGCCTTCGGCTCCACCACCGGCGCCGGGCCCGGCTCGCCCCTCTCCTCCAGGGGAGTCACCGGCTCGCCCAGCCCGCCGCGCACCACCTCCGCCAGGGCGGCCACCGCCGGCGCCGCTCCCTCCCCTTCCGCGGAGAACACCAGGGTCTGTCCCCGGCGGGCGCCCAACCCCAGCAGCTGGGTGAGGCTGACCGCGGAGACCGACTCCACGCTGCCCTCCAGCACCCGGACCCGGACCGGCACCGGCTGACTCCGGGCCACCAGCATCAGCTCCCGCGCCGGGCGGGCATGCAGTCCGTGCGGGTTGCGCAGCCGGACCTGGGCGGTCTCGGTCCTGGCGGACTCCCCGGCCAGCTGCGCCAACAGCGCCTCCGCCGACCACCCGGCGAGGTGTTCGCCCTCACCGCGGGCCAGCAACTGGTCGATGCGCTCCAGCAGGCTCCGGTGATCCGCCCCGTGGGCCGCCAGACAGAAGACCCCGGTGACCTCTCCGGTGCCGTCATGGAAGCGCCGCGCCGGGGTGGCCACCGCCAGCGCCGGGGCCCGGACTCCGGCGGACCCGGAGACCAGCCACAGCCCCTGCCCCAGGGACTGCGGCAGCATCCCGGCAATCGAGGCGATGAAGCCGGCATCCACGCAGCCGACGTGTCGCAGCCTCGCCGCCGCGGCCAACGCCAGCTCCAGCCGGTCCCGCACCGGGAGGCCCAGGCAGAGGGTCTCCTGATCCAGCTTCGGCGCCACCGGGACCCGGGAGAGGGTGGCCAGGACCTCTTGCGCCTGGGTGGCCCGGGCCAGCGTCTCGGCCACGCCCTCGCGGTCCAGCGCGTGGGTCAGCTGCCGCAGGATGTCCAGATGCTCGTCCGACCGGGCGGCGATGGTGACCAGCAGGTTGACCCGGGCACCGTCGTGCCACCGCACCCCTTCCGGGAACTGGAGGACCCGCACCCCGGTGGCCCGCACGTGGCGCCGGCTCTCCACCGTGCCGTGGGGAATGGCGATCCCGTTTCCCAGATAGGTGGTGGACTGCGCCTCCCGCGCCAGCAGTCCGTCGGCGTACTCCGGGGTGACGCTGCCCGCCTCCACCAGCGCCGCGGCGGCCTGGGCGATCGCCTCTCGCCAGTCGGTGGCTCGGCAACCCAGCAGCACGTCCTCCGGGGTCAGCGTCAGCATCCGGCGATCATCCTTCCGATCCCCGGCCGGCGGCGCGCTCCAACCTGCCCGGAGGGGGTGCGACGTCGAGGGGAGGACTTTGCCCTCCCGGGAGTGCTGGGAAGGCGATGGCCGGGCAGGCGTTTGCGGTCTCTGACATATTGCGCCGCGGAGGAAGCCCATGAGCGCTGTCGCCCAGCCCACCCCGTTGGCCATCGAGTCCGACCTCGCGCAGGAGCAGCGGTTCGTCGGAAGAAGCGGCGCCTTGCTGCTGCTGCTGACGCTGTTGCAGGGCGGCTATGTGGCGGCGGCGATGACCGGCCAGGTGCCGGCGGACGTCAAGATCACCCTCGCCGCCCATGTCACCGGGCATCTGGGCGCGCTGTTCCTGTTCGCCTACGCCTGGTCCCTGCCGCTGCTGCGCCTGGGCGCCACCGGCCGCAAGCGCATCGCCTACGCGCTGGTGGTGGCCAACTTCGCGGGGCTGATCGTCGGCTCCGCCAAGGCGATCCCGGCAGTGCACGGGGTGGCGCTCAACGACAACCCGGCGAACAACACCGTGTTCGGGTTGCTCAACGTGCTGGTGGTGATTCCGATGCTGGCGGCCGCCGCCGGCTGGATCTACGGCTTCCGCAAGTAGCGCTACTGCGCAGGCAGGGCGCGGCCCGGGTCGCTGCCAAACGCCTGCTGGAGGGCGGCCCGCATCACCGGGGTGGACGCGTTGAGCGGGACCTGGGCCGAGGCCCCCAGCCCCACCGCGCGGGCGTTGTCCTCGCCCAGCACGATCACCTTGAGGCCCTCGTGCCGGCCCAGCAGCCGCCAGATGGTGCGCTGGTCCTCGGGCCCCACGCAGGCCGCATCCAGGATCAACCCGGAGAGGTCCCGCAGCCGGGAGAGCTCATCCAGGCCAGAGACCGCCTCCGCGGCCTTGCCCAGCTCCCGGAGCAGGCGGGCGATCTGGTAGGCGCGACTGGGATCGGCGGTCAGGATCACCACCGGCGCCACCTGCGGGCGGGTGATCGGCACCACCGAGGTCCGGGCCGCCTCGGCCAGCTCGCTGCGACGCAGGATGGCGCTGCTGATCCCCGCCACCAGCACCTTGAGCGACACCGGCTTGGCGAACAGCACATCCACCACGTTGAGCAGCGATTGGGCCACCTCCGGGGTGGCGTGCCCGGTGGTCATCACGATCGGAAGGTTGGGCTGGGAGGCCCGCGCCAGCTGGGCCAGGGCCACCCCGTCCAGGTCCGGCATGTTCTTGTCGGTCACCAGGGCGTGGTAGCGGCGCAGGGCCAGCATCGCCCGGGCGCTGGTGCCACTCTCGAAGGCATCCACCTCGAAGCCGGCCCGCCGCAGCGCGGTCTCGAACATCTTGAGCACCACCGGCTCGTCGTCGACGAGCAGCAGGCGCCGCCTTTCAGCGGTGGGAGGGGCAAGGACATCCACGGGGCGCAAGGTGCCCATCGGAGCCGCCGCTGGCCGGAACGATTCGGTCCAGACGTCCGCTAACCGACGAACCGGAGGCGAAAGTGTCGCCACCCGGAAGGGTCCTTCGTCCGGGTACGGTCAGGAGAAGGCGCGCTGCAGCTTGGCGATCGCCGCCGGGAGGGCGCGGATCAGCAGCCGGCTTCCCTGCTCGTCGTAGGCCTCGGACACCACCCGGGCGTTCTCGTAGATCTCGCCGATCAGCTTCTGCCGTGAGTACGGCACCAGCAGCTCCGCCTCCACCATCGAGGCCTCGAAGTGCGCCACCAGGATGTCGCGCAGGTTGCGCACCTCCTCCGGGGAGTGGGCGGAGAGCATCAGTGCGTCGGGGTACCGCTCCCGCAGCGAGGCCTTCTGCTCCGGGGTGAGCCGATCCGCCTTGTTCAGCACCAGCCGGTTCGGGATCTCCCGGGCGCCGATCTCCGCCAGCACCTGGTGGGTGACCTTCAGCTGGGCCTCGCAGGAGGGATCGGAGGCATCCACCACGTACAGCAACAGCGACGCCTCCAGCGCCTCTTGGAGGGTGGAGCGGAAGGAGGCCACCAGGTCGTGGGGGAGGTTCTGGATGAAGCCCACCGTGTCCGAGACCAGCACCCGCGGCTTGGTCTCCGGATGCAGCGCCCGCACCGTGGTGTCCAGGGTGGCGAACAGCTGATCCGCCACCAGCACCTCGCTCCCGGTCAGGGCGCGCATCAGCGAGGACTTCCCGGCGTTGGTGTACCCGACCAGCGCCACCCGCAGCTGGTCCCGCCGCGCGAAGCGGCGCTGCTCCTGGTCGGCCTGGATCGCGGCCAGCCCCTCCTTCAGCTCCGCCAGCCGGTCGCGGATCCGGCGGCGGTCCAGCTCGATCGCCGAGTCACCGCTGCCGCGCCCCTGCTGACGCTCCCGGCTCCCGGTGGAGGTCCGCATCCGGGGCGAGAGGTAGTTGAGCCGCGCCAGCTCCACCTGCATCCGCGCCTCCCGGCTGCGCGCGTGCTTGTGGAAGATGTCCACGATCACCCCCGAGCGATCCAGCACCCCCAACCCGGTGGCCTGCTCGAGGTTGCTCAGCTGGCTGGGGGAGAGGTCGTGGTTGACCACCACCACCGTCGGCTTCTGGGCTCCGGCGGGGGCGGCGGTGCTCCCCGCCTCGTCCTCCTCCTCCGGCTCCTCTTCCTCTGCGGCCTCGGGCTCCGCGGAGCCGGCCTCCTCCTCCTCCTCTGCCGCCTCCCACTTCTCGCGGGCCTTGGACTTCTTCTCCTGGGCTCCGGACCCCACCACCCCCGCGCCGCCGGTCAGCGCCGCCAGCTCCTTGAGCTTCCCGCTGCCGAGGACGATCCCGGAGGCCAGCGAGCTGCGCTTCTGCTGGACGGTGGCCAGGGTCCCGTACCCCAGGGTGTGCACCAGGCGGCCAAGCTCGGCGAGATCCGAGGCGTGCTGCTCGTCGGTCACCCCGGGGAGCTGGACGCCCACGAGGACTGCCAGCGGACGGGCTTCTTCGGGGACCTTGGACATGGGCTTCTCCTAACACGCAGGAGCGAACGCGCAGTCCTTGGCGTCTACAGCTCCGCCTTCGGCTGCCGGGTCATCAGCTCCACCGTGGCCAGCTTGGGGTTCTTGCCCTCGTAGAGCATGCAGTACACCTGCTCGCAGATCGGCAGCTCCACCCCGTACTTCTGGGCCAGGTCCCGGGCGCTGCGGGCGGTCTTCACCCCTTCGGCCACCTGCTTCATGTCCCCCAGGATCTCGGCGATCGGCTTGCCCTTCCCCACCTCGATCCCCACCCGCCGGTTGCGGGACAGCTCGCCGGTGCAGGTCAGCACCAGGTCCCCCATCCCGGAGAGGCCGGAGAGGGTCAGCGGGTTGCCGCCCATCCGCAGCGCCATCCGGCTGATCTCCGCCAGGCCGCGGGTGATCAGCGCCGCCCGGGCGTTGTGGCCAAAGCCGATCCCATCCGAAATCCCGGAGGCGATGGCGATCACGTTCTTCAGCGCCCCGCCCGCCTGCACTCCCATCACGTCCCGGGAGGTGTAGGAGCGGAAGGTCTCGGTCCGGAACGCCTGCTGGCAGCGCAGCGCGACCTTCTCCCAGTGGGAGGCAATGGTGACCACCGTGGGCTGCCGGGCCGCCAGCTCCTTGGCGAAGGACGGCCCGGAGAGCACCGCCAGGTACGGATGGAACTCCTCCGGGAGGCAGTCCTCCAGAAGCTCGGTCATCGTCAGCAGGGTCTCGTTCTCGATCCCCTTGGAGACGGTGATGATCGGCACCTGCTTGGGCAGATGCGGAACCGCCCGGCGCATCACCTCCCGGGTGGCGTGGGAGGGGGTGGCGGACACCACCAGCTCCGCGTGCTCCAGCGCCTCCTCCAGGGAGGTGGTGCCGCGCACGTTGGGAGCCAGCGGGATCCCGGGCAGGTAGGTGGGGTTCTCGTGCCGCTCGTTGATCGCGGCGATCAGCTCCGGGTCGCGGCCCCAGATCATCACCCGTTCGGAGGTGGAGGCCAGGACGCTGGTGAGGGCGGTGCCGAATGAACCGGAGCCGATGACGCAGGCGCTACGCATGGGGGCTTCTCCTCAAGGACCGACAACCTAGAAGGAGCCTGCCATGCCCAGGGCAAAGTTGAAGAACACCCTTGAGTCTTCTCGTCGTCCGTGGAGGTCCATCCCCAGCGCCAGCAGCAGGTTCCAGCGCTCTCCCAGCGGGACCTCCACCCCCAGCTTGAACAGGGTGTTGTTCCCCACCTCCACCGGCGGGGGCGTGCCTCCCAGCGGATCGGTCTGGGTCGGTTCCAGGTCCAGCGCCATCAGGTAGCGCACCTCCAGGAAGGGGTGCAGCCCCCGCCCGTCGTCGGGCACCAGGGAGATCGCCCCGCCCGCCTCTGCGTTGAGGTGTCGGCGGCCGGTCACCCAGCGCGCGCCCCACTGGGTCTCGGTGCGGGCCGGGCGCAGGAAGAACGCCCCGCCAGCGGAGCCATTGAGCGCCAGGCTGATCGGGCCCCACCGCTGGAACTCCCAGCGGACCTCCAGGCTGCCCTCGGTCATCAGTCCGTAGAAGGTCCGCACCGAGACGCCGGCGTCCAGGCGGGGGAGGAAGCCGCGCGCATAGCGCAGCTGGGCGTAGGGAAAGCCGGCGGTCAGCGCCACCGCCGAGCGTCCTGCGCCCAGCGTCCTTCCGCCCAGGAGGCTGAAGCTCTTGAGCGGCGGGGGTGGAGGCGGCGGCGTCCACGGCCTCTCCTCCGGCTCGGGCGGCAGCCCCAACGGCGGCGGCGGAAGGTCGGCCGGATCGGGCAGCGACGAGGGCTGCTGGCTGCGGTCCGGAAAGCCGGGCAGGTCCCAGCCCTCTCTGGGTGCCGCACCGGGGGACGGAGCGCCGGGCGGACCCTCCTGCGGCGCCGCGCTGGAAGACGGAGCGCCGGGCGGGCCCTGCTGCGGCGCTGCGCTGGAAGCCGCGTCGGGCGGACCCTGCTGCGGCGCCGCGCTGGAGGACGGAGTGCCGGCCGGCAGCGCCCAGTCCTCCTGGGCCACCGCCGGGCCGGGCGCGGCGAACAGCACCGCCAGGGCGATGGAGAGCGGAGACCTCATCGGGAGGATGAGTATCGCCGGCTCAGAGCGTCTTGAGGTAGACGACCAGGTCGTCCAGTTGGGCCGGGGTCACCCCCACCAGGTCTCCGTGGCGGGTGGTGCCCAGGTCGCGCTCCAGCCGGTGGCGCAGGGTCTTGGCGCTGCCGTCATGCAGGTAGGGAGCGGTGCGCCCCACCCCCAGCAGCGAGGGGACGTTGAACCCGTTGGGGAGCCGGGAGGGGAGATCCGGGTTCTCGCCCTCCAGCCGCAGGGTGCCCACGTCGGCGAAGGTATTGTCGGTGAACAGCTCGCCGCTGTGGCACTGGCTGCAACCCTGGGTGTCGAACAGCTCCGCCCCACGCTGGGCCGCGTCGGAGAGGACCGGACCCCGGTGCGGGTTGTCGGCCGCCGGCTGGGCGTCGATGAACTGCAGCACCTGCGCGGCCACCAGATCGGAGACGCCCGAGCCACCCATCCGCATCTCCACCGTGTCGTGGAGGAAGCTCTGGATGTCCGAGAACTCACCGTCGTAGTGGTAGGGCGCGGTGGGGATCATCTTCCGCCCGGCCAGGGACGGGGTCTCGCGGACGCCGCCGGTCAGGCTCCAGCGGTGTCCATCGTCGCGGCCCTCCAGGTGGCAGGTCCCGCAGGCGATGCCGGTGCCCGCGGAGGTCATCCGCGAGTCCATGGCGTCGAAGAACAGCTTGCGCCCCATCACCACGTCCGGGGGCAGCACGTCCTCGGCCACCTTCACGGTCAGCGACTCCTCCACGTGCCCCGAGGCGCTGCGGGTCAGCCGGGAGACCGTGTGATCGAAGGAGTTGTAGACGTAGGCCTTCTTGCCATCCCGGGTCAGCGCGATCCCGTTGGGGCCCTTGCCCACCATCACCACCTCCCGGATCGAGCTTTGGCCCATCGGGTCCAGGTCCTGTCCGTTCTTCCGGTAGGCGGGCATCACCGCCACGTTCCCGGTGGCGTGGTTCACCACGTAGACCCAGGAGCCGGTCGGATCCACTGCCGCCGCCACCGGTCCCTGGACCGGGGTGGAGGGGATCGGCGAGCGCAGCACCGTCCGGGGGTGATCGTCGTCGTCGTCGTTGTCCTTGCCGTCGTCGTCGTCGTCATGGCCGTCGTCGTCGTCGTCGTGGCCGTCGTCGTCGTCGTCGTCGTCGTGGCCGTCGTCGTCGTCGTCATGACCGCCGCCGCCGCCTCCGCCGCCAGACCCTGCGTCCGGACCACCGGGCTCCTGGCCGCTGCCGGCGTCCAGCTCCTCTCCCGGCGTTCCGGCGTCCAGCTCCTCCCCCGGCGTGCCGGCGTCCAACTCCTCCCCCGGCGTTCCGGCGTCGAACTCCTCCCCCGGCGTCCCGGCGTCGAACTCCTCCCCCGGCGTGCCGGCGTCGAAGCCCGGTTCGCCCCCACCGTGGTCATCGTCGTCGTCGTTGTCGTTCTGGCACTCGTCATCCAGGTCCGAGGAGAACCGCGAGTGGCCGACCTCGAACGCAACCAGCGCCGGGTTGGCCACCGAGCCGCGATCACACGGGTCGCCCTCACCGCCGCCGCCCTCGTCACCGTAGGAGGTACCGCCGGTGTCGCCGTCCACCGGGTCCTCCCGGTTGAACTGCATGGTCCCAAAGAGGCGATCCCCGGCCGGAGCGAGGACGACGTCACTGAACCCGCGGGGGTGCTGCCGGCGCGGGCTGAAAAAAGAAGAGCCTCCTCCGAAGAACTCGCCGTCGGGGTTGGGGGCGTTGGAGTCCAGCTTGCTGTGCAGCCCGGTCCCCCGCTGGAGGATGGCGCCGTTGGTCAGATCCACGGTCACCAGGTCTCCCCGCTTGTAGAGGCTGATCACCGCCCGCTCGCCGTCCAGCAGCGAGATCCCGCGGGGCTCCTGTCCCACGTCCACGTCCCACACCGGCTGCAGGGTCTGGGTGTCGATCGCGGTCAGGGTCCCCACCTCGGAGTTGGTCAGAGAGGTGCTGTTGACCACGTAGAGGCGGCGGTTGTCGGCGGAGACGGCCAGGCCCACCGGCTCCACCCCCACCGGGATCCGCGCGTGCTCGGACCAGACGCCGCGGCGGATCACCGAGATGCTGCGGTTGCCGCGGTTGGAGACGTAGAGGGTGTCGTCCGGGCCCACCGCCACCCGCTCCGGCGCGCGGCCCACGGTCACCTTGGCCACCACCGAGTCGGTCTCGGTCTCCAGCACCACCAGCAGGTCGTTGTCCGAGTCCACCGCGTACAGGAAGGCGTCGTCCCGGGAGAGCGCCAGCGAGCCGGAGGACCCGGTGTAGGTTGCCGCCGTCCGCTGACCGCACCCGACGGCCACTGCCAGCACCGCCGCCAGCGTCACCTTGCTGATCTTCATCTCGCTCTCCCCACTGCCATGACAGGCGTGTCCGGTTCCTCAGTGCCCCGAGTTCCCGCCCTCGCCGCAACCCTGCGATTTCCTGAGCCCCACCCCGTCCCCCGCCCCCTGAGGCGACTGGGCTGGTGCAGTCGCCGTGCCGCCACCGGGCGACTGCCCTCCCGCCCCCTGCACCAGGGAGCCTAGAACGGACCGGGGCCGGGGGTGAATGTGCCCCCCGGTGCACGGTGTGCAGAAGCACGCACAGCCTCCGGCCGCCGGTCAGCTGTTATGACCCCTCCCGTGGCGGCCAACGTCCAACCCGCGCAGCGACAGTTCCGCAAGGGCTTCCTGCTCCTGATGCTGATGGTGGTGGGCCCCTCGGCGGGGCTGTCCACCTTTGGCGTGCTGGCGATCGTCAATGAGCGCGCGGCGGTGGAGAAGCGCCTGGAGGCCACCTGGGCCGGACGGCTGGACGCCCTGGCCGGACGGGTGATGGTGGCCTTGGAAACCACCCGCCGGGACGTGGTGCCCGGCGGTCTTCACGTGGAGCTGCCCAGCGGGCAGACCCTCTCCGAACACCGGTTCGCGCTGGAGGGCGGCCGGATCTTCGCCGACGACGAGGAGGTGCGGGCCTCGTTGCAGGAGGGAGCCGACAGCCTCCGCGAGGTGCACGAGGTGACCGCGGTGTCCCTGGTCTCCTCGGGGACCCCGTTCATCGCCCTGGTGGAACGGCGCGGCGGCCGGGTGCTGGGCGCCACCCTGGACTTGGCGGTGCTGAGCGAGGAGGTGGAGCGGCTGGGGACGGATCTGCAGCTGCCCGGAGAGCGGGTGCACTTCGAGCTGCGCGCGCCCCAGCGGGAGCTCCGGGAGGGGCTGCTGAGCAAGGTGGTGGGAGGGGTGCAGGAGGCACGCGAGGCCGCGCTGGGCAGTCCTCCCGGCCTGGCCTCCCGGCCGCTGCCCGAACCGCTGCAGGCCTTCACCCTGGTGGCGCTGCCGTTGAGCCAGGATCCGGTGGGGCGGACCTCCACCCGCAACCGGACCCTGTACGTGGTGCTGCTGGTGCTGCTCTACGCCACCTTGACCATCGGGGTGATCTACACCGCCCGCACCATGTACCGGGAGGCGAAGCTGTCCCGGCTGAAGACCGACTTCGTCTCCCTGGTCACCCACGAGCTGCGCACCCCGCTGACCTCGATCCGGATGTTCATCGAGATGATGGCCCAGGGCCGGGTCAAGGATCCGGCCGAGCAGCAGCAGGTCCTGGATCTGCTGGCCAAGGAGTCGGCCCGGCTCTCCTCGATGATCGACCGGGTGCTGGACTGGTCCCGGATCGAGAGCGGTCGCAAGCAGTACCACCGCGAGCAGGTCACGGTGCCGGCGCTGGTGGACTACACCCTCTCCGCGCTGCGGGTGCAGCGGATGGGCGAGCCGCTGGACCTGCAGGTCCAGCTGGAGGAGGACCTGCCGGTGCTGGAGGTGGATCGGGAGGCGATCGCCGGGGCGCTGTTGAACCTGCTCCAGAACGCCTACAAGTACAGCGGGGATGAGAAGCGCATCCAGCTGCGGGCGCGAAGGGACGGTCGGGGCGTGTCGATGGACGTGGAGGACAACGGCGTGGGGATCCCCGCGCGGGAGCGCAAGCGGGTGTTCGATCGGTTCTACCGGATCGACAACCTGCTGACCCGCAAGTCGGAGGGCAGCGGGCTGGGCCTGGCGATCGCCAAGCGGATCATCGAGGCCCACGGGGGCACCATCAGCCTGCACAGCGAGGTGGGCAAGGGCAGCTGCTTTACCCTCCACCTGCCGGTGGGGCGGCACGCGTTCACCGACGAGGGAGAGGCGTGAGCACCGACAAGCCCCGGATCCTGGTGGTGGAGGACGACCTGTCGATCCTCACCGGCGTCTCGATGATGCTGCGCCAGGAGGGTTACGAGGTCCTCCAGGCCCAGGACGGCGCGGCCGGGCTGGCCAAGGCGATCGACGAGCGGCCGGATCTCCTAGTGCTGGACGTGATGCTGCCGGAGCTCAACGGCTACGAGGTGCTCAAGGAGCTGCGCGCCCGCGGGCGGGACACCCCGGTGGTGATGCTGTCCGCACGCGGCCGCGAGCCGGACAAGATCCTGGGGCTGGACCTGGGCGCGGACGACTACGTGGTCAAGCCGTTCGGGGTCAACGAGCTGCTGGCCCGGATCAAGGCGGTGATGCGTCGCCACTACGCCAAGGGGGAGAGCCTCCGCTTCGGCGACACCGAGGTGGACCTGCGCAGCAAGATCGCCCGCCGCAACGGGGCGCCGGTGGAGATGACCGCCCAGGAGCTGAAGCTGCTGGAGCAGTTCGTCAGCCACCCGGGGCGGACCTTCAGCCGCGATGAGCTGCTCTCCGCCGCCTGGGGCTACGACTACCAGGGCACCGCCCGCACCGTGGACAACTTCATCCGCCAGCTGCGGATCAAGTTCGAGGTGGACGCCGAGGCGCCGCGTCACTTCGTCACCGTCCGCGGGCTGGGCTACCGCTTCGACCCCTGACGCCCTTTTCGCGCTAGGTTCTCCCCGCATGTACCGCCGCTACACGATCCACCGCGATGGCGACCTGCTGGTCGAAGAGCTGGACCCCTCGGGCAAGCCGATCGATCCCGAGCCGGTGCCTCCGGAGGAGCGGCTGCCGGTGGAGGTGGTGGTGCTGGGGCCGGACACCGCCGAGGGCCGCACCCAGCTGCTGGATCTGCTGGAGCTGGCCTTCGGGCTGGAGTCGGAGGGTCAGCCGCCGGACGCCTCCCGGTTCAAGCTGAACGTGATCGACAGCTGAACCCTCACCGCAGGGACGCGACCACCACCATCAGCGGATCCCCGGAGTCGAAGGGCTTTCCGTCGAAGTTGCCGTAGCGCTCCAGCGCCTGCAGCCCGGCGCCCCCCAGCGCCTGCTCCAGCTCGTCGGGGGTGAACTGCCGCAGGCGCAGCCGGTGCAGGCCGGACTGGTCCGGCTGGCCCAGCCCCCGCCGCCGCTCGCGCAGGTGGGGAATGAAGTGCGCCCGCCCCGGCGAGGGCAGCGGCGCCGGGCGCCCGGCGGAGGTGGGCTCTGGATCGTGCAGCGGCGGACCGCGCGGCGGCAACGCCACGTCGAACACGAAGGACCCCTCCGGCTCCAGGTGCGCCCTGACCGTGGCCAGCAGGTCGTCCAGATCCTGCGGACTGCCCAGCGCCCCGAAGGCGTTCTGGGGGGCCAGCACCAGCGGGAAGGTGGACCCCAACCGCGCCGAGCGCAGGTCGGCCTGGACCCAGGTGATGCGGGCGGCGATCTCCGGCGAGCGCGTTGCCCGGGCGGCAACCGCCTGGCCCATCAACAGCTCGGAGGGCTCCACCCCGGTGACGGTGAAGCCCGCCTGGGCCAGCTCACACACCAGGTGACCGGTTGCGCTGCCCAACACCAGCACCGGACCCGCGGACTGGCCGGCGCGCCCCGCGTAGAAGAAGGTGCTGGCGTCCCGGGGCACCAGGCTGAGGGTCGGCCGGCTGGGAGGATCCGTGGCCATGCGCAGCCATCCCCCTATCATGGCCACCGCCGGGGGCGCGCCTTGGGAACTTTCGTTCCCACCCTATGGCCCTCTCCCGCCTCCGCCTGTCCGGCACTCGACTCCCCGGGGCCCGGATCCATTGGCATCGCGCTTGCGAGGGCCGACCCCCAAGGACAGGGAGGCACGGCTTGAAGCTGAGAGTACTGGGGGCACTGGTCCTGGCGACCATGCTGGGGGCGACGGGGTGTGGGGACGACAACGGGAATCCGAATCCGGTACCGCCGCAGGCGGACGGTGGGTCGGGCCCGGACGGGGGCCAGGACGGAGGGGACGAAGACGGCGGCGACGACGGCGGCGACGACGGCGGCGACGACGACGGCGGCGACGACGACGACGGCGGGGACGACGGCGACGGCGGGGATGACGGCGGCGACGACGACGGCGGGACGGATGGCGGCGACGACGGCGGCACCGTGCAGGAGCCGATCACCATCCAGTTCCCGCAGCTGGACGGGTGGAAGTTCCATGGCACCCAGCATGGTGGTCCCAAGACGGTGATGGGGGTCACTGCCGACGAGGGCGGCAACATCTGGGTGGCAGGCGGAACCGAGGGGCTGTTCCTGCTCCGCGCCGGCAGCAGCACCTATGAGAAGTTCACCATGGCGGACGGCCTGAGGCCCTATGGCTACATGGCGGATGGCAGCGCGCCTCCGGGCGATCCGTACCTGGACGTGATCTCGGTCTCCGGTGGCCCGGCGGGCACGGTGTTCGTGGGCTACCGCGGCAAGGCGCCGAAGGCCGGTCAGCGGGACTGCGAGAGCAACTTCGACAAGAGCCCCAGCGATCCCTCCGTCTACAAGAGCGGCGACGCGGACCGGGTCACCCTCACCGGCACCGGGATCCGGGTGGTCCACTACGACATCTCGATGGGGCCGGGGGTGAACGTGGAACACTACCCGCAGGGCCGCGAGAAGCTGTGCCACATCCTGCGGATCCTCTACGACCGCACCACCCAGTCGGTGTGGTTCGGCGGCAACCATGGCTTCGCCCGCGGCGACGCCCAGTTCGCCGGCAACCCGACCTGCAATGGCCAGCTGCACTGCTCCGGGGTGCAGGAGCACACCCACCCGATGGTCAACGGCGGTGACTACAAGGAGCAGCTGCTGACCGACGCCTACTACGGGCTGGCCACCGACGCGATTGGCGACCTGTGGGCGGGCGGCGCCAACCGCTCCACCCGGTTCAAGTACGTCACCCTGGGCGACTTCTGGGCCGCCCAGGAGGACACCGAGGGCTTCGGCCCCGGCGAGGACTACAACAAGCTGGACGTGTGGGCGGACGCGGTCCCGGAGTACGCCACCACCGATCAGCGGGTGGACGACCTGGTCTCCGGGATGGCGGTGGTCCACGGCAACGTCTGGGTGAGCTCCTTTGCCTATGGCCTCTCCCAGCTGGACCCGGACACCGGCGCGGCGATCCGCTACCTGGGCACCCCCACCCTGCAGTTCGAGACGGTGGGCTCGCTGGCGGGAGACGAGAGCGACGGCAGCCTGTGGGTCGGCTACAACTGGCTGGGGGGAGTGACCCGCATCCGCGGCGGCTCCGCCCAGCACTTCCTGGGCGAAGAGGTCAGCCCGGAGCTGTTCAACAGCCCGGTGCCGGATGTGCAGGTCCGCACCCCCACCTCCTCGGTGTCCCGCCGGTTCGTGATGGTGGCCTTCAAGGGCTACACCCGGCGCGACGGCACCGTGGTCCCAGGCGCAGTGGGGGTCTACAGCGGCAACTGATCCGCCCGCCGACGACCTGACTTCAACGGTGGCGCCTCCGGCTCGATGTCGGGGGCGCCTTCGTCTTTTCCCCGTAAGGATGCAGCAACCCCCGTCTACAATCGCCGGGCGATGAACGGGGCCATCCCCTCCCACACCGTGGTCGGAGCACGCGCCCAGGGCGCGGAGCGGCTGGGCGTCCAGCGCTTCCATCTGGTCTTGCTGAACACCGCCGAGGCGGGCCGCTCCTATCCGCTCAGCGCCGAGCTGAAGATCGGCAAGGCCCCGGACAACGACGTGGTGCTGGACCACCCCACCGTCAGCCGCAACCACCTGGTGGTGCGCCGTCAGGGAGACCGGTTCCTGGTCCAGGACCTGGAGTCCACCAACGGCACCCTGGTGGACGGCGCCCAGATCCGCGAGGCGTACCTCAAGCCCGGCTCGCTGCTGGAGGTGGGGGATGTGCAGCTGCGCTTCCAGCCGGAGGTGGCGGCGGTCCGGGTGGAACCCGCGCAGGGCCACCGGCTGGGAGACCTGTGGGGCCAGAGCCTGCCGATGCGGCAGATCTTCGCGGTGCTGGAGCGGATCGCCAAGACCGAGTCCACCGTGCTGCTGTTCGGGGAGACCGGCGCCGGCAAGGGCGCGGCCTCCAAGACCCTGCACAAGCTGTCCCACCGGGCCGAGGGTCCGCTGGTGGTGTTCGACTGCGCCTCGGTCTCCGACTCGCTGATCGAAAGCGAGCTGTTCGGACACGAGAAGGGGGCGTTCACCGGCGCCACCGGGCAGCGGATCGGCTGTCTGGAGCGGGCCAACCACGGCACCTTGTTCCTGGACGAGATCGACGACCTCTCGCTGGACCTGCAGCCCAAGCTGCTGCGGGCGATCGAAGATCGCGAGCTGCGGCGGCTGGGCTCCTCCTCGGTGGTGGGCTTCGACGCGCGGATCATCGCCGCCTCCAAGAAGGACCTGTGGGCGGAGACCCAGGCCGGCCGCTTCCGCGAGGATCTCTACTTCCGGCTCTCGGTGTTCACCGTGGCCCTGCCCCCGCTGCGGGACCGGATGGAGGACCTGCCGCTGTTGGTGGACTCCTTTGGCGGCGAGGGCCTGTGGACCCGGCTGCCGCCAGCGGTGCGCGAACAGTTCCTGTCCCACACCTGGCCGGGCAACGTCCGGGAGCTGCGCAACGCCATCGAGCGGGCCCGCCACATGTCGGATCTGCCGGGGCTGACCGCCGACTCACTGCTGCGGGAGTACGCAGGCGGTCCCCAGGCGCCCAGCGGGGACTACCTCCCGGTAAACTACTCCGCCCCGTTCAAGGATGGGAAGGAGGCGCTGGTGAAGGGCTACGAGCGCGAGTACCTCGCGCGGCTGATCGCCCGGACCCGGGGGAACATCGCCAAGGCGTCCCGCGAGGCGGGACTGGATCGCAAGCACCTCTACTCGCTGCTGCACAAGCACGGGCTGGTGCAGGGCGGCGAGGGCGAGACCCAGTAACCGCTACGGCGTCGTCGGTTCGGTGATGTAGACGAAGCCGTCGGCGCCCTGGGCGTCCAACCACTGCCGATCGGCGACCACCGTCCCCTCGAAGCTGCCGGCGATCCACACCCGCCCCGAGGCATCGTGGGCCACGCCAGTCACCACCGCGCCCTGGGAGGTGCTCCGTCCCACCAGGACCCGCGCCCACTCCTGGGACGGCGCAGCCTGGTTGAACACCCGGACGAAGCCGTGCCGAGCGTTGATGAACGGTCCGTTGGCCAGGCCGCCCAGCAGCATCTGGTCGTCCTTGAACTCGCCAAACACCCACAGCGCCCCGTCCTGGCCCACCTGCATCCGGGCGTGCAGATCCTGGCCCGGGCCCTGGGTGCTGGTGGCGCGCCCGATGGTGTTCGAACCGCGAGTGGGCAGCGCGCTGCCGGCGTTGAGGAAGCTCACCTCCGCCCCCGGCCGGCGCAGCTGGCTGGAGTCGGGGGTATGGCGGATGAAGATCAGCTCCTCCCCCAGCACCGCCACCGAGTTGGGCGCCTCGTAGCCTGGCTTGGGGGTGACCACCACCGGGTTGCCGCCGGTGAGCAGCTGGTAGGGGTTGCGCACCGAGTCCTGGTACTGGAAGACCCAGTTGGAGGGAATGAAGGGCGCGGGGGTCTCCAGGTCGTCGATCCGGACCAGCACATCGCGCCAAGCGGAGAAGCCGGGGCTCAGCGGCTGATCCAGCAGGACACAGCCGGGCCCATCCGGATCCACGTGGATCCGGAAGGTGAAGAACACCCCTTCCGCGCCCACCGCCGCCGAGTCACCGATGGCGTCGACGCAGCTTCCGGTCGCCACCTGCCCCAGTGGACGCAGGTCCTCGTCGAACAGCGCCACGAAGGCCGCCGCACCGCCGTTGCCGACGCGCACGCCCCCCAGGTTCATGAAGCCCACCAGCCGCCCGGCGACCGCCACCCGGCCGCGGCCGGCGCTCACGTCGCGGATCTCCACCCGGGAGCCGGACTCGGCCGCGAAGGAGACGCTGGCCAGGGGCTGCAGGTTGGAGTCCAGGCGCAGCAGCAGCGAGTCCAGCTCGCCGTCGCTGGAGAGGCTGCCCCCGCCCGGCAGCGTGGTGTGGGACTGGAACTGGGCGGCCACGTACAGCGAATCCGCGGGGCCCGCCTGCAGATCCACCACCTGGTCGTCGCCGACGCCACCGAAGGAGATCGCGGAGACGAAGCGACCGTCGGGGTCCATCCGCGCCAGGTACGCATCGACCGAACCGGAGGGGACCAGCGCGGTGCCCAGGGTCATCGGGGCATCGAAGCTGCCGCCGATCCACATCCCGGAAGACAGGGAGACCAACGCGGCGACCGTGTCCAGGCCGTCTCCGCCGAAGCGCTGGCTGGTCTCGATTCCCGGGACCGGACCGGCAATCGAGGTGTCGGCAAAGCCGCAGACGTCGTGCCGCCGCTCCAGCCTTGAATCGTTACACCAGGAGGCCTCCGCGTCCTCCCACCGGATGCATCCAGTGGAGGCCGTCAGGCACAGGGACCACACCATCAGCTGAGCGCGCTTCACGACATCCTCCACCGCGCACCGTCTGGCGCAGGTCCGGTGTCGAGACTCGGCCACAAACCCGGCCGCAGTTCAAGGCGACGCGGGGTCGCCCGTCTCCGGAAGGTACCAGTCGTAGCCGGCGTCCCTCGGAAGCCCGGCAAACGTGCCCTCGAGCGTTCGCCCGGCGCCGAAGGCATCCCCCCGCTCGAACAGCATCGAGAAGTTGCCGCGGGTGGGCTGGTCGATGCCGCCGCCCTGCTCCAGGACCAGGTCCCCGCGCTCCACCCGCGGGAAGACGCGGGTCGGCTCCCCGGAGGCCAGGTGGACCACCGTGGTCCGGGGATGGCCCTCGGTGTATTCGCCAGCCAGATCCAGGGTCTCACCCGGCGAGAACCCGGCGTCCCCCACGAACAGGGTCACCCGGGCCACCAGGTCGATGTCCGCGCCGCGGTTGGCGTAGTAGCTGACCTGGAAGGACTGCTCGTTGCGAAGCATGTCCACCCGCGAGACCGCCAGCGGGAAGAGCTGATCGACGCTGCCGGACAGCTCGTTGTCTCCGCGGCAGGCCAGGATCAGCCCCGCCGAGACCGCCAGCGAGGCCACCCACCCCAGACGTGATCCCGGAAGGTTCATGATCACGGCTCCAGCGCCAGCTTCACCGCGTAGGTGCGCGGATCCCGGTACACCACCACCCGCTTGCCGGTGGAGAGGAACAGCAGCTCGGGGTGGTAGCCACCGGCGCGGTCCACCACCGTGTCCCGCCAATTCCCGGCGGCGCCGATGCGGGCGATGATCCGCAGCTCGTCGTCCGACTCCCGGCACTGGTGGGCGGCGATCGTGGAGCGGTTGTCGCAGTGGTAGTAGGCGATGTGCGGTTCGTGGAACGCCGGGTCGATGGCGATCGACGGGTACCAGCCGCTGGTCCCGGACTGGACCACGTTCTCCGGAGTGGTCCAGGTGTCGATGCTGGTGGGGGAGGTGGACCGCACGTAGCGCAGCAGGTTGCTGTTGGCGTCCACCACCGCCAGGGCGTAGCCGAGGGTGGAGTCCCAGGCGAGCACCGGCCCGGACTGGGTGTTGGCCACCGCGCCGAACGGCTCCTCCGGAGGCAGCCAGCTGCCGTCCGGGTTGCGTCGCATCACCACCGGATCCCGTCCGACATCGTCGGCGCCGCCGCCCATCTTGTCCCCCACCACCACCGGCTGGCCGTCGGCGATGATCATCCGGTTGTGCCCGGAGAACCCCTGCTTTCCGATGGTGTCCCCGTCGGAGGCCACGATCACCCGCTTCTCGGCAAAGCCGGTCAGCGTCCCCCGCGCCACCTCCAGATCCGACCCCTGCCAGTCCTGCTGGGGGAACTGGCCGTTGTGGCAATCGCGCCAGACCACAAACACGTCGCTGCCGTTGAAGGCCACATCCGAGTGCGTGCCCACCAGGAAGCCCAGGTCACTGGTGCCCACCCCGGTCGCCGCCTCGCCGCTCTCCTCCGCCACCACCGTCGTCTGCCAGCCGCCGCCCTGGCGGTAGGCGAGGTACTGGTCGTTCTGGAACCAGAAGGCGTGCTCGGTGCTGGGGTAGTCGCCGCCCAGGTAGCTGACCGCCGGCTCGCCATCCGGGGTCACGCCCATCCCCAGGCCGACCACCCGGTGCACCGTGTCCAGGGCCACCGGGGCGCTGACCACCCCCGCGTTCCACTCGCGGTAGCGCAGCTCGAACCCTCCGTCGGTGACCGCGGGCCCCTGGTGGTAGTAGGCGATCCCGATCCGGTCCCCGGGCAGCAGCACCGCCTCCAGCGGCTTGGCCTCGGCGCCCGCCGACCCCTCCACCTCCTGGACGCAGAACTGGCCGCCGCAGCCGCCGTCCCCGTTGCCGCCGTCCGTGCCCCCATCGCCGCCGCCGTCCAGGCCGTTGCCCGGCGGGGGACACGCAGTGAGGAACAACGTCCCGGCCACCAGGCCCACCAGCAAACGCAGCTTCGTCATTGAAAGTCCCCGTGCTCCGGCCTGGCCGCACTCTACACCTTCGGTTGCAACAGCAACCTCCACCGTTAGAGTGCGCTCCTTCTCGAAGGAGATTCCATGCGAAGGCTCTTGTGCTGCGCGGCGCTCTTCCCGGCGCTGGCGCTGGCGGTGGAGGTTCCCCAACCTCACACCCTCCCCAATGGATTGCAGGTCCTGGTGATCGAGGACCACGCCCAGCCGCTGGTGACAGTGGAGATTGCCGTCAAGAACGGCAGCTACACCGAGTCGCCCGAGTACAACGGGCTCTCCCACCTCTACGAACATATGTTCTTCAAGGCCAACGCCGCCCTCCCCACCCAGGAGGCGTACATGGCGCGGCTGCGGGAGCTGGGGATCAGCTTCAACGGCACCACCAGCACCGAGCGGGTGAACTACTTCTTCACCTCCACCTCCGACAACTTCGAAGGGGTGATGGTGTTCATGCGCGACGCGCTGCTCACCCTGCGCTTTGATCCCGGGGAGCTGGAGCGGGAGCGGGTGGTGGTCACCGGCGAGATGGACCGCGCGGAGGCCAACCCCTTCTACGAGTTCTACCGGACCATCGACCGCAAGGTGTGGTGGAAGCACTACAGCCGCAAGCAGCCGCTGGGGGATCGGAAGACCGTGCTCTCCGCCACCGTGGCCCAGATGCGGACCATCAAGGACCGGTACTACGTCCCCAACAACTCGCTGCTGGTCGTCTCCGGGGACGTGAAGGCGGAGGAGGTCTACGCGCTGGCGGGGAAGCTGTACGCGGACTGGAAGCGCGCGCCGGATCCGTTCGTGAAGTACCCGGTGCCCAAGCACCCGGCGATCCAGCGCACCGAGGCGGTGGTGATGGAGAAGCCGGCGGTGAAGACCGTCAACCTGGGCTTCACCTGGCATGGCCCCTCCACCGTCGGCCCCGGCCGGGAGCTGACCTACGCGGCGGACGTGCTGGGCTACGCGGTCAGCGAGCCCTCCTCCAAATTCCAGAAGGCGCTGGTGGACTCCGGCAAGTGCGTGCGGGCCGGCTTCTCCTGGCAGACCCAGGCCCAGGTGGGGCCAATCAACTTCTCCGCCGAGGCCCTGCCGGAGAAGGCGGATGAGTGCGTGAAGGCGATGCAGGAGGAGCTGGTCCGGATGAAGGCCCCCGACTACCTCACCCCGCAGGAGATGGAGAACGCGGTGTTCCGCGAGGAGGTCTCGCAGATCCAGTCGCGGGAGAAGCCCTCGGACTACGCGCACACCGTGACCTTCTGGTGGACCGCGGCCGGGCTCGACTACTACGCGTCCTACGTGGAGAACATGCGCAAGGTGACCCCCGCGGACATCGGGCGGTACCTCTCCACCTACGTGGAGAACCGGCCCTATGTGTTCGGGGCCATCGTCTCCCCGGAGGCGACCAGGCTGGGGCTGGACCAGGCGCACTTCGAACAACTGCTGGGAATCGGGAAGCAGCCGGTGAAGGTGAAGGGAGGCAAGCGATGAGCAAGCAGATCTGGATCGGGTGTCTGGCAGTGCTGTTCGCCTCCTCGTGCGCGACCACCGGCGGGACGCCGGTGGACCCCGCGCAGCCGCCGCCGCCGCCGCCGGCGGAGCAGCAGGCCCCGGCCCCGGAGGCGGCGCTCAATCGCGCCCCGGTCACCGACGGCGACGTGACCGAGGCCTGGGTGAACGGGATGCAGATCCTGGTCAAGCGCAACCCGGAGGCAGAGCTGGTCTCCGGCCAGCTGGCGGTGCTGGGCGGGGTGTTCAACTGGGACGGCACCAACGCCGGGGTGGAGCAGCTGGCGCTGACGGTGGCCCAGTCCGGCGGCACCCAGCGGCTGGACAAGGACGCCTTCGCGCGGCGGCTGGCCTCGATGGGCAGCGACGTGTGGGCCGGCGCCGGCGGCGACTATTCGATGTTCGGGTTCAAGTCGCTGCTGCGCTTCTGGGACGAGACCTTCGGGATGATGGCGGAGACCTTCCTGACTCCGGCGATGCCCGCCGACGAGATCGAGCTCAAGCGCACCCGGCAGCTGCAGGCGCTCAAGCGCGAGCTGGAGTTCCCGGACAGCCGGCTGGGGCTGGCCACCCACCAGCGGCTGTTCGCCGGGCATCCGTACCAGCACCGCTCGATCGGCACCCCGGAGACGGTGGCGGCGCTGACCCGCGAGCAGCTGCTGGCGCACCTGGCCAAGCTGCGCGAGACCCGGCGGCTGGTGCTGGTGGTGGTGGGGAACGTGGATCCCCAGGCGGTGGTCGACCGGGCAAAGGCGGTGTTCGGCGCGCTGCCCGCGGGGGACTTCCAGCAGCAGGAGATCCCCCAGCTGAAGTTCGAGCACCCCTCGGTGCAGGTGCTGGCCGAGCAGCTTCCCACCAACTACATCACCGGGGTGTTCGCCGCTCCCAGCTGGAAGGAGCCCCAGTTCGCCGCGGCGATGGTGGGAATCGACGTGCTGCGCAACCGGCTGTGGGACGAGGTCCGCACCAAGCGGAACCTGTCCTACGCCCCCTCCGCCGGGGTGACGATGAACTCCTTCGTCCCCCGGGGCAGCATCTACGTGACCGCGGTGGATCCCAACACCACGGTGAAGGTGATGCTGGACGAGGCCCGCAAGCTGGCCGCCGAGCAGGTGCCGGCGACGGAGCTGGAGGGTTCCAAGGCCCAGTACCGGACCCGCTTCCTGATGGGCACCGAGACCACCGACGGGCAGGCCGGGCTGCTGTTGCGCTCGCAGCTGTACGGCGGCGAGTGGCGGCTGTCGCGGTCGCTGCCGGACCAGCTCAAGGCGGTCACCCCCGCGGACCTCCAGTCCTTCGCCCAGCGGTACCTCTCCCGGCTCCAGATGGTGGTGCTGGGGGATCCGGCGAAGATCGACGACGCGCTGTTCCGGTCGCTCTGAGGACCATGCAGCCGCGACGGCCACATACCCGGCGGGTGTTCCTGTACCGGCTGAGCTTCATGGGCGGCGGGGTGGTCCTGCTGGGCGGCCCCGGCTGCAAGAAGTCCGAGGACGCGCCGCCGCGGGGGGCCCGGGCCCCGCTCACCACCTCCCACCGCAGCTTCACCAACGAGGAGTTCGCGGTGCTGGCCGCGGCCTGTGAGCGGCTGATCCCCCAGGATCAGGATCCGGGCGCCAGGGAGGCCAACGTCCCCCGCTACATCGACCGGGCGCTGGCCGCCCCGGAGCTGCGGAAGATGAAGGAGGAGTTCCTGGCCGGGCTGGCGGCGCTGGACCGCCGCGCCGCCCGCGCCCACCAGCAGGGCTTCCACCAGTTGCCCCTCGCCGAGCAGGACGCGCTGCTCACCGCCTTCAAGGACAGCCCCGCCACCAGCGGGGAGGCCCACTTCTACGAGCTGCTGATGGCCCTGACCCTGGAGGGCTTCCTGGGAGATCCCTCCTACGGCGGCAACACCGGCAAGGTCGGCTGGCAGCTGGTGGGCTTCAACACCAGCTCGCCGGGGCCCGGCTACGACGGGCTCAAGCACCTGCACGATCCCTCCGCCGGCGGCAGCGGTGGAGGGTGCCACTGATGGCCCTGCCCGAGGTGGACGTGTGCATCGTGGGCAGCGGGGCCGGCGGTTCGCCGGTGGCGCTGCAGCTGGCCCGGGCCGGCCTGAAGGTGGTGGTGCTGGAGAAGGGCCGCCACTACCGCAAGGACCAGTTCGTCCACGACGAGATCCTCAACTCCCGCCGCAACTTCTTCATGCCGCTGCCGTGGGACGAACCCCACCTGGTGCGGCGGGGGGAGGCCGGCAAGTACTCGCGCACCAACGAGGCCTGGACCGCCAACTGCGTGGGCGGGGGCACGGTGCACATGAGCGGGTACTTCTACCGGCTCAAGCCGGTGGACTTCCGGCTGCGCACCGAGCTGGGGCCGGTGGAGGGCGCCAACGTCGCCGACTGGCCGCTGAAGTACGAGGAGTTCGCCCCCTGGTACGACGTGGCGGAGGAGGAGCTGGGGGTCTCCGGGCAGGCGGTGCCCCACCCCTTCGCCGAACCCCGGGCCAAGCCCTACCCCACTCCGCCGCTGCAGGCCCACCCGATCGCCAATGAGATCGACGCGGCGTGCAAGGCGCTGGGCTACCACTCCATCCCCACCGCGAGGGGGATCGTCAGCCAGCCCTACAAGGGCCGCGGGGCCTGTGTGTATTGCGCGCTGTGCGGCAGCTACGGCTGCGAGACCGACGCCAAGTCCAGCACCCTGGCCTCGCTGATCCCCGCCGCGCTGGCCACCGGCAATCTGGAATTGCGCACCCAGTGCATGGCCAGGGAGATCACCGTCCATCCTTCGGGCCGGGCCAAGAGCGTGGTCTACCTGGACGCGGACGGGGTGGCCCAGGAGCAGCCGGCGAAGGTGATCGTCGTCTCCTGCACCTCGGTGGAGAGCGCCCGGCTGTTGCTCAACTCCCGCTCCGGGAAGTTCCCCCAGGGGTTGGGGAACAACGGCGGGCTGGTGGGCCGGAATCTGATGTTCAGCTCCTTTGGCCAGGCCCGGGCCTTCTTCCGGGTGGAGAAGCGCAAGGCCCAGTGGCCCTGGCTGGCGGACGCGCAGCCGTTCGTGCAGCGCAGCGTCCAGGACTTCTACCTGCTGCCCAAGGGCAACGCCCACGGCTTCCGCAAGGGCGGCACCCTGGGCTTCATGTGGTCCCACCCCAACCCGATCTACGCGGCGGTGAACATCGCCGGGGCGGGGAAGAGCGGGATCTTCGGCTCCGCGCTCAAGGACAAGCTGCGCGAATACCGCGACTCCAAGATCCTGGAGTTCGAGGTGTACGGCGAGTTCCTCCCCACCCGCGGCACCTACGTCTCGGTGGAGTCCTCGGTCACCGACAAGTACGGGATCCCGGTGGCGGCGATCACCCTGGATCGCCATCCGCTGGACTACGTGGCCACCCGCTACCTGGTGGACCGGGGAGAGGAGATCCTGCGCGCCCTGCAACCGGAGGGAATGGAGCGGGTGGGCGAGGCGGGCGAGACCACCATCCTCCAGCACGGGACCTGCCGCTTCGGCAACGACCCGGGCACCTCGGTGCTGGACAAGCACTGCCGGTCCCACGAGGTGGACAACCTGTACGTGGTGGACGGCAGCTTCATGCCCAGCTCCGGCGCGGTCCCCACCACCCTCACCATCGCCGCCAACGCCTTCCGGGTGGGCGCGCACCTGGCCCGGAAGCTGAAGCGCGCGGGCTGAAAGCCCCGCAAATGGAAACGGGGCCGCGCCACCCTGGAGAGTGGCACGGCCCCGGACCTTCAAACCTTGAAGCGGAAGACTAGGTGGTGGGCTGCGCAGCGGCCGCCTTGGCGTCCTGCTCCTTCAGCTTCTCGTTGGCCTTGATCTGGATCTCCACCCGACGGTTGGTGGTGCGGCCCTCGGCGGTCGCGTTGTCCGCGGCCGGCTTCTCCTCGCCGTAGCCGACCGGGGTCAGCCGGGAGGTGTCCACGCCCGCCGCGGTCAGGGCGGCGATCACGCTCTTGGCGCGCTTGAGGGACAGCTCCTTGTTGTACGCGTCGTCACCGGTGTTGTCGGTGTGGCCCTCGATCACCACGTTGGTCTCCTTGAACTCGGAGAGGACGTTGGCGAACTCCTTCAGGTCGGTCTGGGCCTCGGTCTTCAGGTCGGCCTTGTTCACGTCGAAGAGGATGGCGGACTTGAACTCCACCACCAGCTTGTCGCCCTCCCGCTCGACCTTGGCGGACTTGAGCTTCTTGAGCTTCTCCTCCTGGTCGTCCATGTACTTGCCGATCAGCGCGCCGGTGCCCGCGCCCACCACGCCACCCACGCCGGCGCCGATCGCCGCGCCCTGCCCCTGACCGACGATCGCGCCCACGCCCGCGCCCACTGCCGCGCCGGTACCCGCACCCAGCAGCGCGCCGGTGCCACTGCGCGTCGCGCAACCGGTCGCCATCGCACCCAACGCCAGTGCCACCACAATCTGCTTCTTCATGAAGTGCTCCATCCTGAAAAGTGAGTGCTGCTGGGCCCAACTGACGCCCCGATTGCGCGGACCTTCACCCCAGCCGCGCCTTGGTCGCAAGCGAGAAGGACAATGCCGGATACCGAAAAATTTCCAGCCGCCCCTCTGACCCGCTTCTCTCCTCCTTTCGGGCACTTGGGGTGCCGATAGGTCCTTCGTGCGCCTATCAACCAGCAACCAGCAAGCAGGCAAGTTGCTAGGGTGCGCGCCCCATGCGTCTGACGCTGACCCTGTGCTTGCTGAGCTGGACCCTGCCCGCCTGGGGCCAGGTCCGGCACGAGCTGTCCACCTCCTACAGCTCGCTGACCTACGGCGGCTTCTTCCGCGCCGGACCCGGGGTGCACGCCCTGGAGCTGGCCTACCACCGCGGCTTCGGCGCCGAGGAGGGGGACCAGGCGCCGCTGCGACTGGGGGTGGGCTTCCGCGCCGGCATCCCCAACTCGGCGGGGCCGATCAGCGGAACGTTCCTGGCCGGTGAGCTCTTCGGGCAGGTGCAGCTGCGCACCCGGTTGGGGTTCTGGGAGCCGGTGGTGGGACCGGAGCTGGGCCTCAGCGGGCTGACCGCCATCGGCTGGGACCGGGCCCGGATGCCGGAGGACGTCTACCTGATCGAACAGCAGCGGGTGGGAGGCTTGTACCTGGGCTTCACCGCCGCGCCGCTGCGGTTTCGCTGGTCGGCCTTCACCGTCTCGGTGGCGGAGCTGAGCGTGGGCACCACCCTCTCCCCGCCGGGGGCCACCGCCCGGCTGCGGCTGGGGCTGCTCTCCTTGGGGGTGGTGCTGTGAGGCGGCTGCTGCTGGCGCTGGTGCCGCTGTGGGGCTGCGCGGCGCCCACCCTGGTGGACGCGGAGCTGGAGGCCCTGGCCGTCCTGGCGGAGGAGGTGGACGGGGACTCGCTGATGGCCACCGTGACCGACTTCTCCGAGGCCCACCGGACCGACACCCCGATCGACTGCGCGCAGCTGGGGAACGTGATCGAACGCTTCTGTCACCTGACCCGCGACGCCTCCCGGGACCTGATGCGTTCCCGCCTCGAGGCGCTGGGCTACACGGTGACCACCCAGATCACCGAGGACGGGCTGTTGAGCACCACCAACCTGATCGCGGAGAAGACCGGGACCACCCGGCCCGAGGAGGTCGTCCTCATCGGCGCCCACTACGACGCCTTCTTCAGCGGCGCGGACGACAACAGCTCCGGGGTGGCGGCGGTGCTGGAGCTGGCGCGGCTGTTCTCCACCCGCAGCTTCGATCGCACGGTGCGCTTCGTGGGCTTTGACCTGGAGGAGATGGGCCTGGTGGGGAGCACCCGCTACGTGGGCTCGGTGGCCTCCAATGAGCCGATCGTGGCCTCGATCGCCTTTGACTGCATCGGCTTTACCCACCCCACCCAGTCCTCGCTGCCGGGGCTCCCCTCGCCCAAGGAGGGCAACTTCCTGGCGGTGATCGCCAACGGCCAGTCCGAACTCCGGGCCCAGCAGACCCGGCTGCTCAACGAGGCGCTGGGAGGCCTGGTTCCATTGGTGGGGATCATCGCCCCCGCGGACGGGGCCTCGCCGGTCGCCGGCAACCTGATGCGCAGCGACCACGCCCCCTTCTGGCTGGCGGGGCGGGAGGCGCTGTTCTTCACCGACACCGCCAACTTCCGGAACCCGAACTACCACCAGCAGAGCGATCTCCCGGAGACGCTGGACCCCGCGTTCCTGCGCGCCAACGTGCGGCTGGCCGCGGTCACCGCTGCCTACTTCGCCGGAGGCCCCCGATGAGCCGCTTCCACCCCGGCGGGCTGTTCCTGGCCGCCGCGCTGGCCGTCCCCGCGCTGGCCGCTCCTCCCGAGCACCGGCTGCACCTCTCCTTCGGGGGCGGGGCCCAGGCCTATCTGTCCAACACCCGGACCATGGGCGGGGTGGGCGGGAGCGTGGGCCTCAAGGACGTGTACCGCGATTTCCTGCTGCTGGAGGCGGACGCCTCCTACCTGTTCCTGGTCGGCAACGTGTTCTCGCTGCGCGGAGGAGTCGGGCTGCAGTGGCCGGGGCTGTACTCGCCGGCGGTCTCGGTGAACCTGGGCCTGATGATGGGAGACCGGTTCAGCTTCCTGCAGCCGGGGATGGGCAGCGCCGGGCCCACCCCCAGCCTCACCTTCGGGCTGGTGGTCTCCCCCTTACGCTTCTGGACCTCGCGGGGGATCGTCTCGGTGCTGCAGCTGGGCGCGGGGCTGGGCACCGAGTTCCCCGGCCTGGGCGGATCGATCTACCTGGGCCTGCTGGAGATCTCCGTTCCGCTGAACTGAGGGCGGCGCGACTAGAAGCCAGACTCCGGGAGGGCCACGCCCTGCGCCCCCTCCAGCCGCTTGGGCAGCACGTCCACCTTCACCAGGTAGTCCGCCTCCGAGTCCGACTTCACCTCGATCAGGTGGTCTCCCTCGGCGATCAGATCCGCCCGGCGCAGGAAGTAGCCCACCCGCTGGGCCTCGCCCACGAAGGCCTCCCCGTCCACCGACTCCCGGATGAAGGCCCGGCAGCGATCCTCGTACCAGTCGATGGTGGTGTTCTCCCCGGCGGCCGAGGGGTTGTCGATGTACACGCTGACCCAGACCGCGGAGGGCTCGGCCACGTTGACGATGAAGCGCGCCTTGCCCGGGAATCGGCCCTCCAGGTAGCTCTGGGAGCCGATCACGCAGCCGGCCACCGAACCGCAGATCGGCCAGGCCTCGCTGCAGGCGTCCGGGGCCCGGTTGCCCAGGAACTCCGCGCGGCGGTCGGCGCAGCCCCCCAGGGCCCAAAGCGCCCCGCCCAGCAGGAGGAGGTGTCCGAACCGTCCGGCACTTGTTAGAAACGCGGCAGTCTTCATCGTGGAGGGAAGCATGGTCCGTCGAGCGTTCCTTGGTGCCGCCATCATCCTCGCCTTCTCTGCCTGTGAGAAGGAGCCTGCGGCACTGGCGCAGTTGATCACCGACCGGGACTCCCTGGGCTTCGGCGGCGAGTTCGGCAGCGGAGCCTACGTGGGGACCAGCGTGGCCAACACGCTGATCGTCACCAACGAGGGGCTGGAGCCGCTGACCCTCACCGGGGTGGACGTGGACGGCAGTGCCTTCCTCTTGGGGGACGTCAGCGCCCTGACCCTGGAGACCTACGATCGGGCCTTCATCCAGGTGCTGTTCGAGCCGGACGCGGCAGGCGAGTTCGAGGGCCTGCTGACCCTGCAATCCAACGCAGAGAACTTCCCCACCAAGGAGATTCCCCTCAGCGGTCGCGGTGTCCTCGCGCCCTGAGGCTTATTGCAACACCGTCCCTCCTGTGAGCGGACGGTGAATTTTGGGGCAGCTTCACCATGGGTAAGGCTTTACTCCACGGTGAGCACCACCTGCGCCCCATGACCCCACTGCCGAAGATGATCGCCCGCTGGCCGGCCGCCTACGGGGCCGGGCTGGCCCTGGTCCTGCTGGCCTCCACCACCCTCGCCCTGGGGCTGGGTCTGCGAAGCGAGGTGAAACGCTCGCTCAGCTCGCAGAACACGCTGCTGGCAGAGCAGCTGGGGGAGCGGCTGGAGAGCTGCGTCACCACCCGGGTAGCGATGATCGTGGCGATGAAGCGCGAGTGGGAGCTGGGGGGCCTGCGCACCGAGGACGCCTACGCCGCGCGGGCCGCCTCGCTGATCGAGAGCTTCCCCGGGTTCCTGGCCATCAACCGGGTGGGAGAGCACGGGGTGATCCGCTTCGTCTACCCGCCGGCGGAGAACCAGCAGGCCCTGGGTCGCCGGGTGACCGACAAGCCCCACTCGTCGCAGACCTTCCGGGACTCGCTGGCGACCGGGACCCCGCAGATGACCCTCCCCGGCGAGCTGTTCCAGGGAGGGACCGGGGTGGCGGTGTACGTCCCCTACTCCGACCCGGACGACTCTCGCGGCGCGATCAACGGGGCGTTCCGGGCGGACACGCTGATCCCCGCCTGCCTGGGCAAGAGCGGGGTGAAGGACTCCTCGCTGGAGCTGCTGGACGGAACGGCGGTCCTCTACGCGCGCCCGCTGGAGGCGGCCTCCCACCTGCAGCGCGAGCAGGCGGTGCCGGTGCTGAACCGGAGCTGGACCCTGCGGCTGACGCCGTCGGTCGCCGCGGTCAACGCCGCCCACCGCCCGGTGCGTCTGGTGATGGGCGGGGGCCTGGCGCTCTCGGCGCTGCTCTCCTCGCTGCTGTTTGGCTTCCTGCGGGGGCGCCAGCGGTCAAGGCTGCGGGAGCAGAAGTCGCTGGAGGAGCGGCGGATGCTGGCGGCCCTGGTGGAGGCGGCCCAGGACTTCGTCAGCGTGGCCACCCTGGATGGCCACACCGAGTACCTCAACGCCTCGGCGCGGAGCGTGCTGGGGGTGGAGTCCTCGGACCTCCCCGATCCGGTCCCGCTGATCTTCCCCGACGATCTGGAGAAGTACCGGAAACACACCAGCCGGTGCGTGGAGGTCGGCTGGTGCCGCTCGGAGGTCCGGGTGGTGAACCAGAAGACCCGGGAGGCGATCCCGATGGAGTTCCACTCCTTCATGATCGACGGCCCCCACGGCCGGAGGCTGCGGGCCAGCCTGGGGCGCGACCTGCGGGAACGCCGCAAGCTGGAGTCGCAGCTGCAGCAGGCCCAGAAGATGGAGGCCCTGGGACGGCTGGCCGGGGGGGTGGCCCACGACTTCAACAACCTGCTGACCGTGATCCAGACCGGCGCCTCGCTGCTGCACCGGGACCCGGAATCGCCGGATCGGGATCAGCTGATCGCCGAGATCGAAGAGGCCGGGCAGCGCGCCGCCGGGTTGACCCGGGAGCTGCTCACCCTGGGCCGCGGGCGCACCGAGCTGGCCCCCATCGATCTCACCGAGGTGATCTCCGGCCTCAGGGGGCTGCTGACCCGGATGGTGCGATCCAACATCATCAGCGAGATCCGCACCCCCCATCAGCCCACCCCGATCCTGGGGAACCAGGTGCAGGTGGAGCAGATCCTGGTGAACCTGGTGATGAACGCGGTGGACGCCATGCCCCGGGGAGGGAACCTCAACGTGGAGCTGACCCACCAGGGAGACCAGGCGCTGCTCACCGTCCAGGACTCGGGCACCGGGATCTCCTCCGAGCTGGCCTCCCGCATCTTTGAACCCTTCTTCACCACCAAGGAGCTGGGACACGGCACCGGGCTGGGGCTGGCCACCGTCTATGGCCACGTGCAGCGGATGAAGGGGGAGATCCAGCTGGAGTCGGAGCCGGGCCGGGGCGCCACCTTCTCGGTCCGCCTCCCCCTGCACACCGAGGAGCAGCCCCCCGCCGCGGCCACGCTGGCGCCGGCGATCCCGGAGGGGACCTCGCCCCGCACCGTGCTGCTGGTGGAGAACGACCCGGCGGTGCTGGTGGCGCTGGCCCGGCTGCTGCGGCAGTCGGGTTTTGGGGTCCTGCAGGCGGAGAGCGGGCAGCAGGCGGTGCAGCTGCTGTCCGATCCGGCCCAGGCCCAGCCGGAGGTGGTGCTCTCCGACGTGGTGATGCCCCAGATGGGCGGGGTGGAGCTGTGGAAGTGGGTGCGGGCCAACCGCCCCTCGCTGCCGATCCTGTTGATGTCCGGCTACCCGGGCGAGGCCCTGGATGACCTGGACCTCTCCGGGCTGGGGATCACCTTGCTGCAGAAGCCGGTGGAGGAGGCCACCCTGTTGCGGGCGCTGCGGACCGCGCTGGGGCAGCGGCCCCCGGCGCCGAATCCGGGAAGGATCGACCCGGCCCGGGCCCGCGACGGGACTAGTCGGTGAAGCGGCACCCACCGCTGGGGCCGCCGTCCACGCCCCCGTCCAGCGGCGGGGGACAGGACATGCTGCCGCCCTCCACCGGGTAGCTCTGGGGGTAGGAGGTCAGCGCGGTGCGCAGGGTGTAGCCGACCGGCTGGTGCGCCACCCGGTCGTGGGCGGACACCTCCACGTAGAGCTTGCCGCCCCGGACGAAGCGGGGCTCGAAGCAGAAGCACCCGTAGGCGGCGGCGGTGGTGGTGGTGGACGAGGCGCCCACCTGCCGCTGCCAGGCGGGCTGCAGCGCGCCGGGGTTGGCGTGCCAGGAGGTGACCTCCGCGTCGCTGAAGGCCAGCACCAGCGGGCCGGCGGGAGCGGTGGGCACCAGGGTGCAGGAACCGCCGTCCAGCCGATCCCCGTCACAGAAGGTGACCTCCACCCCCAGCTCGAACGGCTGGCCACCGTCGTAGTGGGCCACCGTCCACTCCAGCTCCCAGGTCCGGTCCAGCGGGCCGGCCGCGGGATCCTGGGCCGGGAGGGTGAACTCGTAGAGGTCCACATCCGAGGGCACCGCGTCGTAGTCGCCGATCCCGCGGACCCCCAGGCCGTCCACCACCAGGTCCGGATTCACGATCCGTCCGTGACCATGGGAGATCGTGCCGGAGACGTTGCTGGCCCCGGCCGGCGGGCTGGGGAAGCTGGCGCTGGTGGGGAGATCCTCGGTCATCGCCACCACCGCCCGCTGTTCCACCGCGCCGGTGAAGCGGCCCGCCTCGTCGGCGTCCGAACGCCAGCGGACCTCCAGCTGGTAGTCCCGGTCGTCCGCCCAGTCGTTGCCCAGATCCTGCACCAGCAGGTACCAGCTGCGAGCGGAGGCGGCGGGGGGCACGAACACCCGCCCCTCGAAGTTCTTCAACCCCGGGTGCTCCGGGCCCTCCGCCCGCAGCGACTGCAGGCAGCGCGGGGGGTCGTAGTTGTTGCACATCGTCTCCACCAGGTCGGAGAAGGCCGCGCTCTCCGAGGTCAGGTAGCCGGCGGGGCACACCCCGGCGGAGGGGGTGCGGCAGGCCACCGCCGCCTCGGGCACGGTGGGAAACCCGGTGATCTCCGAGAACAGCTGCACCTGGCGATCGGGGAGCTCCGACAGCGGAGCGAACCGGCCACCGGCGGCCAGCGGGCTGACCCGGTAGGTGAGCACGGTGGGCGCGGCGTGGGCCGGCAGATCGATCCGGAACCACTCCGGGTCCGGCACGTGATCCAGCCGGCCGGTGAGGGTGACCGCCGCCGCCTCCGGCGCGGTGAGGGTGATCACCCTGGCCTGGGCCCGGGTGTCGTTGGGTTCAGTGGGGTCCACCTCGTCCAACAGGCGCAGCTCCAGCCGGTACTGGTAGGTCTGATCCCCGGGGACCGGCCTCGGATCGTCGATCCGCTTGTAGCCCTTCACCGCCACCGTCCACAGCCCGGGCTGCGCCAGCCGGGCGGTGGCCTCCTCCACCGCCTCGAACTCGCCGCCGGCGCGGACCACGTTCTCGGAGATCGGGGTGCCGTCCGGCGCGCTGAGCACGAACATCAGCCGGTAGGGCGGCGGAGGGCTGCGCAGCGGGGCGGTGAGGCGGACGTGGAGGATCTTCCGCGGCCCGGAGGGAGCGGGGATGTTCACCGAATACAGATCCACGTCATTGGCCACCGTCAGCAGCCCGGTCTGGAAGCCGGCGCCGGTGCCGTCCAGGGGGATCGCGGTGGCGGTCTGGTCGTTGGGCTCGTTGGCGTCGCTGTCCACGAACCGCTCCACCGTCAGGGTGTAGGGCTGGCGGTTGTCGAAGTTGGGGCGGGAGGGGTTGGCCCGCTCGTCGGAGACCTGGACCAGCAGCCGGGTGGGCTGGGTGGTGGGGAACGGGAAGGTCAGCTCCACCGCCCGGGGGGCGCCCTGCCCGTGATCGTCGATCACCCGGCCAATCGCTTGCCCGGGGGTGCCGTCATCGTTCATCCGCAGCACGTTGAGGGTCAGGTTCACCGCGGTCTGGGGCACGTTGTAGATGCCGCGCACCTTCACCAGGTCGCGCACGGTCAGCCCGGCGGGCAGCTCGATCCGGAACCAGTCCACGTCGTCGGCGGTGCCCACGTAGTCGGTGACCGCGGTCCCGGTGGTGGGCAGGTTGCACTCCGCCTTGTTCCGCGCGTCCTCCACCGTGTTGCAGGGATCGGGAAGCGGGACCCCGGCGTCGGGATCGACGGTGGGGTCCGGACAGCCGGTCAGCGCCAGCAGCGCGCCGGCCAGCAGGGTCGAGGTGCGAAGGTTCAAGATCAGTGTCCTCTTCTAGAGTCCGCCGTCGGGACCGCAGCGATCCTGCAGCTGGTCGGGTTCGACGTAGATCACCCCGTCCACCGGCCACTTGATGCCACCCACCGGATAGCGGGGCTCGAAGGTTCGAAAGCCGCGCACCTGGGTCCGGGCGCCGGGATCATCTGCGGGGACCATGGCCACGGTCAGGTACAGCTCGTTGTGGCCGCGTCCCTGGACCAGCCCGCCGTCGGGGCGGACCCCGGCGTCGGTGCCCGGCACCCCCGCATCCCAGGCGATGGGCAGGGTGTCGGCGAGCAGGACGTTGTCCACCGCGAACAAGTAGCACTGGCGCCCCTGGGGATCGATCGGCCCATCCGCCTCCACCCAGTAGCGGTAGGCGCGCTGGGTGAGCAATTCGGAGTCGGTGACCGCGGGATCCATGTGCATCCGGGCCTCGCCGCGGTTGAGCACCCCGTCGGTGTCCGGATCCTCCTCCAGGTCCCGGCTGGCGCCCTGGAGCCGGATCAGCCACTCGATGGAGTCGGCGATCCCATCCCGGTCGCTGTCGGTGAGCCGGGCGTTGGTGCCCACCAGCTGCTCGTCGCAGTCCAGCAGGCCATCGCAGTCGCTGTCGGCGGCGCGCAGCGGGAGCGGGCAGCCGGGATCCAGCCCGCCACCGTCGGCGTCGGCGATCTGGGTGGGGTCGAAGTCGGCGCCCAGGGCGGCGAAGTGGACCTCCACCCCATCGGAGAAGCCGTCTCCGTCGGTGTCCTTGCGCAGCGGGTCGGTCCCCAGCGCCGCCTCCTCCAGGTCGGTCAGCCGGTCCCCGTCGCTGTCCGCCTGATCCAGCGGCGAACCGGCGGGGGCGGACATGTTGCTGGCCACCACCTCCTTGACCACCCAGGTGCGCCGCACCTGCCCGAAGTCGAAGTTGAGGAAGTTGATCGGTTCGTTGTTGCGGAAGTCACGGAAGTCCCCGCCGCCCAGCTCGGCCATCCTCTCCAGCCGCTCGGCGTCCTGGTTGATGATCAGCATCGGGCAGCCGGTGCCGGCGTCGCTGTACAGGTCGCACACGCTGCTCACCGGCTGGACCGGGTTGAACACATGGACGGTGTTCATCCGCACGTCGTCCGCCTGCAGCCGCAGCTGCCGGATGCGGGTCACCGCGTCTCCGAACAACAGCTCGGCGTCCTGGTTGTTGGTGGGGTGTCCGTCGGAGAGGAAGATCACGTTGTAGCGGGAGCGGGCCACCCCGGAGAGGTCGCGCGCGCCGATCGAGATGTCGTCGCTGATCAGCGCGTAGATGTCGGAGAGCGCCTTGACGAAGTCGGTGGCGTCCCGGTTGCTGGTGGGGTTCCGGAAGTTGAGGATCTGCGAGTACAGCCGCTGGCGGGCCGCATCATCCAGGGAGGTGACCGGAACAAAGCCGTCCCGGAGACTCCCGTCCGGGAGGGTGGCCTGGGTCAGATAGGCGGTGGTGCTGCCGGCGAACAGCATCACCGCGATCGAGATGTCCGGCTCCTGCGGCATGTTGCGCAGCAGCTCCACCACCGCCGCCCCGCGCATCCCGTCCGGGTCGCTGACCCGCATCGACTGGGAGGCGTCCATGGCGATCAGGATCTTGATCGGCCGGATCACCTCGTTGGTGGCCAGGGTGCAAAAGCGCCCCTCGATCGAGACCGCCCGGTCGATGGGCAGATCATCCAGCCTCCGGTCGTCGTGCAGGTAGACGTCGGTGCAGGCCAGGATCAGCAGGGCGCCGGTGAGGACCGCCAGCGGGACGCGGAAGGGGCGGATCATGGGGTCTCACATCCGGTGCGGTAGTCGTCTTCGTTGGCCAGGCGGTCGGCGGTGACGAAGTCGTTGAGGTCCAGGTCCGGCCCCAGCGGGGAGCGGATCCCGGGCGGGGCGTAGCGCCCCCAGGCGCAGCCCACCGTCCACTCCCCGTAGTCGGAGGTGACCCCGGAGGCGGGGGCGGAGGAGAACCACACCTTGAACAGGTTCTCTCCGGCCACGGTGCCGGCGTGGGAGGGCGGGGAGACCATTCGCACGTTGCTGACCGCGTAGTCGTAGCAGGTGGGGTCGGTCTCGCTGCCCCGGGGCTGGGCCACGATCTCGTACTTGTAGCCGTCCCGGTCGAACAGGTCCGCGTCCGGGCGGGTGGGATCGGTCTGGGCCAGCAGCTCCAGCGCGTCGGAGATCCCATCCCCGTCGGTGTCCAGGGCGTTGGAGTTCCCGGCCAGCAGATTGAGCCGGTAGCGGGCCTCCACCCCATCGGGGATCCCGTCGGTGTCGCTGTCCACCAGGCCGGTGTGGCTCTCCAGCAGCGACTCCTCGTATTCGTTCAGCCCGTCGCCGTCGTTGTCGTTGCAGGTGCACAGCCCGGTGGACAGATCGCAGCCGCGGATGTCCACGCTGTTCCCGGGCACGAAGCCACGGTCGGCGTGCAGCTGTTCGAAGCGGTCGGAGAAGCAGTCCTGGTCCGAGTCGCCTTCATAGGGGTTGGTGGCCTGGGTGAAGTCGTTGTCCAGCTCGTCCGCCAGCCCATCTCCGTCGCTGTCCGGGATCCGCTTGTCCCCGAACGGCACCGCGCGCAGGTTCTGCAGCAGCAGCCGCTTGAGCACGTTGGGCGAACGCAGGGACGAGTAGTCCAGCGCGCCCAGCCCCAGGTTCTGGATGTCCCCGTCCACGAACTCCTGGAACACCCCGTTGCCCATCTGGGCCATCTGCTCCAGCGTCCAGCGGGCAATCTCATGGGCCGCCGCCGGGTAGTCCGCGGTGGCCACGTTGGGGTAGGTGCCGTAGACGTCCTGGCAGATCGGCCCGCAGTTGCGCACCGCCGCCTCGTTGAACAGCAGCACGGTATGCAGCCGGATGTCGCCGACGTTGTACTTCTCCTCCAGCTCCATCAGCCGCTCCACGTAGGAGAACAGCTGGTAGTTCTGGTTGCGGTCGGTGCCGGCGACGAAGCCGGTGATCAAATCGGGAGAGTCCGGGTCCAGCAGGTTGCAGAAGTCCCGGGCGCTGGAGGAGTCCTCCCAGGTCAGCTGGGGACGCTGGTGGTCCGCGTAGCCGTTGAGGTTGTCGTTGGCCGAGCAGCGCGGGTAGGGGGTGCCGTCGGTGAGGAACACCACCACGTAGCGGGTGCGGGGGAGGATCGCCGGGCGGATGGCCACCGTGTCCTCGATGTCGGAGGCGATCATCGCGTAGGCGTAGGAGAGCGCGCCCTGGTAGTCGGTGCCCTTGCCCAGCTGGGACTGGAGCAGGCTGACGTAGGTGTCCAGCGACGGATCGCTGGCAGGGCCGAAGCGATTGTCGGTGGTGACCGGGGGCCAGACGTTCTTCACGTTGGTCTCGAACGGGAGGATCGCCAGCTCCACGTTGGGCAGCGGCGCGAACTGGGCGATCAGCCGCTGCAGGGCGCGCACCCGCGCCGGCTCGGTGAGCCCGGGGGGGACGATCCCGTCGGTGACCAGCTGCTCGCAGAAGCCCGGACTCTCCTGGGCCCCGGGGGGATCGGAGATGCACATCGATCCGGACTGATCGACGACCACCACCACCTTCACCGGAAAGCCGTCCGCGTCCGGAGGCGGGGTGCACACCGTGCCCCGCACCGTCACCAGCGCGTTGGCGTTGGAGTCCTCGGTGGGTTGAGGTTCCAAGGAGGCCTGGGTGCAGGCGCCCAGCAACAGCCCCGCAAAACCAACGGCGAGCAGACTGCTCGCCGTGGTCCCGAGTTGCTTCGGGTAAGCGTTCAAGTGTCTCTCCCCTGGGGGAAGCAGCTACTGCCGCCGACGGCGGAGCTGGAGCAGCGCCAGGACTCCAAAGGCCAGCGCGGAGATCGGGCCGCCGGCCGCGGCGCCACAGGCGAACAGCGAGTTGGGCTGCACGTCCAGCTTGAGCACCGAGACCGACTGGATCTGGTCCGGGTAGACGCGATCCGCGAACACCAGCTTGCTGGTGAGCTGCAGCTCGTACTCGCCGTCCACATCCGGGGTGAAGTTGGGGACGCTCTGGTCAAGGTAGGCGTACTGCCAGTGACGGCTCAGCGCGACGGCGCCCACCGGGTTCTCGATGGTGGCGCGAGACCCTTCCGGCCGGCGGGTCACGGTCCAAGTGTACTCGATGCCCTGGTCGTTGCGGTTGGCGAACAGTGGGGGCCGAACCTTCTCCCCCACCCGGACCGCCAGCTGACCACCCGCGTGCACGGTGAAGGGCAGCAGTGGATCCAGACAGTCGTCGGGGGCCGCGCCATTGACCACGAAGCAGTAGCGGGCGTCGCAGATGTCGCCGCGCAGGTCGGAGTCGTCGTCCACCTGGTCCGGGTTGGGCTTGGTGGAGCAGTTGTCGCGCTCGTTGAAGATGCCGTCGTTGTCCATGTCGGTGTCGCAGGCGTCACCGAGCAGGTCCGCCTCGGGGGCGTCCTTGTCCGAGTTCTCCTGCCCGCTGTTGAAGATCTCCGGGCAGTTGTCGTAGGCGTTGGCGATGCCGTCCCCGTCGCTGTCCTGCTTGCAGCGGGAGGGATCGGGGATCACCGACTGGTCGGCGTTGGCGATCTCCGGGCAGCTGTCCACCGAGTCCTCGTAGCCGTCACCGTCGTCGTCGGTGTCGCAGGCGTCACCCTCGCCGTCGGAGTTGGTGTCCACCTGGGAGGCGTTGGGCATCCGCTCGCAGTTGTCGTCGCCATCCAGCGCGCCGTCGTTGTCGTCGTCGGTGTCGCAGACGTCGCCCTGGCGATCACCGTCGGTGTCCAGCTGGGTCTGGTTGGAGGCCGCGGCGCAGTTGTCGCAGGCGTCGCCCACCCCGTCGCCGTCGCCGTCGGTCTGCTCGCGGTTGGAGACGAACGGGCAGTTGTCCCGGTCATCCGCCTTGCCGTCGGCGTCCGCGTCGTCGGTATAGGAGAGGGTGGTGCCGTCGTCGGTGTAGGCCACCCACACCGAGCAGCCGCAGCCACAACCGCAGCCGCCGCCCTCTTCCTTGGGCCGGCCACAGGAGTCACCCAGACACTCCGGGTTGTCCCCGCTGTTGGTCTGCGCCTGGACGGGCACGGGAACGACAAAGGTCAGGGCTGCCAGCAGGGCACCGAAGGTCGCGGCGGAACGGTATTTGGTCATCACTGAATGCCTCCTCGGGGTGGGTCCCTAGCAAGGGACGATCCCACCCGTGGATGGGGATTTAGCTGAATGGATTCCGCGGGTTGCGATCCGGCACGCCGCCGGACCCGGTGAGGTGTGGTGTGGACCCCACTCCCCGGAGTGGGGGGTGGGCCCCACAGTGCGCGGGCTCAGAGGCCGAGGACAAACCCGTCGTTCTCCATCGGGATCAGCCCCGAGGGGTCGCGGGTGGGCGGGGTGAAGAGGATCTGCTGGATCTTCAGCGAGCTGACCCCGGCCCCGCGCGGATCATTGGCCCGGCCGCTCTGGAAGTAGAGGTAGACGTCGTTGGTCCCGGCAGGGGTGTCAACGTTGGATGGATTGATCCGCCCCTGGGTCTGCCGCAGCCCCACGTTGCTGACCCGCAGCGAATAGCAGACCCGGGCATCCACGGTGGGCTCGGCGTCCTCGCGGTCGTAGCCGTAGCCGTGCTCGGAGCGGAAGGCGCCATCGGCGGAGAGCGGGTCGGAGTGCTGCTCGACCTCGGCCATGTTGCTGGCCCCGTCGCCGTCGGTGTCCGCCAGATCCTCGGGGACCAGCGGGTTGGAGCCCAGCAGCGCCTCCACCAGATCCGGCACGGTGTCCGCGTCGGTGTCGCCCATACAGGAGTTGGTGCCCAGCACCCGCTCCTCGCAGTTGTTGAGCCGATCCCCGTCGGTGTCCTGGAACGGGTTGCAGCCGGTGAGGGTGTTGGGAGTCAGCGGATCCATCCCCATCCGCCGCTCGATCCCGTCCATCAACTGATCGCCGTCGGTGTCCGGGTTGCGGGGATCCAGCCCGTCCACCTCGTCGTCGTCGGCCAGCCCGTCCCCGTCGGAGTCGGTCAGCTCCTCCCCGGCCCGGGAGATGGCGTTGCGGTTGAAGGCGATCATCCGCTTGAGGATCAGCTGCCGCTGCAAGGAGGCGTAGTTGAGGCTGGAGAGCACCGCCGGAAGATTGTCCGGGCTCACCACCCGGGGGGTGGTGCCGCCCACCCGGGAGATCGCCTCCAGCTGCTCCATCACGCTTGGGTCGGCGGCGCTGCCGGTCTGGACGTAGATCGGCTGGAGGGTGACCTCGCCGGCGGCGCGGCTCTGCACCAGGTCGGTGAGGGTGGAGGCCACCTCGGTCAGCTCGCAGACGCTGCAGGCCTCGCGGGTGCCCATCAGGTCACAGCGGGGAGTGATGTCCGCGTTGAACTCCGGGTTGGCGCAGCTGGAGTCCGGCTGCAGCACCAGCAGCACCACCACGTAGCGGGTGCGCCCCACCGTGCCCTTGCAGGAGGACTGCATGTCCCCGGAGAGGATGCTGCGGGAGAGGCGCAGCGGCGCGCGGACCGAGATCGGCCCCTGCTCCTGGTAGCTGGCGTACTGCTGGATGCCGTTGGCGAACGCGGTCCCATCCTCGAAGCTGCCCACCAGGCCGCTGGCCACCGAGTGGTAGGCCACCAGCCCGAACTTGAGGTGCGGCAGCGAGTACTGCGCGGCCACCGCGTTGAGCGCCTCGGTGATCCGCCCCACCACGTCCGAGGGCACGCCCTCCCCGCCCTGGATGGCGAACATCACCTTGGTGGGGAACACCTCTCCCGCCGCCTGGGGGACGCACAGCTGGCCCAGGAAGCTGGCCCGATCCGGGCGGCCGGGTCCCTTGTCGTCCAGCGCGTAGAGGCCCGCGTCGGTACACGACGCGGTAGCCGTCGCCAGGGCGACGAGGACCGGCAGGACCAGGGAGCGGGAGGTGCGCACGGGAAGTGAGCCTACGTCCGGCGGGCGGAAATCAAGAAGCCTTGACCGTGAAGGACTTCAGCTCCTGCCCCGCGCGCAGCAGTCGCAGGGTCCAGGTTCCGGCCTTGGGGATTCGCACCGTGGTCCAGTTCCGGGTGCGGATGCTGTCCCCGCGCAGCTTGATGTCCTTGGTCTCCCGCACCGTGTCTCCCTGGAGGACCTGGACGGAAAGATCCTCCACCAGCTCTCCGCTGGGCAGCAGGTAGGACTGCCAGAGGATCACCGGGGTGCCGGCCTTGATTCCCTCCGCCGGCACCGGGGTCAGGCATTCGTTCTTGTGCTCTCCGTCCCGGGCCACCTCCAGGCACAGCTTGGCCTCGGCCAGGGCGGGACCGTTCCCCTTCCCCTTGAAGTAGTAACTCCAGAAGGAGCGGATCGCCTCCGGGGTGGGCTTCTCCATCGCCACCGGGGCCGGCGCGGACGCCGTCGCGGGCGGAGCCTGCTGGGCCAGCGCGGCCTGCGAGAACGAGAGCACCGCCACCAGCGTCGCGATCCTGGACATCATACTTCCTCCCCCAAGGGTTGAACTGCCACCCATGGTAGGCCCGAAGCGTGGCCGGAGATCAACGCGCATCTGGAGGAAGGGGATCCTGGCCGCGGGGCAGCGCGCGCGAAACCAGCACGCACAGCAGGGCCCAGGCGGCGCCCAGGGACCACCCGGCCAGCACGTCACTGGGCCAGTGCACGCCCAGGTAGACGCGGCTGATCCCCACCAGCACCATCAGCGTGACCGCCGCGGAGAACAGATACGCCTTAACCCGGCGGCGGCGCTGGACCGAGGAGAGCAGCGCGGCGATCGACAGCAAGGTCACCGCGGACATCATCGAGTGGCCGGAGGGAAAGCTGGAGGTCATCACCCGGGTGCCCGCCTCCACCAGATCCGGGCGGGGCCGTCGGAACAGGTCCTTGACCCCGAAGGCCAACAGGGTGCCGCCTCCCACCGAGATCATCACCAGCACCGCGGTGCGGCGTTTGCGCTCCAGGAACAGATAGCCCACCACCAGCGCGGTGATCAGCAGCAGCACCGGCATGCTCCCCAGCGCGGTGATGTCCCGCCAGGACTCCTCCATCCAGGGGGGCCCCAGCGGGTCGGAGGGCTGCTGCGGTTCGCGCAGGGAGAGGAGGATCCGGGTGTCCACGGCCTTCCATTCGTCCTCCGCCACCTCGTCCGCGATCCACGCGAACAGCCAGCCGCAGCTGAGGATCAGCAGGACGATCACCAGGGCGCTGATCTCGCGATCGGCGAACCGGACGCGCAGACGCTGGAGGGCGGGCGGGAGTCTCACGTGCGGGTTCTAGCGTCCGGGGTCTTGTGCGTCGACGTGGGATAAATTACGCAGCGAATCCATGATCCCCTCCTCGCCTGGCATTGCCACGTTTCGAGCCCGTATCGCGCAGGGCCTCCGTGAGGACGGCCAGATCGATCACTACGACGTCGAGTACGCGGCGATGGCGCTGGTGAACGCCGACGATCCGGAGCTGGACGAGCTGGAGCGCAACGCCATCCGGCAGCTGATCAAGTCGGACAGCTTCCAGCAGCACGCCACCCCGCGCGCGGTGGCCACCGCCTACGCCTATCTGGGCGAGCCGATGCCCGCGCCCACCGAGCCGACCCCGGCGCCCGCGCCCACCAAGCTGGGCTGGAGCGCCGAGTAGGCCGATAGCTACTGCTGCTCCTCGCCGCCGCCGCCCACGCCCTGGGCGGACTCCACCACGATCTCCACCCGGCGGTTGGTGGCCCGGCCCTCGGAGGAGGTGTTGGAGGCGATCGGCTTCTGCTCACCGAAGCCCTCCGCCTCCACCCGTTCTGGGGCCAGTCCGCGGCTGACCAGATAGTCGCGCACCGCCAGCGCCCGCAGGTAGGAGAGCTGCTGGTTGTAGTCGTCCGCGCCCAGCGCGTCGGAGTGGCCTTCGATCTTCAGCTTCTGCTCTTGCGCCTGCTTGAGCGCGTCGGCCACCTTGTCCAGCCGGCGCATCGCCTCCTGTCCCAGGTTGGCCTTCCCGGAGGCGAACAGCAGGCTCCCCGGCAGGGTGATCACCGTGCCCCGCGCGTCCTGCTTCACGTCGGCGACCTGCTCCAGGCTGGCCAGCGCTTCCTGCGCGCGGGCCTCCGCCTCCTCCCGGGCGATCCGCTCCGCCTCCCGGGCCTGCCGCTCCTGCTCCAGCTCCTGCTCGCGGGCGCTCAGCTCCTCGGTGCGGCGGCGCAGCTCCTCCTGGGCGGTGGCCAGCTGCTGCTCCTGGGCCACCCGCTCGGCCGCCAGCCGGTCCTTCTCCGCCTGGGTCTGCGCCTCCTGCTCCTGACGGGCGCGCTCCGCGGCCTGCTGCTGCTGTTCGGCCAGCTGGGCCTCGTGCTCCGCCAGCCTGGCGCGGGCCTGGGCCAGCTCCTCCACCGAACGGTTCTGGTAGGCGCTCAGCCGGGTGCGCGCCTCCTCCGCCTCCCGGGTGGCGATCTGCTGACGAGCGCGGCTCTCGGCGATCTCCACGCGCCGCTTGGCCACGTACGCCAGGTCCCGCGCCGTCTCGGAGCCGGGGTTGGATTGGTAGGCCTGATCCGCGCGCTGCAGGGCGCGCTCGGCCTCCAGCAGGTACTGGGAGGCCTCTTCCTTGGCCGGTCCGGCGGAGGCGCGTTGATACGCCAGCCGGGCGTCGATCAGCTCGGGGGGAACGGCGGTGGCGCAGCCCCACACCAGGGCGGTGCCGGCGGCGCCCAACAGGAGCTTCTTGGGGATCTTCATGGGGTCTCCGATTCGGTCTGAAGGGTCCGGACCTGGTCCAGCAGGCGCTGCGCTTCGAGGCGGACCGGCTCCTCGCGCGCCAGCGACAGCGCCAGCTCCGCGTCCGCGGTGGCCCGCTCCAGCACGAACGCCGCGCGGTTCTCCTCACCCTCCTTGAGCAGCCGGGTCGCGCGCTCGGTCTGCTGCTTGGCCAGCTGCAGGTGGTGCGCGGCCGAGGGGACCTGCTCCGCGCCCATCTCCTCCGCTGCGCGGATCGCGGCCCTTGAATCGGTCATCTGCTCGACCGGGATGTTCTGTGTTCCGGCGCATCCCAGCGGGATGGCGATCAGTGCTGCCAGTGTCCAGACCCGACGCATGTGCTGCCTCCTGGACGTACGAAGTGGGCACTTCCCGTCAGGGGCACAACCAATGCCCGCCAGGTCGCTGGGCGTGGGGGCTAGAGGGTCATCAGGTACGCCAGCAGATCCTCCCGCTCCTGGACGGTGAAGCTGCCCACCGCGCCGTGCTTGCCGCCGAAGTCGTCGGTCACCATCCGCCGCAGCGGGGAGATCGCGGATCGCTGCAGCCTTCCGTCCTTCACGTCCAGTCCGGCCGCCCCGGAGGTCAGCATCGGGAACACGTCCCAGCTGCCGGCCAGCGCCGGCGGGGGGAAGCCCTGGTTCGTCCCATCCTGCAGCGCCTCTCGCAGCGGCAACATCACCGGGGTGCCCACGTCCTGGAAGCGGCCGCGGGTGCCGGGGGTCTGATCGGTGGTGAAGAGCGGCGGGGGGTGGCAGCCGACGCAGCCACCCTTCCCTGCGAACAGCCCCGCTCCGCGACGGGGACTTCCGGTGTGCTCTCCTTCGGTGCGCAGCGTCTGCGGCGGCGCGCCGTCCGGGCCCACGAAGGGGTTGGGCTGGAGGGTGATTCCGCCGGAGAACAGGGCCAGGGCCTCGATCTCCCGTGGGGTCAGGCTGGGATTGCCGAAGCGGTTGCGGGTGCCCACGTCCTGGGCGGTCTCCGCCAGCGAGCGGGTGCTCTCCGGGATGAAGAACGGCGGGGTGTCGTGGCTGCCGCGCACGGTGGGCGAGCGGTAGATCCGCAGCGGCCGGGTCTTCTCGAAGAACACCCCTTCGGTGTGCCCCTCCGGGTGACAGGCATCGCAGCTCATCGCGGTGCGGGCCAGGTCTGCGTAGAACAGCACCTGGCCCAGGCGCCGCTTGGGCTGGGTCAGGGTGTCCACCACCGCCAGTTGCCGGACCACCCGGGCCTGGCCGCGGATGGAGACGTCCACCACCGCCAGCCGGCCGGTGAAGCGGGCCAACACATAGAGGGTCTTCCCGTCCGGCGACAGCGCCAGGGCCCGGGGGCCGGAGTGGACCTCCACCCCGGCGCGTCCGGAGACGCCGAAGTCCGCCTCGGCGCGGAACCGGGGAAAGTCCTCCGGGGGCAGGATCGACAGCTGTTGCAGCTGCGCGCGGGCGGCGTCCGGATCACTGCGCAGCAGCAGCGCGGCGTCGATCACCCTCACCTGCCCCACCCCGATGTCCGCTGCGTACAGCAGGCCGCGGCCCTCATCCACCGCCAGCCCCTCGGTGATCCCCGCCCCGAACCCCAGGTGGCGCACGAACCGGGGCTGGGCGCCGCCGGTGTAGACCGACACCCCGCCGTTCATGCTCACCTCCATCCGCTCCGGGTTGGGGCCGATGTTGGGGCCGATCCCGGAGACGAACAGCGCTCCCAGCTTGCCGGACCAGGCGAACGCGCGCGGGGCCTTGCCCCCCATCACCGCGGATTCGAAGCCGTCGGTCCGGCCACCGACGATCGAGGCTCCCGGGCCCGGCGAGAGCACCACCCGCTCTCCGGACCCCAGCCGCTCCACCGTGCCGCCCTGCAGACTGCCCACCCACAGCCGGTCGCCCTCCAGCGCCAGCGGGCCCGGGTTGGGCTCCACCGCGAAGGTCCGGCTGGCGCTCCCTCCACTCAGGGCCACGGTGACCACGGTGTCCCGCGCGTGCTCCGCCAGATAGGCGGTGCCATCGCCGGCCACCTTCAAGGCGCGGGCCGGGGTGGGGGTGGGGAGATCCCTGACCGGCGGGGCGTCGGTGAACAGCGCCTCTCCGTGCGCCCCGTCGGTGCGCCACAGCCGCAGCAGCGGCGCGTAGGCATGGGCGGCCACCACCCACTGCCCTTCGGACTCCAGGGTGTCCAGGGCGATCGGACCATCTCCCGCCGGCAACACGCCCACCCGGCCGCTGGAGACCTCCAACACGTGGACGCGGTCGGTGGTGGGGGAGGCCACGAAGGCGAACCGTCCATCCCGGGAGAGGACCAGCGCCTGCGGATCCGGGAAGGCGGCGTCGTTGATCAGGGTCAGCAGCGGCTGACCGGGAACCGGCTTCCCCTCCGCGGTGATCAGGTTCAACAGGACCTTGGCCTCCACCTGACCGGGCGGCAGCTCCACCGCGGGCAACCGGGCGTAGGCGTGGCCCGGATCCACCACCGTCACCGGGAGGGTGCGCGAGACCGGTGCGCCCACCTGCAGCTGCATCCCGGAAAGCAGGCCGTCGCCGTACAGGGCCAGCGGCTGCGAGGTCTGGTTGCTGGCCCGGGTGGGTCCCACCCGGGAGAGGTGGGCGGAGGGGACCGGCACGGGGATCGGAGAGCGGCGCGAGAACCACCACGCCCCCACCGCTGTCAGGACGGCAATGAGACAAATCACCCATGCGGCTCGACGAAGCATGCAAGCATCCAAGCACGCGAGATTCGTCCGGACACAAGGCATTGCGTTGACAGTCCCGAACACCGGCAGCTTGAATCCCTTCCCCATGTCCAAGTCGGCCCGCCGTTTGAGCTTCGTCCTCGCGCTGTTGGTCGGCGTGATGGTCTCCGCGCCTGCGGTCGCCGCCGAGCGCGGCAAGGGCAAGCGCGCCCCGGCACGGAAGTCCGCTCCCCGCAAGACGCCTCCGGAGGTGAAGGTGAAGACCACCTCCACCGTGGACAGCAGCGAGCCGGGCGAAGGGGCCCAGACCTCCGCCTCTCCTCCCTCGCGGGGGCCCACCCGGATCGACTTCGACGACCGGTTGATCCAGGGCCAGACCAACAAGTCCGGGGCCGTGTACCTCTACGATCGCAAGGAGCTGAAGCAGCGGTCGATGGTCAAGGTACGCGAGACCTTCCGCGAGGAAATCGTCGACACGGTCTACGACCGGTGAATGGACCCGCATCCGTGACCGTGCAGCCTTCTGTTCTTCAAGTCGTCATCCTGCGGGATGGCTTGCTGGTGGGCACCGAGGTCTTCGTGCCCGGCTCCTACACCCTCGGCTCGGCGCGGGGAGTGGACCTGCGCCTGGAGGACGCCTCGATCGGCGCCCACCACGCCACGCTCTACTTCCAGAACGGGAAGGCGGCGATCCAGGACGCGGGCGGTTCCCCCCGCGGGGTCTACGTCAACGGGCACCGGGTGAAGGCCTGCGAGGTCCGCCCGGTGGACGAGGTGCTGTGCGGTCCGTTCATCCTCAAGGCGCGGGTGCTGCAGCAGCGGCAGCAGAAGCAGGCCCTCCCGCCGGAGGTGGCCCATCTGCTCCAGGCCACCCCCGCCAGCGGGAACGTGGCCGCCGCGGTTCGCCCCCAGGTGGCGTATCCCCCCCAGCCGCTGGTCCTCAAGCCGGTCCCGGCGGTGCCGGGCACCGCGCCCTCCGCGCGCCGGATGGCCGAACAGCAGGCCCGTCCCGCCGCCCGGCCGCTGGCCACCGCGGATGACCGTTCGGCGAAGGAGGTGGAGGCGTTCTTCCAGACCGAGGAGCACCCCACCGGTCCCAGCGAGGCCGCCACCGCCAACCACCGCGGGCTGAAGGCGGAGGCGCCGTCCTCCGGCGGCTTCGTGGCTGCCCGGGCGCTGTCCGCCAGCGGCCAGCTGGTCAGCCAGGGACGCCCCACCCCCCATGCCTCCGAGGCCCCCACCTTGGGGATCCAGCTGTCGGGGGAGGAGCTGTCCGCCGACTGGGAGCTGGCTTCCCCGGCGCCGGACCCGGTGCTGGACGAGCGCGGGATCCCCACCTCCTCGGTGGTGAACTTCCAGTGGCCGGCCGCGGACCCCGAGCTGGAGGAGTCGCAGCCTGCCTACCGGATGGACGAACCGCTGGCCCCGGTGCGCTCGGCTCCGCCGGTGCCCGCCCCGCCCGCGGTCCCTCCCGCCTCCGCGGCCCGGGCTGCCCCGCCGGTGCCCGCCGCCCGTCCGGTCCCGGCGCCCGCCGCGGCCCGCGCGGCGCCAATTCCCGCTCCCGCTCCGGCGGTGGCCCGGCCCACCTCGGCGGCGTTGCCGGCGAAGAAGAAGCTGGCCCCTCCCGGGAAGCGCGCTCCCCGGCTGTACCTGGAGCTCTCCTGGGATGGCGCCCGCCACAAGGTGTGGAGCTTCACTCCCTCGCAGAAGAAGCCGGTCCGCGCCGGCGCCAGCGAGACCGCCGACGTCCAGCTCTACGGCTTTGGCCTCGAGCAGGACTTCGTGTTGGGAGAGCAGGCCGAAGAGGGCGGCTACCGGGTGTTCGTGCCCGCGGGCCTGAAGGTGGAGCGCGGCAACGTGGGCGGGAAGCTGGCCCCGGTGGCGCCCACCGCACTGGAGACCGACGGGGATCGCCGCTTCCTGCGGCTGCAGTCCGGCGCCTCGCTGCGGCTGAGCGCCGGCAACTCCTCCCTGCTGGCCTACGTGGCCCCGCCGGCGGAGAAGATCCAGGTCCGCTACCTGCGGCAGTTCCCGCTGCTGCTGACGATCATCCTGCTGGGGCTGTCCTACGGCTTTGGCAGCTTCCTCTACTACGCGCCGGCCGCGGCGGAGCGGGAGTTCGCCGCCCGGGACATGCCCAACGTGGCGGTCCGGCTGATCGCCCCCGAACCGAAGAAGAAGGAGCGGGTGAAGAAGGCCCTGGCGGAGATGGCCCAGCGCGCCGACAAGCGGGAGAAGAAGAGCCCGAAGAAGAAGGCGGCGCCCGCTCCGGAGCCGAAGAGCAAGCCCACCACCGCGGTGGCCTCCAACAAGGCGCTCAACGCGATCAAGAAGTTGCAGGCCGCGGGCCCGGCCTCCGGGGACATCCTGGCGGCGATGGACAAGGTGGGCAGCGGCCCGGGGAACAAGAACGCCAAGGGCTACCAGCTGACCGGGCTGATCGGAAAGGGCGCGGCGGCGGCCGGCACCGGGACCTCCGGGCTGGGCGGCGGCGGACTGGGCAAGGGCCGCGGCACCCTGGGTTCGGAGCTGCTGCGCGGGGCCGGCGGCGGTGGAATCGGCGCCATGGGCGCCGGGGGCGTGGGCAAGGGCAGCGTGGGCGGCACGGTGGGTCGGGCCAGCGGCCGCGCGGTCCAGGCGGCGGGCAGCATCGACCGCGACGCGGTGGCCAAGGTGATCAACTCCCACCTCCACGAGGTGAGCTCATGCTACGAGCGAGCGCTGCTGACCACGCCCGGACTGGCCGGCAAGGTGCAGCTGGAGTGGACCATCGGCTCCGCGGGCAAGGTGACCACGGTGCGCACCAAGAACTCCACCCTCCGATCCAGCGCGGTCGAGGGGTGCATCATCAATGCGCTGAAGAAGTGGGAGTTCCCCAAGCCGCGTGGTGGCTCGGTGATCATCTCCTACCCCTTCTTGTTCAACTCGGTCGGGTTCTGATGACCGGTTCGGCGAAGGGAACTGGTTGTCCCCAGGGGGCACACGTGAAGCGATTGTTGTCGGTGTTGCTGGCGGTGGGCGCGGTGTCGGCCCAGGCCCAGATCGAGGAGCTGGAGAACCCCGGGTCGGTGACCGCGGTCCAGGACCGGCTGTACCGGATGAACCACGAGCTGACCCTGGGGGTGGGGATGCTGCCCCTGGACGCCTTCTACAAGGGCGTCACCGGACAGGTCTCGTACACCTTCCACTTCAACGACAGCTTCGCCTGGCAGGTGGGTCGGGGCACCTACAGCTACAACCTCAACACCGGGTTGCGCAGCCAGCTGGAGCGGGACTTCGGCGTCCAGCCCACCGCCTTTGACGAGGTGAACTGGATGATCGGCTCGGATCTGATCTGGAGCCCGGTCTACGGAAAGGTGGCGATCCTCAACAAGTCGATCCAGCACTTCGAGCTATTCTTCATCGGCGGGCTCTCGGTGCTCAAGCTGTCCCTGGCCCAGGGGAACACCGGCGGCTCTCCCGCCTTCCAGGCGCTGGGCAGCTTCCGGCCCGGCCTGAACCTGGGGATCGGACTGCGGCTGTTTGCCAGCCGCAACATCTCCTGGCGGCTGGACGTCACCAACAACGTGGTGGTCTCGCAGCAGATCTTCAACGTGGCCACCGTCCAACTCGCCGCCGCGCTGAACTTCGGCGCCAGCGAATAGCGAACCTTGGCCTTGAACCCAAACCTCCGTAGACGGGCGCTGTGTCTGGCGCTGTTCCCCCTGGTGGCGTTCGGGCAGAAGCCGCCCGAGGCCCCTGCCGCCGCGCCGCCACCGGCTGCCCCCGCTGCCGCGGCCAAGGATGACCGGATCCCGGAGGCGGTGGCCCTGCCTCCGCAGAAGGTGGACCCGCAGCTGTTCAACCGGGCGCTGCAGGACTTCTTCATCCGCGACACCAAGACCTCGGCCCGCAAGTTGTTCCAGTTCGTCTCCTGGACCAGCTCCACCGACGAGAACCACGCCTGGGCCCAGTACTTCCTGGCCCGCAGCTTCGCCGACCTGGGGCTGTGGCACGCCTCCGGCTACTACCTGGCCCGGGTGGCCCGGGAACGCTCCAACCCGGCGGTGCTCCCCCGCGCCCTGGAGGAGCTGCGCACCCTGGTGGACCGGCCCCACAACGAGGTGATGATCGACCAGCAGATCTTCGGGACCCTGGACCTGGGCTTCCTGCCGGAGTCGGTCTCCGGGTTCGCCCACTACCAGCAGGGGATGCTGTCCTTGCGGGTGGGCAACGAGCGCTGGGCGCAGACCCACTTCGCCAAGCTGGCCGAAGGCAGCCCGGAGGCCTCCCAGGCCCGGTTCGCCCTGGCGGTGACCCGGCTGCGCGAGCACCAGGACAACAAGCAGCCCCCGGATCCGATCCTGGCCGAGTTCGAGCAACTGGCGGACGACGCGAAGCTGAACCTGGACGCGCGCAACGAGGCCCGGCTGGCGGTGGCCCGGCTGCGCTACGAGCGCAAGGAGTTCGACAAGGCGCTGGAGTGGTACGGGAAGGTGAAGCTGCCGGAGCTGGATCCGGGGCGGGCCAGCCTGTACCTGGAGGAGGCCTGGACCCGCTACCACCTGGGCCAGCTGCGCGCGGCGATGGGGATCCTCACCGCGCTGGACTCGCCCGGCTTCCGGGATGAGTTCCTCCCCGACAAGTACCTGCTGCGGTCGATGGTGTTCCGGGACCTGTGTCACTACCTGCCGGCCAAGCGCGCCGCCAAGGAGCTGACCCGCCGGTTCGCCGACTCGCTGGAGGCGATCCGCGAGCGTCAGGATCTGACCGCGGACCTGCGGCTGCGCCGGGCGGCGGAGTCCCGCGGCAGCACCCGCAAGGCGGCCCGGTACCTGGAGCAGCTGAAGCTGGAGGCGGAGCGGATCGGCGCCTACGCCGGGGTGTTCGAGGCCCCGCTGGTCTCGCACCTCTCCCGGCTGTACGCGCTGGAGATCGCCGAGGCCACCCGGCTGTACGAGCTGCGGGTGAAGGAGTCGGTGCGGGTGGAGGCGGACAAGCTGTTGCGAGGGGCGGAGCAGGTCCGTCTGATGGACTACGAGGTCGGTCTGAAGCTCTACGAGCGCATCAAGCAGGGTTCGCGGCTGGTGGCGCTGGAGGCCGACGAGCCGGTCGGCCCCGCCCAGGTGGCCTTCAAGTTCGAGGGGGAGTACTGGAACGACGAGCTGCGCTCGTACCGGTACGCCATCCAGAGCCGCTGCATCGAGGAGGGCGTGCGATGATCGGCCTGCTGGTGGTCGCGCAGCTGTTGACCCAGGCGCCGGCGCCGGGCGCCAACCGGTGGATCAACCCGATCGTCTCCAAGACCAAGGAGCGTGACGAGCTGATCGCCAAGCTGCGCCGGGACATCTTCAAGGTGGACCGGGCGATTGGCGAGACGGAGAAGTTGATCTCCCGCTCCCGCAACGCGCCCTACCTCCCCGATCTCCAGTTCCGCCTGGCGGAGCTGTACGTGGAGAAGAGTCGTTACACCTATTACCTGCAGGCGGAGACCCGGGGCGAGGGCGCCAAGGGGGCGCTGGTCTCTCCGGAGACCAAACTCTACAAGCAGAAGGCGGTGCAGCTCTACAACCGGCTGCTGCGCGAGTACCCGGACTTCAAGGACTCGGACCAGGTGACCTTCTACCTGGCGCACGAGCAGCGCGAACTGGGGTCCTTCGAGGAGATGCTGGGCACCCTGGGCGAGCTGGTCCGCAAGTATCCCCAGAGCGGGCTGCGGCTGGAGGCCGAGCAGATCCTGGGCGACTACTTCTTCGACAAGGCGGAGCTGGTGGAGGCCGAGGCGCACTACCAGGCGATCCTCCGCGCCCCCCCCTCCCCTGTGCACGATCTGGCCCGCTACAAGATGGGGTGGATCCGGATCAACCAGGCCAAGCACTCGGACGCGGTGGAGTACTTCGAGGCCGCCGCCGCCTCCGCCCCCCTGCCCGGTCAGGACGCCCAGAAGGCGCTGAACGTGAAGCGGGAGGCGCTGTTGGATCTGGTCTACAGCTACACCGAGTCCCGCCCGGCCAAGACCGCGCTTAGCTACTTCGAGAAGCTGTCCGAGTCCCGGGCCACCTTCGCCCTGGCGCTGGACAAGCTGGGCACCCGCTACTTCATCAAGCAGCAGTACGAATGGGCGATCCCGGCGCTGCGCCGGCTGATGGACGTGCAGCCGGATCCGGAGCTGGACGTGGAGCGGGCGCAGAAGCTGTACGACGCGCTGGACGCCTCCAAGGGCAAGGTGCTGCCCAGCGCCGAGGACATCCGCTTCCTGGCCCGCGCCGCGGTGGGGATCAAGATCGACCCGGTGAAGGACGAGAAGGAGCAGAAGAAGACCCTGACCGAGCTGGAGGAGATGGCCCGGGATCTCTCCACCAAGCTGCACCAGGCCGCCCAGAAGGAGAACCGCAAGGGGACCTATCTGGAGGCGGCCGCCGCCTACGCCGAGTACCTGAACCTGTTCCGCCCGGAGAAGTACGTGCGGACGATGATGCGCAACCGGGCGGACGCCCTGTACGCGGCCAAGGACTTCCCGGGCGCGGCCCGGCAGTTCGAGGAGGTGGCGCTGCTGGAGGACGGCAACGATCTGAAGCAGAACGAGTCGGCGCTCTACGCCTCGCTGCTGGCCCACCACGCCTCGCTCAAGGCAGGAGAGGTGGAGAACCTCAACGCCTTCGAGGTGGCGGACGCGCGGCAGGCGCTCAAGCTGCTGGGGGCCCGCTACATCGAGAAGTACCCCCGGGCGGAGAACGCGCTGGAGGTGAAGTTCAACATCGCCCGCGCCTTCTACGACGACGGCGAGTTCGAGAAGAGCGGCGAGCTGTTCGCCGACTTCGCCCTGGCCAACCCCAGCTTCAAGGACGCCTCGGTGGCCGGCCACCTGGCCCTGGACTCCTACCGCCAGCGCAACGACTTCAAGGGGATCGACGCGGTGGGCAAGAAGTTCCAGGCCTCGCGGCTGCCGCCGCAGTTCATCACCCAGGTGAACCGGATCCTCCAGGAGAGCCGGGCGGAGGCGATTGACGAGCTGGCGCTGCAGAGCGCCCAGGAGACCGGAGATGTGGTCTCCGGCCTGATGAAGGTGGCCGACGAGAACAAGGGCACCGAGATCGCGGAGAAGGCGCTGTACGGCGCGTTCACCGCCGCCCGGGACCGGCGGGACTACGCGGCGGAGAAGGAGGTGGGGCTGCGGATCGCCGCCGACTACCCCAAGGGCCAGTTCACCTCGGATGTGCTGCTGACCCTGGGCCGACACGCCGCGGAGACCGCGCACTTCGAGGAGGCCGCCTCCTGGTTCGAACAGGTGGGTCAGAAGATGGGCGCCGACTTCTCCGCGCTGGAGGGCTGGCTGGCCTCCGCCCGGCTGAGGATGGCGCTGCGCGATCACCCCGGCGCGATGCGGTCGCTGGAGAACGCCGCCGGGGTGGCCGGCGCGCGCAAGGCGGAGGTGTTCACCCTGATGGCCCAGACCCACCTGCGGGCCGGGCAGTACGAGAAGGCCCGGTCCTCGGCGCTGCAGGCGCTGAAGCTGGACCGCAACGAGGCGGCGGCGGCGGCGGTGCTGGCCGAGGCGGCGGCCAACCTCCCTGGCACCAAGCCGGACGCGATCATCCCCCAGCTGACCGCGGTGGCCCAGGGCCCCAACGCCCAGACCGACGACACCGCCAAGGGGCTGTGGTTCCTGGGCGAGCTGATCTTCCGCGAGTACACCGGCCTGCCCAATGAGCAGGTGGAGGAGAAGGTGGGCCTGTTGCAGAACCTGGAGGGGGTGTTCACCCAGGCCGCCTCGGTGGGCGCGCCGGAGTGGGCGGTGGCCTCGTTGTGGAAGCTGGGCCTGGCCTACCAGCACATCGCGGACGTGGTGGAGGCCACCCCGCTGCCGGACGGGCTGAGCGCCTCCGAAGTGGACCAGTTCCGCGCCGCGGTCAAAGACCAGGTCACCCCGCTCAAGCAGCGGGCGGAGAACGTGTTCAAGGTCTGTCTCTCCCGCGCGGAGTCGCTGGAGGTGTTCAGCGCCGCGGTGATCGGCTGCCGCGAGCGCAAGGACTCGGCCAAGGTGCCGTCGGTCCCGCCGCCGCCTCCGGCGCCGGGGCTGGTGATCAACGACCTGCAGAAGAAGGTGGACGCCAACCTCACCGCCGAGGCGATGGAGGCCCTGGGGCTGGCGTACCTGGGCAGCGGGCGCTTCCCGATGGCCGAGCTGACCCTGGGCCGGGCCACCGAGTTGGAGGACACCCGCGCCTCGTCCCACAACGCGCTGGGGCTGGCGATGCTGCTGCAGGGAGACGTGATGGGCGCCCGGGCCGCGTATGGGCGGGCGCTGGACGCGGACCCCACCTACGAGAAGGCGCGGGCCAACCTGGCGGCGCTCAAGTGCCGCTTCGGGGACCAAGAGGGTTCCCGCCGTGAGCTGGCGCTGCTGACCACCTCCAACCTGGGCGGCCCGGACGTGGATCCAGGCTGGCGGGGCTGCAAGTGAGCCGGGCGGCAGGCGCGCTGGCCGCGCTGCTGCTGGTCGGCTGTCAGGCTCCCCAGGTGGATGGCAGCCTGGGGGAGCTGATCGACCTGCGCTACCAGGAGACGCGGATCACCTTCAATCCGCCGCTGGACTTCACGGTGCCGCTGGAAGAGCGCCTGCTGCCGACCCGCGCGGTGGCGGTCCGCTACGTCACCCCCCAGGGCGACGGCGAGAACGTGATCTGGCAGGTGACCGCCCGGCTGGGCGGGCTGGATTACGGCGAGGAGTGGGCGGTGGGCTCGGAAGTGGATCTGGCCACGTACTGGGGCAGCAGCCAACGTGGCCAGGTGTCCCGCAACGTGCTGGACGAGCCGGGACGCACCTATCCGCTGCTGGAGCGGGGGACCTTCCAGCTGGCCTACATCCCCAACGAGGGGCAGCCGGTGCGCGGCCGCTTCTCGGTGACCTTCGAGAACGGAACCGACTTCGCCAGTGGGCGGACCGTGTTCCAGGACTTCCAGGCGGTGATTGAACAATGAGCTTCGGAACCAGGGTGGCGCTGTTGGGAGTGCTGGCGGCCGGCGTCGGATGCGGGCCCCGCTACGCGCTGGGGGTGCCCAAGGAGGTGGTGTCCAAGCTTCCTTACGAGAGCCGGATCGACCTGCTGGAGGCGGAGAACGCCCTGGCGGTGGCGGTAGACAAGGTCGACGAGTCGCAGAACGAGGTCCTGCGGACCCGGGAGTCGCTGCGGCGATCCCGCTCCCGGCTGGACACCGCCCACCGCGAGCAGGGCCGGGCCAAGGACGCCGTCTCCCAGGAGGTGGCCAAGCTGGCGATCGAGGAGGCCGACGCCCGCATCGAGTACCTGCGCCGGCGCCAGGAACTGAACGTGCAGAACAAGGAGATCGAGGAGCTGGCCTTCCGCTGCCAGTACGCGCGGTTCGAGGCCTCCCGGCTGCAGGTGGCCCAGAAGGCCAAGGTAGAGGGCAGCGAGAAGCTCAAGCCGGAGGACTTCGACAAGCAGATCAAGGACTGCGACGCCGAGGTGGCGCAGCGCCGCAAGGACACCACCCAGAACGCCCAGCGCGCCGAACAGGCCAAGACCGCCTGGGAGGCCAAGCGGGTGGCCTTCGCCAAGAAGACCTTCGACGCCCGGGCCTCGCCCTACGTGGAGCTGTAGCCCGACGGGCGGTCGCACCCCGGCGCGGGAGCGGCACGCTCGACGGCAATCCGACGCTGGAACCGATCGCCGCCGGGGTCCTCCCCGAAGACGCGCGCATCGTGCTGCTTGGCCCCCGCCGTTCGCCCTCTCTTCGGAGGGCGGCGGCCGTTCAGTGCAGCGGCACCGGCGGGGCCTTCTTCTTCGCCTTCTTCGTCTTCTTCTTGGCGGGACCGGGAGCAGGCGTTACCGGCGGCGGAGGGGTGATCATCCGCACGTTGCACAGGTACAGCTGCTCCTCGGTGTACACCCTCCGCGAGGAGTCCTTGCCGGGGAAGAAGAACAGGCCCGGCCGCTCCAGCCAGCTGTAGATCCGGACCTCGCCGTCGTAGGCGAACCTTTCCTTGAGCTCCGCCGGGCAGTCCTTGAGGTAGCGGCGGACGATCGGCCGCAGGTTCTTGGCGAACTCCTTGCCCATCGAGGCGTGGCGCCGGGCGTCGCTGAGGGTGCCGTCGAAGCGGGTGGAGATGTGGAACAGCTCGTGGAGGAGGGTGCCGATCCTCCCCTCCGCGTCCGAGTCGCGGAAGAACAGCGGGCGGAGGGTGATGGTGTAGAAGACCCGCTTGCCGCCGATGCGGATGATCGGCCGGCGAAAGCCGCTCTCCTCGTCGCGGGAGCGACCGCCGGGGAAGGTCAGCGGCTTGACCGTCCCCCGCGAGGCCCGGCGCGCCTCCCCGGCCACGATCAGCAGACGCGCGGGGCGGATGTGCTCGAACTCGGGGACGCGGGCAGACACGTCCTCCAGGAGCATTCTCACCGTCTCGTTGAAGTTCGGGCGGCGTTTGGCCACGGGCTGTTGCATCCTAGCAGCCGGTGCCGGTCTTTCTGCTGACAGACGATCCAGAAGCGTTCCCCCACCCCACCCAGGCCGATCCCAGCGGCCTGCTGGCGGTGGGGGGAGACCTCCGTCCGCAGCGACTGCTGGCCGCCTACCGGCGCGGGATCTTCCCCTGGTACAGCCAGGGCCAGCCGATCTTGTGGCACACCCCCGATCCCCGCTTCGTGCTGGAGGCCTCGGCGCTGCACGTGCCCAGGAGCCTGCAGAAGGAGCTGCGGCGGGGACGGTTCCAGGTCCGCTACGACACCGCGTTTGCACAGGTGATCGCCGCCTGCTCCCGCATCCCCCGCCCCGGGCAGGACGGGACCTGGATCACCGACGAGATGCAGCAGGCCTACGTGCAGTTGCACCAGCAGGGCTACGCCCACAGCGCCGAGGCCTGGCTGGAGGACCGGCTGGTGGGCGGGGTGTACGGAGTCTCTTTGGGGGGGGCCTTCTTCGGGGAGAGCATGTTCGCCCTGGAGCCGGAGGCCTCCAAGGTGGCCTTCGTCACCCTGGTGCAGCGGCTGGCCGGCTGGAACATCCAGCTGATCGACTGCCAGGTGGAGACCGAACACCTCGCCCGCTTCGGCGCCGAACACTGGCCCCGCCCGCGGTTCCTGGGCGCGCTCAAGGAGGCCTTGAAGCAGGAGACGGTCCAGGGTTCCTGGGCGGGCCGCGCCGCCACCTAGCGTCTCACCCCAGGCGCTGGAGGAGCTGCTGCTTCACCGCCGGCCACTCGCTGGACAGCAGTGAGTACATGGCCGAGTCCCGGACTCCCCCGTCCGACGCCGGTCGGTGGGCACGCAAGATCCCCTCCGGTCGGCACCCCAGCCGCTCGATCGCCGCACGGGAACGCTGGTTCCGCGCGTCGGTCTTCAAGGTGACCCGGCGGACACCCCAGGTCTCGAAGGCGTGGCTCAGCATCAACAGCTTGGCCTCGGTATTGATCCCCGTCCGCTGGGCGGTGGAGCCAAGCCAGGTCCAGCCGATCTCCACCCCGTCCGGCCCGGAGGGGACCGGTGGAGGCGGAGGTCCGGGCCAGCTCCAGTGCTCGATCGCGCAGAAGCGGGTGGAACCCACCACCTGCCCACTGCGCGCATCCACGGTGGCGAAGGGAAGGGACTCCCCCCGGGCCCGATCCGCCAGCGCCGTCTGCAGGTACTGCTCCATCTCCTCCGCGGTCTTTGGCACCGAGGTCAGCGAGAAGGTGCTGCGCTCCAAGGTGGCGGCCGCCAGCAGCCCCTCCAGGTGCGAGGGCCGCAGCGGCTCCAGGCGCACCAGGGCGCCGCTCAACGTGATCTCCGGATGAACCATCGGGGGCCTCTCCTGCACCCTGCTGTGCCATGGAGGGCCCCGCCCGGCACGGGAAAGTGGAAACCCATGTGTCCGCAGTGCCGCATCCGGCTAGTTTCCGGACATGGCCCTTCCGCTCCAGCCGTTCATCGAGCCGATGCTCTCCGAGGCAGAAGAGGAGATCCCCGAGGGCGAGATCTGGCGCTACGAGCCGAAGTGGGACGGCTTCCGGGCGCTGATCTTCCGCGACGGGGACTCGGTGTTCATCCAGAGCCGCAAGGGCCAGCCGCTGGGCCGCTACTTTCCGGAGCTGATCCCCGCCCTCTGCGCCGCCCTGCCCGAACAGGCGGTGGTGGACGGGGAGATCATCCTCCCCTCCCCCCAGGGGCTGGACTTCGATGCCCTGCAGCAGCGACTGCACCCGGCCGCCTCCCGGGTCCAGAAGCTGTCGGTGGCCACCCCCGCCTCCTTCGTGGCCTTCGACCTGCTGGCCCAGGGCGGCGAGGATCTGCGCGAGCGTCCGCTGGATGAGCGCCGGGCCCTGCTGGAGCAGGCGGTCCGGGACACCGGTCAGGTGCTGGTCACTCCCCACACCCGTTCGGTGGCGGCCGCCCGCCGGTGGTTCGTGGAGTTCGAGGGCGCGGGGCTGGACGGGGTGATCGCCAAGCGGGGCGACCAGCGCTACCGCGCGGGCGAGCGGGTGATGGCGAAGATCAAGCACCTGCGCACGGTGGACTGCGTGGTGGGCGGCTACCGGGTGCACAAGAATGGCGGGGTGGGCTCGCTGTTGCTCGGCCTCTACGACTCGGAGGGGCTGCTCCACCACGTGGGCCACACCTCCTCCTTCAAGGCCAAGGAGCGGGTGGAGCTGCTGGAGCGGCTCAAGCCGCTGGAGGGGGGCCAGAGCTTCGGAGAGGGACGCACCCCCGGAGGCCCCAGCCGCTGGAACGCGGGCAAGGACCTGGCGGACTGGACCCCGCTGACCCCCACCCTGGTGTGCGAGGTGACCTTCGACTACCTGCAGGGCCCCAGGTTCCGGCACGCCGCCACCTTCCGGCACTGGCGCACCGACAAGGAGCCGCGGGCCTGCACCTATGACCAGATCCAGCGTCCCGAAAAGTTCTCGCTGGAGCAGGTGACTGCCACCGGGCGGAACCCGCTCTAGGGCCAGCCCCCGCCCACGGGTAATATCCCCGTCCATGGAGAAGCCCAGCGGAGCGGTCCAGAAGCGCGCCATCAAGCAGGAGCGGGCGGTCCAGACCCGCAAGGGGATCCTGGAGGCGGCGATCAAGCTGTTCGCCCGCAAGGGCCTGCTGGCCACCACCATGGCGGACCTGGCCAAGGCGATCTCCATGACGCCCGGCGCCCTCTACTGGCACTTCCCCACCAAGGAGGACCTGGTGCTGGGCGCGCTGGAGGAGCTGGAGGCCCGCTACAAGGACGCCTGGAAGGACCTGATCACCGAGGGCCGCACCCTGACCGCGGGCGAGCAGCTGCGCGGGTTCTTCCAGCGCACCCACTCCTTCGTGCGCGAGAACCCCCAGTACGGGATGTTCATGTGCCTGCTGTCCTCCGAGGCGGTGGAGCTCTCCGACCGGGTGTCCACCGCGCTGCGGGGCACGATCGACGGCTTCGCCCGCACCCTGACCGGGATCATCCGCTACGGGCAGCTCAAGACCGGGGAGTTTCGCGGGGACGTGGACGCCCGCACCCTGGCCCAGGCGCTGTTGGCCTCGCACATGGGCACGGTGATCTTCTCCAACCTGTTCGCGCCGGAGGCCTCCTACGACGCGATGTTCCTGGCCCTGGAGAAGGTGACCGCTCCGGGGATGGAGCCGAAGCATGCCCCCTGAGGCCTGGGAGCTGCGGGTGGAGCGGCTGGAGCGCCGGATCCGGCTGCTCTCGCTGGCGGTGCTGGGGGCCGGGGTGCTGGCCGCGCTGGGGTGGGCCACCGCGCTGCGCGGCCCGGGGGGGACGCTGCGGCTGCGCTCGCTGCAGCTGGAGGATGGAACCGGCCAGACCCGGCTGAGCCTGGGAGAGGCGGAGGGCGGGACCTACGGGGTGGTGGTGGCGGATCCGGACGGACGCCGCCGGGCCCTGCTGGGGGTGGCCCCGGATGGGACGCCCCGGCTGACCCTGGCGGACAGCGGCGGACAGGCGCTGGTGGACCTGGTGGTCTACGCGGACACCGCGGCCCGGCTGGCCCTCTCCAACGGCGAGGGCCACGAGTTCTTCGAGGTCTCGGTGCAGGCGGACGGGCTCTCCCGGCTGGCGCTCAGCGACCCCTACGGGCGCCCCCGGGCCAAGCTGCTGGTGGCCAAGGACGGCTCCCCCTCCTTCTCCCTGATCGACAACCTGGGCGTGCCTCGCGGAGAGCTGCGGATCCTGGAGACCGGCAATCCGCAGCTGTGGCTGGAGGGCAAGGACGGGGTCCGCTTCCAGGCCCCCAACTAGTTCCGGCGCCGGTTCAGCCCTTGGCGGCCAGGCGCTTCCCCCGCCGCTGCTGCCCGCCGCCCTCCACCAGCACTCCTTGCACCTTCCCCTTCGGATCCCGGACGAAGCGGACCCCGGGGGCGCCGTCGAGGGCAAAGAAGCGATCCTGCCCCTCGGCGAACACCGGGCGCGGCGGGAGACCGGCGGGGACCCAGTACAGCTGGCCGCCCTGCACGTAGACCTCGCACTCCAGGGGCGGGAGGGTGGTCCCGTCGGGGAGCTCCAGGGGATCGAGCAGGTAGCGGCCGGCCAGCGGATCCAGCGCCTCCGGTTCGATCCGCTTCGCCGGGCGGGGGGCGTAGTCCGGCCAGCGGTACTCGCGGGCGATCCCCAGGAGCAGCTCGTGGGCCAGCGCCATCCCGCCCTCGCCGTTGGTCAGCACCACCGCGCCCTGCCCCGAGTCCAGGTAGCCCACCATCACCGCCTCGAAGCCGGCCGCCTGCCCCACCTGGGTGAACCGCTGGGCCGCGCCCTTGCCGAACACCCGCGGGCCCAGCGCCATCTCCCCGAAGCCGGGGCGCAGGAACTCCTGGGCCAGCGCGCGGGTGAGCACCGCCGGCTTGCCCGCCTTCGCCTCCTGCACCTCCACGATGAACCGGGCCAGATCCCCGGCGGTGGTCCACAGCCCGGCGGCGGCCTGCTCCGGATACACCCGCCAGCCCCCGGACACCGGGCCCTCGGGGGTGTGCCCGGTGGCCAATTGCGCCAGCACCGCCGGAGCGGAGGGCGGCTGCTGGAAGGTGCTGTGGGTCATCCCCGCCGGCCGCAACACCAGCCGCTCCATCAAGCCCGGGAACGGGGTCCGGGCCGCGTCCACCATCAGCTGCTGGAGCACCGCATAGCCTCCGGCGGAGTAGCGGGTCCGGGTGCCGGGCACGTAGCCCACCTCCCGCCGCCCGTTCGCCGCCGCCCCGCTGCCATCCAGCACCTGAAGCAGGGTGGGCAGGTCCCCGGCGGCGTCGTAGCCCTCGGCCGCGTCCGGCTCGAAGCCCCCGGAGTGGGAGAGCAGCCGGCGGACGGTGACCTTGTTGCGTTCGGTCCGGGAGGAGGCCGGAAGCTTCCAGCTGCGCAGCCGCGGCTGCACGTCCCCGTCCAGGTCCAGCTTCCCGGCCCGGACCAGCGCCAGCGTCCCCACCCCGCTGACCAGCATCGACAGGTCTCCGGCCTGCAGCCGGGTCTGGGCGGTCATCGGCCGGGAGGTGGTCAGGTCGGCAAAGCCGTAGGCCCGGGCCCAGCGCACCTTTCCCCCCTCCACCACGGCCACGCTCACCCCCGGCACCCGGTGGTGTCCCATCCGGTCCGCCAGCCGCAGCTGGGGAGAGAGGGTCCCCTCCACCAGCACCCGGGGGAGCAGGCCGGACTCGATGCGGGCGATCCGCGCCTCCTCTGGCGGAGCCCGCTGGGCCAGCGCCGGGGGGGCCAGCAGGAGCCAAAAACAGACGAGGAGGGCGGCGCGGGGCATGGCGGAGGATCGCACTCCAGGAGCGGGTCGGAGTCCAGCAAGGAAGCCTGGCCCTCCTTTGGGCTGCGGGTCCGGCGGAGAATGGCGCTAAGCTCCCCGCCGCACCATGGACCCGCTGAAATCGGACGACCTGAACATCGCGGTCTCTTTGCTGGCCTCCGGCGACTACCTGCTGGAGTGGACCGGCAAGAGTAACGCCCGGGATCCGGCCAAGGTGCTGATCCCGTTCTTCGACCAGGTGCTGCAGAAGGCGGCCGGGCAGAGGGTGGAGATGCACTTCGAGCGGCTGGAGCACTTCAACTCCTCCACCATCGCCACCCTGATCCACCTGATCAACTCCGCCAGCCGGTCCGGGGTGCCGCTGCGGATCGTCTACGACGCCAGCCTCCGCTGGCAGGCGCTGTCCTTCGACGCGCTCAAGCGGGCGCTGCGCCCGTTCGGGACCGAGTCCCGCATCGAGTTCGTCCACGCCTCCTAGTTGACGGGCAGGCGGCGCAGCAGGACCAGGGTGATGTCGTCCTCCTGCTTGGGCGAGAAGCGGGTGATCTCCGAGTGCAGGGTGGCCAGGGCCTCCTCCAGGGGACGCTCCGCCACCTTCCGGAAGGCCTCCGCCAGCCGCTCGTCGCCGTACATCTGACCGGCGTCGTTCACCGCCTCGGTCACCCCGTCGGTGTACAGCAGCACGGTGTCCCCTTCGGACAGCGCCACCTGCTCGTTCTGCACCAGCTTGGTGGCGTCGGGCACCACCCCGATCCACACCCCCTGGTTCTCGAACAGGTCCACCGTCTGCGAGGCCCGGCGGTAGATGTAGATGTCCTGGTGCTTGCCGGCCACCGTCAGCCGGTCCGGCTCCAGCCGGATCAGGTTCAGGGTCATGTACTTGCCGGCCTGCAGACGGGAGATGTTCTCCCGCATCACCGAGTTCACCGCGGTGAACACCTCTGCCGGCGAGAGCGAGGGGTTCTGGCTGACCAGGGAGAGGATGGAGGTCTGGGTCATCATCATCACCAGCCCCGCCTCCACCCCGTGCCCGGAGACGTCCCCCACCGCCACCCAGGTCTGCCCGTCCGGGGCCTCGATGAAGTCGTAGTAGTCCCCGCCCACCTCGGTGGCCGGGATCATGGTGGCGGCGACTTCATAAGCGCCCAGCCGGCGGTTGCGCGGCAACAGCGCGGTCTGGATCCGCTGGGCGACCTCCATCTCGCCCCACAGCGCGTCCCGGGCCTGCTTGAGGGCCACCCGCGAGGACTCCAGGTTCTCGTTGGCCTTGAGGATCTCCTCGCGCAGGAAGTACTCCTGGCGGATCAGCAGGTATTTGACGTGGTTGATCGCCACCGCGATCACCACCGTGCCGCCCATGAAGTACAGGTTGTTGATGACGTGGGCGGCCGTGTAGTCGGGGTCGTTGACGTTGGCGATCACGTAGAGGGCGATCACCAGCGCCCCGTTGATCGCGGAGTGGATTGCCCGCCAGGGCAACATCACGTTCACCGCCACGATCACCAGGTTCAACCCGGCGTAGTACCCGGAGTCGAAGCCCCCCAGCAGCCGGGTCATCAGCACGATCCCCCCGGCGGTGAGGAAGGACAGCACGTACCCGTACAGGTAGGAGAGGCGGCTGGGCCGGGTGGCCCGGATCACGAAGTACAGCCCCAGGATCCCCACCGTCACCGCCACCCGGTACCAGGTGACCTGGCTCAGGCTCTGGGGGGGGATGATGAAGTTGTCCAGGATCCAGAAGGCCGGGTACAGCACCGCGCCCATCTTGGTCAGGGTCCGCAGCCACTCATGGATCAGCTGATCGCGGTAGCCCTCGAAGCCGGGACGCAGGCGCGCGGCCAGGGGGGCGCCGTCCACGGCCGCCGCCGGCGAGCCCGCCACCTGGTGAGTTGTCACCGCCGCCATCCGTGCCTCGCCTACGCCTGCTTCTGCAGCTCCAGGAACATCTGGACGCCGGTCTCCTCGAAGAACACCCGGGGCTTGGCGCCCGGAAGTTTCTCCACCAGCTCCAGCATCTCTTCCTCGGTCCGGTAGTACAGCACCCAGTCCGCCCAGTACTCCATGTAGATGCGGTCCGGGCTGGGTGCGTGGAAATTCCCGACCAGCATCGTGCCTCCCGGCAGCAGGAGGTCAAACATCTTGCTCAAGGTCGCCCGGGCCACCGGGGGGGTGAGGTAGTCGAACAGCCCCATCGAGTAGATGAAGTGGTAGCGCCCGAACCGCTCGGCGATCTTCCGGGTCCGGAGCATGGTCCGGACCGAGTCGCTGAAGTAGTCGATCTGGATCTTGTTCCCGCGGGTGGACTCGATGTGCTGCACGGTGTTCCGGGCGCACTCCAGCGCGTGGGGATCCTGGTCCAGCACCGCGAAGTAGTAGCGCTCGAACTCTTCCGGGGACTGGAACACGTCCCGCAGCTCCCAGGCCGGACCGCAGGCCAGGGAGAGCACCCGGAACGCGCCCTTCCCCTGCACCGGGGACTCCTGGGCCACCCGCCGCAGCACCTTGGGGACCAGCTGCCGGCGGTTGCGCACCGCCTGGGAGGCAGCGGTGTCCGCCGGGTGCTTGTGCATCAGCTTGTTGAAGACGTAGTTCCCGACGTACCGGTTCTCGTACAGCATCTGCATGATCTCGGCGTCGCCGGCGTACCCGCGAGGCTTGAGATTGGTGCGCTTGAGCAGCTCCGAGCCGAGGATGAACTCCCAGGCCTGGCGGCGGAAGTAGTAGCCGTGGCGCTCGTGCTCCTCCTTGTCGAAGCCGGCCACCGCCCGGGAGAGATCGTCCAGCTGCCGGTTGAAGAAGTCGAAGAACCGCTTCCCCTCGGTGCGGATCAACGCCTCCTGGGCCGCGTCCGCCACGTGCTGCGGTTCGTTGGCGTAGATCCGGTCCTGCTCGTTGAAGAACCGCTTGTAGACCGCCAGGTCGTAGAGGGCGGCGGCGGTGTAGTCGCGGAACTCGGGGTGGATCCGCTCCTTCTGGGAGAGCACCAGGGGGAGGTTGTGGAAGAAGGCCTTGAGGTCCACGTACTTCTTGTCGAACAGCAGCGCCCGGCAGTCGTAGACGTCCTCCAGGAACACCAGCCGCCCGGCGAAGCCCACCCGGGTGTACTCCACGTGGAGCCGGCAGGAGGACAGCTCCACCACCCGCTCCCCCAGCTGCAGGGTCAGCTTCTCGAAGACGGTGCGGTCCGGTGGGGGCGGGCCGGGGAAGGCCACGTGCAGCGAGATCCGGGAGGCGAACCCCACCGTGACCGGGATCTGCTGTCCCTCCCGGAACAGGTGCCCCACAAGGATCGGTTCGCCGCTGGAGGCAGCGTCACTTTCCACGGAAGGACACCCGCCCGTCGCTGGTCTCGAAGGCCCGCAAGGCGGCGAAGCTGAGGCTCTGCCACTTCTTGTCCTTGGCGAACTCCACCAGCACCCGGTGACCGCCGCGGGCGGCCTCGTCCAGCAGCTTCACCAGCGGCGTGAAGGTGGAGGAGTTCATGTAGTCGATGGAGGAGAAGTCCAGCACCAGCGGGCGCTTGGTGTCCCCGGCCCGCTGCAGCGAGTCCCGGAGGATGGGGATCAGGAACTGCCCGGGCTCGCGCGCGGCGCTGCGGCCGCGGAAGGTGACCCGGACCTCGGAGGGGTCCTCCAGCACCTCGACGGTGAGCGCTTCGTGATTGTGCGTGGCAGGAGGCACGGTGGGTTGATCTCTTTAGTGTTGGAAGACGGCCGAGACGGCCAGGGTGTTGGTGTCATCCACGTAGAAGTCGAGGATGCACTGACCTTCGTAGGCAATGCGCGTCAGCCCCAGCCCGCTTTGTCCCGGCGTGTACGGCTGGGAGGAGACTTCCTTCATCTTCTCGACATATGCCTCGAACGGGTTCTGGTAGCCGCGGATCCACTGGATGGTGTCGTCCAGCCGCTTGAGCCGATCCGCGTCCTCGTACACCGGGCTGCGGACCTCCACCGTCACCGCGCGGGGCCCCAGCTCCACGGTCAGGTCCACGTGGTCCCCGGGCTGGAAGTTGCCGTACTTCACCGCGTTCTCCAAAAGCTCCTGGGCGCTCATGCACAGCGAATAGGACACGTCCTTGGAGAACCCGGCCTCCAGCAGCAGCTGCATGGACGGATCCCAGGCGGCCTTCACGGCATCCCAGTCTGGTTGGATTTTCAGTTGCAGGCAGGAACTCATTCGAGGCGGCGGCAGCGTGGAGGAGGGAACTGGGCCAGTCAAGAAGTGAGGGGAGGGTTGGACCTACGGGCACCAGGTCTGGACAGACCCTTGAAGCAGGGCTTAGCGGGTGCCCGCGTCCGGTGACTGCACCACCAGCTGGTCGTCCAGGGCCGCCCTCCCCACGCTGCCGCGGAAGAGCTCCCACAGCAGCCCCCGGTGCTCGGCGGCGCTGACCCGGCCGGTCAGCACCAGCCCCGCGCCCAGGTAGCGCAAGGAGACCCGACGGCCCAGGCCCCGGCGCTCCAGCGCCAGGCCCAGCTCCCGGAGCTGCGCCTGCAGCACGGTCAGCTCGAAGGTCAGGTCCAGGTCCTCCCCCCGGTGTCCGTCCTGGCGCAGGTGGGCCAGCAGCGCGGTCCGGCACCGCTCGTCCTGGACCCGGGCCCGCAGCAGCTTGGGCCCCACCTCGGCGCCGGGGCAGGCCTGCCGGACCGCGGTGGGGTCGGGCACCGTCAGCGGCGGCGCAGTCTGGCCCACAGGGGTGACCCGCACCCGCCACACCGAGAAGCGGCCCTGCCCGTAGAGCAGCACCAGGGTGCTCCCGGGGGAGAGACCGCTGACCATCACCTCCCCGCTGGGGAAGGGCTCGGCGGAGGCCACCTGGGGGTCCTCCACCTCCACCCAGTCCACGCCCTGGAAACGGGTGAAGCGCTCCTGGCCGGCCTGGACCTCCACGTAGACGTCCACCGGCCAGGCCGCGGCGCCCAGCGGCGCCAGCAAGCACAGCAGGGCGATCAGCCGCCTCACTTCCCCGCCACGGGAGGGTTGAGCCAGAAGAAGACGGCGGCGGAGCTGAGCAGCGCGCAGGCGCCCCCGGCGATCGCGGTGAACTGCTGGTTGGTCTGGTAGCGGGACAGCTCGCCCTGGCGCAGGGCGATCCGGTTCTGCGAGTCGGGGAGGGTCCGGCTCCACATCTCCAGGGTCATCGCCCCGAAGATCCCGGCGGCCACCCCCGCCACCACCGCGCCCCCGGTGGCGGCATAGGCGGCGATCGGCAGCGGCCGGGCGGCAGGGACCGGGGTGGGTTCGGCGGGGACCGGCGGGGTAAGCCGGGTGACCCGCGGGCTGTCCCCGGCGGGCGGGTTGAAGGCCGGGAGGGTGAGCAGCGCGTAGCGCGCGGTGCGGGAGAACTCGGCCAGCTCGGCGTCGATCAGCGCCGAGGCTTCGGGGGCGGCGAAGACCTTGTCCGCCAGCGAGCTGGCCCCGGCCACCTCCAGCAGCGCCAGCTCGTAGGAGAGGTCTCCGAACACCCGGGCCACGTCCACCGCGGCCACCGCCCCGGCGCCCAGGCTGCGGCCCACCCCGGCCAGACACGGGGCCGCTCCGGCACAGGCGGCGATCTGCGCCCCGGCGCGGGAAGTGACCTCCGCGGGAGCCAGCAGGACCGGCACCCCGGCGGCGGTCAGCGCCTCCCCCACCCGCTCCACCACCCGCAGGGCTTCCGCGGAGGTCAGCCCCTCGCTGCGGCTGATCAACACCACGCAGCCATTGGGCGCGGAGGGCGCGGCCCGCAGTGGCGCGGGGGGAGCAGCTTGGGCCAGCAGGACCGAGGCCAGGGTGCCGAGCAGGAGCATTCGCCGGCCATCGTCCAGAGCGGAGGGGCGCGGGTCAAGGCTTCTGCCGGGGTGCTCTGTTGGCTGGGCGGCTACCGGGGAGCCAGAAAGCGCCCCTCCCACACGTCCAGTCCCTGGGAGATCCGCGCGTAGTCCGCATCGCCGCGGGCAGTCTCCAGCTGGTCCCGGGCGGAGCCGAGCAGGGAGCGGGCGCTGGTGACGATCCCCGGATGCCGGGGCCGGGTGCCCAGCGCGGAGTCCAGCGCGTCAATCCGCCGCAGCAGCTGCACCTCCCGCGAGCTCTTCCGGGGAGGCCGGGGACGGGGGACCGCGGCGCGGGTGCTGGCGGCGGAGACGGTGCCCTCCGCGGCTCGGACCGGTGCGGCCGGTCCCGGTGGATCGTGAACTTCCGGCAGTGCGGCGACCGGGGTGCGAACCGGGGCCGGCGGCGGCGCGGAGTCCAGGTCGCGAGCCGGGGCCTCCGGCGGCACGGCGCCCGCGGTGCGAGCCGCGGCCGGCGGCGGCGCGGAGTCCAGGTCGCGAGCCGGGGCCTCCGGCGGCACG
>JAKFFE010000004.1:0-50066 GCA_036675345.1 Myxococcaceae bacterium
CCCTCAATGAAATTGCGAGTTACCGCAATATTCAACTTGGGCTTGCTATTTGGTTTTCAAAGACCGAGCGACCGACTGCTGTCGCTTCACTGCTTGCTGCTGTTTGGAACCCCGTTTCCAACCCGGGGGCCGAAGCTTTTATTCGAAGCTGGGTGCGTCCGTCAAGTCCCCTTCTCAACTTCTTTTCGGGGCCGACCGTCGCTGACTGCTGCGACCGTCGTTCTCTTGGGTCCCTACCCTTCGCCAACCACCTCTACCGTCCGGGACCGCTTCGATCAACCACTCTTTTTCGAAGCCAGCTTCGTATTCTGATGTGCCCGCCGGGACTTCTTTTCGGCGGGGGGCGGCTTCTACTCCGCCCTGCGATTCGAGGTCAACAACTTCTTTCGAATCCCTCCCCTTCGCTGCGGACCCGGTGAAGGGGGCGTCGAAGGGGGGCGGCTTCTACCGCTGGAAGGTCCGGGGTGTCAACGCCTTTGCGATCAAGAATCTTCGCGGCGCCTGGGGGAGACTGAACCTCGCGGGGCCACGAAGTCTTTCCGTTCCCTGAGGAATGCCGCAAGCGGCCGGATGAGCGGTTGCCCGGTCTGGACCCCTCCCTGCTGGGGCCCCCGCTCCAACCAGGGAGGCTCCAAACGCCAGACGGGGAAGAGGAGCGCCCCGCACCGCCTCTCCCGGGCGCCCCTCCCCTCCCATGGCGCTGGCATGCCGGTCGCAATCCCCGCCTCCAGACCCTTCTCCAGGAGCCCCCATGCGTTGGATTGCCCTCGCCTGTGCCCTGCTGTCCTCAGCCGCGGTGGCCGCCGAGCCACGGTTCCGAAACGCGGATCTGATCTTCCACACCTCCCGCTCCAGCCAGTCGGAGGCGATTCGGGCGGCGACCCACAGCGACTACTCCCACGTGGGGTTGATCGAGGTCGCCCCCGACGGGGTGTTCGTGATCGAGGCGGTGCAGCCGGTGAAGCGGACCCCGCTCCGGGTGTTCCAGGCCCGGGGGAGAGGGAAGCGGTGGACCGTGCTCCGCGACGGTTCGCTGACCCACGCCCAGCGGGAGGCAATCGTGGCGGAGGCCAGGTCCCTGCTGGGGCGCCCCTACGACTTCCTCTTCGGTTGGGACGACCAGACCCTCTACTGCTCGGAGCTGGTGCGGAAGGCCTATACCCGGGGGGCGGGAAAGCAGGTGGGGCGGATGCAGCGGCTGGCGGAGCTGGATCTGACCCGGGTGGGGCCGGCGCTGGAGCAGCGCTACGGCCGGGGGTCGATCCCTGCCACCCTGGAGCTGCTGACCCCGGCCAGCCTGGCGGAGGATCCCACCTTCTCCGTGGTCCAGAGCACCTTCCCGCCAGGGCTGACCCGCACCCGGTAAGACGAAGGCGCCGGGCCTACTGCAACAGCACCTGCTGGATCAGCACCCCCACCTCGCCCTCCACCTCCACCAGGATCCCCCGCAGCACCACCGCCTCGTGCATCCGGAACGCCACCCGCTCGCCCTCCACCAGCCGGGCGCCCTCCGCCCAGCGATCCACCAGGATCACGTCCGAGGCACGCAGGGTCAGCATCTCATCCGGACGCAACGACGCCTCCCCCAGCTTCACCGCGGGCTGGGACTCGGCGACGATCCTCAGCTGGACCGACTCTGCTTCTGGGGAGGCTGGCACGGGCGGGGTCGGCTCGTTCAGGTCAGCCACTCGAGGATCGCCCTCAGATCGTCGCTCTGGCCTCCGCGGGGGCCCAGCGCGCGCACCGCCTCGCGCTCCCACGGATTGGTTCCCGGCCTCAGCATCAGGTGGACGCTGGCCCCCAGTTGGGCCGGCAGCGCCAGATCCAGCTCGAAGATGTCGCCGGCCACCAGCGTGCTCTGGGGCCCGGTGCCCGGGTGGGCGTCCCAGATCTTCCGCAGCGCCTGGTAGTAATAGGCCCGCCGCACGTAGACCGGGCGGCCCAGCCCCTCCACCCGGGTGGTCTCCGGCAGCGCGTCGAACGTCGGCTCGGGGTGGGGCAGCGCCCCGGCGATGAACTTGCGCGCCTCGCCATGCACCTGGGGCCGCCGGTCCAGGGGCACCCCCAGATCGGTCAGCTTCTTCTGCACCATCTCGGTGTGGGCGTTGGTGACGATCACGATCGGCATCCCGGTGCCCATCAGCTTCTCGATCACCTCCCGGGCGTGGGGCCGGAACGCGGTGCGGGTCTGCTCGTAGGCCTTCTTGTAGAGCACCTGCACGATGTCCGTCCGCAGCCGCGCCGAGCTGAGGATCCCCATCCGCTTGAACACCAGCGTGGCCACCGCGGTGGAGTGGATGTAGGGGTCGGCGTTGGCCGGGGCCACCAGCTTCCCGTCCACGTCCCAGCCGTAGCGATCCGGATCGGCGGCGATGGTGCGCTCCGCCTCGCTCCAGGCCTCCTCCACATCCCGCCCGGCGATGTCGCAGACGTCCTCCCGGTAGGCGCGGGGGAACTCCCGGGCCTCCTCATGGACGTCGGTGAAGGTCCCGTCGAAATCCAGGACCACGCATCGGATCTTCCTCGAGGTACTGCCTGACTCCATCTCTGCCCTGCGCCTCCGCGCGAAACGTCGCTGCTGGCCAGCGTACCGTAAAACCCTGCCCCCGCGGGGCCGCTCAGTCCTGCGAATCAGGCGCGCTGCGCCAGCGCCAGGGCCTCAAGAAACGAATCAACAGCGACTCCACGCCAATCCCCGCGCAGACCGCGATCGCCGGCAGCACCAGCAGGATGTACTGGGGCCACTTGGTGGGCCACAGGAACAAGAAGATCATCCCCAGGATCATCCAGGAGGCGAAGACCGGCCGCACCCGCAGCGCCCGTCCCAGCCCGGCCAGGGCCAGCGGCAGCAGCGTCCAGTCCGCCAGCGGGGTGAGGAACAGCCCGGCGTGCCACTTGTAGGGTTCGCTGCGGGTCAGCCAGTACACCGGCTGCCACCAGGGCAAGGCGGACTTCTTCACGTGCTCGCTTTGCGAGTAGTCGAGGTGGAAGCCCACGCTCTCCCCCAGCCGGGCCAGCGGCTGCGGCCACAAGAAGGGGTCGGCCAGGAAGAAGGCCGCCACCGCCACCGCGGCGAACGCCGCCAGCCAGCGGAGGTGTCCGCGCCCCCAGAGGAGGACGAACGGCGCCAGGGCCAGCGAGACCACCAGCCCGTAGGGGTACTTCCCGGCGGTGGTCAGCCCCAGCAGCACCGCGGAGCCCAGCAGCCACCCCACCCGCACCGGGCGCCGGCGCTCCTCCTCCGAACGGCGGCGGAAGGCGCGTTCGAACAGCAACACCGAGAGCAGCGCGAACAGCCCGGGCACCGCCTCCAGGTAGGCCTGGGCGGTGTACTTGGAGTGGTAGGTGGAGACGGCCAGCCCCAGCGCTCCCAGGGGATGGACCAGCCCCACCGCCATCAGCTGCCCCATCCCGAAGGTCCAGGACAGCCAGCGGGTGGCCAGGAAGGCGGGAACTGCCTGCTCCGGGGTGGGCCGGCCGACCCGGACCTGCTTCCAGTCCGGGACCGGCGCGTCGGAGGCCGCCAGCGTGCTGGCGAACATCAGCTTCACCAGCGGCGGGTGTTCCAGGTTCTCGCGGTACCCGGCCAGCTCTCCCCATTTCCCCTCCCCCGCCAGCTGGCGGTAGTGGAAGGCGGCGGGGAGGTAGATCAGCTCGTCGAAGTCCGGAGGCAGCCGCTCCACCGCGACCGCGCGCTGCCAGCCTCCCAGGACCAGGGCCACCGCCAGCACCGCCCACAGCAACCACCGGATCCGCGTCGGGTGCTGGAACATCACGCCCGACCAAAGACGCGGGTGAAGATCTGGTCCACGTGGCGCAGGTGGTAGTCGGTGGAGAAGCAGGCGGCCACCTCCTCGGGGGTCATCTTCTGCAACAGCTCTGCGTCTCCCAGCAGGGCGGTCTTGAAGTCCACCCCCTCCTCGTACATCCGCATCGCGTTGCGCTGGACGATCACGTAGGCCGCCTGGCGATCCATGCCCTTCTTCGCCAGCTCCAGCAGGATCCGCTGCGAGTTGACCACCCCGCCCAGCAGCTCCAGGTTGCTGGCCATCCGCTCCGGGTACACCCGCAGCCCCTCCATCAGCCCCGCGAAGCGGTGGAGCATGAAGTCCAGGCAGATGGTGGCGTCCGGGCCGATCACCCGCTCCACCGAGGAGTGGGAGATGTCCCGCTCGTGCCACAGCGCCACGTTCTCCATCGCGCTCACCGCGTAGCCGCGCAGCAGTCGGGCCAGCCCGGTCAGGTTCTCGGAGAGGATCGGGTTGCGCTTGTGGGGCATCGCCGAGCTGCCCTTCTGCCCGGCGGTGAACGGCTCCTCCGCCTCCCGGACCTCGGTGCGCTGCAGGTGCCGGATCTCCACCGCGAACTTCTCGATCGACGCGCCCAGCAGCGCCAGGGCACAGAAGTATTCGGCGTGGCGATCGCGCTGGATGATCTGGGAGGAGGCCGGCGCCGGGGTCAGCCCTAGCCTGGCGCAGGCGTGGGTCTCCACCGCCGGGGGGAGGTGGGCAAAGGTTCCCACCGCGCCGGAGATCTTCCCCACCGAGACCCCGTCCCGGGCGCGCAGCAGCCGCTCCTTGCCGCGGCGGAGCTCGTCGTACCAGATGGCCAGCTTGTGGCCGAAGGTCATCGGCTCGGCGTGGATCCCGTGGCTGCGGCCCATCATCACGCTGCGCTGGTGGGCAAAGGCCTGCTTCTCCACCGCCGCCATCACCCGGTCCACCCCGCGCGCCAGCAGGTCCGCCGCGTCCCGCAGGGTCATCCCCAGCGCGGTGTCCAGCACGTCCGAGGAGGTCATCCCCATGTGGAGGAAGCGCGCCGAGGGGCCCACCCGGTCCTCCATGAAGGTGAGGAAGGCGATCACGTCGTGCTTGGTGACCTTCTCGATCTCCTCGATCCGGCGCACGTCGTTGCCATCGAAGTCCCCGGCCCGCTCGCGGCAGTCGGTCAGGGCCTGCTCGGGGACCAGCCGCTGCTGGACCATGCCCTCCAGGGCCGCCAGCTCCACGTCACGCCACCGGCGCATGCGGGCCTCGTTGGTCCACAGCTCGGTCATCTCGGGTCTGCTGTATCGGGGGATCACACCGCGCGTCGTGCCACAGGCCGCCGGTTCTGGCTAGCGCCGACCCTGGGCGGCCAGCCTCCGGGCCCGGCGCTCTTGCCGCTGCTGTTCCACCCGCCTCACCTCCCGGCGGGCGCGACTCAGCTGCACCGCGGCGAGGGCGGCCAGGGCCGCGGGCAGGAAGAAGAACAACATCAGCAGGGAGAAGGCCGCCTGGTGGGCCAGCAACAGTCCCCACACACAGAGCCAGCCGGCGCCCACCAGGGCGAGGGTCCGCACCAGCCCGTGGCGCTGGCGTTCCATCACCATCGCCACCAGCCCCAGGGTGAAGATTCCAGCGGCGATCGGCGGGGCGATCAGCAGCGAGGCGGGACGCTGAGGGGTCAGCTGCTGGAAGCCGGAGGCCAGCGCCAGGAACGCGGCCACCGCCAGGCAAAGCGCGGCCCCCAGGTCGCCGTGCATCAGCAGGTCCAGCCGCGGCCGGGGCCGGGCGTGGCGCGCGCGTTCACGGGACAGCAGCGGATCTTGATGGATCGGTCTCACCCGGGCAGCCTGTGCATCAGCGGACAGGATGGCGGTCCCTCCCGTCCAGACCGCCCCGGGAGCGGGCGAGCAGCCGGGCGCTATTCGTAGACGCGCAGCGGGTAGCCGCGGGCGGCGGCCAGCTTGAACAGCTCGCCGGTCAGCTCGCAGCTGCTGCCCAGGCCACGGGCGGCGGACAGGTTCCAGGACACCTCCAGCAGCTCCGGGCCGGAGACCGCCAGGGCGCCGGGATCCACCTTCTCGTGGACGATCCGGTTCGCCAGTCGCCCCGCCTGCTGTCCGATCCCGGTGGGAGTGGGCGCAATCGACACCAGCGCCCCCTCCTTGACCTGGGTGGGGGAGAGCGCGACCAGCGGAATCCCCGCCGAGCGGGTCTTGCCGATCAGCAACCGGACCAGGGCCTCGGTGGCCACCGTCTTGTCCGCCACCATCAACAAGGCGTCGATCTTGTCCCGCGCGCCGGCCAGCACCTGTTCGGCGCGCGCCTGCGAGTCCGCCTCCAGGGGGACGATGGTCAGCCCCCGGGGCCTGGCCTGGGCGACCGCCTGGGCCAGCACCTGCGCGGAGTAGCGCGGGTCATGGAGAATCCCCACCCGACGGATCCCCTCCCCCAGGGAGCGCAGCACGGTCAGCTCCACCGAGAGATCGCTGGTCATCCCGATCCCGGTGACGTTGGCGCCCTCCAGGCCGTACTTCTCGAAGTACGGGACCATGCAGAACACCACCGGGGTACGGGTCAGCGCCTTCTTGGCGGCGTTGGCGGCGGTGGGGCCGATCGCCAGCACCAGCGCCGGGTTCTCCTGGGCAATCCGCGCCAGCAGGGCGGCGTTCTCCCGTTGGACCGCCTCCCCGCGTCCCTCCTGCAAGGTGACCTCGGAGACCTGGGCCCGCGCCTCGCTGGAGAACCCGGCCACCACCTGGGAGTAGGCGGTCCGGTCCGCCGACTTGAGGATCACCACCCGGGCGTTAGCGGCGGCCCGGGCGGAGGGGACCCCCACCGCCCCCAGCAGCAGCAGCACCCACCCGGCAGTCTTCACGCGGTGGAGCATGGCCCGGGACCCTATTCCGGGTCCCGACAGCAGCGGAAGCCCACCTCGGCGGCGCGGGTCCCCGGCGGACCGTTGCGCCGGGCCGAGCAGCGCGCCGCATAGTCCGGCCGATCGTAGGCCCCGCCCTTGAGCGCCTTGTCCCCGCCCGACCCGTAGGAGGAGGCGGTCCACTCGGCCACGTTCCCGGAGAGGTCCGCGATCCCGAAGCCGGAGCGGCAGCGGTCGTAGCCGCCGGCGTAGGAGAGCCGGCGGTCCTCTCCGGTCTCCGTCTCGGTGTTGCAGGCGGAGGCGTCAAAGGTGCTGCCGTAGGGGAACCGGCGATCCTCCGGCCCCTTGCAGGCCTTCTCCCACTCGCTCTCCTCGCACAGCCGCTTGGAGTCCGCCTGGCACAGCTTCTGGGCCTCCGCCCAGCTGACCTGGGTGCGGGGGACGGCCTTGGCGCGGTTGGGGTATTCGAACTCGTCGATGCAGAAGGCGGCGAGGTCCACCCGCAGCAGCGACTTCTCGTCGAAGCCCATCATCGGGTCGTCCTTGGCGGTCCCCATCTGGAAGGGGCCGGAGGGAACCAATTGCATCCCCTCGGGGCACTGCAGCAGCGGCGCGGGGGCCGGATCCTCCTCCACCGGCGCGGAGGCGGCGGCCAGGGTGGTTCCGGCGGGGGTCCCCTCTCCCCGGCTGGCGGCGGGCGGGGGCGCGGGGGCCGGAGGCGGCGGCCGGTTCTCGGCGGAGGTCTCCGCCGGCTGGCGCAGCCGATCGATCAGCAGGTAGCCCCCCACCGACCCCAGCAAGAGCGCGCCCACCGTCAACAGGACCAGCCACACCATCGCGTTGCTGCGCAGCGCGCCGGGCTCCTCCCCTCCCCCGGCGGAGCTGCCGAACAGCGGCGCGGGTTGCAGGTACTGGGAGGGGAAGGCCGGCAGGGCCAGGGTGGGAGATTGATCCAGGGTGCCGCGCGGGACCTGGCTCAACTCCAGCGGCTGGGTGCCGCGCAGGTCCTCCGCGCGCGGAGGTGAAGGCAGCGGACGCATCCCCAGACGCGGCGCCTCCGGCGCAGCCGGCCCGGAGGAGGAGGCGGAGGCGGCCACCTTGGCGGCGATCGCCTGGGCGATCAGCCCTGGATCCATCTGCTGGGTCTCGTCGGTGCGCCGAAGCGCGGCCGGGAGCAGCGAGAGGTCCAGGGGGATGGTGGCCCCCTCCGGAGCCCCGGGGACGGGAGGCGGCGGCAGGGGAAGCCGGGCGCCGGCCAGGTCCACCACCGAGGCCCGATCCGTCCGGCGCAGGCTGGCGGGGACCTGCCCCGCCGGTTCGGTCACCGCCGGAGCCGCGGGGGCGGAAAGGCTGGGCGTGGCCAGGGCGGTGACCTCCGCGGCCAGCTCCATTGGAGAGGCAAAGCGGGCGCCGGGGCTGGAGCTGACCGCCTTGCGGTACACCGCATCCACCTGGGCGGAGAGCTCGGGCCGCAGGCGGGAGAGTTCGGGCGGCACCCGGTCCTGCGGGACCGCCCCGGTCAGCAGCTCTCCCAGCAGCACCCCCAGCGCATAGACGTCGGTGCGCACCTCCACCGGTCCCCCGGCGAACAGCTCCGGGGCCAGGTAGGCGTCGGTCCGCTGGGCGCGGTGGGCCTGCAGGAACGCGTCCCGCGGCAGGGCCTGGGCCAGGGCAAAGTCGGTCAGCTTGAGCAGGTCCGGCTGGACCAGCACGTTCTGGGGCTTGAGGTTGCCGTGGGGCGCCAGCTTGTGCGCGGCGGTCAGCGCCAGCGCGATCTGGGTCACCAGCGGTTCAATCTCCGCCAGGGTGAAGGTCTGCCCCTTGGCGCGCCGGGCGTCGATGATCCGCCGCAGCGACAGCCCGTCCACGAACTGGGTGGCGAAGAAGGGCCAGCCGCGGTCCTCCCCGTCCTCCACCACCCGCACCAGGTTCTGGTGGCTCAGCTTGCGACCCAGCCGGATCGCCCGCTGGAACTGTTCGCGGTCCTCGGAGGAGGAGAAGCAGGCGGGGTTCAGCGCCTTGAGGGCCAGGTCCCCTCCGGCGGCGACGTCCTCCACCTTGAACACGAAGCCCAGCGGACCGGCGCCCACGATCTCGCGGATCCGAAAGCGCATGGCCACGATGTCCCCGGGACGATAGGGCGCCCCGTCCACCGCGCCCGGGGCCACCCGCTTGCTCAAGGTGGAGGCGGAGGTCTGGTTGACGTCCAGCTTCTGGCCGCAAGCCGCGCAGGCCTCGCTGGAGTCGCTGTTGTGGCTACCGCAGCGGTAACAAAGCAATTGAGGCAACGCTCCCGGAGAGGGGGTGAAAACTACCAGTCCTGCTGAACGCGGAACAGGGGTGGGAAGGCGTTCAACGGCCGGTGGACCCGAAGCCCCCGGTTCCACGCTCGGTGTCGGTCAGCTCGGACACCTCCACCAGTCGGGCCCGGGTCACCGGGGCCACCACCAGCTGGGCGATCCGGTCTCCCCGCCGCAGGGTCACCGGGGAGGAGGAGAGGTTGACCAGCAGGACCTGGACCTCGCCGCGGTAGTCCGCGTCGATGGTCCCCGGCGCGTTGAGCACGGTCAGCCCACTCTTGAGCGCCAGCCCGGAGCGGGGACGAACCTGACCTTCGAAGCCGGGGGGCAGCTCCAGCGCCAGTCCGGTGGGGATGGCGGCCCGCTCCAGCGGGGCCAGCACCCGGTCCTCAGCGAGCTCCGCTTGCAGGTCCATCCCGGCGGACAGCTCGGTCTGGTACCTGGGCAGCGGCAGGGGTGACTGTTCTTTTCGGACGCGGCGAACCTTGAGTTCCAACTTTGACCTCCGGGCGGGCGCTTCCTACCCGACCGGTGCGCCCTTCACTAGCGGTGGCGTCCGGGGGCACGGAGATCGGCCGCGGGGCCCGGAAGCGCAGCGGGTCCACCGGGTGGTCCGCCAATTCCAGCTGGTAGTGCAGGTGCGGCCCGGTGGAACGCCCGCTGTTCCCGGACCGGGCGATCACCGCCCCCCGCTCCACCCGCTGCCCGGTGGCCACCAGCAGCTCCGAGTTGTGGCAATAGGCGGTGGTCACCCCGTTGCCGTGGTCCAGCACCAGCACCTTGCCGTTGACCGCGTCCTCGCTGGCCCGGCGCACCACCGCGTGCGCGGAGGCCTTCACCGCGGTCCCGATCGGCATCCCGATGTCCACCCCGGTGTGCTGGCGCCGACCGCCCAACAAGGGGTGGTTGCGCACGCCAAAGGGAGAGGTGACCGGCAGCCGCTCCGGGACCGGCCAGGAGAGGGCGTAGGCGGTGGAGAGGGTGATCGCCTGCGCCGCCCTGGCCACCCGGGACTCGAAGTCCGGGGGCAGTTGCCGGGCGATCTCCTCCATCCCCACCACCCCACCCTCCGCGGCGGCGCGCTCCTTGGCGTAGCGGGCCGGCTCGTAGCCGCACAGCAGCGCCAGCACCGCCGCCTCGTCGCTGCCCAGATCGGTGCGGAGGTGATCCAGCAGCCGGGCCATCTGCTCGGCGCCCCGGCGGTCGTCGTCCAGCAGCGCCGGGTCGATCTGATAGCGGCGCGCGGTCTCGTGGGCGGCGGACCGCTCGGCCCGGGGCAGCGCGGAGAGGCTCTCCAGGGCGCCGTAGGCCAGGGCCATCCGCAGCGGGAGGTCGCCGCGGGGGACCACCGGTCCGCCCACCCGGCGCCCGGACCACACCGAGCCGTCGGAGGAGGCACCGCCGTAATAGGCCAACAGCGGGCGGGCGGTGGTGCGGGTGCCGGTGGTCCAGGCGGTGGCCCGCCGCAGCAGGGCGCCGGCAGGGGTGTGGTAGTAGGCGCCCCACACGCAGAGCAGCGCCACCAGGAAGTCCAGCAGTCCTCTTGCCGGGCGCGCGAACATGGGGGTCACCGGAAGAAGGACAGCACCGGGGAGGCGTCCCACAGGGCGGCCACCGCCAGCGGGAGCACCGCCAGCGAACCCCACAGTCCGTGCATCAGCGCGTTGCGGGGCGAGGCACGGACCTCGCGGGACAGCTCATCCGCGTGCTCCAGGTTGCGCAACACCGCCCGCCATCCCAGCGAGTACAGCACCAGCCCCAGCACCCCGATCGCCAGCAGCCGGGCGGCGATCCCCGCCGCCCCGTCCCCCACCAGCAGCCGCCCGGAGAGGTAGACCTGGCCCTGCACCATGCGGGCGATGGCGCAGGCCCCGGCGATCACCACCGCCGCGCTGGCGAAGGGCCGGATGATCCGCACGCTGGTGGGCTGGAGCTTGAAGCGCTGCACCAGGGCCTTGAAGCCCCCGGTGCGTTCGGGGTGGAGGGCAAAATCCAGCGGACGGACCGTGCTCCGCTCCTTCTCGTGGTAGCCCAGCGCCGGCAGCGCCAGCAGCAGATCCACCAGCAGCTCCCACCCCAGGGCCAGGGCCCGGGCCAGCTTCACCCGCTGCTCGAAGCCGACCAGGTCCACCAGCCCGCTGGTGAACTTCCAGGCGCCGAACACCCCGTCGAAGCCGGCGTCCACGTGGTCCACCACCCACAGGATCCGGTCGTCGATCGCGTCCGCGGCGGCGTGCACCCCCACCGCGATCAGGGCCAGCAGCCCCAGCGGCATGTAGGCCCAGCGAAAGCCGCTCAGCGCCCGCGAGACCTGGGTCACCCGGCTGGCGTTCTCCTCGGGATCCATCCGCAAAAGGGGTCGTCGGCCGGCCACGGTTCTCCTCAAACGTTCGAAGGCAGCGGGGGATCTTTCTGCAAGTCGCCCTCCAACCCAAATGCGGCCTGACGACCACGCCTGATTGCTGGGGCCGGTGTGGGCCGGGAAACCACCTTTCGGACCCCGGACATGAAAAAGCCCCCGCGCTCTTTCGAGTGCGAGGGCCTTTCCGGGGACCGGAAGGATCCGGTCCTTTCGAACCGCTAGGCCTTGGCCTTGGGCTCCTCACCCTGCGCCGCGGCGGGCGGGGGCGGGGTCTGGCCGGCCTGCTGCTGCTCGGCGCGCTCGGCCAGGGCCTCCTTGCGGGAGAGCCGGATCTTGCCGGTGCGGTCGATGGAGACCACCTTCACCATCACCTCCTCGCCCTCCTTGAGCACGTCGGAGACCGCCTTGACGCGCTTGTCGGACAGCTCGGAGATGTGGATCAGGCCGTCGGTGCCGGGGAACAGCTCCACGAAGGCGCCGAACTCGGCGATCTTGCGGACGGTGCCCAGGTAGATCTTCCCGATCTCCGCCTCGCGGGTCAGGGCCTGGACCATGGCGATGGCCTGCTGCACCGACTCGTTGTTGTTGGAGGCGATCGACACCTTGCCGGAGTCCTCGATGTTCACCGAGCAGCCGGTGCGGGCGATGATGTCCTTGATCACCTTGCCGCCGGGCCCGATCACGTTCTTGATGAACTCCGGGCGGATCATGAGGGTGGTGATCCGGGGGGCGTACTGGGAGATCTCCTTGCGGGCCTCCGGCAGCGCCTTGGCCATCTCGGCCAGGATGTGCAGCCGGCCGCGGCGGGCCTGCTCCATCGCCTTCTGCATGATCTCCGTGGTCAGCCCGGTGATCTTGATGTCCATCTGGATGGAGGTGATGCCCTTGCTGGTGCCGCACACCTTGAAGTCCATGTCCCCGAGGTGATCCTCATCCCCGAGGATGTCGGAGAGGATGGCGATCCGGTCGCCTTCCTTGATCAGCCCCATGGCGATTCCGGCCACCGGCGCCTTGATCGGCACCCCGGCGTCCATCAGCGACAGGGTGCCGCCGCAGACCGAGGCCATGGAGGACGACCCGTTGGACTCCAGGATGTCGGAGACCAGGCGGACCACGTACGGGAACTTCTCCGGGTCCGGCAGCATGTTGCGCAGCGCGCGCTCGGCCAGGGCGCCGTGACCGATCTCCCGGCGACCGGGGCCGCGCAGGGGCTTGGTCTCGTTCACCGAGAACGGGGGGAAGTTGTAGTGGAGCAGGAAGCGCCGGAAGGTCATCCCCAGCAGGGACTCGATCCGCTGCTCGTCGTCCGCGGTGCCCAGGGTGGTGGCCACCAGGGCCTGGGTCTCGCCGCGGGTGAACACCGCCGAGCCGTGGGTGCGGGGCAGCACGCCCACATCGCAGGTGATGGTCCGCACGCCGTCGTGGGCCCGGTCACCGATCCGACCGCCGTCCAGGACCTTGCCGCGGACGTAGTCGTACTTCAGCTCCTCGATCGCCGCCTTGGCGAACTTCTCCTGGGAGGCGTAGCTGTCGCCCAGGTCGGCCTTCACCTTCTCCAGGATCGCCTTCTTGGCGTCGGAGAGGGACCGGTAGCGCTGGCCCTTGTCGTGGATGTTGTACGCGCCCTTGATCAGCTCCAGTCCGTGGGTCTTGACCTTGCCCTTGATGTCCTCGGAGAGGGTGGGCGCCTTCTCGTAGTTGCGGGTCTGGACGCCCAGCTCCTTGCGCATCTGCAGCTGCAGCTCGAGGATCGGCTGGGTCGCCTTGTGACCGAAGTCCAGCGCGGCCACCATGTCCGCCTCGCTGATCTCCTCGGCGCCACCCTCCACCATCACCACCGCGTCCTTGGAGCAGGCCATCACCAGGTCCAGGTCGGACTCGGCGCGCTGCTTGCCGCTGGGGTTGGCGATCAGCTGGCCATTGACCCGGCCCACCCGGATGCCGGCGATGGGGCCGTTGAAGGGGATGTCGGAGATCATCAGCGCGGTAGAGGCGCCAGTGATGCCGTGGATGTCACCCTCGGTGTTCGGATCGGAGGAGATCACCCCGGCGATCACCTGGATCTCGTAGTTGTAGCCCTCCGGGAACAGGGGGCGCAGCGAGCGGTCCACCAGCCGGGAGGTCAAGGTCTCCTTCTCGGTCAGCCGGCCCTCGCGCTTGAAGTAGCTGCCCGGGATCCGGCCCGCGGCGTACAGCTTCTCCTGGTACTCCACCGTCAGGGGGAGGAAGTCCACGTCCTTGCGATCCCGCGCGGAGACCGCGGTGATCAGCAGGTGGGTCTCGCCGTACTTCACCACCACCGACCCGTCGGCCTGCTTGGCCAGCTTGCCGTGCTCGAGGACCAGGTCCGTCTCACCGAACTTCACGCTCTTTTGGATGTACATGCTTTTCCTGTGCGCGCCGTGGGCTCCGAAGGGAGTTCAGGCAGCGCGACGCGACCCGCCTTCAAAGAGGCCGGCGCGTCCATGGGGTGTCAGGAGTTCCGGACGTCCACTCCCCCTTGGTGAACCGGGGAGGACTTTTTGATCCCAGATCGAGGGGGCCAAACCCGTGGGCTTGGCCAGATCGAACGGAAACCAAAAAACCATCCCGGAACTTCGCGGGCGGAGAAGGTTGCCCTTCCTCCAGCGAGGTGGACGCGCACCATGCGCCCCCACCTTTTTCTGCCTTTGAAACAACCCGGGGCGCTCCGAACTGCCGGCGCGCCCCGGATTTTCCACCGACCGGCGACCGCCTACTTGCGGATGCCGAGACCGTCGATGAGCTTCTTGTACCGGTTGTTGTCCTTGCGCTTCAGGTAGTCCAGAAGCCGGCGCCGCTGACCGACGAGCTTGAGCAAGCCCCGGCGGGAGTGGTGATCCTTCTTGTGGGTCTTGAAGTGCTCCGTGAGCATGGTGATCCGCTCGGACAGCAGCGCCACCTGCACCTCGGGAGAACCGGTGTCCGTCTCATGGGTCCGGTACTTCTGGACCAGCTCCGACTTCTTCTCCTGCTCGACTCCAGGCATTTGACTGCTTCCTTAGCCCCTCCATCAGAGTTCACCCAGACCGCGGAGGGGCGCAGACCGGGCAGCGAAACCACTACAAGGGGGGGCTTATAGGCGTCTGAAACGTACAGATCAACCGCGTGGCGTGCCCGGCTTCTTCACCGAGGCCGCCATCAGGTACATCCGCTGGCCCTGTTGCAGGGTCCCCAGGCCGGCGGGCTGGTCCCTGGCCGCCGGGGAGCCCATCACCAACCGCAGGCCCTGCTGGGCACCACGGCGCTCGCTGGCCACGTGTTGCCACAGCCGCGGGTAGAGCTTGAACAGGCTCTCCATCACGTCCCCCACCCCGGCGGTGGAGGGCACGCCCAGGCTCACCTGTCGGCGCCCGTCGACCGCGGGGCGGATGGTTTCGGCCACATGGACCGTGATGGTGAGCGGGACGGCCATGTCAGCTGACGAGGACCCGAAGATACTTCAGTCGGCGCTCGGGCGTGACCTCGGCGATCGCCAAAAGTTCGCCGCTGCCCCCGTCCAGCACCCGGACCTTGCCCTCCGGGGTGTCCGAAGGAGGCTCCACCGCCACCCCGTGGCGGACCTTGGCGGCCAACGGACCGGGCAAGCTGAGGGCCGGCATCTCCGCCAGGGCGTCGTTGGGGGACACCAGCCGGGAGGAGATCTCCCCCCAGGCCTGGGCGGCCACCCGGTCCAGCAGGGTCTGCAGCGGCAGCGCCTGATCCAGGGAGAAGGGCCCGGAGTGGGTGCGCCGCAGCCCCTGCAGATGCGCCCCGCAGCCCAGCTTCCGCCCCAGGTCGTAGGCCAGGGTGCGGACGAAGAAGCCCTTGGAGCAGCGCACCTGCACGGTCAGCGAGTCGGGGGTGAAGTCCAGCAGTTCCAGGGAGTGCACGGTGACCGGGCGGGGCTGCCGCTCCACCTCCTCCCCGGCGCGAGCCGACTCGTAGAGCCGCTTCCCGTCGATCTTGACCGCCGAATACATGGGCGGCAGTTGCAGCAAAGGACCCCGGAACGCGGCCAGCGCGTCCTCCAGCAGTTCGCGGGTCAGCGGAGGGACCGGGGCCTGGCGGAGGAGCTTGCCTTCCGCATCCTGGGTGTCGGTCTCCGCGCCCAGCTTGATGTTCGCGGTGTAGGCCTTGTCCCCCTCGGTGATGTAGCCGGCGATCTTGGTGGCATCTCCCAGGCAGATCGGCAGCAGGCCGGTGGCCATCGGATCCAGGGTGCCGGTGTGGCCGACCTTCTTCACCTTCAGCGCCGCGCGCACCTTGTGGACCACGTCAAAGGAGGTGGGCCCCTGCGGCTTGTCGATGATCAGCACCCCATGGAGCAAGGAGGCGACTACCAGCCTTCCTTGTCGCGGACGCCCTTGAGCAGCCGTTCGATCTTGTCGCCCTCGGCCAGGGACCCGTCGTAGGAGAAGAACACCTCCGGAGAGGAGCGCAGCTGGACCTTGGAGGCCACGTGCCGGCGAACGAACGGCTTGGCCGCGTCCAGCCCCTCCTGGGTGGTCTTCTGCTGCTCCTCGGAGCCGATCATCGAATAGTAGATCCGCGCCGTCCGCAGATCGGCGGAGACCTTCACCCCGGTGATGGTGATGTACCCGATGCGGGGGTCGTGCAGCATTCCGCGCGCCAGCATGTCCGCCACCGCGGCCTGGATTTCCTGCCCCACCCGCTCTGGCCTGCCCGTCGCACTCATTTCTTTTCCCACTCTCTCGGATTGCGCAGGGAGCGTGCCCTGGCTCGGGCCTCGTCCAGCGTCAGCTCCCTTGAACCACCCTCCGGGCCCTCGTCCTCGGAGTCAGCGGTGTAACGATCTTCCCAGGCGATCCCCTCCGCCTCGGCCAGCGACCGGTCCCCCTTGGGGATGGCGAAGGCGTCCTCCGGCTGCAGGGACGCCATCCCCTCCCCGAAGCTGACGATCTCCAGCTCGCGGGAGATCACCGGCGCCACGTACATCTCTTCGACGAAGTGCAGACACTTGTCGATCTGCTCGTTCACGTGCCGGCGGTCGTTGCCCACCACCGACAGCCCGATGGTGGCCTTGTGCCACACGTCGTTGTCGTCCACCTCGGCCACCGAGACGTTGAACCGCGACTTGAGGCGGTCCATCACCTTGCGGAGCACCTGGCGCTTGTCCTTGAGGGACTTCGCCTCGGAGATCTGGAGCGACACGCGGGCCACTGCGACGAACATCACTCCCTGCCTCTCTGCTGCCACTCTCGATCAGCGTCCGGCCCAACGGAGCGAAAGCGGGGGGCGTCCCCCGCTCCTGCCCAGCTTTGGCACCCGCCTGCGTGGAGGCGGATGCCCGAGGGGGAAGCGACCGGCTACCCGAGGCTCTGCCGGGTCTCTTCGATCTCGAAGGCCTCGATGATGTCGCCCGGCTGGATGTCGCTGTAGCCCTCGATGCCGATACCGCACTCGAAGCCCTGCGCGACCTCCTTGACGTCGTCCTTGAACCGCCGGAGCGAGGCCACCTTGCCGGTGAAGATCTGCTTCTTCTCCCGCCACAGGCGGAGGAAGGAGGAGCGCCGGATGGTGCCTTCGATGACCGCCGAGCCGGCGATGGTGCCCAGCTTGGGGACGTTGAACAGGTTCCGGACCTCGGCCCGGCCCAGGCTCCGCTCGGTGCGGATCGGCTCCAGCAGGTTCTCCATCTCCAGGCGAACCGCGTCCAGCAGCTCGTAGATGATGGAGTAGGTCTCGATCCGGACCTCCTGCGCCTTGGCGGTGGCCTCGGCGCCGGACTCCGGACGGGAGTTGAACCCGATGACCATCGCGCCCTTGGAGGCCGCGGCCATCATCACGTCCGACTCGGTGACCATGCCCACTCCCTTGTGGACGATCTCCGCCTTCACCTTGGGGGTGGAGAGCTTGGTGATCGCCTGGGCGACCGCCTCCACTGAACCCTGCACGTCCGCCTTGAGGACGATCTTGAGCGACTTGGACTCCCCGGCCTTGGTGCGGGCCAGCAGCGACTCCAGGGAGTCGCGGGAGGTCTTGCCCAGCTCCAGCTGGCGCTCCTTGAGGTTGCGGTGCCCGGCGATCTCCTTGGCCGCGCGGTCGTCGGCGACCACGTTGATGCTGTCACCCGCCGCCGGCACCGAGGTCAGACCGATGATCTCCGCGCAGAAGCCGGGGAGCACCTGGTCCACCTTCACGCCGCGATCGTTGTTCATCGCGCGCAGCTTTCCGTAGGAGGTCCCGGAGACCACGGCATCCCCCACCCGCAAGGTGCCCTCCTGGACCAGCACGGTGGCGACCGGGCCACGGCCCTTCTCCAGCTTGCCTTCGATGATCACACCCACCGCGGCGCGCTTGGGGTTGGACTTGAGCTCCAACACCTCCGCCTGGAGCAGGATGCTCTCCAGCAGGGAGTCCAGCCCTTCCTTGGTCTTGGCCGAGACCGGGACCATGATCGTGTCCCCGCCCCACTCTTCCGGCAGCAGCTCGTGCTGGGAGAGGTCCTTCTTGACCTTGTCCGGGTTGGCGGCCGGCACGTCCATCTTGTTGATGGCGACGACGATCGGAACGTCCGCCTCCTTGGCGTGCTTGATCGCCTCGATGGTGGTGGGCATCACCGAGTCGTCGGCGGCGACCACCAGCACCACGATGTCGGTGACCTTGGAGCCGCGGGAGCGCATGGCGCTGAACGCCTCGTGGCCCGGGGTGTCCAGGAAGGTGACCCGACCGCGGGCCGTCTCCACCGTGTAGGCACCGATGTGCTGGGTGATTCCACCCGCCTCACCGGAGGCCACCTTGGCGGACCGGATCGCGTCCAGCAGCGAGGTCTTGCCGTGGTCCACGTGGCCCATCACGGTGACCACCGGGGGACGAGGCATCTCGTCCTCGGGGCGGGCCTCGACCTCGGGGAGGTGATCCTCCACCTCGAAGCCCACCTTCTCCACGCGCCAGCCGTAGCCGCCGGCGATGGTCTCCACCGTGTCCGCATCCAGGATCGCGTTGGCGGTGACCATCTTGCCGCTGACCATCAACTTCTTGATCAGCTCGTTGGTCTTGACGCCCATCCGCTGGCCGAGATCCGAGACGCTGATCCCCTCCTGCAGCTTGATGACCTTCTTCTCTTCCGCCATCTGGGTAATCTGGGTCTTTGCACCCTTCTTGGTCGGCTTGCGCTTCTTGCCGCGAAGGGGAATGGAGACGCGACCCCAAACCAGGTCACTGATCTCCTGCTTGGTGAACGTACCCTCCTTCTCGAGGGTCTTCTTCTTGCCGCCCGCCACCTCCTTCTTCTTGGTGACGTCGACCAGCTCGCGACCGCGGCCGAGGTGGTCGGGGACCACCTTGAACTCACGCACCTCGCCAATGGCCCGGCGGCCAGGGGCCATCGGGATCGACTTGTGGGCGGTGGAGTGCGGGGTGACCCGGCGGACGGCCACGCTGGGCCGGCTGATCACCACTGCCTGGGTGGCGGTGGGGCGCAGGGTGCGCGGGTCGACCTGGGGCCCGAACTGGGGAGCGGCCGGAGGGCCACCCGCCGGCGGAGCGCCCACCGGACCACCGGCCCGGGGAGACTGGTAGGTGCTGCCCGGACGGACCGGGGCCTGGCCGGGACGCATCCCGGGAGCGCCGGGGCGGGCACCGGGGGCGCCCGGAGCACCGGGACGCATGCCGGGGCCGGAGCCACCGGGACGCACGCCCACGCCGGGGCGCACCACCACCGCGGAGCGGCCCATCGGGGTCCGCTGGTAGGGCGGAGCTCCGGGAACCGGCGGGGCCACGCGGGCCGGCGCGAACAGCGGCGGCTTGTCCGCGGGACCCACCGCGGCGGGCGCGAAGGGCTTCTCCGGCACGGCGACGGCGGCCGGAGGCGGTGAGACGGGTGCACTTTCGGCAACGGGCGCCGGAACTTCGGCGGCCGCGACAGGCTGACTCTGGGCGGGCGGGGTCAAAGCGGGTTCCGGGGTCGGGGGTGCCGCGGCCACCGGGGCCTCGACGACCGGGGGCGCGACCGGGGCTTCGGCGACCACTGCCGGCGCCGTCGGAGCGGCCGGAGGCGGCTCGACGTGGGCGGTGGGGGCCTCCAGCTCGGCGGCAGCCTGGACCTCCTCAATCTCGACGGGCGGAGGGGCCTGGGGGGCCGCGACCGCGGGCGGAGGAGGCAGCGCCTGCTCCTGGTACGACTGGGTATCGGCGACCTTGCGGCGCACCACGAACCCCTTGGGCGCCACCTGGGGAACGACCTTCTGGGGCTTGCGCTTGTCCAGGATCTTCTGGACCGCGGCCGTGGCCTGGTCGTCCTCGAGGGAGCTCGAGTGGCTCTTGACGTCGTAGCCGAGCGACACCAGCTCGGTCACGACCTCTTTGTTGTCGAGCTCAATGCCGTGGCCTTTGAGCTCCTTCGCAATTTCATGAACGCGCTTCTTCGACATACCAGGGGCCTTCTAACTCTCTCGGAGTGCGACTTCCAAACGTTCCAGGTCCAGCGGCCCGGCCTTCCCCTTGAACGCTCGGAGAAAGGCCTTCCGCTTCCACGCCGCCGCCAGACAACCAGGACCACACAGGTACGCTCCCCGTCCCGGAGCCGTCCCCTGAAGATCCACCTCCACGCCGCCCGCCGCTCCGAGCGCCAACCTCCGGAGCTCCTTCTGGAGGGCCTTGCGCCCGCACCCGATACACGTGCGGACGGGGCCCCCAACCACTGGCGCCTTCACCTTTGGACCCGTCGTCAGGAGGCGTTGCCCTCCTGGGTAGTACCTGCGATTGCACCGCTGAGCGCGGCCTGCGCGGCCCGCTCGGCGTTCAGCTCGGTGCGGAGCTTGGCCTCCTCCAGGAGGTAGTTCTCCGCGGCGCTCTTGACCTGGCGCGCCTTCTTGATGCCCACGCCCGGGACGTCACCCAGCTTGGCGATGTCCTTCTCGTTGGCCAGGTCCTCGACCGTGTTGTAACCGGCCAGGTTCAGCTGTTCGACCGTCTTCTCGCCCATCCCGCGGACGCGCATCAGCCGCTCCTTGGGGGACAGCTCGTCCGGATGCCGGCGGGCCTCGATCGCCCGGGCGGTCTCCCGCTCGTGCTCCATGCGGGCCAGCTCGGTGGCGTCCTTGCCCATCTGCTCGCGGGCGGTCTCCTGCATGGCCGGGATGCGGGCCGGGTCGATGCCGGGGATCTGGGCCAGCACCTCGGGGGAGGCCTCGGCCACATCCTTGGACTGACGGAACCCGTGGGCATAAAGGGTCTCGATCAGCATCTCGTTGACGCCCGGCAGCACGCCCAGCGACTGGTTGGCGAAGTCGCGCATCTCGCGGACCCGGCTCTCGCTGTTGATGTCCAGCTTCCAGCCGGTCAGCTGCGCGGCCAGCCGCACGTTCTGACCGCGGCGGCCGATGGCCAGGGACAGCTGGTCGTCGGGGACGATCAGCTCCATGGCGTGGTTGGCCTCGTCGATGATCACCCGCGAGACCTCCGCCGGGGCCAGCGCCGAGCAGACGAACCGGGCCGGATCCTCGTCGAAGGGCACGATGTCGATCTTCTCGCCGCGCAGCTCCTGGACCACCGCCTGCACCCGGCTGCCCTTCATACCCACGCAGGCGCCGACCGGATCCACGTCCCCGTCACGGCTGGAGACGGCGATCTTCGCCCGTCCACCCGGCTCACGGGCCGCGGCCTCGATCACCACGATCCCCTCGGCGATCTCCGGGACCTCCATCTCGAACAGCTTGGTCAGCAGATTGACCGAGCCGCGGGAGAGGACGATCTGGGGACCCTTGGACTCGCGCAGCACGTCCAGCACGAAGGCCTGCACCCGGTCGCCGGCGCGGTAGGTCTCGCGGGGGACCTGCTCGCGGACCGGCAGCACCGCCTCGGCGCGGCCGAGGTCGACGATGATGTTGCCGCGCTCGAAGCGGCGGGCGATGCCGGTGACGATCTCGCCCTTGCGGTCCTTGTACTCGTTGAAGACGTTCTCGCGCTCGGCGTCCCGGGTCCGCTGCAGGATGACCTGCTTGGCGGTCTGGGCGGCGATCCGGCCGAAGCCGCGGCGGAAGGTCTTGAGCTTGAGGATGTCCCCGTACTGGTCGTCCTGGGCCTTGGCCTCGGCGGCGTCCTCGTCCCGGTAGAAGATCTGGAACACCAGCTCGTCGCCGGCCTCCACTTCCATCCCGCGGGCCTGGGCGTCGGCCACGGTCAGCTGGTTCACCGCCTGGATCGGGTCGGTGATCATGTCCACCACGGTGATGGCCTGGAACAGCTCCACCACGCCCTTGTCGACCTCGTACTTGGCCTCCAGGTTCCGGTCCTGCCCGAAGTGCTTCTTGGCAGCCGTCTGCATCGCATCCTCAAGGGTTGCGACCAGGACGCTGCGCTCGATGCCCTTGTCCTTGGCGACCTGATCCAGGACGAGGTTGAGGTTGACGGTGGGGGCTGCGGGGGTGGCCATGTGCTGCTTCTCCTAAGGGGTCCACGGTCCCTGTGGGACCTGTATGTGGGACTACTCGAACTCGAATTCGAGATTCGCCTTGGCGATCTCTTTCAACGGAATCTGGAACGCGCCTGCGCCTTCCACCTCCACCGTGACGCTCTGGGCGTCGGCGCCGGACAACACGCCGGTGAAGTTCTTGCGGGGAGGCTCGCCGATGGGGCCATAGGTCTTCACCTTGACCTTCTTGCCCATCGCCTTCTGGAAATGCTCCGGCTTGCGCAGGGGCCGGTCGAGGCCCGGGCTCGAGACCTCCAGGCTGTACTCGTTGGGAATGAAGTCCTCGACGTCGATGGCGGTCTCGACAGAGTGGGAGGCCGCGGTGCAGTCCTCGATCCCCACCCCGCCCTCCTTGTCGATGAACAGCCGGAGGATCCAGCCCTCTTTTTCACGCACGTACTCCAGGTCGACCAGCTCCACCCCTTCAGCTGCAAGGATGGGCTCGGCAACCGTGCGGACCCGGGCCTCCACCGTCTGTTTTTGCGACTCAGCCATCTACGTCCTCTGGACCCCCAAAATGAAAAAGCGGGCTCGATGGCCCACTTTTCGATCGCTACCGAAAAATGTCGGCGGCGCTCCTACCACGCGCCCGGACGCCCTGTAAAGGCGCGTTCCAGTGCCGCTCCGTGCAAAACGACTGTCCAGGTGTGCCTCATTCCCTGGCCTGTCTCCACCGCTATATATGCGGCCATGCCGCTGATTGCCGCCGTCCAGATGAACAGCGGGCCGGACAAGGCCCAGAACCTCGCCACCGCCGAACGGCTTGTCCGCCTGGCCTCCAGCCGGGGCGCCGCCCTGGTGGGACTGCCGGAGAACTTCAGCTGGATGGGGCCGGAGGACGAACGCCCGGCGGCGATCGAGTCCATCGACGGGCCCACCCTGGGGAGGATGGGGGGCCTGGCCCGGGAGCTGGGGATCACCCTCCTGGCCGGATCCATCCTGGAGACCGGCGCGCCGGGCGGCCGGGTCCACAACACCTCGGTGGTCTTCGGGCCCCAGGGAGAGCGACTGGGGGTGTACCGGAAGATCCACCTCTTCGACGTGGAGATCGGTGACGGGGCCTCCTACCGGGAGTCGCAGACGGTGGCCCCGGGGACGGAGGTGGTGGTGGCGCAGACCCCGGTTGCCCGGCTGGGGATGTCGGTCTGCTACGACCTGCGGTTCCCGGAGCTGTACCGGCAGCTGTCGTCGCAGGGGGCGACCCTGCTGGCGGTCCCGGCGGCGTTCACCCTGATGACCGGCAAGGATCACTGGGAGGTGCTGCTTCGGGCCCGGGCGATCGAGAACCTGAGCTACCTGATCGCGCCCGCCCAGCACGGCAAGCACTCCGGAAACCGGCTGACCTTCGGACAGGCGTTGATTGTCGATCCCTGGGGGATGGTGATTGCCCGCGCCTCGGACGGCGAAGGGCTGGCCCTGGCGGAGTACGACCCGGCGGTGGTGGAGCGGATCCGCCGCAGCCTCCCCAGCCTCTCCCACCGGCGGCTGGGTTGAATCGCCCTGCCGGTCGCCCGTCGGACAGCCGTTCGTGGAGGGGTTTGGGCGGAGGGTGGAGCAGGCGTAGACTGCGCCCCGTGCGTGGACTCCTGGTGGGGCTGGTCCTGATCCTGGGCCCGGCGATGGCGTGTGAAGGGGACGCGCCCTCCGGCGGTGACGGTGGCACGTCCCGGGTGATGCCCCGGGCCACCCTGGGCGGGCTGGGGGGTTCGGTGATGATCAAGCGCGCAGCAGGCGACGAATGGGTCGAGGCGGTCGAGAAGATGGAGCTTTTCGAGAACGACAAGATCCGGACCGCCGCGGGTGCGCGGGCAGAGGTGGTGTTCGCCAATGGCTCCCACGTGCAGCTGGGTGAGGAGGCGCTGATCGGGATCGCCGAGACCCAGGTGCGGCCCGGCCAGGATCGCACCGACCTCACCGTGTTGCAGGGCCGGGTGGCCGCGGAGCTGGATCAGGCCTCGCAGTCGCTGTCGGTGACCACCCCGTCCGCCACCGTGCGCGCCGGCAGAGAGCTGGTGTTCCAGTGAAGACGCCTCCCCGGAAGTGGTTGGCCCTCGCCCTCTGCGCCCTCACCGCCACCGCGGCGCTGGCGGCCGAGGTCACCGTCCAGGCGGGGGAGACCCTGCCCAAGATCGCCCAGCGCACCCTGGGAGACCCCGCCGCGGCCTCCGAGCTCAAGGCGCTGAACCAGCTGGCCTCGGATCAGGTCCCGGCAGGCACCGTGCTGCAGTTGCCGGGCAGCGAGCGCAGCCTGGCGGTCTCCGCCATCTCCGCGGCCCGAAACGCGGTCAAGCAGGCCGGCGCCGACAGCCCCCGACGCGAGGAGGCCTCCCGACAGCTGGCGGAGGCGGAGGCCCTGCTCAAGGAGGCCCGGTACGCACAGGCGGCGGACGCCGCCGATGGCGCCTGGAAGCTGGTCTCCGAGCGCGCGGGGGAGAAGACCCAGTTCACGGTGGAGGTGGACAAGCAGGGCAAGACCGAGGTCCGCACCTCCGCCGGTCAGCCGGTGCGGGTGGAGGCCCAGGGAAAGGTCCAGCCGGTCCCGGTGGGCGAGGTGGTCACCGTGGCCAAGGGCGAGGCCCCGCGGAGGCTGGTCGAACGTCCCCCCAAGGTGCCGGACACCCTGGCCACGCTGGAGGCGCCGCAGCCCCTCTCGCCTCCGGAGAAGCACCAGTTGAAGTTGCAGCCGAGGAAGAACGGCACCCTGGGCCCGGTGAACCTCAGCTGGAGGGCGGTGCCCGGCGCCACCGGCTACGAGGTGGAGGTCACCCCCCAGGGCGGCAAGCCGCTGCAGCTGAAGGTGGAGAAGCCCACCGCGCGGATCACCACCCTGCCCCCCGGCAGCTACGGGTGGACGGTGCGGGCGCTGGGCGAGGGGATCCGCTCCGAGCGATCCGGCCCGCGCAGCTTCCAGCTGGCCTCGGACGGGCTGAAGCTGGAAGTGAAGGGCACCCAGTGGAAGTGAGCGCCCGATGAAGCTCTTCAAGGCGATCCTGCTGCTGATGGTGGTGGCCAGCCTGGTGGCGACCGGGATGGTCGGCGCGCTCTCCATCTCCCAGACCCGGGAGCTGCTGGTCCGCGACGCCCAGGAGCTGGCCCAGGAGCGGGTCAAGCAGGTCTCGCTCAAGGCCACCCGCATCCTGGAGGAGCCCTCCCGCGCGGCGATGGGGCTGGCCCGCATCCCCGGGTTCTTCCAGCTTCCCCTGGCCGATCAGCGTTCGCACATCGCGGCGGTGCTCAACCAGCGCCGGGAGATCACCGCCCTGACCCTGTTCGACCCGCAGCGGGCGCGGCTTCCCGGCCTGCAGGCCTTCGCGGTCAAGGACATCCCCCCCACCGAGGTGGCCCAGCACGAGGCTCGCGCCCAGGCGCTGCTGGAGGGGCTGGAGACCCGGGAGGGCTATTCGGCCGCGTACCTGGCGCCCTCCTCCGGCTATCCGGCGCTGACCCTGGCCTTCCCGGTGGATGACCCGGCCAAGGGCTATGTGGCGGCGGAGATCTCGCTGTGGTCGCTGACGGACATGCTGCAGGCGCAGCGGGTGGGCTCCACCGGCTTTGCCTACGTGACCGACCTGGACGGACGGCTGGTGGCGGCCGGCAGTGGCCTGGGTCAGCTGTCCGCCGGGGCCCCGCTGGGGGAACGTCCGGCGGTGGCGCACATGCTCCAGACCCTGCGCGGGTCGCGGGACTCGGAGATCTTCCACGTCGGCAACTTCGGCGAAGGCCGGTCCGGGGTGGTGGGCGCCTACTCGGTGCTGCCGGAGCTGGGCTGGGCCATCTTCTCCGAGCAGCCGATGGAGCTGGCCTACAAGCAGGTGGACACCATGACCCGCGGGATCATGGTCTTCGCCCTGGCGGCGATGGGGGTGGCGGCGATCCTGGCCTGGTTCTTCTCCCGGTCGCTGACCCGGCCGCTGAAGGGGCTGATGGGCGGCGCGCTGGAGATCGCCCAGGGGAAGTTCGGGGTGGAGGTGAAGGTGGAGAACCGCAACGAGCTGGGAGAGCTGGCGCGGACCTTCAACTACATGTCCAAGCAGCTGGAGGCGTACGACCAGGAGACCAAGCGGCTCTACGAGAGCCTGGAGAACGGCTACCTGGAGACGATCGTCGCCCTGGCCAACTCGATCGACTCCAAGGACTCGTACACCCGCGGTCACAGCATGCGGGTGGGCGACGTGGCGGTGGAGATCGGCCGGGAGCTGGGGCTGACCCCGCGCGAGCTCAAGCAGCTGCACTACGGAGGCATCCTCCACGACATCGGCAAGATCGGGATCGTGGAGTCGATCTTGTGCAAGCAGAGCCGGCTGACCGATGAGGAGATGGAGGTGATGCGGGAACATCCCTCGATCGGGGATTCGATCATCGCCCCGGTGACCTTCCTGGCCTCGGTGCGCGCCGCGGTGCGCAGCCACCACGAGAACTGGGACGGCACCGGCTATCCGGACAAGACCGCCGGGGAGGCGATCCCGCTGGTGGCCCGGATCGTGGCCGCGGCGGATACCTTCGATGCCTGCACCTCCACCCGCCCCTACCAGAAGGCGATGCCCCTGGAGAAGGTGGCGGAGATCCTGGAGAACCTACGGGGCAAGCGTCTGGACCCGGCGGTGGTGGACGCCCTGCGCCGGGTGCTGGCCAAGAAGGGCCTGCCGATCGAAGGCAAGACCCAGCCGGTCCGGCTGCTGGCCAGTTAGTCAGGCGGCTTCGGTTGACGTCAGGCCTGGGGAGCGACACAAGCACTCCCCATGAGCTCGTTTTGGGAACGCCTCAAGCCTGCGGAGAAGGTCCCGGTGGTCACCGCCATCAACCTGATGCAGGGCGGCACCGCGGTGATGATGGCCTGGGATGACGGCAAGACCACCCTGGTCTCCGCCCGGGTCTTGCGCCAGGGCTGCCCCTGCGCCGAATGCGTGGACGAGTGGACCAGCAAGCGGACGTTCGATCCGGGCCGGATCGCGGAGGACATCAAGGTCCTGACCGTGAACCCGATCGGCAACTACGCGCTGGCCTTCGACTTCAGCGACAACCACAGCACCGGCATCTTCAACTGGCCCCACCTGAGAGAGGCCAGCGAGAAGAAGCCCGCTTCGCCGTAGGGCACCGCTCCCCTCTCAGCGAACCGCCTCCGCCGCGGCCAGCGCCGAGCCCAGCACCACCGCGTAGCGCAGCCCCTTTCCCAGGGTGGTGAAGAACAGAAAGGGGACGGGCCGCACCCCGACGAAGCCGGCGGCGAGCACGAACACATCGCCGATGATCGGGACCCAGGTCATCAACAGGGCCGGAGCGCCCCACCGGCTCAGTCGCTGCTGGGCCCGCAGGAACCGCTCGGCGTTCGCCTCCTTACGGCGGGTGATCCAACGGGCCAGTGGACCGGAAGAACCGGCGGCGGCCCACCGCCCCAAGGTCCACAGGGTCGCCGCGCCCAGGACGTTGCCCACCGTGGCCACCGCCCACGCGGTCCAGGGACGCTCGGTGGCCAGGGATACCGCCACCAGCACCGCCTCGCTGGGGACCGGAAACACCGAGCCGGCGGCGAGGGCGACCAGGAACAGCCCGGGCAGACCCCAGGCGGCGATGGAGGAGAGGTCCGGCAAGCGACCCACCGATAGCGTCCAGGGGCCGGCGCGTCCATCGTCGACAGGACGACCCGTAGGTCCCACGATCGGCAGCGGACGGTTCCGTCCCTACCCGGCGGACTGCACCGGAGTGGCCTGGAGGATTGGCTCCCTCTCACAGGCGTCCTCGGCGCAGCCCGGATCCGGCCGCGCCGCCCGCAGCCCTTCCCGGAGTTCGGCCTCCCTGGCCCACAGCAGACGGGAGAGTCCCTGGCGGTGGGTGCTAAGTGCCTCGAAAGCAGTGCGGGCCAGAGGCTTGAGCGAGGGGGTGGCCAACCGGGTCGACCACTCCCGGTAGTCGACCAGGGCGAACAGACACATCAGCCAGGCGTCGGTCCCCCGATATACCCCGCCCCGATCGTCGATCACCGTCAGCTCCTTCTTCTCCGCCCGGAACACCTCGCCATAGCGACGGAGGACCTCGGCCGATCCAGCCGCCAGGCACTCCAGCGGCAGGAACGCCTCCTGCGACTGCAGCCACCGCGCGGACCTGATGCAGAGCGGACAGTGTTCGTCGTACAGCACGGTCAGGGCCTTCATCGGGTCGCTGCCTTGGCGAAGGGCGCGCGGAGGAACTCGCTGGGCTCCACCGGCGGCGGATCGAAGCGCAGCTGGCTGCGGCGGCGCAGCTTGTGGAACAGGTAGAGGTTGAAGAAGTGCATCCCGCCCAGGACCAGCAACACCTGGCCGATCTTGCTGCTCACCACTTCGATCGCGCCCTGGGCGCTGAGGATCTGCACGCCCTCCTTGAGCGCCAGCGCCACGAAGCCCAGGTTCACCAGGTAGAAGCCCACCACCAGCAGGTGGTTGACCGAGTCCGCCAGGGTCTCCTTCCCCAGGAAGGCGTCCACCAGGAACACCCTCCCGTTCTGCTGCAGCGTCCGGGCGACCCACACCGTGATCCCGATGCTGATCACCAGGTACGCCAGGTAGGTCGCGACCATGAAGTAGTTCGTCTCTGTTTCCATCGGCCCATCTCCCAGGAGCTGAGCGAAATGCCCGCTCTCCTGGTCAGGTACCGGAAGGGCCGCCGCTGGTTTCGGGGGCATGAAACGAAGGTTCTCAACCGGGCCGGCCGGCGGCAGACTCCGCCCCATGAAGGCACTGGTGATCAACGTCGGCAGCACCTCCATCAAGTACGACCTCTACGAGATGGACACCGAGGAGTCCCTGGCCGGTGGGGTGGTGGAGCGGGTGGGCAGCGCCCTGGGACGCCACAAGTTCACCGTCAAGGGACAGGAGGGCGAGAGCGTCCAGCCGGTCCCCTCGGTGAAGGATGGGCTGGAGCTGGTGCTGCAGCACCTGCAGGGCCCGGGCGGTGCCCTGGAAGATCTCTCCGACCTGCGGGTGGTGGGGCACCGGGTGGTCCACGGGGGCGAGTCACTGGTGAAGCCCACGGTGATCACCGCCGAGGTGAAGAAGACCATCCAGGGCTACTCGCGGTTCGCGCCCATCCACAACCCCGCCAACCTGGCCGGGATCGAGGCCGCGCAGGCCTGTCTGCCCAACGTGACCCACGTGGCGGTGTTCGACACCGCGTTCCACGGCGAGCTGCCGGCGCACTCGTTCCTCTACGGGATCCCCTACGAGCTGTATCTGGAGAAGGGGCTGCGCCGGTACGGCTTCCACGGGCCGTCCCACATGTTCATGGCCCACATGGCCTCCGAGTTCCTGAAGACGGATCTCTCCCGCCTCAAGCTGATCACCTGCCACCTGGGCGGTGGCTGCTCGGTGGCGGCGATTGACGGCGGGGTCTCGGTGGACACCTCGATGGGGATGACCCCGCTGGAGGGACTGCTGATGGGGACCCGCACCGGGGATCTGGATCCCAGCATTCCCCTGCAACTGACCCGGGACGGAATGACCCCGGAGGCGGTGGACGAATTGCTCAACCGCAAGTCGGGGCTGCTGGGCATCTCTGGGATCTCCGCCGACTTCCGGGACATCGAGCTGGCCGCCTCGGCGGGCAACGCCCGGGCCAAGCTGGCGGTGGACGTCTTCGTGCACCGGCTGAAGAAGTACATCGGCGCCTACGCGGCGGTGCTGGGTGGGGCGGACGCGATCGTCTTCACCGGAGGCATCGGCGAGAACAGCGCCCGCGTCCGCCGGGAGGTCTGCGAGGGGCTGGTCTACATGGGGGTGGTGCTGGACGTGGACAAGAACGGCACCGCCAACGCCAAGGGGAACGGCGGGGTGGTGGACATCTCCGCGCCGCGCACGCCCACCCACGTGCTGGTGGTGGAGACCGACGAGGAGCGGATGATCGCCCGGGAGGCAGTGCGGGCGGTGGCCGGCCCTACGGCGGCGCGTAAGCGGGTCACTGGAGGGACGATCCCGATCGGCGTCTCAGTCCGTCACGTCCACCTCTCCCGCGCCGACTGCGACGTGCTCTTCGGCACTGGCTACGAGCTGACCCCCAAGCGGCCAGTCACCCAGCCCGGCCAGTACGTCTGCCGCGAGACGGTGGACCTGGTGGGCCCCAAGGGGGAGGTGGACCGGGTGGCGATCATCAACCCGCTGCGCAAGCAGACCCAGATCGAGGTCGCCAAGACCGACGCGGTGAAGCTGGGGGTTTCTCCCCCGCTGCGTGAGTCCGGCCATCTGGAGGGCACCCCGGGGCTGACCCTGCGCGGTCCGCGGGGAACAGTCAGTACCCACAGCGGCGTGATCCTGGCCCAGCGCCACGTCCACATGGGCCCCGCCGATGCGCAGAAGTTCGGGGTCAAGGACAAGGACGTGATCGGCGTCCGGGTGGACGGTGAGCGGGAGGTGGTGTTCGGCGACGTGCTGGTGCGGGTCAGCCCCTCCTACGCGCTGGACATGCACGTGGACACCGACGAGGCCAACGCCGCCGGGCTCACCAACGACTCGGTGGCCACCTTCGACGGGCTGCGCTGAACGCGGCGCTTACGGACGCCAGCGCTGTACGTGTTCCACGAACTCGATGATCGGCGGGATCACCGCCAGCAGGCAGCCGCCCCACAACAGCGGCTCTCGCCACAGGGGCCGGGCCCGACGGTCGGCCTCCAGCAGCACGGTGAAGGTCAGGTACACCACCGCCAGTTCGAAGATCCCTCCCAGGACCGGGATGTACGGAGTGGTGTCGATCCGTCCGCTGGCCTCCAGCCATCGCCGGATCCCGTACAGCCCCACGGCGGCCAGCCCGGCCACCATCACCTTCCAGGCCCCGGGCACCGCGACCTGAGGCTGGGGTCGGGCCAGCCCATGAAGCCGCCAGTGCCGGCGCAGGAACCCGTAGGCGGCGATCGCCGCGCCCAGTCCCAGAGTGGCCAGCAGCGCGGGCAGCACCTCGAAGCGGGCCCGGGTGACGATCCTCCCGTCCGGCAATGACTCCGGGGAGATGAACATCAGCGGGAGCAGCTCCCCCGGCGAACCCACCTTGGGGGTGAGCATGGAGACCCCGGCGAAGAACACCAGTGAGGCGGCCACCGCCTGCACCAGCGCCACCGCGCGGATCCACAGCCGCTCGTCGTCGGCCAGCTCGCTTCCTGTGGAGGCCTCCGCGGCGGTGCGCAACTCCTCCGCCAGGGCCTGCATCGAGGGGTGCCGATCCTGGGGCGCGTAGGCCATCGCCCGGCGGACCACCCGCTCCAGCGCGGGATCCAGTCCCGTCAGCTCACCGATCGGCAGCCGGCCGGTGCACAGCTCGTAGACCAGCACCCCCAGGCTGAACACGTCCATCGCCGCCGAGGGGGGCGCGCCCTTCAATGCCTCTGGCGCCAGGTACTGGGGGGTCCCCGCCACCACGTTGGACCGGGTGATCGCCGCCCCGGGCGCCGCATCCAGCAGCCGGGCGATCCCGAAGTCGGCGACCTTCACCCTGCCCTGCCCATCCACCAGCACGTTGGCCGGCTTGAGATCCCGGTGCACCACTCCCTTGGCGTGGGCGAACTCCAGCGCGTCGCACACCCCCAGGGCGATCCGGATCGCCTCCGCCCGGGGAAGCGGCAGCCGAAGGGGAAGCGGCTCTCCCTCCACCAGCTCCATCACCAGATAGGGCTGGCCCTCCAGCTCCCCAAACTCGTGCAGGGTGATGATGTTCGGGTGGTTGAGGCGGGCCATCGCTCGGGCCTCCCGCTCGAAGCGGGCCCGGCCCTCCCCGGTGGCGGCCAGCGCCTCCGGCAGGAACTTCACTGCCACCTCCCGCCCCAGCTTCAGATCGGTGGCCCGGTACACCTCCCCCATCCCCCCCTTGCCCAGCAACTCGCCGATCTCCAGGTGGCCCATCCGGGAAGCCTCTGCCCCCGCCTCACCCAGCAGACAGCGGCCACAGGGACCACCGGCCAGCGGTGAGCCACAGCGCAGACAGGAGGAGCTCATGCGTTCCACGTCGCGATCACGTGCGACAGCTCCGCCTGCGTCTCATCCCCTCCGGCCACCGTCTCCCCCACCTCCTCCTGCACCAGCTGGGTGAAGCGCTGCCGGGCCCGGTGAAGGAAGGACTTGAGCTGGGGAACGGACATCCCGTGCCGGGCGGCGGCGTCCTTGTACGGAGGCGGTTCCCCCGCGCCGAAGAACGCCAGCACCAGCTCGAACGGACCGCTCCGGGCCCCGGAGCGATACTCCTCCCCCAGCCGCGAGAGGGCCCGCTCCATCAACTCCGCCGCCCACCGACGTTCAAAGGCCCGCTCCGGATCCTCGCCGTCCTCGGACACCAGCCGCTCCGCTAGCGCGAGATCCAATGGGACCCACTGCGCTCCACCCCCGTGCTTCTGGGTCGAGGACCGCTCATGCCGGTTGGCCAGGTAGTTGGCCGCGCTGGCGCGCAGGTAGGCGCGCAGTCGGCCCCGCTCCGGGGACAGCTTTCCCAGCGCATCGCGTTCGATCAGCTGGACCACCAGATCCTGCACCGCATCCGCCGCCTCGTCCGGGGCCAGTCCCTTGCGCCGGAGGAACACGTACAGCGGCTTCCAGTAGGTGGAGAGCAACGACTCCAGCGCCTGACGCCGGGCCTCGGGAGAGGTGTGGGCGGAGAGGATCAGCGTCCAGCGGGTGGTGGGAAACGCGGAACTGCCTGGGCCACCGACCTCGCTCATCGCCCCGGGAACATACCGGACCCGCCCCGGTCACACCCGGTAGAACAGCCCCAGCACCGCTCCGAACAGCAGGTGGGCGAGCACGATCGACAGCGGCGTCCGGCGTCCGTAGTGCAGCGCCAGGAACCCGGGCGGCTCCAGCTGCCGGTGCATGGTGGGGCCGGCGTGTTCGGTGGCCATCCGGGGATGGATGCCGGGGAGCAGCGGCATCGCCAGCACCAAGACCCCGATCGAATGGACCAGGCCGATCGCCGCTCCCCGCCACCAGCCGGCGGCGCCCCAGGACTCGAAGGTGGCCACATACAGCAGCGAGAAGCCGTAGCCGTTGAGCAGGTGCACCAGCGCGCCCAGCACCTTGGCCTTGGCCCGATGGGGAGTGAACATGGTCCCCAACACGTAGGGCAGGTTCACCCGGGTCAGCCGCAGCTCCTGGCTGGCCACCAGGGCCAGGGTGAGGACCAGGGTGGCGACGAAGCCCCACAGCAGCCAGCTGCCCCAGTTCATGCGCGGACCTCCGGTTGGACCCAGCTTCGAAGCGGGGCCTGCCGCCGCCGCTCTTCGATCGCCAGCGCCGCGCTGATCAACCCCACGTGGGAGAAGGCCTGGGGGAAGTTTCCCAGGGCGTGTCCGCTGCCGGGATCCACCTCTTCGGCGTACAGCCCCAGGGGCGAGGCGTGGGCCAAAAGCCGCTGGAACCACCGCTCTGCCTCCTCCAGGGTGCCCCCGCCGTCGGCCAGACACTCCACGCCCCAGAACGAGCAGGCCAGGAACGCGCCGTCTCCCTCTGCGCGCAGCACCGGGTTGCGGTACAGCAGCCCGCCGGGCGCCCCCAGCTCCCGCAGCACCCGCGCGGTGGTGGCCCGCATCCGCGGCGAGGAGGCCGGCTCGAAGCCGTACCAGGGCAGCAGCAGCAGCGCGGCGTCCGGTGCATCCCCCCCGAAGGTGCTGACGTAGGTGTCGCTCCGCACGTCCACCGCCTGGCTCCGGACCGCGGCGGCGATCTCCTCCCGGGCCCGACCAATCGCATTGGCGTCCAGCCGGGGGAGCAGCCCCCGCTGGTGGAGCCGCAGCAGTCCATCCAGCGCGGTCCAGCACAGCACCTTGGCGTGGGTGTGGTGTTGGGGCGCGGTGCGGTACTCCCACAGCGACGCGTCCGGCTGCTGCCACTGCCGCATCACCAGGTCCCCGAACTCCACCAGCATCCGGCGGCTCTCGCCATCCAGCGAGCCTCCGCTGTGGACCTGGGCGCAGACCGCGTCGATCACCTCCCCGTGCAGATCCAGCTGCAGCTGCCCGTCCGCCGCGTTGCCCACACGCACCGGGGAGGAGCCCCCGTATCCCTCCAGCTGGGGAAGGAGCCGCTCCGGCCGGGGAGCGTTCCCGTACACGTCGTAGAGCACCGCCAGCCGGGGCTGGGTGAGCACGGTGGTGTGCATCAGCCAGTACACGAAGGCGTCCGCCTCATCGCGGTAGCCCAGCCCATACAGACAGCGGGCGGTGAAGGCCGAGTCCCGCAGCCAGCAGAAGCGATAGTCCCAGTTGAGCGATCCACCCATCCGCTCCGGCAGGGAGGTGGTGGCCGCCGCCAGAAAGGCGCCGCTGGGCGGGTATTGCAGCAGCTTCAGCGCCAGGGCGCTGCGCCGGACCGCCTCCTGGTAGGGACCCGCGTACTGCGCGGCCGAGACCCAGGAGCGCCAGAACTGCGACGTCCGCTCCAGCGCCGCCTCGCTTCCTTCCCGCACCGGGGGAAGCACCGCCGGTCCCTCTGGAGACCAGATCAACGAGAGGTGGATCCGCTCCCCGGCGCGAACGGTGAAGCGGGCGTGGACCCCACCCTGATCCCAGTGCAGCGGCGTGTCGGCGCGGATGAAGAACGCCCCGGTCCGGGTCTCCACGCAGTACCCGCCCCAGCTGCGCTGCCGGTGGACGGTGGGCTGGGTGCCAAAGCCGGGGGCCAGCCGCACCCGGGTCTCCACCTCCGCCTCTCCCCGGGTGCACTCCACGATCCGGATCAGCTCGTGCTCCGGGAGCAGCAGCCGGCGCTCCTCTTCCTCGGAGGCCACCGGCATCAGGTCGGTCACCGTGACCTCTCCCTCGGGACGGGAGAAGGTGGTCCGCAGCACGTTGGTGTCGGTCAGGTAGCGCTGCCGGGCCCTCCAGCCTCCCACCGGATGCAGGGACCAGGCGCCGCCGCCATCGCCCAGCAGCGAGGCGAAGCAGGCCTGGCTGTCGAAGCGCGGCCAGCACAGCCAGTCCACGGTCCCGTCCTCCGCCACCAGCGCCGCCGAGCGACCGTCGCCGATGATCCCGTGCCGCTCGATCGGGATCAGCGCGCCCATCGCCTGGCCCCCACCGCCACCGCCGCGGCCAGCCCTCCCGCCACCCAGGCCCGGTGGGCGCGCAGCCACATCTGCGAACTTCCCCTCCGGGCCAGTGCGTCGAAGGGACCGTGCGCCCCCCGATCTCCGGGGAGGGGCTGGTCCAGATTGTCCGGACGTCCGGGGGGAAGCACCGGGCCGGTCTGCTGACCGGAGTAGCCGAACCGGGCCAGGTAGCGATCGGCAATCCCGGGCACCAGCCGCTGGGCGAGGATCGCCTTCAGGGTGGGCCAGCCCAACCAGGCCTCCCGCGGTGGGCGGCAGGCGGCGCGCAACACCTCCTGCGCCACCACCTCCGGCTGGAAGACGGGGGGAACGGGCATCGGCTGACGGGGAAGCCGGCTGCGCACCACCTGGAACTGCGGGGTGTTCAGCGCCGGCAGCTGCAGCATGCACAGCTTCACCGGGATCCGGTCATGGAGCAGCTCCGAGCGGAGCGAGTCGGTGAACCCGCGCGCCGCCGCCTTGGCCGCGCAGTAGGCGCTCTGCAGCGGGATGGAGCGGTAGGTCAGCGCGGAGCCGATCTGGATCACAGTTCCCCCTCGCTCCCGCATCCGTCGCACCGCGGCCAGGGTCCCGTGCACGTAGCCCAGGTAGGTGACCTCGGTGACCCGCTGGAACTCGGCGGGGGTCATCTCCAGTGCCGGGGAGAACACCGAGACCATGGCGTTGTTCACCCACACGTCGATCCGGCCCCACTGCTGGATCACCCGCTCCGCGGCAGCCTCCACCGCCTGGGGGTCGGAGACGTCCACCGGGAGGACCAGCGCCTCGCTCCCGCTCTCCCGAAGCTCGAGGGCGGCGTGCTGGAGCGCCTCTTCGTTCCGGGCCAGCAGGGCGACCCGCGAGCCCTGGGTTCCGAAGGCCCGGGCAATGGCCCTCCCCAGCCCGCTGGAGGCGCCGGTGACCACCACCACCTGGCCGCGGAGGCGGGGGAACTGCTCACGGCGCCGGAGGGACGCCCTTCCCCGGCGGCCCTGGCGCGGTTCGGTCATTGCCGAACTTGGGGATCACCCGCGTCGGGGTGGAAGTGCAGGCGCTGATCGCTCGACTGTCAGCCTGGAGGGCTGAAGGAGCTGGTCAGGTGAAGATCTTCCGGAACAGCCGCCAGATGGTGCGTTCGTCCTGGGTGGACTTGGTCCTCACCGGACCGTCCACCTGCAACCGGAGCGCGCGCTGCTTGGCCTGAACTGCGGGATCGATGGAGGCGAAGCTGAACTCATCATCGCCTTCCACGGCGGTGATCACCTTCTCCGACCGCGATTTCTTCAGGTAGCTGCTCACGGGATCGATAGTACGGGCCGGGGACCGGGGTTGTCACGTTGGCCCCCGGCCGCGGTAGCCAATCGACGCCTACTTGACCACCCGCAGGTGGGAGCGATCCCTGGGCTTGGGCGGCTCCTCCCGGGGCGGTTCGGGGGTCTCGTCCGGGGGTTCAGGCTCCAGCGGCCGGGCCGCGGCCAGACCAGGCTGGGGCCGCGGAGGCGGGCGCTCCCGCTCCACCGGGACCTCGTTCTGCGACTCCGAAGCGCCCTCGGTCCCTTCGGCGGACAGCGGGGCCACGGTGCGCAGCTGCGGCCGGCCCACCGCGCGGGGGGGAGGGGGGGCCGAATCCTCGGCGCCGGTGGGGGGCGCGGAGAGGAGCTCCGGGGGGAGATCCTCCACGAACATCCAGAACTCCTTGGTCACGTGGCTGGTCACCGCGAACAGCGCCGACCAGGGGATGCCCACCGAGAAGCGCGAGCCGCCGAAGCTGAGCGACTGTCGCACCCCCCACTCGTTCACCGAGAGGTCGGGCGGATCGAACCGGTAGGAGAGGTTCAGGCGCAGGTGCGCCTCGTCGCGCAGGGCCTGGGGCACCACCACCCCCGGCCGGCGGGCGTCCAGGTGCACCATCACCATGCCCAGGTTGAGGGCGTTGAGCAGGCGTTCTTTCTTCTCAGGGCCGCGAGGGTCCATGTCCGTCCGTGGGGAGTCTCACCGGCGCCGAATGGCGCGATCCATCTCGCGGCGAGTCTCCCGCTCCTTGATGTCTTGACGCCGGTCCTCGTGCTTCTTGCCCGTGCACAGCCCGAGCAGCACCTTGGCGCGTCCGTTCTTGAAGTAGAGCCTCAAGGGAATGATCGAGTAGCCCCGCTCATTGACCTTGGTGGTCCATTTGTCGATCTGCTCTCGGTGCAACAGAAGCTTGCGCGCGCGCAGGGGCTCATGCCCGAAAATCGCCGCCGCCTTGAAGGGACCGATGTGGGCGTTGAGCAGGTACAGCTCGCCGTTCTTGGGCAGCCCGTAGGAGTCGCTGAGGTTCACCTTCCCGTCGCGCAGGCTCTTGACCTCGCTGCCCATCAGCATCAGGCCAGCCTCCACGCTGTCCTCCACGTGGTAGTCGAACCGCGCCCTGCGGTTCTCCGCGATCAGCTTCTCCCCCTCCTTCGCCTTGTCTGCCGCCACGTGGGTTCGCCTTAACCGTCGACGCCGACGTTGTCGATGAGCCGCGTGTTGCCCAGGAAGGCGGCGACCAGTAGCCGGGCGGGCTGCCCGCTGACCAGGGTGGTGAGCGGGGCCAGGGTCTCGGCGTCCACCAGCTCCACGTAGTCCTCGCGGACCTGCGCCTCCTGCAGACGGGCCCGGACCGCGGCCACCAGGGCCTGGGCGTCCTTGACCCCTTTCGCGGCCAGGGCGCGCGCGTCCCTCAACCCGGAGGAGAGGCTCAGGGCCCGGCGGCGCTCGTCCGCGGAGAGGTAGACGTTGCGGGAGGACATCGCCAGGCCGTCCGCCTCGCGCACGGTGGGGCTGCCCACCACCTGCACCCGCAGGTGGAGGTCCCGGTTCAGACGCTTGATCACTTGAAGCTGCTGGTAGTCCTTCTCCCCGAAGAAGGCGAGGTCCGGACGGAACAGGGTGAACAGCTTGGTGACCACGGTGGCCACCCCGCGGAAGTGTCCGGGGCGGCGCGCGCCGCACAGCCCCTGCTGCAGTTGGGTGACCTCCACGAAGGTCTGCGCGCCGGGCGGGTACACCTCGGCGGGCTCGGGCGCGAACACCACCGCCACCCCGGCGCCGCGGCACTTCTCCAGGTCCCCCTCCAGATCGCGGGGATAGCGGGCCAGGTCCTCCTGGGGACCGAACTGGGTGGGGTTGACGAAAATCGAGACCGCCACCACCTCGGCCTGGCCCCGGGCCTCCTGCATCAAGGACACATGCCCCTGGTGCAGAAAACCCATGGTGGGCACCAGCGCCAGGCGCTGCCCGGCACGGTGGGTCTCCTTCTCGAAGGAGACGACCTCATCAAGGGTGCGGAGGATGCGGAGAGTCATCGGAGGAACGCCAGGTCGGTGCCCGGGAGCCGCAACAGGAGGCCGGCGCCCGGGGAGTCGAGCGGCGATCTACACCGGGACGCCGTAGACAGCGACCTTCGTCTCACCATCCGCTTCGGTGGAGGGCTCCGGCGCCTTGTTGCTGGAGACCAGGCGGATCGACTTGGACTTGAAGGAGTGGTCCTCGGTGGGGAAGGTCCCGGCCCGCACCTCGCCAAAGAAGGTCTCGGTGGCGGTCTTGATCGTCCCGAACAGGTCCGCGTAGCGCTTGACGAACCTGGGCTTGAACTCCGGGTTCATCCCCAAGAAGTCGTAGCACACCAGCACCTGGCCGTCGGTGGACACCCCGGCCCCGATCCCGATGGTGGGGATGGAGAGCCGGGCGGTGATCTGCTCCGCCAACTCCATCGGCACCGCCTCCAGCACCAGCGCGTAGCAACCGGCGGCCTCCAGGGCCATCGCGTCGCGCAGGATCTTGCGCGCCGCCTGCTCGTCCTTCCCCTGCACCACGTAGCCGCCCATCTTGTGGACCGACTGCGGGGTGAGGCCCAGGTGGCCCATCACCGGGATGCTGGCGCGGACGATCTTCTGGACGGTGTCGGAGAACTCCTCCCCGCCCTCCAGCTTCACCGAACCGCAGCCGCCCTCGGAGATCAGCCGCCCGGCGTTGCGCACTGCCTCGTCGGCGGAGACCTGGTAGCTCATGAAGGGCATGTCGCCCACCACATGGGCCCGCTTGGCGCCGCGGGTGACCATCCGCGAGTGGTAGACCATCTGGTCCATGGTCACCGGCAGGGTGGAGTCGTTGCCCTGGATCACCATCCCCAGCGAATCACCGACCAGCAGCACGTCGGCGCCGGACTGGTCGAGGATGTGGGCGAACGTCGCGTCGTAGGCCGTGACCATGCAGATCTTCTGGCCGGCCTGCTTCATCTTCTTCAGCGTGTGGATGGTGACCTGGTCCTTCACGGTTCACCTCCTTTTTGGGGAGACTGCGGGTCTGTCGGCGCCCACCCTGCTTGTCCCCTCACCGTCCGACAGGTCGGATCGCCGGGGGCCAGGGTGTGCGTCGATTGGAAGTCTAACCGCGCTTCACCGAAACGGGGATGTAGTGGTGGGTCCCGTGTTTGGTCTTGCGGATCACCGACAGGAGATTCTCCAGGTCATCCTGGTTGTTCACGAAGTCGATGTCCGAGGTGTTGATCACCAGCAGCGGGGTGTCGCTGTAGTGGAAGAAGAAGTCGTTGTAGGTCCGGGTCAGGTCCTCCAGGTACTGGGGATCGAACCGGCGCTCGAACTCCCGCCCGCGCTTCTTGATCCGGTGCAGCAGCACGTCCTGGCGGGCCTGGAGGTAGATCACCAGGTCCGGCTTGGCCACCCGCGTCCCCAGGGCGTCATAGACCCGGTCGTAGAGAGCCAGCTCGTTCTTGTCCAGGGTGAGGGTGGCGAAGATCCGGTCCTTGGCGAACAGGTAGTCGCTGACGGTCACCGAGCTGAACAGGTCCTGCTGGAACAGGTCCTGCTGCTGCTTGAAGCGCGAGAGCAGGAAGAACATCTGCGTCTGGAACGCGAACTTGGCGCGGTCCGAGTAGAAGCTGTTGAGGAACGGGTTCTCCTCCACCACCTCCATGATCTTCCGCGCCTTGAAGCGCTCCGAGAGGATGTTGGTGAGGCTCGACTTGCCGACGCCGATAGGGCCTTCGACGACGATGTAGCGGTTGTCCATCCGACGTTCCGGCCTCCACCGGCAGGGTGCCGGCCCCGTGCCTTCCGCGGGTCCCAGAAACGCGCCAAGAGCCGATTTACCGGGCCTGGAAGGCGCGCGCACCTTGGCAGAGGCGTGTGACTTCCGCAACGGTTCGCTGGAAAAGGCCAATGATCCCGCCACCGTGGGTTGACGGCAAATGCATGGCAACGTAACGTCACATGATGCGTTCCGGCTGTACTGGAACGGGCCAGGAGGGGTCATGAAGCGTCGCCAGGGTTCCAAATCGACGGTGGTCGAGTCCGGGGAGACGACCGCGCGTTCGGCCCCCGAGGCGGAGACCACCACTGCCGCCCCGGTGCCGCACGACGTCTCCGACAGCCCGCTGTACGGCGTGGCGATGCTGAAGATCGCGATGGAGCTCAAGAAGCCCAACGCCGGCGAGCTGGAGGACATCCTCTCCGGGGTGCTGACCCGGATGAAGCTGAGCGAAGAGGACTTCCGCGCGTTCCTGGCCAAGAACGGCGGGATGCTGCGCGCCATCGCCAACCGCCGGAAGTACTAGCCGTGCCGGAGCGGAAGCGCCCCGCCCGGGGGACCACCACCACCTCCTCCTCCGAGCGCTCCGAGCTGCCCCGGGAGGTTGCCCGGTTGGCCACCTCGGTGGAGAAGAAGAAGCCGGCGACGGCTTCCAAACCGCAAGGCGCGAAGGCCCGGATCGTGGCCCGCCTCAAGCGGCTGCATCCGATGGACTAGGGACCGCGGTGGGCCGCTTCGGCCCGCCGGCCCCGCGACCCGAGCGCCACCGCCTCTGGGTCCGCCTACAGCGTCGGCTCCGAATCGTCCGGCCCCGCATCCTCGGGCGGCAGCAGCTCCGCAGTCAGCACCGGCGCCACCACCTCCTGGGTGGTGAACAGCCGGCCCCGGCGCTCTTCGATCAACACCGCCGAGGCCAGCGGGAAGAACGGGCGCAGGAAGATCTTGAGCACCGGGAGGCTGCCGAGCCCCCGGGCCAGCCCCAGCCCGGCCATGGTCCAGGGCTGCTTCTCGAAGCAGGCGGCGGGCGCGAACACCGACTGGGTGAAGCGGCGCCACAGCTGTCCGTAGGCCCGGGGCCCGGCCCAGCGGAAGAGGAACACCCGGGTGGTCAGCAAGGTCCAGCCGCGCAGGTACCACGGGTCGCGCGGAGGCTCGGTCCACGCGTAGGAGGTCCGGGCGGCGGACCACACCACCCACCAGTAGGCGAACCACAGCGCGCTGAGCACCGAGGAGAGCCACGGCACTGGCGCGGTGATCACGTAGATCAACGGCAGCCCGGTGCCGAACACGAACAGCGCCCGCCAGCGGCGCTTGAGCTTCTTGCGGATCCACCGGAGGTTCACCCGGACCTTCGGGTGCTCCACCAGCTCCTCCGGGGGCATGCCGATCAGCCGCGAGGCGCGGCTCTCGATCTGGTCGTGGAACTCCCGGCTCAGCCAGATCACCAGCGTCTGCACCACGTACAGCAACGAGAACACCACCGCCCAGAACAGCAGGGTGCGGTGGATGAACAGGCCCCCTGCCCTCTCGATCTCCGCCGCCCGCTTCTCCAGCGCCGCCGCCTGACGCTCCCGCCCCTCCGCCGTTCGGGTGAGAGCGCGCCGGAACAGCTCCAGCCGCTCGGCGTCGGTCTCCTCCTCCGCCAGGTCCTCGCCTTCGGCCTCCGCCACGCCCCGGGCCAGCAGCTCCACCGGCTCCGGCGCGGTCGGTCCGTCTGCTTCGTTCGGCGGATCCTCCTCGTCTCCGAACCGGACCTGGACCCCCTTCCCGTCCGGGCCTCCACCGAACCGGACCGTCCCCCCCTTCTTCCGCGGAGGAGCTGACGACGTCTCCGGTTGCAGCCCCGGGAGAGCGGCAAGCAGCTGCTGGACCGCGGCCTCCGCCTCCCTTGCCGCCACTCTGGCCGCCTCCAGCTCGGCGATGGCCTCCGCCTCCTCCTGCCCCAGCGCCTCTGCCTCCTGGCCGGCCTTCGCCTCCTGCTCGGTGCCGCGGGCGGCGGCGGCAGCACGGCGGGCCTCGGCCGCCAGCCGGAGCGCCTCCTTCACCGCCCTCTCCTGCCGGAGGACCTCCGGTCTGGCCTCCGCCGCCTCCTCCTGCCGGATCTTCAGCAGCTGCTCCCGGGTGTAGGGCAGCAACACCGGCGCGTCGGCCTGGGCCAGCCCGGCCAGGCGCCTCCCCTCCTCCCGGAAGACCTCGGCGCGGGCGCGCAGCGCCTCGGGGGGAACCACGTCCTCCCGCCAGTCATTGGAGAGCAACGCCAGCCCCAGGCAAATGGCCAGGGTGACAGTCAGCTGCCACAGCACCACCTTGAGGTAGGGGCCGCGCTCTCCGGGCGTCCTCCACAGCCGTCGGGCGATCAGGAAGGGCAGCACGAAGCCGTGCACGAAGGAACGCACCCGCGCGGTGGGAGGGGGCGCGCGCAGCCCTGCCTCCCGGAGCTGATCGGCACCGGAGGAGAGCTCGGCCAGGGCGGCGCGGGCCAACTCCTGGCTGGTGGCCCACAGCTTGTTGGGTTCCGGAGCGCCGGGAGGTGGCTCGGGGGGCGTCACGAGCCGAAAGCTAGCATGCGGTGGAGTGGACCCCGGCGGAGCATCACCCTCCCCAGACGCAGGGGAGGCGGCGCGATTGCTACAGCGCCCGCTCGATGGCCGCGAACTCCTCGGTGGACAGGGTCTCCGCACGGCGGGTGCGATCGATCCCCGCGGTCTCCAGCGCGGCGGCCAGCTGTTCATCCGTGCCCAGCCCCGGATCGGAGCGGATCGAATTCCATAGGGTCTTGCGCCGCTGGGCAAACGAGGCCTTCACCAGCTTGATGAAGCGGGCGTCGTCGCGGATGGCGGCGCGCGGCTGAAGCAGGCCCTCCAGCAGCACCACCGCCGAGTCCACCTTGGGCGGCGGGTGGAACATCCGCGAGGGCAGCGAGAACAGCTCCTCCACGTCGAAGTACAGGCCCAGCAGCACCGTGAGCAGGCCGTAGTCCCGGTTGCCCGGCTGGGCGGAGATGCGGGTCACCACCTCCTGCTGCAGGGTGAAGACCGCGCGGCGCACGTCCTGATGCTGCTCCAGCACCTGGAACAGGATCGAGCTGGAGAGGTGGTACGGCAGGTTCCCCACCACCACCACCGGCGAGGTGCCCGCCACCTCCTTGAACCCCACCGTGGCCGCGTTCCCGGAGACCACGGTGAGGTGGGGCAGCTTCTGGTCCTCCAGCACCCGGACCATGTCCCGATCGCGCTCCACCGCCACCACCCGGGCGCCAGTGTCCAGCAGGGCCCGGGTCAGGTGTCCCAGGCCCGGCCCCAGCTCCACCACCACCTCGCCTGGCTGCAGGCGGGCGGCGTCGGCGATCTGTCCCAGGATCCCGGCGTCGCCCAGGAAGTTCTGGCCCCAGCTGTGCTTGGCCTTCAGCCCGTATCGGCGGAGGAGATCCTGCGGTGAGTCGGTCATGGGGAGGAACCTGTCAGAGGCGCCAGGCGGGATCGGCGCCCAGGGTGAGCCCGGCGCGACCGCCGCGGCGGTAGGCGTGGTAGCCGGCGACGGCGATCATCGCGCCGTTGTCGGTGCACAGCCGGACGGGAGGAAGGAACAGGTCCAGGGCGCGGTTGGCGGCGCGTTCCTGGCCCAGCGAGCGCAGCCGCGAGTTGGCCGCCACCCCGCCACAGAACACCACCCGCTTGAGGTTCAGCGAACGGGCGGCGAAGACCACCTTGCGGGTCAAGGCATCGGCCACCGCCTCCTGGAAGGAGGCGCACAGATCGGCCAGGGCCTGGCCCTGGGGGATCCCATGGGTCTTGAGGTGGTTGAGCACCGAGGTCTTCAGCCCGGAGAAGGACCACTCGATCAGGTTCTCCTGGGGCAGCGCCCGCGGGAACTTGATCGCGGTCGGGTCCCCCTGCTGGGCCAGCTGATCGATCGGATGACCGCCCGGGTAGGGCAACCCCAGGAGGCGCGCCACCTTGTCGTAGGCCTCGCCGGCGGCGTCGTCGCGGGTGGAGCCGACCAGCCGGTACTCGCCGTAGTCGCGGACCTCGTAGAGGCTGGTGTGCCCCCCGGAGACGACCAGCCCCAGGAAGGGCGGTTCGGGGGCCACTTCCGCCAGCCGGATCGCCAGCAGGTGGCCCTCCAGGTGGTTCACCCCCACCAGGGGGATGCCCCGCGCCATCGAGATCGCCTTGGCGGCCTGGATCCCCACGAACAGCGCGCCGATCAGCCCGGGCCCGGAGGTTACCGAGAGCAGATCGATGTCCGAGAGGGTCACCTGGGCGCGGGTCAGCGCCTCGTGGATCACCGGCATCACCTGCACCACGTGGTTGCGGCTGGCCAGCTCCGGGACCACCCCTCCCCAGCGACGGTGGATGTCCACCTGGGTGGAGACCACGTCGGAGAGCACACGCCGGCCGTCTTCCACGACCGCCGCCGCCGTCTCATCACAGGAGGTTTCGATACCCAGAACGCGCACGAAGGTTACTGCCCCAGCTCCTGAAGCATCATCCGGACCTCACCAGCAGAGGATCCCGTCGGCTCCAGCAGCAGGTACTTCTTGTACGCGCTCACGGCCTTCCCGTCTTCTCCCGTGAACTGGTACGCCATTCCCAGGGCCAGCCAGGCGCGGGAGTTGGATTCCTCGGCGCGGACCGCCTCCTGGAGCACCCGGGTGGCCTCGCGCAATGCCCCGTCGCTGCTGCTGCCGTTGACCAGGGCAATCCCCAGCCCGGCCTTGGCCTCCACCGAGTCCGGCTTGAGCTTCAGCGCGCTGCGGAAGCCCTTGATCGCGGTGCCGTAGCGCTCGCCCTGGATCGCCACCTTGGCGGACTTCACCAGCGCGGCGTACTCCGCCTCCGGGTCGGCGGAGGGCGCGGGGGCCTTCTCCACCGGGGCCGGCCTGGGCTGCGGTGCGACGGCCACCGGTTCCGGCTTCTTCTCCGGCTGGGCGGGGGGCGGGGTGACCACCGGGGCGACTGCCACCGGCGCCTCCACCGGCTTCTCGACCGGCTTGACCACCGGCGGCTCCACCGGCTTCTCGGCGGGAACCACGGCGGGCGCAGGGAGCGCGACCACCGGGGGTGCGGTGACCGGCGCCCGGTCCTTGAGGACCACGAACGCAGCGCCGGCGGCGATCAGCGCGCCTGCGCCCAGGGCCACGAACAGCCCGGTGCGCCCCTTGCCCCGCGCGGTCATCTGCACCGGGATCTCCCCGGTCGGCGCCTCGGAGGTGGCGGTGCGCATCGGCCCGGAGAAAGTCGCCGGGGAGGCCACCGGGACCACGTTCAACGGCGCCGACGGCCCGGCGTGGGTGAGAGGCGCAGGTCCAACCCCGTGCCCCGGATAGGGAGGAAGCGCCAGCTGGGCCGGCGCCGGAGAGACGGGCGGCGGCAAGGGGATCGGCTCGGTGGCGGCGCCGCCGAACACCGGACCGCGGGGCAGCGCCTGCTCCGGGCCCCGGACCACCTTGTCCAGCAGGACCGGTTCCGGGCCGGGGGCCGGCGCGGGCGGAGCAAAGGTGTGGACCGACACCGGGCCGGCGCTGGGCGCGGGGCTGACCGGCGCCGACTGGGGCCGCGGCGCGAGCTCCGCCGAGAGGCGTCCACCCGGCACCGGAGCAGCGGTCCTGGGCTCCAGGCCCGGGGGCGTGGAGGGCGGCGCGTGCCCCACCGGCTGGGCTGGCGCGGGAGGCGAAGAGGTCGGGGCGCCCGGAGAGGAAGGAGGCGGGATGTAGCGGGCCGGAGACCATCCGGGCGAGGCACCCCAACCGCTGGAGCTTCCCCCTCCCTCCACGTCCATCTTGCTCCACTCGGCGGCCAGCGCGTTGCGGGCGCCGTCGGCACCGCGCTCGGCGGGAGGCAGCGGGGAGAAGGGCGGGGTCCGCGCCGCGGGCGCCACGTCCTCCACCCCCTTGGGCGGAGCCAGCTGCAGGGGCGGAGCCGCCGGCTTGCTGGGCGCCGGCTTGGGGGTGAAGGGAATGACGTTCGCCGCCGCGGTCAGCGGCTCGTCCGCCAGCTCCTTGCGCGGAGCGGGCAGCGGGAGGGGCTCGGGCTCGGGTTCCACCGCCGGGACCGCCTTGAGCGGTGCCACCGCGGGCGGGCGGGACTTGGTCTCATTGAGCGGCGCAGCCTTGTTGGCGGCTGGCTTCATCGACGGGGGGATGGTCGCCACCGGCTGCGGCGGCTTCTCCTCCGCGGGCTTGGCCGGGGGCGGAGCCGGTACCGATGCCGCCGCTGCGGGGGCCTCGGCCTGCTCGGTGGAGAGCGGCGCCTTGAGCCACTGCTCGATCCCGGGGCGCTCTTCCGGAGCGTCCGCCGGAGCGGAGCCCATCTCCCGGATCAGCCCCTCGAAGTACAGCTTGCTGATGATCCCCAGCGCGGCCAGGTCCTCGAAATCGGAGTCCTCCACCACCCGGCTCAGCGGACGCTTGCCGTCGAACAGCCGCAGCAGTCCGTTGACCTCGTCCGGGATCTCGGAGAGCCGATCCGCCAGCTGCCGGTAGTCGATCTCGAAGACCGTCTCCACCGGAGGCAGCTGCTCCAGCATCCGGCCCCACTCGTCCAGGCGGCGCATGCCCTCCATCAGCAGGCCCTGGGTGGAGACCTCGATCCGGTCCGGCCGTTCCACCGGGCCGAACTGCACGTCGAACTTGCCCTCGAAGGTGTTCAGCATCCGGTGAAAGGCGTTCTCGCCCTTCAGCCGGCCCATCTCCGCGTCCACCACCTTGCCCTCGCGGAAGAAGACGCTGCCCACGCGCTCCCCGCCTCCGTCCAGCCGGATGGTGCCGGTCTTGCGGCCCATCTCGAAGGTCTGGACCAGATCCACCACCCCCATGTCGGCCAGGTTGCCGGAGAAGCCACCCTTGGTGTCCTTGCGCTCGAACCTCTCCTTCTCCGCCTTGGTGAGGATCATCTTCACGCGGGTGACGATCTCTTTGATGTAGATCGGCTTGGTCAGGTAGTCGTCGCCGCCCAGCTCCAGCCCCTTCACCTTGAACTCCACCGACTTCTGGTTGGTGAGGAACACGAAGGGGATGGCGCGGAACTTCTCGTCCGCCTTGACCGCCTTGCACAGCTCGAAGCCGTCCATCTCCGGCATCTTGGTGTCGGAGAGGATCAGGTCGGGCGGGCTGATCTGGACCTTCTCCAGCGCGTCCTTCCCGTCAATGGCGGTGGTCACGGAGAAGCCAGACTTCTTGAGGCTGACCTCCATGACGCGCAGGCTTTTTGCGTCACCATCAACCAGGAGGAGGTGCTGCTTGGCCACGTCGTCGTCGCCTTTCTATGCGCAGGTACGGGCCCGCACATGGGCCGGCGTGTGCGCGGATGATCCCGTCCGGTACCGAGACATGTCAAACGTTTGCACGCACAACTCCGCACCTTGAGTGCTCCCCCGACAGACGAGCAGGGGGCCCAAACGGTTCCGGTGATTGCTTGACAGGAGAGAGGCCGGGCACTGTCGTTGCGGGATGGCGCAAGAGCAGCGACGCTTTGCCCGTCGGTCCCTCAACGCGGAGATCCGCGCAACCGACTCCGACGGGGTGGGAGAACTCCTGTTCGAATCCGGAGATCTCTCCACCGGCGGGACCTTCCTTCGATCGGAGCTGCTGCTGGAGGAGGGCGAGTCGCTCTCCCTCCAGTTCCAGGTTCCCGGCGAGCCCCGGCCCCTGAACGCGCAGGCGCGGGTGGCCTGGGTCCGCAGGTTCCCCAAGGACGGGGAGGATCCGGGGATGGGGGTGGAGTTCTTGTCCATGGCAGACGAGGACCGGGCGGTGCTGGCCCGGTTCCTGGAGACAGACTCCTAGCGGAAGAAGCCCTTCTTGCCGGGAGGGTTCTTCTTCCGCATCTCGATCAGCCGCAGCTCCTGGTTCGCCTCCAGGTGCTTGGGGTTGGCGCGGATCGCGTCCTTGAAGTGGCGCTCGGCGCGGTCGGTGTCGTTCTCCACGCGCGCGATCACGCCCAGCTGGTAGTGGGCGCGGTCACACTGGGGATCCTTGCGGACCGCCTCGGCCATCATCGACTTGGCAGTGGGAGCCTCTGACTTGCGGGCCGGGTCCATGTAGATGGCCCAGGCCTTGGCGGCCAGGTACAGCGGCAGCGGGTCCAGCTCCCAGGCGCGCTGGAAAAGTTCCTCGGCGGGCTTGAACTCGCGCTTCTTGAAGGCGACCTCGCCCCGCTTGAACTGCTCGCTGGCGTCCGCGACTGCCTTGGGGCCCGTGGACTGCGGGGTTCCGGCCGGAGGCTTGGGCTTGCTGACGGTGGAGAGGTAGGCGGTGCGCTTCTGGTCGTCGTAGAGGACCTCGTAGGCCTCGCGGATCGACTCGAACACCGAGGTCCCCTGCGCGGCGAGGCTGGCCATCGACTGGGGCAGGCGGTCCGGGTGGAACACCTTGGCCAGGCTGAGGAAGGCGGCCTTCACCTGCTCCTTGGTGGCGTTCTTGGGCAACCCCAGGATCTCGAAGTGATCCTTGCCGGTCTTGAGCTCGGCGAAGCGCCCTTCGATCGCCGTGGCCAACTGCCTCTCCTCCACCGAGCTGCCGTTCGCGGCGTTGGGGGCATTGGAGGTGGGAGTCGGGTTGGAAGGCGCAGTCCCGGCAGCAGCCGCGGGGGCGGCGCTGGGGCGAGGCTGCAAGGCGCCCATGTTCTCCATGGCACGACGCAGCAACCGCTGACGGCGGAGCTTCGCGGCCTCCACGGGATCTGAGGGTTCTTCAGCCAAATCGTCCTCGTCAAACGGCCAGAGGTCTTCCAACTCGTCCAACCCGGTCATTAACCCAGGTTCGACGCCAATGTTAGCGGCCGTCGGATCACCTCCGACCGGCGGAGGGAGGGGTCCGCTGGGCATGGCCTCGATGGAGGCCTCCACGATCGACTCCGCTTCCGGGATTTCCGAGAGCTCGGGCATCCCCACCAGGCGTTCGAGGTGGGCATCCACCTTCTTGAGCGCCTCCTCGAAGGAGGAGGACAGCGAGTCGTCGGGGTTCTTGTCGAAGGCGACAATCCGCCACAGGTCCTTCTCATCCGCGAACTGCGGCGGGGCGGGCACCGAGGGAGAGGTCTTGCCGGGATAGGCGCCGACCGGCTTTCGCGGCTGGCCGGTGGGAATGGTCCAGAAGGAGTCCGCTGCGTCCGACTCCGGAGGCTCGAAGGGGAACTCCGGGATGGTGGTCTCCGGGATCCCCGCGGGCGCAGTGTCGGCCTCCACATCGCCCACCAGGATCTCTCCCAGCGCGCCGATCTCCAGCTCCTGTCCGGAGTCCAGATCCCCGACCACGATCTCCTTGGGATCGGCGACGGGAGTGGACCGGGCCAGCAGCGACTCCCAGCCACCGGGAGGCAAGGTGATCGGGGAAGTGCTCGCCGGGTCTGACCTGGCCAGCAGCGCTTCCCAGCCCTCGGGAGGCATCGCATTGGGGGCGGTGATCGCCTGGCCCCAATCCATGTTGGCGGCCGAAGGAAGGACGGGTTCGGGGACCGCCTCCAGCAACGGGAGGTCCTCGGGGGCGGGGAGCTCCGGTGCGGCCTCGAGGAGCGGCACCTCCTCCATGGCCGGGGTCGCCTCCAGCAACGGCATTGCATCCAGCCCGGGGTCCGCGGAAACGGAAGGGCTGCCGGCAGGCTCGCTCAGCCAGGCGTCGGAGGCATCGGCGCGCGACCGACGCAGTGCCTCGTGGACCTCGGCGGCGACCCGCTGCTCTGCGTCCAACCGCGCCGCACGCATCGCCTCCTCTTCCAGGAGGTGTGCTGCCCCGGAGGGTCCCGGGGCGTCCCACTCCTGAGGAAGGGGGCTCTGCTGGGCCGCCAAGGCCTCTTCGTCGGCCTCTCGAGCCAACCGCGCGACCTCTTCGCGGGCCTCCTGGATCTCTTGAGCAGCCTGCTCGGAGTAGGCCCGCTCTCGGGCCTCCTCGGCCTCCCGATGGCGGAGTTCCTCGGCGAGACGGGCCTCTTCGGCGACGCGGGCCTCTTCGGCGACGCGGGCCTCTTCGGCGAGACGGGCCTCTTCGGCGAGACGGGCCTCTTCGGCGAGGCGGGCCTCTTCGACGACGCGGGCCTCTTCAGCGAGGCGGGCCTCTTCGGCGACGCGGGCCTCTTCGGCGACGCGGGCCTCTTCGGCGACGCGGGCCTCTTCGGCGAGACGGGCCTCTTCGGCGACGCGGGCCTCTTCGGCGAGGCGGGCCTCTTCGGCGAGGCGGGACTCTTCGACGACGCGGGCCTCTTCAGCGAGGCGGGCCTCTTCGGCGACG
>JAKFFE010000001.1:0-49444 GCA_036675345.1 Myxococcaceae bacterium
CATGATCAGTGCCCGTCCCCCTGAAGTGGAGGCCAGGGCCGTCGTAGGAGATTGGGAGGGAGACCTCATCATCGGCCGCGGAGGAAAGTCGGCGATAGCCACCTTGGTTGAGCGGAAGAGTCGTTTCGTAATGCTCGCGGCACTACCGAACGGTCGCTCCGCTGCCGAGGTGCGGGACGCGCTGGCGCAGCTCGTGAAGCGCCTTCCGGCGGAACTCCGACGAACGCTGACGTGGGACCAAGGCAAGGAGATGTCCCAACACGCGGCCTTCACCATCTCGAGCGGAGTCGAGGTGTACTTCTGTGACCCTCACAGTCCCTGGCAACGCGGCAGCAACGAAAACACCAACGGGCTCCTACGCCAGTTCCTCCCTCGCACAGCAGACCTGGGCGAGAAGACTCAGCCGGAGCTCGACCACATCGCAGCGCTTCTGAACAACCGCCCTCGACAGACACTGGACTGGATGAAACCATCCGAGGTGTTCAACCGAGCCGTTGCGATGACCGGTTGAGCCCGCCCTGGGATAGCTCGCCACCAGTGCGTCCGGCTCCAGCAACACCCGGGCCCTGGCTGGCATCGCCCGCCCGCGCTACCTCGCCGGCGTGTAGCGATAGGAAGTGGTCTCGCTGTCCACCTGGGTCATCTCCACCTTCCCGTGCCCGGGGACCTCGAAGCCGATGATCATCGTCCGCTTCTTCTCCAACCGGTGGGGGAGCAGCGTCTGCGGCTCGGTCACCAATTCCACCGTGCTGGAGAGTTCGAAGCGGGTGATCGGCGGCAGGTCCCGGGTGGACTGCCCGGCCGCCTCGGCGGTGGCCTGCATCATCTGGTTGGCGATCTCCGGGAGCAGCGCCTTGTCCGGGGTGGAGCGGTAGGTGAGCAGCACGCAGCGCTGTTCCACCGTCTTGCCGGTGCAGGGAATGGCGCGCTCGGCGCGGAACTCATAGTCCTGCTTCACCTCATCGGTGCCCGGCAGGCCCGCCGGCCCCACCGTTTCTCCCTTCACCGACTGCCCCAGGGTCACAGTCTTGTTGGCCCAGAAGGCAACCAGCGACTCCCATTCGCTTTGATAGGCGGACTCCACCGACCGGGTGAGCAGGGTGGTCATCTTCTCCTGGTCCGCCGGCGCCTCGTCCGCCTCCGCCAACGCCCCCTGCAGCGCCGCGAGGGTCGCCTCCAAACCGTCCAGCCGGAGCAGCTTGGCGGTCTGCAGATCGACCACCACCGTGGGCGGGGTGACCTGCTCCAGCAGCCGGGCCAGCTCGTCGTTGCCTTCCGACTTCACCTCCGCGGTGCGGATCCGCAGCTCGGTGCCCACCCGCTCCCAGCTCTGGGTCTCGGTCTCCACGCTGCGCTCCACCACCTGCCCCTGGCGCTCCTTCTGCTCCTCGGTGCGCACCGCCACCGTGACGCCCTCCGGCCAGTCGAAGCGGAGTGATAGCTGCTGTCCGGCGCCCGGAGCCGCGGGGTCGGGCTTGGGAGAGGGACCGGCGCAGGCGACCACCAGCAACAGCAGCAGCGAGAGGAGCAGGGGGCGGAACATGCGCGCCTCATATCCTCCACTCCGAGATTCGTCACTGGACGTCGCGCGCGTTCCGGGCTGGTTTTGCACCCACCCTCCCTATGCCCCCCGCCTCGTCCCGGCCCCCCGATCTGCTGTCCCCCGCTCCCCGGGTCCAGGTGCTGCGCGAAGGGCCGGTGAAGCGGGACGGACGCTACGTGCTCTACTGGATGACCTCCGCCCGGCGGCTGCAGTGGAACCCCTCGCTGGATCGCGCGGTGGCCTGGGCGAAGGAGCTGGGCAGACCGCTGGTGGTGCTGGAGGCGCTGCGGGCCGGCTATCCGTGGGCCTCGGATCGGCTGCACGGCTTCGTCCTGGACGGGATGCGCGAACACCGGGCGGCCAAGGGGGTGACCTACCTGCCCTACGTGGAGCCGGCTCCGGGCGAGGGCCGCGGCCTCCTGGCCGCCCTGGCCACCGATGCCTGCGTGACCGTGACCGACCAGTTCCCCGCCTTCTTCCTGCCCCGGATGCTGGCCGCGGCGGTGCACCAGGTGCCGGTCCGACTGGAGGCGGTGGACGGCAACGGGCTGATCCCGCTTGCCCTCCCCGGGCGGTCCTTCCTCACCGCCTTCGCCTTCCGACGGTGGGTGCAATCGCATCTGGAGGAGTTCATCCACGACAAGCCCGCAGCGAAGCCCCTCGCCCGGCTGGCCCTCCCGGGGACACCGAAGATCCGCCCGGAGATCACCCGCCGCTGGCTCACTCCCGCCCTTCCCTTCCTGGAGGGTGGTGTCCTCCCCATCGACCACTCGGTGCCGCGCGCCGCCCTGCCCGGAGGCGCGGCCGCCGCCCGAAGGCAGCTGGACACCTTCCTCCACCAGCAGCTGGAGGCCTACGCCGAGGACCGCAACCACCCCGACCTCCAGGCCACCAGCGGGCTCTCGCCGTACCTCCACTTTGGCCACCTCTCCGCGCACGAGGTGTTCTGGCGGCTGATGGAGCAGGAGGGCTGGTCGCCGGATCAGGTCCAGCCCCGGAGCGGAAAGCGGGAGGGCTTCTGGAAGGTCTCCGCCTCCGCCGAGGCCTTCCTGGATCAGCTGGTGGTGTGGCGCGAACTGGGCTTCAACTTCTGCCACCACCGGGAGGACTACGCCGACTACACCTCACTGCCCGCCTGGGCGCAGCGCACCCTGGAGAAGCACGCCGGCGATCCCCGACCGGATCTCTACCCACTGGAGGTGCTGGAGAAGGCCCAGACCGCGGACCCGCTGTGGAACGCAGCCCAGCGACAGCTGGTCCGGGAGGGGGTGATGCACAACTATCTGCGGATGCTGTGGGGCAAGCGGGTGCTGGAGTGGTCCGCCACGCCCCAACAGGCCCTGGAGCGGCTGCTCCACCTCAACAACAAGTACGCGCTGGATGGCCGCGATCCCAACTCCTACAGCGGGATCTTCTGGGTGTTCGGGCGGTTCGACCGTCCCTGGGGACCGGAGCGGCCGATCTTCGGAACCGTGCGCTACATGAGCTCCGCCAACACCGCCCGCAAGCTGCGGCTGCGGAAGTACCTGGAGACCTACGGCTGACGGGAGGGCGGTCCGGGGAAGGCGGGCGCGGGGGAACCCGGCGGCAGCGGCGGTTCGGTCCGGGTCCGGGTCACCGGCAGCCACTCCGGGTTCTGGGCCAACCGGGCCAGCAGCTTCTCCCGCACCAGGCAGCGCAGGTCGAACAGGGTGCCGGCGTCCTTGGCGCTGACCAGCGCGCGCACGGTCATCACCCGATCCCCGGAGTCGGTGACCGCGATCGTCTTCACCTTCCCGTCCCACAGCGCCTTGCCCTCCTCGGCCAGGATCCGGTCCAGCTCGGAGCGGAGGACTGACATATCGGTGGCGAAGTCCACCAACAGGATCGCCGAGCCCATCAGGTCCGGCGAGGTCCGGGTCCAGTTCTGGAACGGCTTGTCCAGGAACTGCGAGACCGGGATCACCAGCCGGCGCAGGTCCCAGATCCGCACCACCACGTAGGTGAGGGTGATCTCCTCGATCGTCCCCCACTCGCCCTCGATCACCACCTGATCGCCGATCCGGATCGGCTGGGTGATCGACAGCTGGATCCCGGCCAACAGGTTGGAGATCGACTTCTGGGCGGCCACACCGATCGCCAGGCCGGCGATGCCGGCGGAGGCCAGCAGCGAGACCCCCACGTTCTTGACGATGTCGAACTGCAGCAGCACCAGGGCGCCGGCCACCACGTAGATCGCGACTTCGATCACGCTGCGGAGCACGGTCAGGTGGGTGCGGACCCCGCGCACCCGGAAGCCGTCCTCCGGAGCCAGCTTCTCGCTCATCATCCCGGAGGAGAGGCGCAGGAAGCGGAGCAGGAACCAGCCCAGGGAGAGGATCAGCAGGGTGCGGCAGGCGATCTCGAAGCCCCCGTCCACCGGGCCGGGCAACATCAGCAGCCGGGTCCCGGAGAACACCAGCGCGGAGAAGAACAGCAGCTTGAGCGGTCCCCGGCCGGCCTCCACCAGCTGGTCATCCCACTCGGTCTGGGTCAGGCGGGTCAGCCGGGCGGCCACCCACAGCACGGCCCGCTGGACCAGCACCGAGGCCACCACCGCCAGCACCAGCACCATCGCCATTCCCAGCCACTGCCACACCGCCAGGGTCAGGAAGGTCCAACCCTCCAGGACCGGGGGGATCCACGGCGGACGCGCCTGGGGGGCGCCGAACTGGGCCCACAGCCCGGAACTCACCGTTCACCTCCCGAACCGTGGTTCACCTTCAGCCGCTTGGCCTTTCGGGCAAGGGTGTTGCGATCCACCCCCAGGAAGGAGGCCGCGTCCTTCATCTGCCCCTCGCTGCGCTCCAGCGCCTGACGGAGGACGGCCCGGTCCACCTGTTCCATCAGCACCCGGTACAGGCCCGGCACCTTGCGCCCGTTGAGTTGATCGAAGAACTTGCCGAGCCTCTGATAGAGCAGTTCCTCCAACGGGAGCTTGAGCGGATCCATGGGGGGCGGGCGTTTAACGCCCAGCCCAGGTCCGGTCAACGACCGGTGGTGGAACGAAGCTGGCCAATCCAGGCCGCTGTTCGTTATAGAGACCTCCCCTGGAGACGCCCGTGTCGCAAGAGAAGCGCAAGATCCTCCTCATCGACGACAGCGAGATCACCCTCGCGATGGAGAAGGCTGTCCTCGAAGCCAGGGGCTACGAGGTCGTGGCCACCTCCACCCTGATGGAGTTCGAGAAGGTCCTCCAGACCTGGAAGCCGCACCTGATCCTCACCGACATCCACATGCCGGATGCCACCGGGGCGGACATCTGCCGGACCCTGAAGAACGAGTACGGCACCCAGGACATCCCGATCGTCCTCTTCTCCAGCCTCAATGATGAGGAGCTGTCCAAGCTGGCCGAACAGGTCGGCGCGGATGGCTACCTCTCCAAGGCCAACGGCCTGGAGGCGATGGGGGAGAAGATCGACGAGCTGGTGGACAGCATCATCTGGTGAGGGGCGTCCGGATGCGCTGGATCGCCCTGACGGGTGTGCTCGCAGCCCTGGCCTGTGCCAGCCGGGTCACCCCCGAGCCTCCGGCGCCGGTGGTCCCGCAGGCGCCCCGTCCCGCCGCCGCCCACTCCCCCGGGTTGACCCTGATGATCGCCGCCGAGCTGCGCGGCTATCTGGCCCCCTGTGGGTGCACCGAGAACATGCGCGGCGGAATCGCCCGGGCGGTCGCCCAGCTGGACGAGGCTCGCCAGGGCGGCAAGCCGCTGCTGTTCATCGACGCAGGCAACTCACTGTTCGGGGCCGAGCAGCTCCCCGCGGCCAAGGTGCCCCAGGATGAGCGCAAGGCCAGGGCCCTGGCCGAGGCCTTCGGGCTGATGAAGCTGGACCTGCGCGGGGTGGGCCGGCTGGACGAGGCCCGGGGCGCCCCGTTCGCCCGCTCGCTGGGCCTTCCCTCCCTGGAGACCGGCGCCTGGCGGCTGCTGGAGGGCGGTGGTCGGAGAATCGGGGTGGTGTCGGCGCTGACCGAACAGCAGCTGCAGCAGGGTGCCAAGGCCGCGCGCGCGGGAGGGGCCCAGTTCGTGGTGGGCCTGTTCCAGCAGCCGCTGGCCGCGGCGCAGAAGGCGGCCACCGATCCGGCGCTGGACGCGGATCTGATCGTGGTGGCCGACGCCGGCGCCGAGCCCGCCGGGGAAGAGAACAAGCTGGTCCGGGGACGGGTGCCGGTGGTCCAGGTCCAAAGCAAGGGCCGCTCGCTGGTCCGGGTGGACCTGACCTTCGGCGGGGTGGGCGACTTCGAGCTGGCCCGCACCCGCTTCGACGTGGAGCGCGAGCTGTACGCCACCGGGGAGCGGATGGAGATCCTCAAGCGGCAGATCAGCGATCCACGGTTGAGCCCCCAGGCGCGCGAGCTGCGGCAGGCCAAGCTGGAGGAGCTGGCCGGGCGGTACCACACCCTGCAGGAGGAGCCGCCGCCAACCAGCGAGGGGAAGAACTCGTTCGGGGCCCGCTTCATCGCCCTGGAGACCACCCTCCCCTCCTCTCCTGCCGGGCAGGAACTCCTCACCCGCTACGACCGCGACGTGGGGCTGCTGAACCTGGGCTGGGCCAAGGAGCACGGTCAGGACTGTCCGGCGCCCGCCGCCGGCGAGGCAGGCTTCGTGGGCAACCAGCCCTGCCGCGCCTGCCACGCCCAGACCTTCCCGGTGTGGGAGGGCTCCAAGCACGCGCGCGGCTACCAGACGCTGAAGGAAGGCGCCAAGCAGTACCACCTGGACTGCATCACCTGTCACGTCACCGGCTGGGAACAGCCGGGCGGGGTCTGCCGGGTGGACAAGGTGGACGGCCGCGAGGGCGTGGGCTGCGAGAGCTGCCATGGTCCCGGTTCGCTGCACGTGCAGGCGCCCCAGAAGGCGAACATCCTCGGCCGCCCGGACCAGGCGCAGTGCGTGGGTTGCCACAACGCGGAGAACTCGCCGCACTTCAACTTCGCCGCCTATCTCCCCCAGGTCATCGGCCCCGGTCACGGCGCGCCGGCGAAGTAGTGCGGTCCGGACACCACGTGTCCCTCTGACCTCCCGATCACAGAGCGACAGAAGGAGGAATGGCCCGCCTGGTCGGTTGTTTGTAGACCCAGGATGCGGCGCTTAGCATTTCGCCCGCTTTCCCCCGCGAACGACCGAATGCTCTCTTCTCTCCTCCTCTCGACGTTCCTCGCGGCGGCGCCGTCGCCTTCCGTTCTCTCTCCGTCCGCCGCGGAGGAGACCCGCGCACCCGCGCCGGAGGCCACCGACGCGGCCGAGCCCACCGACGATCCGGAGGTGGCCGAGACGGTGGATGAGCAGTCAGCCGAGCTGGAGGAGCTGCGCGCCCTGGAGGAGGTCTCGCTGACCCCCGGCGCCAACGGGGACCTGTACCGCGCGGTGCGACGGCTGGGGATGGGCAACCCGCTGCGGCACCGGATGCGGGACGCGCTGGAGCTTCCGGAGCTGAGCGAGGACGAGACCGGCCAGCTGGCGCCGATCACCGACGTGGCCGCCTTTGACGCCTCCACCGTGGAGCACAAGTACGACATCCCGGTGGAGATGCAGCCGCTGGTGGCCCAGTACATCAAGTTCTTCCAGGGGCCCGGGAGGCGCTGGTTTCGCAACTGGATGAACCGCTCCACCCGCTACCTGCCGGTGATGCAGCCGATCCTGGCCGAGCGCGGGCTGCCCCGGGACACCGTGTACCTGGCGATGATCGAGAGCGGCTTTAGCGCCCACGCCTACTCCTGGGCCCACGCCGCCGGTCCCTGGCAGTTCATCTCCAGCACCGGCAAGCAGTACGGGCTCAAGCAGGACTTCTGGGTGGACGAGCGCCGCGATCCGATCAAGTCCACCCTGGCCGCCGCCCGCTACCTGACCGACCTGCACCGGGAGATGGGCCACTGGTACCTGGCCTGGGCCGGCTACAACACCGGCGGTGGGCGGGTGCGCCGGGTGATCAAGAAGGTGGGCAGCCGCGACTTCTGGCAGCTCTCCGACGGCAAGGGGTTCGCCAAGGAGACCAAGCACTACGTCCCCAAGCTGATCGCCGCCGCGCTGGTGGCCAAGCATCCCCAGGCGTTCGGCTTCTCCGACAGCGAGTTCGAGTACCTCCCTCCGATGGAGTTCGACGAGGTGTCGCTGACCTCCGCCACCGACCTGGAGGTGGTGGCCCGTGCCGCCGGGGTCAAGCTGCAGGACCTGGTGGACCTGAACCCGGAGCTCAAGCGCTGGTGCACTCCGCCGTCCACCGAGAAGAAGCCCTACCTGCTGCGCCTGCCCAAGGGGACCCAGGAGACCTTCGCGCTCAACTTCGCCAAGGTCGCTCCCCAGGAGCGGCTCACCTACCAGGTCCACCGGGTCAAGCGGGGGGACACCCTCTCCGGGATCGCCAGCAAGTACGGCAGCGCCCCGGAGGCGATCATGCAGCTGAACCGGCTGCGCAACGCCCGGGCCTTGAAGGTGAACAGCGAGCTGGCGATCCCGGTCCCGGCCCGCGCAAGCAAGGTGGCGGGGCTGGAGCGCCAGGTGGCCCAGGCCCGCCGCAGCGGCTTTGTGGCCCACCGCCCCGAAGAAGAGGTGCCCGCGGGCGCCGGCAACAAGGCGGTGGCCAGCGGGCCCTACCGCACCGAGCAGGTCAACGGACGCACCCGGGTGACCTACACCGTGCAGTCCGGCGACTCGCTGTGGGCGATTGGCCAGAAGTTCAACGCCTCGGTGGAGGAGCTGCGTCGCTGGAACAACCTCCAGGCCCGCCGCGGACTGGCGGTGGGGACCGAGCTGGAGTTGTGGCCGGAGCAGGCCCCCAAGCTTGCCGAGCGGGCGGGCACGGTGATCGCCGCCAAGGTCCAGCCTCCGGCAGCGGGCACCTCCCGGACCCACACCATGGCCAGCGGCGACACCCTGTGGTCGATTGCCCAGAAGTACAGCGTCTCCGTGGAGGAGCTGAAGCGGTGGAACCGGATCGCCAACCACCGCACCCTGGCGGCCGGCACCCGGCTGGTGGTCGCCGCTCCCACTCCCTGAATGCGCTACGCTGGCTTAGCGTCGGAGCAGGCCGGAGCACCTTCAACGGAGTGGTTCGACGATGACCCGACCCTGGCTGCTGCTGTCCGCTTCCCTGTCCCTGGCGCTGGTGGCCTGCGGGCCCGCGGTGGAAAGCCGTGAGGACGCGGCGGCCATCCTGGCCCAGGGCACCATCCCCACCGCCCATGCCCAGCAGACCGCCCGGCGGCTGCATTCGATGGACGCCGCGGTGGACACCCTCCCCCAGCCCTCGGTGCACCTGACCGGGACCCATGGCGGCGAGGCCACCATCGAGTTCAATCTGGTGGGCGCGGTGGTGGGCCTGGTGGGGGAAGGGGTGCTCTTCAACATCCACTACGCCGACTACTCCAACGACGGGAGGGTGCGGCTCTCCGGCGACGTGGCGGTGCTGGCCAACTTCCAGTACGTGGCCCAGCCGGAGTCGGGAGAGGACCCGTACGCGGATCTCAAGCTCACCCTGGCCGGCCGCACCCGGATCAGCGGCCTCTACTCCGACGAGCTTTACGCCCGCATCGCCCTCACCACCCGCTTCCACGATCTGCAGTTCCGCGAGGACAGCCTGCAGATGCGGCTGGATGGGTACGTGGAGGGCGACCAGGCCCGCTTCGAGTTCGACCAAGAGGACGTGGTCGCCGCCTGGTCCCGGTTCGCCGAGCAGCCCTGAGCGGGGGCCGTCCTTCGACTGCGCTTCCGCCCTGCATCGCCGTTCCGGCGGTCGGCGCCGCGCTGCGCCGAGCGCGGCCGCCGCTTCCTCCGCTCAGCGCTCTTCCAGCATCACCTTCAGCTCGCGGATTCGCCGGGTGACGTAGTCCCGCTCCAGGTTGCGGAACTGCTCCGGGAGCAGCTCCCGGCTGGTGCACTCCTGCACCGCGGCCAGGTTCTGCAGCTCGATCTCCAGCGGATAGGAGGGGGGGACGAAGTCCTTGAGCACCGCGGTCACGTCTTCCGCGGTGGCGTTCTCCCGGCCCTCGGCCAGGGCGTGGAACTTGGACCGCACCAGCACCGCCTCGATGTCCGCCCCGGACAGCTGCTGCTGGGTGGGGGGCAGCAGCTGGGCGAAGGAGGGGACGTCCACCGTCAGCTTGGTCTTCTTGGCCACCACCCGGAACAGCTCGTCCCGCTCGGCGTCGGTCTGCGGGTAGAACAGCGCCAGGTGCTCCTCGGCGCGGCCCTGCCGCTTGAGGTCCACCGGGAGCAGGTCCGGCCGGGCAGTCATCAGGAACCAGACGATCTTCCCCCGGTACTCGGTGTTGCCCATGAAGGAGGCGATGGCCCCGAACACCCGGCTGCTGGTGCCGGAGTCGCCGCCCGCATCGCGATCCCCCAGGATCGCGTCCGCCTCGTCGATCATCACCGCCACCGGCCACAGCGCCTTGAGCAGGTTGAAGATCTTCTCCAGGTTCCCCTCGGTGACTCCCTGCCACTGGCTGCGGAAGTTGAGGAACTTCACGCAGGGGATGCCGATCTCCCCGGCGAAGGAGGTGACCATGAAGGTCTTGCCGGTGCCGATCGGACCGGAGACCAGGTAGCCCATCGGCATCACCTCGATCCGGCCCTTCTTCAGCGCCTCCGCCGCGTGGCGCAGCATCTGCTTGGCCTTGGCGTGCCCGGCCACCGCGTCCAGGTTGTGGGCCGGCTCGATGAACTCCAAAAGCCCGTGGCACTCGGCCTGGATGATCTCCTTCTTCTTCTCCTTGAGCAGCTCGGGGGTGATCTTCATCCCCCGCTCCAAAGCCTCGGTCAGCACCCGGTCCAGGTTGATCCGGGAGAGGCCGGCGGTCATCTTGGCCAGGCCGGCCATCGGGACCTCGGACACCGCCTGCAGCTTGCGGCCCTCCAGCTTGTACTTCACGTAGTCCAGCCGCTCCTCCTCGGTGGGGAGGAGGATCTCGATGTTGGCCACGTAGGGGTTGCGGGCGATCCGCGGAGACATCTCCGCCAGGTTCTCCGCCAGCAGCACGATCGACATGTCCCCGGCCAAAAACTGCGGGTCATGCGCCCACTTGGTGAAGGTCACCTGGACGAAGCGATCCTCGGCGGAGAGGTGGGAGAGATCCCCGGCCGGGACCAGGGTCTCGGCGAAGTCCACGATCAGCGCCACCGACTTTCCGTCCGCCAGCCGCAGCCGAAGGTAGTTCTCCAGGATCTGCAGCGCCCGGCCTGGATCCCGCGGCAGCACCTTGGCGTAGTCGGTGCCGTACATCGCGTCGTAGGCGCTCATCGCCCGGGCCAGATCCTGCTGGGTCTCCGGCGCCGCGGCCCGGATCCCGCTGGAGCGGTCGTAGAAGATCACGTGGTCCCGGCCGCCGAACATCTCGTCGGAGAGGAAGGTGCGCAGGGTGCCGAACACCTTGCTGCCGTCCTCCTGGGCGATCGGCTGCAGGTCGCGCACCGCCCCGTAGAGCACGAAGGTGCTGACGGTGCGGGTGTAGTACTTCTGCGCCAGCTTCTGCGCCCACAGCGGGAGATCCTCGAGCGGATCGGACTTGGTTACCTTGCGCGCACGCGCCATCTGTTCCCCCTCCACAAAATGAAAAGCGCCGTCCGGGTGGCCTGCAAGCGCAGGCGACGCCTCAACGGCAGTTGGGTTGCTTCTTCAGGGTCCGGCGGACCGGGATCGGCTCCCCCGGCTGCTCAGGCAGCTGCAGCGTGACCTCTTCGGGAGTGAAGCAGTGCTTGAGCAGGGTGACCTTCCGGGTCCCCCCGGCCACCTTCACCGTGGCGGGGGTGGTGCCCAGGGTCTTGCCGTCCACCATCACCAGCGCACCCTCCGGCTGGCTGACCACCGAGAGCGGGAACTCGGAACGCTCCAACCGGACCTTGAGCCGCAGCGGCTGATCGGCGGAGGCGGCGCGCACCGTCTGCACCGACGGTTGATAGCCGGGATGGCGGACCTCCAGCTTCAGCTCGGTCCCCACCGGAAGCTGGCCGGCGTACACCTCCGGCTTGCCGGCTGCCTTGACCACCTTCTCGTCCAGCACCACCTCGGCGGCGTCGGGATCGGTGATCACCAGCAGCTCCACCTGGGCCACCAACGGCTTGAGCTCGGCGGTCACCGTGGCGGGGTGGGCGCCCTCCTTGACCTCCACCGTGGTCATGTACGGCTTGTAGCCGTCGGCCACCACCATCACCACGGTGTTGCCGGCCCGGGTCTTCTGCAGCAGCGGCCACTGGGTGGGCCGCGGAAGCTGGGTGCCGTTGATGTTCACCTGGGCCCGGGACCGGGCGGTGGGATCGACCACGTCCACCACCACGAAGCCCTCCGCCGCGGGCAGCAACACCAGCACCAGCGCCACGATCGCCGAGAGGATCAACACCGAGGCCACTCCGGCCACCAGCTTGATCCGGTTGCTGATCCCGGGAGCGGGAGACGTCGGGGCGGGCTCGGACCGGACCGGCTCCTCCACCTCCACCGGCGGCCGTTCGGCGCGCGTCTTGGGGCGGGTCTCGCCCAGCACCATCGCCTTCGGCGTCGGCTCCTTGCGCGCGATCGGCTGGGATCCACTGGGCCGCCGGGCGGGATCCTTCACCGCCGGGTGGTTGCCGCTGTTGCGCACCGGGGCGGCGGACGCGGGCCGGGCCACCGGCATCTCACCGGGGGTGGTGCGGGGTTCGGGCGCGTCCACGAACGCCTGGGGCCCGGTGGTGGGAGCGCCGTCCGGCCCGTCGGAGACCTGGGTGGCCCCGCCGCCGTCGTCCAGATCCCGGGCGGTCTGCGGCGCGGCCGCGGTCAGCTTGGGCAGGTTGGTTAGCGAGGGGGTCCGCTTGACCATCGGCACGGTGGGCCCGGGAGTGAGGTCCAGGGGGCCCGGCAGGGGCCCGGGCGGCATCCGCGGGTTCGACGGCGCGGCGGGCATCGAGGCCAGCGTCGGAGGCCGGTTCCCTCCGGTGGGTCCGGGGGGATTGCCAGCCAGCGAGGGGGGGCGGCTGGGTCCGGCGGAGAAGCCGGCTTCGGCGGCGGCGGCCATCCCTTCCGGGGCCTTGACCTCCACGTACTCCTGCAGCCGGATCTTCTCCCGCTCCACCTCCTCCGCGAAGGTGGCCTTCATGTACGCCATCAGGTCCTTGCGGCTGAAGATGGACTCGGAGGTGATCAGGAACCGCTGGAGATCGTCGGCCAGCTCGTTGGCGTACTGGTAGCGATTCTCGGTGTCCCGGGCCAGGGCCTTGAGGACGATCCGCTCCAGGTCCTCCGGGATCCGCCGGTTGTAGGTGGAGGGCGGGAGGATCTCCGCCTTGCGGACCTTCTCCAGCACCGCGAAGTCCGAGTCGCCCACGAACAGCCGCTCCCCGGTGAGCATCTCGTACAGACAGACGCCGATCGCGAACACGTCGCTGCGGCGATCCAGCGGCAGGCCGCGGATCTGCTCCGGGCTCATGTACCCGAACTTGCCCTTGAGGATTCCGGCCTGGGTCTTGGTGGCCTTGTTGGCCGCCTTGGCGATGCCGAAGTCGATGACCTTGACCTCGCCCTCGTAGCTGACCAGCACGTTCTGGGGCGAGACGTCCCGGTGGACGATGTTCATGTCCCGGCCCATCCCGTCCTTCTTGCGGTGGGCGTAGTCCAGGCCTTCGCACAGCTTGGCGATCACGTAGCAGGTGAGCGGGATCGGCGCCGGCTCGCCCTTCTTGCGGCAGCGTTCGAAGATCGCCCGGAGATCCTTCCCCGGGATGTACTCCATGGCGATGAAGTACGAGTTGGTGATGTTCCCCAGGTCGTGGACCTGGCCGATGTTGGCGTGGGTCAGCTGAACGCTGATCTTCGCCTCATCGATGAACATGGTGATGAACTCCTCATCCTCGGCAATCGAGGGGAGGATCCGCTTGATCGCGACCAGCCGTTCGAAACCACCCGCGCCGAAAGTCTTGCCGCGCCAGACCTCGGCCATCCCGCCGATGTTGATGCGATCCAGCAGGAGGTATTTTCCGAACGGGATCGGCTGTCGTTTCGGAGCGTTGGTCACTTTCGCCGGGGATTTCGAGGGGTTCCACGCGAGGTTAGCGGCGCGGATCTCAACTCGTCAACCGCTGGTCCTTGACCCCGCCAAAGCGCTTCCCTACCCGGCCAGGGTGCGGGCTGGATCCAGCGACGCCGCCCGACGACTGGGGAGATAGGCCCCGCCCAGGGCCGCCAGCACCCCCAGCAACACGCCCCCCACCAGCAGCGAGGGCGGGAAGCCGAAGAAGGTGTCCGGCTTGAAGGGAAAGTCCGGCAGCAGGGTGGTGGCGAAGCGGTCCATCAGCCGGGCGGCGACGAAGGCCACACAGGTGCCTACAGTTCCCCCCAGCAGCCCCACCACCGCGGCCTCGGAGAGGACGATCCGCTGGATGTCGGCGCGGGTGGCGCCCACCGCCCGCATCACCCCGATCTCCTTGGCCCGGGCCCGCACCTGGGCGGAGAGGGCGTGGGCGATGTTCACCGCCGCCAGCAGGCAGATCAGCACCGAGAGCAGCGCCAGGGCGGAGGTGGTCAGCGACACCGCCAGCCCGGCGTTCTCCGCCAGCCGGCGCTCCTGATCGTCCACCTGCAGCCCCATCCGGCGCACGTGCTCGATCAGCCGGGGGACCCCGGAGGGATCCTTGGCCTGCAGGGTGACCCCGGTGAAGTTCTCCGCGTCCACCCCCGACTGGCGGTTGATCCGGATCGCCACCTCCAGGGGAACGGTGATCCCGGCCAGCATCGCCCGGTCGGAGACCCCGGCCACCTGGGCGAAGCTGCTTTGCACCGCCGCCCCGCCCACCGGGGAGGCCACGTAGGAGCGGTTGAACTCCACCGGGAAGGTGAAGCCGGCCACCATCTGCGCGGAGAGCTGCGGCAGCCCGCGGGCCGGGGCGAAGCTCTTGTTGTAGATCTCGAACAGCCGCGAGGAGGCCACCGCCGGGATCGGCTGGTTGGGGCCCGGGTCCTCGAACTTCCCGTGGACGATGTCCCCCTCCACCAGCCCCGGATCCACGCCCACCACCAGCAGCTCCAGGCCCATCCGCAGCCGGCTGCCAAAGAAGTCCCCGTCGTAGCGGGTGACCGCCGGGACCCGGACGTTCATCTTCCGGTACACCCGCTCCACCTCCTCCAGCGCCGCCAGCCGATCGATGGCCGCCTGGTCCAGCTTGCCGGACCCCAGCAGGGAACCCAGCGACAGCGAGGGCGGGACCACGTCCAGAAGCCGGGCGTCCACCGGGAAGATCTTCTCCCGGATCACCGTGCCCACCCCGGCGCCCAGGGCCACGAAGAACACCAGCGCCCCCACCCCGATCGCCACCCCGAAGGCGGAGAGCAGCGCCCCTTTCCTCTCGCGGCGAAGGCTGCCCTTCACCACCTGCACCAGCGCGTCGAACTTCATGCCGCCCCCGCGATCAGCCGACCCTCGCGCAGCCGCAAGACCCGGCTGGCGGCCCCGCTCATCCGATCCTCGTGGGTGACCACCAGCACCGTTAGCCCCTCCGCGTTGAGCTCGCGGAAGATCCGGATGATCTCCTCTCCGGTGACCTGATCCAGGTTCCCGGTGGGCTCGTCGCACAACAGCACCTGGGGCTGGGCGAACAGGGCCCGGGCGATCGCCACCCGCTGCCGTTCTCCACCGGAGAGCCGCTCTGGAGGACGGTCCAGCTTGGCGCCCAACCCCAGCCGGGTCAGGACCTTGGTCGCCTGCTCGCGCGCCGCCGCCGCGGTGGTCCGCTCCACCCCCGGGGCGGTGAAGTGGTGGGGCAAGAGCACGTTCTCCAGCGCCGGCAGGTGCTGGACCAGGTGGAAGGACTGGAACACGAAGCCCACGTGCTGGTTGCGGAAGTGGGACAGCTGCCGGTCCGGTAAGCCGGTGACCCGCACCCCGGCCACCGAGATCTCTCCCTGGTAGTCCACGTCCAGCCCGCCCAGCACATGCAGCAGGGTGGACTTGCCGCTGCCCGAGGGGCCCACCACCGCCACGAACTCACCGGCCTGGACCTCCAGATCCAGCCCGTCCAACACCCGGACCTCGCGGCCGTCCCCCTCCAGGTAGCGCTTCTTGAGGTTCCGGGCGGAGATCACTGCTTGGCCAGCCTCAGATGCAGCTGCGCCTGCAGCGCCTTGTCCTGGGTGGCCAGGCTGCCGGTGATCGCGGTCAGGTCGTCGGTGGCCGCCAGCCAGCGGACGGTGGTGGCCTTGATCGCAAACCCACCCACGCCCCAGGCGGAGGAGGGCAGCGCCTCCACCTGGGCGGCCAGCTTGCGCAGATCGATGGCGAAGGTGAACACGTCCTGCTCCAGCGCCGCGCGCAGCGCCGGATCGGTCAGCGGCGCCTCCCCTCCCCCGGCCTTGGCGGCGGCGAGGGCGTCCAGCAACCGGGGCTCCGGGCTGGCGGCCACCAGGGTGCTCCCGGCCAGCGCGAAGTGCAGGCCTTCCCCTTGCGAGTAGCGGGTCAGGTACAGCTGCTGTCCGTTGCGCTCCTCTCCGGTCACCGTGGCGCCCAGCCGCGGCGAGAGCGGCGGGACCTTCTCCAGGGTGGCCCGGGCCTTGGCCGCGTCCTTCACCCTGGCCGCGGCCACCGGGTGCACCATCCGGAAGGGGTTGGAGCGGCGGACGTTCAGCGACAGCCCGGAGCTGAAATTGACGATTGGCGAGAGCGACAAGGAGAGCACCCCACCCGGCTCCAGGTTCCCTAAGACCTCCGAGTTCACGTCCAGCCCGGCCTCGGTCAGCTGCTGGGCCAGCCGCTGGCCGGTCAGGTACGGCCAGATCCCATTGAGCGCGGTGAAGTCTCCGGCGAAGCGGGCCATCGCGAACGCGTCCGCAGGAAGCACTCCGTAGGGAGAGGCCCCCTCCTTCTTGCCCAACGCGGCCAGGCTGGCGCGGGTGTCCGGCCAGGGGAGATCCATCACCAGCGAGAGATCGTCGTCCGCCAGGTGGGCCCCGAAGGTGGCGCCGTGCAGATAGGAGCGGCCGGCCATCTTGGAAGAGGGCGGCAGGTACGCCACCAGGTGGCGATCCTTGGGCAGCCGCGCCAGCGAGGCGGCGAAGCCGGGGTCATCGGCCAGGGAGGTCCCGGGCGCCAGGGTCATCACCTGCGCCAACCGCTCCGCGAAGGAACGGGCGGCAATGGCGGCAAAGCCATCCTTGACCACCATCGCCGCCTCCAGCCCGCGGGGACTCACGAAGCGGGTGAGCTCGGCGTTGCCCTCGGACTGGGTCTCCACCGTGGTCACGCCCAACCGGTCGCGGGTCAGCTTCTCCACCATCGAACGGAACTTCTTGGCGTCGTTGATGGCGATCACCGAGTAGCCAAGGTCCCCGTCCAACAGCACCATTCCCATTCCGCGGGAGGGATCGAAGCCGGCGCGCTCCAGGCCCTCGCGGGAGCGGATGTCCACCCCTACCTGCTGAGCGATGGCCGCGGAGAGGTCCTTGGCGGACGGCATCCCCTGCAGCTGCGCGGCGAAGTTGGCCAGCTTCAGCCGCTCCAGCGAGGAGAGCCGTTCGCCCAGCAGGGCCACGTCCGGCACCAGCAGGATCGCCTCCGCGTTCTTGGGAAGTAGCCGGATCAGCTCGGTCTTGGCGCCAACCGCGCCGGGACCTCCGCAACGGGAACAGGCGGCGGCGAAAAGGAGGAAGGGCAGCACCCACAGCAGTCGCTGGCGTCTCACCCGCCGGAGTCTTGGGCCCCCTCGCCGAGAGTCAAGGACGCAGTGGGCGCGTATGCTCCGGGGCGTGTCCTACCGTGCGCTCCGCGCCTTCTCCGCCTTCGTGCTGCGGCTGTTCTACAAGGTCCGGGTGGAGGGTTCGGATCCGGCGCCCCAGGGTGCGGTGATCTACGTGGGCAATCACCCCAACGCCCTGGTGGACCCCGGGCTGCTGCTGGCGGTGATCGGCCGGCAGCTGACGATGCTGGCCAAGGCCCCGCTGTTCAAGATGCCGATCATCGGCTGGGTGCTCAAGGCGGTGGACGCGCTACCGGTGTACCGGATCAAGGACGACCCCACCGGCGCCACCCTCTCCGGGAACAAGGCCACCGTGGATCAGTCCACCGCGGTGCTGGAGCGGGGCGGGGCCCTGATGCTGTTCCCCGAGGGCCGCAGCCACTCCGAACCGTCGCTGGGCGAGCTGAAGTCCGGCGCCGCGAGGATGGCGCTGAGCGTGGCCCAGCAGGGAGTGCCGGTGCGGATCGTCCCGATCGGGATCGTCTATGCAGAGAAGCACCGCTTCCGCAGCGAGGTTTGGGTGACCTTCGGCCAGCCGCTGCTGATCGAGGCCGGAACCCAGGCCCAGGCGAGGGAGGTGACCGAGCAGATGAACGCCGCCCTCTTTGCGCTGACCCTCAACCTCGCCCAGTGGGAGGACCTGCCGCTGCTGCGGACCGCCGAGGCCCTGTACGCGCTGAAGACGGGGAAGCCGGCGGCGGATCCGGACCGGCTGCGGGCCTTTGCCCAGGGGGTGAAGGTGCTCCGGGCGGAGTCCCCCCAGGAGCTGGAACCGCTGCAGGCCCGGCTGGCCTCCTTCCACCGCCGGCTGGAGCTGGTGCAGGCCACTCCGGAACACCTGGCGGTGGCCTACTCGCCACAGCGGGTGACCCGCTTCGTGCTGCGCAATCTGCTGGCGCTGCTCACCGGGCTGCCGCTGTTCGCGCTGGGGATGGCGGTGTTCGCCCTCCCGTTCTGGATCCCCTGGACCGTCTCCCGGCTGACCCGGGCCGAGTGGGACATGGAGGGGACGGTGAAGCTGGTGACCGCGATCTTCCTGGCCCCGCTGTGGGGGGCGGTGATCGGCTGGACCGTCCACCACTTCTTCGGGATGGGCTGGGCGGTGGCGGCGGTGATCGCCGCGCTGCCGCTGGCGCTGTTCACCCGCTACTTCCTGGAGCGGCGCGCCGAGGCCTGGCGGGACACCCTGGTGTTCTTCGCCCTGGTGCGCCGCCAGCGACTCAAGCGACTGCTGCGCGCCGAGGCGGAGGAGCTGTCGCTGCGGATCGAGCAGGCGGCGGAGCGGGTGCGCCTTCACGCATCCGGCTCCTGACCCCCGTCAGAGGGCTATCGAACCCGCACTCCCGAGGACAGGTGCGGCACCGCTTCTTCCGTGAACTCGATGAACCGCTCCATCTCCCGGACCGACTCCTCGGTGGCCTCGGTCTCCGCGGCCAGCGCGTCCAGCTGGCGGGTGAGCGACTCCGGGTCCCGGATCGCGATCGACTGCTCGTGGGTCAGCTTGAGCAGATCTTCGATGCTGGCCAGCTGGTGGCTGACCAGCTCGCGGCTCTCCTCCGCCTGCTGGAAGCGGGCGATCCGCTTCTTCATGATCTCCACCCGCTTGCGCTTCACCTCCGCCAGCCGGGGGTTGGTCTCCGCCGCCAGGTCCTCCTCCAGCTCCTGCAGGTCCTTCTCCACCGCCTTGCGATCGGTGGCGGAGAGGTATTTGCGGTAGTGGTTGAGGGTGGAGATCAGCTTCAGGAACGAGTTGAGCAGCGCGTCCACCCGCTGCTCGCTGGAAGCGGCCAGCACCCGGCCTCCGGGCAGCTTCTGGTGGTTGGAGAGGATCTTGTCCCGCAGCTCCTTGAGCGCCAGGTAGTGCTCCTTCTGGGAGGAGGACAGCTCCGCCAGCAGGGCCGCGTTCTCCTTCTCCGGGTTCCGCTCCGAAGGTCCCTTGGACCGCACCGCCCGCTTGAAGGCGGCGGCGTTGGAGAGCAGCCCCAGATAGACGCTCTCCGCGCCCAGCGCGGCCAGGGCCACCATCGGCTCGCCCACCACCGCCGAACCGATGGCGGCGGCGCCGAGGGCCAACAGGTTGGCGGGCAGCATGAACGCCGCCTTGATGTAGCTGGGCTCCTTGGCCACGACCGTCTCCCCGCTCCCGAAGAGGTCCGCGGGGGCGTTACGGCCCCCGGGCCTCCCCGACATATTTCAGCGCACCCAGCGCGCGCGTCTCTTCCGGCGGCGGCGCGGAGTTGATCTTCCCCAGCCGCAGGTAGATCGCCGCCGCGCTGCCGTACAGCTCGTCGTACGTAACCGGAGCCTCCCCCGCCAGCCCGAAGAAGCTGCGGTTGTCCTCCAACGTCGCCGGGACGGCAGAGCGGATGGCCAGGGTCGGATCTCCCAGATACGGCGCCACCTCTCCCAGCAGCCGGGCGGCCTCTCCCGGATCGCGCAGGGTGGCGTGGGCCGCGTCCAACATCCCGCGCAGCACCCGGCGGATGGCGTCCGGGTAGCGGGCGGCGAAGTCGCCCCGCGCCACCAGCACCGTGGGCAGCAGGTGGGGCGAGTCCGCGGAGGTCACCAGCACCTTGCCTCCCCGGTCCTTGGCCGCCAGCTCCACATCTCCCAGCAGCCCGAACACCGCGTCCGCCCTCCCCTCCCTCAGCGCCCGGCCCGCCTCCAGATTCGAGCCCAGGTCCACCCAGCGAACGTCCCCCACCCCCAGCCCGGCGCGGGAGAGCACCCACAGCGCGAAGAAATACGCGCTGCTGTTCCGGTACACCCCCACCCGCTTGCCGTTCAGGCCGGCCACCTCCTCGATCCCCACCGAGGCCAGCGCCTCCTGCCCCTGGCTGCGACCCAGCAGCAGCAGCACCCGGGGGGCGGCGTCCCGCAGCGAATAGGCCCACTGGGCCACCCGGTCCACCGAGAGCGCCGCCAGGTCCACCCCGCCGCGATCCCCGCCCAGGGCCAGGGCCGCCTTCAGGTCCTCCTCCCGGCCGAACACCACCGCCCGGGAATCCAGCGCGTAGCCGGTCTTGAGCAGCCCGTTCCAGGTGCGATCCGCGCCGTGCTCGGCGTCACCGGACTCCACCCCGCCAGACGCCAGCAACAAGGCGGCGGAGGAGCCGCGGGGGGTAAAGCCGATCCGGGTGGGGCGCAGCGGGATGGAGGCCACCCCGCCCACCGGGCCGGTGGTGCCGGCGGGGAAGTCTCCTGCCGACAACCGCAGGGGCAGCTGCTTGCGCAGGCCCACCCGCAACAAGGCGCGACCCCAGAGGCCTTCGCGGTCGGCCCACACGGAGCCGGCGGCGACTGCGATCAGGATCGCGCCCAGGAACAGCAGCCGCGTGCTTCGCCCGACGTTGGCCATCCGGGTGAGCTCGTTCGGCCGAAACGGCCTACTTGACCTCGACCTTCTTGCCGATGGTCTTCTCGCCGCCGCCGGACACGTCCGACACCGGGGCCGGGCTGGTCAGCCCCATCTCCATCTTGAACTGCTTGACCAGCTCGTTGGCCTGGATCTTCTCGGCCTCCTCCTCGATCGCGAAGGCCTGGTGGTCCACCGACTCCAGCGCCATCTGCATCCGCGCCTCGTTGACCGCGGTCTTCTCCTCGACCTTGCGGATCATCTCGTCGTGGGTGGCGTCGATCCCGGCCACCTCGAAGGACTCCATCGCGTCCGCCACCTTGGCCTGCCAATTGGCGCGGCGGGCGTCGCGGATGGCGGCCATCGCCTCGGCGGTCTTCTTCTCCTTCTCCCGCATGAACGCCTTCTTCACGTTCAGCGCCTTCTCGTAGGCCGAGCGCGCGGTCATCAGCTGCTGCTCGTTGCGGGAGAGCGCCTGCTTCTCCATCTGCAGGCGGGTGGCGTACTGGGCGGCCAGGTCATCCCGACCGGCCTGGATGCCGGCCTTGACCTTGGCGGTCAGCTCGGAGACCTCCCGCTTGTACTTCTCGTTCTCCTTCTCCAGGAGGGTCACGTTCGCCCGGACCATGGCGATGGACTCGTTCATCTTCGGGACCTGGTCATTCATGTCCCGGACGTTCTGCTCGAGGATCAACTCCGGATCCTCGATGGAGGAGACGAAGAAGCCGACAAAGCTACGCATCGCGCGCCTGAACCTGTTCCACATGGGGCTTATGGGCCTCCCGAAGAGTCTGAGGGCTGATTTAACACGATTGAATGGCCCGGGTAGGTTACGGACACCTGCCCCCGGTCATTGCGTTCCAGCACTGAGGGATCACAAGCGACGGGACGAGGGGCCACAAGCCCCTCCCGCCACCAGACCGCTCAATGAGCGCTGTTGACCTTGTTGGCGACCCGCTCCAGCACTTCCCGGCCCCAGGTCTTGCTGGCCTTGGCGAGTGCAAGCAGGTCGTCGTTGAAGGTCTCCTGCGCGGGGACCTGGTCGAAGAACCGGGTCAGGTACAGGCCCTTGTTCTCCGTCTCGAAGTCCAGCTCGCCACCACCGGTCGGGGTGCCCTTCTCCTGCTCCTCCCGGAAACCGGCCAGCATCCGCGGGTCCGGCTCCTTGCGGAACCGGTAGATCAGCGCGCTGACCTCCAGCCGGGTCTTCTGGTTGGCGACCAGGGGCTGGTGGAAGGTGAAGAACAGGTCTGCGTCTCCCAGGGAGAGCGCGGTCATGTTGTTCAGGTTCAGCGCCGACACCTCGCCGCCTTGCGCCTTCGCGAAGGACTGCACCAGGCGGTTCGCTTCTTCACGCGTCATGGGGCCTCCCGCCGGGCGAGTCTGCTCGCACGCGGCGGATCCAAGTAACACCGTTGCCATGGCCAGGGCGAGCGCCCTGATGGCGGAGCGGTGGATGCGGCTCAGACGCGGTTCTCACCGCGCTGGGTGAAATCACCGCTGTAGGCCTGCTCGAACGGCACCCGCTGATCCAGGTAGGTGTCGTTGAAGTTGTGGGCCCCGTCCTTCTGGAAGAAGTAGTGGACCTGGGCGCCTTCGCCCGGGTTGCCTACCCCTGGGATTCCCGGCCCCAGGCCCAGCGCGGTGGGGACCACGTCGGCGCGGTTGACGTAGTGCACGTACTGGGGACCGTCCGGCCAGGAGGGCGCGGCGCTGCCGAAGCTTTCGATCTGGACGTTCTGCAGCCTGGCCTCGGCCTGGTCGGAGGTCATCCCACCTTCCATCATCAGCCGCTGCTTGACCTGCTCCACCGCGCGGGAGGTGATCAACCCGCCCTGGCTGTGGGCCATGATGTGCACCGGGCGGCCCGCCTCCAGCTCCGCGTACATGGTGTCCGCCAGCGAGTCGACCGCCGGGTTCTTGCCCTTGTTGGCGGTGTCCAGCGCGGCTTGGCCGAGGTCACGCAGCATCCCCTCGGTGGCGTTGTGGATCCCGATCACCTGGGCGCCGGTGTGGGCCTCCACGGCCTCCAGGGCGCCCATCTGCCCGTCGAGGGTGGTGCTGATGCCGTTGACCTGGATCACCAGCGGCTTGCTGGGATCGCGCTCCAGCGGCGCGCCGGCCGGACGGGTGGACCCATCCAAATAGAGCTGCTTGCCGTCGTGGACCTTGTCCGAGCTGTCCCCGCGAACGAAGTCCACCACCGGGGCAGCGACGTCGTTGACCTTGTCCTTGGCGGTCTCGAAGACGTCCCGGGTGGTGTCGACCACGTTGCCGACGACCTGCTGGCCCTTGTCGACCACGTTCTCGACGACGTCGCGACCCTTCTCCACCAGGTTGCGACCTGCGTTGACCGCGCCGCCTACGATTTTGCCGATGTCGAAGCCCATGTGGGGATTCTCCTTCAACCGACTCCAAAGTTGTTACCGCGGCGCGTCAACCCGCCGGTGTGCGACTAGAGACGGTTGTCGTTGGTCTGCGAGAAGTCCCCGGCGCGGGCCTGCTCGAACGGCACCCGCTGCTCCAGGTAGGTGTCGTTGAAGTTGTGGAAGCCGGTGCCACCGCCCAGGTCGGTGAAGTAGTGGATCTGCGCCCCCTCACCCGGGTGCCCCTTCTCGGTGGGACCGGCGCCCAACCCCACCAGCCCCGGGACCGGGTCCGCGCGGTTGATGTAGTGGACGTACTGGGGACCATCCGGCCAGGAGGGCGCCGCGCTGGCGAAGCTCTCGATGTGGACGTCGTTCAGCCGGGCCGTCGCCTGCTCGGGGGTCAGCCCGCCTTCCATCATCAGCCGCTGCCTGACCTGCTCCACCGCGCGGGAGGTCACCAGGCCACCCTGGCTGTGCGCCATCACGTGCACGGGACGGCCCGCCTCCAGCTCCGCGTACATGGTGTCGGCCAGCGAGTCGACGGCCGGGTTGCTGCCCTTGTTGAAGATGTCCAACGCCGCCTGGCCCAGGTCTCCCAACAGACCCTGGGTGGCGTTGTGGATGCCGACCACCTGGGCGTTCGGCACCTGGCCTGCGATCGCGTCCAGCGCCTGCTGCTGGCCGGGGAGGTCGGTCATGATCCCGTTGACGTGGAGCACCAGCGGCTGGCTGGGGTCGCGCTCGATCGGGGTGCCGGCGGGACGGGTGGTCCCATCGGCATAGACCTGCTTGCCGTCGTTGACCTTGTCCTTCGAACCGGCCAGGAAATCCACCACCGGGGCGGCGACCTGGTTCACCTTCTCGCTGGCGGCCTCGAAGACGTCCTGGGTGGTGTCGACGACGTTGCCGACGACCTCCTGGCTCTTCTCCACCACGTTCTCAACGACGTTCCGGCCGGCCTCGACCACGTTCCGGCCCGCGTTGACGATTCCGCCTACCAGGTTGCCGATGTTGAATCCCATGTGCGCATTGTCCTTCCGTGGCGCCGGACAGTTGTGGCGGCCGGCGGCGTTTTGCGAAAAGCCCAGTCCAGACGGCGACTTAGGAAACAAATCGGGCGAAATACAAACGCCTTTTCAGGCCAGGGTGGCGGCCAGCCGGCGGCCCTGTTCCACCGCGGAGCGCTTGATCTGCTCCTCATCCAGGGTCAGCAGCTCGCGGTTGGCCATCACCACCCGGCCGTCAATCACCACGTGGCGCACGTCGTGGGAGGTCCCGGAGTGGACCAGCGCCGCGACCACGTCCTCGCTGGCGGGCAGCCCGTGCAGGGTGCGCAGGTCCACCACCGTCAGGTCGGCGCGCTTGCCCACCTCGATCGACCCCAGCTCATCCTGCAGCCCCAGCGCCCGGGCCCCACCCAGGGTGGCCAGCTCCAGCACCTGGGCGGCGGGCATTGCCAGCGGACCCATCCGCGGCTTGTGGATCAGCGCCGCCAGCCGCATCTCCACGAACATGTCGAGGTTGTTGTTGCAGGGGGCGCCGTCCGCGCCCAGGCAGACGTTCACCCCGTCGGAGAGCAGCTCCGGGATCTTGGCGATCCCCGAGGCCAGCTTGAGGTTCGAGCTGGGGCAGTGACAGACGATGGTCCCGGTCTGCCGCAGCAGCCGGTGCTCCTGGGAGGTCAGCCACACGCAGTGGGCGAAGGTGGCGTGGGGCCCGGTCAGTCCCAGGTCGTGCAGGAACACCACGTTGTCCTTGCCGGTCTTCTGGCGGACCACGTCGCACTCGGTGGGGTTCTCCGAGGCGTGGGTGTGGATCCGCAGCCCCTTCTCCTTGGCCAGGGTCCCCACCTCGGAGAGCAGCTCTTCACTGCAGGAGAGGGCGAAGCGGGGGGCGAACGCATAGCGCAGCCGGTCGTTGGCGGCCCCGTGCCAGTCCTTGGCCAGCCGCAGGCTCTCGTCGATCGAACCGCGGGTGGTCTCGCGCAGTCCGCGGGGCATCCCCTGGCCGTGGTCCATCATCGCCTTGCCGCCGGTGAGCCGGAACCCGGCGTCCTGGGCGGACTGGAACACCACGTCGGTGTGCCGGACGGTGCCCATGTCCAGGGCGGCGGTGGAGCCTCCGCGGATCAGCTCCGCGAAGGTCAGGTCCGCCGAGGCCCGCAAGGAGACCTCGTCGTGGGCGGCCTCCAGCGGCCAGATCCGCTCCCGGAGCCAGTCCAGCAGCTCCAGCCCGTCGGCGCGGTTGCGGAACAGGGTCTGGCAGGCGTGGAGGTGGCCGTGGATGAAGCCGGGGATCACCACCTGGCCGGTAGCGTCCAGGGTGCGACGCACCTTCCCCTTGGGGATCTTCCCTACCTTGGCAATCCGTCCGTCCCGGACCAGCACATCCGCGCCGATCAGGACTTCACGGGCGGCGTTCTGGGTGACGACGATGCCGTTCTGGATCAAAAGGTCCAAGCGGTCGGCGGTCCTAACACGGCTGGAGGGGAAGGCTAGAGGAAGCGCTGGGTAAAGGCGTGCGGCAGCAGCTCTTCCAGGGCGTGGTCGGTCTGCTCTCCCTGGAGGTTGCGGGCCCGCACCCGGATCGAGGGGGCGGCGAACTCCGCCATCACCTGCCGGCACATTCCGCACGGAGGACAGGGCTTGGCGGAGTCGGCGACGATGGCGATCGCCAGCAGCCGTTTCTTGCCCTGGGCCACCGCGGCGCCGATCGCGTTGCGCTCCGCGCACACCGCCAGCCCGTAGGAGGCGTTCTCCACGTTGCAGCCGGAGATCAGCGAGCCATCCTCGAACAGCCCGGTCGCCCCGACCTTGAAGTTCGAATAGGGCGCGTGCGCCTGCGCACGCGCCGCGTGGGCCAACTCAAACATCCGATCCCAGGGAATCTCGGCGGGCATGGGGTGGAGGATCCTAGCTCCCCGGAGGGACCGGCGCAGGTTTTGATCCACCGACGCGGCGGACCAGCACGGTCAGCCCCCACACCGCCGCCCCGATCAGCAGCACCTGGCCGGAGAAGATCCACTCCGCGGCCTGGGTCTGCGCCGCGTAGAGCAGGATCACCGAGCTGCCCACCGCCAGCAGCGGGAGCACCGGGCCTCCAGGCAGGCGATAGGCGCGCTCGGCGTCCGGCATCCGGCGGCGCAACACCAGCACCGCCAGGCAGGTGGGGATGTACTGGGCGAACAGGGCCACGTTGGAGACGTCCACCAGGGAGGCGAAGCCCAGCACCACCGCCAGCACCATCGACAGCGAGGTGGCCACCAGGATCGCCTGCCCGGGCGTGCCGTGCCGGGAGGTGCCGGTGAGCGCGCGGGGCAGGTAGCCATCCTCGGCCAGGGCGGAGAACAGGCGGGGGCCGACCAGGGCGCTGCCGGCGCAGAAGCCGGCCATGGAGATCAGCGCCGCCAGGATGAACACCCTGCGGGCTCCCTCGCCGAACACCGCGGCCGCGGTGTCGATCAGCGGCTGGGTGCGCTGGGGCGAGCCCAGGTCGGGGACCACGCTCAGCGCCACCGTCTGCAGCAGGCAGTACAGCAAGGTGGCGCCCAGCAGGCTGCCCACGATGGCGATCGGGATGTTGCGGCGGGCCTGCTGGGCCTCTCCGGCGGGCACCGAGACGAACTCGAAGCCCGAGAGCATGAACACCGCCAGGAACGCCGCCGAGGCCACCCCGCACCAATAGCCCTGGGTGGCGCCGGGGGCGGAGGAGAAGATCCCGGTCACCACCTCGGCGCGGATGAAGAACAGGCCCACCACGGCCAGCACCAGCAGCGGGGCCAGCTTGGCAAACGAGAGCAGATCCGAGGTCCGCGCGCCGGCCTTCACCCCCAGATAGTTGATCGCCCCCAGCGCCCCGATCAGCAAGACGGCGGCCAGCGTCTCCCCGGTCACCGCCACGCTCCCCAGCTGGAACAGCGGCGGGGAGAGGCCAGGCCACAACGCGCTCAGCGCGGTGGCAAAGGCCCGGGCCACCGCGGCGAAGGCGAACACCCCGGTGGCGATGCTCATCCAGCCCACCGCGAACCCCACGTAGGGGCCGAAGGCGGCGCGGGCGTAGACGTAGGGGCCGCCGTTGCGGTCGAAGATCCCGCCACACTCGGCGAAGCACAGCGCGATCAGGATGCACAGCACCCCGCAGGCGAAGATCCCCAGCACGCTGGCGTTGCCCGCCCGGCCCGCCAGCCCGGACAGCAACAGGTAGATCCCGGAGCCGACGATCCCGTTGATCCCGATCCCCACGCAGTCCAGCAGGGTCAGGGTACGACCAGGGCGGGACATCAGCTGCCGAGGCTGGCGATCAGGTTGTCGATGTACCGGGCGATCCCCAGCTCCTGCTCCAGGGACAGCTCCACGAACTTCAGATGCACCCGCTTGAGCGAGCCGGCGTCCCGCACCCGCAGGACCTCTGCCTTGCAGAGGATCTCCTGCTGCTGGTCGGGGAGGCGGAACTTGATCTGGTACAGGTCCCCGGCCCCGGCCACCGCGGTGTGGAACAGCGCTCCGCCAATGGAGAGGTCACCTTCGTGGAGCTGGAAGTCCCCGTCGCCGTTGATCGGCCGGACGTGGAACCGCATGGGCACACGCGGCGAGTCGCGGCGATCCGCGGGGTCGAAGGAATGCGGTCCGGAGCTGGTGGGGTCAGACATGTCGGGGCGGACTATACCTTCGCGGCAGCGGGGAGGAATTGGGTCAACACCTTGGCGAAGACGTCCCGGACCCGGTTGGCGGTCTCCGCCACCTCCTCGTGGGAGAGCGGCTTGTGGCCAATCCCCGCCGCCAGGTTGGTGATGCAGCTGATCCCCGCGCAGGGGACGCCCATGTGGGAGGCGGCAATCACCTCCGGCACGGTGCTCATCCCGATCGCGTCGGCGCCCAGCACCCGCAGCATCCGGATCTCGGCCGGGGTCTCGTAGGAGGGCCCGGAGAGCATCGCGTACACGCCCTTGCGGACATCCACCCCCATCTCCTCCGCCGAGCGCATCAACAGCGCGGTGAGGGTGGGGCTGTAGGCGGTGCTCATGTCCGGGAAGCGCGGCCCGACCCGGTCGTCGTTGGGGCCGTTGAGCGGGTTCCAGCCGGAGAGGTTCAGATGGTCGCTGATCGCCATCAAGTCTCCGGGGCGCAGCGCCAGGTTCACCCCGCCGGCGGCGTTGGTGACCACCAGGGCGCGGATCCCCAGCGCGCAGAGGACCCGGGCGGGAAAGGCCACCTTGTGGGGAGCGTAGCCCTCGTAGAAGTGCACCCGGCCCTGCATCGCCACCACCGGCTCCCCCTGGAGGGTGCCCAGCACCAGCCGCCCGGCGTGGCCGGGGACCGAGGAGTGGGGGAAGTGGGGAAGCTCGTTGTAGGGGATGACCACCTTGTCCGCGAAGGTGTCCGCGAAGTCCCCCAGCCCGCTGCCCAGGATGATGCCCACCTTGGGGGGAGCCAGCTTCCCGCCGCGCTGACGGATCACCGCCACCGTCTCCTGCAGTTCGTCGAACATCGCCATAGGCCGCGCATCATGGCGCGACAGGGATCAGGGATTACAAAATAATGACTTTTGTATTACCGCCCGCCTCGCGCGGCTACGAGCAGGGCTTCCCGGCGGCCGCTTCCACCGACTCCCGGACCCGCTCCACCGACTGTTCCCCGATCAGCCGCGAGACTTCCTTGCCGCCGCGATCCAGGAACACATAGGTGGGCACCCCGAACACCCCCCGGGAGCGGGCGTGGGACAGCCCGGAGGAGGTCCCCACGTCGACGCGGCGGAAGGGAGCCCCGGTGTCGGAACAGCCCTTCTCCGCCGAGGCCACCACCGGCTTCATCCGCTCGCAGACCGGGCAGTGACCGCTCTCGAAGGCCAGCACCTGCGCGCCCTCGTGGACCCAGGGGGTGACCGGAGCCACCGGGGTGGACACCGCGTCGGTGGCGACCTCCGGCAGGGCGCAGGCCTCGGTGGAGACCCCACAGGCCTCCACCGCCTCGCCGTCCGCCGGAGCCGAAGCCGAAGCCGAAGCCGGGTCCGCCGCCGCGAGAGTCGCCTCGCCGCTGACCGCCGAAGCCGCCACCGCCGAATCGTCAACCACGGTAGTCCCCAACAGCAGCCCGGTGATCATCAGCACGCCCACCGTGGCCACCGCCGCGCCGGTCAGCTTCTCCAGCTTGCCCAGGTGCGGCTTGATCTTGTCCATCCAGCGGAAGGCGCCGGCGCTGAACGCGGCCACCAGCACCAGCGGGAAGCTCAGCCCGGCGGCGAACACCGCCAGGTACAGCGCCGAGGACAGCGGATCCGCGCTGGAGGTGGCGGCGAAGGACAGCGCCGCGCCCAGCACCGGGCCCACGCACGGGGTCCAGCCGAGGGCGAAGGCGGCGCCCAGTCCGAAGGCGGACAGCAGCCCGGTCCCCTGTCGGACCTTGCTCAGGGCAGGCCGGACGTCCCGGTCCAGGAACGGGATCTTCAACAGCCCCATCAGCTTGAGCCCGAATAGCACCAGGGCCACCCCGGCCAGGGGAATCCACTTGTCGCGGTGGGCCTCCAGCGAGGCGCCCATCGCGCCGGCGGCCACGCCCAGGGCCACGAACACCGAGGAGAGTCCCAGGGAGAAGGCAATGCCGATCCCCACCAACCCCCGCCCGTTTCGGCCGGCACGCAGGTCGGCCACCGAGGCCCCGGAGAGGAAGGAGAGGTAGAGCGGGATCAGCGGCAGCACGCACGGGGAGGCGAAGGTCAACAGCCCCGCGGCGAACAACCCTGCAAAGGAAAGTGGCTCCATGGCTCCCGTCACGCCTACGTCCCCGCCCCTTCGGCGGTTACACCCCTACAGCGGGCGACCCGGACGTATTCTCGCCTTTCTGCTCGACGAGCGCACGGATCGCAAATGGAGCCCAAGGTACCCACCTGGACCCACCGGCGCACCCTGAACTGGCGGCCCAGGGGCAGGCAAGCAGGCAGCAAGGTGTCCTATTCCAGCCGCTCCAGCACCAGGGGTCGGGAGGTGGGCGCCGAACCGGCGATCCGATAGGCGCGGGAGAGCCGGCCCTTCACCTCCTCCACCTTCTCCGGGTCGTTGAAGTGGATCCGCACCAGCGGTTCGCCGCGGGAGACCTGCTCTCCCACCTTGCGCAGCAGGGTGAAGCCGACCGCGGGGTCGATCTGGCTGTCCACCCGCTCACGCCCGGCCCCCAGCGCCACCCCGGCCAGCCCCACCGCCTCGCAGTCGATCCCGGCCACGAAGCCGTCCGCCCCCGCGGTGACCTCGGTCTGCTGCCGCGCCTGGGGAAGCAATGAGTAATCGTCGAGGGCGTCCGGGTTTCCCCCCTGCCAGCGGACGATCTCCTTGAACTTGGCGACCGCCGCGCCGCTCTCCATCGCCTCCTGCATCCGGGCGCGGGCCTCCTTCCTGTCCCGGGCCTTGCCGCCCAGGATCAACATCTCCCCGGTCAGCTCCAGGGTGATCTCGGTGTAGTCGGCGGGCGCGCGCCCCCGCAGCATCTCCACCGCTTCCACCACCTCCAGCGCGTTGCCCACCGCCGCCCCCAGCGGCTGGTCCATGTCGGTGAGCAGCGCCACCACCTTGCGACCCATCTGGCGGCCGATGCCGATCATCGTCCGGGCCAGCCGGCGGGCGTCCTCCGGGGTCTTCATGAACGCGCCGGAGCCGACCTTCACGTCCAGCACCAGGGCGTTGATCCCCTCCGCCAGCTTCTTGCTCATGATCGAGCTGGCGATCAGCGGCAGACAGTCCACCGTGGCGGTCACGTCCCGCAGCGCGTAGAGCTTCTTGTCCGCCGGGGCCAGGGTGGCGGTCTGGCCGATCAGGCAGGCCCCCACCTCCCGGACCATCTGCCGGTACTGCTGGACGTTGAGGTCCACCCGGAACCCGGGGATCGACTCCAGCTTGTCCAGGGTCCCGCCGGTGTGGCCCAGGCCGCGGCCGGAGATCATCGGCACCGGGACCCCGCAGGCGGCGGCCAGCGGCGCCAGGGAGAGGGAGACCTTGTCCCCCACCCCTCCGGTGGAGTGCTTGTCCACCTTCACCCCGGGGATGTCGGAGAGGTCCAGCTCCTCGCCGGACTGGAGCATCGCCTGGGTCCAGGCGCCCAGCTCCACCTCGTCCAGGCCCCGGAAGAACACCGCCATCGCCATTGCCGACATCTGGTAGTCGGGCACCGCCCCCCGAGTGTAGTCGAGGAGGAACTCGCGGATGTCTTCCGGCGCCAGGGTGCGGCCGTCCCGCTTGGCCTTGATCAGCTCGTAGGGAGTCACCCGGCAGGAGATACCAGCACTTCTCTCTCGTGTCCGCTTGGCGCCCTGTCTCTGGTAAATGGTCACCCATGTCGACGACGCTTTCGAGAGCCGCCCTGGCCGCCGTGCTGTTCCTGACCGTGGGATGCAAGAAGGACCAGACCTCCCCTCCCCCCGCCACCAAGTCCCTGAAGATTGGGCTGGTCACCGACGTGGGGGGCCGTGGAGACCACTCCTTCAATGACTCCGCCTTGCGCGGGCTGGAGCTGTGGGCGGGTGGGAAGAACTACCAGAGCGGCCGCTACGTGGAGGCCCCGGCCACCGAGGTGCAGGCCTCGCTGCCCGCGGATCTGGCCGCACGCCAGCCGCCGATCGCCCCGGTGGGGGTGACCCCGCTGATCCTGCAGAGCAAGGCGCAGGAGGACTACGAGCCCAACCTCCAGCTGGTGGTGGACCAGGGCGCGGGGCTGACCATCGGGGTGGGCTACATGATGGAGAACGCGGTGGAGGCCATCGCCCGGCGCAACCCGGAGGCGCGCTTCCTGCTGATCGACAGCCCGGTGATGGACAAGGGCACCCCGGTCACCCTGCCCAACGTGCGCACGGTGGTGTTCCGCGAGGAGCAGGGCAGCTTCCTGGTGGGCGCGCTGGCCGGGCTGGTCTCCCAGACCGGGAAGATCGGCTTCGTGGGCGGGATCGAGGTCCCGCTGATCAAGAAGTTCGAGGCCGGCTTCCGCGCCGGGGTGGCCACCACCCGTCCGGAGGCGGCCCAGACCCTGCTGGTCAACTACACCGGCTCCTTCGACAACGTGGCCGCCGGCAAGCAGGTGACCCAGGATCTGCTCTCCAAGGGGGTGGACGTGGTCTTCCACGCCGCCGGCAGCGACGGGCTGGGGGTGATCCAGGCGGTGAAGGAGGCGCGGGCCGCGGGCAAGGCGGTGTACGCGATCGGGGTGGACTCGGATCAGTCCCACCTGGCGCCCGAGGCGGTGCTGACCTCGATGGTCAAGCGGGTGGACCTGGCGGTGTACGAGGCGGCGCGGGATCTGGCGACCGACAAGTGGACCGCCGGGGACCGCACCCTGGGGCTGGCCGAGGGCGGAGTGGCCTACGCGCCGGTCCGGGTCCCGCTGGAGAAGAAGGAGCAGGTGCTGGCCCAGGTGGAGGCGCTGCGGGAGCGGATCGTCAAAGGAGAGCTGCAGGTCCCCCAGAACGCCACCGAGCTGGCAGCCTTCAAGGTCGCGCCCTGATCTCGCTGAAAGACATCTCCAAGTCCTTCGGCCCCACCGTGGCGCTGGAGCGGGCCTCGCTGGAGCTGGGCGAGGGCGAACTGGTGGCGGTGGTCGGCGAGAATGGCGCCGGCAAGACGTCGCTGATGAACGTCCTCTACGGGCTGTACCAGCCGGACCAGGGAGAGATCCGGATTGGCGGGGAGCGGGTCCGGCTCAAGAGTCCCAAGGAGGCCCTGGCCCGCGGGATCGGGATGGTGCACCAGCACTTCATGCTGGTCCCCAACCTGACCGTGGCGGAGAACGTGGTGCTGGGCCACGAGCCCCGGCGCTTCGGCCTGCTGGACTTCCAGCGGGCCTGCGCCCAGGTGGAGGAGACCTGCCGCCGCTTCGGGTTCCGGTTGGATCCCCGGGCCCTGGTCCAGGACCTCTCGGTGGGCTCGCAGCAGAAGGTGGAGATCGTCAAGGCCCTGCACCGGGGCGCGCGGATCCTGATCCTGGATGAGCCCACCGCGGTGCTCACCCCCCAGGAGTCGGACGAGCTGTTCGGGGTGGCCCGCGAGCTGGCCCGGGCCGGACACACGGTGGTGTTCATCTCCCACAAGCTGCGCGAGGTGCTCTCGGTGGCGGAGCGGATCATCGTGATGCGCCGCGGCCGCACGGTGGCGGAGGTGAAGGCGGCAGGGACCTCCCCCGAACAGCTGGCGGAGCTGATGGTGGGAGGGAAGTTGCCGGAGGCGATTGCCGCCCGGGAACCGGTGTCCCCGCAGGCCCCGGCGGTGCTGGAGCTGCGGGAGGTGTCCGCCGGAGGGGCGCACGGGAAGAACGCCCTGTCCGGGGTCAGCCTCACCGTCCGCCAGGGGGAGATCGTGGGAATCGCCGGAGTGGACGGCAACGGCCAAAGCGAGCTGGCGGAGGTGCTGACCGGGCTGCGCGCCGCCTCCGGGGGCCAGCTGTTCCTGGAGGGTCAGCCGCTGATCGGCACCCCGGGGGATCGTCGCGGCCGCGGGCTGACCCACATCCCCGAGGATCGGCTGCGGCGGGCGATCATCTCCCCGATGACCGTGGAGGAGAACATGGCCCTGGGCCGGCAGCACGCCGCGCCCTTCGCCCACGGTCCGTGGATCGACCAGGAGGGCCGGCGGGAACGCACCGCCCGGTTGCTGAAGGACTACGACGTCCGGCCCCAGGATCCCCTGGCCCGGATGGGGGGGCTCTCCGGCGGCAATCAGCAGAAGGTGGTGGTGGCCCGGGAGCTGGATCCTGCGCCGAAGGTGATCGTGGTGGTCCAGCCCACCCGCGGGCTGGACATTGGCGCGGTGGCGCAGGTGCACCGGCGGCTGATCGCCGAGCGCGCCCGGGGCGCGGCGGTGCTGCTGATCTCGCTGGATCTGGATGAGGTGCTGGCCCTGGCCGACCGGGTCTACGTCCTCTTCGGGGGGCGGATCGCCGGAGAACTGGTCCGCGCCCAGTTCGACGAGCGGCGGATCGGTCGGATGATGCTGGGCGCTCCCGAGGCGCCTCCGGAGATCGCGGCCCATGGCTAGTTCCTCCCCCTGGAAACGACTGACTGGCCTGGGCGCCAGCGCCACCCCTTCGGTGCTGGCGGTGGGCGCCTCGCTGCTGATCTGCTTTCTGGCCATCGCCCTGACCAAGAACGACTTCACCGTCGCGGTGGAGGCCTACGCCAAGATGTTCTGGGGCGGGATCGGCGACTGGCCGGGCTGGGCGGAAGGCGCGCCCTTCACCGCGCTGTCCCGTCCCTGGGGCGAGGCCGCCACCAAGGGCGGGATCCTGCTCTTGACCGGCCTCTCGGTGTCGGTGGCCTTCGCGGTGGGGCTGTTCAACATCGGCGCCCAGGGACAGATGCTGGTGGGGGCGCTGTCGGCGGCGGTGGTGGGCGCCGCGTTCCAGTTGCCGGCGCTGCTCCACCTGCCGCTGTGCCTGCTGGCGGCGGGCGTGGCCGGCGGGCTCTACGCCTGGCTTCCCGCGTACCTCAAGCTGGGGCGCGGAGTGCACGAGGTGATCTCCACCATCATGCTCAACTGGGTCGCGGTCAGCCTGGTGGAGAACTGGCTGGTGGTGGGGCCGCTGCGCGCGGAGGCCGAAGGGTCGCACTCCCGCTCCGGCACCGAGGAGATCCTGGCCACCGCGCAGCTGCCGCGGCTGCTGGGGGAGGCCTCCCGGCTGCACCTGGGCCTGGTGATCGCCCTGCTGGCCGCGCTGGGGGTCTGGCTGTGGCTGACCCGCACCCGCTTTGGCTTCGAGACCCGGGCGGTGGGGCTGGGCCCGGAGGCGGCCCGGGCCTCGGGCATTCCGGTCCAGCGCCGCACCTACCAGGCGATGGTGCTGGCCGGATCCCTGGCCGGGCTGGCCGGAGCGCTGCTGGTGCTGGGGACCGAATACAAGTTCCCCGCCACCCTGGGCGCGCCCTACGGCTTCGACGGGATCGCCATCTCGCTGATCGGACTGAACCACCCGCTGGGGGTGACCCTCTCCGCGCTGCTGTTCGGGGTGCTGCGCGCCGGAGGAACCCACATGCAGCTGCTGGGGGTGCACAAGAGCTTCCCGGAGCTGATCCAGGGGCTGGCGCTGCTGTTCATCGCCGGGCGGGTGGCCTGGGAGGCGTACCGGGTGCGACGCCGGAAGATCACCCCGCTGCCTCCTCCCGGGGAAGCGGCCAGCGATGCACCGGCGGTGGGCGTATGAACCTGCTCGAAGCGTTGATCTTCTCCACCATCGAGTTTGCCCCCGCGCTGGTGCTGGGCACTTTGGGCGCGGTGATCTCCGAGCGCACCGGGGTGGTGAACATCGCGGTGGAGGGGATGATGCGGGCGGGGGCGTTCGCCGCCGCCGCCGCCGCGCTGGTGATGCCCACCCCGCTGGGGCTGCTGTTCGGGATGGCCGCCGGAGGGACGATCGGCGCCATCCACGCCCTGCTCTGCGTGCGGCTGCGCGCCGATCAGGTGGTCTCCGGGATGGCGCTGAACCTGGTGGCGCTGGCCGGGGGGACCTTCTTGCTGGAGTCGCTGTTCTCCCCCAGCGGCACCCCGCCGATCGAACAGCTGGGACGGTGGCAGATCCCGCTGCTCTCCTCGGTGCCGATCCTGCGCGCGCTGTCCGGTCACTCCTGGCTGACCTACGTGGCGCTGCTGGCGCCGCTGGGGCTGCACACCCTGCTCTTCCGCACCGCACTGGGGTTGCGGTTGCGGGCGATCGGCGAGAAGCCGGCCGCCGCGGCCACGATGGGAATCTCGGTCTCCTGGCTGCGGGTGGGCGCGGTGGTGGCGGGCGGGGTGCTCTCCGGGTTGGGAGGGGCCAGCCTCTCCACCTCCACCCTGGATCGCTTCGAGCACCACATGCCGTCCGGGCTGGGCTTCATGGCGGTGGCGGCGATGGTGTTCGGCCGCTGGACCCCGCTGGGGGCGTTTGGCGCGGCGCTGTTCTTCGCCTTCGGCAACGCGCTGCGGATCGGCCTCGCCTCCTCCATCCCCCAGATCAGCGAGGTCATCCCCCAGGGCTTCTTGCTGGCGCTGCCCTATGTGCTGACCCTGGTGGTGCTCTCGGTGCAGCGGCGCCAGAGCGACGCCCCGGCGGCGCTGGGCACCCCCTACCAGCCGGAGCTGCGCTGAGGAACCGACGGCGCCGCCCCCTCCCACGCGAGAGGAGGGCGGTCCGCCCGGTGCCGGCCGTCAGCAACAGCTACAGCTTGAGCGCCACCCCCAGGTAGACCTGGAAGGCGAACTCCGCCGACCGGTTGATGAACAGGCCGGTGGGGTTGAGGGCCGGGCCCATCTTGGTGCCGAAGTTGAGCAGCAACGACTTGTCGATGAAGTACTCCAGCCCCACCCCGCCCAGGATGGGCACGGTCAGCCCGCCGTCGGTGCCGAAGGTCACGAACAGCGGCAGGTCCACACTGAAGCTGGCGGTGAGCGCCGAGCCGATCGCGAACCCGGCCACGAAGCCCAGCGGCAAGGAGATCCCCTGCACGGTGCGGCCGGCGGGCGCGAAGGTGACCGTGTAGCCGAGGCCGAAGTTCAGCCCCAGGCCCACCCGCTGGCCCTCCAGCAGCTTGAGCCGCCCCAGCAGATCGAACTTCAGCCCGGGGTGGATCTGCCGGACCATCCCCTCGTAGGCGTAGTTGACGGAGAGCCGTCCGCCCACGTCCAGGTTCTTCTGCAGCCCGTGCAGCAGCCCCAGGTTCAGCCCGGGGAAGCCCACCTGCAGCCCCAGTGCGGTGTTCCCTTGCCCCACCGTCTGATGGGAGATCACCCCCCAGCCCTGGCTGCGGACCCGGATCTGCTCGTCCTGCCCCAGCGCCGGCACCGCGGCCGCCACCATCACCACGCACAGCCCGATCTTCGAACGGATGTTCATCACGTCCTCCTTGGCGCCGGGGGCTTACTACGGCTGGCCGCGCTGGCGAGCCAGAAGCAGGAACTGCTGCTCCAGGGTGTTGAGTCGGGTGGACGCCCGGGTACGCGCCACCTCCATCGCCTCGCCCTCCGACACTCCCTCCCGCAGCTCGAAGTAGTACTTGATCTTCGGCTCGGTGCCCGACGGGCGCAGGGTGACCCGGGATCCACCCTCCAGCAGATAGGCGATCACGTTGGAGGGGGGCAGGGTCAGCGCGCGGACCTGGGTGCCGCTGCGGCTCTGGCCGAGCAGGTAGTCGTTGATTCCGACCACCCGCAGCCCGCCGATCTCCGCCGGAGGCCGGGCGCGGAAGTGCTCCATGATCGCGCGGATGGTGGCCGCGCCCTCGGTGCCCGGGAGGGTGATGTTGTGCTGCTTGCCCACGAACAGCCCGTGCCGGCGCTGGATCTCCTCCAGGTAGCCCAGCACGGTGGTCCCCCGGCTGTGGCACCAGGCGGCCAGGTCGGCGAACACCAGCCCGGCGCCGATCCCGTCCTTGTCCCGGACCACCGTGCCCACCGTGTAGCCCAGCGCCTCCTCGTACCCCATCAGGAAGGTGGCGCCGTCCTGGGGCTCGCGCTCCAGCGCGTGGTTGGCGATCCACTTGAAGCCGGTGAGCACCTCTCCACTGAGGGCGCCCAGCTCCCGGGCGATCTCCAGCAACTGCACCGAGGAGACGATGGTGGTGACCACCAGCGGCCGGGCCGGCCGGGGCTGCTTGCGGGTGAGCACATAGTGGCCCAGCAGGACCCCGATCTCGTTTCCGCTGAGCATCTGCAGCCTGCCGTCCGCGGCGCGGGCCATCACCGCCAGCCGGTCGGCGTCCGGATCATTGGCCAGCACCAGATCGGCCCGGGTCTTCTCCGCCAGGGCGATGGAGAGGTCCATCGCCCCCGGCTCCTCCGGATTGGGGAAGCGCACGGTGGGGAAGGCCCCGTCCGGCTCCTGCTGGGCGGCCACCACCTCCACCTGCTGGAAGCCGGCCAGGGCCAAGGCCTCCTTCATCCACCGGCCCCCCACCCCGTGCATCGCCGAATAGACGATCCGGATCGGCTCGGCGCGCCGGTGCAGCCGCTCCCCCAGGATCGCCTGCAGATAGGCCTGGGGGACCGAGGGGGAGACGTCCCGCCACAGCCCCTGGGCGCGGGCCTCGGCCTCGGCCAGGGTCCGCACCTGGTTGGCCGGCTCCACCTGATCGATGGCGGCGGCGATCCCCCGGTCGTGGGGCGGGATGATCTGCGCCCCGTTCTCCCAGTACACCTTGTAGCCGTTGTACTCGGGCGGGTTGTGGCTGGCGGTGATCATCACCGCCGCCGCCGCGCCCAGGTGCAGCCCGGCAAAGGCGGTCAGCGGGGTGGGCGCCAGCTCCTCGAACACCCAGGCCGGGATCCCCTCCGCCGCCAGCACCCCGGCGGTGTCCTGGGCGAACTCGCGGCTCATCCTCCGGCCATCGCGGCCCACCACCACCCCGCGACGGGCGACGTCGGGGACCTGGGCCTTGAGGTAGCGGGCCAGCCCGGCGGTGGTGCGCCGGACCACCGCCCGGTTCATCCGGTTGGAGCCCGCGCCCAGCACTCCGCGCAGTCCGGCGGTGCCGAACTCCAGCGAGCCGGCGAAGCGCTCGGCCAGGTCCGTCCACTGGCCGGTCTCCACCAGCTGGGCCAGCTCGCGCGCCGTCTGGGGATCCGGATCCCCTGCCCCCCACGCCTCCACCGTCGCCCGGAGCTGTGCCTGATCCACCTGTGAGACCTCCCTTTACTTGTAGTCGGTGAGCTTGGTGCGGGTGGGCCGGCCACGCCCCGCCGAGTCCTTGCCGCCCTGACAGGCCACGCACAGCTCCGCGTAGGGCATCGCCTTGAGCCGGGCGAAGGCGATGTCCTCCTCGCACTCCTCGCAGGTGCCGAACTCGTCCGGAGCGGTGGTCAGCTTGTGCAGCGCCTTCTCCACCTTGACCAGCACCACGCCCTGGTTCTTGTTCCGGTTGGAGGCGATGGCCTGCAGCATCTCGTTGAGCGGCTGCTCGTCCAGATCCCCGCCGCTGTCCTCGTCGGAGGTCCGGTTGGGGGCGATGGAGAGCGGCCCCTTCCCCGACAGCTCGTCGCGCAGGGAGAGGAGCAACTTCTTCAACTGCTGACGCTGAGCGGACGTCATCAAACCAGGGCTAGTACTTCGAGTTCGACTTCTGACCGGTGACGATCGCCACCGAGGCCGAGGCGCCGATCCGGTTGGCGCCGGCCTGGATCATCTTCAGCGCGTCCTCGGAGGAGCGCACGCCGCCCGAGGCCTTCACCCCCACGTCGTCGCCCACCACCTTGCGCATCAGGGCCACGTCCTCAGCGGTGGCGCCGCCGCCGGTGAACCCGGTGGAGGTCTTGACGAAGGCCGCGCCCGCCGCCTTGGACAGCGCGCAGGCCACGACCTTCTCCTCGGTGTTCAGCTGCGAGGTCTCCAGGATCACCTTCACCGGGTAGGGCCGGGAGGCCTCCACCACCATCTGGATGTCCTTGAGCACCAGCGCGTAGTCCTTGGCCTTCAGCGCCCCGATGTTGATCACCATGTCGATCTCCCGGGCGCCGCAACGGATCGCCTCCCGGGACTCGAACGCCTTGGCGGAGGGCAGCCCCGCGCCCAGCGGGAAGCCGACCACCGCGATCGGGATGGTCCGGGATCCGGCCAGGATCCGCGCCGCGGTCCCCACCATGCTGGAGTTCACGCACACCGTGGCAAAGCCGTACTTGCGCGCCTCCTCCGCCAGCTTGGAGACCTCCTCGCGGGTGGCCTCCGGCTTGAGCAGGGTGTGATCGATGTAGGGGGCGATGTCCGCGGAGGTCTTGATCCTGTCCGGGGCGATCCGCGCCACGCCGCCCTGCACCGCGCCGGCGGTGTTGCAGCTGTCGAAGTTCCCGCAGGACCCGCACTCCGGGGCGCAGCCGGAACCCTCGGCGGGGGCCTCCGCGGCAGGGGTCCCGAAGGTGCGGGCCTTCTGCGGCAGCTGGGAGGGGGACACCGCGGTGCAGGGCTCTTCGCGACCCACCCGGGCGGCCTGCAGGCGGCGGCGGACCCGGTCGGCAATCTCGTCCACAACGCGGTTGAGGTCTTCGGCCTCGCTCATGGCCGCAGGGTGTAGCGCACTTCCGGTCCCCTCGAAAGACACGGGATCAAGCCCCCGCCGCCGGCCGGGCCCGGGGCAGCCCCACGCCCAGGGCCACGGTGGCCAGGGCAGCCATCACCGACCCCATCCAGAACGCGGTGCTGGCCCCAAGGCCGCTCCACACCAGGCCGAACACCAGCCCGGCGGCGGGCGCGGAGAGCCCCACCATGCTGTTGTAGAGCCCGAACGCCCTCCCCTGCGCCTCCGGTGGAACCAGGTTGGAGAGCAGGGCCTTCTCCGCTCCCTCGGCGAACGCGTGGTGGAGGCCATAGACGGCGATCAATCCGAAGGTCAGCTGCCAGGAGGTGGAGAACCCCACTGCCGCGTAGGCCAGCGCGTACAGGGTCCAACCGGCCAGGACCACCCGGTGCGGCCCAAGCCGATCCGCCAGTTGCCCTGCCGGATAGGACACCAGCGCCTTGACCAGATGCAGCGCCAGCCAGGCCAGGGGCAGCACCCCGGGGTGGGCGCCCTGCTCGGACAAGCGCAGCAGCAAGAAGGCGTCGGTGGCGTTGGCCAGGCCGAAGAGAAACACCGGAACCAGGAAATAGAAGATCCGCCGCGGGAGGGGCTCCAGGGCCACCGCCGAGCGGGTTCCCACCGGCAGCACCCGGCGCGGTTCCTGCGCGAAGCCGATTGCCAACACCCCCAGCGCCCCGGGGACGGCGGCCCACAGGAACACCGCCTCCACGGTCAGCCCCAGGGCGATCAGCCCGGCCGCGGTCAGCGCCCCCAGGGCGGCGCCGGCGTGATCCATCCCCCGGTGGAATCCGAACGCCCGGGCCCGGGCCTTGGCGGGGACGGTCAGGGCGATCATCGCGTCTCGCGGCGAGGCCCGCAGTCCCTTGCCCACCCGGTCGGTGGCGCGGATCAACAAGGGCTGCCACCAGAGGGTGACCAACGCCATCAGCGGCCGGGTCACCGCGGCCAGACCGTAGCCGGCCACCACCAACCCCTTGAGCCGGACGCCGCGGTCCGCCCACCGCCCGGAGAGATACTTGAAGGCGGCGGAGACCAGTTCGGACAGTCCCTCCATCGCCCCCAGCAGGATCGGCGCGTGGGGGATCCGAGCGGCCAGGAAGGCAGGCAGCAGCGGGAAGATCATCTCGCTGCTCAGATCGGTGAGCAGGCTGACGAACCCCAGCGCCACCACGGTGCGTGGGAGCCGGAACTTCGGCGATCTACTTTCTGGGGCCAAGGCCCGCCTTCTTCCGGGCCTCCAGCAGCTTCTCGAGATCCGCGGCGGGCAGCGGAGCCACCGGGCCGAAGCTCAAGGCCAGGTGGAGGATCTTGGCGTAGTGCTCGACCAGCTCCATCCGCAGGAAGGCCTGGGAGAGATCGGCTCCCAGGGTGATCGCCCCGTTGCCGGCCAGCACGAACGCGTCCCGCTCCGAGGCACAGGCCACCACCCGCGCCAGCGCTGCCGGATCCTTGGGCAGCGCGCGGGGCAGCGTGGGGATCCGGTCCCCCAGCGAGACCACCACCTCCGGCATCGAGACCGGGGCGATCTCCTTCTCCGCCAGCCCGAACGCGGTGGCGTAGGGGGGATGGGCGTGCACCACCACCTCCACCTCCGGCCGGGCGCGGTAGGCGGCCAGGTGCAGCTCCAGCTCGGAGAAGGGGCGCTTGCGACCCTCCAGCACCGCGCCTTGCGCGTCCACGATCAGCAAGGAGGCGTCGTCGATCTCCGCCTTGGACATCGCGGTGGCGGTGATCAGGAACCGCTCTCCGGTCAGCCGCACCGAGACGTTCCCGTCGTGGTTGGCCACCCACCCGGCGGCGTGCAGCCTCCGGGAGAGCGCCACCACCTCCGAGCGCAGCTTGGGCAAAGGCAACAGCGCCATCGGCTAGGCCTCCACCGCGTCCACCACCCCGACGATCAGGGACCGGATCGGCAGGGTCTTGTCCCCCAGGATCTGCCGCACCCCGCCGCCCTCGCGCATCACCAGCACCAAGTCGCCCTCGCCGGCGGAGGAGGTGTGATCCACCGCCAGGAAGGAGCTGCCCATCGGCACTTGCTGTTCATCCAGCGGCTGCACCACCAGCAGCTTGCGGCCGACGAAGGCCGGGTGCTTCTCGGTGGCGGTGACCGAACCCAGGACCTTGCAGAGGTTCATGCGTCCACCGCGTCCACGATGCCCACGATGGCGCTGTCCACCGGCACGAAGGTCGGGTCGCAGGCCAGCGCCGCCTCCCGGCTGCCCACCAGGTACACCAGGGTGCCCGGGGAGGCGGAGACTGTGTCCACCGCCACCTCCGCGGGGCCGACGTTCTTGCGCTGGTGATCCAGCGGCTGCACGAGGAGGAGGCGCTTTCCCTCCAGCCCCTCGTACTTGCGCTCGCAGACCACGGTTCCGATGACCTTGCCCAGGTACATGTCAGAGGGGTCCTACTACAAAGCCCGGGGGGGCGGCGGACTCACCGACCCTCCGCCGCCGAGGGAGCGGGAGCCGCCTCTTCGGCAGCAGCCGGGGGGACGGGCGCCGCCGGGGCGGGCGCTGCCGGGGAAGCCGGCGCGGTCCCTGAAGCCGCGGGGGGCGGCTGGGCCCGGGGAGGCGCCTGGGTGCGCGCCGGGACCGGCCAGTGCCGGTCGATGGGCTCCTGGATCTCCGGAGGGACCTCGATCAGCCGCTCGTGGACCGCGGTGGCCAGCCCGGCGGCCAGCGCAATCAGCACCAGCAGGAAGGCGAACAGGCTCTTCCAGACCGAACCGGGGTTCCCGGCGGACATGGCAAAGGTGCCCCGGTGGGCCGGGCGGACGTCGGTGCTCCGGGCGGCGGGGGCCCGGGGCTCCTCGGCCTGCTCGTCCTGCCCGTGGTCCGAGTAGTGCTCGCCGGTGGCGGCGGCAGGGAGTTCCTCCTGCCCGTCGCCGTGCTGCTCCGGGGAGTAGGGTTCGTCCATCTGCAGCCCGGCGGGGGCCTGCACCACCCGGGAGAGCTCCAGATCCGCGAACAGGTCCCGCGCGTCCAGGTCCCGCTGGGGACTGGCGGCGGGAGAGACGTCCTCCAGGCCCAGGTCGCCGGGGGAACCGAAGAGTCCACCGTCATCCGCCACCGGGTTGGGCGCAACGCGGGGCGCGGCCACCGGAGGAGGAACAAAGCGGGGCGGGGCCGCGGGCTCCTCCAGCAGCAGGGCCAGCTCCGGGAGATCGGCCGCCCGCTTCCAGTCGGTCATCCCCTTCTTCCAGACGAAGTTCTTGGTCTGCACCGCCCCGCTGCGGAGCTTGGCCACCAGCTCCGCGGTGGCAAACGGGCCCAACTGCTTGCCCCCCGAGGAGACGAACCACAGGGCACCGTCCTCACCGGAAGGCGCGGCACGGGTCGGCTCGTCCTCCCAGGGGTTGGCGGCGGGCGCCGCGGCGGCCGCGGTGGGAGAGAGGGTCTGGACGCGCAAGACCTCCAGGGACTCCAGGGAGACCATGCGGGTGGCGTCTTCCTTCTCCGCCTCCTCGTAGGGTTCAGGGGCCGGCAGCGGCCCCACGCTCATCAGGTGCTGGCAGGCCTTGCAGCGGATGCGGACGGGGCGGTCGCGGACCTTCTCGTCCGCAATCGTGTAGCGCCGCTGACAGTTTTCACAGGCGAAGTTCAATTCGGTGGGCCAGGGGGTGTTCGGTTTCCCGAATCACACCACGGGGAAGGCAATTCGCCCAAGCTCCCTGATTGCCACCGTTGACTTGACGCGACCCTCCCATTAATGAGGCCGCCCTTCGCGATACCCCCAGGAACCCAAATGGCCGCCAAGGATCTCGGCAACAAGTTCGTCTGCTTCAAGTGCCAGGCGAAGTTCTATGACCTCAAGAAGCCGGACCCGCTCTGCCCGAAGTGCGGGGCGGACCAGCGGGAGAGCCCGGCGCTCCGTCCGGCCCCCGAAGGTCGGCGGGGTCGCGGAGCGGCCAAGGCCGCGGTGATCGCCGCGGTGGAGCCGGAGGCGGATGAGGCCCCGGTGGCAGCCACCGACGACGAGGAGGCCGAGGAGTTCGAGGACGAGGACGTGGAGATCCCCGCCGCCGAGGACGAGGACGTCTGAGCGCCTCCCTTCGATCGCCGCGGAACGCTAACGCGCCGCCGCGGCGCTCAGCTCCAGCAGTGCGTCCCGCAGCTGCGGGTACAGCTCCGGCCCCAGCTGCTGGAGTCCCTGCGGTCTGGAAGTCGACTTCTTCTGCTTCTCGCTCATGGTTCGGCCTCGCCTCGTTGGCTGGCCATGAAGCAATCGCCTGGCCAGCCTGGCTGGTTCCCGAAGCACCTGTTTTTCCTCACCGGAAGAACACAGAGTGTCGGAAGAACCGCGGCTGGAGAGACAACCGTGCCCCACTTCGCGCGCCGTGGGCGCCGGAGCGTCCGTGGGCCCGGATCACTGCAACTGTTGTTACCAGGTGGCTCGCGTCGTAGAAGACGCGGTGGAGGCGCGGAACTTGCGGGAGAAATTGAAGGCGCTCGTGGATCTCCAGCGGATCGATCTGGAGATTGCCTCGGTCAAGAAGTCGGCCGAGGTGCATCCGAAGCAGATCTCCGGACTCGAGAAGGAGTTGGAGTTGGCCAAGAGCGCGCTTGATGCCGAGCGCGCGCGGCTGACCGACATCGAGACCCAGAAGCGGAACCTCGAACAGACGATCACGGACGACAAGGACACGGTCAAGAAGTGGGAGCAGCGGCTCGCCGAGCAGCGCTCCACCCGTGAGTACTCCGCGCTGGCTCGAGAGATCGACATCAAGCGCAAGTCGACCACCACCATGCAGGAGGATCTGGTGGAGGTGGCCCGGTCCCAGGGCAGCGCCCGGGAGGTCGCCAAGGCCAAGGAGCAGGAGTTCGGCCAGCAGCGGGAGAAGATCATCGCCCAGATCACCGAGCTGCGCGGGAAGATGAACTCGGTCTCCGGGCAGATGAAGGAGCTGGAGGAGAAGCGGGCCAAGGCCGCCTCCGCGGTGGACGCCAACCTGCTTCGTCGGTACGACGCGGTCCGCAAGAAGAAGCTGCCGGCGATCGTCTCGGTGATCGCGGGGACCTGCCAGGGCTGCAACATGAACATCCCTCCCCAGTCCTACAATCAGCTGGTGGTCTCGAAGGGCACCGACGTGTGCCCCTCCTGCAACCGGATCATCCACGCCGTGGAGGCGCTGGAGTCCTGACGCCCCATCGGGCAGGAGGCACCAAGCCTTGCCGCTGCCGAAGGACGCCGAGCTGCTCCGCTTCATCGCGGAGAATGAGAAGCTGGAGACCACCGTGGCCGAGTTCGGGCTGCGGCGGGACCGGCTGGTGAAGATCCTGCAGCGGGCCGCGGACCTGGTGGACGCGGACGAGAAGCCCACCCTGGCCAACACCGCCGGGCTGCCGAAGAACCTGCACCGGGTGAGGTTGTATTCGGACGGCGCGGCGCGGGGAAACCCCGGCCCGTCCGGCGCCGGCGCGGTGCTGGTGGCGCCCAACGGCCAGGTGGTGGAGCGCCTGGGCAAGTACCTGGGCGTGCAGACCAACAACTTCGCCGAGTACACCGCGCTGATCCTGGGCCTGCAGCGGGCCTATGAGCTGGGTGTGGACGAGGTGGAGGTGTTCGCGGACAGCGAATTGATGATCCGCCAGCTCTCCGGCCGCTATCAGGTCAAGAGCAGCTCGCTGCGCCCCCTCTACGAACAGGCGCTGAAGCTGCTCAAGGAGTTCTCCCGGGTGAAGTTGATGCACGTGCCGCGGGAAATGAACGCCGCCGCGGACGAGATGAGCAACAAGGCGATCGACGAACGGCTCTAGCTCGGACTGAGGCCCGGCTCGCCGCCGGGCTCGCTCAGCTCCGTGGCCAACGCCTCAGTAGACGTCCTGGTCCGGCAGGGTGAAGCGCCCATCCGGCCAGCGGACGCCGACCACCTGCTGGGTCACGTTGCTGACCTGCACCGCCGCGCGGTCGAACGCGTAGTAGACGCTGCCCGCCGCCCCCTCGGTGCCCTGGAACGAGCCCAGCAGCCCGTAGAGCGCGGTCTCCAGCACGCGACCCGATAGCTCGACCGTCCCGCCCATCCGCGGGTCCGGCACCGTCACCGAGGAGATCTTGCCCTCGACGTTGCTGTAACGGACCACGCCCTTTTCGAACTGGAAGTAGATGCTGCCGGCCGCGCCTTCGGTGCTGACCAGCCGGCCGAGGCCGAGCGCCGAGGCCGCGCCCCGGGCCTCCTGGTCGGGGACCCGCGAGTGGGCGTCGGGCACCGCAAGGCGCTGGCCGACGAGGATCAGGTCCGGGTTCGCGAGCTGGTTCGCCTTCACCAGGGTGGCCAGGTCGGTGCCGAACTCGGCAGCGATCGCCCCCAGGGTGTCGCCGGCGTGGACGGTGTACGCGCGCCAGCCGGGGATCTGCAGCTGCCCCCCCGCATGGAGGTTGGTCATCGAGGGGTCGCCGTTCGCGAGCCCGATCGTGGGGGCGAACTCCTTGAAGCGGATCGCCAGGCCCCAGTAGGTGTCGCCCGGGCGCGCCGTCATCGAGAACGGAGGCAGCTGGGCGCCGCCGACCGCGACGGCCTGCACCGGCCCGGCACCCGAGAGTGCCGCGGTAGAGGTCGGGCCGGTGGCGACGAACGCGTCGGCCACCGTGGCCGGCGCGGTCGCCCCGGAGGCAGTGGGAGGCGCGGCGGGCGCATCGGCCTGGGAGGGGCGAAGGGCAGGAGCAGTGACGGGGCGCAGGGTCAAAGAGGTCGCTCGGGTGTTTCGAGGTGGAGAAAAGGTGCGCGCCCATAGGCCCGGAACGCGCGCGCGTCAAGCATGACCCAACGCTCGGAGAAGGCCGCGGGGAGGATCCACGCCGTAGAGTGTGGTGGCCCCCATGCTCGACACCGTCCTCAGCCTCGGCTTCAGAGTCAGCGCCGCCGCCACGGCTGCCTTCCTTTGCTTCGGCGCGCCGATCATCCTCTGGACGGTGGCGAACGAGGCGAACCGCCTGCTGGAGCGCGCCTACTTCGGGAGCGGCCATGCGCTGGCGGTGGCCGTCTTCGCGGTGTCCCTCAATGGTCTCCTGGGGTTCTGGGTCGAGCCACTCGCCCTGCGGCGCGGGCTCGGCTTGGGCGTGATGGGCCTGCTCGCTGTTGGGCTCTTCGTCGTGATGTTCGTGGTGAGCAGGGCCGCCTCGGGCGGGGTCCCCTGGTGGCTGCTGGGCGTGGGCCTGGTGAGCGGAGCGCTCACCGCGAGCTACTTCGCCGCAACCGAGATCGCCTCCGGCGCCCTTCGCTTCCTGGCCTGCGCGACCACTGGACTGATGGTGGTCTTCCTGGCGTGGTTACCCCTCAAGGGCCGGCCGTAGCCCGGGGACCTGCCCCAGGTCCGGTCCTATAGGGGACCGGGCCGGGTTGACCGCCGCGCCGACCCGCGGAGGGAGTCGCCCCGCCTTCAGCACCCGGTGCAGGTCGACTGGCAGCTGGCGTCGGTGGCCTGGCAGAAGGTGGAGTTCACCGGGGCCGGCGAGCTCTCGCACGCATCGGTGGAGACCGACGCGCACCACTGCCAGTAGGGGTGGCCGTTCGAGTTGTTCTTCACCAGGGTGTCGTAGAACACCAGGTGCGCCTCCGAACCGTTGGCGGTGAAGAAGACCGCCGCCCCGTGCTCGTTGGCCGCGTTCTCGCGGACCTGGGTGCCGCACAGGGTGACGAGCTGATCGTCTCCGCCGTCGTGGTAGATGGCGCCGCCATTCCCGCCGGAGCCCACCTGATGCTCGTGGGCCGCGGTGCAGGCGCAACCTTCCGGGTCGTACGAGTTGGCGCCGGTCCCCGTCGCGGCGTTGCCGACGAAGAGGCTGTTGGAGATGAATGCCCCCCCGTAGAGGATGCCCACCGCGCCCGCATTGCTGGCCTTGTTGCTGACGAAGGTGCTGCGGGCGATCTGGATCGTATGCGCGGTGCCGTGGATGTAGAGGGCGCCGCCGCCGGTGTCCGGCCCTAGCAGCGCCGCCTCGTTGTTGGCGAAGGTGCTGTCGAGGATTCGCAGGTTCCCATCGCGCACGTAGACGGCGCCGCCCTGCCCATCGAAGAACCCGGTCGGGCAGAGCGCATTGGGCGCCTGGCTGCAGGCGGCGATCGGCTCGGCGGGCACGGCCTTGCCGTTGATCAGGCGGATGCGCTGGAGGACCAGCAGATCGTCGTTGTTCAGCCAGCTTCCCTCGTGCTCCCAGTGGAGGATGCGGCGAAGCCCCTGGCCATCCAGGGTGATCTTGTTCCCGCCGTCGATCACCGTGGTGAGCGGCGTCGGCCGGGGCGTGGCATACGCATTGGTCCAGGGCGGCCGCAGCGTCTCCTGGATCGGAATGGTGACCAGCCCTTCGCCACAGTGGAAGGTGATGATGCCGCCCGCCTGAACCGCCGCCTTCAGCGCAGCGAAGGTGCAGCTCTCCGCCGTGCCCGTCCCCACCACCCGGTCGGGAGCGCCGGTGTTGATGAGCGCGGCCTCCGCCGGAAGCGGGATCGAGGTGCAGCTGCCGTCCGGATTGCCCGCGAGCGGAAGACGGGGTCCCTCGGTCCCCGCGCGCTCCGCCCGGCAGCTGGCCGCCGCGCCCCCGTTGAGGCCCGCACAGCTCCAGGTCCAGGGCCCCGATCCCTCGACCGGGGAGGCCGTCCCTACGGTGCAGAGCTCCGAACTCGGCGCCTGGGCCAGCTGGACGCCACTGGAGCCGCCACAGGAGCCATCCCTGGCCTCCGGCTGGGGATCGGGAGGGACCGTGCTGCAGGCCGCGGACGAAAACAGGGCGACCAGGACCAGCGAGTGCGCGGGGCTGAGCATGGGCGCGAGCATTGCGGACCTCCGAGCGGGAGTAAATTCGCCCGGCGCTGGGTCGGGGCTCAGGGCCGCTTGTTCTTCTCGTCGAAGTTCATCGGTTCCCAGAGTTCCACCTTGTTGCCTTCGGGATCGATCACCCAGGCGAACTTCCCGTTCTCGTGAAACTCCGGTCCCTTGAAGGTGGGCACCCCGGCCGCGTTGAGCTGCCCGAGGAGCGCGAGGAGATCGTCGACCCGGTAGTTGATCATGAAGGACGCCTTGCTGGGACTGAACCACTCGGTGTCCTTCTCGGCCACGTTCCAAACCGTGAGGCCCTTGTCCTCCGCGCGGTCCTCCGGCCACTTCAAGATCGCGCCTCCCCAGGGCTCCAGCGCGATCCCCAGGTGCTGCTGATACCAGGTCGACAACGCCTGGTGATCGCCCGTGGACTTGAAGAAAACCCCGCCGATTCCGGTGACCTTGGCCATCCGCGAGTCACATCACGAGAGGGCGGTGCTTGACCACCGTGTCGTACCAGCGCTTTGACGTCGCCGGCCACTCATTGCTCCGACCCTTCTGCGTCACGGTCCGAAGAAGCTGCGGAGCGGCGGCGCCAGCCACTCCGGCATGAGATCGTGGGTCGCATCCTCGAGCACGAGCGTGCGGCCGTGCGGGGCGGCCTGCGCGACGGCCTCGGCAGTCTCGCGCATGAACGGCGGACCCTTG
>JAKFFE010000025.1:0-48036 GCA_036675345.1 Myxococcaceae bacterium
GCATCCCCAAGAGACGCGCAGCCAACTTCGGAGGTCACATCTACGGCCTGGCGACTCTTCGGCATCAGCCGCTTAGATCACAACCCGAAGATGTGTGGGATCCTGAGAGCCTGTCCCCTTTATTGACTCAGCGCGACAGGAAGGCGGCGACGTCCTTCATCACCCGCTCGCGCAGCGCCACGTCCTGGCTCAGCCGCTCCAGGGTCTGACCGGTGGCCTGCTTGGCCTCCTCCACCGGGTGGGCGGCGAAGTGCGCCTGGGCCTCGGTGAGATGCGCCCGGGTGATCAGCGCGCCCATCGCCTCCACCACCCGGCGCAGGATCATCGGCGCGCTGCCGGTGCGGGCAATCACCTCGTCCCAGCGCTGCTGGATCTGCTTCCAAAAGGCATCACGGGCGGTGCGGTTGGCCAGCAGGCCGTTGACGAAGCCGGCGGTGTCCTGCATCGGGACCTTGCCGCCAAAGAACAGCTCCTGGCCGCGCTGGGCCAGCTTCGGGTCCTCGAAGGCGGACAGCGCCATCAGGTAGCGGCGCTTGATCGCCGGGTCCGGCTCGCCGGGGAACTTCCCCTCCAGGGTGTCGAAGAGCAGCGCGTCCCCGGCCCGAGCGCACATCCCGAACGCCACGTCCTGGAGGTTGGGCTCCAGCGCCTGTGCGTCTCCTCCCAGCAGCCGGGTCACCCGGGCCTGCGCCTCCCTCAGCGCCGAGGGGCTGCGGGCGATCCCTCCCACCGCGTACACCAGCGAGGCGCGCTGCAGCTTCACATCATCGCTCTCGCCCGGCGCCGGGTCCCAGCCCAGCCTCTCCAGCTGGGGGGCGAACAGCTTCTCCACGAAGGCGCGGAAGGCCACCTCCTCCTGCCCCTCGGTCAGCCGCCGCTGCACGTAGGCCAGCTTGCCGACCAGCTCGTCCAGCACCGCGTAGTCCTGCTCGTGGGCGAACCCCTGGGCCAGCTCCAGGAAGGCGCCGATCTCGGACCGACCGGCGCGCACCAGCGCCCACTGATCGGCGATCAGCGACCCGCGCTCGGCGGGGGACAACTCCTGCACCCCGGCGGAGATCTTCTTCAGGGTGGAGGCGTCGTAGGCCACCCGGTAGAAGCCGGTGTTGTGCCCGTTGCCGCACACCCAGGCGATCTCCCCTTCTCCGGGGAGCTGCAGGGTCTGTTCCCGGGACTGCAACAGCACCCGGTGCTCCCGGATCCCGCCCGCGTCGCGGTAGCGGATCACCAGCGGCACCGGCCAGGTCTCCTCCGAGCTCACCCCCGGCTCCGAATAGAAGCGGGCCTGGGAGACCTTCAGCGACCGACCGGAGAGGGACACCGAGAGCAACGGGTAGCCGCTCTTGCGGATCCAGGCGTTGGCCACCTCCAGCACCGGCTGGGAGGAGGCGGCGGCCAGCGCGGACCACAGGTCGTCGGCCACCGCGTTGCCGCGCGCGTGCTGCTTCATGTAGGCGCGGATCCCGTCGCGGAACCCGGCCTCGCCCAGGAAGTTCTCGATCATCCGCAACACCGCCCCACCCTTCTCGTAGGTGATGGCGTCGAAGGCCTCGCCGGCCTCGTTGGCGTTGTGCACCTCGCCGCGGATCGGGTGGGTGGAGCGCAGCGCGTCCAGGTGCAGGGCCACCGCCTTGCCGTTGTCGAAGTCCAGCCACACCCGCCACTGGGGCCGCCAGGGATCGACGATCTTGTAGGCCATCCAGGTGGCGAAGGCCTCGTTGAGCCACAGGTCGTCCCACCACACCATCGTCACCCAGTTGCCGAACCACTGGTGGGCCAGCTCGTGGGTGATCACCTCCGCCACCCGCTTCTGCACCGAGAGCGGCGCGGTCGCCGGATCCAGCAAGAGCGCGGTCTCGCGGTAGGTGATCAGCCCCGCGTTCTCCATCGCCCCCGCCTCGAAGTCCGGGATCCCCACCTGGTCCACCTTGCCGTAGGCGTAGGGCAGCCCGAAGTAGTCCGCCAGCCGGGGCAGCACCGCCGCCGCCACCTCCTGGGCAAAGGCGGTCAGGTGGGCCTTCTCCGGCAGGCTCCAGGTGCGGATCGGGATCCCCGCCGCGCGCAGCTCGGTGCTGGGGACCAGCGGGCCCACCACCAGCGCGATCAGGTACGAGCTGAGCACGTCGGTCTCGGCGAAGCGCACCGTGCGCCGGCCGCCCTTCACCTCCTCGGAGACGATCGGACCGTTGCCCAGGCTGGCCAGCCCGTCCGGGACCTCGATCCCGATCGCCCACCGGGCCTTGAAGGCCGGCTCGTCGAAGCAGGGGAACAGCCGCCGCGCATCCGCCGCCTCGAACTGGGTGGAGGCCACCTTCCCCGCCAGGTACAGCCCGCGCAGGCCTTCGGTGAACTTGCCCTTCCAGTCCACCTGCAGCGAGGCCGCACCCACCGGCAGTTCCTCCCCGAAGGTCAGCACCAGGGTCTCGCTCTGCGGAAGCACCGCCACCGTGGGGGTCAGCGTCTTGCCGCCGGCTTGCAGCTGCGCCCGCTGCACCTCCAGGGAGATCCCGTGGAGCACGATCTGCCGGGTCGCGCCCTCCACGCTCAGCTCCACCGTCTGGCGTCCAGAGAAGGCCTTCTGCTCCAGATCCAGCGAGACCTGGGCGTCGTACCTGCGAGGCAGCACGGTTCGGGAGAGCCGGAAGTTGCGGTCGTCGGAGAGGGGGGCCATAGGCGGCGGACTCTAGGCAACGGCCCCCTTGATCGCAGCCAAATCCTCAGAGTTGTTCGCCTTTCCACGGCGAGGTCAGAAATGACACCGCGCGGGCAACCCCCTTGGCGCAAGGGCCGATAATCGAGCCACGCGGAACAGATTCGAGGCCGGGGGATGCTTCGCTCCCGGCGAGGTGGGGCTCGCTCGAAGTGACGGAAGGCGCGGGGCAGTCGGCCGCGCCCTCATTCGGGGGCGTCGCGGTGAACGGGGGCCGTCCAGCGATGGGCGGCCTTTCGTTTTAGTGTCCCGCCGGGTGATCGACCTGGCACTGGCGGGGCTGTGGCTGCTGATCCTGATCGCCGGCGCGGGGGTCTGCGCCTGGCTCTACCGCCGCGGCCTGCCCCGGACCTACGTGCGCGATCTGCTCCACGTGGGCGCAGGGTGCTGGGTGTTCGGCTGGCCGGGGTGGGAAGGCTGGGCGGTGCCCACCCTGATCCCGGCGCTGGCGGTGGGAGGGCTGCTGCTGCTCTCCGGGAACAAGGGCGGCGGGAGGGTGGCCGGCTTCCGGCAAGCGGTGTCCGACGCCGACGAGCGCTGGAGCGGGCTGGTGCTCTACGCCCTGGCGGTGGCGATCCTCACCCCGGTGGGGATCCTCTGGGCGCCCTTCCCGGCCGCCGCGGCCCTGCTGGCGCTGGCGCTGGGAGATGGGCTGGGCGGGCTGGTGGGGAGGAACTTCGGCCGGCGCCGGTTCCAGCTTCCGGGAGGAAAGCCCAAGTCGCTGGAGGGCGCGGCGGTGGTGGCGCTGGCCAGTGGGGTCGGGATCTGGGTGGCGGCCGGCTACTTCCAGTCGCCGGTGTCGCTTCCCACCGTGTTGGGGGCCGCCGCGGCCGCGTGCCTGGCGGAGGCGGTGGCGCCGCGGGCCACCGACAACCTGCTGGTTCCGGCGGCGGTGTTCGCGGTGTTGATCCTGCTGGGGTGAGGCCTACTTCGCCTTGTCCTTCCAGGTGCAGTGGTAGACGTAGCTGGGGCCCACGCCGGGGGTGGGCCGGACCCTGGCCTCGGCGCCGCCGGTGAGCTCGATCGCCAGCAGCAGGACCCCCTCGAAGTAGCGCGGCGCGCCGCTGACCTGGGAGAGGGTGATCTCGCAGTCCCCCGGGCCCAGCTCCTTGAGCGAGGTCTTCATGTAATTGTTCGAGGACTGCATGTTCTGGCTCATCTTCACCAGGGTCTTGCGGGGGCCCAGCAGCTTGACCAGCGAGGTCACCGCCTTGCCCAGCAGCGTCTCCTGGAACCCGGCGATGAACTGCTTGCCCAGCTCGAAGTGCGCCGCGTCCCGGGACATTCCGCCATACAGCTCCTCGGCGGCGATGTTCACGAACTCGTAGTACTGCAGCCGCGGGTAGGCCGGCTTGAGCTTGGCGTCCAGGTCCAGCCCCGCCGCCTTGAGCCGCTCCTTGCACCGGTGGGTCATCCGGCGCCCCAGCGCGCGTCGGAAGAGGCCATCCACGGTGTTGTCGAACACCACCTCCTCGGGAGTGAGGGGAGTGGGAAGCTTCTCGGCTGCCTGGCTCATGGGAGGAGAAGTCTAGTCGTCCCAGCGCGGGGCGCGAGCCCGGCGGCTCTCGGGGAAACCCTCTACCCGCCCTCCCGGCACCGGAACTCCGCCAACTCCCGCCAATCGCTCCGGCCTCAGGCCGCCGGCCGGACCTGGTTCCGCCCCCCGTGCTTGGCCGCGTACAGGGCCTCATCGGCGCGGAAGATCATCCGGTCCAGCGGTTCCCCCGCGCTCCGCTCCGCGGCGCCGATGCTGACGGTGAAGCTCAAGGGGTGCTCGCCGTGGGGCACCCGGACCGCGGCCAGCGCCTCCCGCAGCCGCTCCGCCATCGCCACCGCCGCGGGCAGCGCGGTCTGGGGCAGCAGCACCGCGAACTCCTCCCCTCCGACCCGACCCAGCACGTCCACCGTCCGCAGCTGCAGCAAGGAGGCATCGACCAGGGCGCGGATCACCGCGTCTCCCGCCGGATGACCGTGGGAGTCGTTGATGCTCTTGAAGCGATCGATGTCCAGCAGCAGCAGCGACAGCGGGCCTCCATAGCGGTCAGTGCGCCGCAGCTCCTCCGCGGCCAGGGTCATGAAGCTGCCCCGGTTGCGGGCCCCGGTCAGCGGATCGCGGGTGGCCATCACCTCCAGCTCCAGTTGCAGCTTGAAGGCGCGACGGGAGAGGCGGTCGGTGACCAGGGCCATCAGGGCGCCGGTGATCGCCCCGGCGAACACGAAGGCGTTGACCGCGATCAGGAAGGAAGCGGGCGCGGAGTGGGTCACCGCCACCGCGTTGGAGACCCCGATCTGGGTGGCGTAGGCGAACACCGCCACCCGGAAGGCGGGGCCCACCGCGGCGGTCAGCGCGATCACCAGCATCAACGAACCCACCGCCAGGGTCTGCCCCGCCTCTGGCATCCCCAGGGAGATCCAGGTCAGGGAGGCGGCGCCGATCACGATCCCCGCCAGGAACAACGCGGTGACGAAGCGGCGGGCGCCCCGCCAGCGGGCGGTCAGGTACAGCGCCAGGTACCCGGTCACCGCCGACCCCCGGACCAGCCAGTTGCGCTCCAGGCTGTGGGGGTCCAGGGTCAGATCCAGCCAGGTGAAGGCGGCGAACAGCAGCGCGGCGGCCAGAAAGCCCCAGCGCAGCTTGCTCAGGAACACCTTCTCCAGCTGTTCCCGGAACTGGACCTCTTCGCGGGGTGAGAGTTCGACGCGCATCGGAAGACGGAGTCTGTTCGCCACCGCCCGGCGACACAACTCCGGCCTGGCCGCCTGCTGGGGCCCCCCTGGGGAGAGGGCCTGGCTGTTGGATGACCGTGGTGCAGGTGATGGCCCAAGGGGGCCACCCCGGCCGGTTGGCTGGACAAGGGCCCTCCCCGGTTACACGGTTGAGCAGGAGCCCTGGCCCGGGAGGATCCGATGAGCGTGTTCGTGGAGTTCGTGGGGGCGGCCCAGACGGTGACCGGTTCACGGCACCTGGTCCGCACCCATCAGTCGACGGTGCTTTTGGACTGCGGGATGTACCAGGGGCGGCGCGCCGAGGCCCGCCAACGCAACGAGCAGCTGGGCTTCGATCCCACCTCGCTGCAGGCGGTGGTGCTCTCGCACGCGCACATGGATCACTCCGGGGCGTTGCCCCTGTTGTGCAAGCACGGCTACCAGGGACCGATCTACGCCACCCCCGCCACCCGCGACCTGTGCGCGGTGATGCTGGAGGACGCAGCGATGATCCAGGCGTCGGACGCCCGCTACCTGAACCGGGCCATCGAGCGGGACCACGTGGACGCGCAGCCGATCACCCCGCTGTACGGACAGCAGGACGTCGCCCGGGTGCTGGAGCAGATGATCTCCATCCCCTACCACCGGACCGAGCAGGTCGCGCCCGGGGTGAAGGTCACCTTCCACGACGCGGGGCACGTGCTGGGCAGCGCGGTGGTGGCGCTGGACCTGGACGACCACGGGCAGAACAGGCGGCTGGTCTACACCGGGGATCTGGGACGCCACCGGCTGCCGATCCTGCGCGATCCGGAGGTCCCCTCCGGGGCGGAGGCGCTGCTGATCGAGAGCACCTACGGAGATCGCCTCCACCCGCCGATCGAGGAACTGGACGAACAGCTGGCGGCGGTGATCCAGCGCACCTACCAGCGCGGAGGCAAGGTGCTCATCCCCTCCTTCGCCCTGGAGCGCGCCCAGGAGGTGATCTACTCGCTCAAGAAGCTGCGCGCGCAAAGGCGCATCCCTCCGCTTCCGGTGTACGTCGACTCCCCGCTGACTGTGAACATCACCGACATCTTCCGACTGCACCCCGAATGCTACGACGCCGAGGCGGCCCGGTTGGTCCAGCAGGCGGACTCGCCGTTCGAGTTCCCCGGCCTCCAGTATGTCTCGGAGGTGGAGGATTCGATGGCCCTGGATGCCTCGGATCAGCCGTGCGTGATCATCTCCGCCAGCGGGATGTGTGAGGGGGGCCGGATCCTCCACCACCTCAAGGCGGCGATGGAGGACCGGAAGAACACGGTGCTGATCGTGGGCTTCCAGGCCCAGCACACCCTGGGGCGGCGAATCGTGGAGCGCCGTCCCCGGGTCCGGCTCTTCGGGGTGGAGCGGGACCTGAACGCAGAGGTGGTGGTCCTCAACGGCTTCTCCGCCCACGCCGATCAGAACGACCTGGTCACCTTCGCCGAGACGCTGCGCCAGCGGGGAAAGCTGCGCCACATCGCCCTGGTCCACGGGGAGAAGCCCGCCCAGGACAAGCTCCAGGCCCTGCTCAACGAGCGGGGTTTCCCCGACGTCCGGATCCCGGCCGCGGGAGAGAAGCTGGAGTTCTGAAGCGCGTTCCCGGGGGGGCCGAGCTGAGGTCTGGCCTCCGGGGAGTTCTGGACTGCGCTCCCCCGAAAGGGGGGCCAAGCTGGGTCTGGCCTCCGGGGAGTTCTGAACCGCGCTCCCCCGAAAGGGGGGCCAAGCTGGGTCTGACCTCCCGGGGCCGACCCTGGAGTTCTGTACTGCGCTCCCCCGGAGGGGTGAGCTGGAAGGATCCGGGCAACTGACGCAGGACTCCGCCGTGGCGCCCTGCCTGGTGATCTCCTATGCAGGATCCGTGGAGCCCGCGCGTTTGTGGCCAGATCGGCCGGTCGAGACCCTGCACACGTTCTTCATCCGCATCGGCGAGGGTGCGGATCGCCCCGCCGCGTTCGCCGCCGCGCTCCGGGCCTTGAAGTCCGCCCGGTGGCACGACTTCGGCAAATACGTCCTCCGCCTGCCGCCGACCTCGCCCTGGCTGGTGGTGGACTGGCACGGCCCGTTCGACCTCCCCGGAGAGGCGCTGGAGGCCATCTCCCAGCGACTGGACGCCGAGCTGTTGTCGGTGGGAGCAATCGCTGGCCACGGCCGCTCCGCCGGTCAGCTGTTCGTGCGTCGTTTCAGCGCCGGCCACCCCGCGCCGGGACCTTCCGCAGAAGGGGCGCGGTGGGCCTCGTCCCTTCCGGTAGGCGAGCTCCCCGAGTTCGCGGCCGCACTGGGGCTGCCAGAGAACACCCTGCCCCCGCAGACGCCCACGGTGGAGATCACCTGCATCCCCGACAAGCTCGCGGTGTGGGCGGTGATCCTCGTGCTGGGGGGGCTGGCCGCGGTGATCTTCACCTGAGGCGTCCCCTGCCGGGAGCGACCCCGACGGCGGTTGCGGTGCACTCCACCCCATCGACCGAGACGAATGGGCAGCCGGCAGGTGCTGACCGGTCCCGAGATGCGCAGGCGAAGACCGCGGCCACGACCTATCGCTGCCGCGGTGGGGATTTGCCGCCAGCGGCCGCATTCGTCATCGGCACTTCGGGCCAGGGCATGGTGGAGATCGTCAGCCCGGTCACCCAGGTGGTCAGGAAGATCAGCACCAGTGGGAGGGCGTTGCCGGAGAACCGGGTGAACGGGGTCCAGTCCCTGAGCACCAGCCCGCCGACGATGGCCACGTGCAGGACGGCGACGATGGCGGTGAACGCCGCGGCGGTGGGGAGTGGGTCGCGAGCACCATGCCCACGGAAATAGTGCACCGAGACGCCGGTGAAGATCAGCGCCGCGGCGGCGGCGTGGAGGGCCAGGGCCAGCCCCGTCGAAACCACCCGAAGCAGGACCAGCAAGACCATCGCGGACATCACCCATCCTGCGAGACCGTGGGTCAGCCACCGCGCGGGCGAGGCGGCCGGCAGGTCCACTGCTTCTCCTGGACGGGCATTGGGCAGGGCGTGGGCCAGCTCCCGGGCCCAGGCCCGGATGTGCTCCGGGTTGCGCCAATCGCCACTGTGGGTCTTGGCCATCTGCGAGGCCATCATGCCGTGCGCGTCGGGGGCCAGGCGCCCACCGAAGGTCACATGGCCTCGCGCGCCCAGCCGTTCCATCAGGACCGTCACCTCGGGCGGAGCGGGAAGCTCTCCTCGTTCCGCCGAGTCGTCCAGCGGGCCACTGGAGAACATCCACACCGGGATCAGCCGAAGCGCGTTGAGGTGCCGGTCCACGAAGTGGTGGGCATCCTTGTTCCAGCGGTTCAGGTAGACCGACCCGCCGATCACCGCGGCATCGAAGACACCCGGATCGCGAACCTGGGCGGCATCCTGGAGATGGACCTCGTAGCCCTCCTCTTGCAGCACCTCGCCGATGATCCGGGCGATCTCCTCGGTCCCCCCCGCCTTCGATCCCCAGGTCACCAGTACCCGCATGGCCAATTGCCTCCTGTCGGGACAAACTGGGGAGGCCGGCAGGTGTCCCACAAGTGGCCGGGAGATCGGACGGGCCCACTCCACCGCGATTGGTCCTTCGCCGGGGCAACGCCCGAAGGAGAGCCTGGGCACCAGTCGGGCGCCCCTTGCTATTCTGCGACGCCCGGCAGGTTGTCGGTGAACGCGAGGAAGACCTCGCGAAGTCGAGGAGTTGGCGCGCCGGCACTGACAACGTCAGGCTTGTCGCAGAATAAGAAGGTCCGAACAGCCTCCCTCCCCCGCCGGGTGTCGTCCGATCCCGACGCTGGTCTCGCTGTTCCCGCGTCCGAAGCCTTCAGAATCCGCAGCCGGTCTCGCTGTCCGTGCTGCGGCATCCGAATCGGCAGCCGGTCTCTACTTCCGGCACAGCGGGGTGCCGGTCAGCTTCCGACGCCAGGCTCGCAGTGCCCTTCTCAAATCGGGTCCGGCCGGCTCGCTGGGAATCTCGCGCAACAAAGTGAGGCGGTACCTCGCGGGAGCGCCGGTCGACATCCGGAAGCCGACGCCCCGTGGGCGCCCAGTCCTCGCGAAGGCGCAAAGCGCGGATGGACCAACTGCTTGGCGCCTGGACGGGCGGGAAGCAGCGCCTGACGGCTACGCAGCTGCACCGAGGCAAGGCGTGGACGTTCGTGCTCCGGGCGATCTTCTCCGGACGCGACTTCGCCTGATTCCCGCGCCGAGGACGGCAGTGCGCAGAGAAGTGCACAGCCTGTACACCGTCGGTCACGCCGGAGGGTCGCCTTGGGTCGTGATTCCTCGACGTTCTGATGGCTCGCCACTTGCTGGTCCTGCTTCTGATTCCCAAGGAGGTGCCCCGTCCTACTGAGTGCCGCGGTTCGAGTTGGGATTGTGGGGTTGGCGCTTGCGGCCGCAGGATGCGGCGCTCCGGTCGGGGCCATCCAGACCGTCTGGCTCGAAGCAAAGACCGTTGCGGCCCACGAGGACGAGCTGCTGGCATCGGGTCTGGGGCCCCGGTTCCTTGACCTGACCATCGCACTGCGAAACGCGGATTGTACTTTCCTTCGTTCGAGCTCCACCGGCTCCGTCAATGGTCTCCCCATGGAGTTCAGCAACGGCTCGCACGACCTGATCGACGGTTGCGCAGCCGCCGTCTTCGTCACGACCATTGACCTGGAGACGACAGCAGACGAGGCCGATGCCGAGTTTGCGTTCGAGGATGGACTGAGCTCCCTGCGGTTCTCGGTGCCGGGCCTCCTGCAACCCAACGGGCCGCTTGTCGCAGACTCCGCGTCAGGCGCATTGGGTCCGATCCCGTCGGAACTCCTGCTCGGCACGAGTCTCTCGGTGCGTTGGGCAGGTCAGTCGGATCCCATCAACGTGGCAGTCACCGCCATCGATGCCTCTCAGAACCCGCTCTTGTGGGCGTCGGGGCAGGACTCGGCGACTCTTGGCATCGAGTCCGTTCCTGCCGGGGCCGTGACTCTGGCCCTCTCTGGTGCAGCCAACATCGTTTTCGACTGCGGGACGGCCCTGCAGTGCACAGGGACGATCGCGAGCTCAACCTCCCGGACTGTAACCATCATCGAGTAGGTCATGGCTGGGCCTCACCTCGTGGCAAGCCAACATGCGGCCCGAAGATCGACACTCCATGGAGACCGAGTTCCAGACCCACTACGCCCCGCTCGCCCTCTTCGCAGACGAGCTGGATCAGCTCCTGGACGGCAAGCGGCAGCAGGCCGACAAAGCCACATGAGCGCCCTCGGGCCGGCCCTCTGAGGCGACCCTCCGGCGTTGCCGGAAGGCGATGGCGAGTGATGGCGGGGAAGCTGGAACGGAACTCGAAGTTGAGTCCGGTGGTCCGAGCCGGTGCTGGTGCCGGAGGTATGCGGCTTCGAGCACTCCCCTGCCCGATCCCGTCCGCACCAACGTCATCGGTGCCGACAGCGTCATCGCCGGCTCCCGCCTCTAGAACGGCAGCTCGGGCAGATTGATCTTCGGCACGTGCCCGCCGCGGATCTGGTCCCACCAGCTCCACGAGTCCTCGGCCGCCTTGCCCAGCTTGGGGGCCAGGTCTCCGAAGCTCATGTGGTCCAGGTAGAAAGCCTCGACCTTGTCCTTGCCCAGCTTCACGTCGAACTTGTCGCGGCCGCCCTTCTCCTGGAACTGGACCTTGTCCCCGCCGGAGTAGGTGGCCACGTAGGTCTTGCCCCGGGTCTTCACCTCCAAGCTGAAGTGGAGATTGTCCGGGACCTTGGTGTGGAGGTTGGACCCGCTGGCGCCCGGCTTGCCGAAGTCATCCATGAACTCGCGCAGGAAGTCCTGGGTCACCTTGCGGCCCTGCTGATCCAGCTTCGGGTCCACCTTCGGATCCCAGCCGAAGCCCAGGGTGCTGTTGCCCTCCTTGGGGTTCTCCAGGTTCCAGGTGGGCACGGTGAGCATGAACTGCCCCGGCTGCGGCTGGGTCCGGTTCCGCCAGTCATCCACATTGGCGGCGGAGTCCTTGTTCATCTTGTAGCCCCAGTACCCGTTCTTCGCGAGGTTCCCCACGTCGATGTTCCCCTCGGGCATCGGCTTGGGCCTGGCGGTCTTCCCGGACGGATGGTTGTCCGCCTGCGAACCCAGGCTCATCCCGATCACCGGCAGGTCCGCGCGGTTCAGCCCCATCGGCAGGTTGTCCAGCACCCCGCCGTCGGTCAGCTGCACCTCGCGCCCGGTGGTGGGGTCCACCATCTGCACCGGGTCGAACACCCCGGGGATGGCCATCGAGGCGCGGATCGCCAGGGCCACCGGCGTGTCCGGGGTGGTCTCCTGACTGAACACGAACAGCCGGTTCTTCAGCTGGGTCATGTCCTCCGTCCCCGGCTCAGGGTGCGAGTCGCTCATCTTGGTGGCCACCACCTGCAGCGGCACCTTGAGGTCGGCGAAGGTCACCGGCCGGTCGTGGATCCCGGTCAGCTCGCGCAATTGCTGATCGATGAACTCGTAGGCGGCGTTCCCGTTGAGCACCCCGCCCTGCACGTCCCCCAGGTCCAGGTCGTAGAGCTTGGAGAGCTGGGGATGGGTGACGATCTTCTGCAGCTGGACCGGGTCCGCGCCGCCCGCCACCATCGCCGCGGCAATCGCCCCCGCCGAGGCCCCGGAGACCGAGGTGGGCACCACCCCTTGCGCGTACAGCTCGGCCACCGCCGCCCCGTAGCGCTTGCCCTTGCCGCCGCCGCCCTGGAAGGTCAGGTGGGCGCCGATCGGATCGCCATCGGTCCGCGGCATCCCCAGCGCGGCGCGGTTCTCGGCGATCACCGCCCGGTACTGCTCGGGGCTGGTGACGGTCACCTTCCGCCCATCGTGCATCTGCAGCTCCAGCACCCCGTCCCGCAGCGCCTGATCCATCGCCGCCGGGGGCTGGGTCACCGGGCGCCCGGTGGGGAAGTTCTCGCTGGTCATCTTCCCGGCGCTCAGCTCGCCGCCCAGGAACTGGGGATCCACCCAGGTGGCGCCCGCCTTGGGAAGGGTCTGGGCGGTGTAGCCGAACTTGGACTGCAGCGACTGCTCGGCGCTCTTGAACTGCGCCTCCACCTGGGCGTAGCGCGGGTCGCTCTTGGGGATCCCCGCCAGCTCCGCCTGCAGCCGTCGCACCTGCCCGCCCACCGCCCGGAACTCGGCGGTGGCGTCGATGAACTTCTCGCGATCGTTCTTCCCTTCCCCGAACCCGAACAGCTGGGCCACGTCCCCGCCGCCCGGCACCACCGTCTGCAGCTGCCGGGGATCCACCACCCCACCGGCGGTGCGGCTGGCCGGCCCGAACCCATCCAGCTGGAAGGGAGTGGCGGTGGCCGTCTGCCGCAGCTGGTTGATCAGCGAACCCTTCGCCTCCGTCCCCCCCACCGGGACCGGCGTCGCCGTCTGGGTGGCGGCGGAAGGCGTCGGGGTCGGGGTGGGCTGCGGGCGCAGTGAATTGCGATCAACCGGGGTGGACATGGAAGACGACTCCTCCAACAGGGGTGGGGCTGTACGACATTGTCTGGAAAGTCCCCCTGTGGTTGCTAACGCACTGCGACACAGAGGACGGCTCCAGCCAGGACCGCCAGTGTAGCCCCAAAAGCCGCCCCGCCAGCAGGCCCCCACTCCCTGATGCCGGTGGCCGCCGGGCCCCCCCGCCCGGCGGCCAGACCGCGCGCCGGGTCAACCCGCCGGCACGCTCCATCCCAGCTCCTCGCCCTCCCCCTCTTCCCACGGGCACAACCGCCGCAGCGCCTCCTGGCCCCCATTCCGCAGCGCGGCCCGGTAGCGCTCCTGGTCCACGATCGCCACCTCCACCGCGTCGTCGAACCGCCGCAGCCCGGCGATCACCGCCCGGGGCCGCAGCTGGTCGGACAGGTCCGCCAACCGCTGCAGCAGCTCCGCGCGGGAAGGGCCCTGCGGCCCCAGCTCGATCCGCAACAACACTCCCTGTTCGCCTGGTCGCATCGGCGCACCTACCAGGGATCCGGCTGCCAGGAGGTGACCCGGCTTTTCGGCGCGGAGGGAGGAGCGTCGGCTGCCTTGCCGGCGCGGGTGGCGGAGGCGGCGATCACCGACACCTCCACCTGGGAGCCGTTCCGTTTGATCGCAGTCACCAGCCGCAGCGGCGCGTGCGTCCGCCGCAGCTCGGTCAACTCCTGCTGCAGCATCCGGGCATCGAACCGACGGGTGGGGGAACGATCCTCCAGCACCCGCTTCCACAGCACCCCGGCCTGGGCGCTCACGGCTCCTCCGCCTGGCCCTGGTGGCTCTCCGGCTTGAGCCCCAGTCCACCCAGCAGCCACTGCATGAAGCGGCCGGGATCCTTCTCCGCCGAGAAGCTTTGGTCCTCCCGCTGGAGAGCGTCGTAGGCCGCCGCGCCCTCCGGGGTGAAGAACACCACGTCCTTGCCCACCTGCCGTTCTTCGCTGAAGTCGCCCGACTGCGCGGAGTGCGCGTCGATCACCTCCAGCTGATGGACCATTCCCAGTCCAGACACATCGTTGGAAATCCTCGAGTCGCCGCCTGCCATCGTGAGAGCTCCGGGGAAGCAAGACGCACCAGCGCGTCGGACCGGAGCCTGTGCAGGCCCGGGACCAGCCGCGGGCGCGTGTCCTTCCGCGAGGTTGCCTCCGGCGCGGAGTGCCGGCCTCCAGACCGTGGTCCGCGCCCCGGGACGGACCACCGCGGGCGCTTCCCGCCGCGCGCAGCCGTGGTACCAGTGGGGCGATCATGGCCGCCCGTCCCCGTCCCAAGTCGCCCAAGCTGCTCGCCCACGCCCAGTCCCTCCATGAGCGGCTGGCAGTGGCCATCCCCGCCCCGCACGTGGAGCTGAAGTTCAAGGACCCCTGGCAGCTGCTGGTCGCGGTGATCCTCAGCGCCCAGAGCACCGACAAGATGGTGAACACAGTCACCCCGGTGCTGTTCCGCCGCTGGCCCTCTCCCCGGGCGCTGGCCGAGGCCCCCCAGGAGGAGGTGGAAGAAGTCGTCAAGTCCACCGGCTTCTTCCGCAACAAGGCCAAGTCGATCCGCGGCGCCAGCGCGGCGATCGTCGAGAAGCACGGCGGCCAGGTGCCCCGCACCATGGAGGAACTGACCGAGCTGCCCGGGGTGGCCCGCAAGAGCGCGAACGTGGTGCTGGGCTCCGCCTTCGGGGTGGCCTACGGGATCGCGGTGGACACCCACGCAATGCGGGTCAGCCAGAGGCTGAAGCTGACCCGCCACAAGGACCCGGAGAAGATCGAGACCGACCTCTGCGCGCTGTACCCGGCGCCGATCTGGACCCGGGCCGGCCACCGCCTGGTCCTGCACGGCCGCTACGTGTGCACCGCCAAGAAGCCCCGCTGCGTGGACTGCCCGCTCAACGAGCTGTGCCCCTCCGCCGAGCACAAGCCGGAGGGCACCTGGCAGCAGCGGGCGGAAGCGATCGCCAGGGAGATGGACTCCCGAGCCGAAGGCTTCCACCGGCCGTAAGGCCGGCCCCGGACCCACCCAGAGGTCCGAAGGCCGCACCCGACCCAGAACGCCTAGAAGAGGTTCTCGATCGACAGATACCGCTCGCCGGTGTCGTAGCAGAAGGTCAGCACCCGGCTGCCCTTGGGAAGCTCGGCGATCTTCTGCGCGGTGGCGGCCAGCGCGGCGCCAGAGGAGATGCCCACGAAGATCCCCTCCTCGCGGGCGGAGCGGCGCGCATACTCGAAGGCGTCCGCGTCCTGGACCAGGATCGCGCCGTCCAGCGCGTCCTTGTGGAGGTTGGCGGGGATGAACCCGGCGCCGATCCCCTGGATGGTGTGCGGGGAGTGGGTGCCGCCGCTGATCACCGGGGACTTGGCCGGCTCCACCGCGAACACCTTCAGGCTGGAGAACTTCGGCTTGAGCAGCTCCGCGCAGGCGGTGATGTGCCCGCCGGTGCCCACCCCGGTGATGATCGCGTCCAGGCCCTCCGGGAAGTCATTGAGGATCTCCTGGGCGGTGGTCCGCTTGTGGACCTCGATGTTCGCCTCGTTCTCGAACTGGTTCGGCATCCAGGAGCCGGGGATCTCCTTGAGCAGCGCCTGGGCCTTGGCGATCGATCCCTTCATCCCCTCCGCGCGCGGGGTCAGCTCGAACTTCGCCCCGTAGGCGGCCATCAGCCGGCGACGCTCGATGCTCATCGACTCCGGCATCACCAGGATCACCGGGTAGCCCTTCACCGCGGCGACCATCGCCAGCCCCACCCCGGTGTTCCCGGAGGTGGGTTCGATGATCGTCCCGCCCTTCTTGAGCAGGCCCTTCTTCTCCGCGTCCTCCACCATCGCCAGCGCGATGCGGTCCTTGATGCTGCCGCCCGGGTTGGCGCGCTCCAGCTTCAGGTACACCTCGTGGTCGGGGAACAGCCGGGCCAGCCGCACATGGGGGGTTCCACCGATGGTGTCCAGGATCGATTTTGCGCGCATCACGTCTCCGCTACTGGGGGTTGGAAAAAGAGCGGCTTGGATGCCCACGCCGCCCGGGTGTTTCGCTCAAATGTGGAAGTCCAGGTCGTCCTTCCCCTTGCTGACCCGGGGGCGGACCTCGGTCTCGTGGCTGACCATGGAGAAGGCAGGCACGCTGTGGGTGACCCAGGCGTTGCCGCCGATCACCGCGTCGTGGCCGATCACCGTCTTGCCTCCCAGGATGGTGGCGTTGGAGTAGACCACCACGTTGTCCTCCAGCGTGGGGTGCCGCTTCTGATCCTTGAGGGTCTTCTCCACCAGCAGGGCGCCCAGGGTCACCCCCTGGTACAGCTTCACCCCGTTGCCGATCACCGTGGTCTCGCCGATCACCACCCCGGTGCCGTGGTCGATGAAGAAGCTGCGGCCAATCGTCGCCCCCGGATGGATGTCCACCCCGGTGTGGGCGTGGGCCTGCTCGGTCATCAGCCGCGGCACCAGCGGCACGCCCAGCAGGTGGAGCGCGTGCGCCAGCCGGAAGATGGCGATCGCATAGAACCCCGGATAGGTGAGGATCACCTCGTCCACCGAGCGCGCCGCGGGATCCCCGTGGAAGATCGCCTCCGCGTCCGAGCGCAGCATCCGGTACACCTCCGGCAACGCGTCGAGGAACCGTTGGGGGACCGCGCTGCCGGTGGGGGTGTCCGCGCAGCTCTCCAGCGTGTAGATCAGCCGCTGCAGCGCCACCGCCAGGGTGGCCGCGTCCGCCTCCACCGCCTCCAGCGTCGGATCACCGCCGGCGGCCGGATAGAAGTGGGGGAACAGCAGCGCCAGGGCCCGCTGCGCGAACTCCTGCGCCGAGCTGCGCAGCTGCACCGGGTAGCAGTGGGACTGCCGGGCGGAGACCAGCTGACTGACGAAATCCGGGTTCAGGCGGGGCGGCGGCATGGGAAGGGGGCGCAGCGTGACGCGGTGCGCCGAGATGTTCAATAAGGCGGTGGCCCGTTTCTTCGCAACCTTCCCACCGGTATGGATTGAACGATGAGTCCGCTGACCTTCGAGCCCCCTCCCGCGCTGACCACCCCCCGGCTGCTGCTGCGCGGGCTGCGAGAGGAGGACGCCACCGCCCTGTTCCGGATGTACGCTGAACCGCAGAGCGCCCGCTTCATGGCCCGGGCACCGATGGTGCTGGTGGACGAGATGCGGACCAAGCTGCGGATCGACCTGGAGGAGGCCCGGCGGGGGGACGCGGTGCGGTGGGTGCTGGTGGAGCAGTCCAGCGGCGCGGTGGTCGGATACCTGGGACTCTTCCGCTGGAGCCAGCGGAACCGCTGCGCCGAGGTGGGCTACGTGCTGGCCCGCGAGCACTGGCGCCGGGGCTTGATGAAGGAGGCCCTGCCGGTGGCGGTGCGCTTCGCCTTCGAACAGATGAAGCTGCACCGGCTGGAGGCGCTGGTGGATCCCACCAACCTCCCCTCGGTGCGACTGCTGGAGAGCGTCGGGTTGCGGCAGGAGGGAGTGCTGCGCGAACGGGGGCTGGTCTCCGAGGGGACCTACGCCGACGCGCTGATCCTGGGGCTGCTGGAGCAGGAGTTCCAGGGCCGCGGGTGAGCGGGGTCTTACGTCCCGGTCCGCATTTTCCGAAACCGCGCGAACAGCAGGCCTAGGGGAATTTACGGATCCAGCCGGGGCGCCCACCTGCGTAACATCGGCCCGTGGAGATCGTCGTCTGTCCCAACTGTGGTGCGAACGCCTCGTCCGAAGACTTCACCTGCGCGGCGTGCTCGGTGATCCTCAACGCCGCGGCGCTGGAAGATGAACCGGTGAGCCTGGTGGAGGCGCTGCTCTCGCCCACCAACTCCGGGATCCACCACTCGGGCGCGGTGGCGGATGACCGGAGCGCCGACGTCACCGTGCGCGGCACCGTGCTGATGGACGAGTTCACCGTGCCCCACCTGCTGGTGGGCGTGGAGGTGGCGCTGCAGCCGCTGCACCCGTTCGAGGCCTACGTCGCCTCCTTCATCGACGGGCGCAACTCGGTTCCGCAGATCGCCCAGGCGGCGGAGATCTCCAACCTGGAGGCGATGGCCATCCTCCGGACCCTGGCCTTCCGGAACGTGGTGCGGCTGGATCGCGACGAGCAGCGCCCCCTGGGGCTGGCCCCCGAGCTGGACGAGGAGCCACGCACCGACGCCGAGGGGCTGTCCGAAGAAGAGGTGCAGTCGGTGCTGCAGGCCAACGGGCTGGCACAGCCGGAGAACCCGGAGCAGCTGCGGGCGAGGCTGCTGGAGGCGGACGACTTCCCTTCCCTGCCGCCGCCCGCGGACGACGACGACGACGACGACGACGAGCCGCTGGCTCCCCCCGCGCCCGCAGCTTCTTCGCCGGCCTCCTCCGGTCAGAAGGCGATGCTGCAGGCAGGCCCCGGCGCGTTGGCCAGCGCGGCCCGGGCTGCCCGGGGCACCCCGCCCTCCGGCGTCTCCTCCACCCGGGCAGGCGGCTCCACCCCTCCGGGAGGGGTCCGGGGGACTCCGTGGCCTTCGCCTCCGCGCGGCACCGCCTCGGCGGGCGCCCTCCCCGGTGTCGGCCCGTCCACCCCAGCCGCTGGCTCGCTCCACTCCCGCCCCACGGGGACTCCCGCTGCCTCCTGGAGCGACTCCCGTCCGTCCGGCACGCCCGCGGCCTCCTCGAGCGACTCCCGCCCTACGGGCACTCCCGCGGCATCCTCGATCCACTCCCGCCCCGCGGGGACTCCCGCAGCCGCCTCGATCCACTCCCGCCCGTCGGGCACGCCCGCGGCCGCCTCGATCCACTCCCGCCCGTCGGGCACTCCCTCCGCCGGTTCCGGCGCAGTGGGCAGCTCCCGTCCGGGCGGCACTCCCGCCGCAGGATCTTCGCCCTCCCCCCGCCCGGCGCCGCTGCAGGATCGGCCGGTCCCGTACCAGGCCTCCCAGAGCATCGAGTACACCCTGGAGCGCGCCATCTCCCTGGAGCGGCGCGGCGATCAGGAGGGAGCGATCTACGTGCTCAAGAAGGCGATCGCCCAGTCGAAGAACGCCGCCCCGCTCTACAACAAGCTGGCCCTGGCGCTGGTCAAGCGCAGGGAGTTCGCCGAGGCGGTGAGCCTGCTGGAGAAGGCGGTGGCCATCGCCCCCGAGGAGAGCAGCTACCAGCAGAACCTGTACAAGGTGATGGGCCTGACCGCCTCGCTGGGCAAGGGCGACAAGAGCGACAAGGGCGGCGTCCTCTCCAAGCTGCTCGGCCGCAAGTAACCCCGCAAAGACCTCGACCCCCGGAGAGCTCATCGCTCCCCGGGGGCCGAAGACCGCTTGGGCAATCGCTTGGACCTAGAAGGTGGCCTGGAACATCAGCCGCGCGTTGACCACGTTCTGCCGGGCCACGGTTCCGGCCGCCGGGACCCCCGCCGCGCCCGGGCGCAGCAGGCTGGCCTGGTCCGGCTGGTCGGTGAGGACGTACGAACCCACCCCGGTCTCGGTCACCACCGGGACGTCCATCATGATCGGCAGGTCCGCCACGATGCGGGTGCCCTTGCTGAACCACCAGGTCGCCGCGGGGGTGACCTCGTGGAAGCGCTTGGCACCGGTGACCAGCGCGCCGCCCACGGTCATGTCCGCGTCCGGCTGCACGATGGCGTAGCGGGCCGCCAGCTCCAGGCTGTTCCAGGTGTAGCCGACCTGGGCCCGGCCACCGATCATCCCCACCTCACCGTAGGTGTTCTGGTACCGGCCGTAGTTGAACTCCAGCTGGCTGTTGAAGACGCCGGGGCCGGCGGCGAAGCGGACCGCGGCGTCGAACCCGGCCTGGAGGATGTCACCGCGCTCCACCGGCTTCTGGCTCAGGAAGGGGTTGTAGTTGGTGTTGGTGTACAGCGGCCGTTCACCCAGGCGCACCGACAGCACGGTGCTGTGACCGATCTGCGAGTCCTGCATGTAGGCCACGTTGCCGTAGACCGCGAAGTCGGTGCCGCCGTCGTAGGCCTTGGGCTCGGCAAACGCGTTCTCATACAGCCCGTTGTCGTAGCCGAGGCGGGCGTTGACCATCGGGACCCCCAGCACCAGCGGGATGTAGCGCTCGGGGACGTTGCGTCCACCGCCCGAGAAGAGGCCGGCCGCGGCCTTGAAGCCTGCCACGTCGGTCATCGCCGCCACGCCGTAGTCCCGGCCGATCCGGAAGGCCAGGTTGTTGAGCGAGCGGTCCTCGAAGGCCACCACTCCCGAGTCGGTCAGACGCTCGAGGCTGTAGGGGACCTTGAACTGGCCGGCGCGGATCCAGGTGTTCTCGTTGACGAACTTCAGCGGGGCGTCCACGTACATGTCCAGCAGGCCCAGGGTGATGCCGGGGCTGGGCGCCTTCACCTCGTCCTCGCCGCCGAAGGCCAGGTTCATCGTGTACTTGAAGCCGGCGACATCGCCGTTCACGCCCAGGCGTGCTTGCCGCAGGTACATGAAGGCGCGCAGATCGTCGCGCACCGAGTCGTCCAGGCTTTGCAGGTGGCCAAGCAGCTGCAGCCGGCCGGTGACGTTCATGTTGAACGTGTCACCGCGCACGACCTCCGCGGCAAACACGGTCGGAGCGGCGAACAGGCTGACTGCCGCAAGCAGTGAGACGATGCGCTTCATGGTGCTTCTCCTCTCCTCCGGTGGGTGCGGCAAGCCGCCGAGCGGCGGGGAAGAGGCCCCGCTCGATGTTGGGAATCGTTTCGGAAGGGCCTTTTCCACGGTTCGTGCCAACGCCCGCTTTGCCCTCCGCGGGAGCCCGGATCACCCGCTTGAGCGGGGCGGCCACGGGTCACTCTCCGAGGAGAAACGACAAGTTGCCCCCGGGGACGCGCGCCTCAACCCGCACCGGCGACAGAGGGAGGAGCCTTGGGGGCATTTCCGCAGGAACTGCATCCAGGGCGGAGGCCGCGAAGATCGTGCGCTCCACCCGGTTTTCTCTGTGGTTCCGGCAGGTTCCTTGGGGCGCCACGGACGTGGGCGCCGACCTCAAGGAGCCGTCGGTCAGCCGGGCCAGTGAGGTCCCCGGCTGGGTCCGGCAGCGGCCTGCTGGCTAGGAGGCAGTGAAGGCGGCGGAGACGATCTCCCGGGCCTCGTCCAGGATCGCGTCCAGGTGCTGGGCGTCGCGGAAGCTCTCCGCGTAGATCTTGTAGACGTCCTCGGTGCCGGAGGGCCGGGCGGCGAACCAGCCGTTCTCGGTGACCACCTTGAGGCCCCCCAGCTCCGCGTTGTTGCCGGGGGCGCGGGTCAGCCGGGCGGTGATCGGCTCGCCGGCCAGGGAGGTGGCCTTCACCTGCTCGGCGGACAGCTTCTTGAGCGCGGACTTCTGCGCCGGGGTCGCCGGCTGATCGATGCGGGTGTACTGCGGCCGGCCAAAGCGCGCGGTCAGCGCCTGGTAGTGCACCCCGGGGTCCTGCCCGGTGCGGGCCAGGATCTCCGCCGCCAGCAGGTCCAGGATGATCCCGTCCTTGTCGGTGGACCAGGCGGTGCCGTCGCGGCGCAGGAACGAGGCCCCGGCGCTCTCCTCGCCTCCAAAGCCCAGCTTCCCCTCCAGCAGTCCGTCCACGAACCACTTGAAGCCCACCGGGACCTCCACCACCCGACGGCCCAGCGCCGAACCCACCCGGTCGATCATGCTGCTGGAGACCAGCGTCTTGCCAATCGCCGCTTGCGGGCTCCAGTCCGGGCGGTGCCGGAACAGGTAGTCGATCGCCACCGAGAGGTAGTGGTTGGGGTTCATCAGCCCCGCGCTGGGAACCACGATCCCGTGCCGGTCGGAGTCGGTGTCGTTGCCAAACGCCAGGTCGTAGCGGTCCTTGAGCTCCACCAGCTTGGCCATCGCGTACGGCGACGAGCAGTCCATCCGGATCTTCCCGTCATGGTCGCAGGTCATGAACCGGAAGGTGGGATCCACCTGCTTGTTCACCACCTCGATCGACAGCCCGTACTGCTCGGCGATCGGCTCCCAGTAGTCCAGGTTGGAGCCGCCCAGCGGGTCGGCGCCCAGCCGCAGCCGCGCACCGCGGATCACCTCCAGATCGAGGACGTTCTCCAGATCCGCCACATAGGGGCGGATGAAATCGTAGCGCTCGATCCCGGCGGTGGAGATCGCGCGCTCATAGGGGACGCGCCGGACCGGAGCGCACCGCTCCACCAGCAGCGCGTTGGCCCGCCTCTCCACCCAGCCGGTGATGTCGGTGTCGGCGGGGCCGCCGTTGGGCGGGTTGTACTTGATGCCCCCGTCCTCCGGAGGGTTGTGGGAGGGGGTGATCACGATCCCATCCGCCAGCCCGGCGGTCCGCCCCCGGTTGAAGGTCAAGATCGCGTGGGAGATCACCGGGGTGGGGGTGGCGCCCAGGGTGTAGCGGACCTGGACCCCGTTGCCGGCCAGCACCTCCAGCGCGGTGCGCTGCGCCGGCTCGGAGAGCGCGTGGGTGTCCATCCCCAGGAACAGCGGCCCGGAGATCCCCTGTTGCGCCCGGTACTCACACACCGCCTGGGTCACCGCCAGCAGGTGCGCCTCGTTGAAGCTGCGCCGGGCGGCCGATCCCCGGTGACCGGAGGTCCCGAACGCCACCCGCTGCTCGGGGACGGTCGGGTCCGGGGTCTCGGTGGCGTACTGGCGCCGCAGCGCCTCGGGATCGATCAACTGCGACTGCAACGGGAGCTTGCCGGCGTTGGGATGGGCCACGGGACGATGATCGTCCACCGAGCGCAAAACGCCAGCGGGTCACCCCGGATCGTTGCCGGCGCTACAGCTTCAGCTTCCGGAGCCTGCGGGCTCGACCTCCCGCCACCAGGGGTCGACCGGCTGCGAGCTGGGGATCCCCATCGGCACCCCCAGCCGGGGGGTGAGCAGCCGGAACCCCTTCTCCTCCGCCAGGGTCTTGAGCCGCTCTCCCGGCTCCTGCCAGGGGTGCAGGCCCAGGTTGAAGGTGCCCCAGTGGATGGGGATCAGCGGCCCCCCGCCCAGCATCCCCAGCGCCTCCACCGCCCCGTCCGGCCCCAGGTGGATGTCGCCCCAGCTGGGATGGTAGGCGCCCACCTCCAGCATCACCGCGTCAAACGGCCCCTCCCGCTTCCCGATCTCGGTGAACTGGGGGGTCAGGCCGGTGTCCCCGGAGAAGTAGACCCGGTGCTGTGGGGTCTTGATCACCCAGGAGGTCCACAGGGTCTGGTTGCGATCAAACAGCCCCCGCCCGGAGAAGTGCCGGCAGGGGGTGGAGACCAGGGTCAGGCTCTTGCCGGGCGGGGTGACGCTGCCCCACCAGTCCAGCTCGTGGATCTGCTCCGGGGGCACCCCCCACCGCTGCAGGTGGTCGCGGATCCCCAGGGGAACGAAGAACGGGACCCCGCGCCGCGCCAGCGCCTCGATCGATCCCATGTCCAGGTGGTCGTAGTGGTCATGGGAGATCACCACCGCGTCCAGCGGGGGCAGCTCCTCGATCGGGGTGGGCGGGCGGTGGAACCGCTTCGGGCCCACCATCGAGGAGGGGGAGGCGCGCTCTCCCCACACCGGATCGGTCAGCACCCGGTACCCGTCGATCTCCACCAGCATCGTGGAGTGCCCCAGCCAGGTGATCCGCAGCCCGCCGGGCGGTGGCTGGGCCCACCCGGGCTGGGGATCGGAGACAGGGATCGGCACCGTCGGCTCCCGCCGCGGATCGTCCCGCAGGAACTCCATCATCACCTCGAAGCTGGGGGTGAAGTTCTCCTTGGGGACCACGTTGTCGAACTTCCCGTCCACGTACCGGGATTGCAGCGCCAGGGCCGCCAGCCGCGCCTCCTCGGCGCTGCCGCCCAGGGTCCGTCCGCCGGAGGTGGTGGCCAGGGCCCCGATCATCCCCAGCAGGGACAGGCCCACCCCCACCAACCCCAGCCGTCCCAGCCACTTCCGCACGCTCGCCATTGGTGCGCTTGGCTAACCGCTGCGGGTGCAGGCCGCAACCTCCCCTGACGGAAGGAGGGGTCATCCGCGGTAGCAGCAGCGCTGTCCATTGGAGCAGGCGAACCCTCCGTGGGGAGTTCTGGGCGCAGACAAGTTCAACACCCTGCCCGCTTAGCGCCTATACATTGACCCCATGGCGTCCGAACCGACCGACACCGAAGCACCCTCCTCCGCCCCTTCCGACGCGCCCGAGATCAACGCCTTCCAGGCGCTGGGCCTCAACGCCTCGCTCGTCCAGTCGCTTGCTGCCCTGGGCTACGAAGAGCCGACCCCCATCCAGCGGGACGCCATCCCCCACCTGCTGGGCGGGCGGGACGTGCTGGGGCAGGCGGCCACCGGCACCGGCAAGACCGCCGCGTTTGCCCTGCCGCTCTTGCAGCTGCTGGAGGCGGGCAAGTGCGGCCCGTTCGAGACCTCGGCGCTGATCCTGGTCCCCACCCGCGAGCTGGCGATGCAGGTCGCCGAGGCGGTGTACTCCTACGGCAAGGTGCTGGACATCAGCGTGCTGCCTGTCTACGGCGGGCAGGAGTTCACCCAGCAGGTGACCCGGCTCAAGCGGGGGATCGACGTGATCGTCGCCACCCCGGGCCGCGCCCTGGACCACCTGCGCCGCAAGACCCTCAAGCTGGACAAGGTCCGCAGCGTGGTGCTGGACGAGGCCGACGAGATGCTGGACCTGGGCTTCGCCGAGGACCTGGAGGCGATCCTCTCCCAGCTGCCTCCTCAACGTCAGACCGCGCTGTTCTCCGCCACCCTCCCCCCGCGGATCGCCGGGATCGCCGAACGGCACCTGAAGAACCCGGTGCGGATCCAGATCGCCCGGGAGAAGCCGATCGCCGGGGAGGTCCCCCGGGTGCGCCAGACCGCGTACATCGTGGCCCGCAACCAGAAGGGCTTCGCCCTGCGGCGCCTGCTGGACTCCGAGGACATCAAGAGCGCGATCATCTTCTGCCGCACCCGCACCGAGGTGGACGAGCTGACCGACGCCCTGCTGGCGCTGGGCGCCCGCGCCGAACCGCTGCACGGCGGCATGACCCAGGAGCAGCGCGAGCGGGTGCTCAAGCGGTTCCGCGGGGAGAAGGCGGATCTGCTGGTGGCCACCGACGTGGCCGCCCGCGGCCTGCACGTGGACAAGCTGTCCCACGTGTTCAACTACGACCTGCCCACCGCCCCGGAGGCCTACGTGCACCGGATCGGCCGCACCGGCCGCGCCGGCAGCGAGGGGGTGGCGATCAGCCTGGTGGAGCCGCGCGAGCGCCGGCTGCTGGGCAACATCGAGCGGCTCACCCGCCAGAAGATCGAGATCGCCCAGCTGCCCACCGTGGAGGACCTGGAGGCGCGCAAGCTGGAGCAGCTGCGCGAGTCCCTGCGCGCGGTGATCGACAACGGCGAGCTGGACGCCTACCGCGGCGTGGTGGAGGCCCTGGCCCGCGAGTACCCGCTGCAGGACGTGGCCGCCGCGGCGGTGAAGCTGGGCCACCTGGGCGCCACCCCGCCGGAGGCCCCGGTGGAGGAGGCTCCGGCCGCCGCCGCCCACGCCCCTTCCGCCCCCGGCGGCATGGGCGAGGAGGCCGGCAAGGTGCGGCTGTTCATCAACCAGGGCCGGATGGCAGGCGTTCGCCCCGGAGACATCGTGGGGATGCTGGCCAACGAGGCCAACGTGCCCGGCGCCGACGTGGGCGCGATCGAGATCCACGATCGCCACTCCACCGTGGAGGTGAAGGAGCGTTACGCCGACCCGGCGATCGAGGCGCTCAAGGACGCCACCCTCCGCGGCAAGCGGGTGAAGCTGGAGCGCGATCGCGGACCGATCAAGCGGTCTCCCCCGTCCGACGCCCGGCCTCCCCGGGCCCGGGACGACGAGCGTCCCCGCACCTCCCACCGTCCGCCCCGCGGCCGGGACTAGCCGCCGCAGGGAAGGCGCGGCGGAGCTGGCCTCCAGCTCCGCTGCCTAGAAGGCGTAGCCCACCGCCAGCCGCAGCCCGAAGGCGGGGGCGACGGTGCCGTAGGTATTGATCTGGCGGTAGCCGACCCCCACGCTGCCTCCCAGCTCCAGCAAGAACCCGTTTCGGTCCAGCGCCCCGGTGTCCCGGGCACTGGCGCGCACGAAGGTGTAGCCCGCCTGCAGCTGTGCCGAGCCCGAGGCGCCGACCAGATGGCCGACGCCTGTTTCCTGACCCTCGCCGTAGCCGCCGGTCAACTTCCCGCCCAACCACAAACCGTTCACCGCCCCGGCGAACGGGAAGTAGCGGAGCCCCGCCTCCATTCCCAGGCCCAGGGAGTTCCACAGGTAGGTCCCGGAGGGATTGACGTGGAAGGCCAGGGTCGGGCTGAGGGCCCGGGTGTAGTTCAGGTCCAGGGCGATCCCCCCCACCATCAGGCTGGCGAAGTTCAGCAGATTGAAGGAGAGGCTGTTCTGGGCGCCGATCGGCAGGGGCGCCGCGGGTTCAGCGTCCTGCGCCCGAGCCAAAGGGGCCAGGAGCAACGCGGAGAGCAGCAGCGAACGCAAAGCGCGCATGGGCATGCCTTTCCCGCCTAGAAGGCGTAGCCGATCGCCATTCGCAGACCAAACGCGGGGGTGACCCCTGCCAGGTTGTTCACCTGGAAGTAGCCGGCGCCGAGGCTCCCTCCCAGCTCCAGCAAGAAGCCGTCCCGGGCCAGCGCTCCGCTGGTGTTCCCGGCGGGAGAGAAGACGAAGGTGTAGCCCAACTGGAACTGCGCCGAGCCTCCCGCGGTCACCAGTCGGGTGGCGTTGAGCACGGTGATGTCGCTGTAGTTGGCGCCCACCTTCCCGCCCACCCAGAAGCCGTTCAGCGCCCCCAGGAAGGGGAAGAAGCGGAGCCCCGCCTCCGCCCCGACGCCCAGCTGGCCCCCGAGGAAGGTCCCGGCCGGATTGAGGTGGAGGGCCAGGGTCGGGCTGAGGGTCCGGGTGTAGTTCACATCCAGGGTGATCGCCCCCGCCGCCAGGCTGACGAAGTTCAGCATGTTGAAGGAGACGCTGTTCTGCGCCCCCATCGGCAAGGTGGAGACGGGGTCGGCGTCCTGGGCCTGGGCCAACGACCCCAGGAGCAGGGAGGAGAGCAGCAACGAGCGCGCAATGCGCATGAACATGCCTTTCATGGAATACCGGGAAGGCACAGAGCATACACAAAGCTGGGTTGCGCCGAAGGCCTTCGACGCGCGGAAATCGAAAGGATTCGCTCCGGTGATCAGCCGGCGCGGATCCGCGAGGCCATCCGCTGGGCCACCCGGGGCAGATCGTCGGGGACCTTGACCGGCTCGAAGCGGCTGGTGGCGGGATCCACCCGCCCCACCTCGATGAAGGCCACCGGGAGCAGCGGCGTCCCGTCCGGTCTCATCAGGGTGCTGGCCTCGGCGGTGACCTGCTCCAGCTGCACCACCGTGTCCTCGTCCACCTTCTTCTTCACCACCCGGTAGGGGATCGGGATCTCGCGATCCAGCAGGTGGGCCAGCTCGAAGGTGATGTTGTTGGTGGAGATCAGCCGGTGCTGGGTGGGATCCACCTTCTCCACCAGCTGCAGCTGCCCGCCCATCCGGACCGGCCCCGCCCCGGCGTCCAGCCCGCCGCCCGGGTTGGCGCGGGGGGTGACCTCCACGGTCATCGACCGGCCCAGCTTCCGGTGCAGCCCGATCACCACCGGGTCCAGGGTGGCCGCCAGGTTGTCCACGTTGGAGAAGTAGACCTGCCGCACCCCGCGGGTGCGCAGCTGTTCGGCCACCCCGCTGGCTCGCAGCGCCCGGAACACGTCCCCGTGGCCGGAGGGCGCAAACGACAGCTGCCCCTGGGCGTCCCGGTACAGCTTCCGGTCCACCGTCAGCCGCGGGAGCATCTGCTGGCGGAACAGGAACACGTCGGGGGACGGTCCGCCCCGGGCCAGGTGCTCCTCGATCCCCTCGTGGGTCATGAAGGAGGTCATCAGCGCCACCGGCGCCACCCGACCGAAGCGCTGGGCCATCCGCCGGGCCTCGGCCAGCTTGATGTCCAGGAAGGTCTTGCCGTCCAGCACCTCCACCAGCCCCTTCACCGCGCCGCCAAAGCGGGTCCCGGCGCCGCCGGCCACGCACAGCGCGGCCACCTCGCCGTTGCGGAAGGCCTCCTCCCCCAGCCGCAGACACTCCGCGTACAGGGGATCTCCCGGCTGGGGCACCGGGGTGACGTCCCCCTCCCGCAGCGGTTCCAGGTTCGCGGCGGGCGGGGCGTCGGTCAGCTCGTTGCGCTCCAGCTGCCGCAGCAGGTTGCGGAAGTTCGCCAGGTCGAAGCCATCACGGGCCAGCGCCGGGTTCTCGAGATCCGAATCGCGTTCTGGGGTGGTCATCAGGAGGCGCAAGTTGGCGTCAACCCCGCGCCGGAGCAAGGGGACTTGCCGCTTTCTCAACCTCTGCGTTGGGCAGCTACCGGCGGGGCTTGGCAGTGGAAGGAGCCCTCTTCGCGGAGGAGCGTCCAGCCTTCGGGTTCGCCGGAGGGGCACGTTTGCGGGCCCCGTGCTTGGCGGCCACCACCTCGTACGCCCCCGCCACCAACCCCTCGATCTCCTTCCAGGGAAGGCCGCGGTCCAGCCGCACCCCCAGCCAGCCCAGGTGCCCGACGTAGGGCGGCAGGTAGAACACCTCCGGGTTGGACCGGATCATCGCCGCGCTGGCTCCCAAGGGCGCCGCGCAGCAGAACGCCAGCCGGCCATCACCGTGGTGGTCGTCCCACAGCGACAGGAAGGCGTGCTTCTCCTTCACGAAGAAGCTGGGGGTCTGGTGGCTCAGCCGCTCGGACGTCCCCGGGTGGGAGAGGCAGTACTCGCGGATCCGCAACAGCGCCGGGTGGTCGGGGTCGAACATCTCCCCAGGTTGGCAGCGCGGTCGCTCAAACGACAAGGGCGCCGCGGAAGATCCGCAGCGCCCAGGTCCCTCAACTCCGTCCCGGGGGGACGGAGCCGACTACCACTTCAGATAGACCTTGCCGCCACCGCGCGGGGCCGCCGCCGGAGCCGCCGAGGCGCCACCACCGGAGGAGGCCGCAGCCTGTCCGCCGCCATGCGAACGGGAGGCGCTGCGCTGTCCGCCGCCGGAGGAGGCCGCACCGGGACGACCGCCGCGGCGCTGTCCGCCACCGCCACCGCCACCGCTCCGTCCGCCACCGCGGTTTCCACCGCCACCGCCACCACCGCCGCGCCCCTGAGGACGTCCGCCCTGACGCTGTCCACCGCCGCCGGAGGACTCCATGCGGGCCTCCATCCGGGGAGAGGCCGGGTAGGAGTGCTCGCGCACCGGGACCGCCTTGCGGATCGTCTTCTCGATGTCCCGCAGGTAGGGACGCTCTTCCGCGTCACAGAAGGAGAGCGCGATCCCCGCCGCCCCGGCCCGGCCGGTGCGGCCGATCCGGTGCACGTACTGCTCGGGCACGTTGGGCAGCTCGAAGTTCACCACGTGGGTCACTCCCTCCACGTCGATTCCCCGGGCCGCGATGTCGGTGGCCACCAGCACCGGCAGCTTGCCGTCGCGGAAGCCGTCCAGCGCGCGCTCGCGGGCGTTCTGGCTCTTGTTGCCGTGGATGGCGTCCGCCCGGATCCCGGCCTTGATCAGCGCCTTGGCCACCCGATCCGCGCCGTGCTTGGTGCGGGTGAACACCAAGGTCCGCTTCACCGCCGGATCCTGCAGCAGCTCCACCAGCAGGTCCCGCTTGTCGTCCTTGCGCACGAAGTACACGTGCTGCTCCACCCGCTCGGCGGTGCTGGAGACCGGAGTCACCTCCACCCGGACCGGGTCGATCAGGATCTTCTTGGCCAGGTCGGTGATGTCCGGGGGCATGGTGGCGCTGAAGAACAGCGTCTGCCGCTCCTTGGGCAACATCGCGGTCACCCGGCGCACATCGGGCAGAAAGCCCATGTCCAGCATCCGGTCCGCCTCGTCCAGCACGTACACCTCCACGTGCTTGAGCGAGACCAGCCCCTGCTGGCACAGGTCCAGCAGCCGGCCGGGGGTGGCCACCAGCACATCCACGCCGCGGCGGATCTCCGCCACCTGCGCGGTCTGGCCCACGCCGCCGAAGATCACGGTGGAGCGCAGGGGCAGCTGCCGCCCGTAGACCCGGAAGCTCTCGTCCACCTGCGCGGCCAGCTCGCGGGTGGGGGTGAGCACCAGGCAGCGGACGTGCTTGCCCGGGCTGCGGGGAGGGGTGGTGGACAGCCGGTGCAGGGTGGGAAGGGCAAAGGCGGCGGTCTTGCCGGTGCCGGTCTGGGCCACGCCCAGCAGGTCGCGGCCGGCCAGCACGTGGGGGATCGCCTGCTCCTGGATCGGAGTCGGCGTGGTGTAGCCCTCAGCGGCGACGGCGCGCTTGAGTGCGTCGGACAACTGCAGTTCTGCGAAAGTCATGAAGATCCTTGCGCGCCGGGTTGAAGGGGCGCGCGGCGAGCCAGGAACGGCTGAAAGGGGACAAACACTGCTGCCCCAGGAGAGATTCCGCAGGGCAGGCAGGCTTGCACTATCACGCCGCCAGGCCGGGCGCTCGTCCAAGGTCAACGGGGTTGGGCTGACCCATCCGGCGCATCCAGCGGACATGGCTGCCCAGCGCGGAGCGGAAGGTGGGATGGGAGTGGTACTTCAGCCCGTGGGCCTGGGCGGTCTGGGCCACGATTCCGGCCAACGCCGGGTAGTGGAGGTGACACACCAGCGGGAACAGGTGGTGGACCACCTGGAAGTTCAGCCCGCCCACGTACCAGGTCAGCAGCGCGTTGTGGGGCGCGAAGTCCACCGTGGTCTGCAGCTGGTGGGTGGCCCAGTCCGCCTCGAACCGGTTGTTGGCGGGGATGGCCGGGAACTGCGCCTCCTCCACGCAATGGGCCAGCTGGAACACCACCGACAGCACCACCCCCACCACCGCCGCGGTCAGGGTGTAGGCCAGCAGCACGGTGAGCACCGGGTGGAAGAACATCGGCACCACGAAGGCCCAGGAGAAGAACAGCACCTTCCCGGCCACGAACACCGCCAGCGCCTTCCCCCGGGGGCGGGGCATCCGCTGCGGGCCCACGTGCCCGTAGGCGACGTTGAGGAAGTCGTCCACCAGGTGCCACTTGAGGGCAAGAAAGCCGTACAGCGCCCAGATGTAGAAGTGCTGGAAGCGGTGCACGGCGCGGTGACGCTGGCTGGGGGCAAAGCGGCCCAGCGGTTCAATCTCCACGTCCGCGTCCAGGCCCACCACGTTGGAGTGGGTGTGGTGGAAGACGTTGTGCTTCCAGCTCCAGATGTACGAGGAGCCGCCGATCAGATCCAGGGACCAGGCCAGGGCCCGGTTGACCTTCCGGTTCTCCGAGTAGCCCCCATGGTTGGCGTCGTGCTGGACCGAAAAGCCGATCCCGGCCATCGCCAGCGCCAGCGAAACACAGCCCAGCACCAGGGTCAGCGGCCCCGCGGCCACCAGCAGCAAGAACAGGTACGAGGCCAGGAACCAGGCGAAGATCACGCCGGTCTTCAGGTACATCCGGGGCTGATCCTTGCGGCCCTTTCCCGTCTCCAGGAAGTAGGCGTCTACCTTCGCCTTCAGGTCTTGATGAAAGGGACTGGAGGACTGGAACTTCGCCGCACTCGCCACCGCCAAGGATGCTCCGATGCCGCCCCCGGAATCAGGGCAGCCGATGCTGTGAATAAGACTAAACCAAATCGGGCATCATGGAATCGTCACGGGCGAGGCCACCGGCCGCTCCTCCCCTGAATCCGGGACTTGGCCTGCTGGGCGGGCGATCTCCGTCTGGAGGCCGAGGCGATCGGACATCCTGGGATTGACCGACTACACTCCGGGTCCGATGTCCGCCCCTCCCTCCGAAGAGCTGGTCGCCCGCTCGGTCGCGGCGATGCCAGTGGGGTTGGCCGTGGTCCGGGACGGGCTGTTCGTGTTCGTCAACCCCGCCTTCTGCCAGATGGTGGGCCACCCCGAGGCCTCGCTGCTGGGCAAGGACGCCTTCTCCTTCGTGGACCCGGAGGAGATGGAGGCCGTCCGCCAGCGCCACGCCGCCAGGCAGCGCGGAGAGCCGGTCCCGCCCCAGTACGAGGTGACCTGCGTGACCGCGGACGGCGTCCGTCGCCGGGCCGAGCTGGAGCCCAAGGTCCTCACTCCCCACGAGACGCTGATCGTGCTGCGGACCCTGGGGGCGCGCGCCCAGGACCGGGAGCTGCTCACCGCGCTGGGCGCCCTGCAGACCCGGGTCCAGCAGCAGCGGTCGGTGGCCGGGGTGTTGGAAGTCGCGGTCCAGGGACTGCGGAACCTGGGCTTCGACGCCTGCGTGGGTCAGCTGATCGGCGAGGAGTGCGTGATGGTGGCCTCCGGCTTCCATCCGGAGGTGCAGCGGCTGGCGGAGCTGATCTTCAAGCAGGGCCCCCGGGGGCCGGTGATCCCGGTCTCCCGGATCCCGATCACCCACGCCGCGATCCACCTCGGGCAGCCCTTCTTCCGGGACGACGCCAGCGACGCGCTGGCCCGGCTGGCCCACCGGGCCGGCGTCTCCCCGGAGCAGGTGGCGCGGATCCGCGAGCGGGTGCAGCCGCTGCAGGCCACCATCTCTCCCCTCTCGGTGCGAGGCCGGGGGTGGGGGGTGTTGATGGCCCTGGCCAGCGGGCTGCGCTCCAACGACGCCGCCGCGCTGGCGCTGTTCGCCACCCAGGTGGCCTCCAGCATCGAGGTGGCCCAGTACATCCAGAACCTGGAGGCCATCCATCAGGTGGCCAGCTTTGGCGCCGAGCTGTCCCAGGAGGAGCTGCTGCAGCGGCTGCTGCCCCTGCTCTGTCAGGCCACCCAGAGCGAGATCTGCACCCTCTACCTGCTGGCTCCGGAGGGAGACGCCCTCCAGCTGGCCGCCTCCAACTCCGATCCCAGGATCACCGCGCGGCACCTGCGGATCCCGCTCCCCCAGACCGCCGGCCCGGACGGGATGCGGGCCCGGGCCCTCTCGGTGGAGGACCTGCCGGAGCCGGCCCAGAGCGATGCCCGCGAGGAGGGCTGCCTGCAGCTGGCGATGGTCCCCCTGGCAGTGGAAGGGAGGCTGGGGGGCACCTTGTTCCTGTGCCGCCAGATCCCGCTCCCCTTCTCGGAGGCGGAGCTGCGCTCGGCGGAGATGCTGGCCGCGCAGGTGGCGCTGCAGCTGGAGCGGGTCCGGCTCTACGAGGAGGCGCGGCGCCGGGTCTCGGATCTGTCGCTGATCAACGAGCTGGGCTCGAAGATCGCGCTGCATCTGGGGCTGGAGGACGTGTTCCAGGTGGCGGTGCGGCACGTGGCGCGGATCGTCCAGGTGCAGAACACCTTCCTGCTCCTGGCGGACGCCTCCGGCCGACGGCTGCGGATCGAGGCCAGCAACACCACCGCGGAGGGGCTGGAGGAGGTGCTGCTCCCGGTGGACGGACAGTCGGCGGCGGCGGAGACCTTCCGCCAGCTGACCCCGGTGGTGATCCAGGACGCCTCCCAGGACTCGCGGGCCGACTCCCGGCTGGTGGATCGCTTCGGACACCGGGCGCTGATGGCGGTCCCCCTGCTGGCGAACGGCAAGGCGATCGGCGCGCTGGTGCTGGGGGAGACCCGCTCGGCCAGACGCTTCGCCCCCTACGAGGTGGAGCGCGCGGTGGAGGTGGCCAACCAGCTGGCCGCGGCGATCGCCAACGGCCGGCTGTTCGAGGACCTCAAGCGCAGCTACCAGGATCTGAGCCACGCCCAGCAGGAGCTGGTGAAGCGGGAGCGGCTGGCCGCGCTGGGCGAGCTGTCCGCCCTGGTGGCCCATGAGGTGAGGAACCCGCTGGGGGTGATCTTCAACTCGATCTCCTCCCTCAAGCGCTTCCCCGCCCCCGGCGGCGAGCACGGCCGGTCGCTGCTGCGGGTGGTGGAGGAGGAGGCGGAGCGGCTGGACCGGATGGTCAACGACCTTCTGGACTTCGCCGGGCCCTCCTCGGCGCGGGTCCGCCCGGAGAAGCTGGAGCTGGTGGTCTCCGGGGCGATGGAGGCCGCGGTGAGCACCATCCCCTCCTCGCACGTGCGCATCGAGCTGACGGTGGCGTCCGACCTGCCGGAGATCCGGGTGGACTCCCAGATGCTGCGCCAGGCGGTGGTGAACCTGGTGGTGAACGCGATCCAGGCGATGCCCGCGGGCGGAGTGGTGAAGATCCGCGCCGGCCGGGAGGAGCGCAGCACGGGGCCGATGGCCCGGCTGGACGTGGAGGACAACGGCCCGGGGATGGCGGAGTCGGTGGCCGCCCGCGCCTTCGAGCCGTTCTTCACCACCCGCGCCGCCGGCACCGGGCTGGGGCTGGCGGTGGTGAAGCGGATCGCCGAGGCCCACGGAGGAGAGGTGGCGATCGCCACCGCGCCGGGGCAGGGGGCCACCTTCACCCTCTTGCTTCCGCTGTAGCGCGGTGGGGGACCGCCCGCCTGCCTGCCCGCGGCAGCCGCCGCGCCCCTTTCCCCGCGATGGAGGGGGCACCAAGTTCGGTGGAGCCCACAGGAGTCCACCCATGGAGTCGACCATCCCCCCCGAACTGACGGGCCCCTCGCACGGGCCGATGGTCCGGGACTACATGACCCCCAATCCGCTGGTGCTGGGGGTGGGCAGTTCGCTGGAACAGGCCTTCCGGCTGATGCAGGAGAATGACATCCGGCACCTGCCGATCCTGGGCTCGGGAGGTCGCCTGGTGGGGTTGCTCTCGGATCGGGAGCTGTCCTTGGCCAAGCGCGAGCGGGGGATCGATCCGGCGGACGTGCTGGTGGACGAGCTGATGAGCAAAGACCCGTTCACGGTCACCCCCACCACCCGGCTGGAGGGCGCCGCCGGGGTGATGGCCAACCAGAAGTACGGCTGCGCGGTGGTGATGGACGGCGACCGGGTGACGGGGATCCTCACCACCATCGATGTGCTGCGGGCCCTGGTGGAGCTGCGGGTGGGCGCCGAGCGGGCGCACGCCGTTCCCTAGCGCCGCGGGGCTACAGCCGGACCGGCTCCACCCGGTGCTTCTTGCCCTTGATCTTGCCCTCGCGCAGCCGCTCCAGGGCGGCGCGCGCCACTCCCCGGGACACCGCCACGTAGGCGAAGTGATCGTGGAGTTCGATCTTCCCCACCTCGCTGGCGCTCAGCCCGCCGGCCTCCCCGGTCAGGGCTCCCAGGATGTCCCCGGGGCGCATCTTGTCCTTGCGCCCGGCGTCGATGAACAAGGTGGCCATCGGCGCCTCCAGGGACGGCGGCGGCTGCTCGGAGCTGGCGGGCTCCACGGTGGCCCGCTCCAGGGGCTGGCCGGTGAAGCGTTCGATCTCCTCGATCTTCCGCGCCTCCTTGGGCATCGCCAGCGACAGCGCCATCCCTCCCCTCCCGGCGCGGCCGGTGCGGCCGATCCGGTGGACGTAGATCTCCGGCTGCTGGGGCAGCTCGTAGTTGAACACCGCGTCCAGGGCCTCCACGTCGATCCCCCGGGCGGCCACGTCGGTGGCCACCAGCACCCGGGTGCTCTGATTGCGGAAGGTGGCCATCACCTTGTCCCGCTCCCGCTGCTCCAGATCTCCCTGCAGCTCCGCGCAGCTCACCCCACCCGCGCGGAGGGTGCGGTTCAGCTCGGTGACCGACGCCTTGAAATTGCAGAACACCACCGCCGAGGCCGGCTGGTACTGCCGCAGCAGCCGCAGCAGCAGCTGTGGCTTCTCCTCCGGCTCGCACAGGTACAGCCGCTGCTGGATGTCCGGGGCGGCCTGGACCTCGGTGGCGATGGTCACCCGCACCGGGGAACGCTGGAAGTCGCGGCTCAGCGCCTCGATGGTGGGAGGGAACGTCGCCGAGAACAGCACCGTCTGGGTGTCCGCCGGGGTGGCGTGGAGGATCCGCTGCACGTCCTCGTGGAAGCCCATGTCCAGCATCCGGTCCGCCTCATCCAGCACCACCGTGACCACCGTGCCCAGGTCCAGCACCCCACGCTCGGCCAGGTCCAGCACCCGTCCGGGGGTCCCCACCGCCAGGTGGGCGCCCTTCTCCAGGGCGCGGATCTGCGGCTGCACCGGCTGACCGCCGGCCAACTCCAGCACGTGCAGTCCGGGCAGCCGTCGGGCCAGCCGGCGGACCTCGGTGGCCACCTGGGCGCTCAGCTCGCGGGTGGGGCACAGCACCAGCGCCTGCAGCTCGCGGTCCTCCAGCCGGACCTTCTGCAGGATGGGCAGGGTGAACGCCGCGGTCTTGCCGCTGCCGGTCTGCGACTGGCCGATCAGATCCAACCCCTGCAGCAGCACCGGGATGCTCTCCGCCTGGATCGGGGTCAGGAACTCGAACCCCAGTTCCTGGACGACCTGCAGCAAGGCGGGGGAGAGGTTGAGCGAGGCGAAGTCCATGACCGGTCCTGGGAAGGTGCCCGTTCGTTGGTTCCCGGGTCAGCTCAAAAGAAAAAGCCCCAGGAATCCCCGGGGCTTTCGTTTTCTTGGAGCGGGAAAAGGGATTTGAACCCTCGACCCTCGCCTTGGCAAGGCGATGCTCTACCGCTGAGCTATTCCCGCATATCCGACGACGACCTGTTCGCGCTGCGCTCCGGGCCGAAGGACCGTTGCGAAGGCGCGGGGGATATACCCACCACGTTTCCGGGCGTCAAGAACTGACTCGCATCGGCTCGAAATGGCCCCCCTGCCCGTCCGTCTGCTCTACTCCACGGGCCTGATGAAAAAACTTCAGATCCAGCGGACGATCGACTGCCAGGCAGATCCCTGCAGCGTCTGGAACTCGCTGACCGACACGGATCGAATCAACCGGGCCATCGGCAACGGCCGGGTCCAGGTGGAACCCCTGGAGGGCAGCGGCGCCGCGCGCCACCTGCTGCGCACCCGGTTGACCGGGTTCAACATCGAATACGAAGAGCGCCCGTACGAGTGGGTGTACCTCCAGCAGTTCCAGATCCTGCGCCGGATGCGCCGCGGGCCGGCCTCCGAGCTGGCGCTCCGCTACACCCTGGCGCCGCTCCCCTCCGGGGGCACCCGGGTGGGGATCACGGTGGAGGTGACCGTCCGCCGGGGCTTGGGCCTGCTCGCGCCGATCATCGCCTTCAACACCCGCGGCGCGGTGGGACGGATGGAGGGCGAGTTGCGGCGGCTGGACGCCGAGCTGGCCGCGGGCCTGCGACCCACCCTCCCCGGCCCTCCCCCGCTGGTGAACCTCCCGGCGCTGGAGCGCGCCGCGGCAGCCTTGCTCAAGCAGGATCCCTCCCAGCTGGCACCCCGGCTGATCGAGCTGCTGGGCCAGGGTCCCGACGTGGAGGTCTCCCGGCTGCGCCCCTTCGAGCTGGCGGACGCCTGGAAGGTCGACCGCCGGCAGCTGCTGGCCACCTGTCTGCGGGCGGTGAAGGCCGGCCTCTTGGAGCTGCGGTGGGACATCGTCTGCCCCAGCTGCCGGACTGTCTCCAGCTCCATCCCCTCCCTGGCAGGGTTGAGCGAGCACGGCGCCTGCCAGCTGTGTGAGATCCAGTTCGGCCTGGACCTGGACCAGGCGGTGGAGGCGACCTTCTCCCCCTCCCCGTCCATCCGCAGGGTCGACGAGGGCCCCTACTGCATCGGGGGCCCCGCCCGGACCCCGCACGTGATGGCCCAGTCCATCCTCCCCGCCGGCGGCACCGCCACCCTGGTGGCCCCGGCCGAGGCGGGCGCCTACCAGCTGTTCATCCGCGGGGGGTTGAGCGCCCAGCTGGAGCTGGTCCCCAGCGCGCCGACCGAGCTCCGGGTGGACCTGACCCGGGAGGTGCAGCCCGCCCAGCGGCTGGCGGTGGCGCCTGGGGGTTCGGTGATCGTCAGCAACCCCTCGGGCGAGGAGCGCCACGCCAAGCTGGAGCAGCGGGTGTGGAACTCCCAGGCGGCCACGGCGAGGATCGTCACCGCCCTGCCCGGGTTCCGCCGGGACTTCTCCTCCGACACCCTGCGTCCGGGGACCTCGCTGCGGGTCTCCCGGATGGGGTTGTTCTTCAGCGACCTGGCGGACTCCACCCAGCTGTACGCCACCTCCGGGGACGCCACCGCCTTCAAGCTGGTGCAGGACCACTTCGACCTGATCACCCCGATCGTGGAGAAGCACGGCGGAGCGGTGGTGAAGACCATTGGCGACGCGGTGATGGCCGCCTTCGCCGACGAGCTGGACGGGATCCGCGCCTGCCGCGAGCTGCTGGCCGCGTTTCCGGCCTTCCGGCGGGAGCACACCGAGGGAATGCGGACCCACATCAAGCTGGGGTTCTTCTCCGGCCCCTGCTTCGTGCTCACCGCCAACGGGGTGCTGGACTACTTCGGCCAGACCGTGAACATCGCCGCCCGCCTCCAGGCCCAGGCCCACAGCGGAGAGCTGGTGATCGAAGCCGCCCTGGCGGAGCAGGCGCTGCAGGCGGGAATCCTCACCCCGGACCAGATCACCGAACGCTACCAGGCCACCCTCAAGGGGGTGGACACCTCGCTGGGCGCGGTCCGGATCATCGTCCGCCCGGAGGCCGCCCGCGGAGCCGCCTGACGCGCGCGGGCCCGGGGCCACAAAGGGAGCCCCTATTCGGCGGCGGTGGGTCCGGGAGCGCCGCGGGAGCCGAGGACCTGGAAGAAGGCCCGGAAGTACTGCACCGCGCTCCACACCGAGAAGACGGTGGAGACCGAGAGCAGCACCTTGCCCACCAGGTTGTAGTCGATCGGGTAGGTCACCCAGATCAGGTCCAGCGGGTGGGTGTAGTGGACGCACAGCGCGATGATCGCAGTCAGCTGCAGCGAGGTCTTCCACTTCCCCTCCTGCCCGGCGGCGATCACCAGCCCCTCGGAGGCGGCGATGGCCCGCAGGCCGCTGACGATCAGCTCCCGGGCGATGAGGATGATCACCAGCGAGGCCCAGATCCGCCCCAGCCGGACCATCATCACCAGCGCCGCCATCACGATCAGCTTGTCGGCCAGCGGGTCCAGGAACTTCCCCAGCACGGTGATCAGGTTCATCCGCCGGGCCAGCATCCCGTCCACCACGTCGGTGATCGCCGCCACGGTGAACAGCACCGCGGCCAGCAGCGAGTTCATCGGATCGGCGTCGTAGGTCAGCCAGACGAACAGCGGGATCATCGCGATCCGCGCCATGGTCAGCATGTTGGGGAGATTCCAGATCTCCTGCAGCAACACGCTGGGACGGCGCGCGGCCTTCTTGCGCTGCCGCTCTTCCTTCTTCAACCGCCTCTTGGTGGCGCGATCCACGGCGCCTTCCTAGCGCATCGGGACTGAAATGAGCGCGAATCCTTCGCCGGACAGCTCCACCGCTGCGCGGCTGGACTTGCCCTTGGCGTCCGGCAGCAGCGGGATCACCTTGGGGGTGAGGTTCCCGTACCAGCCCACCAGGTTGACCATCGGCACCGTCACCGGCCGCTCCATGGCGATCTCCAGGGAGCGCAGCGGTCCGGAGATCGCCAACAGCACCCGGCCCTTTCCGCGCAGGTGGACCAGGTCCAGATCGGGCGGGATGTCCGAGGGCACCCGGCCGTTCTCGAAGGACAGCGCCTCCTCGAAGGAGAACACCTGCTCCTCCTGGAAGTAGCCGGACTCGTCCGCCAGCTCCAGGGAGACGAACTTCTGATCGCCGGTGTCGACGATCACCATCCCCTGCCCCCTGGCCCGCACCATCCGCCGGTCGCCTTCACCAAACGGCTTGTCGGTGGCCCGGCCCCGGAAACGCTTGGTCTCCGGCGTGAACTCCACCTTCCCCACCACCGAGACCAGCCCGGAGAGCCGGGTCAGCAACTGGTCGGTGACCACCAGCGCCGCCAGCTCCCCGCGGACCAGGAACGGCCCCTGCACCGGGGGGGGAAACAGCTGCAGGGTGGGCGCCAGCTCGGCGATCGGGAGGGTCAGCGCCCCGTCCACCTCCTCCGCGGCCCGGCCCAGGGGCGCGGCCACCGGAGCCCGCGCCACCGGCAAGGGCGGAGGCAGCGGCACCTCTTCGGCCATCGAAAACGAGTCCGGCTCTTGCGGCGGCGGGGGCGGTAGCTCCGCCTCGGTCATCGGGAAGGAGTCCAGCTCCTCCGGCGCCGGGGCCGGAAGCTCCGCCTCGGCAGGCGGCGGGGGCAGCTCCTCGTACTCCTCGACCGCAGTGGCCTCCAGTTCCACCTCCATCGCCTCCGGGACCGGCTGGGCGGAGGGGGCGGCGCTCATCGACTCTTCGGAGAAGGCGTCCAGATCGGACTCGCTGACCGCGGCGGGGGGCGGTTCGTACTGGCCCTCCTGGCCGGCCTGCTCGTAGGCCTCGCCGGTGCCCCCGTCCCCTTCGAACTGCGAACCCCAGTCGGTCTGCTGCAGCGCCTGGGCGGCCTGCAGCTGCTCGGCGGGGGGCTCCTGGAACTGCTGATAGGCCTCGGCCTCCGGGGAGGAGATCGGAGCATGCTCGCCGGTCTCCGCTGCCGGGACCTGCCCGCCGCGCTCGGCCACCACCTCCGAGCCTTCAATCTCCGCGAAGCCCTGGGTCTGCGCCGGTTGGGGAGGCGGCTGCTGGCGGGGGACCCCGTCCCCCTTGAGGGCGCGGTCCATCTTCTCCGCCATCGCCTCGCTGCCGGCGAGGATGAAGTGCTCCTTGGCCCGGGCGAACTCGCCGGCCTGGGCCAGCGCCACCCCCAGGTAGTTCTGCGCCTTCTTGTGCTCCGGGGAGAGATCGGTGGCGGTCTCGAACTCGCGGATCGCCCGGGGCAGCGCGTTGGTCTTCAGATAGACCAGGCCCAGGTTCACCCGCAGGGTGGGGTCGGCCGGGTTCTCCCGCACCAGCGCCTCGTAGATCTCCGCTGCCCGGTCAAACAGCCCCAGCTTGAAGTAGGTCAGCCCCAGCAGGTTCTGGCCCTTCTCGTTCTTGGGCTGGAGCTGGTGGGCCTTCTCCAGCAGATCCTTGGCCTCGATCACCTTGCCGGCGGCCAGCAGCTCGCCGCCCCGGTAGAGCGCCTGAAGGAACTCCTCGTTCTCCGCTGCGGAAGCCTTACGCGCCATGGGCCAGCTGGTTCACTTGTCGGACTGGGCCGTCTGCTCGGCCTGGGACTTGTACTGGTAGTAGAGCGCCAGCACCTTGCGGACATACGCCTGGGTCTCCGCGTACGGAGGGATCGCGCCGTTGTACTTCTCCACCGCGGTGGGGCCGGCGTTGTAGGCGGCGATCATCTTCACCATGTCGCCGTCGTACTGATTGGCCAGCACCCGCAGGTAGCGGACCCCACCTTCGATGTTGTCCTTCGGCTCGAAGATGTCCTTCACGTACATCTGTTCGGCCGTGGCCGGCATCAGCTGCATCAACCCCGAGGCGCCCTTGTGGGACAGCGCAGTGGGATCGAAGGCGGACTCGGCGTGCATGATCGCCCGCACCAGCGCGGAGGGGATCTTGTACCGGGCGGCCGCGTCGTCGATGTGTTCCGCGTAGGAGATGTTGGCGCGGGCCCGGGGCACCCAGTTGGAGGTGGGGCGGGCGGGGGCCTTGAAGCTGCCCTTCATCTTCTTCGCCTGACGCGAGCCGGTGGGCGGGACGTTGGTGTAGATGATGGTCCCGTCCTTCTCCACGTACCGGTACACGTCCTGCGCGAACGCGGTCCCCGACCCGAGGGTGGAGACGAGCAGCAGTGTCGGAAGGAAGGACCTCATGCGGGCTGACCCCAAACTCTAGATCCGATGGGTTTAGTCCTCAAGAAAAGCGCCTTGTTTCCGACGCTTACGGGGACTAAGCCCCATTGAAATGCCGCTCACGTTCGACTTCCTGGTGCTCGGCGGTGGAGTAGCCGGTCTGTCGTTCGCCCTCAAGGCGGCCGAGCACGGCACGGTCGCGGTCCTGACCAAGCGCGCCCGCCACGAGGGCAACACCCACTACGCCCAGGGCGGGATCGCCGCCGTCCTCTCCCCTTCCGACTCGTTCGAGAACCACATCCAGGACACCCTGGTGGCGGGAGCGGGCCTGTGCAATCCGGCCGCGGTCGAGGTGACCGTGCGCGAAGGCCCGGACCGGGTCCGGGAGCTGGTGGCCCTGGGCGCCGCGTTCAACAAGCGTGAGGAGGGCGACTTCGACCTGACCCGGGAGGGCGGCCACTCCAAGCGACGGATCGTCCACGCCGGGGACATCACCGGGGCGGAGGTGGAGCGGTCGCTGCTGGCCGCCTGCGACGAGCAGAAGAACATCACCTTCTTCCCGGACTCGGCGGGGATCGATCTGATCCAGGACCGGGACAGCCCCAGCGGAGAGAAGCGCGGCCGCTGTCTGGGCGCGTACGTGCTGCTGGCGGACGGGCGGATCGAGGTGATGCTGGGGAAGGTGACCGTGCTGGCCACCGGCGGGGCGGGGAAGGTCTACCTGTACACCTCCAATCCGGACGTGGCGACCGGGGACGGGGTGGCGATGGCGTACCGGGCCGGAGCCCGCATCGCCAACATGGAGTTCTACCAGTTCCACCCCACCTGCCTGTTCCACCCCGAGGCCAAGAGCTTCCTGATCTCCGAGGCGCTGCGCGGCGAGGGCGGCAAGCTGCGCCTCAAGAGCGGGGAGCGCTTCGCGGACCGCTACCACCCGCTGGCGGAGCTGGCCCCGCGGGACGTGGTGGCCCGGGCGATCGACGCCGAGCTCAAGCGCACCGGCGAGGACTGCGTGTTCCTGGACATGACGCACCTGAACCGTGCGTTCTTGATGAACCGCTTCCCGAACATCTACGCCACCTGCAAGGCCTTCGGGATCGATCTCACCGTGCAGCCGATCCCGGTGGTGCCGGCGGCCCACTTCATGTGCGGCGGGGTGCAGACCGATCTGGAGGGCCGGACCAGCATCCCCGGTCTGTACGCGATCGGCGAGGTGGCCAGCACCGGGTTGCACGGGGCGAACCGGCTGGCCTCCAACTCGCTGCTGGAGGGGTTGGTGTTCGGTCACCGGGTGGCGAAGGCCTCGGTGGAGGAGCTGAAGACGGCCCCCGCCCATCGGGACGGGGCCGCGGATTGGGATCCGGGAGGCGCAGTGGCCTCCGACGAGAGCGTGCTGGTCACCCACAACTGGGACGAGATCCGCCGCTCGATGTGGAACTACGTGGGGATCGTCCGCACCGGCAAGCGCCTGGAGCGCGCGAGGCGCCGGCTGGATCTGCTGCGGGAGGAGATCCGCGACTACTACTGGCGGTTCAAGGTCACCCGGGACGTGATCGAGCTGCGCAACATCGCCGATGTGGCCCACCTGATCGTGGAGTGCGCCACCCGCCGCAAGGAGAGTCGAGGCCTCAACTACAACCTCGATTACCCCTCTCGGGACGACCACAACTGGCTCAAGGATACGGTCGTCCAGCGGGAGATCTGAGAAGCCATGCACCCCAACAGCGATCCGTGGCGACGGCAGGCGCCGCCGGCCCAGCCGGGTACTGACGCCGCTGCGCCACCGCCGCCGGGGCGGTTGGCCACTCCCTATTTCAGCTACGCGCTGCTGGGTGCGGCGGTGATCTGGTTCGGGGTGGACCTGCTGCTGCTGGGCAATGCCCATCCCTTCGCCATCTACGGTCCGGCAGTGGCCGCGGGGCAGTGGTGGCGGATCCCCGGCGCGGTGATCGAACACGGGAACCTGATCCATCTGTTCTTCAACATGTCGGTGGTGTGGACCATGGGCCGCGCCTACGAGGGTGCGATCGGCACTGGGAGGTTCGCGCTGGTCTCGATTGCCGGACTGCTTGGATCGTCGCTGCTGCAGTTGGGACTGGCCTTCCACCAACCGGCGGTCGGAGCCTCGGGGATGATCCTCGGCTGGGTGGGGGCGATGCTGCCCATCGCCACCAAGGCTCACCGAAGCGAGCTGGTGACCTGGCTGATCCAGATCGCGGTGATCTCCCTGTTGCCCTTCGTTAGCTGGCAAGGACATCTGGGCGGCTTCCTGGCCGGGCTCCCCTGTGGGCTCCTGCTGCGAATGGGCCCCACCTGGTTCAAGCGCTACGCGCCGATGGTGATCGCGGCCTTGATCGGCCTCAACGTGCTCGCCGTCACCCGGGGCGCTCGGCAGCCCCGGCCGGAGCGGACTCGGCAGCCCACGCCGGAGCGGACTCGGCAGCCCACGCCGGAGCAAACTCGGCAGCCCACGCCGGAGCAGACTCGGCAGCCCACGCCGGAGCAGACTCGGCAGCCGACGCCGGAGCAGACTCGGCAGGACCGGTAGCCACCGGAGCGGAATCGGCAGGAGCGGTAGCCACCGGAGCAGAATCGGCAGGAGCGGTAGCCATCGGAGCAGAATCGGCAGGAACAGTAGCCGCAGCTGACTCGGCAGCAGCGGTCGCCACCGGTGCAGAATTCGGCAGCAGCAGTAGCCGGAGCGACTGCAGTAGCGACAGCCGGAGCTAACTCGGCAGTAGCGGTAGCTGGTTCGCTCCGGCCCCGGTCAGCGCCGGATCGATCAACCGGCCACCGAGATGTCCTGCCTCGCCCTTCGCGTGATCGCCGCGCCTGCCCCCCGTGGCCAGCGCAAGGACAGGCACCGGTGGCTCGAGCCCTCCGGCTTGGCCGGCATGCCTGCTCCGACGCATGGCTGAGCTATCAATGGACGCATGACCGATCCCACCCAGCGAGTCCGGGCCAGCTTCGACCAACAGCAGGCGATGCGTTTAATCGGCGCCGAGCTGATCTCGGTCACTGCGGGAGAGGTGGAGCTCGCCCTCCCCTTCCGTCCGGAGCTCACCCAGCAGCAGGGCTTCGTGCATGCGGGGGTGATCACCACCCTGTTGGACAGCGCCTGCGGTTACGCGGCCCTGACCGCGATGCCGGAGGGCTCGGAGGTGGTCAGCGTGGAGTTCAAGGTGAACCTGCTGGCGCCCGCGGTGGGACAGCGGTTCCGCGCCGTCGGTAAGGTGCGTCGGGCCGGCAAGACCCTGGTGGTCTGCACCGGCGAGGCCTTCGCGCTGAAGGATGGACAGGAGAAGCTGGTCTCCCTGATGCAAGCCACGATGTTCACCGTCGGAGCGTGACGACCATGCCCCCCCTTCGTCGAATCTGCGTGTTCTGCGGCTCGCGCCCCGGAAAGCGGCCGGAGTACCTGGAGCGGGCCACCGAGCTGGGCGTGGCGCTGGCCCACCGTCGAATCGACCTGGTCTACGGCGGCTCCAACATTGGGTTGATGGGCGCGGTGGCGGACGCGGTGCTGGCTCGCGGCGGGAAGGTGACCGGCGTGATCCCACGCCGGCTGCAGGATCGGGAGATCGCCCACCAGGAGCTGACCGAGCTTCGGGTGGTGGAGACCATGCACCAGCGCAAGGCCCTGATGGAGGAGCTCTCCGACGGCTTCATCGCCCTACCGGGTGGGTTCGGCACCCTGGAGGAGATCCTGGAGATCACCACCTGGATGCAGCTGGGCATCCATCACAAGCCGATCGGGCTGCTGGACGTGGAGGGCTATTACCGCCCGCTGCTGGAGCTGATCCGCCACGGGGAGGAGGAGGGTTTCATCCCTCCGGAGCAGGCCGCGGCGATCCACCACGATCCGGATCCGGGGGCGTTGGTGGAGAAGCTGCTGGCCGCACCTCCGGTCCGTGTAGAGCAGACCTTGAGTCGCGAGGAGACCTGAGTCGTCCCCAGGATTCGTGCCGTGAAGGACGCCCCGAACAGGAGAACTCCGTCCCGCGGCGGCGAAGGGCCGGTCCCCCTCTTCCGACGCGTACTGGCATCGAGCCCTGGGGCGGCACTGCCGGTCGAAAATATTAAGATCTTCTTCCTATTTTGGGGCCCCGACTTCGGCGGACCCCTCCGGAAAACAATATGAAGATCTTAATATTGTTCCCCTCCTCTGGCCGGCCTTCACCGTCGGCAACAGGTGCCGCGCCGGCGTGAAGGTGGGCGCGGTCCTGTGGGTGGCGGACTTCGCACCTCGCAGGGGTCCACGCCGGAGTGGGACGTGGCGGACCGGTCGTTGCGGCCTCTACTCCGCGGGGAACTCCAGCACGGCATTCCCCAAAGTGGACGCCAGCCGCAGCGTCACCTTCTCGGTACCCGCGGGAATCACGTCCACCCCGTCCTGGGTCTTCCGAGCGAACTTGAACCGGTAGCCAGTCCAGAACTCGTCCATGTACGGGTAGACGCTGCGCATCGCCAGGTTGGACCGCCCCACCCGCTCCACCTTCAGCGGCTCGATCTCCAGGCCATTGCTGATCAGCACCACCCGCCAGGTCGAGGAGGTCTTGTCGAAGTCGTCGTAGCGGTAGTCGTTGAGGTGGGCGCCCACGAAGAACTCGTGTCCCTCCTGATGCAGCGTTCGCTCTTCGGCCAGGCGCTGCTCCACCCTCACTTCGGGCAGCTTCTCGAAGGCGGCCACGTAGCGGACCCGAGCCTCCCGGAAAGGCCAGCTCTGGAAGGTGGCGCCCACAAACATCCGGGTGTCCAACTGGGCGTAGACCTCCGCCTGGTCGCTGTAGCGATCCTGGACCTGGCGAAAGGCCCGCTCCTGGTCCAGATCCGCAGCTGGGCTGGGCCGCTCACCGAACTGGGGCGCCTCCCAGGTCAGCGGGGCCGGGAACTGGGCGCAGCCCGTGACGGCCACCAAAAACGCACTCGCCAGGCCCCTCACGGGATGAAGTCCTTGCGCGTGAACAGCGCGTGCATCACGTAGCCGCGGGCGGTGAAGGCCTCGCTGCCTCCCTCCAGCCGGTCCACCAGGGCAAACGCGTGACGGGCCTTGAGCCCATCTGCCTCGACCCGCTCAATCGCCTTGAGGCTGGAGCCGCCGGTGGTCACCACGTCCTCCACGATCGCCACCTCGGCGCCGTCGGGGATCAGGTTTCGACCCTCGATCCACACCCCGGTGCCGTGGCCCTTTGCTTCCTTGCGGACGATGAACGCCGGAATCGGCTGTCCCCACAGATAGGAGGTCAGGCTGACCGCCGAGGCCAACGGGTCCGCGCCCAGGGTCAGCCCACCCACCGCCACCGCGTCCGGGCAGTGCTTCTTGATCTCCGCCAGGAACAGCCGGCCGATCAGCCAGTGCCCCTCTGCGGAGAGAGCGACCTTCTTGCAGTCGATGTAGAAGTCCGACTCCTTGCCGGAGGCCAGGGTCACCTTCCTCCGCTCGAAGCTCTTCTTCGTCAGCAGCTCCAGCAGCCGCTCGCGATCCCGCCCCAGCCCCTCGTCCATCACTTCCCTCCCAGAAACGCGACCAGCTCCGCGGAGTACCCCAGCTGCTGCAGCAGCTGTTCCTTGCGGTGGTCATCCAGCTGCGAGAACGCCTCTGCCAGCAGGGACAGGTCCTGGTTGATCTCCCCCAGGCGGATGGTCACGTCGTCCGCCAGCTCCTCGGCGTCGACCTCCTCTTCCACGTTCTCCGGCGCCAGCGAGTCATCCTCGGCCAGCGCCTTCTCCAACATGTCCCGGGTGGCGGCGGAGAGGCGCTTCTCGGAGGCCAGCCGCTCCTGGAGGGCGCGCAGCTGATCCGCGCTCACGGGCTCGGCGTGGATGGCCTCGGCCAGCGCCATGTGCAGCGCGTCCTCGTCAGAGAGGTCGGTGTGGAGCCGAGCCAGGACCTTGTCCCGCTGCAGGAAGCGCAACGCTGCCACGCGCCGGAAACCGCACAGGATCTGGAAGCGGTCCGGCGGGCGCAGCCGCAGTTCCACCGGGAACAGCTGACCCAGTCGCGCGATGTCGGTGGCCAGCTTGGACAGGTCGCCTTCCGGCCGTAGCTGGAAGGCGTCGTCCACGTCGATCCGATCCAGCGCGATCATTGCCGGGGCCACGTGGCTGCGGCGGTTGCGCTGCGCTTCCGCGGGGGTGGGCGCCGCCTTCAGCGTATCCAGCGACTGATCCCAACGAGGAGGAAGCGACGGCGGCCGCGGCGCCTCGGCCTCCCGGGCGGCCCGCGCCTTCTCCTTCGCCGCCTCACGCTCCTCTGCGTGCTCCTGCGCCACTTCTTCCTCAGCAGTCAATTCACGAACTCCCGTCCCCATGTCCCCATCGGAAGCACCAGCTCCCTTCCCAGAACCACCGGCCGCGCGCGCGTCATCCAAGTCGTCGTCGGCGTCCGAGCCGTCGGCGCCCGAGCCGTCGGCGCCCGAGCCTTCATCGTCCGAGTCGTCGGCATCCGAGTCGTCAGCATCCGAGTCGTCGGCATCCGAGTCGTCGGCATCCGAGTCGTCAGCAGCCGAGCCGTCGGCGTCCGAGCCGTCGGCGCCCGAGCCTTCATCGTCCGAGTCGCCGGCATCCGAGTCGCCGGCATCCGAGTCGCCGGCATCCGAGTCGCCGGCATCCGAGTCGCCGGCATCCGAGTCGCCGGCATCCGAGTCGCCGGCATCCGAG
>JAKFFE010000030.1:0-47954 GCA_036675345.1 Myxococcaceae bacterium
GAAGCGGGCGTACGGCTTCCGGAACAAGGACCACTTCAAGATGGCCATCTACTTCCACTGCGGTGGGCTTGAGCTGTACCCAACCCCCGGCTGATACCCATGTAGAACCCGGAGGAACCTTATAATATGCATATTTCTTGCCCTCGCGCCGGGGTGAGTTGGCACCGAAATAATATTATTATAATGATATTTTCGGAGGACTCTCAGCGGCCTTCGCCTGCCCCGAGGATCAGCAACAGCCAGGCGGGAGTACCTCGGTTGCGTTCGCGCACCCAGGTTCGCCCAGGGTTGAAGACAGGCTCTTCCCGCCAGGGAAGGGCCGCTCTCTCCCTCATTCGCTTACCTGACTCAGCTCGGCGCCCCAGGGAGTGGGTCTGCATTGCCTCCGCGGTGTCCGCCTCCAGGGTCCTCTCGATGTGCCGGGGGGGGCGCTCAGCGATTCGGGAGGCGCGCGTGCATCGATGGCTCACCACCACCCTCGACTTTGGACACACCTGGCCCTGTCCACCGCTCGACTTCCGCAGACCGCAGGGACGTATCCGGCTGGGCGATCGCAGCGGTGGGGCCTTGCTCCTGGCTGCCGTTTCGGAAGAGGTTCCGGCTGAACCCATCCGTCGCAGGAGGAAGTCCGATGGCAGTGAAGCCCATTCCAGACAACTACCCCAGGCTGTGCCCGATCTTCACCGCCAAGGACAGCCTCAAGGCGATCGACTTCTATACCCAGGTCCTGGGGGCCAAGGAGCGCTTCCGGATGAGCAACCCGGATGGCACGGTGGCGCACTGTGAGCTGGCCTTTGGCGACTCGGTGGTGATGTTCGGCGAGCCCTACGAGCCGACCCCCACCCCGGTGCCGCAGGCGCGCCTCTCCCTCTACGTGGAAGACTGCGACCAGGTCTTCAAGCGGGCGGTGGCCGCAGGGGCGGTGGCCAAGAGCGAGCCGAAGACCCAGTTCTACGGTGACCGGATGGGCAAGGTGCTGGACCCATTCGGGATCGAGTGGTCCCTGGTCACCCACGTGGAAGACGTCTCCGAAGAGGAGATGAACAAGCGGATGGCTGCGATGGGCGGCGGCTAGCAGGCAACCAGGGCCCCCTACGCGAACTCTCCACGCGGGGTTCCCCTCTGGCGCAGGTGGTCCGACCGACCAGCGAAGCAGCGGACCGGGGCGAGTGAGGAGCGGGCCCGACCGGAGACCCCGGGTTGCACTCGGTCGGGCCGATGGCGGCTGCTATGGAGGGCCGGTGAGAGTCGCTCCTTGATGCTCGCTGCACTGCAGGCCCGAGCGCTGCCCGTGTTTGCCTGGGCGATCTGCCTCCTTGCCCTGGTCTGCATTCCGCTGGCCTGGGTTCACCGGGAGCTGAGCGCGCTGCGAAACTGGCAGTTGGGCCTGCACGTGCTGCTGTTCGGGGTCCTGGCGCTGATGCGCTTTCGCCCGCTCGAGTCCGCCGGGCCCTCCCGGCGCCTGCTGTGGATCAGCGCCCTGACCTCATTGGCCTGGGCCGTGGCCGCGCAGGCGATGAAGTACTTCGCCGTCTCCGTCAACGGGGTGGACTTCAGCATCTTCGACTGGATGCTCCACAACACCCTGGACGGGCGCTTCATGTACTCGCCCATCTACGACGTGAACCACTTTGGAGTTCATCCCTCGTACTGGATGCTGTTGCTGGTTCCCCTCCACGCGCTGTGGCCTTCGCCGCTGCTGCTCACCCTCGTCACCGCGCTGGTGGTGTGGGGCGCCTGCCTTCCCCTCTGGCGTCTGGTGCTGGGCAAGACCCAGAGCCGCTGGATGGCCTGGCTGGCCTGCCTTGCCTATCTGACCTGCGCCTGGACCGGCCGGTTGCTGGACGGAGGTTTTCGCCCCGAGGTGCTCTATCCGCTCGCCGGGTTCACGTTGCTCCTGGCCTGGGAGCGCCAACGGTGGGTGTGGGGTGCGGCGCTGCTGTTTCTCTCGGTGAAGGAGGACGCCGCGCTGTACCTGGCGGGGCTGTCGTTGGGAGTCCTGGCAGTCCAGCCTCGCCGGTGGCGTCAGGGACTGGGCCTGCTGGTTCTGGCGGTGGCGGTCTTCGGAATCAACGTCGGCGTCGTCCAGCCAGCGGCGTTGTCCACCACCGGGGTCGCGCAGCCGAGCTATCTGACCTTCTGGTCCGAATATGGTGCCTCGCTCCCGGAGGTGGCGGCCTTCATGCTGACCCACCCGGTGCGGGTGGCGGGGGACGTGCTTGGATCCGGGTGGCTCAAGCTCCTGGGGCCCCTGCTGCTCTTGCCGCTCTTCTCTCCCCGAGCCTTGGCGATGCTGCTCCCCGGCCTGGTGCTGATGGGGACGGCCAGCAACCCGGTGGTGCACCAGTTCCGGATGTACTACCCGATTCCACTGCTCGCCGCGGCGCTGTGGGGCGCGGTGGATGCCTGCACCTCGCGCACTGCGGCTCGGCACCCCGCCTTCGCCAGAGGCCTGTTGGCCACGGTGCTGATTGCCTTTCCCTTGTTCTGGGATGGCTACGTGAAGTTGCCTCCCCCGCGATGGGCCCTGCAACGGGAGCTGGCTTCACTGGGCGCCTCGCCCCTCTCGACCGGCTCGGGTCCGATCTGCGTGCAGACGGTGCTCTTTCCCCATCTCGGATACCCGCTGAACCCCACCCCGCTGTTCGAGGCACGTTGTCTCGCGCAGCCCGGCGCCCTCGCACTCGTCCACCCGGAGCTGGATCCGTTTCCACTCCAGAGGGAGGACCTGGAGCGAATGGTCTCCCAGGCCACTGCGGAAGGCAGAGCGCGCCGCCTGCCAGAGGGAACCTGGATCCTCTCTTCAGGACCGATCCCAACCGGGACTTGAACGTCCCAGGGAGGAGCTCCGCGGCCTCCGCTGATCGAGCGCATCCCAGGGAGGGACCGAGAAGCGCAGCCGAACCGGCGTTTCCGTAGACGCGGTGAACACCGCGCCCGCGGCCAGGATGCCCTTCGCTAGTAGGTCGTTCCTGCGTCGGTGGCGCGAGGCGAAACGGGCACTGCGCTCGGGCTTGTCACCGAAGTCGGAGTGGCCACCGCTCCCGGCGCGCCCACCGGCGCCGGCTTGGCGATCTCCGCCGCCAGCAGACTCACCGCGGCGCCGAAGAACTTGGACCGGTTCCACCTCATCAGCGCGTGGTAGTTCGCGTGCATCAAGTACAACGGGCCGCTGTCTCCGCCCGGTCGGGCCAGGGTCGCCTTCCGCGCGCCGCCCTCGATCAGTTGCCCCGCGGGGGTCTTGAGGCCCAGCTTTCGCCAGGCGGTCAGCGTCTGGGGCAGCTTCTGGTTGTACAGCGCCTCCTCCAGCCCGGCGGGGACCTCCACCGGCTGACCCCAGGGTGACTTGGGGTCCCAGCCGATCCGGGACAGATAGCGAGCGGCGGAGGAGAACACGTCCGCCTCGGTGGACCAGATGTCCTTGCGCCCGTCCCCATTTCCATCCGCCGCGTAGGCCAGGAAGGTGGACGGCATGAACTGGCACTGCCCCATCGCTCCGGCCCAGGACCCCTTGAGGGTCTCGCGGGTGGCGTGGCCCTGCTCCAGGATCTTCAGCGCCGAGAACAGCTCGCCGCGGAAGAAGGTGGCCCGCCGCCCTTCATGGGCCAGGGTGGCCAGGGCAGCGAGGATCGAAAAGTCCCCCTGCCGGGTGCCGTAGGCGCTCTCCACTCCCCACAGGGCCACCAGGTACTCCGGGTGGACCCCGTACTTGGCGCCCACTTCCTCCAGCAGTTCCTGGTGCTGGGCATAGAGGGTCCGGCCCTTGTTGATCCTCCATTCGGAGAGGATGAGCTTCCGGTAGTCCTCGAAGGTCATCTTCTTCTCCGGCTGGTGCCGGTCCTTCTCGATCACCTCCGGCAGCGGCTGCAGCCCGTCCAGCGCGGCCAGGGTGGTCTCGGAGAACTTCCGCTTCTTGGCCTCGGCCTTCAGTTCGGTTAGCCAGTCCTCGAAGGAAACGGATGCCTTCGACGCGGCGGGCTCCTTCGACGCGGCGGGCTCCTTCGACGCGGCGGGCTCCTTCGACGCGGCGGGCTCCTTCGACGCGGCGGGTGCCTTCGACGCGGCGGGTTCCTTCGACGCGGCGGGTTCCTTCGACGCGGCGGGCTCCTTCGACGCGGCGGGCTCCTCTGCCAGGGCGGTGGGGGTGCAGACAACCAGGAGGGCGACCAGGAAGGCTCTCATCGGAGTCTTCAACGCACGGCGCGCGCCGATGTTCCAGTTCGCATCCACCGGCGGCCCGGACTTCATGACGGAGGGCACGTTTCTGTGTGGGACCAAACCCTGGAACCTTCCGCAGTCTCCGGAAACCTGGGCACCGAACGACCCAGCCCACGCAGGTCCGTCCCGACGTCTTGAACCCCGCCACCACTCCATCCATCCCGGACCGCCGCTCCGCTCAGCGGAGAGCCCCGCGCCGACGTCTTGAGCCCCGCCCCCTCTCCAGCAGTCCCGATCCACCGCTCAGCCCAGCCCGCTCCGACCTCCTGAACCCCGCCGCCCCTCCAGCAGTCCCGATCCACCGCTCAGCCCAGCCCGCTCCGATCTCCTGAACCCCGCCACCCCTCCAGCGGTCCCGAACCACCGCTCAGCCCGGCCCGCGCCGACTTCCTGAACCCCGCCACCTCTCCCCCAGTCCCGATCCGCCGATGACCCGGTGCGGCATTTCCCCTTCGGGCCGGGTCAGGAACGCCGGGAGCCGTTCCCTGTAGGATGCCGGCCCCCGGATTCACCCCCTCAAGGTTCCCCGTGAAAACTCCCGCCCTTCGTGTCGCGCTCGCCAGCGCCTTCCTCGTGGTCTTCGCGGTGGGCTGTGGAGAGGAACCGGCGGAGTGTGGCGACGGAGTGCTGGCCTCCACCGAGGAGTGCGACGACGGCAACACCGACTCCACCGACTCTTGCGTCCAGTGTCGGGACGCGCGCTGCGGCGATGGCCAGGTCCTGACCGGGGAGGAGGCCTGTGACGACGGCAACACCGACGAGACCGACGCCTGCCGCTTCGACTGCACCCTCCCCAGCTGCGGCGACGGGATCAAGCAGGTGGGAGAGGCCTGCGACGGCGCCTCCCTGGGCGATGAGACCTGCGAGAGCAACGGCTTCGGCGGGGGCACCCTGACCTGCCTGGAGAACTGCAGCGGCTTCGTCACCACCGGCTGCTGCGGTGACGGGGTGATCGGCGCCGGCGAGCTGTGCGACGGCGCAGCGGTGGGCGCGGTCACCTGCGGCGATCAGGGCCTGGGGGACGGGACCCTCCTCTGCAACGCCACCTGCAATGGCTACGACGTGGCCGGCTGCTGTGGGGACGGCACCGTGGGGACCGGGGAGACCTGCGACGGGGCGGCGCTCAACGGCGCCACCTGCGAAGGAGAGGGCCTGGGCGCCGGCGCGCTGGCCTGCAACACCACCTGCAACGGCTTCAACACCACCGCCTGCTGCGGCGACGGCACCGTGGGAGGAACCGAGGTCTGCGACGGCGCGGACCTGGCCAGCGCCACCTGCGAGAGCCTCGGCCATCAGTCCGGCACCCTCTCCTGCAGCGCCACCTGCGACGCCCTGGTGGAGAGCGCCTGCTGCGGCGACGGCACCGTGGGGGGATCCGAGGTCTGCGACGACACCGCCTTCAACGGCGCCACCTGCCAGTCGCTGGGCTACTACTCCGGCACCCTCTCCTGCAGCACCTCCTGCGGCCTGCAGACCGCCGGCTGCTGCGGCGACGGGGTGCGCGCCGCCACCGAGCTGTGCGACGGCGCGGACCTCAACGGGGTGACCTGCCTCGACCGGGGCTTCCGCGGCGGCGAGCTGGCCTGCGGCACCTGCGGCGGATACCGCACCGGCGCCTGCTGCGGCGACGGCACCGTGGGCGGCGACGAGCAATGCGACGACGGCAACGCCGTGGACGGGGACGGCTGCGAGAACAGCTGCACCCTCACCGCCGGCTCGCTGCAGAACGTGACCGTGTGCCGCGACCTGCTCCCCCTGCCCAACGAGGTCTGCAAGGTCACCGCCGGCAGCGGGGCCAAGCTGATCACCGGGAACATCCTCCTCCCCAACGAGGTGCTCCGCGGGGGTCAGGTGGCGGTGGACGCCGCCGGGCAGATCACCTGCGTCGGCTGCGACTGCGCGGCCCAGGATCCGGCCGCCACCCAGATCACCTGCCCCCAGGGCGTGGTCAGCCCTGGCCTGATCAACGCGCACGACCACATCACCTTCGCCAACGAGTTCCCGCAGCCCACCGCCGAGCGCTACGAGCACCGCCACGACTGGCGGGAGGGCCTCCGCGGCCACACCGAGCTCCTCACCCCCGGGGGCGCCTCCACCGCGCAGATCCAGTGGGGCGAGCTGCGCTATCTGCTGGGCGGAGCCACCTCGGTGATCGGCTCCGGCTCCGCTCCCGGGTGGCTGCGGAACCTGGACAAGTCGGACGCCCTGGAGGGCCTGGCCCAGCCGGCGGTGCTGTACCAGACCTTCCCCCTGGGGGACTCCTCCGGGCAGCTGCGGGACGGCAACTGCGACTACGGGACCCCGCACACCGAGGCCACCATCGCCGGCGCCAACGTGCCCGCGTACTTCCCCCACATCGGCGAGGGCATCGACCGGGAGGCGCGCAACGAGTTCTTCTGCACCGCCTTCTCCGACTTCGACACCACCCCGGTGGGCACCGGCCCCCGCGGCCTGAGCCACGATCTGATCGAGGCCAAGACCGCGGTGATCCACGCGGTGGGCTTCAAGCCCACCGACTTCGGCGAGATGGGCGTCCAGGGCAGCTCGATGATCTGGTCCCCCCGCTCCAACGTCTCCCTCTACGGCGACACCGCCCAGGTCAGCGTCGCGGCCCGCATGGGGGTGAACATCGCCCTGGGGACCGACTGGATGCCCAGCGGTTCGATGAACATGCTGCGCGAGCTCAAGTGCGCGGACGACTGGAACCGGGAGCGGCTGGACGGCCACTTCACCGACCAGCAGCTGTGGCTGATGGTCACCCTCAACGCCGCCAAGGCCGCCCAGATGGAAGACGCGATCGGCGTGCTGGCGCTGGGACGGGTGGCGGACCTGGCGATCTTCGACGGCCGGGTCCGGGCCGACCACCGCGCCATCCTGAGCGGTGAGCCCTCCGATGTGACCCTGGTGCTGCGCGGCGGCAAGCCGCTGACCGGCGACGCGCAGGTGATCGCCGCCCTCACCAACCCCGGCAGCTGTGACCTGCTGGCGGTGTGTGGCGTGGACAAGCGGGTGTGCGCCCAGAGCGAGGTCGGCCGGTCCCTCTCCGCGCTGCAGTCCGCGGCCGGCAACATCTACGGGGCGGCGATCTGCGGCACCCCTGACAACGAGCCCACCTGCTCGCCCAACCGCCCGTTCTCGGTGAAGGGCTCCACCGTCTACACCGGGGTCCCCAACCTCAATGACCTGGACGGAGACGGGATCGCCAACTCCTCCGACAACTGCGTCAACGCCTTCAACCCGATCCGCCCCCAGGACAGCGGCGCCCAGCCGGACTTCGACGGCGATGGCGAAGGGGACGTGTGCGACGTGTGCCCGCTCAACCCGGACACCACCACCTGCATCCCCTACGACCCGGCGGATCAGGACGTGGACGGAACGCTCAACGCCGTCGACAACTGTCCCACCATCGCCAACGCCGACCAGCTGGATGGGGATGCGGACGGCAAGGGCGACGTCTGCGATGCCTGCCCCACTGTCTCCAACCCGGGCCAGATGGCCTGCCCGGCCACCGTCTACGAGATCAAGCAGGGGCTGTTGCCGCTGGGCCAGGCGGTCTCGCTGCAGGGGGTGCTGGTCACCGCCCGGACCTCCACCGGCTTCTTCGTGCAGGTCAAGGCAGGGGACCCCACCTACGCCGGACCGGAGTATTCCGGCCTGTTCATCTTCAACTCCACCCCGGTGGAGCCGGGCCAGCGGCTCTCCATCGACCTGGGCACGGTGGCCAGCTTCGACGGGCAGCTGCAGCTCTCCGGGATCAGCGGGGTGAACGTGCTCTCCTCCGGCGAGGGCCCTCCCGCTCCGACCGTGGCCACCGCCGACGAGCTCCAGGCCGGGCCCCGGGCCGCGGCGCTGGAGGGGGTGGTGGTCGAGGTCCAGAACGTGACCGTCACCTCGGTGGCCCCGGCGTTGGGCGCCGGCGACTCCGCTCCCAGCAACGAGTTCGTGGTGGATGGCCCGTCCGGCGCCATCGACACCCTGCGGGTGGACGACCTGCTGTTCCTGCTCACCCCCTTCCCCACCGTGAGCGAGCAGTTCGCCGCCCTCCGCGGGGTGCTCACCTTCCGCCACGGCAACTCCAAGCTGGAGCCGCGCTCGGTGGAAGACGTGCTCTCCGCCTCTCCCTCCCTGCTGGGGCTGGGCCCGGCGGCCACCTTCACCCGGGAGGGCTCCGTGGACGCGCTCACCTTCCCGCAGCAACTGACCGTGCGGTTGAGCCGCGCGGCGCAGAACGCCACCTTCGTCTCGGTGGAGTCCGATCTGCCAGAGGTCCTCACTGTCACCGGCGGCGGGATCACCGTGGCCGCGGGACAGAGCTCCGCCGCGATCCTGGTCTCGGGGGTGCTGCCGGGGACCGCGGTGCTCACCGCCAGCCTGGGCCTCACCAGCCTCAACGCGCCGGTCCGGGTGCTGGGCGCCACCGAGACCGCGGCCCTGGCCTCGCTGCTACCAGATTCGGCGGTAATGCTCAGCGGTGGTTCGTTGGAGATGACCGTGGTGCTGGACCTCCCGGCCCCTCCGGGCGGGGCCACGGTCGCCCTGGGCGTCACCGGCGGAGGAACGATCCCGGCCACGGTGACCGTGCCCCAGGACGCGCTCTCGGCCACCTTCACCTTCACCGACCAGGGCACCGGATTCGACTCCACCGTCACCGCGACCCTGGGAGGGTCCGACGCCTCCACGGTGCAGATCGGTGACCGACGGCTGGTGATCAACGAAGTGGACTACGACAACAACAGCAACGATCTCACCGAGTTCGTGGAGATCTACAACGGCCGCCCGGAAGCGGTGAGCCTCACCGACCTGGCGGTGGTGTTCGTCAACGGCAACGGCAACGGCGAGTATCTCCGGGTGCCGCTGGGCTCATTCGGCACCCTCTCCGCCGGCGAGTACCTGGTGGTGGCCAACAGCGCAGTGGTCGTTCCGGTCGGGGTGCGGAAGGCCCTCTTCACCGACGGGACGCTGCAGAATGGTCCGGATGCAGTGGCCCTGGTCAACCTCGCCACCAGGACGGTGCTGGACGCGCTCTCCTACGAGGGGTCGATCACCACCGCCACCTTCACCGGCTTCCCCGGCACCTTCAACCTGGTGGAGGGGGGGACGCGCACCCCCGCCGAGGACGTCGGCTCCGGCGATGGCTCGCTGATCCGCTCCCCCAACGGAATGGACTCCGACCGCGCCCACCTGGACTGGAGCTTCAGCGGCACCGTCACCCCGGGCGCAGCCAACACCCCGTGACCGGGAGGGCGGCCGGGGAGTGCTCCTCCCCGGCGCCTTGCCGCTACCGGCCGATCACGTCGATCAGCTTCACCTCGAACACCAGCACCGCGTTGCCGGGGATCGGCCCGGAGCCGGACGCGCCGTAGGCGATGGAGGGCGGACAGGTCAGCTTGCTGCGGCCGCCCTCGCCCATCTTCGCCACTCCTTCGGTCCAGCAGGGGATCACCTGGTTGAGGCGGATCTGGATCGTCCCGTTGTCGAACACGGTGCCGTCGGTCAGCCGGCCCGCGTACTCCACCTCCACCGTGTCCGAGCTGAGCAACGGCTTGGCGCCGGTCCCGGCCTCCAGCTCCCGGTAGACCAGCCCGCTGGAGGTGACCTCCGCCCCGGGCTCGGCCGCCGCGGCATCCAGGAACGCCTGGTTGTCCACTTCGGGGTTGCCACAGGCGGTGCAGAGGGCCACGGGCGCGGCCAGCCACAGGGAACGAAAGAGGGTGCGCATGGACCGCGTTCTACCGCTTCTCGAACTCCAACGCGGCGGAGTTGATGCAGTAGCGCAGCCCGGTAGGCTGGGGGCCGTCCTCGAAGAGGTGCCCCAGGTGCCCGCCGCAGCGCGCGCAGTGGACCTCGGTGCGCACCATCCCCCAGGCGCGATCCACGGTGGTCTCCACCGCCTTGGGATCCGCCGGCGCCCAGTAGCTGGGCCAGCCGGTGCCCGAGTCGAACTTCTCCTCCGAGCGGAACAGGACCTGCCCGCAGCCGGCGCACTTGTAGACCCCGTGCTGGTGGTGGTCCCACAGCGCCCCGCTGAACGCCCGCTCGGTCCCCTGCTCGCGCAGGACGCGGAACTGCTCGGGGGTCAGCGCGCGCTTCCACTCCGCCTCGGTCTTCACCACCTTGGCCCTGGCCGGAGGCACCGGCTCGGTGGCAAGGGAGTTCCCTCCCACGGCGAGGGTCAGCAGCAGCGTCCACCAGGCGGCGAAGGTCGGTCTCATCACCTTGTTGTACGAACAACCCGGCCCGCGGTTACCGGAGTCTGGGAGATAGTCACCCCTCGATGCCTGCCCGCTCGCCCATGACCCGCATCGCCTACCTCACCGACGTGGAGGGGATGTGGAACAAGCTGGAGTCCTTCACCCGGGGCAATCCGGAGGTGTGGCTGGAGGACGGGCGACTGCAGGTCCAGGAAGGAACCGTGTTCGTCTTTGGCGGTGACGCCATCGACCGTGGAGACGCCGGCCGGCGGGTGGTCCGCACCCTGCTGGAGGCCAAGCGCCGGCTGGGGGACCAGGTGGTGTTGCTGGGGGGAAACCGGGACATCAACAAGCTGCGGCTGTGGCGCGAGCTGCAGGGCCAGCCGCTGGCCCGCGCTCCGGAAGGCGCCTCCCAGGCCGAGCTGTTGCGCTGGATCTTCGAGAACACCATGGGCGCCCGCACCGCCTTTGAGTTCCGACGGACCGAGCTGCGGCACGAGGGCCGCTCCTCCGACGACGCGGCGGTGGCCGCCAGCTACCTGGAGGACCTGGGCCCCGGGGGAGAGCTTCGCGAGTATCTGCGGCTGTGCCAGCTGGGCTACCGCCAGGGTTCGACCCTGGTCGTCCACGGGGGAATCACCGAGGAGAGCCTGTTCCAGGTGCCCTCCCAGGGGCCGGCCCAGGGCGTGGATGCGTGGGTGGACGGGCTCAACGCCTGGTACCGCGAGCAGCTGCAGCGCTTCTGCGACGAGGGCCGCAGTCCCTGGGAGACGCCCGGCTGGGCCCAGGTGGTGGCCTACCAGGCGCCGGTGCCGGGGACCCGCCGCAACCGGGCCAGCGTGGTCTACGGCCGGACCGCCGATGCGCTGAACAACCCGCTGTTGCCGCCGGCCCGGACCCTGGACGCGCTGCGGGAGGCGGGGGTGTTCCGGCTGATGGTGGGCCACACCCCCAACGGCGACACCCCCTCGGTGCTCCGCGGCAACGGCTTCGAATTGGTGGTGGGCGACACCTCCCACTCCCGGGTAGAGGGCGCGGCCCAGGTGGCGGTGGCCGGCCACCAGTTCCTGGCCCGGGGGGAGACGGTGCTGGAGGATGGCGCGCGGCACCGGGTGGACCTGGACCACTCGCTGGACGATCCGGACGCGTTGATCGGCCTGCGCACCCGGGACGGTGGCTGGCTGGTCAAGGGCCGGCTGGAGGATGGACGCTGGCTGCTGTTCCGGTACCTCGCCGGGTACCGCACCGAGCAGATCGCGCTGGAGGAGGCGGCGGTGCGCCGGCTGGAACCGCAGGCCCCGGGGCACGACTCGCCCGACCCCCCGCCTTCTATTTGATGCCGGGCGGGTGGGCGTTCTAGGAGGCTGCATGCTCCTCGCGCACTTCGCACTCGCCGCGCTGCTGGCCGCAGCGCCCCCCAGGCCGTTCACCGCGGAAGATCTCAACGCGATGGACCGGATCACCAACCCCCAGGTCTCCCCGGACGGGAAGAGCGTGGTGTTCGAGGTCCGGGTCACCGACCTGGCCGCGGACAAGGGCCGCTTCGATCTGTGGCTGGCCTCGGTGGAGGGCAAGCAGGTGCGGCAGCTGACCGCGCATGAGGCCAACGACACCGGGCCCCAGTGGAATCCGGATGGCAGCACGGTGCTCTTCCTCTCCACCCGGTCTGGCTCCTCCCAGGTGTGGGAGCTGCCCTTGAGTGGAGGCGAGTCCCGCCAGCTGACCTCGCTGCCGGTGGGGGTGGCCGCCTTCCAGGTCTTCCCGGACGGCCAGCGGCTGCTGCTCTCCCTGGACGTGGACCCGATGGCCCCCGCCAAGAACCAACTGGCCCAAAGCGCCCGGATCGCCGACGCCAAGCCCACCGTCCGCGCCTACGACTCGCTGATGTACCGCCACTGGGACACCTGGGAGGACGGGCTGCGCCAGCAGCTGTTCGTGTGGAAGCGCGGCGACGCGGCGCCCACCCCGCGGATGGCCGGCTTCGACGGAGACGTGCCCACCAAGCCGTTCGGCGGCACCGAGGACTTCGCCCTCTCCCCTGACGGGAAGGAGATCGCCTTTGCCGCCAAGCGGGTGTCCCGGGACAACGCCTGGACCACCGACGTGAACGTGTGGACGGTGGCGGTGACCGGGAACGCTCCCCCGCGGGTGATCACCGGAGAGAACGCGGCCTGGGATGGGTCTCCCTCCTACTCCCCGGATGGCCGCTACCTGGCGTACCTGACCATGCGCCGCCCCGGCTACGAGGCGGACCTCAAGCGGCTGGTGCTGATCGACCGGGCCACCCAGAAGCGACGGGTGGTGGCCGAGGGCTGGGACCGCAGCATCTCCGAGTACCGCTTCTCCGCCGACGGCAAGACGGTGTGGGTGACCGCGGACCACCTCGGCCAGCACGCGCTGTTCGCGATCGACCTGGAGCGGCCGGAGCCGAAGCTGCTGGTGGAGCAGGGCTACACCTTCGGGGTCCAGGAGTCCGGGGACCGGCTGGTGTTCGCCCACGACACCCTCACCCGTCCGGCCGAGCTGTTCAGCGTGGCCAAGCAAGGCGGCACCCCGCTGCAGCTGACCCACCTCAACGGGGAGAGGCTGCGCGGCCTGCAGCTGGGCGAGCCGGAGCAGTTCCAGTTCACCGGCGCCAAGGGGGAGACCGTCTATGGCTACCTGGTGAAGCCGGCGGGGATGAAGGCGGGGGGAAAGAAGTACCCGGTCAGCCTGATCATCCACGGCGGGCCCCAGGGGTCGATGGGCAACCACTGGCACTACCGCTGGAACCCGCAGGTGTACGCCGGCGCCGGGCAGGCGGTGCTGTTCATCGACTTCCACGGCTCCACCGGCTACGGCCAGGCCTTCACCGACGCCATCCGCAACGACTGGGGCGGGGCGCCGTTCGAAGACCTGATGAAGGGGCTGGACCACGCGTACGCCCAGTACCGCTTCCTGGACGCCGGCCGGGCCTGCGCGCTGGGCGCCTCCTACGGCGGGTACATGGTCAACTGGCTGGCGGGGAACACCGACCGCTTCAAGTGCCTGGTGAACCACGACGGGCTCTTCGACCTGGAGTCGATGTTCTACCAGACCGAGGAGCTGTGGTTCCCGGAGTGGGAGCTGGGCGGCACCCCGTACGAGAAGCCGGAGGGCTACGCGCGCTGGACGCCCAAGGCCCACGTCTCCAAGTGGAAGACCCCGATGCTGGTGATCCACGGCGGCAAGGACTACCGGGTCACCGACGCCCAGGGGATGGCCACCTTCACCGCCCTCCAACGCCGCGGCGTCCCCTCCCGGCTGCTGCACTTCGAGCAGGAGAACCACTGGGTGCTCAAGCCGCAGAACTCGCTGCGCTGGCACCAGGAGGTGCTGGCCTGGATTGCCCGCTGGACGAAGTGACTAGGGGACCCCGAAGCCCCGGCGGGTGAGCCGCTGCAGGCCGGGGTCCTGGTCCCGGGGCGGCGGCCGGCGCAGTCGCCGGGCCAGGCTGCGGGCCCGGGTCATCAGCCGGTGCGCCCAGTGGTACTCCAAGGAGAGCACCGCCAGCCCGGCGGGGATCATCAGGAACGCCGGGCCGGGGAGGAGGATCATCGCCACCCCCACCAGGAGCAGGGCGCCGCCCACCACGGTCACCAGCACCTTGCGCAGGGTCGGCGGCAGCCGGCGGTGGACGCGGTGGAAGTGATGCGACCAGCGGCGGCGGGTCTCGGGGCTCATGCCCCAAGCTGGGGACGGTGGGGAGGCGGCAGCAACCCCTGCTCGCCCGCCTGCCCAGTTACTTCCGCTCCAGCCCCAGCTCCTTGGCCAGCCACCGGTAGCGTTCGTTGAGGCCGATCTCGTTGGCCATCGAGTGGTCGGTGTTCGGGTACACCCGGACCAGCTTCGGCTCCACCGGGGCGGCGGTGAACTCGGCCACCCGCTGCGGCGAGACGTACTCGTCCTTCTCCGCGAACTGGAAGAACACCCCGCCCCGGAGGTCCGGCAGGTAGCGGAGCGGATCCAGCGGGGCCATCTTCTGGACGTAGGCGCTGACCGGCTGGGGCTTCTTCTTACCCAGCAGGAACCACTCGTGGAAGGTGGTGGTGGGCGCCAGCAGCACGTAGGTCCGGGCGCGCGGCTGCACCGCCTCCGCCAGCACCCCGTACATCGCGCCGAAGTCGTGGCCCACCAGGGCCACCCGGGCCCGATCCACGTTGGGACGGGAGACCAGCAGGTCCATCGCCCGCTGCAGGCCGATCACCTGGGCGATCGCATCCGGGTAGTCGGTGGCGTGCTTGCGCTTCTGGTACCAGTCCGGCTGGGACCAGATCCCATCCACCAGCAGCGAGACCGCTCCCTTCTTGGCCAGCCCCACCGCCTCCTCCAGGAACTGGGTGCGGTTGCTGGTCTTCGGCTCTCCCAGCCAGTGCACGAACAGGATCCCCGGAAAGGGCCCCTTCCCGGCCGGCTCCACCAGGTACCCGCGCACCGTCCGGCCCCCGCCCCGGAAGCGCAGGTCCAGCACCTTCACCGTCCCCCGCTGCTCCTCGCCCACCACCTCCAGGCCCAGCGGCGCCTGGCGGTCATAGGCAAAGGCGGAGTCGGGCAGCCGGGAGATCCCGTCTCCGGGGGCGGCGGCCAGGGAGAACAGCGCGGCGGTGGTGAGCAGGGAGAGGGTCATGTGGGGGCTCCGAACGGTTGGAGACGGCGGTTGTTCCCTGTGACCGGAAGGCTCAGTAGTGCGGAGGGCGCTCGTCGGCGCGGGCGTCCACCAGCCCCGGCTCCCCGGCCAGCTTCTTCTCCAGCTGCTCCACCCGGGAGAAGGCCAGGTCCATCGTGCGCTGCTGGGCGTAGATCACGGTGGACAGCTCCTCCAGCAGCCGTTGCTGCTCCATGAACCGCAGCTCCAGTTCATCCACCCGCTTTTGCAGGTTCAAGTCTTCGAGTTGGGGCGTTGCCATGTGACTTGGTACCCTTTCCCCATGCACCGTGTCCGCGAACTACGCGCCTGGTCCTCCAAGATGTCCCGTCCGGAGTTCATCGACCAGCTGGGACCCTTCACCCTGGTGCAGCGGCCGGCCGATCCGATCATGGCCCAGCTGACGATGCACCTGGGCACCTCCCGCACCGTGGGGATGGCCACCCGCAACCGGCTGATCGACGAGATCCTGGCCCTGGTGCAGGACTTCGACGGGCTGGAGGTGATCCCGATCCCGGTGTTGACCCCCGAGCAGCGGCTGACCGTGGGGCGGGTGCCGGAGTGCAATGTGATCTTGGAGGATCCCTCGGTCTCCAAGCAGCACGCGGTCCTCAGCTGGGACGCGGTCCACGCCGGCTGCACGGTGTCCGACGCCGGCTCCTCCAACGGCACCTTCGTCAACGCCCGCGAGCTGGGCCGGGAGGAGAAGCACCTGCTGTCCGACGGCGACGTGGTCACCTTCGGCGACGCCCAGTTCATGTATTTCGACACCGGCTCCCTCTACGAACAGCTCCGACGCGCCGCGGCGCGCCGGGGGGAGTGACTGTCCGGCGCTGATAGTTCACCCCGGGTGGGAGGCGCGGGAGGGAGGGATGGGGTCATAATGACCTCAACAGGGGGTGGGCGGTGACAGATCGGCTGGAGGTGGATCGGGTCCTGATCCTGGACGACGAGGAGCCCTTGCTCCGGTTGTTGGCGCGGCTGGTGGTCAAGGTGGGCGGCACTCCGGTCCTGGCCACCACCTGCGCGGAGGCCCGGGAGTTGATCGCGGAGAACGCGTTCGCCTGCGTGTTGCTGGACAAGAACCTCCCCGACGGCAACGGGCTGGATCTGCTGCCCCAGCTCAAGGCCTCCAAGTCCCACCCGGACGTGCTGGTGCTCACCGCCCACGCCGAGATGTCCAGCGCCATCTTCGCCCTGCGCTGCGGCGCCGCCGACTACCTGGTCAAACCCTTCTCCACCACCCTGGTGCTGCACCGGCTGGAGCAGATCTTCGACAAGCGCCGGCTGCTGGAGGATCGCACCCGGCTGCAGGCCCAGCTGCTGCGAGCGGACCGGATGGCGGCGCTGGGGACCCTGGCCGCCGGGGTGGCGCATGAGATCAAGAACCCGCTCTCCTTCATGAGCCTGGGCCTGGACGCGCTGGAGACCGAGGTCCCCCGGCTCAAGGCGCTGGCCGCCCAGCTGCGCGGCGCCACCCAGGCCGGACCGGCCGAGGAGCTGGAGGCGGCGCTGACCGGGTTCGACAAGCGGCTGCAGCCGGTGCGCACCGGGGTGGACCGGATGGCCCGGCTGGCCGGAGACCTCAAGGACTACGCCCGCGGAGGCCACGAGGAGCCGGCGGAGGTGGACCTGCGGATGGTGGTGAAGACCGTGGTGGCGATGGCCCGCGGCCAGCTGGAGCGCAAGGCCCAGCTGGTGGTGGAGCTGGGGGAGGTGCCGGCGGTGAGGGCGGTGGCCTCCCGGCTGGAGCAGGTGTTGCTGAACCTGACCGTGAACGCCTTCCAGGCTTTGGAGGAGCGGGACGAGAACCAGATCCGGATCACCACCCGCACCGACCCGGAGGGGGACGCGGTGCTGGAGGTGCGGGACACCGGACGGGGGATTCCAGGCGCGGTGCTGCACCGGATCTTCGAACCGTTCTTCACCACCAAGCCGGCCGGAGAGGGGACCGGGCTGGGGCTGTCCATCTCCCATGAGATCGTCTCCGCCCTCGGCGGGGCGATGGAGGTGGAGAGCGTGGCCGGCCAGGGCGCGCTGTTCCGGCTCCGGCTCCCCCGGCTGGGCCGGAGCACGGTCAGTGGCCTCCGGGTGCCGTCGGACGAACCGGCCGCCCCCCGGACCCGGATCCTGGTGGTGGACGATGAGCCGACGGTGGCCCGGATGCTCCAGGACGCGCTGGGCGCCGAGCACGACGTGGTCTCCCTGACCACCGCCCGGACCGCGCTGCAGCAGCTGACGGTGGGGGCGCAGTACGACGTGATCGTCTGCGACCTGATGATGCCGGAGATGACCGGGATGGAGCTGCACCAGGAGCTGCAGCGGGTGGCCCCGGCGATGGCCAAGCGGATGCTGTTCCTGACCGGCGCCGCCGACGCCCGCAACGTCCGCGCCTTCCTCAACCGGGTGGACAATGTCTACCTGGAGAAGCCCTTCCACCTCGAGGAACTGCGCCAGCGGATCGCAGACCTGATGAGCCCGGTGGCGACCCTCAATTGACTCTCCCTCCGCCGGGGAGTTTCCCCGGCACGCGCTCGCGGGGCTACGGGGTCGCCGGGGGAGCGCTGGCGGTGGGCACCGGATCCGGCACCCGGTTGCGGATCGGCTTGACCGTCTGGAGGTAGGCGAAGATCGCGCCCAGGTCCTCGTCGGTGGCCTTGCCGATCCACATCCAGGGCATCGGCGGCAACAGCTGCCGGCCCGCGCCCAGGTGGCGTCCGTTGCGCAGGGTGTCCAGGAACTGCTTCTGGGTCCAGTTCCCGATCCCGGTCTCCTTGTCCGGGGTGAGGTTGGCCGAGTAGACGGTGCCCGCGGGGCTGTTCCAGGCGGTGAGGGTCATCGCGCCGGAGAGTCCCCATGGCCCGTTGGGCTGGGGCGGAGGCGGCAGCTTCAGCTCCGCCGGGTGGCCGGAGAAGCGCCGGGCCAGATCCGGCTCCGGGCCCTGCTTCCCCATCTTCATCGGGGTGTGGCAGTCGTTGCAGCCGGCGATGGTGGTCAGGTACTCGCCCCGCTGCACCGGGGCGGAAGTGGAGCCAGGGCCGCGGGACCGCTCCTGGGCCACCGCGGAGGCGGTGACCAGCACCGCCGAACCGGAGAGCACTGCCACCCACCACCGCTTGCGACGTTCGGACATGAGCCACCACCTCACTTCGGGGAGGCCGGGATCTGTCCATCCGGAGTGGGTGGGACCATCTGTTCCGGAGTCTGAGCGCGCGGCAGGGGATCCCCAGCACCAGCCGCCCGGCCACCGCGCCGATCCGCTTCCGGGTCCGGCGGTGAGGGGGACTGGCGCTGGCCGCCGAGCCCCCCCGGGAGACACGGGCCTCTCCTCCCGGCTGCGGGAGCAGGACTACCCCGCTGGAGCGACCAGCTCCCGCCGGGTCCCCGCGACGCTCAACGCGAAGTCGGCGCCGAAGGCCTGGGCGGGGGTCAGCGCGCCCCGCAGCTGGCCGGGGCGTTGAAGCAGCTGCAGCACCGAGTCCAGGGCGATCTCCGCGGTGTACTCGTAAGGATCCCTCATGGTCAGGGTGGCCTCGGTGACCGCGGAGGCGGAGGCGGCGCGGGCCCAGGCGTAGCAGCTGCTCCGCTCCCGGGCGGAGGCGTCCGGGCCCCGGGTTCCCCGGTCCACCCAGCGACGCAGCCGCGCCTCCACTGGCCCCAGCCCGAGCACTGTCCGCAGCGCCGGATGGAGCGCCCACATCAAGGGCCACACCTTTCCCAGGGTGCGGGCGGTGCCGGAGCCCACCGCCAGGTAGGTGGTGATCTCCGGAATGCCGGTGGTGTGCCAGGCGGTCTCCAGATCTGCCAGCGGCGCCGGCACCGCCCACCGCGTTCGCGGAGGAAAGCGCAGCTGCTGCGGTCCGCGGCCAAAGGGCACCGATCGCAGCTGGCCTCCCCGGCGGACCAGCCCTCCCTGGGCGATGATCCCGATCGCCGACTTCCTGGTGCCGACGCTGGTCTCGCCCAGCCCCAGGATCGCGATCTCCAGCGAGGTGGCGCCGGGGGTGCGCTCGGCCACGAAGCGGGCCAGACAGTCGGTGGGCACCACGTCGAAGCCGACGCCGGAGATCAGCGCCACCCCCCTCTCCTGGGCGACGGGGTCGTGACGGAAGGTCTGCTGGAACACCGGCAGCTCCCCGGTGATGTCCAGGTAGCTGGCGCCCTCCGCCAGGCAGGCCTCCACCATCGGCAGCGAGGTGTCCACGAAGGGGCCGGCGGCGTGCAGCACCACCGCCGCGCCGCGCACCGTCTCGCGCAGGGCGTCCGGTTGATCCAGGGACACCGCCCGGTGCTCGAAGCCGAAGCGACCGGCCAGCGCCGCCAGCTTCGTCTCCGAGCGGCCCGCCAGCACCGGCCGCAGGCCCCGGCGGTGCGCCGCCGCGGCAATCAGCTCACCGGTGAAGCCGGTGGCGCCGTAGAGAATCCACCGGTCGTTCTTCATTCGGGGTGCCTCCTGGGTCTACTTCAGCGCCTCCGCGCCGCCCTCCAGCACCTTCTGGAGGAACTGGGCGGTGACCGCCAGCTGCACCTGGGCGTTGGTCTTCTTGTGGAAACCGTGGCCCTCGTCGGTGGCCACCAGGTACCAGACCGGCACTCCCTGCTGACGCACGGTGCGGACGATCTGATCCGCCTCGCTGATCGGCACCCGGGGATCATTCTTGCCCTGGATCACCAGCATCGGCTTCTTCATCCGGGTGGCGTTGTTCAAGGGCGCGGTCTTCTCCATCCAGGCCCGGACCTCGGGGATCCGCTCGTCGCCGTACTCCACCCGGCGCAGGTCACGGCGGTAGTCGGCGGTGTTCTTGAGGAAGGAGAGGAAGCTGGAGATGCCGACGTTGTCGATGTTGGCCAGGATCCGCTCCGGGTACAGGTAGGCGGTCATCAAGGAGAGGTGGCCGCCGTAGCTGCCGCCGGTGAAGATCACCTTCTCCTTGTCCAGGTGCGGCTGCTGGGCGACCCAGTCCAACAGCGCCCCCACGTCCTGGTACGCGGCCTCCCGCTTCAGCCCGTCGTCCGCCGCCAGGTAGCTGCGCCCGTACCCCGGGGAGCCGCGGATGTTCAGGTAGATCAGCGTCATCCCCAGCTCGTTGAGGTAGTAGTTCGAGCTGCCCAGGTACACCGGCCGTGACTGCGCCTCCGGACCGCCACGGTGCGCCAGCAGCACCGGCCGGGGACCGGTGAAGCGCTGGGGCGGGCGGTACATGATCCCGTGCAGCTCCAGCCCGTCCTTGCCCTTCCAGGTGATCCGCTCCGCGGGGGAGAAGTCGTCCGGGTTCACCGGTCCCGGCTCGCTGAAGGTCCAGCGGGTGACCGCGCCGGTGCGCGCATCCAGGGAGAAGGCATCCCCCGGGTTGTCGTGACCGGTGAGGGTGAAGCCGAGATCGCGGTTGTTGGAATGCCACGCCATCCCGCTGGCCACCCCATCCGGGACCTTGCCCATCCGCCGCGCGCGGCCGGTCTGGGTGTCCAGCAGGTAGAGCCGGGAGAAGCCGTCCTCGTTGACCAGGAAGGCCAGCGACCGCCCATCGGGGGAGAGGACCTGGTCGTCGATGTCCCAGGGGATGTTGGCGGTCAGCGGCTGCCACTTGCCGGTGGCCAGGGTGTAGCGCTGGACGCCGGTGAACTCACCACCGCCGCGATTGGTGATCACCAACAGCGACTTGCCGTCGCGGGAGAACTTGGCGGAGTCGTAGCGGGCCTGTTCGCCTTCCGGGTTGATCCGCCGCCGCTCTCCGCTGGCGGTGTCGAACAGGTAGAGGTTGGACTCGTTGGCGGAGAGGTACTCGGTGACGGTCAGCCACTTGCCATCCCGGGAGAAGTCGTCGGGAGCGAACATCCCCGACACCTCCGCCAGCAGCTTGGGGAGCGCGCCCTTCTCGCCGGTGGCGGTGTAGAGGTCGAAGTCCCGCCCGTTGCGCGCGGTGGAGGAGAACACGAACCGGCTGCCATCCGGGCTCCACACCGGCGTGGAGTTGCGGGACTTGCCGTCGGTGAGCTGATCAATCTCCCGGGTGGTCAGATCGTAGCGGAACAGCTGGTACTGCTCGTTGCCGCCCAGGTCCTGGAAGTAGACGAAGAAGTCCCCGCGCACCGGTCGGTAGCTGGCGCCGTCCGGGCTGCGGGAGCTGCCCACCGGATCGGGAAGGAAGGTCAGCTGCTCGCGGCTGGCCCCCGGGGCCTGCACCCGGTGCACCTGCGCGGCCTCGGCGAAGCGGGTGAGGATCAGCATCTCCCGCTTCTTGGGGTGCCAGTCCTGGAACACCGCCGAGCGGGACTCGGTGTAGCGGCGAACCCGGTTCACCACCCCCTGGGGGATCTGCGGAATTCCATCCAGGATCAAGTTGGGCCCGACCTCCATCTTCGGGACCATCTCCACCTTGGACTCGGGCGCAGCCGCCATCAGGGCGGCGCACAGCAGCGACTCAAGCAGCATGAAACCCTCCGGGATGAGACGCGGCTTATGCCACGGAGGCCGCGGGCCGGCGACCTTCCGCCCGAAGGGACTGCCCCGGAGCGCCGGGGGCTCAACGTTGCGTCGAGGGCGCAAGGCTGGCGCGGCGCCCGTCCCAAGCCCACCGGACGAACTCGCCCCTTCCGGCGCAGGACCGGACGGACCCTTCACCGCAAGTTGCGCAGGCGTTGCCGTCGTTACAGACGCTTCCCGGCTGGATCGTTCAACCCGGAGGAGAACCCCTCCGTTGGGTGCCGCCGTCCCCAGCAGGGCTCCGCGCCAGTTTTGCGCGGCCGGCCGGGCGGCCGACCCCACGGGAGTGGGCCTGGACCTTGCTTCCTGTCCCCATGGAGGAAGCGATGAGACCCACCACGCAGACCACGCAGGAGATCCGACACACCCTCGACGAGGGGCTCCAGCTGCTGAGGCGGCTCCGGGATGAGATCCGGCTGGAGCTCCACCTGGGAGGAATGGAGGCCAAGGAGCAGTGGAAGCAGCTGGAGCCGAGGTTCGACCAGGCCGAGCGGCTCTCCCACGAGGTGACCGAGGCCTCCCGACGCGCCGTCGACAAGACGGTGGAGGCGTTCAAGGCCTTCCGGGCGACGCTTCGCAAGCCCAACGCGTAGGCCGTCCGGGTGGGCGACCGAGGACCCACGGGAAACCTGGAGGACCCGGCGCCGGCAACTAAGGGAGGGGCTTCGCCGCGCGGACGGTGGCCCTTGGGGGGATCTTGTCTCCCAGGACAAAGTCCCCCCCCGAAAACCGTCGAAATCACCGTGGAGCGCGTCTCCAAAGACAAAGTCCCCTCAGAGGCCTGCGGGCACCTCCCGCGAGAGCTCAAGGGAACAAGTCGGGGGTACCGCTCACGGCAGCCTCAACCGAAGAAGCCGCCGGAGCCTCCCGCGCTGGGCCCGGCCAGCTTCCGGTACGGGAAGTAGAGGTTCCGCACGAAGCGGGTGAAGACGTGATCCTCCTTCCACTGCTGCCGGGTAAATCCGTAGACCCCCGGGGCGCGGTGGTCTCGCTCGGAGAAGTCCGGGAGGAACTCCCGCTCGCTGTAGATGGCGAACACCTCGTCCACCGCGGCGCGGGAGCCGAACCGACGCAGGAGCACCTTGTAGATCAGCTCCCGCTCCTGCGCGGTGAAGGCCAGGTAGTGGATGGCGTGAGCCATCTCGTGAATCACCAGCTGCGGGGTGTTCTCCATCGCCTCCTGCTTGAGCGCCATCCGGGCGTTGGGCCAGGAGGGATCGTCCCAGAACAGGCCCACCGCGGTCTTGGCCACTGCCGCCGGGTAGCCGAACCTGGCAATCCCCTTCCCCGGAGGAATCAGGTCCACGTGGATCGGACGGGACGCGGCCAACCGCCCAATCAGCTGCAGGTTCCCCGAGAGCTGCCGGACCACCTCTGAGCGGACCTTCTCCACCATCCCGATCGCCGCCCCATGAGTTTCAATCTTCAGGTGGGAGGCCACGTAGGCCCGAGCACGCGCGGGGCCATCCGGGGGAGGCCGCGTCTGGCCCGCCTCGAAGATGTCACCGGTGGCCAGCAGCGCGAACGCGCCCAGGGGAAGCAGGCGAACTGCCTCCTCGCTGAGAGGTACCGCCTCCGGCCGGGAGCCGTCGCTGGTCTCGAAGCCATCGGGCACCAAACCTGCCATGGCGCCAATTCTGCCTCAGCGCTTCTCCTCATCCCAGAGCCGGAAGCCGGCCCCTCCCCCGGACTTCGTCTAGCGTCGAAAAGACGCTGCCGGGCAGTCGCTGGAGACGCGCAGCACCCAAGCCCAAGCCATGCCTCCGTCCTCCGACATGACCCGAGCACCCCGTTGGCCACGGCCCGCTCGGTCTGGCGTCGAAAGGACGCTGCCGGGCAGTCGCTAGAGACGAGCCACGCCTCCGTCCTCCGACATGACCCGAGCACCCCGTTGGCCACGGCCCGCTCGGTCTGGCGTCGAAAGGACGCTGCCGGGCAGTCGCTAGAGACGAGCCATGCCTCCATCCTCCGCCATGACCCGAGCACCCCGTTGGCCGCGGCCCGCTCCCCGCCGCGGAGCTCCAGGCGGCGGGTCCGCCCCGGGCGCATCATGAATAGCTGGTGAGTCGTGGTACTGCGGGCTCGCTTCCTCCGGAACGAAGTGCCCAGGGGATCACCTGCCTCCACCGCGTGGGACCCTGCCTGTCCTCGTCTCTCCGAAGGAGCAATGGATGATTGGTCGCACCGACGGCATCCCGCCCCCGTGAGGCGGGACCATAATATCATTATAATAATAATCTCCCGGACCTCCGCGGGGGTGCCGGCCCGGGGCTTGGTCCCTTCCTCTGTCGCCAGTGCCGGTCAGTGACCGGGTGTCTCGAGGGCGGTTTGCGGCCGACCGTCAGTGGGACGGGGGGAGAGCCGCTTCCGGCACGAAGTCCGGACCCGCGAGATAGGAGAGTTCGGACAGGACTCGCAGCTTGCCGCCACCGGGGAGCTGCAGCTTCCTGCCCTTGCTGGCCCGCGCAGACCCGTTCGCAGTTGGCTCGACGCGGACCATGATTCCCTTTTGCAGGTTCTCGGCCGGGACGCCTGAGACGGCGACCCGGAGGACCTGGTCGTGGCCGGGGGGAGCTCCGATCACGTTCACTGCGAAGGCCTGCGCCGGAGTGCCGAAGACGAAAAGCTGACCGGTCACCGCGCCATCCTGGGTCTTTGGCACGGCAGGCGGATCTCCCAGCGGCATGCTCTTGACGATCCGCTGCACCTCCACCTGCACTTCAGCCTGCAGCGGTGGGCCATCGGCCTCGAAGTTCCCCCGATGCACAGTTCCGCGGAACGACTTGAGGCGGCCGTCCATCAACGCGGTGAGATCGAACCTCTCGGGGACGAACGTGTGGAGCGCAGTCGAGAAGTCCTGCGGCGTGCTCCAGGCGGGATGCCGGAGACGAACCGCTGCAATCAATTGGACGTCGTGCGGCGGGCGGAACATCGGAATGTGACTGAGATACGCGACCTCGGAGGTGCCCATCAGCACCATCCCGTGGGTGCCCATCCGCGCCGGGCCGTGGTTCCCATGAGCCGACTGATTCACACCGGGCGACTGGTTCACACCGGCCGGCCCATTCACACCGGCTTGAGACAGCACCAGAAAAATCATCAACGGAAGTGCGGTAGCCATCGCGGCTCCTCTCGAGTGGACGAGAAATCGCGGGTCGTTCCCGCACCTCCCCGCTGAGCTGCGGCCCGGGGGTCGTCCCCCGGTGGACCGCTTCTAGCCGACTCCGGCGCCTGGCGTCGCTACTGGGCGGGAACCGCCTGCAGGTCCATCCAGATCAGCTCCCAGTGGTGCCCGTCGGGATCGTAGAAGCTCCAGCCATACATGAAGCCGTGATCCTGCTTGGGCACCCCGGTGTGCTTCCCTCCGGAGGTGACCGCCTGATTCACCAGCCGATCCACCTCCTCCCGGCTGGTGCAGGAGAGCGCCACCAGCGCCTCATTCTGGCGGGTGGTGTCGCACAGTTCCCGCTGGGTAAACGTCTTGAGGTACTGCGAGGTCAGGAGCATCACGAAGGCCTCCTCGCTGACGACCATGCAGGCGGCCTTCTCATCGGTGAACTGGGGATTGAACTCGAAGCCCAGCCCGCGGAAAAAGGCGATGGACCGCTGGAGGTCGGAGACGGCGAGGTTCACGAACAGCTTCCGGGGAGTTACGGCCATGGGTGGCTCCTTTGAAGGGATTTCTGCTGTTTGGACTCCCCGGGCCACCCGGAATCATCGGTGCCTTCGAACGAATTTCTGGGCCCGTTATCCGGGCAGGGCCGCCGGCAGACCGAAGCGGGGGAACAAGGTCGCGGTGTCCAGGAAGGTATTCCAGCCGGAGATCCGGTCCCCGGAGAGCTCCAGCACGATCAGGCCCCACGCCTGATGCCCTCCCCCGGGGGCGCTCCGGTACTGGGCGAAGGCGGGCCGACCACAGGCGTTGACTGGAAGCAGCCTCGACCCCCGGCACCCCGCCCCTTTCCCCAAAAGCCAGGCGCTGATCGACTGGGGACCCCGCAACCAGAAGTCGTAGGGGGGCATGGACAGCGTGGCGTCATGACGCAGCAGCGAGACCAGCGCCTCCACGTCGTAGCGCAGGAAGGCATCCACATACTGCCCCAGCAGCTGCGCCTGCTTCTCCGAGAGGGGCCCGCGCCCGTCCTCCAGATTCCTCGTCTCCAGGGTGGCGCGGGCCCGTTGCAGCGCGCTGTTCACCGAGGCCACGGTGGTCTCCAGGCTCTCCGCCGCCTCCGCCGCTGACCAACCCAGCACCTCGGTGAGCAGCAGCACCGCCCGCTGCTTGGGCGGCAGATGCTGCAGCGCCGCGACGAACGCCAGCCGGATGCTCTCCTTGAGCAGCGCCTGCTCGGCGGGGCTGGCCTCCGGTGGAATCACCAGCGCATCGGGTACCGGCTCTAGCCAGTGGGTACGAGGCAGCGACGTCAGCACGTCCTCCACCGTCCCCTCCGGGCAGCTCTCCATCGGCCGCGCCCGGCGGGAGCGATCCGAGAGCATGTCCAGACAGACGTTCGTGGCGATCCGGTACAGCCAGGTCCGCAGCGAGGCACGCTGATCGAACCCCGGGAGGTTCCGCAGGGCCCGGACCAGCGTCTCCTGGACCGCGTCTTCGGCGTCCATCGCGGATCCGGTCATCCGGTAGCAGTGCCCGGTGAGGGCGATCCGGTGCTCTTCCAGTTGCGCGGCGAGGAGGGCCATGTCCCGGCGACGCTAGCCACGCCGGCCAGACCTGTCATTCTCCGTCAGCCGGTCGCTCCGCCCTCAGCGATCCATTCCCGCCCACACGTTCATCCGCCGGGAGAGCCGCTTGTAGGGACCGGCGAACCCCGCCCGGGGCAGCTTCATCTCGATCGAGCGGCTGACGTCCAGGTGGAAGCTCTGCTCCAGCTGGGCGGCCACGGTCGGATCGGACATCACCAGCGACCCCTCCTTCAGCTTGTTGAGGGACAGCGGGTCCAGGTTGGTGGAGCCGATCACCACCAGCCAGTCGTCGACCAGGATCGTCTTGGAGTGCAGCATCGACGGCTGGTACTCCCAGATCCTCAGCCCCGCCCTCAGCAGCCGCTTGTAGGTGGACCGTTGCGAGGCGCGCACCGACTTCACGTCGTGCACCGGCCCGGGCGCGATCACCCGGATGTCCACCCCCTGAGCCGCCTTCTGCTCCAGCTGGTAGAGGATGCCGCTGGGCGGGGTGAAGTACGCGTTGCAGATCCACAGACGCTTCTTGGCGGCGGCGATCACCAGCCGGGTCATCCGCTCCGCGTCGGTCACCCCCAACCGTCCGGAGGAGCTGACGAAGCCCGCCCGCGCGGGCCCCTGCTCGGAGAGCCTGGGAAACGCGTCCTCGGGCAGCAGCCCGCCCCCCGACTCCTGCCAGGCCCGGGAGAACGCCAGCTGCATCTCCCTCACCGCCGGTCCCTCCACCCGGACGCTGGTGTCTCGCCAGTGCTCCTCGCGGTCCCCGTCTCCCAGCCAGGCCTTCCAGATCCCGAAGCCCCCGGTGATCCCCACCTTCCCGTCCACCACCACGATCTTCTCGTGCGTCCGCCCCATCAGCCGCCCCAGCCACTTCCCCCTCAGCGGCCGGTAGTAGTGGACCTCCACGCCTCCCTTGCGCAGCCGCTGCTCCACCGACTGGTCGAAGTCGGTGTCGGTGGTCAGCGACTCGCTTCCCACCGGGTCCACGATGACCCGGCACTGCACCCCGGCGCGGGCGCGGTCCAGCACCGCCTGGACGATCCGCTCCGAGGGTTCGTCGCACGGGCGCCAGATGTAGATCAGGATGTGGACGCTGGTCTCCGCGGCGCGGATCGCCCGCTCCAGCGCGTCGAAGACCCGGCTGTTCTGCAGCACCTCCAGCCGGTTCCCGGGCTGCAGGTCGATCCCCAGCGACTGGTACATCGCGAAGGAGAGTCCGTCCGGACCCTCCCCCGGCAGCTCGGTGAAGGCCTTCATCTCGTGCTCGGACGGACGACCCTTGCGCTTGCCGCGGCGTGCGAAGTGCTCGGAGAGCTTCATTCCCCAAAAGTAGGGACGGGGAGGCCACCGTGCCTGCGCTCCGTTGACCCGCTGGCTTGGACACCGTTCGGACGGACAGGGTTGTCGTCGCGCCCCGGGATGCAGGGGACTATCTTTGGCCCTCTCCCCCGATGCCCCCGCCCGAAGACCCCGTAGATCCGAAGCCGACTCCACCGGCCGGCGAAGCCGAAGTCAGCCTGGAGCACTTCTTCGAGCTCTCGCTGGATCTGCTGACCGTGGCCGGCTTCGACGGCTACTTCAAACGGGTCAATCCCACCTGGAGCACCACCCTGGGCTGGACCCGCGCGGAGCTGTTCGCGGTTCCCTCGGTGGAGTTCGTCCATCCCGAGGATCGCGCGGCCACCCTGGCGGCCCGCCACCGGCTCAAGGATGGGGTTCCGCTCACCGGGCTGACCAACCGCTACCGCTGCAAGGACGGCACCTACCGGTGGCTGGAGTGGAGGTCGATCGCCGACGTCTCCCGGCAGGTGGTCTATGCGGTGGCGCGGGACGTCACCCTCCAGCGCAGCGAGGAGCTGGAGCGGCGGCGGGTGCAGGCCCAGCTGCGCTCCTCCGAGCGGATGGCCTCGGTGGGCCGGTTGGCGGCCGGAGTGGCGCACGAGATCAACAACCCGCTGGCCTTCATCATGGCCAACCTGCGCAGCGCGCTGGAGGACCTGCCCTCGCTGCTGGACGGCGGCCCCCAGGCCCGGGCGGACCTGGTGGAGATGCTCACCGACTCGCTGGAGGGCGCCGAGCGGGTGCGGAAGATCGTCCGGGGGCTGGGCACCATCGCCCGGGTCGGCACCGCCCACCGCCTCCCGGTCCGGCTGCAGCCCTTGATCGAGCAGTCGATCAGCCTGGTGGGTCACGAGCTGCGCTACCGGGCCCGGCTGCAACTGGAGCTGGGAGAGACGCCGCTGCTGGAGGCGGACCCCACCCGCCTGGAGCAGCTGTTCACCCACCTGCTGCTCAACGCCGCCCAGTCCTTCTCCAAGGAAGACCCGGAGCGGAACACCATCCGGGTGGCCTCCTTCACCGACGCCGGCGGCGGGACGGTGATCGAGATCGAGGACAACGGCTCGGGGATGTCCCCCGCCACCCTGGAGCGGCTGTTCGAACCCTTCTTCACCACCCGGGAGGTGGGGGAAGCCGGGCTGGGACTGGCGATCTGCCACGAGATCGTGGTCGACCTCGGCGGGAGGATCACCGTCCAGAGCCAGCTGGGAAAAGGATCCCTGTTCCGGGTGGAGCTGCCGGCGGATCCGGTGCGGTAGCTGACGACGGAAGGCTACCCGCGCCGGCAGCGCTTGACCGCGCGCAGCAGCAGGTCCCCGTCCACCGGGGTGGCCAGATACCCCTTGGCGCCCACCCGCTGGGCGCGGTGCAGGTCCGACTCCGGGGTCTTCACCGCCACGATCACCTGACCGGAGAGCTGGGTCTTGCGCTGGGCGACCACCGCCTCGATCAGCGGCAGCGGGGCGATGATCACATCCTCCTCCACCGTCTGCAGCGACTCGGTGCCCTCCACGATCCGCGACTCGATTCCCCCGGCGGCCAGGGTGGTCCGCAGCACCTCCGAGGCGGAAGCGGGCCAGCCGTAGATGATCACCGGCGGAGGGGTGACCGGCGCCGGATGGGGCGGCGCCGGAGGGGCGGGAGAGACCAGCTTCCGGGGCAGCGGCGGCGGGTGGAGGCTGGCCAGCGGGTCCACCGGCGACGCGGGCGGGGTGGTGGGCGGCGCCGGGCGGACCAGCGCCGCGGCGCTGCGGGCGCTCTCCTCGGCGGAGGTGCCCGGGGGCGGACCCTCGTTCCCCATCAGATCGTCCAGCGCGCTCCCCGCGCCCTGGAGCGCCTCGGGGCCCGGGGTGTCCTCTCCGAAGTCGAACTCCTCCTCCCCCTGCACGTTGGCTCCCGGAGGAGGCAGCGAATCGTAGGTCACCCCCTGGGCGGCGGCTGCGGTGGGCGGGGCGATCCCCCGGTAGAGGATGTCCAGGGCGCGGTCGATCTCCGAGTCCTTGGCCAGGTAGGGGATGATCCGCGCGATCCCGGTGGCGCTGCGCACCTCGTCCACCGAGGCCAGGTTGGCCGGGCCCCCCAGGGCCACCCGCAGCACCTCTCCCCGCGCGCCCTCCTGACGGAGCGGGACCGCCCGGTGCTGCTCGGCCACCCGCTGCGGCAACAGCGCGGCCAGGCTCCGGTCCAGGGTGGTGAGGTTGATCTCGATGGTGGGGACGCCCGTCTGCCTGGCCAGCGCGGCCAGGATCTGGTCCTCGGTGCAGAAGCGCTTCTCCAGCAGGGCCCGCCCCAGGGGCACTCCCCACTGACGCTGGTGACCCAGGGCCGCCTGCAGCTGCATCCCGTCAATCACCCCCAGCGAGATCAACAACTCGCCAAGTCTTTGCCGCTTGCTCACACCCACCTCTTAGGTCCGCTCCCTTGCCTGTCAAACTTGTCATCCCCGCCCGCTGCTGCCCGGGAGGGAGTAACCTCGGGGGGTTACCGGGGGCATCCTTCATGTTTGCTGACTTGCTGGTCCAGCTGGGAGTGCTTCGGCCCGAGGGGCTGGAGGCAGCCGCCAAGCGCCAGCAGAAGACGGGCGAGGATCTGGAGGAGGCGATCCTGGCGATGCAGCTGTGCAGCGAGCGCGAGCTGCTGCGCGCGGTGGCCCGCAAGCTGGGATGCCAGTACCTGACCACCGAGAAGGTGGCGGACCTGAAGATTCCGGATGCGGTGCTGGAGCAGGTTCCGGTGCGCGTCTCGGAGGCGCTGGCGGTGATGCCGTTCCGCCTCAACCCCGACGGGACCCTGTGGGTGCTGGCCGCCGCCCCGCTCTCCGCCGAGCAGACCGAGCAGCTGCGCCGCCTCAGCGAGGCGCGGGCGATCAGCCAGATCCTGGCCCGCCGCCGGGGGATCCGGGCCGCGCTGCGCAAGCACTACTACCGCGATCCCCACGCCTTCCTGGAGATGGAGGAGCAGGAGCTGATCGCCCGCCTGGCCCCGCCGGTGGCCGAGGCCCCGGAGGAGACGCCCAGCGAGAGCGACGAGGAGCAGGTGATCACCCGGGTCGCGGTGAAATCCCCCCTCGACGACTCCACCACCAATCCCCGGGGGGTGAACTCGCTCTCCGAGGAGCTGCTGTTGCTGCAACAGGAGAACGAGCGGCTGCGGGTGGCCCACTCCCTGGCCAGCGCGGTGGCCACCGTGCACCAGCTGGACGTGCTCTCCACCGAGCTGCTGGCGGCGATGCTGGATCTCTCCGCCGCCGAGGCGGTGGGCTTTGCCCTCACCGGGGAGAACGGGGCCCCGCTGCTGCTGGAGAGCCGCCGTCGCCACGAGGAGAGCCAGACCACCCTGGCGATCAGCTCCAGCATCGTGCGCTCGGTGGTGAACGCCGGGCGCCCGTTGTTGATCCTGGACGCCCAGGCCGACGAACGCTTCTCCCGGGAGGAGTCGGTGGTGACGCGCCGGGTGCGCAGCGTGGTCTGCGCGCCGATCATCTCCCGCGCCAAGGTCTATGGCGCGCTGTACCTGGAGGCCTACTCGGTCAGCTCGTTTGATGGCGGCGACCTGGAGCAGCTGGCGCTGATCGGCAAGGTGGCCGGGTCGGCGGTGGAGAACGCGCTGTCCCGGCAGAAGTTCGAGGACGAGGTGGTCACCCGACACTCGCTGCGCCGCTTCCTGCCCGCGGAGGTGGTGGAGCGCGGTCTCACCGGGGAGGGCGCCAGCCTGCTGCCGCTGCGCACCGAGGCCACTTTGCTGGTGGCCTGCCTGCCGGACTTCGCCGCCTTCGCCGCGGACGGAGAGCCGGACGAGGTGATGCGGCGGATCGACGGGTTGATCGACCAGCTGACCCTGCCGGTGTTCGAGTACGGCGGCACCCTCCAGGGAGAGCTGCGCGGGGGAATCAGCGCCGTGTTCGGCCACCCCCAGGGAGAAGCCGAGCACGAGGAGCGGGCGATCCTGGCCGCGGTGGAGCTGGCCAAGCGCGCGGGGCGGGGAGAGGCCCAGGGCCAGCTGCTGTCGATCGGCATCGCCACCGGTCCGATGGTGGTGGGCGCGGTGGGCCCGCTGAGCCGGCTGCAGTTCCTGGCCACCGGAGAAGCGGCGGAGCTGGCCTTCTCCCTGGCCCGCCAGGCCCGGCCCGGACAGATCCTGGTCTCCGCCGCCACCCACGAGCGCGCCAACCGCTTCCTCTCCTGGGAGGCGGTGGCCGACCCGGTGGTCCAGCGGGGAGAGCCCCGGCCCGTCCACTCCCTGCGCTGGCGGTGAACGGAGTCGGAGCCCGCGCTACAGCGTCTTGGGCCGCTGCAGCCCCACCAGGCTCTGCGCCACCTGGCGCCAGATCTCCTGCTGCCGGAACGCCGGATCCTCGATCCGCTCCGCCGAGGCCAGCCGCAGCCCCAGGGTGGCCGCCGCCAAGGAGGCCTCGTTGGCCAGCCGGTGGACCTCCTGGGCGCTGCGGAAGGGCCGCCAGTTGAGTCCCACCAGTGAGGCGGTGAGCAGGGCGCTGAGCCCCAGCAGCAGCCCGAAGCGGACGTAGCCCATGGCGGCAATCACCCCCGCCCAGGCGATCAGCCCCACCAGCACCGCCGAGACCAGCACCGCCAGGGTCATCTGCGCCCGATACCCCTGGGCCAGCCGGTGGGCGGAGCGCTCGGCCAGATCATGCAGCTCCAGCAGCGGCGCCGCCGCCTCCGGGTCCGGCGGCTCCACCGGCTTGACCGACAGCCGGTCCCGGGAACGCCCCAGCCACCAGGTGGCCAGGGCCACCGCGAAGGCCACCAGGTTGAAGGGCCACACCACCCCCACCGCCTGCTCCAGCACCGGCCACAGCAGCTTGATGGTGGCCAGCCCGGCGGCGGTGACGAAGAAGGAGATCAGGATCGCGAACAGCAGCCCATCGCCGGGGAAGCGCAGCTCGGTCCACCACACCCGGGGCGGGGTGGGAGGCGGACGCCGGTCACGCTCCGGAACCCCCGCCTCCAGGTAGGCGCGCTGACGAAGCCGCCAGAGGCCATGCAGTACGGCCGGATCCCGCGCCGCGAGGTGACTGAGGAAATCCCGCTCGACCATTCTCCGCCTTCGATTGATTAGACACCGCCTCCCCTCCAGACAGCAAAACGCCCCCGGAGGTTCCGGAGGCGTCTGGGGTGTGCGCAGGCGTGGGGATTGCGGCTACAGGCTGAAGGACCCCTCGCGGGCCGAGCCCACCACCAGCGAGCCACCGCTGGGGGTGGTGACGGTGGCGTTGATCTCGTAGAGGTTGTCGATCCCGCCCGAGTTGGAGCTGAAGGACACCCGCGAGTTGCTGACCCAGCCGGGGAAGGTGTCCAGGGCGCTGGGGTCCTCCAGGTGGTCGGTCAGCTGCACCGGGTCGGTCACCGCGGAGGTGATGTCCTTCACGTAGATCCGCGAGGGCCCCGAGCTGCCGCGGCCGTCGAACACCACCTGGGTCGCGTCGGGGGACAGCGCCACCCGGTTGGTGATCTGGGTCAGGTCCCCGCCCAGGGAGCTGGCCACCACGGTCACCGCGCCGGTGGTGAGGTTCACCTTCTCCAGCCGGTCGTAGTTGGGCGCCGCGCCGGTCATCGCCAGCACGTGGTTCCCGTCCGGGTAGAAGGAGGGCGAGGCGTAGGAGACCGACTCCGGGGTGAAGGTGGTGAAGTCCCCCGAGCCATCCGCCGCCACCGAGGCCAGCCGGGAGGTGTTGCCCGCATCGTCGTAGGCGAACACCACCAGGGTCCCGTCCGGCGAGAACACCGGGGTGCGGAAGTTCTTCTCCCCATCCCCCGGGGTGAACAGGGTGCGCGCGGTGCCGGTGCCATTGGTGGTGATGGCCCGGATGCTGGGCACCCCCGCCACCACCTGCACGTAGACCACCTGCCGGCCGTCCGCGGAGAGCGAAGGCTGCCGGTTCCCGCCGTCCTCGGTCAGCGCCGAGGACTCCTGATAGTCGCTGGAGTCCGCGATGTAGATGTCTTCGTCGCGGACGAAGGCGTAGCCGTTGTTGAAGGTGATGGTGCCACCGCCGCCGCCGCCACCGCCGTCGTCCGGCAGACAGCCCGCCAGCAGCACCACCCAACCGCCCAGAATCTTTGCCGCGATGTTCCGGCTGATCGACACGAAGCCACTCCCTGGAAGTCCTACCGGCCCTGACGAGCGCGGAGGTTAGGACGTCCGGGGTCCAGACGCATTCAGCGGTTCAATTTGGCCAGCTCGTTGCGGCACAAATTGCACAACGCGATGCCCTTGCGATCCACCTCCTGCACGCTGGTGGCCAGGAACATCACGCAGCGTGAGTCCTCGCAGTAGGAGAGGCCGACCAGGTGGCCCGCCTGGTGGACAGTCTCCACCTGGGCCCGGCGGCGGAACAGCGAGGGGTCCCCCGGGGTGCGCAACCGGAACAGGGAGACCACCGCCACCTTCGATTCGCGATCCGCCTCTCCGAACACGAAGGGCGAGTCGGGGACGAACAGGTCCACCTCGGTGATCCCGAGGGCGAAGTGCTGCCCCGGCTCCAGCAGCGGCACCATCCGCCGCATGATGGCGTTGGTGTGGTACTGGCCGCGGTCCTTGTTGAAGGCGTAGGTGGGCGTCTGCAGCGCCTTCTTCCCGGGCTGCGCGGTGACCCCCATCTGGGCGGCCAGCGGCTCCTCCAGGTCCTTCACGGTCGCCGACGGAATCGCCCCCACCGTCACCAGCTGAAGCAGTTTGTGCATCCGCGGCCCCTTCGATCAGCGTGAAGGTTTGGCTGGGGCGCAAGGATTCGAACCTTGATAATCAGAGCCAAAGTCTGATGTCCTGCCGTTAGACGACGCCCCAGTCGGATCTGCCCGGCCAGCATAGAGCACAACCCCCGGCTTCCGGAACGATTGAGATCGCCTGGTTGCTTGTTCACCAGCGAGCCGGGCCGGGCGGGCTGTTCACCACCACACTTCGGCGGCTTTGGCTGGCGACGGCGGGGATTCCTGGGCACAACTGGGGAGTGGACGAGAAGACCCTAGCCGCCCTGGCCCAGGCCGCCGACGAGCTGAACCTCCCGGCGCACTACATCAGCTGTGTCCGGCCGCTGTTGCGGGACGTGGAGGGCCCCTGGCCCCGCTGCTGCGGCAGCGGCTGCGAGCCCTGCGCCGATGACCTGATCAGCGTGGCCACCCGGACCCTGCAGCTGCTGGGGAAGAAGCGCGAAGCCCCGCTGCCCTGATCAGGCGTCGGAGCCGGACAGCTGCTGGCGCGACTCCAGGTAGCGGGCGATCGCCAGCTCCGCCTTGAGGTCGATCTCGGTGAAGGTGGCGTGCAATTCCAGCTCGTCGGCCAGCAGCTCCACCCGGATCACCTCTGCCCGGGCCTGCACCGGCCGGGCGTAGCCGGGGACCCGGATGCACAGCTCCACCTGGCGGCTCTCCGGGAAGTGTTCGCTGCGCCAGCGGCAGCCCCCCAAGGAGAGATCTCCGGGAGACTTCTCGTACTCGCCGCCGCTGCCCGCCTCGCGCACCAGAATGATCCGCGGCACCCGGGGAGAGTCCCGGCGATCCCCGCGACGGCGCGGTGCCTTGCGCTCCAGCGACTCCTCCACCTTGGCGGGGCCCCGGCGTTCTTTGCGGTCGCGGCGATCGGGAAGGATCAGCATCGGTCCATGGTGCCGAAACCGCGGGGGCCCGCAAGATTTCGGCTACAGGGTGCCACAGGCCGGGACCTCCCTCACCTCAGCGGGAGTGGTTGCTGAAGGGCTTCCCCTCGGGATCCAGGAAGCGGACGCTGCCCACCACGGTGCTGCCGTCCGGGGCCAGCTTCCACACCTCCTGGACCAGCACCCGGCCGGCGGGATCCAGGTACTCGCGCCCCGCACAGGGTGCAGGTTGACACCCCCCGGCGGCGATCGGCCGCTGGATTCCGGCGTGCAGGGTCTTCACCACCGCGAAGGAGGCGGCGGTGCTGCGGGTGGGGAACTCCTCCACCCGGGTCAGCTGGGGGACGCCGTCTTTGGAGGACACCGTCACCCGCCAGCGGCCCTCGAGGGCGAACTCTCCCCCGCTCCCGGTCTTCTCCCGGAGGTGGCCGACCTTCATCCGGAAGTACACGTCCAGGGTCCCGTCCTCCCGCTCCTCCACCCGCACCGAGGACAGCCGGGGCGAGTTGAAGGTGGCCAGGGCGCGGAACCCGGCCAGGTCCGTCTCCGCCTTGAGCACCAGCGGCTCCCGCGAGCTCCCCGGCCGCGGCGAGACGTACTCGAACCCCGGCGACAGGGTCCGCTCGTAGAGCGCCGGATCCGCGCCCTCCACCGCGCGCAGGTAGTCCAGGGTCGCCCCCATCGGCGACCGGGCGGCGGTGGCGCAGCCGGTCCCCAGCAGCAGCGCCGCCCCCACCATCACCGCTGGACTCATCTTCACCATCGCTGGCGCAGGGTACGCCCGTCCGGGGGGACGCGCGAAGAACCCGTCATGATCCACTGTCGCCGTGGGCGCCGCACCGGAGGAGGGAGCGCCCGGCCGGCTCAGATGTCCAGGTTCTGCGCCTCCAGCGCGTTCTTCTCGATGAACTCGCGGCGGGGCTCCACCGCCTCGCCCATCAGCAGGCTGAAGATCTCATCCGACTCCACCCCGTCCTCGATCCGCACCTGGAGCAGGGTCCGGGTGTTGGGGTTCATGGTGGTGTCCCACAGCTGCTCGGGGTTCATCTCTCCCAGTCCCTTGTAGCGCTGGATGGAGACGCCCTTGGTGGCCAGCCGGCGGACCTGGGCCAGCATCTCCTGCAGGGAGGGGACCACCAGCTCGTCGTCGCTGTCGAACTTCACCGTGTAAGGCCCGTTGCCCAGCTGGGTGAGGACCTCGCGGATGGTGATCAGTTCCCGGTACTCGGGCCCGGAGAGGAACGCGTGGTCCAGCACCGTGTCCCGGGGGGCGCCGTTGACCTCGGTGCGCACCACCAGCTTCTTGGACTCCAGGTTCTCCGGGTCGTCCATCCGCAGGATCTTCAGCTGGGGCATCACCTCCGGAGAGCGCGCCTCCAGGTACGGGGCCAGCTTGTCGATCTCCGCCTGCAGTGCCGGGGTGGACAGCATCTCCGCGTCCATCCGGGTGGCCTGGACGATGGCGTCGATCACCCGGGGGTCCCGGCGCGCGGCGCCCTTCTTCAGCCGCTTCTGGTAGGCGATCACCTTGGCCAGCAGCGCCTTGAGGTCGTCCTTGCTGACGGTGGCGTGGGGGGTGATCACGTGCCCGTGCTCGGCCGCCAGCCGCAGGTCGTACGCGTCGCGCGCGTTCTCATCCTTGAGGTACAGGTCCTTCTTGTTCCGGGTCGCTTTGTAGAGCGGCGGCTGGGCGATGTAGAGGTAGCCCCGCTCCAGCAGCTGCGGCATCTGCCGGTAGAAGAAGGTCAAGAGCAGGGTGCGGATGTGGCTGCCGTCCACGTCGGCGTCGGTCATCAGGATGATCCGGTGGTAGCGGACCTTGTCGGCGTCGTAGTCCTCCTTGCCGATCCCGGTCCCCAGCGCGGTGATCAGGGTGATGATCTCGTTGCTGCTGAGCATCTTCTCGAAGCGGGCCTTCTCCACGTTGAGGATCTTGCCGCGCAAGGGGAGGATCGCCTGGTTCCGCCGGTCCCGGCCCTGCTTGGCCGACCCGCCTGCGGAATCTCCCTCCACGATGTACAGCTCGGACTCGGCCGGGATCCGCGACTGGCAGTCGGCCAGCTTTCCCGGCAGCGAAGCGGAGTCCAGCGCGCCCTTGCGGCGGACCGTCTCCCGCGCCTTGCGGGCGGCGATGCGGGCCCGGGTGGCGTCGCCGATCTTCATCGCGATCACCTTCCCCTGCTTGGGGTTCTCCTCCAGGAAGGTGGAGAGCTGATCGTTGACGATCTGCTCCACCAGGCCCTTCACCTCCGGGGACACCAGCCGGTTCTTGGTCTGGCCCTCGAACTGGGGCTGGGGGATCTTCACCGAGATCACCGCCGCCAACCCTTCGCGCGCGTCCTCACCGGTGGGGGCCTCCTTGAGGTCCTTCCAGAGGCCGACCTTCTCCGCGTACGCGTTCATGGTGCGGGTCAGCGCGGACTTGAAGCCGGAGAGGTGGGTGCCGCCGTCCGGGGTGTTGATGTTGTTGGCGAAGGTGAACGTCCGCTCGTCGTAGCCGTCGTTCCACTGCATCGCGATCTCCAGCTCCACCTGGTCCTTGCGGGCGTGGAAGTAGATCGGCGGGTCGTGCAGGGTCTGCTTGGCCTTGTTGACGTGCTCCACGAAGGAGACGATTCCACCGTCGAACTTGAACTCGTGCGCCTTGCTGGTGCGCTCGTCGGTGATGGTGATCTTCAGGCCCTTGTTCAAGAAGGCCAGCTCCCGCAGCCGCTGGGAGAGGGTGTCGAAGTTGAACTCGGTCACCTCCTTGAAGATCTCCTGGTCCGGCTTGAACCAGATCTTGGTGCCCTTCTTCTCGGTGGTGCCGATCTCCTGCACCTGCTGCTGGGGGACCCCGCGGGCGTACTTCTGTTCGAACACCTTGCCCTTGCGGTGGATCTCCACCGTCAGCCACTCGGAGAGCGCGTTGACGCAGGAGACGCCCACTCCGTGCAGTCCGCCGGAGACCTTGTAGCCGGACCCCTCCTCGCCGAACTTGCCGCCGGCGTGGAGGATGGTCATCACCACATCCACCGTGTCCATCCCGATCTGGGTGGGGTGCGGACCGACCGGGATCCCGCGGCCGTCGTCCACCACCGACAGCGAGCCGTCCACGTGGATGGTGACCACGATGGTGGAGGCGTGGCCGGCCAGCGCCTCGTCCACCGAGTTGTCCACCACCTCGAACACCAGCTTATGCAGCCCGTACCCGTCGGCGATGTTGCCGATGTACATGCCGGGACGCTTGCGGACGGCCTCCAGCCCCTCGAGCACGGTGATCGAGGCGGCGCCGTAGTCGGAGGTGTTGGGGGGCGCTGGGGTGTTGTCAGCGATCGGATTGGCCATGTTTTTGTGTGCCAGTGGGGCCGGCGGGGAAGTCGGAAAACGGGCCCGAAAAGTGGTGGTTGGATGTAACACGCGGATCCCTCCCCCACAACGCCCGTGAGCGCCCCTAAGCCTTCAAGCTTGTTCGGGATTTTACCCTGGCCCGGGCCTGCCCGGAGGACAGGCGGGAAGGCCCCCGAAGCAGCCCGTCCTCAGGGCCACAAATCGGGGGCCGGTCCTACTGGGCCGGCGCCCGACACTGGACCCCGGAGAGCCGCACCGCCACCCCCTCGGAGGTGAACAGCCGCAGCTCCTCTCCGTGGGCGAACAGGCGCGCGTCGGAGTAGCGGTAGTCGCCGGGGATGGTCACTGCCTCCCAGTCGCCGGTGGGGCCGGTCCCCACCGACAGCCGGCGAACCCCGTCCGCGGCCACCGCGAACAGCTGTCCGCAGTGCTGCAGGTACTGGGTCACCGGGAGGGAGGCCGCCGGGAGCGCGGGGGCCAGCACCAGCTGGCTGGGCAGGGAGTAGACGGTTCCGTTCTTCATCCCCACCCGGGCGCGGACCCCGTCGGCGAACACCGCCAGCGGCTCGGTGTTGTCCTCCAGGAGCACCTCCTCGGTCCGCCAGACGTTGATGTTGGCGGCGGTGAAGTGGAACACCCGGTAGGCCTGGACCAGATAGCCCTCCACGAAGCGAGGGGTGGCCCCCGGCGCCAGGGTGGTCAGCGACTGCACCGGCGCGTGCATCACCGCGGTGAACTTCACCGCCGGCTCGGGGCTGCTGAAGAAGTCCGCCTCCGAGTACGCCTCCGGGGAGAGGGAGGAGAGCTGCTGGGTGAGGTCCGCCGCCAGCAGGGTGTCCCCGGAGGCCAGCAGCCACACCGTCCGGTCGTCGGAGGTGGTGGCGGTGGTGCTCAGGTAGGGCGGACCGAACTGCTCCGGATCGGTGAGGCGGGCCAGAGCGCGACGGGGGAAGCCCGGCCGTTGGCCCGGGTCCAGCAGCTCCACCAGCCCGGTGATCGGGGTGCCTCCCTCCTCCTGCTCGTAGACCAGCAGCCAGCGCGGACGCCCCTGCACCCCGGCGGCGACGTTCTCGGGCAGGGGACGGTGGAGGTAGCCCAGGGGTCCCTCGGCGAACAGCCGCTCCTCCAGCACCGGGACCGGCACCCGTCCGATCCTCCCGTGGGTCTCCTTGGCACGGACCGCGGTCAGCTCCACGCCGTTGAACAGCACCGAGGGGCTGCGGTCCAGGCTCCAGGGCTCCAGCGCCCAGGAGTTGGTCGGCTGCCACTGGTGCCCCAGGTCATCGGCCACCGAGAACCCGGTCACCGTGGCGGTATCCACAGTCACCGGGCGGGTGTAGCGAGCGCCATGCAGTGGCTCGCCCAGGCCCGACCCCAGGTCGGAGTCCTTGAACGGCGAGCAGTTGCCGGTGGGATCCACCGCCGCCAGGTCGAACCCGCCGTCCGGGTTGCTGCAGCGGGCCTCCACCCGGCGCAGCGACGCTGCTGTATCGAAGTGGTTCCACACCCAGCGGACCTCCGAGTTGTCCGGACAGGGCCGACAACCCTGAGTGGAGATGAACCCCCCGTTCACCCCCACCGGGTTGAAGACCGGAGGCGCGAAGACACACTCGGACCCCGGCGTGGGTGGGACGCCGCTCAGGTCGTAGGGCTCGAAGATCAGCACCCCCTCGCGGAAGCCACCGGTGACCGGCTCCTCCCGGTAGCGCAGATTCAGCACGCGGCCTCCGGGCCCGAACTGGAACCGCAGCGGTTCAGTGGGGGAGGCGCCCACCAGCGAGGCCTGCTCCTCCGCGCACCCGAAGCCGCCGCGGATCGGCTCCCAGCCCTCGCCCTTGGGCGCGCCCCCGTCGGCGATCAGCAGCCCATCCAGGCGACGGCCGTAGACCCCGGCCGGGGTCGCCGCCAGCACCAGGGGGTTGAGGTGGCCGTAGGTGACGGCGTCGTGGAGCGGGAGGACGCCCCCGTCGTAGCGGACCTGTTGCACCGGCCCGGTGACGCCGGTCTCCAGGTTGTGGACCTGGAGGTGATCCTTGCCCAGCCCCAGCAGCAACGGGGGATTGGCGATCGACAGCTCACTGAGGCGCAGCTTCGCTGGCGGGCTCTGGTCGGAGAACATCTGCGAGCATTCCCCCGCGGGATCCTGGGCCAGCAGCGGCCCGGGGCCGTAGCGACACACCACCCCTCCGTCCAGCAGCGCCAGGGTCTGGTGGCCGGTGGCGGCCAGGTCCCGCACCGGAGGCAGCGGCACCCAGAGCACGTCCATCGCGCGGCCAGGCAGGGGCCGGCCCTCATAGGCCTCGCAGTCCGTCTGGGTGGGGAACCCGCCGTCCGGGAGCGCCGGCCGGGGGAAGGTCCACTTGAGCACCGTGTACAGCCCGCCATCCAGCGCCAGCGACATCAGCCGGGCCGGGTAGCTGCCGGTCCGATACTCGCCGGCGACCGGATTGCCGGCGCAGGTGGGGAGGGTCAGCGAGACCTCCTGGTTGAAGCCCGCCACGTGCGAGGGCAGGCCGTCGGGCACCAGCTGGCCGAGGCGGACGGAGGTCAGCGCTCCCGAACCGGACGGCAGCAGTTCCTCCTGGGCCGGGTCCAGACACTGGCCCTGGGGTCCGCAGCGCCAGCTGCCCTCGCAGTGGGAGTCCTCGCGGCATTCCCAGGGCTGCTGGTCCCCCCGCGCGTGGCAGACACCCTCCAGGCCGCACACCCCGTCTCCGGGGCACTGGGCGATTCCGGCGTCGAAGTCGCAGGCGTAGGGCTGGAAGCCGCCCAGGTCCAGACAGGTGCAGCCGCCGGCCACCAGCGCCGAGAACACAGTCACCGCCAGCAGCCCTCTCACGGGAACACCCCCACCAGCGCCACTCCGCGGGGAGCGGGCACCAGGGCCAGCGACGTCGAAGAGGACGGAAGCAGCCAGATCCCGGCGCCGATCAGCGCGCCTCCGGCGGCGATGGCGGCGATCCCCAGCCCGCGCTCCAGGGCGATCTCCGAGTCCTGGGTCCGGTAGTAGTCCACCGGGCGCAGGTTCACCCCGCCGGCCAGTTCGCGGGAGACCGCGGCCTCCCGGGTCACCGAATCGAAGGTGGCCAGGGCGCCCACCAGGGCGGCGACGCCGCCGGCGCCAATCAACGAGTACTGCACCAGCCGCGAGGGCGGTTCAGGCAGCGCGGTGGCGGTGGCGGTGGCCACGTCCACCGGCAGGAAGGCGCGCAGCTGCTCCAGGTCCCGGGCGATGCGGGTGGACCGGCCCAGCGGCTGGGCCCGGGCGGTGTCCAGGGTCTGGAGGGTGAGCTGATACGACTCCCCCAGCTGGGCCAGGGTCCCGGAGAGAACGAAGCGGGCCCCCAGCGCGCCGGCCAGTTCGGCCAGACAGGAGCTGGAGTCCTCCGCGCAGCCCATCAGCTGCCGCTGCCGTTCGGAGCCGAGGATGGTCTGGATGTCCTGGGCGGACATCGGCTGGAAGAAGCCCCGCTGGGCGACCTCGGTGGTGATCGCCTCGGTGATCGCGCGCGCCACCTCCGGGGACACGCCTCCGGCCGGGGTCAGCGCGGTCACCAGCAGCTTCGGCTTCTCCAAACCCGGCTCGGCGGCGAGGGTCAGGGACAGCACCAGGGCGAGGGGGATCATCTCAAGGGCTCCTAGAACGCCCAGCGGGAGATCCACCGCTGGGGCGTGAACTCGGGGATCGGACAGGGGGTGAGGGTCTCGCCTACGCCCGGCTCCAGCAGGGTGCGGAAGTCCAGCTTCTCCCCGGTGCGGTAGTAGTGCGCCAGGTACCTCCAGTCCGCGTGCCACCAATCGGAGACCCAGCGGTCCAGGTCCTTGATCCCCGCCTCGTGGAGCAGCTGGAGGCTGATCCGGGTGGCGTCCTTCTCGTAGGAGAAGATCTTGGCCAGCTCCTCCTCCCCCTTGCCGATCGAGAGGTCGGTGCCCAGCCGGCGGTACTCCTCCGAGCGGTTCCACTGCACGGTGTGCCCGAAGAGGTGGATCAGCACGAACAGCGCGCTCTCCAGATCCTGGTCGTGGTCGATCAGGATCTTCATCCCGTCGAAGTCACCGGTGTTGGGGTCCAGCACGTCGGAGATCGCCACCGGGATCTGGTAGCGATCCTCGATCCGGCGCTCGACCCGGTCGTAGGCTTCCTTGAAGGGAGTCATCGGGGGCGGAGCAGACCCGATGGCCGGGGCAAGCTCAAGCCGCGGGAAAGGCGCCCGGGCTCAGCCGGTCTTGACCAGCTTGTCCACCAGGGCCACGTACTGGGCCATCGCCTGCTCCTTGCCCAGCCCCTTGCGCCCGGTCCAGGCGTCGAACTTGGCCCGGCCCTTGAGGTCCAGCATCCCGGGGCGCTTGCCCTCCACGTCCCCGTCGGTGGCCTGCTTGTAGAGGGCGTACAGCTCCAGCAGGGTGTCGTTGGAGGGACGGGTGGTGAGGGTCTTTACCCGCTGCTGCGCGGAGGCGAAGTCGTCGGTGAGGGCCATGGGGAGAGCGAAGCAAGTTGGGGGGCGGAGGACAACCGACTTCCACACGTCCCGCCCGGCCGCCGCAGGTTGATCCCCAGGGCATCGGGCGGCAGCAGCGTGAAGGCGTCCTCCTCCTGGCCTGAGGCTCTCTTCTCTCCTGGCGTTGCAGGGGATTTCGAGGACCCGGGAGGGCGCGGGGGCAACTCAGAGCGACTGGAAGTCGCTGGTCCGGGGAAGCCGGAGCATCGCGTCCCGCAGGGCGTGGGGGGGGACAATCGGCTTGCGGGCGGCGATGTCGAACCACAGCACCAGGCTCTCCACCGAGGCGCACAGCTTGCCGTCCCATTCGGTGAAGAACTGGTTGCGCAGCCTCATCTTGCGGGCATCGTCGGTGGAGGCCGCCACCGAGAGATCCACCCGGAAGGCCTCCAGCAACCGCAGCTCCTTGCGGTAGGTCAGCTTGTCCTCCAACACCACCGGGCCGATCTGCCGGCGGATGAACTCCGCCATCGGCCACCCGTTGGCGTCCAGGTAGCGGACCCGGGTCTCCTCCGCGCAACCCAGGTAGGCGGCGTTGCGCATGTGCTGGTTGAAGTCCATGTCCACCCAGCGGGCGCGGAAGCTCTCGGAGAAGGCGGTGCTCATCGGGGGAAGGTTGGCACCGGGAGGAGCGGGCCGTACCTGTACCGGAAGGCAGCGAGGGCGTTGGGGGGAGGACTGGGGAATTTGGGGGAACTTTGTCTCTGAAGACAAGTTCCACGGTGTTTTTGGCCGAAAAGCAGGGGGGAACGCGTCTCTGGAGACAAGTTTCCCTCAGGAGCCCCGGTGGGTCCGCCACTGCTCGTTGGAAGCGCCTCGACCGCGAACAGCCGGCCGATGGTCGTCGACTGCGCCCCCTCAAGAGCGCTGACGAAAGACGGCGCCCGGCTTGTTGCTTGAAGATTGGGTGCCCATCAACCCGGTTCAGGGCAAGGGAACCATGCTGGGCAGGGTGACCCCGCCACGGCGCACTGTCACCCGGGGCGGCTGGGTGGAGATCACGTCGATCACCCGGTTCTCGGTCCACACCCGGTAATGGAGATAGGGCCCGCCGGCCACCAGCGGACCGAGACCATGGGTGTTGAAGAGATCCAGGAACGGCGAGCGGCTCAGGACCTGGAGTTTCCCCTCCCCTTCCACGACCTCCTTGCTGTTGGCAACGGAGTAGGACTCGTCGGTCACCATATGGGCCAGCACCCGCTCGAAGCCCACCGTCACCACCCGGCCATTGGGCACCGGGACAATCCGCCGCGCCGAGCGGAGCAGCTCCGAGACCACGTCCGAGAGCCGGGTCTTCCGGTTGGGTGCCGACTCCAGGGCGGGTTGCCCGGGTGCATCCGGCGCGGACTCCGCACCGAGTTCGATCAGGGTCAGCTCCAGGGTCCCTTCAAAGCGCAGCCCGCGCAGTTCCCAGGACTCCCCGTCATCGAGCGGTGAACGCATGGAGGGGATTGTCGCCGAAGCGGGCCGCCGCCGTCAGCGGAGTTCGTCGGTCGAGACCTTCGTCCGCTTCACGCGCAGGACGGGCGCGGCCCGCTACCGAGGATTCCGCAGCTGCGCGACCTCGAACTTCGCTGCCCGGACCCGCTCCAGGGCCACGTAGTAGATGGACTTGGAGTTGATCCGGGTGGCGTTGAGGAGCAGCTCCTCGGCGCGGTCGTAGTTGCCGCGGGCCTCGTCCAGCACCGCCAGGTTGTAGAGGGCGGGGGCGGAGTTGGGGGAGCGGGCCACCGCGTCGGAGAAGGCGGCGTGGGCACCGTCGAAGCGGCCCTGGTCACACAGCTCCACGCCGGGCTTGGTCACCGGGTCGGTGGTGTCCAGCTCCACCTTGTCCCAGACCCGGACCGGCTGCAGATCCTCGATGAACACCTGGGCCACCTTGCGGGAGGCACGGAGGATGGCCTCCGCCTCGTTGGGGGCGTTCACCGAGGCCCAGTAGGTGTCGGTGAAGATGCGGGGGGCGTCCTTGTTCTTTCCGTCCAGCAGCTCCAGCCGGATGTGGAGGGTGCCGCTGCCGGAGCCCCGCTGCAGCGGCGGCGGCCCGCGGTACTTCCACTCGGTGGGGATCACCCGCACCAGGGTGTCGGCGCCGCTGGCGTCCACCAGGGTGAACTGGGACTGCTGCAGCCCGCGGTACAGCTCGGTGCGGACCGGCTCCACCGCCATCTCCGGCTGGATCACCTGCCCCTGGGTGAAGGCGAGCACGGTGTTCGCCGCCTCGGTGAGGTTGGGACCGCCGGGAACCGGGGGCGCGGCCTCCACCTGGACGCCGATCTTCCGGTCGGTGGAGAGGTTCACCCGGGCCGGGCGGGTGCGCTCGATGCGGATGTTGTGCGCGCAGCCGGAGGTGATCACCAGGGCGCTGACCACCAGGGAGAAGCGGGAGAAGGGCTGGAACATCGCGGGGACCTCGGCGGATGTGGAAACGGCGGGTAGACGGGCGGGCGGGCCCAAAGATTCAACTGGGAGTCATTATGGCCGGAGCGGACCGCTTTGGGGGAGACGGCGAAGCTCCCGGGTCGTGGTATCGCCAGGACCATGACCCCCGTTTCCAAATCCGCCGAACTGGTTGCGCGTGAGCTGTCGCTGCCGCTGAGTGGAGTCGCCCGGACCCTGGAGCTGATGGCGGGTGGAGCCACGGTGCCGTTCATCGCCCGGTACCGCAAGGAGGTCACCGGCGGGCTGGACGACGGGGAGATCCAGCGGATCCACGACCACGCCGCCAAGGTGGAGGTGCGCGAGTCCCGCCGCGCCAGCATCCTGGCCTCCTTGACCGAGCAGAAGGCGCTGACCCCGGCGCTGGAGAAGTCGGTCCGCGCGGCCGCCACCCTGGCCGAGCTGGAAGACCTGTACCTTCCCTACAAGCCCAAGCGCCGCACCCGCGCCCAGACCGCCCGCGAGCGCGGGCTGGGACCGCTGGCGGAGCTGCTTCTGGCGCAGGCGCCGTCCGCGCCGACGCGCGAGGCGCTGGGGGGCCAGTACGTGAACCCCGCCCAGGACGTCCCGGATCTGGAGGCTGCCTTCCAGGGCGCGCGGGACATCGTGGCGGAGACCATCGCCGAGCGGGCCGAGGTCCGCGCCCAGGTGCGGCGGCTGTTCGAGACCCAGGGCGAGCTGACGGTGGAGGTGGCGCGCGGCAAGTCGGAGGCGCCGGACCTGGCCAAGTACCGGGACCACCTGGGCCGGCGGGAGAAGGCGGCCCAGGCCCCTTCCCACCGGCTGCTGGCCGCCGAGCGCGGAGAGGCGGAGGGGTTGCTCAAGGTGCGGGTGGAGGTGGAGCGGCAGCAGACGGTGGGCGCGGTGCGGCCGCTGGTCACCCGCCGCGGCGCCGCTCCGGTGCTGGCGCGGGAGGTGGAGCTGGCGCTGGAGGACGCGGTGGACCGGTTGCTGGAGCCGTCGCTGGAGAGCGAGTTCCGCCGCAAGCTGAAGGACCGCGCCGACGAGGAGGCGATCCGGGTGTTCGCCCAGAATCTGGAGAGCCTGCTGCTGGCCGCGCCGCTGGGGTCGCTGCCGGTGCTGGCGATCGATCCCGGGCTGCGCACCGGCTGCAAGCTGGCGGCGCTGGACGCGGAGGGAGAGGTGAAGGCCCTGGGGACCATCTTCCCGCACACCGTTCGGGAGGCGGAGGCCGGCGCGGCGCTGGCGGCGATGGTCAAGGCTCAACGGCCGGGGGCGATCGCCATCGGCAACGGCACCGCCGGACGGGAGACCGAGGCCTTCGTGCGCAAGCTGCTGGCGGCCGGAGCGCTGCCCAAGGACCTGAAGGTGGTGATGGTCAGCGAGGCCGGGGCCTCGGTGTACTCCGCCTCCGAGCTGGCGCGGGAAGAGCTGCCGGAGCTGGACGTCTCCCTGCGCGGGGCGGTCTCCATCGGCCGGCGGCTGCAGGATCCCCTCGCCGAGCTGGTGAAGATCGATCCCAAGAGCATCGGGGTCGGGCAGTACCAGCACGACGTGGACCAGTCCGCGCTGGCCGGATCGCTGGACCGGGTGGTGGAGGCGGCGGTGAACCGGGTGGGGGTGGACCTGAACACCGCCTCCCCTACCCTGCTGCGCTACGTGGCGGGGCTGGGTCCGGCGCTGGCCAAGGCGATCGTCGCCTTCCGCGCGGAGAACGGGCCGTTCAAGACCCGCGCCGCGGTGAAGAAGGTCCCCCGCCTGGGAGGCAAAGCCTTCGAACAGTGCGCCGGCTTCCTGCGGGTGCGCGGAGGGTCCGAGCCGCTGGACCAGAGCGCGGTGCACCCGGAGCGCTACCCGGTGGTGGCGAAGATGGCCGAGGAGCTGAAGGTGCCCCGGGGCGCGCTGGTGGGGAACGCGGAGCTGGCGGCGAAGATCCCCTTGCAGCGCTACGTGGATGAGCAGTCGGGGATCGGGCTGCCCACCCTGCAGGACATCGTGGAGGAGCTGAAGAAGCCGGGCCGGGATCCCCGCGCCGAGTTCCAGGAGGTGGGCTTCGACGCCCAGGTCACCGAGCTGGCCCACGTCCGGGAGGGAATGGTGCTCAACGGGGTGGTGACCAACGTGGCGGCCTTCGGCGCCTTCGTGGACCTCGGGGTGCACCAGGACGGCCTGGTCCACGTCAGCGAGCTGGCCAACCGCTTCATCAAGGACCCGGCGGAGGTGGTGAAGGTCGGAGACCGGGTACGGGTGAAGGTGCTCTCGGTGGATCTCCCCCGGAAGCGGATGGGCCTCTCGATCAAGGCCCTGCAGCCGGGAGCCACCACCGCGCCCCCCTCCTCCGCCCCGGCCCCGCGAAAGCCCGAGCCGTTCAACGCCCCCCGGAAGCGATAACACGCGTCGTCAATAAAGGGGACAGCAACTGTCTCCGTTTTCAAGGGCAATCGCGGGCAGATCCCGGTTGCCAGGGTTAGGCGTCGGTTAGGCGGGCAGAGCCAGGGAGGCATCCCAGGCTTTGCCCGTT
>JAKFFE010000042.1:0-47401 GCA_036675345.1 Myxococcaceae bacterium
TCGGCGCGAACCGTGGGGCGCGGGGGCGGGCGCGGCACCGCGCGCGGCTGGGGCGGGACCACCCGCAGCGGCTCGGGGCGGGCGGCGACCGGCTCGGGCGCCTGGGCCCCCGGGGTCAGCTTCTCCTCCAGCAGCTTCACGTACATCTTCAGCTCGGCCAGCGACTGCTCCTTCTCCATCAGGCGCCGGTAGAGATCCACCCGCCGCTCCTTCTCCTCCATCAGCTCGCCATGCAGCTTCATCAACGAGCCCATCGCCTTCTCGGCGTACTCCACGGGGACGGCGGCTTGGGGCAGCTGGGTGAGCGCGGTGGTGTTCATGGACTCTCCTTACGGAACGCCACCTCCAGGAAGGTGGTCTTCTGGTTTCGCAGCGCGGCCCAAAAGCACCGCCCCAGACAGCGGGGACCGAACTCGCGCAACACCACGCCGAGGTTCAGCAGCACGTCGCGAAGGGTGATCACTCCCTGCATCCATCCTCCGCGGCCGGCTGGGTGCTACAGGCCTGTGGAGGACGGTAGCAGTGAGCGACCGACCGTCAATTTTCAGGACCGGGAGCGTCCCTCCAGCACCAGCAGCGGGACCTGGTGCACCACCACCGTCCCGTGCCGCGCGGGGGCGGCGAAGTCGCACCCGTCCAGCCGGGAGAACAGCCTCCGCCGCTCCTCCTCGGTGGCGCCCGTCCCCTGCTCGGTGGCCATCCGGCACGCCAGCACCCGCAGCCCGCCCGCGTACGCGTCCACGTGCTCCGGTGGCTCTCCGGTGGGCAGGGACTCGGCCAGCTCGGTGAGCAACGCCACCAAATCCTCCCCTTCGGCGCGCACCGGCAGGTTCTCCACCCGCAGCGCGTCACCTCCGAAGGCCTCCACCCGCAGCCCCAGCCGCGCCAGCGCGGTGGCCCGGAGGGTCAGCGCGCTCCTCACCGTGGCCGGCACCTGCACCACCTGACCGAACAGGGTTTCCTGGGGCGAGTCCTCCCCGAAGGCGTCGCGCAATTGCTCCAGCGCCGCGCGTTCGCGGACCCCGTGCGCGTCCAGCACCACCAGGGTCCCGCCCTGCCCCTCGCAGAGCCAGTACCGCCGGGCCAGCTCGCCGATGAACCGCAGCCCCGAATAGAACCCCTGGGGCGGGGCCTCATTGATCCCCGGTCGGGCCTGGCCAAAGGACAGCGACTGCAGCGGGTGATCGGCGGCGATCGGAGGCTGGGCGGGGAAGAAGCCCTCTCCGGTCTGCGCACGCTGGAGGAAGCGGTCCACCGCCAGCGCGTACTCGGCCGGCATCCCCGACCCGGTGGGCGCCAGGGCCCCGGCCGGCGCCGCCGCGCTCAGGGCCCGGGCCACCGCCGCGTGCACCGCCTCGTAGATTCCGCGCGGATCGGCGAAGCGGACCTCCAGCTTCTGGGGATGGACGTTGACGTCCACCGCCTCCGGATCCAGCTCCAGGAACAGCACCGCCACCGGCTGCCGACCGGGCGCCAGCCCCTCGGAGAAGGCCTTCTGGATCGCGTGGTTCACCCCGCGATCGCGGATGAAGCGCCGGTTGACGAAGGTGTAGAGCCCGCGCTGGTTGGAGAGGGTGAACTCCGGAGCGGCGATCACCCCGGTCACCGACAGTCCCAGGCGGCGCTCGTCCACCGGCAGCAGGTGGGGATGGGCCTCCGGGCCCAGCGCCGCGGCCACCCGCTCGGGCAGGGTCTGACCGGCGGAGGTGGTCAACAGCACCCTCCCCTCCGACTCCAGTTGGAAGCCCACCTCCGGGTTGGCCAGCGCCAGGCGGACCACCGCCTCCTCCAGGTGCTTGAGCTCGGTCTCCTCCCGCTTGAGGAACTTGCGCCGGGCGGGGGTGTTGAAGAACAGATCCTCCACGTCGATCGCCGTCCCCCCGGCGGGCGCGGTCTCCTCCACCACCAGCCCCCTTCCCCCCTCGATCGTGACCCGGGTCCCCACCTGGGCGCCCGCCTCGCTGGTCTCCAGGGTGAAGCGGGAGACCGAGGCGATGGACGGCAGCGCCTCGCCCCGGAAGCCCATGGTCCGGATGTTGAACAGCCCGGGCAGGTCCCTCAGCTTGCTGGTGGCGTGACGCTCCACCGCCAAAAGCGCGTCCTCCCGGGACATCCCGTGGCCGTCGTCCCGGATGGTCAGCCGCTGGAGGCCGGCGCCCTGGACGGAGATCCGGATGCTGCGGGCCCCCGCGTCCAGCGAGTTCTCGCACAGCTCCTTCACCACCGAGGCAGGGCGCTCCACCACCTCACCGGCCGCGATCTTGTTGATCAGCTCTTCGGTCAGTCGCCCGATGCGGCCCATGGAGCGGCGGGACCTTAGGCGTCGTGCCCCCGGCATCACAAGACGATCCGGGCGGACTTGAACCTGTGACCGGCGGCCAGTAAGGCGACGCGGCGAATGGCTGCAGACAAGAAAGAGCGTCCGGGACTGCGGGTCGCGGTCACCGGGGCGACCGGGGACCTGGGCCGGCTGCTGTTGCCACGGCTGCTGGCGGATCCGGGCGTCCGGCAGGTGGTGGCCATCGATCTGGCCAAGCCGCCGGATGATCCGAAGATCGACTTCCACCGGATCGATCTCACCCGCCACGAGGCGGACCGGGAGCTGTTCGACGCGCTGGGGGACGAACCGGTGGACGCGCTGTTCCACCTGGCCTTCATGTGGGGCCCCCGTCGGGGAGGCCACCTGGCGCACGAGCTGGAGGTGATGGGATCGATGCGGGTGCTGGAGGTCGCCGAGCGTGGCCTGGCCCGCCGGCTGATCTTCCCCTCGCTCACCGCCGTCTATGGCCCCTCTCCGGAGCACCCGGCGATGATCCGCGAGGACGCGCCCCTGGCCGCCGCCCACTCCCGCTTCGTCTCCGACAAGGTGGAGATGGAGGCGCTGGTGCAGAAGTTCTCGCAGCGTCATCCCCACATCCCGGCGCTGGTCCTGCGGCTGGCCCCGCTGCTGGGCGAGGGGGTGGACAACCCGGCCACCCGCTTCCTCACCCGCGGCTGGGTCCCGACCCTGCTGGGGTTCGATCCGCTGTGGCAGGCCCTCCACCCCCAGGACGCCGCCTTTGCCCTCCACCTGGGGCTCCGGGCCCAGGCGCAGGGGATCTTCAACATCGTCAGCGAGGGCGTCCTGCCGCTGTCGGCGATGGTGCGACTGGCGGGGGGAAGGTCCATTCCCCTCCCCGGCCCGCTGGCCCGCGGAACGCTGCGGGCGATGGATGCCTATGGAGGGATCGGCGTGCCCGAGTCCCTGCTCGACTTCATTCATTATCCCTGGGTGGCCGACGGGAGCCGCGCGAAGGAAGCGCTCGGCTTCGTTCCCAGGCACCATGCGCGCGACGCGGTCGCTGCGCTCCGAAGGAGCTGAACATGGCAAAGGGCGTTCTGGGGAACGATCCATTCCGCCGGGGGGCGGCCAGCCGCACCCCGGAGGAGAAGCAGCCCGCAGCAGCGGTCGCGGAGAAGGCCGTGCCCAAGGCGCCGCCCGCCAAGCGGAAGAGCACGGCGAAGGGCCGGGCCGAAGCCTCGCTGATCGCCTCCCCCGCGGAGACCGAGATCAAGCAGCCGATCCGGAAGAAGCAGGCCCGCGGTAACCGCGCCGGCGCCCGCAAGCCGGAGGCCCTGGCGGTCCAGCCCTCCGCTGCGGACGACACCCAGCAGGTCACCCGGGCGATCCAGGACGCCACCCCGGAGCAGCCCCAGGAGCCGGAGATTCCGGTGCCGGAGGATGCGGGCGAGGATCTCCCCCCCAGCGTCCGGCACGGACTCCGGACGCGGGGAGCGGGCGCCGAGCGCCTGGCCGAAGCCGAGCACCGCCGTCTCTTGAAGATGCAGGCGGCAACAGACCTCGATCCGTCGGCCCCAATCCGCCCGGACGACCACCGCAGTCCCCTCCGGCCCCGAGTTGACTCCGCCGCGGACGACGGGTCCGACGCCGAGGCCGAGCAGCCGTCCCCCCGGACGTCCGTGGCGGCCCAGGACCCCGCGGAGCACCTGCCCCCGGAAGCCACCGGCGGGAACCGGACCGGGGCCTCGCTGCACTCGGTGGCCGGGGCGCTGGCGCTGGCGCGGGACGTCGCCGCCCAGACCTTCCGGACCGACCGGGTCGGTCAGGCCGCCCGGGTCGCGGACGGCTTGTTCAGCGCCCTGATGACCGGGATTGGCGCGTCGGGCTCGGATCAGGTGGACGCCTACGGCAAGGACGCCAACCTGGCCAAGAAGCTCTCGCCGATCTCCAACTTCTTCTACGAGCGCTACTGGAGGGTCACGGTGGAGGGCGCGCCGCACGTCCCCCAGGGGCCGTCCCTGCTGGTGGCCAACCACTCCGGCGCGATCCCGATCGACGGGTTCATCCTCCACCAGGCGCTGCAGCGCGAACGCCCTGATCTGGAGGAGGCCCGCTGGCTGGCCGAGGATCAGATCTTCCACGCCCCGTTCCTGGGCACCCTCTACAACCGCCTGGGGGCGATCCGCGCCAGCCCGGAGAACGCGGTGCGGTTGCTGGACGAGGGCCGTCCGGTGATCACCTTCCCCGAAGGGGTGCACGGGATCCGCAAGCCCTTCCAGGAGCGCTACCAGCTCAAGCGCCTGGGGCGTGGCGGCTTCGCCAAGCTGGCCATCCGGCAGCAGGTTCCGATCATCCCGGTGGCGATCGTCGGTGCCGAGGAGTCGATGCCGCTGTTGGGCAAGCTGCCCGGTGGTTTTCTGGGCCTCCCCTATCTGCCGCTCACCGTCCCCCCGCTCCCCGCCCGGTGGATGATCCGCTTTGGCGAGCCGATCCGGATGGAGGGCATCTCCGCCTCCGCGGCGGAGGATCTCCTGGAGGTCCAGCGCCTGGTCGAGCGGACCCGTGAGTCGATCGAGGGGATGCTCCGGGCCCTGCTCAAGGAGCGGGGCACCGTCTTCGGCGGCTGATTCCCGCCGACGCGGGCCTGCCTGCCCCCCGGACCATCGTTCGGCCCCTTCCTGGGGCTGGACCGGGCCCTTCCCTTGGCGTGCCCCTCCGCGGTCCCCATCTCGATGGGGAGACCAGACTTCGGGGGTACCAAAATGAAAAGGCTTCTAGCAGTGGCGGCTGCGGCGTTGATCTTCGGCTGCCAGGACCGTGAACGGAGCGAGAGCCGTGAGGAGAACGTCTCCGATCTGCAGCAGCGCTCCGAGAGCGCGTTGGATCGGGCGAAGCAGGCGCAGGAGCGCGCCAGCAGCGAACAGGAGGACGTCCAGGACGCCCGGGAGGACATCACCCAGAAGCGCGCGGACGTGGAGGGCGCGCAGCAGGAGCTGGAGTCAGCGGAGGCGCGAGCAGCCCGCGAGGCACAGGAGGCCCAGGCAGCGCAGCAGCAGGCGGCCGGAGAAACCCAGAGTGCGCAGCAGGAGGCATCCACCGCCCAGCAGTCGGCGCAGGAACTCCAGCAGCAGCAAAACGCCCAGTCCGGCCAGCAGCAGGCAGAGACCCAGGTCGGGGTGGGCGGGAGCGGCACCGGCACCGAGCCGACCGCCTCGCAGACGCGGCCGTTCACCGGGGACCAGGCCAATCTCTCCGGCAAGGTGGAGAGCGCCGGTGAGGGATCGCTGGTGTTGCTGCAGCCGGATGGCCAGCGCACCACCCTGGCGGTCAATCCCCAGACCGAGGTGATCATCGACGGCCAGGCCGCCTCGCTGGAGCAGGTTGAGGAGGGCAGCCAGATCCGCGCCTCCTTCGATCCCAGCAGCGGGCAGAACGAGCCCGGACGGATCGAGATCCAGACCGAGCAGAGCGGCTCGCAGCCGGCGCAGCAGCAGCCCGCGCAGCAGCAGCCGGCGCAGCAGCAGCAGCCGGCCCAGCAGGAGCCGGCTCCGCAGCAGCAGCAGTACTAGGGGCGCCCACCCGGCGGCGGGGGCAACTCCTGCCCCGCCGCAGGTGCACGACGTTCAAGGCGTCCAGGCCCCCCGACGCGCAGAGGCAGGTCGGCCGCCGCAGCAGCAACACCTTCAGGCGGCCAAGCACCTCCGGTGAGCAGAGGCAGATCGGCAGGTCAGGAGCAGACGCGGTTCCGACCGCCGCTCTTGGCCTCGTAGAGCTTGGCGTCCGCGTTGCGGATCAAGTCCGCGGGATCCCGTTGGGTGGCGGCCAGGGCGGCCACGCCCAGCGAGACGGTGATCGGGATCTTCTGCTTGTCGAACTCGAACTTCTGCAGCTCGATCAGCCGGCGGGTCTTCTCCGCCATCAGCAAGGCGCCCTTGAGGTCCACCTCGGGCAGCAGCAGCGCGAACTCCTCCCCACCGTAGCGGGCGAAGATGTCCTCCCTGCGGATCTTGGTCCGGATGGTGGAGGCGATCTGCTTGAGGGCGTAGTCCCCCGCCAGGTGTCCAAACGTATCGTTGACCTGCTTGAAGTGATCCACGTCCAGCATCACCAGCGAGGCCATCCGCCCGTAGCGGTTGCACCGGGAGATCTCCCGCTCCAGGGTCTCCTCGAAGTAGCGGCGGTTGAAGATCTGGGTCAGCCCATCCACAGTGGTCAGCCGGTAGATCTCGTCGTGGTAGGCGGCCTCGATGTTCCCCCCGCCGATGAACTTGAAGATCGTCCGGCCGATCTTGATCAGATCTCCGCTGTGCAGCGGGCGATCTCCCTCCACCAGCTCGTCATTGACGTAGGTGCCATTGGTGGAGCCCATGTCCCGGATCACCACCCGCTCGCCCAGCACCAGCTTGGCGTGGTTGCGGCTGATCGATTCCTGATCCACCTGGACGTCGGCCTTGGAGGACCGTCCGATGATCGTCTCCGGGGTGCTCAGGTCGTACTTCCGACCCAGATCCAGCCCGTAGATCACCACCAGGGCGGCCCCCTTCTCCACCGGACGCTCGGAGATTTTGGAGATGACGGTGACGACCGTCTTCGTCTTCGGCATGGACGCCCCGGGACGCTATCACGGCCCCAGGGTCACCGCCCGGGCGGACTGCACCGGAGGGTCCAGCGGGATCCAATCCGGGGCGGAGTACTCCTCCACCCGGGCCATCAGCTGGGCGGGGCCGGTGCACCCCAGCGGCGCCAGCGAGACCACCTCCCGGGGGCGGGAGGGGTCGGTGGTGGTCAGAAGCGGCCACATCGAACCGCAGCCATGCACCTCGAACACCACCCGCCGCAGCGCACCCAGGTTGCCCAGCGAGAACCCCCGCACCCGGGCGCGCAGCTCGCTGCCGAAGCGGATGGCGGCACCCTCCCCGGGGGTGACCCACTCCACGGTGGGACGTCCGTGCTGCAGCTGGGAGGTGGACACTGGCAACCGCCGCTGGTCCTCCAGGGTCACCTGGCGACGATCGAAGAACTCCCCCACCGTCAGCGCCGTGGCGTCTCCCGGCGTCTCCAGCCGCACCAGCTCCACGGTCAGCTTGGCGCGCAGCTCCCCGTCGAAGAGCAGATCCTCGAAGCCCGGAGGAGGCCGCGGCACCACCACCCCGGCGATCATCGCCGCCGGTGAGGCCACCACCCGCCAGCGCTTGAGCCCGCCGCCAATGAACACCGCCTGGGCCAGCGAGGCCTGCAGGGCGCGGTCATCCTGCTCCAGCCGGACCTCGCGGGCCCGCAGCCCCAGCCGGGGCGTCTCCCCCGCGTGGAAGCGCACCCGCTCCGGCAGCGGCAGGAACGGGCGGCTCAGCTCGATCGGCGAGGCGCCGCTGGTGTCGTATGGCAGCGAGATCCTCCCCAGCCGTTCCACCAGGGTCGAGGAGCCGAAGCGCTCGCCCGGACCGCCCTCCCGCCACAGCGCGGTGGCGGCCACCGTGTATGGGTTGCCCTCCAGCCCATGGTGGGTGGGCGCCATCTTCACGCTCACCAGCCCCTGGGAGAGCAGCCCCTCCTGGGGATCGGTCAAGGCGTCCCCCAGGTTGCGGTTGACCGCCAGGCCCACGCCCAGCGGCACCGCGCCCCGGCCCGGGACCTCGGTCATCCCCAGCACCAGGGCGCTGTCCAGGTAGCGCCCGGCGAAGGTGGGCAGGGCCGGGACCCGGACCACGAAGCGGATCCGCATTGGCAGCTGGGCAAAGGGCAGGTCCACCGCCGCGTACGGGGCGGGGGTGCCCGCGTCCACCGGCACCGCGGCGAAGTCCACGTCACGCTCCACGGTGGAGCTGAAGTCGCGCAGCAACGGGATGAAGCGCTCGAAGGCGCTGGACCAGTTGGCGGTGGTGACCCCGGAGGCCAGCGCGTCCAGGGGCAGCGAGAGCAGCGGCGCGTCCAGCGAGAAGGCCCAGGCGGTGGTGACCCCGCACCGACCGGCCCGCTCCGCCTCCTCGGTGGAGACGAACCCCGGGGGCGCCACCGCACAGTGGCCGGGGGGGCTGTCCACGGTGACCGTGGTCTTGATCCCTCCATCCGCCGAGCCCAGGTACACGCTGGAAGGCAGCGGGGCAGCGGTCTCGTTCCACGCGCCCAGGGAGACGTCGGTGGGGACCGGCTCCCCGAACAGCCCGTTGGGCAGGTTCAAGAACGGGCTCCGTGAATCACCGGCGAAGGCGGCATGGACGTTGGGGGTGGCCGGGACCCCGGCCAGCGTTCCCTGGAAGCCGCCGGCGGTCGCGTCGCGCTCCAGTGGAAGCAGCAGCTCCAGGGCTCCGTCCACCACCGGCAGATCGATCACCGTCAGGTAGCCGTAGTCCCGGTGGTAGGTGCTGAGGGTGGCCGCGGTCAGCTCTCCGGACAGCGCCAGCCGGACCAGGCCCGCCCCGTCGGTCTCGCCCAGCACCGGGGTCAGCTCTCCCCCGGAGTCCAGGGTCCCGGTCAGCTGCACCGTGGCGCCCTCCACCGGCCGACCGGTCTGCGCATCCACCACCAGCGCCTGGGCGATCCCGGCGGTGGCGTCCACCGGGACCACGTGCACCCTGGCCGAACAGCTCACCCCGCCCAGGGTGGTGCGGATCAGCTCCACCGGCTCCGCGGTCTGGGTGGGAAACGCGTAACGGGCGTGGACCCCGTCGTTCTCCAGCAAGGTGACCACGGCCTCCTCCGACCAGACGAAGCCTTCCGGGAGCGGAATCGGTGCGCCGGTGGCATCCCGGGCCAGCACGGTGAAGGTCAGCTCGGCCCCGGCGGGCACCACCGAGAAGGAGGGCACCAGCTCACACCGCGCCGGCGCGGCCGCGGCCTGCCCGGGGGGGACACACTCCCCATTGCGACAGCTGCCCTCGCCGCAGTCCGGATCCACCGAGCACATCGCCTGGACGCAGCGCCCCTCCTGACACTGGCAGCCCATCGGGCCCTCGCAGAAAGCCAGCGCGTACTCTCCCCGCGACTCGGCGCCGCACTCGGCGCGGGTCCGACAGGCGGCCTCGCAGCGGTAGTGGGTCAGGTTGCAGCGGAACAGGCTGGGGTCCCCTCCGTCCGGCGCGCACTCCAGGTCGTCGGTACACTCCCCCACTTCCGCGATCCCCCCGTCCCCTCCATCCGGGCCCAAGGGGAGGGGGGCGGAACAGGCCAGCCCCAGCAGCAGGGCCAGCGCCGCGGGCGTCCAGGGGAAGGACGGGGAGAGCGGCGGCTGGGTCAGGGAGGAGGACACGAACTGACGCAGTGTAGCGAAGTCCGTGCCCGGGAGAGGTTCCGGACACTTGGCCCGGCGCGAGGGGCTCCAGTCACGACATCCGGATCAGGGCGGCAGGGAAAGTGTCACATCCCGGGTGGAGGCGCTCCCTCCCGTCCATGGCTCGCCGGGGAGGGGGAAGCACACGGTGGGTAGGGCTGCTGGTGACGCTCTCCGCCCTCTCCTCCGCCCAGCCGGAGCTCCACCTCGAAGCCCAGGCACTGCAGCGGGTGCGTGAGGAGTACGGGCGGCAGGGCCCTGGCCTTCCCCAGCCGGATCCGGTCCTGACCGCCGCCGCGCGGGCGCTGGCGAGGGAGGCGCTGAGGGGCGGCGCGGGTCCGGCGGCGCAGCTGGGATCCATCGTCCAGCAGGTCTCGGCGGCGGGGGGCCATGACCCCATCCCCCGGGCGGTGGTGGTCCGGGCCACCCCCGCGCCCTACGCCCTGGACACCTTCACCCGCCGAACCGACCTCGCCTCCGAGCCCGCCACCCATGTGGGGGTAGGCGCGATCCTCTCCGGTGAGTCGGCGGTGGTGGTGGCGCTGTTCTCCCGGAGGAAGGCCTCGCTGGAGCCCTTTCCCCGCCAGGTGCCCACCGCCGGCGGCGAGCAGCGACTGTGCGGCGAACTGCAGTCCGCGCTGCGCTCGGCGGAGCTGTACCTGACCCGCCCCTCCGGCGAGGTGGAGCGGATCTCCACCGCTCCCCCGTGGGGCAGCCGCTTCTGCGCCAGCCTCCCCTTTCCCACCCTGGGGCGGCACACGGTGGAGGTGATCGGAAACGGAAGGCAGGGGCCGGAGGTCGCGGCGCTGTTCTTCGTGGAGGTGGGAAAGACGGCCAGCCGCGGGGCGGACCCCCAGGCGGTCGAACCCACCTCCCTGGAAGACGCCCGGGCGGCGTTGCTGGCGCGGATCAACTTCCTGCGCGCGGCGCACGGGGCTCCGCCGCTGAGCGCGGATCCGCGACTGAATCAGGTGGCCCAGGCCCACAGCGAGAGGATGCGCCACGAGCGGTTCTTCGCCCACCTCGACCCTTCGGGAAACGGGCTGCGTCAGCGGCTGCGGGCGGCCGGCTACGGCTACACCCAGGCGGGAGAGAATCTGGGCCGCGCCCGGGGACCGATGGCCGCCCACTTCGCGATCGAGCTGTCTCCCGGGCACCGGCAGACCCTGCTCGATCCCCGCCTCACCCGACTGGGGGTGGGCATCGCGGGGGACGGCCAGCAGATCCTGCTCACCGAGGTGCTGGCCAGACCGGGCGCAGGCCGCCGCGGACGCTCCGCCCCCATGGGCCAGCCGGGTGGTCGCCCGGCACGACATCTGGATCAGGGCAGCCGGCAAGAGAGGAACCCTTGGGAGCCGCGCGCAGATGCACCATGATGCTCCCGTGGCCAGAAGCGACTTCGGATCGATCAAGAATCTGCTGCCCGGGGTGCTGGGAACCCTGGCCAGGGACTCTGGCCGGGCCGGGCATCTGGCGGCGGTGTGGGAGGACGCGGTGGGGGCCTTCATCGCCCAGAACGCCCGCCCCCACCGGCTGATCGCAGGCGAGCTGGTGCTCTCGGTCACCTCCGCGCGCTGGGCCCACGAACTCCAGGCCCGCGCCGAAGAGCTGTGCGGCCGGTTGAGCGCGAAGCTGGGCGAGGGCGTGGTGACCCGCCTCACCTTCCGGATGGGGGCAGAGGACCCGGGATGAGGGGTTGGTTCGTCGCATGCTGGATCGCCCTGGCCTTTGCCCCTGCGACGCGGGCAGCGGAGGGGCTGACTCCTTCGCAGATGGAGGAACAGGGGCTGCTCCACGTCCGCCGGGAGTTCCAGCGGATTGGCCGGACCATTCCCCAGCTGGATCCGGCGCTGACCGCCGCCGCCCGCAAGCTGGCCCAGGAGGCGCTGGACAAGAGCGCGGACGAGGCCGCGGATCTGCTGGCCATCTCCCAGGTGGTCTCCGACGCGGGCGGCTTTGATCCCACTCCCCGGGCGGTGGTGGTGCGCGCCTCGCCCGCCGGCTACGCGCTGGAGGCCTTCACCAAACGCACCGACTACAACGAGGAGCCGGCCACCCACGTGGGGGTGGGCGCAATCCAGGTCGGCAAGCTGGCGGTGGTGGTGGCGCTGCTCTCCGAGCGCAAGGCCGGGCTGGACGACTTCCCCCGGCGGCTGGACCGGGCCAGCTTCAACCAACGGCTGTGCGGAGAGCTGAAGGCCGCGCTGCGCTCCGCCGAGCTGTACATCACCCGTCCCAATGGCGCGGTGGATCGCCTGGCGGCCTCCGCCCAGCGCGGTGGACGCTTTTGTTCCACCCTCGCCTTCCCCACCTCCGGCCGCCACACGGTGGAGGTGATTGGCCGGGGAACCAAGGGACCGGAGGTGGCGGCCCTGTTCTTCGTGGACGTGGGGGTCAAGTCCGGGGACGCGGTCCGGCTGCGGATCCCCGAACCCAACACGCTGGCCGAGGCCCGGGCGGTGCTGCTGACCCGGATCAACGGTCTGCGGGCGGCCCACCAGGCGCCGCCCCTGGTAGCCGATTCCCGGCTGGCGGAGGTGGCCCAGGCCCACAGCGACAAGATGGCCGAGGGTCACTTCTTCGCCCACGTCAGTCCCGCCGGTGACGACCTGCGCCAGCGGCTGAACGCGGCCGGCTATGCCTACGTCCGGGCAGGAGAGAACCTGGGGCTGGCCGCCGGCGCGGTGGCGGCCCACTTCGCGATCGAACACTCCCCGGGGCACCGCCGGAATCTGCTCGATCCCGGCTTCACCCACCTGGGGGTGGGGATCGCGTTCGAGACCGTGGGGGACCGGCGCCAGGCGATCTTGACCGAGGTGCTGGCCAAGCCGGCCGACGCGGCGCCGGATCCGCTGGCCGCCGCCTACCAGGCGATCAGCGAACAGCGCGCGGGCAAGAAGCTGCCTCCGCTGGTCCGCAGCCCGGTGCTGGAGGCGATCGCCACCGAACACGCCCGCCGCGCCCTGCAGCTGGATCGCCCCAAGATCAGCCTCCCCGGTGCCACCGTCCACGACCGGGTCTTCCAGTCGATGCGCGAGGTGAAGAGCGCCGCGGTGGACTTCTATGTCTCCGACGACCCCTCCGCCCTCCCCGACTCCCGCAGCCTGGAGGACTCCCGCAATGATCGGGTGGGGATCGGCGCGGTCCAGGGCAGCTCCGCCACCTATGGCGATGACAAATACTGGGTGGTCGTGATCTACGCTGACTCGCAGTAACCGCTTCCAACCCTGGGTCCCCCTCTCGTGGCTACCGCTCGACGCCTCCTTCTCGTAGATGACGACCCCTTGTTCCTGGGGGTGGCCAGCGATCTGCTGCGCACCGCGGGGTTCGAGGTGCGGGTCACCCGCGAGCCCATCCGCGCCGTCCCCGAGGCCCGCGCCTTTTCCCCCCACCTGATCCTGCTGGACCGGGTGATGCCGGTGCTCAACGGCGCGGAGGTGGTCCGCAGCCTGCGCGCCTTCCCGGAGACCGCCGGGATCCCGGTGGCCTTCGTCACCGCCGATCGCGGCGAACGCCAGCTGGTCCGGTCGGTCCTGGGCGGCGCGGTGGACGTGATCTTCAAGCCGTTCGGGGAGGAGCAGACCCGGCGGATCGCGACCCTGCTGGAGGAGCTGTCCAGCCGCGCTCCCCAGCCAGGCGCCGCCCCCGACGAGTTGGCCCTGCGCAACCTGCTGGCGCTCTTCGCCCGCTCCCGGCGCAACGGGACGCTGGTGGTCAACCCCGGCACCCCCTTCGAGGGCCGCGCCGCCTTCAAGAACGGCCAGCTGACCGGCGCCGAGTTCGGGCCGCTGAGGGGTCCGGACGCGTTGAAGGAGATGATCGGCGCCGAGGAGGGGATGTGGCGCTTCGAGGAGGGTCCGGAGGCGGTGGCCCCGCCCCGCCCTCCCCCGGTGGAGGTGCCCACCATGCCCCCCACCACCTCCGAGCTGTTCCGCCCCCGGATCCTGGTGGTGGACGACGATCCGGAGCTGCGCCGGCTGTTCAAGATGCAGCTGGTGAAGGCCGGGCTGGAGGTGGTGCTGGCCGAGGACGGGATGAACGGGGTGGAGCTCTCCACCCGCTCCCTCTACGACCTGGTGATCGCGGATCTGAACATGCCCCGGCTCGATGGCTGGGGGATGCTCAAGGTCCTCAAGGCCGACCACCGGACCCGCGAGGTCCCGGTGGTGTTCCTCTCCGCCCACGACGACTACCGCGAGACCCTGCGCGCGGCCCGCTCCGGCGCCGCCGACTATCTGCCCAAGCTGGGGCGCTCGGACACGGTGGTGCAGCGGGTGTTCGCGCTCTTGCAGCCGCGGCTGGAGCTGCTGGGCCAGGTGCAGTCGCAGCGCAACGCGGCGATCAACGCCAACCAGATCGGGATCCAGTGGACGATGCGGGTCCTGGCCCGGCTCAAGGCCACCGGAGTGCTGACCCTGCGTGACGACTGGGCCACCTACACCCTGCGGATCCGCGAGGGGAACCCGGTGGACGCGCACGCCCTGTGGCCGAAGCGGGAGGCCACCGGGGTCTCCGCGGTGGCGGCGTTGATCGTCTCCCGCAACGCGGAGGGGGACTTCACCTTCGGGGACATCCCCGGGGATCCGGCCCGGATCCAGGTGGGGATGGAGACGCTGATCCAACGCACCTGCGAGACCCTCAACCAGCTGGAGTCCCGGGTCACCGCCAGCAAGCTGAACACCACCGGCCACTTCGAGATCGACACCACCCTCTACGAGCTGTTCCGGCAGGTGGCGCCCGACACCGGGCTGCGGCTGGCCAAGGCGGTTTGCGAGGAACGGCTCACCCCGGACGAGCTCCCGCTGCGGCTGAACCTGCGGCCCGAAGAGGTCCAGGACGGCCTCAAGGAGCTGCTGCGCCGCGGGGTGATCCGCTTCCCGGATCCGGCGTAGCCCCTCTTGAAGAACAAGGGCCGCCGCCTTCCTCCTGGGAAGACGCGCGGCCCCTGGGGGGTGCACAGTCGCTGAACCCCGGACTACTTGGTCTCTTGCGCCACGGCTTCGCCGGTAGGCGCGGCGGCAGCAGCGGCGGCGGCGGCAGCAGCGGCAGCCTCCGCGGCCTTGGCCTCGGCCAGCTTGGCGGCCTCACCCTCGGAGACTGTCTTCAGCGCGGCGAGGCCGTTCTCGAAGTCCTTGCCCACCATCTGGTCCATGTCCATCACCAGCGAGAAGGCCTTGCCCAGGAAGTTGTTCTGACCGGTCATCACCCAGCGGACCTCGGTCCCGGGCCCCTGTGCGGTGAGCGCCAGGTCCACCACGTTCTTGGCCTCCATCGGGGTGATGAACTCCAGATCGATCACCACCCGCTGACCGGGGGTCACCTCCTTGATGGTCATCTTGCCCTCGCCGACCTCCTTGCCCGCCCAGGCGTACTGCGCGCCCACCCCGGACTCGGCGCCGGAGTAGGTCCGGGTCTGCGCCGGATCCAGCTTCTCCCAGGGGGACCACGCGCCCCACTTGCGGAAGTCCACCAGCTGCGCCTGCACCACCTCGGCGGGGGCGGAGATCGCCACCGAACGCTCGATGCGGAACTCGGACGGCCGGGAGGCGATCACGCCCACCAGGCCCAAAACGACGACTGCGACCACCAGAAGAATCTTCTTCGCCATGATCCACTCCCGGGACGGGTTCAGCTGCGCGCGGCGACATACGCGCTCCGCCGGGAGTCCGCCAGAGGACGGATTTTTGGACGGCTACTGCACGCCGCGGCGCTGGTTGGCGTACGTGTCGATCCCCAGCTGCGGGGTGGCGGTCAGGGCGTACAGCGGGCACCTGCTGCAGCTGAAGCTCTGCCAGCCGTTGCGCACCGCCTCGTCCAGACAGCCATCGTACTGGCGGCAATTGAGGTTCCGGTGGGATTCCACCCCGGCGCGCGCCGGGCCGGCCTCCGGGTTGATCGTCTGCGGCAGATCAGTCGGGAATGGCTTCATGTGCGGTCCCCTCCACTGTGAGTCGGCCCCATCCACCGTCCAGGCCACCAGACAGTCGCCTGGTCGGCTGATCGGGCCGAAAAACTCCCCTCCCGGAGTCGCCCGCGGTTTAGGACTGCCAAGCGCTTCATGTCAAACCGGTCCCCCCTCAAGACGCGACGTCCCCTCCCGTGGGCGCTGGTGCTTTGGCTGTCGGCTCCGCTGGCCTTCGCCCAATCCCCCACCCTGCTCCAGGCGGTGAAGCTGCACCGCCCCGGCGCCGAGGAGCTGGCCGCCTCCGAGACCGAGGCCTGCCGCCAGGCCCGCTGCCCGGACCTGGCCCGGCTGAATCTGCTCCTGGGTTACCTGCAGCTCTCCGAGGGCCACGCCGCCTCTGCCCGGACCACCCTGCGCGCCGCCGCCCCTCCGGCGGGACTGGAAGCCTTCCACGCCTACTACCTGGGCCAGGCGCACTTCTACGCCGGCTCGCCCACCGAGGCCGCCAAGGTCTTCACCGCCGCGGTGGGCTCGGCCCCCGCCAGCCTGGTGCTGCGGCTGCAGGCCCGGACCGGCGAGGCGCTGATCGCCGCCCACCGTCCCGCCGAGGCGCTGCCGTTCCTGGAGGCCGCCACCCAGAAGCTGGGCCGCCCCGAGCTGTATTGGGCCCGGGCCGCGGCCCGCGCCGCTGCCGGTGACGACAAGGGACGGGGCGAAGATCTGCGCCGGGTGGCGGTCAGCTTCCCTGACCATCCGTATGGCCAGGCGGCGTTGGCGTTGCTGGAGGCCGAGGAGCCGCGGCCGCTGAGCTTCGAACAGCGGCTGACCCGGGCCGCCCAGCTGCTGGATGGGTCGGCCCAGGCAGCCCTGGACGAGCTGGCGGTGATCCAGAAGCAGAAGCTGGCCCGCACCCGGGTGATGCAGGCGCGCGCGGCGCTGATCGGCACCCGCGCCCACTTCTCGCTGGGGGATCCGGTCCTGGGCGAGCGGCAGCTGAAGCTGGCCGCGAAGGGGCCACCGGAGATCGCCGCGGAGGCCACCTACGCCAAGGCCCGCCATCTGCTGCGGATCCACGACAACGCGGCCGCCCGCACCGTGATGGCCCAGATTGATCGCCGCTGGCCCAACACCAACGCCGCCCGGGAGGCCGGCTTCTACGCCGCCTGGCTGGACTTCCAGGGCGGGAACCTCCAGCGCGCGGTGCAGAGCTTCGCCGCCTACGAGAAGAAGTACCCGCGCGGCCGTCGCCGCGACGACTCGATGTGGTTCCGGGCGCTGAGCCAGCTGCTGCTGGGCCAGCACCTGCCGGCGCGCACCACCCTGCAGGAGCTGGCGCAGCAGTTCCCCAGCTCGCTGCTGGTGCCCCAGGCGCTGTACTGGTCCGCCCGCGCCCAGCAGCTCTCCGGCCCCGGGCAGGACAGCACCGGGGAGTACCAGCGGCTGCTGGCGGCCTTCCCGGCCAGCTTCTACGGGGTGCTGGCCTCCCAGCGGCTGCGCGAGCTGGGCCTGCCGCCGGTGGTGGCCTTCCCCTCCCCGCCCAGCCTCCCGGCGCCCAAGGTCCCCGCCGCCCTGGACCTCTCGGTGGCCTTGCTGCGGGCCGGGCTGCACATGGACGCCACCTTGGAGATCGGCACCCAGACCTCGCGGGTGCGCGGCACCGCCGCCGCGCTGGAGTACGGCCAGGCGCTCTCCTCGCTGGGAGAGTTCGGCGCCGCCTTCGGGATCGCCACCCGCTCGCTGTGGGGCAAGGCCTACACCGAGAAGAACGGAGAGGCGCTGGCCCTGATGTATCCGCGCCCCTTCTCCTCGGTGGTCACCCCCGAGTCCGAGGCCGCGGGGATCGATCCCTACCTGACCTGGGCGATCATGCGGCGGGAGAGCACCTTCCGACCGGAGCTGATCAGCTCCGCGGATGCCCGGGGGCTGATGCAGATCATCCCCCCCACCGCCAACGGGATCGCCGCCCAGCGGGAGGAGCCGGCGCCCGAACCGGACGCGCTGTTCTCTCCCGCGCTCAACGTCCGCTACGGGGCCTGGTACCTGGGGCGGCTGATGGAGCGCTTCGGGCACCCGGCGCTGGCGGCCGCCGCCTACAACGCCGGTCCCCCGGCCAGCGCGCGCTGGGCCCAGGAGCACGGCCAGCACCCGCTGGATCTGCTGGTGGAGCTGGTCTCCTACCGGGAGACGCGCGCGTACATCAAACAGGTGGTGGCGGATCTGCTGGTGTACCGCGCCCTCTACGAGACCGGCGGGGTGCTGCCGCCGCTCTCGCTGGAGGTGCCCACCCCCTCCGCGGACGGGGTGAAGTTCTAGCCCTCTACGTCGGGACGACCGCCTTCTTCTGCAGCCGCTGCAGCGCGGCGATCGACTCGTCCACGTGCTTGCCGATCCGCAGCTCGTGCTGCAGCACCGCCCGGACGATCCCCTCCGGGTCGATGATGAAGGTCACCCGGCGGACCAGCTTGATGAAGCCCCAGAACACGTCGAACCCACGCGCGATCTCCCCGGAGGGATCGGAGATCATCGGGTACTGCGCGGAGAGGGACTCGGCGAAGTCGCACTGGGTCTTCTGATCGTCGGTGGAGATGCCGATCACCTCCGCCCCCAACGCCTGCAGCGCCGGGTAGCTCTCCCGGAACTGGGCCGCCTCCCGCGTGCACCCGGGGGTGAACGCCTTGGGGAAGAAGAACAGGACCACGTACTTCCCCCGGAGATCCCGCAGGGAAAGCTGCTTTCCCTGGGTGGTGGTGACCGTGAATTCCGGTGCAGGCGAGTTGAGTTGAATCATGGCGGAACCGTTCAATGGACCGCAGGAGGTCGCGGCGCAACCAAATCGCGTCCGGGCAAGGGACGGCGAACTGTAACGCGGCGGACTTGGCGCGGGACACCCAGCCGAACCGACATTACCTTTGCCTTCACATGGAGCCCGCCTCGCCCCATCTCGATCCTCCCTCCGCCCCGGCGGCCTACCGGGCAGTCCGGCAGCAGACGCTGAGTCTGGCCGCGCCGCTGTCGCCCGAGGACCAGGGGGTGCAGTCCATGCCCGACGCCAGCCCCACCAAGTGGCACCTGGCGCACAGCACCTGGTTCTTCGAGACCTTCCTCCTCCAGCCCCACCTGCCGGGCTATGCCCCGTTCCATCCCGCCTTCGGCTTCCTGTTCAACTCCTATTACGAGGCGGTCGGAGAACGGCACCAGCGCCCCAAGCGGGGGGTGCTCTCCCGACCCGGCCACGCGGAGGTGCTCGCCTACCGCCAGTCGGTGGACGAGGCCATGGAGCGGCTGCTCTCCCGCCCGCTGCCGCCAGAGCTCCAGGCGCTGCTGGTGCTGGGGCTGAACCATGAACAGCAGCACCAGGAGCTGATCCTCACCGACATCAAGCACGCCCTGGCCCAGAACGTCCTCCGCCCGGTCTATACGCCGCCCCCGCCGCCCTCCCCGCCCGTGGCGGTCCAGCCGCTGCGCTTCGTGCGCTTCGAGGGCGGGCTGGGCTGGCTGGGAGATGCGGGCCCGGGCTTCGCCTTTGACAACGAACGCCCCCGCCACCAGGTCTTCGTGCAGCCCTTCCGGCTGGCCCAGCGGCTGGTCACCGCCGGCGAGTTCCAGGAGTTCATCGCCGACGGCGGCTATCGCCGGCCCGAGCTGTGGCTGTCCGAAGGCTGGGATCGGGTCCGGGCGGAGGGCTGGACCGCGCCCCTGTACTGGGAACAGCGCGAGGGCGAATTCTGGCACTTCACCCTCCACGGGATGGCGCGGCTCGATCCGGCGGCGCCGGTCACCCACCTGAGCTTCTTCGAGGCGGACGCCTACGCCCACTGGAGGGACGCGCGGCTGCCTACCGAGGCGGAGTGGGAGTTCGCCGCCGCTTCCACCGCGCCCTCCCCCGCGGCCGCCAACTTCGTGGAGACCGGGCTGCTCCATCCCCGGGCCGCGCCCGCCGGTGAGGGAGTGCAGCAGCTGTTGGGAGATGCTTGGGAGTGGACCCGCAGCGACTACGGGCCCTACCCCGGCTTCCGCACCGCCCCCGGCGCGGTGGGCGAGTACAACGGCAAATTCATGTGCAACCAGTACGTGCTGCGCGGTGGGTCTTGCGTCTCTCCGCGCTCGCACCTGCGGCTGACGTACCGGAACTTCTTTCCCGCGGCGACCCGGTGGCAGTTCTCCGGGCTCCGCCTGGCCCAGGAGGGCTGATGATGTTGCGAGCCAAGCAGATCGAGCCATCCCGGGTGGTGCTGGACGTGGCCTCCGATGTCCGCACCGGCCTGCTGGCCACCCCCAAGCATCTCCCCTCGCGGCTGTTCTACGACGCGGTCGGCAGCGCGCTGTTCGAACAGATCACCGCCCTGCCCGAGTACTACCTGACCCGCACCGAGCTGGGGCTGTTTGAACAGCACGCCCCGCAGATGATGGCCCAGGCCGGCGAGGGCCTGGTGGTGGTGGAGCTGGGTGCCGGGAGCGGGATGAAGACCCAGGTGCTGCTGCGGGCGCTGTTGCAGCGGCAGCCGGCGGTGACCTACTTCCCGGTGGACGTCTCCGGCACCGCGCTGCGGATGGCCCGGGCCTCGCTGCTGGAGGCCTTCCCCCAACGGCTGGAGGTGCTGCCCCTGGAGGGCCGCTACCGGATCGCCCTGGAGGGGATCAAGGCCCGGCCGGACCGCAAGCTGGTGCTGTGGATCGGCTCCAGCATCGGCAACTTCCTTCCCGAGGACGCGGTGGCCCTGCTGCGGGATGTGCGCGAGGAACTGGCCCCCGGCGATGCGCTGCTGCTGGGGACCGACCTGCGCAAGGATCCCTCCTTGCTGGTCCCGGCCTACGACGACTCCCAGGGGATCACCCGCCGCTTCAACCTCAACCTGCTGGAGCGGATCAACCGCGAGCTGGAGGGCGACTTCCAGCTGGGCCAGTTCGCCCACCGGGCGGTGTGGAACGATTCGCACTCCCGGATGGAGAGCTACCTGGAGAGCCTGCGGGAGCAGACCGTGACCCTGGCCGCGATCGGCCTGGAGATCCCCTTCGCCCGCGGCGAGCGGATCCACACCGAGTACAGCTACAAGTACACGCTGCCGATGGTGGACGAGATCGTCGCCCGCTGCGGGCTGCGACGCGAGCGAACCTGGACCGACGATCGCGGCTGGTTCGCCGAACACCTGCTGCGGGTGCCCTGACCGCGGCCCCGTGCTCCCGCCCTCCTTGATCGGGGCGGAAAGCCCATCCCGCTGTGGCGAGGGCGGCGTTCGGTGCGGTTAGCCCGGGGTGGCCGCGTAGGCCACCGCCAGCGCCCCGGCGAAGGCGGCGTTCTGCTCCAGCAGCGCCAGGTTCGCGCGCAGGGTCTTGCCGCCGGTGCGGCGGGCCAGCTCGGTGAGCAGGAACGGGGTGACCGCCTTGCCATGCACCCCTTGCGTCTCCGCATCCCGCAGCGCGCCGGCCAGCTGCAGCTCGATCTCCGGACGGGGCAGCGAGGTCTCCTCCGGAGGCGGCAACGCGAACACCATCCCCCCCTGGCCCAGGGCATCGAAGCGGGCCCGCATCAGCGCCCCGGCCTCCCGCGCGTCCTCCACCCGGTGCTCCAGCCCGATCCCCGAGGAGCGGCTGAAGAAGGAGGGCAGCTCGGAGGTGCCCACCCCGATCACCGGGACCGCCACCGTCTCCAGCACCTCCAGGGTCTTGGGCAGATCCAGCACCGACTTGGCCCCGGCGCACACCACCGCCACCGGGAACCGGGACAGCGCCCACAGGTCCTGGGAGATGTCGAAGTGCTCGGAGGCGCCGCGGTGGACCCCGCCCAGTCCGCCGGTGGCGAACACCCGGATCCCGGCCGCGGCCGCGATCTCGCAGGTGGCGCTGACCGTGGTCCCACCGGAGCGGCGCCCGGCGATCGCCACCGCCAGATCCCGCGAACCGACCTTCAAGAAGGGCTCTTTCCGCTCTGCCAGCCGGCGCAGCTCGTCCGGGGCCAGCCCCACCCGCACCTCTCCGTCCAGCACCGCGGTGGCGGCGGGCACCGCGCCAGCGCGCCGCACCGCCTCCTCGCAGGCCCGGGCCGAATGCAGGTTCTCCGGGTAGGGCAGCCCCTGGGCAGTCACCGAGGTCTCCATCACCACCAGCGGCCGGCCCTCGGCCCGGGCCCGCTCCACCTCTTCCGAGAATCGCAATCGCATCCGCCTACCCTCCCTGTCCCTTCACCTTCTGGACGGTGATCCCGTAGTCAGCGATCTTCTTGTCCAGGGTGGGCCGGCTGATCCCCAGGATCTCCGCCGCCCGGATCTTCTTCCCCCGCGCCTCCCGCAGCGCCTCCACCACCGCCTCCCGCTCCAGCCGGGCCAGCATGTGGTCCAGGCTGCGGGGCCGCTCCAGCGACCCTTGCTGCAGCTCCGGCGGCAGGCGCACCGAGGGGATCTCCTGGGCCGGGAACAACAGCGCCAGCCGCTCGGACAGCAGCCGCAGCTCCTCCACGTTCCGCGGCCAGCTGTAGTCGGTCAACAGCCGTCGGGCGTCGGGGGTGAGCGAGGGCGGGGCCTGGAAGTGGCGGCGCGCCACCTGGGCCGCGAAGTGTTCGAACAGCGGCAGCACGTCGGTGGCGCGGGCGCGCAGCGGCGGCAGCTCCAGCGATCCCCCCGGGAACAGCCGGACCAGGTCCGGGTGCAGCCCCCCTTCGATCAGCAGCTCCCCCAGCGCGCGGCAGGAGGTGGCCAGCACCCGCAGGTCCACCGCCTCCTCGCCGCCGCGGGGCGAGGGCGCCCGCCGGGCCTCCAGCAGCTTCGCCAGCCGGACCGCGGTCTCCGGACGCAGGGCGTCCACATTGCGCAACAGCAGGGTCCCGGAGTCGGCGCGCAGCAGGGCCGAGGCCCGGTGCAACCCGCCCTGCCCGCCCAGCTGTCCGAACAGCTCCTCGGCCAGCGCCTCCGGCGGGCGACGACAATCCACCGCCACGAAGGGGCCCAGCGCCCGGGCGGACAGGGCATGGATGGACTGGGCCAGGGCGCGCTTGCCGGTGCCCGGGTCGCCCACGATCAGCACCGGGGTGTCGTCCAGCGAGACCCGCCGCGCCTCCTCCACCGCCCGGCGGAAGCCCTTGGACCCGCCCACCAGCGCCTCCTCCCGGAAGGAGCGGGTTCCCCGCGCACGCACCGAGGCCAGCGCCTCCCCGGCCAGCCGGCCCACCACCGCCAGCAGGGTCTGGTCCACCACCGAGAACGGCTGCTCCCGCTCCACGTACAGCACCCCCAGCGGGGGCACCCCGGACGGGCCCAGCGGTCCGGCCATCGCCCCCACCGAGAGGCTGACCTCGCTGCGCTCCAGCGCCGGGGTGGCCAGCGCGCGCGGCACCTCCACCGTGGGCGCGCCCACCACCACCGCCGAGGCCAGCGCGTCCCCCTGGCCCAGCAGCGCCGCCGCCAGCGGGGCCTCCAGCAGCCGGACCAGCGCGTCCGCGGTGCGCCGCAGCACCATCGCCTCGCTGGCCGCGGAGAGCAGCGCCACCGCCAGCTCGTAGGTGCAAGCCTCCAACCCCGAGCGGGGAAGGATCTGCTCCGCCGGCCGGCTCTCCAGCGCCGGGGCCGCCTTGTCGCTGAGGGTGGCCCGGGTGGGCGGGTCGAACAGGAAGGTGGTGGTGCCCACCTGGAACTGGTCGCCCTGGGAGAGCGGCTGGGCCTGCTCGATCCGTTCGCCGTTGATCAGGGTCCCGTTGCGGCTGCCCAGATCCACCACCTGGGCCCGGCCGTCCTGGAGGAACACCCGGGCGTGCCGACGGGAGACCTTCCCGTCCTCCAGCGGAATCTCGCAGGAGGGCGAACGGCCAATGGTGGCCTCCTCCCGGACCTCGTACCGCCGTCCCGCCGAGGGACCTGTCAGCAGCAGAAGCGAGGGCATGGCGTTCCCGACTACATCGGTCGTTCAGCGTTCAGCAGCACCATCATCTCTTCCGGGTCCAGGGTCCGACCCTCCTTGCCCAGGGCGATGGCGTTCACCTGCTCCTGGTCGATCTCCACGTGCGCGCCCTTTCGCCACTCGGTGGTGTGGGTGGCGCCGTCCACCAGCTTGCCGATCACCTTGCCGTCCTCCCAGCCCACCACCTCCAGCCACAGCTGCTCGGTGACCGGCTCGGTCTCCGGGTGGACCTGGAACGGGGCCCGGGCCAGGAAGGTCATCGGCTCCATCAGCCCCTTGCGGTCGAAGCGGGCCTTGAACATCGGCAGCAGCGCCTGGGAGCGGGTGCGCAGCTCCAAGGTCCGCTCCACCGGCTCCTGCTCGAACCGCTCGTGGTACGGCTTGAGCAACTCGCTGAGGTTGTGCCGCCCGGTGGCGGAGACCGCGGTCAGGTAGTGGGCCTCGTGCCCCTCGAAGGCGTCCAGGGAGACCCCCAGCAGGCTGACCCGGGCCTCCTCCGAGGGCTGGACCATGAAGCCGTCCCCCTCGCTGGTGGCCACCAGCGCCCGGGGCGCCGGGCCGTGACCGAAGGCCAGGTCGGTGCACAGCTCATGGACGAAGCTCTCCGCCGCCTGGAGATCCTTCTCCGAGAGGTGGAACACCTCCACGTCGCGGCTGCCGAACTTCTCCATCCCGTGCGAGTGCACCCACAGCGGGGTCTCCCCCTCGGTGATCTCCACCGCGTGGAGGTTCACGTGATCGCGGATGTCGAAGTCCAGCTCGGTGATCTCGGAGATGTCCTCCGCGTCATGGACCTTGGAGGCGGTCACATCCAGCAGCACCCCGGTGACGTGCTCCAGGATGTTGCGGGCGCACCACAGCGCCTCGAACACCGCCAACGACGGCTGATCGGTGGCCTGGAAGGCGATCCGGTAGGCGCCCCGCGCGGACTGCAGCATGGCGATCGCCTCCTCGTTCCCGGACAGCAGCTCCGGATCCAGCTTGAGGGGGGTGGTGATCTCCTCGAAGCGCACCTCCACCCCCGAGGTGTCGGTCTTCACCGAGAAGGCCCAAGCGCCCTCGGCGGGGGTGAACTCCACCTCCTCCGCCTCGAAGCTGGCGCGCAGCGCCTCCAGGGGGGGCGGGTCGGCCTGCACCGAGGCCAGGATGTACACCTCTCTCAAAGGTGCTTCTCGATCTTCCGGAAGAGGTCCACGCGGTCCACCATGTCGGTGATGTAGTCCAGCTTGTCCGTGGAAAGGACCAGCACCGGGCTGAGTTTGTAGTCTTCGAACCACTCCTCGTACAACGCGTTGAGCCGCGTCAGATAGGGGGTGGGGATCTCCTTCTCCATCTCCCGGCCCCGCAACGCAATCCGCTGCTTGAGGGTCTTCACCGGGCACTTCAGGTAGATCATCAGATCGGGCGGGGTGAGCACCGAGACCACCGTCTGGTACAGCTCCCAGTACAGCTGGAAGTCGCGCTTATCGATGAACTTCTGCCGGGCCAGGTTCTTGGCGAAGATCTCCGCGTCCTCGTAGAGGGTGCGGTCCTGGATCGCCGTCCCGGTCCCCTTCTCCAGCTCGCGGTGGAGTCGGAACTTGTGGGTGAGGAAGAAGATCTGGGAGCGGAAGGCCCAGGTCTTCATGTCCTTGTAGAAGTCCTCCAGGTACGGGTTCTGGTCGTTCGGCTCATAGAACGGCTGCAGGCCGTACTTGCGGCACAGGAACTGGGTGAGCTCGGTCTTGCCTGCGCCGATGTTGCCGGCGATCGCGATGAACTTTTTCCGGGGCATGCGGCGGAGGGGGTTCTAACGGCTGGATTCGGCATTCACCAGCGCCATGCTAAGACCACCGGCCCCCACGATGCTGCGCGCCTTCTTCTATTTCTTCTTCTCCGCTCTGTGGACCGTGCTGCTGATGCCGGTGGCCACCCTCTCCATGCTGTTGACCTGGAACGTCGGCACCTCCATCTGGTGGGCACGCAAGGTCTGGTCTCCCGGGCTGCTCAAGCTGGGAGGGGTGACCCTGACCGTGGAGGGACAGGAGAACGTGGACCCCTCCCGTCCGGCGATCTACATCTCCAACCACCAGTCCGCCGCGGACATCCCGGCGCTGTTCATGGCCCTGCCGGTGGACGTCCGCTACGTGGCCAAGAAGCAGCTACAGTACGTCCCCTTCCTGGGTTGGTACCTGGTGTTGGCCCGGTACCCGCTGGTGGACCGGGGGAACCGGACCAAGGCCATTGCCTCGATGAAGAAGGCGGCCCAGCAGATCCGCGGCGGGGTCAGCATCATCGCCTACGCCGAGGGGACCCGGTCCAGGGACGGCAGCGTGCTCCCGTTCAAGAAGGGCCCGTTTGCCCTGGCCCTGGAGGCCCGGGTGCCGGTGGTGCCGGTGACCATCGAGGGCGCCCAGAAGCTGATGCCCAAGGGCTCCTGGAAGGTCACCCCCCAGCCGGTGCGGGTGAAGATCGGCAAGCCGATCGACCTGTCCGGCTACCGCGACGACGAGCGGGAACGACTGGCGCAGGATGTCCGCGCGGTGGTGGTCCGGCAGAGCCTGGAGCTGGGCGGGCTGGGCGCCTCCGCCGAGCCTGCCAGGCCGGGCCCGGACGAGAGGGCCCTCCCGTGAGGGGACTTGCTCTGGTCGCCCTCTGGCTGGCGGTGGCCGGCTGCGCGCACACCCCGGCCGGCAGGCCGGAGCTCTCTCCCCGGGCGCGCGCCGAACAGCTGATCGCCTCCGGTGAGTCGGCCAAGGCCATCCCGCTGCTGCAGCAGCTGCACACCGCCGCCCCCGAGGACCTGGAGGTGGCCCGGGTGCTGGCCGAGGCCCAGGTGAAGGCCGGACGGACCGCCCCCTTCCTGGAGTCGCTGGCCCCCCTTCCCCCCACCGCCTCGCGGCACTTCATGCGCGCGCTGGTGCTGTTCGCCCAGGCCGCGGACGCCACCCCCCAGGCGCAAGAGCAGATCGACGCCGCGATTGCGCTGGCCCCGCGGCAGGCGGAGCTGCATTTTCGCAAGGGGCTGATGCTGCTGGAGTCGGAGAAGTTCGAGGCCTCCTTGGCCCCCCTCACCCGGGCCCACCAGCTGGCGCCAGAGCGCACCGGTTACCTGCTGCCGCTGGCCAAGGCCCGCGCCCGCAACGCGGACAGCAAGGGAGCGGTGGACGCGATCCGCCTGCTGATCGGCTCCCAGCCCACCCCCGCCCAGGTGGAGACCGCCCGGGCGTTGATGAACGAACTCTCCGACCCCTACACCCGCGTCCCCCGCGCAGCCGAGGCCCGGATGGAGGAGGGGCTGGGGTGGCTGCAGCGGTATGACGCCCCCCAGCAGGCGATCGTCCTCTTCGAGGACATCCTCAGCGAGTTCCCGGACCTGGCAGTGGTGCACGCCCTGCTGGGGCTGGCCTACCAGCGGCTGGACGACGCCGGCCGCGCGGTGGACGAGTTCCGCCAGGCAATCGCCCTCGCCCCCGACCACGGACGGTTCCATTTCTACCTGGCCCAGGTCTACCTGAGCCGCCATCGCGCCGAGCAGGCCCGCGCCGAGTTGGAGAAGTCGGTGGCCCTGGATCCGTTGCTGGAAGAGGCCCACCACAAGCTGGGAGACCTGGCCTTCGAGCGCCGCGAACTGGACGCCTCCCGCCGCCATTTCCAGACCCTGGTGGCGCTGCAACCCGACTCGCCTCCCGCCCGTGGAAAGCTGGCCACCCTGCTGCAGATGCAGGGAGACTTCACCGGCGCCGAGCGTCACCTCCGGGCGGTTTTGGAGAAGGACCCGGAGAACCTGGAGTTCAGCCTGAGGATGGGCACCCTGCTCACCGAACGGGCCCAGGCCGCCAAAGCCCCCCAGGAGCGGACCCTGGCCCGCACCGAGGCCGAGGAGTGGCTGAACAAGGTGCTCAAGGTCTCCCCTCAGAACGCCACCGCCTCCGCCGCGCTGGAGCAACTCAAGAAGCTGTAGCGCCACCTGGCGGCCCGCCTCACCACCCGCGGGCCCCAGGCAAGCTGCTGGCGACGATCGGTCCGGGAGTGGAACCAGGGGTCCGGCTCGGGGCCCCTGAACCTGGGCGCCGGAGCCTCCGAACCTTGGGCGCCGGAGCCTTCCGAACCCTGGGTGCCGGAGCCTCCGAACCTGTTTGGCTGGCTTCATCCGTGCGGAGCCCCGTACACTTCCGGGCGATGAGCGAAGCAGGGAACCCACCCGGACGCGGTCGTCCCAGCGCCCCCACGCCGGGCGCTGCACCCGGTGCATCGGGGACGCGGCCTCGCCCCGGTGCCTCCGGGGAACGTCCGGCGCTGGGCTCCTCCGGCCCCGGTTCGGCACCTGGGGCCTCCGGTCAGCGTCCGGCGTCCACGGCTCTCCGTCCCGGCGGCGGCCCTCCGGCCCAGGCCCAGGCCCCTTCGCTGGCCAGCAGCCCTCCCCGGCCCTCCCAGGTGATGTCCGCCGCGCGGGTCCAGCCGGCCGGCAGTGGGTCGGGGGATCTGAAGCAGAAGCTGAAGGCGGGCGCGGAGAACACCGCCCTCAACGTGCTGGGCGCGGCCCGGGACACCCTGGCCGACTTCACCCGGTCCAGCATCTACTTCAAGTACAAGGTCCTGATCGCCGCCCTGTGGGCGGTGGCCATGTCCGGAACCCCGTTCGTGGCCTGTCCCTCCAATCCACTCTCCGCCTCCAACGATCTGGGCGCGGTGCTGGTGATCGCCGGCGACAAGGATCGCCCGGTGTTCATGGTGAAGAACGAGAGCGAGGACACCTGGCAGGAGGTGATGCTGGTGGTAGACCAGCAATACCGGGTCGCCAGCCCGGAGGTGGCCCCGGGCGGCAACTTCACCGTCACCCCCCGGCAGTTGGTGGGCGCCAACAACACCCTGGCGCCCCCGGACCTGCGCCCTCGCCACATGGAGCTTCGCACCGCTGACGGTGACGAGGTCCTGATGGAAGACGGTCAGCCGCGGTAGCACCTGGGTCCGGCCCAGGTTCCGCTTGAGGCCCAGCGTCGGTTGGCCGAACCTCCCCGCCATGAACCGACCCTTTCGCGTCCTGGGACTGCAGCAGATCGCCGTGGGCGCCGCCGACAAGGCAGCGCTGCGCAGCCTGTGGGTGGACCTGCTGGGCCTGACTCCCCACGGCAGCTACCGCAGTGAACGGGAGAACGTGGACGAGGACATCACCGTCGCCGGTGCCGGTCCCTTCCGGGTGGAGGTGGATTTGATGCAGCCCATCGACCCGGCCAAGAAGCCCAAGGTCGACGATCCGTCGCTGAACCACCTGGGGCTGTGGGTGGACGATCTGCCCGCCGCGGTGAAGTGGCTGGAGGCCCAGGGGATGCGCTTCACCCCCGGGGGAATCCGCAAGGGCGCCGCCGGCTTCGACGTGTGCTTCATCCATCCCAAGGGGTCCGAACAGTTCCCCCGCTCCGGCGAGGGCGTCCTGATCGAGCTGGTCCAGGCGCCCCCGGAGGTGATCACCGCCTTCACCGCCGCCTTCGCTGCCGCGGCGAACGCCCAGTCCGCCGGACACTGAGCCCCCGGCCTGCTCCACGGAGAGGCCTCCCGGCCCCCTGCGACGGCGCTCCCGTCCCCGGGCCCCCTTCCCCGCTGCGGCCGCGCCTACGCCCCATGCAGGCGCATTCCAGGGCCTCCGGGCCGATCGGCGGCACCCCCGGCATGGCCAGCCCCCGGACAGAACAACGCCCCCGGTGTTTCCACCGGAGGCGCCGTTCATTTCAAACTTGCTCGACCGACCTACTCGGCCTTGGCCTCGGACTTGGTCTCGCCCTCGGCGCCCTCGCCCTTGGCGGCGGCAACCGGACGATCCACCAGCTCCAGGATCGCGATCTCGGCCGCATCGCCCCGACGGAAGCCCTTGCGGGTGATCCGGGTGTAGCCACCGGGACGGTTGGCGTAACGATCCTTCAGCTCCGTGAACACCTTGTTCAGGATGACGCGGTTCTTGATCGACCGCTCCGCCAGGCGCACGTTGGACAGGCCACCGCGCTTGCCCAGGGTGATGATCCGCTCCGCCAGGGGCCGGGCCTCCTTGGCCTTCTGGACGGTGGTCTCGATCCGCTCGTGCTCCAGCAGAGAGAGGACCATGTTGCGGAGCATCGCCAGCCGGTGGCTGGTCGTACGGTGCAGCTTCCGTTGTCCTACCTTATGACGCATCGACTTCTCCCAACCTCGCCGGCCGTATCAGGTACCGGCGGGAAATGCGGGCCGCATCTGCCCGCGTTTTTGCCCACCGCCGCCCCCCTCTGCAGGAGGCGGCGACGGTTCGCCAAAAGGTGTTACGCCTTCGGCTGCGCGGCGCCCGTGCCCGGGGCCGGCAAGGTCTTCGGAGGCCAGTTCTCGAGCTTCATCCCGAGCGACAGACCCATCTCCGCGAGGATCTCCTTGATCTCCTTCAAGGACTTGCGGCCGAAATTCTTGGTCTTCAGCATCTCCGCCTCGCTGCGCTGCACGAGGTCGCCGATGCTCTTGATGTTCGCCTGCTGCAGGCAGTTGGCGGAGCGCACCGACAGCTCCAGCTCGTCCACGGAACGGAACAGGTTCTCGTTGAGCTTGGCCTCCTCCTTGGGGGCCTCCACCGCCACCGGCTCTTCGGTCTCATCGAAGTTGATGAAGACCGTCAGCTGCTCCTTGATGATCTTGGCCGCGTAGGCCACCGCATCCTGGGGGCTGACCGAACCATCGGTCCACACTTCCAGCGCCAGCTTGTCGTAGTCGGTGACCTGACCGACGCGGGCGTTGGTGACCTGGTAGTTGACCTTGCGGATCGGCGAGAACAGCGAGTCCACCGGGATGGTGCCAATCGGCGACCCGGCAACCTTGTTCGCCGCTGCCGGGACGTAGCCACGGCCGCGACGGGCGGTGATCTCCATCCGGAGGCGACCACCCTCGGAGACGGTGCAGATGTGGTGACCCGGGTTGAGGATCTCCACGTCGGCGTCGGCGATGATGTCCCCGGCCTTGATCTCCTTCGGGCCGTCGGCCTCGATCCGGAGGATCTTCGGCTCGTTGGAATGCATCCGGAGCAGAACCTCCTTGAGGTTCAGCACGATGTCGGTGACGTCCTCGGCCACCTCGGAGACGGTGGTGAACTCATGATCCACGCCCTCGATCTTGATCGAGGAGATCGCGGAGCCCTGCAGGGAGGAGAGGAGGACCCGGCGCAGGGTGTTCCCCAGGGTGGTCCCAAAGCCGCGCTCCAGGGGCTCGGCCACGAACTTGCCGTAGGTCTGGGTCAGCGACTCCTGCTCCACTTCCATCCGGCGGGGCTTGATCAGGTCCCGCCAGTTCTTCGCCACAATCGAATCAGCCATGTGCTCTTGCCTCTCTTAATGCGCTGGGCGCCACCCACTTCCCCGCCCCGATGGCGGGAGGACGCGTCGCGGTACCACTGGGTGCTGCAAAGGCCACGGGCCGCCTGGCCGAAATCGGCGCGGCGGCCCGGGATGAAACCTGTTCGGCGCTGCTCCGACTACTTGGAGTAGAGCTCGACGATCAGCTGCTCCTGGATCGGCATGGTCAGGTCCTCGCGGTTCGGAACCTGGCGCACGGTGCCCTTCATCAGCTTCTTGTCCAGCTCGATCCACTGCGGCACGCCGCGGCGGTCCACGGTCTCCAGGGCCTCGGCGATCCGGAGCATCTTCTTGCTCTTGTCGGCGACTTCCAGGCCGCTGCCCGGCTTGACCGAGAAGGACGGGATGTTCACCCGCTTGCCGTTCACGGTGAAGTGACCGTGGCGCACCAGCTGGCGGGCCTCGGCGCGGGTGTCGGCAAAGCCCATCCGGAACACCACGTTGTCCAGGCGCAGCTCCAGCAACTGGAGCAGGGTCTCACCCGTCTTGCCCTTGGCGGCGGCAGCGCGAGCGAAGTACCCACGGAACTGGTTCTCCAGCAGGCCGTACATCCGCTTGACCTTCTGCTTCTCGCGGAGCTGCACGCCGTAGTTGGAGAACTTCATCCGGCCCTGGCCGTGCTGACCGGGAGGATAGGGGCGGCGCTCGATCGCGCACTTGTCCGTGTAGCAACGGTCGCCCTTGAGGTACATCTTCAGATTCTCGCGCCGGCAGATCCGGCAAGAGCTTGCGGTATAACGAGCCACTGACTTCTCCTTCGAAGATGGTCTGGGCAGGCGGCCGGGTCACGGCCACCCACCAACTGAAACTTAGACGCGGCGGCGCTTCGCCATGCGGCAGCCGTTGTGCGGAATCGGGGTCACGTCGCGGATCAGCGCGATCTTCAGCCCGGCGGAGGCCAGCGCGCGCAGCGCGGACTCGCGGCCGGCGCCCGGACCGCGCACCAGCACGGTCACGTTCTTGAGGCCGTGCTCCATCGCCTTGGCGGCGGCGTCACCGGCGGCAACCTGCGCGGCGAACGGGGTCGACTTGCGGCTGCCCTTGAAGCCACGGGCGCCAGCAGAGGACCAGGAGATCACGTTCCCCGAGATGTCGGTGATGGTGATGATGGTGTTGTTGAAGGTCGACTGAACGTGAACAATCCCGCTCTGGATCGACTTCTTGGTCTTCCGCTTCTTGGACGCCTTGGGGGCATCCGCGCCCTCGGCGCCAGCGGGAGCCGCAGCGGCAGGAGCCGGCGCGGTGGGGGCGGCGGGGGGCGCCGTGGGGGTCGTGGTCTCTTCAGCCATCGTGAGTCTTGCTCCTGAGGTGATCGAACCCCACCGGGGACCCTTGGGGGGCCCCTGGCGGGGTCATTGAGGTTTTAGCGACCGGCCGGGGCGACAGCCTTCGGGCGGACGATTCCGCGCTTCGGGCCCTTGCGGGTCCGGGCGTTGGTGTGGGTGCGCTGACCGCGGACCGGGAGGCCCTTGCGGTGACGCAGGCCACGGTAGCAGCCCAGGTCCATCAGGCGCTTGATGTTCATGGTCACTTCGCGACGCAGGTCGCCCTCGACCTTGTGCTTGGTCTCGATGATCTCACGGATCTTGCGAGCCTGCTCGTCGGTCAGGTCCTTGGTACGGGTGACGGGGTCGATGCCAGCGTCGGCGATGATGTTCCGCGCCTGCTGACGGCCGATGCCGTAGATGTAGGTCAGCGAAATGACCGCGCGCTTGTTGGGGGGAAGGTCGATGCCTGAGATGCGAGCCATGAGTCGTGTTCCTGTTCTTTAACTTTTGAAACCGGGAGCGGAGGGCTTAACCCTGACGCTGCTTGTGCCGGGGGTTGGAAGCGCAGATCACCCGGACGGTCCCCTTGCGGCGGATCACCTTGCACTTGTCACAGATCTTCTTGACGGACGCGCGAACCTTCATGGCCTTCTTCTCCGTAGATGGTCTGACCTGCCCAACGTGGACAGGCTGAGATTCTCTTGAGTACTTCGAAACTGGGACTGCGTGAGCCTGCTACTTGGCCCGGTAGGTGATGCGGCCGCGGGAGAGGTCGTAGGGGGACAGCTCGACCTTCACCTTGTCTCCCGGAAGGATGCGGATGAAGTGCATCCGCATCTTGCCCGAGATGTGGGCCAGGACCTTATGTCCATTCTCCAACTGCACGCGGAACATCGCGTTGGGGAGGGGCTCCATCACCGTCCCCTCGACCTCAATGGCATCATCCTTCGGCAAACAGCATCCTCTCTCGGTCTTCTGCTACAACAAGGCGGGGGCGGATAGCACCAATTCCCACCCGTGTGCAAGTCCTCGTTCTAACAGCTCGCCCACTTCTGCCCTTTCCACCCCCTACCGGCCCCTTCCAGGGCAGGTCGGAAGGCAAGGTCCCTCGCCGGGTCAGCGAGAGGACGGGCTCAAGGTCAGGATCTCAGGACCCCGGTCGGTGATCGCCACCGTGTGCTCCCAGTGGGCAGACCACTTGTTGTCGGTCGTCACCGCGGTCCAGTCATCGTCCAGGACCTTCACATGCGGGGTCCCGGCATTCACCATCGGCTCCAGGGCAATGACCATCCCCGCGCGCAGCTTGATCCCGCTGCCCGCCTCGCCGTAGTTGGGGACCTGGGGAGGTTCATGCAGCGCCTTGCCAATCCCGTGGCCCACGAAGTCCCGGACCACCGAGAAGCCGCGGCCCTCCACGTGCCCCTGGACGGCCGCTCCCACGTCCCCCAGGCGGTTTCCCACCACCATCGCCGCGATCCCCCTCATCAGGGCATCCCGGGTGGTCTCCAGCAGTCTGCGGGCCTCGTCGCTGACCTGCCCCACCGGCACGGTGCGGGCCGAGTCGCCGAAGAACCCCTGGTACTTGACCCCGAAGTCCAGCTTCATCAGATCCCCCTCCTGGAGCTTCTTCTTCCGGGAGGGGATCCCGTGGACGACCTCTTCATTGACCGACGCGCACAGCACGGCCGGAAAGCCGTTGTAGCCCTTGAAGGCAGGCTTGGCGCCCTTCTGGGCGATCAACCGCTCGGCCAGCTGGTCCAGATCCCAGGTGGTCACGCCCGGAGCCACCGCCTTCTCCAACTCGTCCAGGATCTCGGCCACGATCCGTCCGGCCTGGCGCATCACCGCCAGCTCGGCTTCGGTCTTGGACTCAATCCGGCTCATGGGATCTTCCAGTAACCGCCCGCCCTACTTGAGGCCGGCGGACTGACGGATGGCGGCGTAGATGCCCTCGGGGCTCCCCACCCCGTCAATCCGACGCAGCAGGCCCCGCTGTTCGTAATAGGCCTTCAGCGGGCTGGTCATCTTCTCGTACGCCACCAGCCGCTGGGTGATCTTGTCCGGGTGGTCGTCGTCCCGCTGGATCAACCCGGTCCCGCATACATCGCAGTAGCCGCTGCGCTTGGGGGGATGATCGGTGACGTGGAATACGCTGCCGTCCTGGGGGCAGCTGCGCCGACCGGAGAGACGTTCCACCACCTTCTCGATCGGCACCTCCAGGGAGATCACCGCGTCGATCTTCTTTCCCAGCGCCGAGAGGGACTGCCCCAGCGCGTCCGCCTGGGGGAGGGTGCGGGGAAAGCCGTCCAGGATGAAGCCCTGCTGGCAATCCGCGGCCTTGAGCCGCTCCTGGACGATCCCCACCACCAGTTCGTCGGGTACCAGCCCGCCGGCCTTCATGATCGGATCCGCCTTGCGGCCCAGTTCGGTCCCGTTGCGGATCGCCTCCCGGAGGATGTCACCGGTGGAGATCTGGGGGATCCGGTAGTCGGCGAACAGCTTCTTCGCCTGGGTCCCCTTCCCCGCGCCCGGCGGTCCCAGCAGGATCAAGTTCATACCGTCCACAATCCCCCCGCACAACCCAAGCGGCGATTCCGCGCGCGTATCCAGTGTCCACTGCCCAAATCCGCCTCCGCCCGCTGGACGACGCGGGGAAGGACCTCTCCCCGCCCGCCCGATTCCGGGAAGACTACGCCGCCACCCGCACCCGGCCGCGGATCCGCGGACCCCGGGGACCGGAGAAGCCTTCATAGTTGCGGCTGATCAGGTGCCCTTCAATCTGCTGCACCGTGTCCAGCGCCACGCCCACCACGATCAGCAGGGCGGTGCCTCCGAACGGGAACTGGACCCCCATCATCCCGCTGATCACCGAGGGGATCACGCAGATCGCCGCCAGGTAGACCGCACCGCCGAAGGTGATCCGGCCCAGCACCCGCTCGATGAACTCGGCGGTGCTCTTGCCGGGGCGGATCCCGGGGATGTAGCCGCCCTGCTTCTTGATGTTGTCCGCCACGTCGTCCGCCCGGAAGGTCAGCTGGGTGTAGAAGAAGGCGAAGAACACGATCAGCAGCACGAACACCCCGTTGTAGATCCAGACGTTGGACTCCAGGGCGCGCTGCACATCCACCAGGAAGGGAAGGAAGTTCCCCAGGGTGGCCGGGAAGGAGAGGATCGCCCCGGCGAAGATCGGCGGGATCACCCCGGCGGTGTTCACCTTCATCGGGAAGTAGGTGGCCTGGCCGCTGAACATCCGGCGCCCGGCCATCCGCTTGGCGTACTGCACCGGGATCCGGCGCATGCCCCGCTCCACGTACACCACCACTCCCACCACCACGAACATGAAGGCGGCCAGGCTCAGCACCGCGCCCGCCCCCACCACGTCCTGCTGAACCAGCTGCCACAGCTGGTTCCCGGCCGGGATCAGCCCCACCACGATCCCGGCGAAGATGATCATCGAGATCCCGTTGCCGATCCCGCGCTCGGTGATCCGCTCGCCCAACCACATGATGAACGCGGTGCCGGCGGTCAGGCTGACCACGGTCATCGCGGTGAACCACAGGTCGTCGTTGGGGACCACCACCTGCTGGATCCCCATCGAGGGGTCCTGGGTCCGGCCCAGCGAAGCCAGCCAGCGGGAGATCGCCACCCCCTGGAAGACCGCCAGCAGGATGCTGCCGTAGCGGGTGTACTGGTTCAGCTTCTGTCGCCCCGCGGCGCCCTCCTTCTGCAGCCGCTCCAGCGAAGGCACCACCACCGCCAGCAGCTGCATGATGATCGACGCCGACACGTAGGGCATGATCCCCAGGCCGAAGATCGACATCTGCTCCAGCGCGCCGCCGGAGAAGAGGTTGAACAGGGACACCAACCCGCCGGACTGCTGCTGGGCCTCCATGAAGGAGTTCATCGCCGCCCGGTCCACGCCGGGGGTGTTGATGAAGATGCCGAACCGGTACACCGCCAGCAGCGCGATCGTGTAGGCGATCCGGTTGCGGAGCTCGGTGATGCGGAAGATGTTGGCGAACGCGTTCATTGCCACGGGTGAGTCACTCCAAGGGCTCTTCCGAATGCGAAAGACAAGCGCCCCTGTCCGAAGGTCCGGAAAGGGGCGCGGCACACTACACCGGCAGGCGGGTCAAGCCTAGGCCTCAGGCCTTGGGAACCCGGGGAGCCTTGACGCCCTTGCCCGAGTGGGCCCTGGCCGCAGCCTCCGGCTTGTGGTCCACCAGCGGCAACTGCTCCACGGTGCCCCCCGCCTTCTCGATCGCCTCGCGGGCGGTGGCGGAGAACATGTGCGCCTTGACGGTCAGCTTGTGGGTCAGCTCGCCCCGGCCCAGGACCTTGATTCCGTCCCAGCGGCCCTTGACGTTGCCCTTGCCACGCAGCGCGGCCTCGTCCACCACCGAACCGGCGGCGAAACCGGCCAGCACGTCCAGGTTCACCACCGCGTACTCCACCCGGTTGGGGGAGTTGAAGCCGAACTTCGGCATCCGGCGCTGCAGCGGGCTCTGACCGCCCTCGAAGCCCTCGAACCGCATGTTGCCGGAACGGGCCTTCTGACCCTTGCCACCGCGACCGGCGGTCTTGCCAAGGCCGGAGCCCTGACCACGACCCACCCGCTTCTTGCGGTGGCGAGACTTGCGGGGAGCCTTCAGGTTGCTAAGCGAAGCCATCGAAATCCTCGAATCTGGGGTGGGCCCGCCGCCTCACGCGGCGCAGCGCAAAAGCTGGGGGTCCCGTCTCCGAAACCGGAGGCGGATCCCGAAATTACTTGGCGGCCGCTTCGGCCTTGGCCCGCGATGCTTCCTTGCGGACGATCTTCTTGGGCTTGGAGCGCACGCGCTTCTTGAACTCCTGATCGACCTTCTCCATCGTGACCAGGTGCTTGACCTTGAAGGCCGCACCGCGGACCTCCGGGGTGTCCGGCAGCAGCTTGGTGTCGCCGAACTTGCGCAGCCCCAGGCCCTGGATCGTCCGCAGCTGATCCTCGGAGGCGGACGCGATGGCCTTCTTCAGGGTGACCTTGATTGCAGGCATGGTTGTCTTTCTCTTCGTCGTTGAAGCGACGAACGACTAGGCGTTGGCCCGGCCGGTATCGAGTTCCTTGCCGCGAAGCCGCGCCACCGTCTCCGGCGAACGCAGGCTCTTGAGGCCGGCCACGGTGGCCTTCAGCACGTTGTGGGGGTTCCGGGAACCCTGGCTCTTGGTCAGGATGTTACGGATACCCGCCGCCTCCAGCACCGCACGGACCGCGCCGCCGGCGATCACGCCCGTACCGGGCATCGCCGGCTTGAGCAGCACCTTGCCGGCGCCGAAGTGACCCAGCACCTCGTGCGGGATGGTGTAGCCAGCCAGCGGAACCTTGAACAGGTTCTTCTTGGCGTTCTCGTTGCCCTTGCGGATGGCCTCGGGAACCTCGTTGGCCTTGCCCAGCCCCACGCCCACGTGCCCGGCGCCGTCACCGACGACCACCAGCGCCGCGAACGAGAACCGGCGGCCGCCCTTCACGACCTTGGCCACGCGGTTGATGTTCACCACGCGATCGGAGAGGTCGAGATCGTTGGGATTGATTGGAGTTGCCATAGGGAATCCTTTTGTCCTGCTTAGAAGGTGAGGCCGGCCTCGCGGGCGGCGTCAGCAACAGCGGCGACCCGACCGTGGTACGGATTTCCGTTCCGGTCGAAGACCACCTGATTGACGTTGGCGGCCTTGCACTTCTCCGCGATGAGCGCGCCCACGCGCTTGGCGTCGGCCTTCTTGTCGCCCTCGTCCTTGCCCTTCAGCTCCTTGGAGAGCGTGGAGGCGAAGGCCAGGGTGCGACCGGTGGTGTCGTCCACCACCTGGGCGTAGATGTGCTTGAGGCTCTTGTAGACGGTGAGCCGGGGACGCGCAGTCGAGCCGGACAGCTTGCGGCGGATGCGGCTCTTGCGCTTGTTACGGGCTTCGAAGTTTGCCATGACGTTTGACCTTTCCTTCCGGCGGCGATGGTGACCTCCACCGCCGGATGAAGTTGAAGACGATGTTCGGCGTTATGCCGTACCCGTCTTGCCTTCCTTCCTGCGGACCCGCTCCTCGGTGTACTTGATTCCCTTGCCCTTGTAGGGCTCGGGGGGACGCAGCGCGCGGATCTTCACCGCGGTGTCGCCCAGCACTGCGCGGTCGTTGGACCGGATGGTCAGGCCCACGGTGGGCAGCCCGTCCTCGGTGCGCGGGACCTTGTCCACTTCGGCGGTCACGCCCTCGGGGAGCGGGAACACCACCGGGTGGGAGAAGCCAAGGGTGAAGTTGATCACCTTGCCCTTGACCTCGGCGCGGAAACCAACGCCCCGGATGTCCAGCTTGCGCTCGAACCCGGTGGACACGCCCTTCATGGCGTTGGCCATCAGCGCCCGGGTGAGTCCGTGGAGGGACTTGGCCTGGCGGGTCTCGTTCGGACGAACGACCACCAGGTTCCCGTCCTTGGTCTCCACCGAGATCGGGCTGGGGATGGTGACAGTCAACTTGCCCTTGGGCCCGTCGAAAGACACCTTCTCCGCGGTGATCGCGGTCTTGACCTTGTCTGCAATCTTGATGGGGAGCTTACCGATGCGGCTCATGGATTATCCCTCTCTTAGTACACGGTGCAGATGAGCTCGCCGCCCACGTTCTGCTTACGTGCCTGGGCATCAACGAGGACGCCCTTGGAGGTGGAGAGAATGCTGATGCCGAGGCCATTGAGAACCTTGGGGATCTCATTGACGTTGACGTAGCGACGGAGGCCAGGCTTCGAGATGCGCTTGATCCCCTGCACCGCCGGGCTCTTGTCCGGGCCGTACTTGAGGAACACGGTCATCTCCTTCTTCACCCCATCGTTCTCATGGATGGTGAAGTCGGCGATGTAGCCCTCCTCGCGAAGGCAGCGAGCAACCTCGCCCTTCAGCTTGGAGAACGGCATCACGGTCTTGTCGTGGCGGGCCCGCGAAGCATTCCGCAGGCGGGTCAGCATGTCGCCGACCGGGTCATTCACCGGCATGGGTACATCTCCAACTTGGTTTCCATCACCGCCTGCCGGGACCATCCCGGGGGTTCGGAGGACGGAAGGAAGCCCTTTCGGGCCACTGCCTGAAACGTGCTGCCTGGGAAAACCGGTGCTGCCCGCCTGACTACCAGGAGGACTTGATCACGCCGGTGATCTCACCCGCCAGCGCGCGCTTGCGCAGGCAGATGCGGCACATCTGGAACTTGCGCAGGAACGCGCGGGGCCGGCCACACAGCGGGCACCGGTTGTACTTGCGAACGGCGAACTTCGGCTTGCGCTTCGCCTGGGCGATCTTCGAGAGCTTGGCCACGGTCGTGCTTTCTTGAACTACTGGCGGAACGGCATGCCGAACTGACGCAGCAGCGCCAATCCCTGCTCATCGTTCCGGGCGGTGGTGACGAAGGTGATGTTCAAACCCTTCACCTTCTCAATCTGGTCGTAGTTGATCTCGGGGAAGATGATCTGCTCGCGGACGCCGAGCGTGTAGTTCCCCTTCCCGTCAAAGGCCTTGCTGGAGACGCCCTTGAAGTCACGCACCCGAGGGAGCGCGACGTTGATCAGACGGTCCATGAACTCGTACATCCGGTGGCTGCGGAGGGTGACCGCCGCGCCAATCGCCTGCCCCTGACGGAGCTTGAAGTTCGCGATCGACTTGCGGGCCCGGGTGATCACCGGCTTCTGCCCGGTGATCGCCGCCAGCTGGTCCACCGCGGAGTCCAGGATCTTGTTGTTGTTCAGGGCCTCGCCCAGACCCATGTTGACGACGATCTTCACCAGCTTGGGGGCCTGGTGCGGGTTCTTGAAGCTGAACTCCTTGACCAGGGCGGGAACCACCTCGGTCCGGTAGCGGGCGATCAGACGCGCCGGCTTGACCTGGAGTCCCTCTTCGATGTTGGCGGCGTAGCCGGCCTTCTTGGCCTCTTCCTTGCCGCGCTTGGCCTTCTTGGCCTTCTCTGCCTTGGCAGCCTTCGCCGCCTTGGCGGCCTCGTCGGCGCCCTTCTTGTCGTTCTCGTCAGCCATTGCCTTGTCGCTTCCTCTGCTTCGGAGGGACCTTCGTCCCCGCGATCAGGGGCGCCGCCTTCGCGGCACCCGTCGTCACTGCCTAGTCCCGAACAACCAGGGGGTGGGCCTCATGCCCCACTCTGGTCCAGGTGTCAAATCTCTGCGTCACAGGCCTTGCAGAAGCGGACCGACTTCTCGCCGCTCTTGCGAATGCCCACCCGGGTGGCCGCGTCACACTTCGGGCACACCAGCTGGACACTGGACAGCGCGATGGTGCCCGGCTTCTGCACCTTCCCGCCCTCCGGGTTCTTCGGGTCGCGGCCCTTCTTCACGTGCTTGGTCACCAGACGGAGACCTTCCACGCTGACCCGCTCGGCGTCCCGGTCGATCTTGATGATCTTGCCGCGCTTGGCCGACTTCTCGGCGGAGGACCGCTCGGCCCCCGAGATGACCTGCACGGTGTCGCCAACTTTGAGCTTCTGCATTGCGAAAACTCCTGAACTTGCCCGGCTGGAGACCTAGAGGACTTCCGGCGCCAGCGAGATGATCTTCATGAACTTCTTGGCCCGGAGCTCACGCGCGACCGGCCCGAAGATACGGGTGCCGATCGGCTCCTGGTCCTTGTTGATCAGGACCGCGGAGTTGCCGTCGAACTTGATGTAGCTGCCATCCGGCCGGCCCACTTCCTTGGCGGTCCGGACGATCACGGCCTTGGCCACGTCACCCTTCTTCACCTTGGAGTTGGGCAGGGCCTCACGGATGGAGACCACGATCACGTCGCCGATCGACGCGTAGCGGCGCTGGGAACCGCCCAGCACCTTGATGCAGAACACCTTCTTGGCGCCCGAGTTGTCAGCAACATCGAGCACGCTTTGCATCTGGATCATCGAAAGCTTCCTCTATTCGAAAGGAACCCGAATCGGGTTCTCAGACGCCCTTGGCCCGCTCGAGCACTTCAACCACGCGCCAACGCTTGTCCTTCGACGTCGGGCGGGTCTCGGCGATCCGAACCCGGTCGCCCTCGTTGATGGTGATCTTCTTGGGGTAGTCGTGGTCCTCGACGTGCGCCTTGTACTTCTCGCGCGCGTTGAGGATCTTCCCGTACCGGGCGTGCGGGGCGCGACGGCGCACGGTGACCACCACCGTCTTCTGCATCTTGTTGGAGGTCACGATCCCCACCCGCATCTTAGGACGCCCGCGCGTCGCCTGGGTGGTGTCGGCCGCCTGCACCTGGGTCTCTTCCGCCATGATTCGCTCACTCGCCCGGCCTTTTGGGGCCCAGGCTCAAAAGTCCTTGAGGCTGGTTAGGCCTTCTTGTCCTGCGCGGAGGCCTTCGCCGCCCGCTGCTTCTCGGTGATCAGCCCCAGCACCCGGGCCAGATCGCGGCGCTTCGCCGTCCGCTGGCTGGCGCTCTCCAGAGAGCCAGTCCGCATCTTCAGCTGGTCCTGGAACAGCCCGTCCCGGATCTCCTGGGCACGGCGGTTCAGGTCCTCCACCGTCAAATCACGCAGTTCCTTCGAGGTCGCCATTTCTTTTCTCTCCTCTTCAGTTCTGGGTGGTTACAGCGACAGGTCGTCGCGGTGGACGATCTTGGTGAGGACCGGCAGCTTGGCCTGCGCCAGGCGGAAGGCGGCCTTGGCCACCTCCACCGTGGTGCCGCCCATTTCGTAGAGCACGCGGCCGGGCTTGATCACCGCCACGTAGTACTCGACGCCACCCTTCCCGGTACCCATACGGGTCTCGGCGGGCTTCTTGGTGATCGGCTTGTCCGGGAACACCCGGATCCAGATCTTGCCGCCCCGCTTGATGCTGCGGGTCATGGCGATACGGGCTGCCTCGATCTGCCGGGAGGTCAGCCAGCCCGGCTGGAGGGTCACCAGGCCGAACTCACCGAAGTTCAGATTGGAGCCACGGTGGGCCATCCCGGGGTTCCGGCCCTTGTGCATCTTGCGGTGCTTGGTACGAGATGGTTGCAGCATGGTCGTTCCTTGAAGTTGCTAGGGTGTCGCGCTTAGCGCGGCAGCGGCATCGGGGCAGCGTTGCCCTTGCCGGGGAGAACCTCACCGCGGCAGACCCAAACCTTGCAGCCAATCTTGCCGTAGGTGGTCTTGGCCTCGGCGAAGCCGTAGTCAATGTCCGCGCGCAGGGTGTGCAGGGGGACGCGGCCTTCGCGGTACCACTCGTAACGCGCCATCTCCGCGCCGCCGAGCCGACCGGAGCAAGCAACCCGGATGCCCTTGGCGCCGAACTTCATGGCGGTCTGGATGGACTTCTTCATCGCGCGGCGGAAGGCGATCCGGCGCTCCAGCTGCTGGCAGATGTTCTCCGCCACCAGCTGCGCATCGGTCTCGGCCTTGCGGACCTCGACGATGTTCAAGAACACCTCGTTGGAGGTGAACTTCTGGATGTCCTTCTTGATGGTCTCGATCCCGGCGCCCCGCTTGCCGATCACGATGCCCGGCCGCGCGGTGTGGACGTTGACCTTCACCTTGTTCGCGGCCCGCTCGATCTCCACGCGGGAGACACCGGCGTGCGTCATCGACTGCTTGACGAACTCCCGGATCCGGATGTCCTCATGGAGCCACTTCGCGTAGTTCTTGTGCTCGAACCACTTCGACTCCCAGGTGCGGATGACCCCGAGGCGGAACCCGATCGGATGAACTTTCTGACCCAACTTGAACTCCCTTCAATCTTTCCGGCCTCCCCTGCTGGGAAGGACCGCAATGTCGGTTCGGTAGCCGCGACTACTTGGCGGCGTCCGCGAGGACCACGTGGATGTGGCTGGTCTTCTTGTTGATCCGGGTGGCCCGGCCCATGGCGCGCGGCATGTAGCGGCGCGAAGTGGGGCCCTGGTCGACGGAGATGGTCTTGACGAAAAGCTTGTCCACGTCCACCTCGCCCTTGGACAGATCGGAGGCGTTGGCCACCGCGCTGGCAATGAGCTTGGCGACCGGCTTCGCGGCCGCCTTGTTGGTGAACTTCAGGATGCTGAGCGCCGCGCCTACGTTCTTGCCACGAACGAGGGCCACCACAAGGGAGACCTTGCGCGGGGCCAGACGCAGATTGCGAAGATGCGCCTTGGATTCCATGTTTCTTCTCCTAGCTCGCTTTGGTCCGTGGGCTACTTGCCCGGGGCCTTGGCGACCTTCTTCTCCGCGGAGTGACCGCCGAAAGTGCGGGTGGGGGCAAACTCTCCGAGCTTGTGGCCCACCATGTTCTCGGTGACGAACACCGGGATGAACTTCCTCCCGTTGTGCACCGCGAAGGTGTGTCCCACGAACTCCGGGAGGATCGTCGACCTGCGCGACCAGGTCTTGATCACCGACTTCTTGTTGTTCTTGAGCATGTCGTCGACCTTCTTCGCGAGGTGCGCATCGACGAACGGGCCCTTCTTGACTGAACGCGCCATGGCTTAAAGTCCCTTACTGGCTGCGCGCGCCCTGACGGCGAGCAGTGATGATGAACTTGTCGGTCCGCTTGTTCTTGCGGGTGGTCAGGCCCTTGGTCTTCTTGCCCCAGGGCGAAACCGGATGCGGATTTCCCTGGCCGGACTTGCCCTCGCCGCCGCCGTGCGGGTGGTCGACGGGGTTCATGGCCAGACCGCGGACGGTGGGACGGATGCCCAGCCAGCGGGACTTACCGGCCTTGCCGATGCGGATGATCTCGTGCTCGATGTTGCCCAGCTGGCCGACGGTGGCCCGGCACTCGATCAGGACCTTGCGGACCTCACCGGAGGGCAGACGGACCTGCGCGTAGCGATCCTCCTTGGCCATCAGCTGGCCGGAGGTGCCGGCGGACCGGATGATCTGCGCCCCACGACCCGGCTTCAGCTCCAGGTTGTGGATCACGGTACCGACCGGGATGTTCAGCAGGGGCAGCGAGTTCCCCGGGCGGATGTCCGACTCCGGACCGGCCTGGAGGGTGTCGCCCACCGAGATCCCGACCGGGGCCAGGATGTAGCGCTTGTCGCCGTCCGCGTAGTGCAGCAGCGCCAGGTTGGCGGTGCGGTTCGGATCGTACTCCACCGCAGCGACCTTGGCCGGCACGCCGTCCTTGTCCCGGCGCTTGAAGTCGATCACGCGGTAGCGGCGCTTGTGGCCGCCACCCTGGTGACGCCGGGTGATGTGGCCGTGGACGTTGCGTCCACCGGACCGCTTCATCGACTCGGTGAGTGCCTTCTCCGGCTTGGCCTTGGTCAGCTCGGCGAAGTCGGAGACCGTCATCAGGCGACGGGCAGCGGAGGTGGGCTTGAAGGTTTTGATACCCATGGTGTTTCCTCGCGGTCGTTAGACCGCGCCTCCCTCGAAGAGCTCGATCTTGTCGCCCTCCTTGAGGGTGACGATCGCCTTCTTGAAATTGGGGCGCTTGCCGATGCTCTTGCCCACCCGCTTGATCTTGCCGCGGACGATCAGGGTGCGGACCTCTTCCACGTTGACCTTGAACAGCGCGGTCACCGCGCGGGCCACGTCGTGCTTGGAGGCCTTGCGGTCCACCAGGAACGAGTACTGGTGGAAACGCTCGCGCGCCCGGTCCAGCTTCTCGGTGATCAACGGTCCCTTGATGACGTCGTTCTGGTTCATGACAGCTGGCCCTCCAGCGCCTTGGCCGCGGCCGAGGTGAGCACCAGGCCCTTGCGACGCATGATGCTCTCGAGGTTCACGCCCTCGGGAGGCAGCACGTCGAAGGTGGCCAGGTTGCGCACGCTGCGGTGCAGCTGCTCGTTCTTCTTCTCGTCCACCACCAGGGCGTCCTGCAGCTTCAGGCGCTTGGTGAGGATCTCCGCCACGGCCTTGGTCTTGGCCGCGTCCAGGGGGAAGTCCTGGAGGATGATCAGGTTGTTGTCGCGGGCCTTCTGCGACAGGGCGACCCTCAGCGCGCCGCGCCGGACCTGCTTGGGCGGACGGTAGAAGTAGTCGCGGGGCTTGGGGCCCATCGCCTTACCGCCGCCGACCCAGTGGGAGGCGCGGATCGAGCCCTGACGCGCGCGGCCGGTGCCCTTCTGCTTCCAGGGCTTCTTGCCACCGCCGGAGACCAGCGAGCTGTTCTTGACCGCCACCGTTCCGCGGCGGCGATTGATCTGCTGCATCTTCGCCACCTCGTACAGGAGGTGATCGTTGGGCTCGGCGGCGAAGACGTCGTCCGAGAGTTCAATCTCGGAGACCTTCTTCAAGTCCAGGTTGAGAACGTCGAACTTCATGGTTGCTCCTAAAGAACGAAGAGGCTTGCGCCCCTTAGCTCTTGATCTCCACGTCAACGCCGGCGGACAGGTCCAGCTTCATCAGCGCGTCCAGCGTCTGCTGGGTAGGCTCGAGGATATCGAGCAAGCGCTTATGAGTCCGGATCTCGAACTGCTCACGTGACTTCTTGTCCACGTGCGGCGAACGGAGAACGGTGAACTTGTTGATCCGGGTGGGCAGCGGAATCGGGCCCGCGACCCTGGCACCGGTCCGCTTGGCCGTCTCGACGATCTCGCCCGCGCTCTGATCCAGGAGCTTGGAGTCGTACGCCTTCAGCCGGATTCGAATCTTCTGAGTCGCCATCAAACCCTCTTGCGTTCCTCGCCCGAAAACTGAGCGCTCCAACCCACCTGGATGTCAGAGAACCGATTCGGTGCGACGGGGGCGGGCCTTCTAGCAAAGGCTTCCCGTGGATGCAACTACCTAGTTTGCTTTCGGACTTGCGGGACGACCCCGAAGCCCGTGTCCGTCTTTGCTTCGACGGACTCAACGGGGTCCAACCCCGCCAGCGCGCGCGGCATTTCCCATGTCTGTCTCCGCACGTCAACAACCCTGTGCGAAGCCCTGGAAAAAAGCCGGGAAGTGGGATCGGTGAGCAGCCGACCAGGGGGCTGCTCCCCTCCCCTAGAACGCCCAGACGACGACGTGGAGTTCGGTGAGGAAGGAGGTCCGGGTGCCGGGGATGGCCCCCAGCCGCAGCATCACGTCCACCGGCAGCCCCAGCTGGAGGCTGTACCCACCGCCCACGCTGAGTGCCACCGGGCCGGTCTCGTTCAGATACCCGCGTCGGGCCTCCTCGACCGTGAAGCCGCGGTAGCCCACGCCCAGCTCCGCGAATGGCGCCCCGAAGGGGACGCGGACGGCAAGCTCGGCCTCCAGGGTGGCCAGCGCCGCATAGCCCGGACGATCGGGGACCAGCTCCCCCAGCCGCGCCCACTGGCCAAAGCCCACGGAGAGCCCCAGCTCCAGCCAGGGGAACAGCACCAGCCCTCCGCGGACCCGCAAGGTGCCTCCGGCAAAGGTGTTGGGAAGCCCCAGCATCAGCCCCGGCGCCACCACCCCGCCCAGGCGGAACTGGAGGGACATCGGGGTGGAGGACGTCTTCACCTCCGGCGCCGGCGCGGGCGGAGGGGCAGCGGCCTGGGCTACCTCCTCCTGCGGCTGGGTCTCGGTGTCCTCCTCCTCGGCGGCGGGCTGTTCGGTCAGGTCCAGCCCGAACCCACCCAGATCCGGCGGGGGAGTCTTCTCCTTGGGCGAGGGGGCAGCGGCCGCAGTGGAGGAGTCCCCCTCCGGGGGCAGGGAAAAGGGCCGGCCTGGCGCGGAGCCCTTCTTGGCCTCCACGCCCTGCCCGGCCTGGAGCTTGGCGGCGCGCCCCACGGTGGCCACCTCCACCCGCCCCTCCAGGGCCGAGGCGCGCACCTGGTTGCCGTCCACACCGATCCGGGCGCGGGCGGAGAACAGCCACACGCTGCCGGCGGGGACCCGCACCACGAAGGACCCGGGCACCGACTGGGCACGGACGGTGACCTCGCCACCGGAGAGCGAGAACCGCACCGGGGGGATCCCCTTCTTCTTGGGAGGCGCCACCAACACCAGCTCGGTGTCCCCGGCCAGCTCCACGGTGGCCCCGTCATCGAACACCACGGTGGCCCGGCCCTGCGGCGAGGTCTGGATCCGCTCCCCGACCGCCAGGGACCTGCCCTCGCTGGCGGGCTTGGCGGCAGCGCGCGGGGCCTGGGTCTGGACCTCTCCGGAGACGGGCCCCAACCGGGCCTCCCACGAGGCCAGGGCCGGGGTGGCCAGGAGCAGGGAGAGCCCCAGCAGGAGTGGACGGGCGGTGGTGTTCATAGGGTCGGGGAGCTTACCGCCCCCCTCGCCACCGGGGCGTTTTTTGCTCCCCTCTCCCCTGGCGCCGCGGCTGGTCCACGAAAGATCCAGGGCCATCAAAGAAGGGAGGGCCCGGATGCAGCAAGGCCCCGGCGGGGAGCGTTCCCCACCGAGGCCCTCAGACACACCGCAGCGACGACGAAGGCCTAGGCGATCACTTCCGCCACCACGCCGGCGCCCACGGTCCGGCCACCCTCACGGACGGCGAACCGCAGCTCCTTCTCCATCGCGATCGGGGTGATCAACTCCACCTCGATGGCGATGTTGTCGCCCGGCATCACCATCTCGGTGCCGGCAGGCAGCTGCACG
>JAKFFE010000020.1:0-436015 GCA_036675345.1 Myxococcaceae bacterium
GCTCGAACGGCTCGAACGGCTCGAACGGCTCGAACGGCTCGAACGGCTCGAACGGCTCGAACGGCTCGAACGGCTCGAACGGCTCGAACGGCTCGAACGGCTCGAACGGCTCGAACGGCTCGAGCAACACGGGGGGCCCTGGGGGAAACTTGTCTCCGGGAACAGTTTCCCCCCCGGTTTTGGGCCAGATTTGCCGTGGAACTTGTCTCCACGAACAAACTTCCCCCACGCGCCTTGCCGGAGCCGGCGAGCCGGGGGCGGGAATCCCGCGCTCGGGTCCACAGGGAGAGAGGGCGCGCGGGCCGAAAACGACCTTGCGCCCGGAAGCCGTTCAAGAGGCCTCGCGGGGCAGGACGGCCGCTGTTCAGGATCCGGGCTGCGAGCTCAGGCGGATCCCGTACCTCATCCGCGGCGACTCATTGGCCCCTCGCGTGGCTCCGGGCATTCAATTGGAACTGGTGGAGGGTTACTACCGCTGCCACCCACCGCGCCGAGGCGAGCTGGTGGTCTTCCCGTGGGTCGGCCACCCCGCCCCGTTGGGAAAGGTGATCGCCGCCGTTCCCGGAGACCGCTTTGAAGTGCGGATGCTGGAGCGCAGCTGGCGGTTGTTGATCAGTGGCGAGCCGGCAGTGAACTCAGAGGGACAGGGCTACTTCCTGGATGAGCGGGCCCGGAGGGTGCTCCAACACCTTGCCGAGAGTACCGGTGGCGTCGTGCCCCCGGACGCGCTGCTGGTCCTGGGGGACAAGCCGCAGCTGACCGCGGACAGCCGCCGCTTCGGGTTCATCCCCCTTCAGTCCGTGCTGGGCAGACTGAACGCGCCGTAGCCGCACCTCAACCACCGGCGCGATCGGGAGCCGCGCCCCCTCTTGATTCAGGAAGCGCGAGCCAAAGCCCGCGCTCCCCTTTCCTCAGTGCTCGTGACCGGGAACGTGCGCGTGGCCGTGCTCGCGCTCCTCGTCGGTGGCGGCGCGGACCTCGCGGATGTTCACGTCGAAGTGGAGGGTCTTGCCGGCCATCGGGTGGTTGGAGTCCACGGTGATCAGGTCCCCCTTCACCGCCTTGATCAGGAAGTCGATCTCATCGCCGTCGTCGTCGGTGGCGGTGAGGACCCCTCCCTCCTCCAGGACCAGATCCTTGGGGAGGCTGTCGCGGGGCACCTCCTCCACACCTTCCGGGTCGTATTCGCCGTAGGCCTCGCCGGGCGGCACCACCACCTTCACGGTCTCGCCGGCGCCCTTGCCCTCCAGCGCCTTCTCCAGCCCGGGGACGATCTCCTCGTAGCCGTGCAGATAGACCAGCGGGTCCTCGGCGGTGCCCTCGTCGACCAGCTCGCCGTCGGGGAGGTGCAGCCGGTATTCCAGCGTCGCGACGGTGTCCTTGGTGATCTTCATTCTTCGCCCTTCCTCGGCAGGTTTTTTGGAGGCGCCCACATACATGGTTCCGGGCTGCGGACCGAACAAGATGCGCCGGCTTCTTCTCCCAGTTGAGCAAGCAGGCAGGCAGAGTCGCCCCGCACCGGGGAAGAGCAGAACAGGCGGGGCCCTCGGCAGGACCCGTTCCTACCGACCCGCCTCGATGACCACCGGCAGCTCCACGAAGCTGGCCTGTCCCGGAGTGCGGTACACGCGCTGGGTTGCCTGCCGGTAGTCCCCGGGCTGGGCCTCGAAGATGCTCTTCACGAACGTCTGCGGATTCCGGTCGTAGAGCGGGAACCAGGTGGAGTGGATCTGCACCATGATCCGGTGGCCGGGCATGAACACGTGGTGGGCGGTGGGCAGCGCAAAGCGGTACGGCAGCGCCTTCCCCGGGGTCAGCGCCACCGGCTTCTCGAAGCTCTCCCGGTAGCGGCCGCGGAAGATGTCGCCGGCGACCGTCAACTGGTAGCCGCCCATTTCCGGGTCCAGCGCGAACTCCTCCGGGTACACGTCCACCAGCTTCACCACCCAGTCGGAGTCGGTGCCGCTGGTCGACGCGATCAGGTTCGCGATCGGCCGGCCGCTGATCTTGACCGGCTCGGTCAACACCTCGGAGACGTAGACCAGCACGTCCGGGCGGGCGGCCGTCTCCCGCTGGTCCCGCACCAGCCACGTTCTCCAGGGGTCGGTGGAGGCCGGAGCGCCGGAGTCCACGATCGGCCGTCCGCGGTACGGCACCGGCTTGGCCGGATCGGAGAGGTACTCGTCGAAGGCCGCACCACCGGCGGTGGGAGCCGCGAAGCCCAGGCTGAAGTCCGGGCGGAGGTAGAGCGGCCGGGGCTTCACCGTGCAGCCGCTGGCGCAGCCCGCCGGCCACGCCGGCAGCTCCACCCAGCGGTTCCGTCCGGTCTCGAAGGCGTTCACCGGGGCCAGGCGGGCCGCCGGAGCCCCTTCCACCAGGTACTGGTCCAGGAACGGCCGCAGCATCTCGTGCCGGAAGCGGGCCGCGGTGTCACTGCCGAAGTCCAGCGCGCCCAGGCTGCTGCCGTCGCCGATCCCCTGCCCGTGGCTCCACGGTCCGATCACCAGGAACAGTCGGTCATTCATGACGTCCTTCGGCTCCAGCGCCGCGTACAGCGCCGGGGCACCGTAGGTGTCCTCCTGGTCCCAGAGGCTGTGCACCACCATCAGCGGCACGGTCAGCGGCCGCGCGGCAAGCACCTTGTCCACCGCCTGGTCCCGCCAGAACGCGTCGTAGGTCGGGTGCGCCAGCAGCTTGCGGTAGAACCCCAGCTGCTCCAGCCCGTGGCGGCGGGCCAGCCCGGCCACCGAGCCGGCGGAGAGGTACTCGTCGTAGGTGTCCCGGTAGCCGCTGGTCCACTTCACCTCATTCCTCCGGGTGGCCAGCTGATCGTGGATGTACGGCAGCATCGTCTGCCGGAAGGCGCCGTGGTGGAACCAGTCGTCGCCCATCCAGCCGTCCACCATCGGGTTCATCGCCACCGCCACCTTGAGTGCCGGATGGGGATCCACGGTGGCCATCAGCGGGAGGTAGCCGTCGTAGGAGATGCCCACCATCCCCACCCGCCCGTTGGACTCGGGGACGTTCTTCACCAGCCACTCGATGGTGTCGTAGGTGTCGGTGGCGTGGTCCACCGGGGTCGGGTTCTGGGGACCACGCAGCGGGCGGTTCATCACGTAGTCGCCCTCGGAGCCGTACTTGCCCCGCACGTCCTGGACCACCCGGATGTACCCGGCCTCGATGATCACATCCGCCGGGTGGTCGTAGCCCTGGATCACGCTCGCCAGGTGCACGCTGTTCGCCTGGCGGGTCATTCCCTCCGCGTCGTAGGGGGTGCGGGTGAGCAGCATCGGCCGCCCCTTCGCCCCCCGGGGGAGGAGGATCACCGTGTGCAGCTTCACCCCGTCGCGCATCGGGATCTCCACCGAACGCCGCTCGTGGTCCAGCTGCGCCGTGGGGGAGACGAAGGTGGAGGGGATGTCACTGGGAAACTGCGGATAGCCACCGTCCGGACCCAACACCGGCGCGGGCGGAGCGGCGGGCGGGGAGGCCTCGACGGCCGGAGAGGTCGCAATCACCGGGGGCTCCGGCCGGACCACGGTGAGGCACCCCAGGGCGAGAAGGCACAGCGGGGCGAGGCGCCGGAGCGGATCGTTTGGCATCGGAGCGGACGGTATCCAGATTGGACCGCTCCCACCGGCAATTCGTCCTTGTCCACCCAGCAGGCTGGCGAGAGCCCCGGTCCAGGGAGGACACCCCTGGGGCGCGAGAAAGAGAGTGGTCCCGGCGAAGGCTGGGCGCTATCTGTGCCCGACCATGAGCGCTCCCGTCATCGTCCGAGTGTGGTCCGACTTCGTTTGACCCTGGTGCTACGTCGGCCTCGTGGAGGTCGAGAAGCTTCGCGGTGAGTACGAGATTGAAGTGGACTGGCAGCCGTTCTTCCTGCGCCCGGAGACGCCTCCCGAAGGCTCTCCCCTGCCGGAGTACATCAAGCAGAAGGTGCGGGATCCGAACAACCCGCTCAAGGCCCGCGCCGCGCGCGAGGGACTGAAGATGCAGTTCCGGGACATCACCCCCTCCACCCGCCGCGCGCACGAGGCGGTGGAGTTCGCCCGGGGGAAGGGGAAGCTGGCGCCGCTGCACGCCTCACTGCTCAAGCGCTACTGGGAGGAGTCGCAGGACCTGTACGCGATGGAGACCCTGCGCGGCGCGGCCGTGGATGCCGGGCTGGATCCGGACGAACTCCAGCGGGCGATCGAACGCGGCGACTACCGCCAGCGGGTGGAGGAACTGGTGGCGCAGGCGCAGCAGATGGGAGTCAGCGCGGTGCCCACCTTCGTCCTCGGCGACAAGTTCGGGATCCAGGGTGCCCAGGAGCTGCCCACCTTCCGCCACGCGATGGAGCGGCTGGGGGCCAAGCCCAAGGTCCGCTAGGACAGCAGAGAAGGGGCTGGCCCACGGGCCCGCCCCCGGGTCAGGATCTCCCGCGCATGAGCATGCTCCACCACGCCTACCTCTTCGATCACCGGCGCTTCGAGGCAGAGCTGCTGCCGTTGCTGACCCGTGCGCTCACCGACGGTGGCACCGGGGAGCTTCAGGCCTGGGTGCAGCTGAATCGGGCGGAGCTGACCGATCCCTACGAAGGCGACACGCTCCCCGAGTCCTGGGAGGAGAAGGTGGAGCTGCCCGATCCGCACCAGTACGGTGACTTCGCGCTCACCCGCTACTACCGGGTGGGGGACGACCGCGGGCTGGGTGACCAGTGGCGCTTCGTCGCCGAGGTCCTCCAGCACGTGGTGGGCAACGAGGCGATGATGCTGGGGACTCCGGTGGGGCCGCGCGCCAACGTCTTCAATCCCGGGAAGATGGGCTCGTACTTTCAGCCGCCGGCGGAGGTCTCCCGCCACCTGCTGCTGCTGAAGTCGGCGATCCGGAAGTTCCCCTCCGCCGATGAGCCCCTGATCCAGCTCCAGGGGCTGCTTCAGGCTGCCGTCTCCGCGAAGCAGGGGCTGTACGTCACCTTCTAGGCGGGGGGCGACCCGGCGGCTGCGGCCGCCCGGCTGACGCGGGCGATCACCTTCGAGCCGGCCCGCTCAGGCGTTCGCCAACGTCTCCAGCACCTTCGACCAGTGCTCGCGCATTGCCGCCCGGGCCTTCGCATCCGGGAGCTTCTCCATGTGCACGTGGAAGGAGACGCCCCGGGTCTTGGGAAGCAGGGTGACCTGGAGGGTGGCCGGCTTCTTCCAGCCCTCCGGGTGGTAGGTCATCCGGACCCGCTGCCCGGGCTTCATCGCTCGCACCAGCCCTCGCACTGCGGGGACCCCGCGACGCTTGGGGACCTGGTAGCTGGCGCCGGGTTCGAACTTCGCCTCCGCCCCCGCGCCCAACCAGCGCTGGGGCTGGTCGGTCACCAGCTCCCACGCCTCCGCCGCGGTGATCGGCAGGGTGCGCTGCACCCCGACCTGGAAGCCGGTGTCCGCGGTCTCGCCCACCACCCGCTTGCCGCGCGACTGCTCGTAGGCGACGGAGATCGACTGCTGCCACCAGCTGGACTCCACCTCCTCCGCCAGCAGCGCGACCAACTGCTTGTGGTTCAGCTCCGCCGCCCGCGCCTTGTCCAGCCGCTGCATCCAGGCCTTCCAGTCCCGCCCGGTGGCCTCCTTCACCGCGGTGTCGGTGACCCGCTCGGTGATCAGCGCCTTGCGCTTCTCCGTCGCCGGGGCCTTCGGCTTCTTCTTCCCGCCCAACATCGCCATCTCCGCCAGGCGCGCCTGGACCACCGCCTTGACGATCTTCAGCGGGAGCGGCTTGTCCGGCGGGAAGGTGATCCCGCTCTTGGAGGTCTTGTACCCCTCCAGCTCCGAGCTCAGCTTGGGGATCACCCCGCCGCTGAACGGATAGAGGCCGCAGTTCTTTCCGAAGAAGGCGAAGCCGGCCACCGTTCCACCCTCCACCTTCAAGGCTGGCATCTGGTAGCTGATCGCCTCGGTGGCCCCGGGGACCAGCTTGTGCAGCTGGGCCCGCAACGCACCCAGCGTCTTGCGCGCCACCGGGTCCTCCACCTGCTGGAGATAGGCATCAATCGTCTGCGGCTTCTGCGTCGCCATGCGGCCTCCGGAGCCCTGGTTTCCGTCCGGCGCCAGCCTACTTTCTCCGGCCGCTCCAGTGTTCGCCACCCGGGCAGCATTTGCAGCCTTCGCGGTCCGACTTGCCCGCCTAAGCGGCCAGCTGTTCCGCGGGACGAATCGTCCGGTTGACGCGCCCCAAAGGACGAGCCCGACCTCCACCCGGCCCTTGCGTAGACTGTGGGGGTGATGACCGTCGACGAATGGAAGGCGCTCCTGCGCGGCCGGCTTCGCGTGGCGCTCAGCGCGAAGGACAGGCCGGCCCTGTCGGTAATGCGGGAGACCCTGGCCGCGATCGAGAACGCCGAGGCGGTGCCGATGAGCAGTGCGCCTGCGAGCGATGACGGCGCGTTCGCGGGGAGCGCAGGCAGCCTGGGCGCCGGGGAGGTTCCGCGGCGGGTGCTGTCACCCGAAGCAGTCCTCGCCCTGCTGGAGCGGGAGCTCCGCGAGCGACGCGAAGCTGCCGCTGAGTACCTCCGACTGGGGCGCGAGGCCGAGGCGCGGGTGGTGACCGCGCAAGCGGACGTGCTCGCTTCCCTGGCGCATCCTCCGCGGTGAGGCCCCTGCCCCGACCCTCGCTGTCGGTTCACCAGACGCGAGGGCGGTGGACGCTCACTGCGCTCAGAACGACGCGCCGACGGTGGTGAAGTAGAAGCCGAACGACAGCGCGTCCTTGACCCCGTCGTTGCCGTTCAGATCCAGATCCAGCGTGATCATCGCGGCGGTCTCGCTGCTGGCGCGGAACACTTCGAGGGAGACCTGACCGTCGTCGTTGCGTCAAAGGTCGTCAGCAGCGACTGGCCGGTCGAGCCGGACCTGCAGCCTCCGCCCGGACCACCGGTGCAGTCCTGGGCCACCAGTGAGGAGAGGTACTGGTGGAACGCAGGGACCAGGAGGTTGGCGGGATGGCCGCAAGATGACCGAGTCGTCAGCCTTTGCTCGCCCCCGGGTTGAACGGCCGCCGCGCGCGGATCACCGCTGCCGCTGTCCTGACGTCTCTGTGATCTTCGGCCCCCCTCTGGAGCACGGCGACCGCTGTATGGTACGCGGCCCCTCCCTCCTTCTTTCGAGAGCCCGATGACGATCCGCCCGACCGACGCGCAGCGCCCGCTTCCGACGACGCCGGCGGCCGCATCCTCCGAGCGCGTGGCTCCGCCGACCGCCAGCGTTCCTGCCGCCGCTCCGTCCACCTTCGACGCCTCGCGCGCTCCGGCGAACCATGTTGCGACCACGCACGTCGCGCTGCCCTCGCTGGAGATCGGCGATGCGGACGTCCCGCCGGTGGGTCCCTTCCCTCCCGGTCCTCGCGGCCACGGCGGCAAGCCGATCACCGTCACCGCCACGCCGAACCTGCCGATCCCCGACCAGCAGTCGGTGACCTCCACGCTGACGATTGAAGAACAGTACGACCTGGACACGCTCAAGCTCAGCCTCGACCTCGGCCACAGCTACCGCGGAGATCTGGTGGTCAAGCTCACCAGCCCGTCCGGAAAGACGGAGATCGTCTCCAGCCGCGAGGGTGGCTCGGCGGATGATCTGGTGGGCTCCTTCGACCTCTCCGCCTTCAAGGGCGAGAAGACGCAGGGCACCTGGACGCTGACCGTGGAGGACGCGGCGCGGCTGGACACCGGCACGCTGCGCGGCTGGGGGCTGGAGATCACCACCGTCTCCAACCCCGAGCCGGCGAAGTCGGTGGAGCTGCCGACGGTCGGGCTGGGCGAGATCAAGGACCGCTACACCGCCGAGGTCCACGGCAAAAACGGGTTCGTCTACACCACCACCTGGGGCAACCGGGGCAAGAGCGGCGACACCATCAACATCTGGGACACCAAATCAGGTGCGCCCAGGGCGATCGGCGCGATCACCATCCCCGGCGCCGGCACCATCGGCGACGTGCAGGTCTCCGACGACGGCAAGCTGCTGACGGCCTGCACTGAGCGCGGCCAGTTCCTCACCTACGACCTCTCCGACCCCGCGAACCCCAAGCACCTGGGCACCTTCCAGTCCCCGTCGAATCGCGGCGAGGTCCATACCGCGGAGCTGGCGCGGGTGGACGGGAAGCTCTACGGATTCCTCTCCAACATCTACGCGCGCCCGCCGAAGCTGGTGACGGTGGACCTGTCCGACCCGGCCAAGCCGCGCGAGGTCAACGTGCAGGAGGTGGGCAGCCCGTACCAGCACGACGTCCACGTGAAGAACGGCCTGCTCTTCGCCGCCGGCTGGGACCAGGGCATGACCATCTACGACATCGGCGGTGGCGGGAAGGGCGGCACGCCGGAGAACCCGGTGAAGATCAGCACGTACGCGACCAAGAACGGCAACGTGCACAACATCGACACCTACCAGGATCCGCTCTCAGGGAAGACCTTCGCCTTCATCGGCGAAGAGGTCCCCGGCAGCATCGGCAAGTCCTCGCAAGGCGACATCCACGTGGTGGACATCACCGACCCCAGCGCTCCGAAGGAGGTCGCCTTCTTCCACGTCGCGGGCGCCGGCACCCATAACTTCTCGCTCGATGCGGAGAAGGGGATCCTCTACGCGGCCTATTACAACGGCGGCGTGCGGGCGCTGGACATCCGCGGGGATCTCTCGCACGGCCACGGCGACGAGGTGACGGCGGATGGCCGGATCGACATGAGCAAGCAGGGCCGGGAGGTCGGCCACGCGCTGCTCGGCAAGCCGGGCGAGAACTATGTGTGGGGCGTGCACCTGATGGACGGGATGCTCTACGCCTCCGACATGCTCAACGGGGTGTGGAAGCTGGACCCGTCGGTGATCAAGCTGCCGCCTCCGAAGCACGAGCACTGAGGCTGACCGGGGCGGAACGGGCTTGGGCTCAGCCGGCCTGGCCGGCCACACTGCCGATAGCACCCCTACACCCGCATCAAGGCAGCCAGCGCCTCCTCCGCCGATTGGAAGCGATCCGCGCGGCGTGCGGCGGTGAGCCGCTTCAAGAAGCGGACGAACGGCTTGGAAGCGCGGAGGGTGGAGGGCAAGGCGATGGCGCCGTTGGGCTGCATCAGGTCCGAGGGAGCGGCCCCGGTGAGCAGGCAGACCAGGGTGGTCCCCAGTGAGTACAGGTCGGTCGTGGGATCCACCTGGCCGGCCAGCTGCTCCGGCGCCATGAACCCCACGGTCCCCACCAGCGTCCCCTGGTTCACCGTCCGCTCCACGTCCCGGGAGGCGCCGAAGTCCACCACGTGGATCCGTCCCTGGACGTCCTCCACCAGGTTCGAGGGCTTGATGTCCCGGTGGAGGACGCGCGGGGTCCGGCTGTGGAGGTAGGCCAGCACCTCCAGCACATCGCGCGCCACCGCGGCCACCCTCGGCTCCGGGAATGGTCCGCTCGTCAGCAGCTGGTCCAGCGGAGCGCCCTCCACGCAGGCCATCGCCAGATAGCAGCGCAGCGCCGGTCCGTTTCCTTCCCGGAAGGCGCGAAGGAACCTGGGAACCCGGAGGTGGCGCAGGCTCCCCAGCACCGCGGCCTCCCGGTCAAAGGCCTCCAGGGTCAAGGTGTCCGGGACGCTGGCGAACAGGAGCTCCTTGAGCACCGCGTGCGAACCGTCGGGCGCCCGGGCCAGGTAGGTGCGTGAGTAGGCGCGCTGCCCAAGCAACTTCAGGATCCGGAACCCGCCGGCGGTCGCGGTGGCGCCGCACTGGCTGCAGCGGTTGGAGACCAGCGGCGCCTCGCAGGCCACGCAGCAGCCTGCACCACCCTCGACGGTGGGCAACACGAGAGGCGCTGGCGCCTCTGGAGGCGGCGAACGGAGTTGCACCGTGATGGGCGCCTGGGGTGCGGCCTGCAGCAGCACGGGAACCGCCAGTTGGGGGCTGGCGACCTGGCTCACGAAGGAGAGGAAGGAGAACTCCACCAGCGCGGCGGCGGCGCCCAGCCCCACCTCTGCGGCGAGGACCTCGGGACTCCACCCACCCTGCTGCCAGCGGAACGCCAGCAGAAAGCCCATCCACAGCAGGGCGGTGGTCGAGGCCAGGAGAATCCAGCCGCGGCCCAGCAGGGGGCTGGAGCGCCACAGCTCCTCCAGCAGCAACCGGGCCTCGCCCCACAGGTGGTCCGGCTGGAGATCGCGAGCAGTCGCCTGGCCGATCCGGCGCTCAGCGGCGCGTGTGGTCAGCCACAGGGCGGTGAGGACTGCCAGGGCTGCATACAGCAGCAGCCGATTGAGATCCGGACCCAGCACGTAGTCCACCCGGGTGTTCAGCCTCCCGTCGGATCGCAGGCGTGCCATCACCGCGACCAGCACGCCCCCCACCTCGAGGATGAAGGTGACCACGCCGATCACGGTCACCCACCGCCCCACCCTGGAGGAGAGGGCGCGCGCCGTCCCGCCCGCTGGCGCCTCGATCGCCCGGTGGCACCGGGGACAGCGCCCATCCGCCTGGGACAGGTGCAGCAACGAGCAGTGGGGGCACGCAAGCCGGGCAGTCATGGGCGGAAGGGCCCGTTATACTGCGGCTCAGATCAGGGGGGTCGCGTGCAATTCAATTGGCAGGTCCCGCCACTCGGGCATCAGGTCGAGCTGCGCCTGGGGGGTGGTGGCAGGGAAGAGGTGATCGTCGATGGCTTCTCGGTGTCGACCAGCTTCTCCAATGATCCCCGTTCGGAACACCTGCTGCCCATCGAAGGGGTCGACGTCCGGATCATCATCAGCCGGAACGGGGTGGTGCCCTCGGTGGAGCTGACGGTGGATGGATTGCCCCTGGCGGCGGAACCCTCCGCGCCGCCCGCTCCACCGCGGGTGACCTATGTGGCCGCGCCCGCCTCGGCGCCCACCCCGCCGCAGCAGATGTCGTTCGCCTCCCTGTTGGTGATGGGGTTCGCCGGGCTGGGCGGGGTCCTCGCCAGTCGGTTCTTCGGGGCAATGCTATTCATCCCGACGCTGGTCGGGATCGGCGCCTTCGGGATCCTGAAGCGGAACGTGCACGGCCCGGGTGCGCCGTACATCACCGCCGCCGCCCTGATCTGGGGACACCTCTGCTGGATTGCGGTCGGCATCTTCGTCGTCGGCAAGGACGCGTGGTTGGAGTGGGTCATCCTGTTCGGCCTGGGCGGCGCCGCCGCCCTGCTGCTGGCCCGGCCCTCATGGACCTTGGCGGCGCTGCTGGTGGCGGCCGAAGGGTACCTGCTGTACGCGAACGTGGAGATCTACCGGGAGACGGGCGGTTCCCAGATGCGGGCCGCGATCGCCCTCCATGTGATCCTGCGCCTGGCAGCGATCGTGGCGCTGATGGTCGGCGCCTGGAGCAGCAGATCCGGGGAGGAGGCGGTGCCACAGCCCGAGGGGCCCCCCTTCATCCCAGAGCCTCCCGTCGCCATCTCGCGGCCTCCCACCGCCGCGGCTCGAACTTCAGCGCCCCCCCCTCCCCCTCCCATCAGACCGCCGCCGCGCTCGCGCCCCGCGCCGGTGGCCTCAGCATCGCGTCCGGCCAGCCAGCGCTGGAGCGTCAACTCGAAGCTGGCCCCCGGCATCGTGATCGGACTGGTCTCCGCGGTGGCCGTCTTCGCCGGCCTCTACCGGCCCCGCTCCTCCTCAAAGCCGGTGGTGATCACTGGCTCCACCGTGAAGGGTTCGGTGCTCCTGGCCCAGCGCGACGAGTTCCACCGGGTGACCGTCACGGTCGGCGAGCAGCGGGTGGAGCTGGACGAGAGAGGCCACTTCGTGGCGCGCGACGTCCCCCAGGGGACCCACCAGATCCGGGTCTCGGAGCTGGCCACCCTGGAGGGGGAGGCCAGCGCGGAGGTGGTGGTCTCCGGCGAGCCAGAGGAGGAGGTGCTCGCGCCCTCCTTGAGTTTGACCCCGGTGGCGAAGGTGAAGGGGCGGCTGCTGATTGAGGACGCCTTCGGGGGCCCGGCCCGCCCGGTGAGGGGCGCGAGGCTGATGGTCGCCTCCACCCGTCTGGAGACCCGCACCGATGCCCAGGGTGGGTTCGAGCTGGAGGTCCCGCCAGGCCCCGCGCAGTTCCAGGCAGTGGTGGAGGGCCATCCGCCCCTGGAGAAGCAGCTGGAGCTGCGCTGGGCCCCGGCGCTGCTGGACTTCCCCACGCTGCCACCGGTGACCAACACGCGCTGCACCCCCTCCGCCGCCCGTCAGGGAGAGGGTTCGCGGGACCTGGTCGGGGCCGGCCAACCCAAGCCAGATGGGAAGGGGGACTATGTCCTCCGGCTGGTTCCTTGCCGGGACGGAGTCATCCAGCGGATCCAGGTGCTGGAGCGCGCCGAGACCTGGACCCGGTGGGACAGCACCCCGGGCCTCTACGGGGCCCTGGGCGTCGCCGCGCAGCGAACCCCGGACACCACGCTCAACGACGGTGTGCAGCTGGCGGTGCCGGTCTCCACCGGAGACGTCCTGGCCATCCACCTTGCCCGGAAGCCCGCCCCCAACGCCGAGCTGGAGCTGCTGCTCGAGTACGACGATCAGTCGGTGGATCGTGTTCCGCTCCCTCCGCCGGTCTCCGCCCACGACCCGTTCTGATGACGAGGACGTTGGCACTGCCCCGGCGGCGGCCAGCGCCGGGCTCTGGCTGAGAGGTCGGCCGGATGCAGTGGGTGGGTCGAATCAGGAAAGAGACACCGGATCGAACTGGTGCTGCCGTAGTCCCATCAGGGGCTGCTAGGCTGCGCGCGATGCAATTGACTCACTTGAGAGGACGTCGATGACCACCGTGGAGTTGCTGGCGATCTACGGGCGGTTGCCCGACTTGCTTACCCAGGCCCACTCCCAGAAGGAGAGCCGCGACGTGTACGCGGTGCTCCAGGAGCTGGAAGCCACCCAGGACGCGAAGGGTGAGCCCTACGTGCGGACCATGCCCGTTCGCAGCCCGCCGGTGGCCTGCTCCTCCGAACAGCACAAGGTGGCCTCGATGCAGCATCGGATCGTGGTGCCCGCCTCCAAGCAGGCGGCGACCCTGTCGGAGCTCGACCTGCACGAGGCGCGCGCCCACGGCGCCGCGCTTCCGGCCGAGGTCGCGGAGCTGCTTCGCCAGCTCGCTGGCCGCTGAAGCCATTCCGGGGCTGAGGGTGCCTGGCCGCGCCCTCCCCTGCGCGCGGGCCGTCCTGTGCCTTGCGGTGTCTCGCGAGCACAGGAACGGGTCCGCGTGGAGGCGAGGCCTACTTCTTCTTCGGCCGCTTCTTCCCCGGCTTGCCGGCCTGCTCCAGGCGTTCGACCAGCTTGGAGGCGACCCCGGCTTGCGGGAGGCGCTTCTTGATCACGTGGGTCTCCAGCTCCTTGATGAACGACTTGGCCTGCTCTTCCCCTTGCAGGAACTTGAAGACGCTGGCGTAGGCCTCCCGGGCTTCCTTCTCCTTCCCCAGGCACAACAGCGAGACACCCCGGAGCGAAAACACGCTTGAGGCGCGCTCCTCACTCAGGTCCAGGCGCAGGAACATGTCGTTGAGGATCCGGTCCGTGGTCTTCAGCGCGCTCCGATAGTCCTTCAGGACCTCCAGCTGGTCGTTGGCGAGGTTGAGCGCGCAGAAGCCGGATCCCAGTCGCATGCCGCGATCGAAGTCCGCCAGCGAGTCGTCGAACCGCTTCAATTTGTGAAGGCAGATCCCCCGGATGTTGAGGGCGCGGCCTACCGGGTCCAGCACGTCCTCATGGATCTCGGACTTCTTCTTTCCCTCGAAGGGCTTCAGCCCCCGGTTCAGCAGAGACAGCCCCTTGCCTGGGTCCGTCCGGAACAGCTCTCTTGCCTTCTCTAGCGCCTGCTTCAACACCAGCGCGTCCGGCTTCTTCGAGGGCTCGAGGAGCAGGTCGAGGAACGCCTCGAAGGTGGGTGCAAGCTGCTCGAAGTTGCCGGAGTCATGCGTCCACAGCGACACCGGCCCCTTGGGATCGTGGAGATCGATCGCCAGGAATTCGGACCCATCGAAGTCCTTTCCCTGCCTGAAGGTGGCGATCGGGACTGGCCGGGGCTTCTTGCTGCGCGTGGGGCGGTAGAAGTCCCGATCCCGGAACAGCACCGTGATCAGCGGCTCGCCCTTGTGCTCCCGGCCAAGCCCCGCGGCCTCCAGTTGCCAGTCCTGGGCCGGCGCGTCGAAGCGCACCGGCAACGCCCAGGCGGGATCGAAGCCGGGCAGGTTCGCCGCCTTCCACCCGTTCTTCTTCAGGTACGCACCGCTGGTGATGAAGTTCCGGTAGGGCGGTGGAAGCCGCGCTCCGAAGATCCCTTCCAGGTGCGCCACGTCCAGCTTCCGGGGTTCGCCCTTCTTGTTCGACGCCATAGGGCCGCGGAAGCTATCCGCGGAGGCCCCGGTTCGGGCAGGGATTCCGTCCCCGCACCCGGACCCCGGTAGACTCCCGGGCCTCAGGGGAGGGCGAATGCCACGGTGGATCGGCTGGAAGTGCATCGTGTGGGCGACACTGGTCTTCCTGCCAGCTACTGCGTTGGCGCAGCTGCGGCCTGGGTACTGTCGAGGGAAGCACCAGGACCTGGCGGCGCTGGACGCGAAGCTCTCCGACGCCGAGGTGAAGCAGGCGGTGGAGCGTGTCGCCCAGGTGTTCGAGAAGGCGGTGGACCCGGCGGACCGGGCCAGGTTCCTCCAGAGGGTGCGCGGTCTTGCTCCCGACCGGCTCAGCGGCGTGGGGGTCACGCTGGTGAGCGCCGGCGTGCGGGATCCGGGGTTGCTGTACGTGGCGGCGGCGGCCCGGCAGGCCCCGCTGGATCTGGTGGCGCTGGGAAATCTGGCCACCTTCGCGGTGCGGGAGCGCCGCGCCCGCGAGGACGGCGGCAAGCTGCTGAGGGCGGTGGTGGACCGCGCGCCGATGAGCGCGCCAGGGCTGGCGAACTACGCCGCCCAGGCCTTCGAGTGGGGCGACTACCCCCGCGCCAAGGAGGCGTTCCAGAAGGCCCTGGTCCTGGAGCCGGCCTTCGACTCGGCGCACGCGGGCCTGGCATCCACCGCGCGCTGTCTGGGGGATGAGGTGCTGGCCGAGGCGGAGCTGGCGAAGCTGAGCCCCAAGCGCCTGGTGGCCGTGCGACGGGCGGTCCGTCCGGAGACGGTTCCCCCCAGGCCGCCGCCCGACCCGTCTGGAAAGCCCGCGCCCGCGGCACCCCGGATCGAGGGAGACAGCCCCGCCGACGACAAGGCGCGCGACGAACGCTACCGCAGCCAAACGGTTCCGCCGCTGATCGGCGTGGTCCTGGGCGTGGGCCGTCGTCCCAGGATCCCGGTGATCCCCAGCAGCGCGGAGGTGACCCAGATGATGGAGCTCAAGCCGCAGCTCGCCGCGCTGGTCGCCTACGCGCAGCAGCGGCAGGAGGAGGAGCGCGCCAAGAGCAAGGACTTCGAGCGGGAGGCAATCGGCCACCAGTGGTTCGTCTACAGCCGCCACGACTGGACCCCTCGCCGCTTCGGTTCGATGAGCGACGCGGCGCTGATCCCGTTCAAGGGGCTGGACGAGCAGGAGCAGCGGGCCCGCCAGGCGCTGGCGCGGGAGCAGACCCACTGGCCCAGACAGAGCGACTACGACGCGCATTTGCTGGCCTGCGGCTCCGCGGGCGAAGCCCAGGTGGTCCCCTGCCAGAACGCCGCCACCCGGCAGTACTGCGCGGAGCTCAAGGGCGCGCACCAGGCGCAGTGGGACCGGCGCTACACCCTGTGGGCCTCCTTCACCACCGCCTACCTCAAGGGCGCGAGCGAGCAATTCTACCGGATCACCGACGCCGCCTACGGCTGGCTGGATCAGGATGAATACCGCCGCTCGAACCACTACGCGAACCAGGAGCTGTGGGGCGTGGTGGCCAACCGCGGCGGCCAGTTGCTGGGGATCACCGAGACGGTGCCGGTGCAGATCCTCCTCACCGAGGATCCCTACTGGTGCGCCCCGGAGAAGACGCACGTCCTCCCGGAGGCCGCGCCACCGAAGGTGGAGGCGGGCGGGTACTTCAACGACTTCTGCCAGGACTGGATGAAGGTGAACCTGGACGCCTATGTGGGCAGCCTCACGGTGGGTTGCGCCCAGGTCGAGCTGGAGCTGCGCGACGGGCCGCTGTTCGCGAAGTTCCAGTACGACTACGCGTCCGAGTCCTTCACACTCTACGGTGGCGTGGGCGGCAAGTTGAAGGACGCCATCGACCTCGAGGCCCAGGCGTGGGTGACGGTCGGCCCCAACGGGGTGACCGACGTCGGCGTCGAGGCCACCGCCAAGGTGGCCGGCGCGCTGGAGGCCTCGGCGAAGTACACCGGCGAGACCGGGGGACACCTCCAGGTGGTGGCCGTGAACGAGACCGTCTTCGAGGCCACCTTCCCCTGAGCACGGGGCTGCGCCTGACCGGCGTCAGGGACTCAATGCCGATGACCGAATCGCCCTCTCGGTCTCAGCCCCGCTTGGCGAGCAGCTTCTTCAGCTCGCCGGTCTGACTCAGCCGTCGGAGATCGCTGGCCCCGCCGATGAAGGTGCCCTTCACGAAGATCAGCGGGAAGGTGGGCCATCCCACCCAGAGTTTGAGCGCCAGCCGGCGCTTCCAGCCCCGGAGGTAGCTTCCGTATTGCAGATACCGGTGCGGGATGTTCTCGGCTTCCAACAGCCTCCGCGCCCGCCTTCCCGGCTGCAGGCCGCTGACCCCGACCACCACCACCTCGTGCTCGGCGACAGCCTTCGCCACCTCGTCAACCAGATCGGCGTGGTACCGCTCCTGGGCGGCAGTGACGGAGGGGAGGACGGGCGGTCGCGGTGGGGCCATGGGCGCGCATCGTAAGCCGCCGACATCCGGCCCTCCAGACCCATTACATGCCTTGACAGGCATATGCCTACGTGAGCATCTTTCTCTCATGGTCGACACGTTCGCAGCGCTGGCAGAGCCCAACCGGTTCCGGATCGTCGAGCTCCTCCGCTCGGGTGCTCGCCCGGTGAACGAGATCGGCGAGCGGCTGAAGCTGAACCAGCCGCAGGTCTCCAAGCACCTCAAGGTGCTTAAGGAGGCGGGAATCGTGGAGGTACAGCCGAGGGCGCAGCAGCGACTCTACGAGCTGCGCGCCGAACCCCTCCGGGAGCTGCACGGCTGGCTGGAGAAGTACCGCGAGGTCTGGGACGCGCGCTTCGCGGAGTTGGATGACGTGATCGAAGACCTGAAGACCCAGGAGAAGGCCCATGGACGCAGCAGCAGGAAGCAGTGAGCGCAGCGTGAAGAACTCCACCGTGATCGAGCTGGAGGGAGACCGGACCCTGGTGATGTCCCGCCTCTTCAACGGTCCACCGAGGATCGTCTTCGAGGCCTGGACCCGCCCCGAGCTGGTGGCCCGCTGGTGGGCACCGGCCTCCCTGGGGACGAAGATCGACTCGGTCACCGCGGACGTCCGCGTGGGGGGCAAGTACCGGTATGCCCTCCGGACCCCCGACGGCAACGAGGTCGCGTTCTCCGGCGAGTACACCGAAGTCACCCCACCCAAGCGCCTCGTCTACACCTCACGCTTCGAGCCATACCCGGACACGGTCATCACCACCGTGACGTTCGAGGACCGCGGCAACCAGACTCTCCTGGTCTCCCGCGAGGTCTATCCCTCCGCGGAGGTGCGCAAGCTGGCGGTCGAGTCCGGGATGGAGACCGGCATGCGCGAGTGCATGGAGCAGATCGAGACGCTGGTGGCAGAGCTCGTGGCCAAGGTCTGAGCGGCTGGCCGTGCGCCGGCCCGGGGCGCAGCAGGTTATCGGCGGCGGGGACGTGGGGTGGCGTTGCGCGCCGCCAGCAAGCGGCCGACCTCGTGCAGCGTTCGGCGCAGCGCGGCAGGTTCCAGCACCTCCACGCCCGCCCCCAGCGCGGTGAGCTGTTCGGCGGCCACCTCTTCGCCCTCCAGTTGCAGCTCCACCTCGCGCCGGCACGAGGGTCCACTCGCCGGTCCCCTTCGCGGCCGTTCGCGGTTCAGTAGGCCTGGGGCTGGGTGCGCAGGTCGTCCAGTCGGAGGTTGAACTCGAAGGGCTCGGTCTCGTTGCCCCAGCCGAGTTTGGGAGCCACCCGCAGCGCTCCGCTCCAGGGCAACGAGGCCCCGAACAGCAGGGTGCGCATCACGCTCGCGCCCTCCTCCGGGATGCCGTAGGCCTCATCAAGACTCTGCCCTTCCGGAGTCCGCACATCCTTCAGGTCGTCGACCACCGTCCTGGGCTCGAAGACGGTGTTTGCGGCCTCGCGGGTCCGCTGCTGGTAGCCCTGCTGCTCCACGGTAACGTCTCGCAGCTCGGTGATCGTGAAGTGGCCCTCCACACCCGGTTTGCGGACGATGAGGAACTCGAACCCAACCCCATCGGGTGCACCTCTCAAGGCGAGGGCGTTCGCGTCCAGCCGCCAGGCGCGAATCAGCCTGACGGTGGAGAGTCTGCCCTCCTGGGTCATCGGGCTGATTGCCGAGGGAGCGCGCACTGGCCCCCCCGCGCTCGTCGAATGCTGGGTGCAGGCGACGGTGCCGAAGGCGAGCAGGAGCAGGCAGGAGTGGAGCGGAAGCGTCATTCGCATCTGAAGGATGATAGCGGCGCGCCCGGATCCTGGGCCCGGGGTCATAACGCGTGATCAGGGAGAAGCAGGCAGCGGCGGCGGGGGGCCCAGCGAGGCCGACCGTTCTCCGTCACCGCCGCGAGGCCGGTCCTCCCGCTTCGGAACTGCGGAGCGCGGCGCGAAGACGTGGTCCAGCACGAAGCGCTCCATGCGCGCCAGCGCCCCGTCGTCCAGGTACACGGTCAGCTGCGGGTGAACGCGGGTCCCCAGCTCAAAGATCACCAGCTCCCGGAGGAATCCGGCGCGGACGATCTGCTCCAGTCGATCGAGCGGCGCGCTCCGCTCCCCATGGTCGGGCATCGACGGGTCGGTGAGGCGGCGCTGGTAGGTGACCAGCAGGTTGAGCAGACACTCCATCTCCTCCGCGACGCTGAAGCTGAGCTCCTCGCTGCCGGTCAGCTCCTGGCGATGAGCCGGCTCTCCCAACCAGAAGCCCTTGCACATCCCGTACATGAACCAGGGCACCGTCTTCGGGTCGGCGCGGATGTGGATGCTCTCGCCGTCACGCCACGCCAGCACCGAGGGCGCGACCACCTCCGGCAGCGGTGCATACGGAAGCGCCGCGTCGTCCTCGAGCCTCCCCAGGAGCAGGTCATTGCGCGGCTTGAGCACCAGCGACCGAGCGAAGCTGCGCTTGGCCTCCTCGGTCCGTCCCAGCCTCGCCAGCGCGTTCCCCCGGAAGAAGTGTCCCTGGTAATCGACCGGGTTGATCTCCAGGGCCTTGTCGTAGGCCTCCAGCGCCGCCCTCGCATCGCCGCTGAAGTACGCGCAGTCGCCGACGTAGAGCCACACCAGGTGGGAGTCCGGATCGATCGCCGCGGCCTTGGCCGCCAACGCGCCGGCCTCGGCGTACTGCTTCTTGTCGTAGTGCGGCTCCGCTTCCTCAAGCAGCGCCTGAGCCTCCGGCTTCATCGCGCACGGGCCGATCCGTCGAGGCGTCCCGGTCCCGGTCACGCACGGATGCTCAAGCGTCGGATACCGTGGCGGCCACATCTGCGCCAACGCCTGCCGGGAGGTCACCGGCTCCGCATCCGTACCTTCAATGGAGTAGGAGATCGGCGAACTCTGCATCCGCGCGACGATCTCCGAAGGCTTCAGGAACCTCGGATTGGGCGGCAGGTTCAGGTTCAGCGTCAGTTTCCCGTCCCGAGCAGGAGGTGCCTCCGGCGGAGAGGAGGCGGGCGCGCGCTTCGCACAACCCGACGCGATCAGGGCACCAACCAGCACCAGCAGGGGAGTCCGCATCCGCGAATCATACGGCAACACGGGCCATACATGTCTTCCCCGCCATACGGAGCTTCGACCACACAGCGGCCTTCCAAGTCCGACAAACCAGCGCGCACCAGCCTGACTACCGCGGTGCTGCGAAGGGCATCACACCGGCGCCTTCGGATCCGTGGTTTGCTCGTATTCAGCTCCAGACTTGGGATAGTTTGGGCCGATGCACGGCGAGAGACGATCGGTGGGGCTTGGGCTTGGCGTCGTCGCGCTGGTTCTCAACGTCCTCTTGGCCTCGCGGTGCACTCCCGGCCAAGAGGGAGCTGACGGAGGTGTCTCGGACGGAAGCTTCTCCGACGCAGGGCCGCTCGACGCAGGGCCGCTCGACGCATGGCCACTCGACGCAGGAGATCCACAGCTCGGGACGCTGTTCGCTCTTCCGGACGGGCTCTATGTCACCGAGAAGGTGGATGGCAGCGTCCGCCTCCACGGCGTTGACGAAGCGGGACGTCGGCTGGTTCGCATCGCGGAACTGCCCGGGGTGAGCCATCAGTGGGTCGGCCAACGGGTCGGTTCGAGGTTCGTGTTCTCTGCGGAGGGGACCGAGGTCGGCGCCGAGGTTTGGCAGACCGATGGAACTGAGGCGGGCACGGGCCTGTTGGCAGACATTCACGCAGGTCCGAACGGCTCGAGTCCGCAGCTCCTCTCGGTCCACGGGGGTCGCCTCTACTTCGTGGCCGACGACGGCATTCACGGTGAGGAGCTGTGGCGAACCGACGGGACGGCCGCCGGAACCGAGCTCGTCGCGGATGCATTTGCCGGCACCAATGGCTCCGGTCCTGTGCTGTTGGGGGTCCTCGGTGATCGGGTCGTCTTCGCCGCAAACGGCCTCCACGGGCATGAGCCGAGGATCTGGTCGCCCGAGGGTGGGCTGGAGTTGCTTGGTGATCTGATCGCGGACGCTGGGACCAACGCACTATCGAAAGGCGCGCAGCTCGCCGGACAGGTCTACTTCACCGCGAAGGGCACCGAAGGTCGCTGGCAGATGTGGCAGACGGATGGAACGAGCGCGGGAACGAAGAGAGCGTTCGAGTCCGAGCTCGATGCGTTCCTCATTTCACCAGTCGAGGCCACGGGAGGGAGTCTCGTCTTCGTCGGGTGGAGCGGCATGTGGCGCTGGGTCCCCGGCGAGGCCTCGCCGGAACTCGTCACCCCGCACGCGCTGCCGGGCCAGACCGTCTTTCGCGAGCCGGATCGCTTCTTCTACTCCTTCTACGTGGAAGCCCATGGCCCGCTCTGGTTCGAGACCGACGGGACCGATGGAGGGTCCCGCCTGCACCCGTATCCGACCCGTATCGAATACGTCCAGGGGAGCAGGGTCTACAAAGGACCGGAGTGCTGCAGCAGCACGAGGAGGTCATGGGCCTCACGAAACGATCGTGACTTCTTCCTTCGGGGTCTCTCCGAGATCTGGGTCACCGATGGGACGTCCGCCGGAACCCATCAGATTTTGTGATCAGTGAAGGCCAGGACGAGACTCGCTTGCCCGGGTGGCGCACAACCGAGGCAATCTGGCCGTGCCGCGAAAACGCTCGCCGCTCGGGTGTGATAGCTTTCCGCTGTGCCCGGCAAGAGATCTTCATCGCACTTGGGTTCGCTGGGCGTCGTCGCCCTGATCCTCAACGTCCTGCTGGCCTCCAGATGCGTCCCGGAGCGACAGGCTGAGCCCGATGGTGGAGCAATCGACGGCGGAGCATCCGACGCCGGTGTCAACGCGGTTGTCCGCCGCCGGTTCGGATCGCTGATTGCGCTACCCGGCGGGGTGTATGTCACGGAGAGGGTGGACGGCACCGTCCGGTTGCATTTGATCAACGAAGCGATACGGCGACTCGTACGGATCAAGGAGTTGCCCGTGCGCGACTATCACCTGGCCGGTCGCGTGGTTGGCTCGAGGTTTGTATTCGTTGCGGAGGGAGGCGAGGTCGGCAACGAACTTTGGCGAACCGATGGTACTGCGGCCGGCACCGGCCTCCTCGCGGATATCAACGCGGGGCCGAGCGGCTCGAATCCGACTTTCCTCTCCGTCCATGATGGCTGGCTCTACCTCGCGGCCGACGACGGGATTCACGGCAGCGAGTTGTGGCGAACCGACGGGACCGCCGCTGGCACCGCCCTGCTCGGGGACATCAACCCAGGTCCGAACGGCTCGAATGCGAAGTTCTTATCAACCCACGACCGTTGGCTCTACTTCCTGGCCGACGACGGCATTCACGGTGAGGAGCTATGGCGAACTGACGGGACTGCCGCCGGCACCGGACTGGTCGCAGACGCATTTCCGGGAGCGGAGGGGTCCTCTCCACAACTGCTCGGTTTCGTGGGTGACCGGATCCTCTTCGCTGCGAACGATGGCGTCCTTGGACAGGAGCCGCGGGCCTGGTCGCCTGATGGAGGCCTGGAGCTGCTCGGCGATCTGGTTACGGATGGCGGAACCGGCAGTGACGTCAAGAGCGCGATCCTCGGCGGACACGTCTACTTCACGGCACCGACCTCCCCGAACGGTCGTGTCTTCGACCTGTGGCAGACCGATGGGACCAGTGCCGGAACGACGAGAGCATGGGACACTCCAATCGGCTCCGGCCGCGTTACGCCCTTCGAGGCGGTCGGAGGGGCCCTGGTGTTCGTCGCGGCCAGCACCCGTGGATTGCAGCGGTGGGTTCCCGGCGAGGCCTCACCGGAAGTCATCTACGAAATCGCTCAGCCTGGGTACACGGTCTTTCGTGAGCCGGATCGCTTCTACTACCAACACACCGCGGGTGAGTCCCCGTACCGAGTCTGGGTGGTGAGCGACGGGACCAAGGCAGGTTCTTCCACGGTCGCGTATCAGATGGGCTACAGCGAACTTGCATGGGTTAGCGGACCGAGAGTCTACAGATTGGTGGGCCGAGACGCCTCACTGGTATCCGGAGACGTTTCCATCCACGTCGGCCTTGGCGGAGGCCTGAGGGGTCAAGCCTCATGGAACGACCGCGACTACCTTCTGGTATTCAATCAGTCGTTCTACGACCGGCTCGAACTCTGGGTGACCGATGGGACGCGCGCCGGAACGTTTTCGATTCCGTGATCGCGATGATGTCGGACTTCCGCTACCTCCGGGTGGTGTCGCTGGACGCACCACGGCACCTGGACCGCCAGGCCGCAAACATCCGAGCTTTCCCCAGAGGTGGAATCCCTAGCGGGCGCGCCTCGGCTCTCCCGCGATCGCTGCCGCCCACGACAGGATGTCGCGATGCAGCCTCTCCGCTCACCGCTTCGACGCCTCCTCGTGTGGTTGGTGGGACCGCAGCTGGCGTTCGGAGTCTTCGATCTCGCTCGCGTGACGTGGCAGCAGTCCCCACGCGAGGTGCAGGCCGACGAGTTCTCGGCGCGGTTCTTCCACGAGCACGTGAAGCTGATCGGCCTCGCGCACTTCGACGACACGCTCACGTACGAGATCGTCCATACGGACGAGCGGTCCTTCTTCGGAAGGCCAGTGAAGGTCGAGCCGTATGCGCTCCTCCCGCTGAACCGCCCCGAACGGTCTGAGGGAAGTCTCGTCCTCGCTGAGGTGCCGCTGGTGGAGGGTGAGCGTGTCCTTCCTCGCGCTGGCCTTCTTTCTCTCGATGGCACAGGCACTCCGGGCGCGGCGGCTGGATGGCTATGACCCCGTTCGCTCTGACGACGACGATGGCCAGGCGCCCGCTGAGGCGGACGACGTGGACTCACAATCGTCGTGGGACGCCGAGGAGGACTGGGCGTCGGAGGACCCGCCGGAGCGGAGCCGCGCGCGCAGGTAGGACTTCGCGGCGCCATTGATCAGTCGAACAGCGCCCAGAAGACTTCCGCCACCAGCCAGGCCCCGTCGGAGTTGTCGTGGCGGAGGCTGTGTCCGACTGCCAGCGGCGCGCCTCCCCCGTAGTCCATGCTGCCGTAGCAACCTCCGCAGCTGAGGCCGCGGGGCGTGGCCAGCCCCTCGCTGAGCGGCAGTGCCTTGCTGCAGCCACAGCACTGGACCTGGATGGCCTCGCGTCTCGCTGCCTGGGCGGAGTCACCGCGAGAAAGCGGAACCTTGCGCCTGGCCAACTCCTCCAGCTCACCCTCGTCCAGGTAGGTTCCCAGACAGGAGCCGCACACCTCCGCCGGGGTGGCCTCCAGCAGCGCGGTGCCCAGGGTGATCCCGCAGTAGGCGCAGCGCCGCGTGGTGTGCCCGGCCAGCGGCTCCACCGCCAGCTTGCGGCGGGTGATCGACTCCAGCTCCCCGCGGTCGAACCACAGCCCCCCGCAGAAGGGGCAGCGGTCCAGCTCCACCTCCTCCACCAGGAAGCGCTGCATCGCGCTGTCACAGCCAGGGCACTGCAGGCGCGCTCGGGTAGCTTCCATTCGCGCACATCAGACCACGGCTGCCCGCCAGCGGGCGTCCAAGACCAACGGCGGTGTCGGGCCCTCTGTCGTGGCGCCTCCGTTTTCTGGACGAGCGGCCGGGCTGTGGCTTGGGTCGCGGCGAGGTCTCGCGCCGCCCCGATCTATACGCAGCAGACCGTGCCCCGGGACCCGGACCTCTGGTGCGAGGTGACGCAGATCAAGGCCGCCTGAACGGCTGCCGCTGCCCCCCTGCTCTCCATCGACGCTCGGTGACGCGCTAGCATCGTCCCAGGTCGAACTGGAGCAGCGCGTGGATACAGAGCCGAGAGTGATCGAGGAGTTTGTCTACCGCCACGCCATCGAGGGGCTGTTCATCCGCTCCCTGGGAAAGCGCCTCACGCCGGAGATCCGGGCGGAGCTGCTTGCCGCCGGTCTGAAGCTGGACCCCATCCCCCACCAGACCCCGCGCGCCGTCTTTGCCGAGGCCCTGCGGATCACCGCCGCGCGGCTCTATCCGGAAGCAGAGAAGCTGGAGGCCTACCGGCAGTTGGGGGTGGGCATCATCACCGGGCTGGAGCAGACACTGCTGGGCAAGGCGCTGGTCTCCATCTGGCCCATCTTCGGACCGGACCGGGTGCTCTCACGAATGCAGGAGAGCTTCGCCACCGCCAACAACTACCTGAAGACGGGCCTGGAGACGCTGGGGCCTGGCAAGCACATCATCAAGATCAGCGAGTGCAACGGGAGCCCCGGGTACACGATGGGGATTATCCAGGCGGCGCTCACCAAGGCCGGGGCCAGGAACCTGGTGGTGGAGCCCTTCGAGTTCGATGGTCGCGCGTGCAACTTCCGCGTCACCTGGGACAGCAAGAAGGCCGCCGCGACCTGATCGTGGCGTCCTTCCGTCACAAACGGCTCCTGCGATCCCTCACCAGGGAACTCCGTTGCGGAGCAGGGGGCGCGCGTCGATGGGCTGGGAGTTCACGCTGCAGGTCGCTCCCAAGGGGCGCGGCCGGCTTTCGGTGCAGGTGGCTCACGCAATCGCGGAGGAGATCGAGCGCGGTCGCCTCAAGCCGGGTGACCGGCTCCCTTCCACCCGCAAGCTGGCGACGCAGCTGGGCATGCACCGCAAGACGGTAATCGCTGCCTTCGACGAGCTCACGCGCGAGGGGCTGGTCACGATCGAGTCCACGGGCACCTTCGTCTCCTGGGAGCTGCCCGAACGCGCGCAGGTCGCAGCAGACCGCGCCGGTCCCAGGGACGCCGGCTTTCCGATGCGGCCGTTCCCACTGCCTCGCCCAGGCGATTCACCGCGGTCCGAGCTGCTGCTGCTGGGTGGAATCCCGGAGCTGGGCTTCGTCCCACGGGCAGAGCTGGCGCGTGCGTATCGCCGCGCCCTGTCGGGCCGGGGAGCTCGTCGGTTCCTCGACTACGGCGACCCCCGCGGCGAGCCGCGGCTTCGCGAGGTCATCGTCGAGATGCTCGCCAGCACCCGGGGTGTCCGCGCGACGCCGGAGACGATCAATATCGTCCGCGGGACACAGCAGGGGGTCTACCTCACAGTTCGGACGCTGCTGCAGGCTGGAGACTGCGTCGCGATCGAGGCGTACAACCACCCCGCATTCCGCGGCACGTTCCAGCTCAGTGGCGCAGAGCTGCTGCCGGTGCCGGTCGACGCCGATGGCCTCGACGTCTCTGCGCTCGAGGCGCTGTGCGACTCGCGTCCCGTGAAGGCCGTGTATCTGACGCCCCATCACCAACTCCCGACCACGGTGACCCTGAGCGCAGAGCGGCGTCAGCGCCTCCTCGCCCTCGCGCAACGGCGCGGGTTGATCATCCTGGAGGACGACTACGACCACGAGTTCCGTTACGAGGGGTCACCCGTTCTTCCCCTCGCGCACACCGATCCGTTCGGCGTGGTGGTGTACTTCGGGACGCTCTCCAAGATTCTCGCGCCGGGCCTGCGCCTCGGCTTCGTCTCCTCCAACAAGGAGGTGGCGGATCGCATCGCCGCATACCGCGCATTCGTCGATCAGCAAGGGGACCACGCGGTGGAGCGCGCCGTCGCGGAGCTGATCGAGGACGGCGAGCTCGCGAGGCACGTCCGTCGCGCGCGGCACCTCTACCGGGCGAGGCGCGACGTCCTGGCAAACGCGCTGAAGCAGCACGTGCCACAGCTCGCGTTCACGCTGCCACCTGGAGGCCTGGCGATCTGGGCGCAGGCCCCCGGAGCAGACGTCGACGCCTGGGCGCAGCGGGCGCTCGCGGCGGGCGTCTCGTTCCAGCCAGCGAGCCACTTCGCGCTGGGCGACGCGCCGCTCGACTGCGGGCGCTTCGGCTTCGCGGCCTGTGATGAGTCCCAGCTCATCGAGGCCGCCCGCAGGCTGGGTGCGACGTACCGGGCGGCCGAGACGTCCGCTTCCGACGCGGCTCTGCGCTGAGCTGCGCTTCACTCGCCGGGTGGCACACCGGTCATCGACGAGAGTGTCGCGTTCGCCGCACCTTTTCGTGCGTGTCCTGTCACAACAGCGCGCGCCGTGAGCACGCAGTGCCTGCAGATCGCGCGTTCCTGGCCCCCTGGGATTGTCCGAACTGGGCCCCCTGCCAGCGAACGCGATTGCTACTTCTGGTCGCCTCTCTTCCTGGAGGCAGTCTTGAACAAGCACGTCATCTTCACCGCCGCGCTCGCGCTCTCCGCCGTGCGCTGCACGTCGATCGGTTCCGAGCATCCCAACGACACCCAACCCGTCGCGACTGAGACGAGCCCACTCTCTTCGAACCAGCAGTTGCCTCGGCGCATCCAGTCCGGTCAGGCGCAGCAGTTGTTCGGTGTCACCAGCGACAACCACGTGGTGTACCAGGAGGGGACCGAGGTCTTCGCCTCCGCGCTCGAGGCCGGGGCGACGAGACAGCGCATTGCAGAGGTCCCTGCCGGGAACCTCGCGTTCGTCTACATCTCCGGAAAGGTCGCGTTCTGCTGGACGAACCCCGACCGCTCCCGTCCAGGCTTCGGGGTGAGTCCGCTCGTGGTCTGGAGCGCGGGGACGGGCGCGCACCTGGCGGATGAGGCCTCGCCGATCGGCACGTTCGCGAGCGCCTCCAGCGAGGACGGCAGCGTCGTCATCTATCCCGCGCGCAGCAACGCCCATCAAACGACCGGCGATCTCGAGCTGGCGTCGACGGATCTCTCGGTTCGCACCACGCTTGCCGCGGGCATTCCGATGGGCTTCCCGGCCGGCTTCTGCCGTCCCTGGGCGGCCTTCAGCGGACAGCGCCCGGTGGCCCTGTTCTGCCAGCCTGGCGACCAGACCTCGACGTTGGCGCTGTGGACTGGCGCGACGCGGACGGATCTTCTCACAGGGGGGGCCACGCCGCCCTTTTTCACCGCAGATCGCAGCGGGACGTCGTTCTTCACGACGCTCGCTCCCACCGCGACGACGCCGGCGACGGCGGTGGTCGTCTCGGAAGGGAAGGAGCCGCTCGTCGTCGACCAGTTCGTCGCGCGAACCGGGTGGATCATGCACGACGAGAGCGTCGTCTACGTGTCTCGCGCAGGGGGCGGTGTCTCCGTGAGGCGCTTCAACCCCGAGGATGGTTCGCGGACGATCATCACCGACCGCCTCTTCAATTTCCTGACGACGCTCGCGGGTTCGGACCTCGTCACCAAGTCGTGGTTCTCGACGGACCGCAAGAAGGTCTCCTACTTCACCGCCGTGGCGCAGAACGGGACGGGCCTGGTGGACCAGCACTGGGCGGATGTCAGCGGCCGGGTGGAGAACTTCGTCGCCGATGCGCAGCCGCGAAACTGGAACGGCGTCCCCACCTTCACCAGCGATTCAAAGTACTTCCTCTCGGGTCGCAGTACCGACCTGCCGAATGGACTCGGCGTCTTCGTCGCCCAATCGGAGCGGAGCGCGGTGGAGTTCAGCGGCGAGCGGGGCTGGAGCTATCTGCCCGCGATTGGCTCACACGTTGCGTTGATCGACGCTTTCGACGTGACGACCTTCACCGGTGACCTCCGCGTCGCCGACGTCTCTCACGAGGGGCGCTCGCGGTTGATCGCGACCGGCGTGGATTGGAACTACCTCGTGAGCCCGGACGGCCGCTGGGTCGTGTTCACGAAGAACCTCGAGCAGGCGACCGCGGGGCTCTACGCCGCCCGCGCGGACAACTGACGAGACAGGACTCCCTCTGGGGCGTGCGTGGCCGGTGCACCAACGATTTTCGGTCACGCACGCATCAGGTGCCGAGGCGGCTCAGCGTCGCCTTCCAGGTCGAGGTCCCGCCGGCGCGGCAGAGGCGGTTCCGGACCCCGACGATCTTTCTTTTTCGCCTCCTGTCACAACCGCGGTCGGCGTGATCACGCAGTGCCTGCAAATCGAGCGTTCCTGGCCTCCTGAGATTGACGGAACTGGGCCCCCTGGCGACGAACGCGATTGCTACTTCTGCGCGCCTCACCACTGGAGGCAGCTTGACCAAACACCTGATTCTCACCGCCGCGCTCGCGCTTTCCGCCGCGCGCTGCACCCCCAACAACTCCGAACCTGCCAACGACGCGGGATCCGCCGTCACCGACGCCGGCGCATCCTCGTTCGAGCACCTGTCTCCCTTCCTGCCGGGCCACCACCAGGTGCCGCTGGGCATCACCAGCGACAACCATGTGCTGTACCAGGAGGGGAATCAGGTCTTCGCGTCCTCGCTGGAAGCCAGCGCCTCGAGACAGCTCGTCGCCGAGGTTCCTTCCGGCAACTACGCGTTCGTCTACGTCTCGGGAAAGGTCGCGTTCTGCTGGACGAACCCGGACCGCACGCTCCCAGGCTATGGCGTCAGCCCGCTGGTGATCTGGAGCGCCGCGACGGGCGCCCACCTGGCGGATGAGGAATCGCCGATTGGCACGTACTCGAGCGCGTCCAGCCCCGACGGGACCCGCGTGGTCTACCCCGCCCGGAGCAACCCAGAGCGGACGATGGGCGACCTTGAGTTCGCATCCACCGACCTCTCGGTTCGCTCGACGCTCGCCGCAGGGATCCCGATGGGCTTCCCGGTGGGCTACTGCCGTCCCTGGGCGGCGTTCAGTGGTTCGCGTCCCGTGGCCCTGTTCTGCCAGCCTGGTGAGCAGACCGCGACGCTGTCCCTGTGGACCGGCGAGACGCGGACGGATCTCGTGACCGGTGGCGCGACCCCGCCGTTCTTCAGCGCAGACGAGAGCGGCACCTCGTTCTTCACGACGCTCGCGGCGACCGAGTCGACGCCGGCGAAGGCCCTGGTGGTTTCGGAAGGGAAGGCGCCGATCGTCGTCGATGAGGTCGTGGCGCGGACCGGTTGGATCATGCACGACGACAGCGTCGTCTACGTGTCGCGAGAAGGGGGCTCCGTCTCGGTGAAGCGCTTCAACCCGGAGGACGGGTCGCGAACCACCATCATCGCGCCGCTCGGTAATTTCCTGACGCCGCTCGCGGGCTCGGACCTTGTCACCAGGTCCTGGTTCTCACCGGACCGCAAGAAGGTCTCGTACTTCACCACCGTCTCGCCGAATTCGGGTCTGGTGGACCAGCGCTGGGTCGACGTCAGTGGGTCCACGCAGACCTTCGTCGCCGATGCGCAAAATCGAAACTGGAGCGGCATCCCCACCTTCACCCTGGACTCGAACTACTTCCTGTTCGCTCGCAGCACCGATCTGGCGAACGGACTTGGCGTCTTCGTCGCGCAGTCCCAGAGCAGCGCGGTGGAGTTCAGCGACCAGAAGGGATGGAGCTACCTCCCCGCGGCCGGCCCGCTGGTGACGTTCATCGACAACTTCGACCTGACTGCCTCCACCGGTGACCTCCGGGTCGCCGATGTCAGCCGGAACGATGGAAGCTCTCGGCACGTCGAGACGGAAGTAGACCCGAACTTCCTCGTGAGCCCGGACGGCCGCTGGGTCGTGTTCACCAAGAACAGCGGGCCCGCAGCAAGCGCAGGGCTCTACGCCGCCCGCACGGACGGCTGACGGGAGCCGGGTCGCCGTCACCCGATGGCACGGCAGAGGCCGCCAACCCGCCTCCCCCCGGGAGGCGGGTTCAGCGCTATGGTCGACAGATGAGTCGCGGTGCACTGGCCCTCCTCCTCCTCCTCGTCTCCGCTTCCAGCCGAGGAGGACCTGAATCCACCGGGGCGCTTTTCGCCGGAGCGGGTCCGACGACAGTCAGACAGGAACTTCGCGATGAGGCCTCCCGGAGGGTGGCCCGGGGCTTCCTGCGCAGGGGCGTCCAGCTCCGGGCAGCAAAGGGCCCGTCCCCCGCGCTCCTTCACTGCGTCGGCCTGATGGAGTGCCCCCTCGAAGAGGTCGCCTCTCTTGATGCTCGCTTCGTGATCGGAATCCATCTGGACACCGACCCCGGCAGCCCAAGGTGGCTGCTGGTGAAGGTCCGGGTCATCGATGGGGTCACGGGTCAGAGGTACGCGGAACGGTCCACTCAAGGACGGATGCCCGAGGTTTTCGAGCTGCTGGAGCAGGTGGCGCAGGAACTCGCCCTGCTGGTCGAGCCCTCCTCTGGAGCTCCCTTTCCGTGGGGTGGATTGGCCTTGGGGACGACCGTCGCGTCGGGAGTGCTGGCCACTGCCGGAGCGGTCCTTGCCACGGACAGCGTCCGGCGATTCCTGCAGCTCCAGAACACTCCCCCCGACCCGGTGCAGGATCTCCAGCCCTTCGAAGCGTTCTCCTCCCGGCGGATTGCGCAGGCAGAACAGGGAGTGGCCATTGGCCTACTCGCGGGCGCGGTGGTGGGAATCCCGTTGGCCTATTTGTTCTGGCGAAAGGACAACCCCACCCTGACCTCTTCGGTAGGCTTCACATTGTCCGCGCACGGCGGAAGCCTGGTGCTGGGGGGACAGCTGCCATGAGACCGATTCTTCTCTTGGTCCTCTCCCTCTCCGTGGCCCCGCTGGCCTGCGACTTCAACGCTGCGCTGACCACCTACTGCGCCCGCGCGAACGCCTGCACCTGTACGGAGATTGGCTGCTGCCTTCACGAAGGTGTGCACTGCGGTGGTCCGAATGAGTGCTGCCCCGGGTCGGTGTGCTCGGAGGAGGGCGTGTGCGTCCCCGGGCAGCGGCCTGTTCTCCAACTGCTTCCCGACCCGGTGGCCTTTCCCCGGCTCGGGGTGGGCGCATCCTCTGGGCCAGTCAACCATGTGGTCCGGAACGAGGGTCTGCTGGCAACGAGCCTGTTGATCAGTTCGGTGGTCGGAGATCCAGGTGCATTCGAGATTGGCGACGGCTGTTCCGGCTCAGTCCTCGAGCCCGGGGCTGAGTGCACAATCGAGGTCACCTACCGTCCCACTTCCGCAGGCTCGCATGCTGCGCTCCTGACGCTCACTGAAGCCACCGAGATCCTGTCTGTGCCGATGAGTGGCCAGGCTGGACTACCGGTGAGCATCCTCCTTCGAGGCGGAGGCGCAGGACGGGTCCTCCTGGAGCCGGCGGGGACCACCTGTCCCTACGCCTGCATCGCACTTGTCGAGCCCGGACAGGTGCGCCTGGTCGCTCACGCTGTGGCCCCCTCCGAGTTCACCGGCTTCTCCCATCCCGGGTGCGCAGGCGGCAGCAGTGTCTGCGACCTGTCCATCAGCGAGGCGACGCAGGTCGAGGCCACCTTCGTGGCTGGCTTCGGGTCCAGATCGAGGGCAACGGAACGGTGATCGTCGTCCGAAACCGGACCGCCCGGGAGCTGCCGACGGGTGGTTCTCACTGGAGGCAGGAACTGAAGGCCTTTAGCCCCTGACCGGTTAGGTTCTCACCAGCGACTGCGATCCGGTTGAGCACCGACAGAGGCCGTAAGGTCGCGAGGGTCGCCGTCGTGCTAACCAACGTATTGGAATAGAGGTTCTCCTCGAAGACCGTGTAGCGGAGGGTGGCCACCCCAGCAGTCTCCACGGGCGGATCCCAGGAAACAGTGAACGTCCCGTCGCCGTTCGCCGAGCACTGCACGTTGACTGGAGGAGGAGGTCCTTCAATCCCTGCCCGGAACGGCGCGCTGTAACCCACCGCCCCCAGGCCACCCGGCCCCTCGCCCTGCACCGCGACGAAGTACTGCATTCCGCTCTCGAAGCCGCGGAGCTCGGCCCCGTTACCCACCAGCTTGACGTGCGGCACCGGAGGGATCGTCCATACCCTCCAGGAGGTGACCGGGGCGCCCCCGTTGTTGGAAAGACTCCAGCCCACATGGGTCTTGTTAGGCCAAATCGAGACCTGGACACCGGGTGCCCGGGGAGGTTCCCACTCGCCCCGGGCAGGGGTTTCCGGAAGGGGCTCGACGCATGAGGCGATCCCCAGCAGGGTTGTTGCCACTGCGAGGAACGAGCTCAGTCGCCGGAGGTGCACGGGCCAGGAGCCTAGCGCGAACCGTGGGAATCCCCCTCAGCTCACAGCTTGCTCGATTCGGCAGGGCTGGGCTCACCGACGAAGTAGAGAGGACCGGATGAACCTTCAACGCCGCACCGCCCGCCTTCAGCTGATCGCCGCGAACCTGACCCATCTCGAGGCAGAGCTGGAGGCGCCGGGGGCGCTGGCGGCGCTCCTCGACGCCCACGTGCCCGCCTCCTGGCCGCCCGGTCAGTACGACCGCGACGCGATGCTGTTCTTTCGCACCCAGCTCATCGAGGGCGGGCCGGCCGTCGTCGGGTGGTACGGCTGGTACGCCGTGCGGGAGGCCATTGCCGGCGCACGGGAACTGGTTGGGAACGGCGGCTTCTTCGGTCCTCCCGACGCAGCGGGGACGGCGGAGGTCGGCTACTCGATGGCGCCCGAGTTCACCGGTGAAGGCCTCGCGACCGAGCTGGTGGGCGGGCTGCTGAAGCAGGCCTTTGCGGACGCGCGGGTCCGGCGCGTCCGAGCGAGGACGACGGAGGAGAACGTCGCTTCCGTGCGGGTGCTGGAGAAGAACGGCTTTGTGAACGCCGGCGTGGACCCGGAGTCGGGGCAACTGCTGTTCGTGCGAGCGCGGCCGGACGGCGCCTAGCTCGGGTAGTGTCCGTCATTGAGTCCATGCCTCAGGGCGCAACGGCCTCCGCGCACCGGGCCGGCGTTCGCGGCCTGGCGAACTTGAACTCCGCGTGCCGGCCACCCGGCTGTCCCCACGGGTCGGTCTCAATCCTCACCGCGTCATCGGAGATCCAGATCCACGCGTCGGTGTGCGGCTGAACGCCGGGCAGGCTCTGCACGGTGCGCTTCAACTCCGGCGACTCCTGGACCTCCGGCGCCGGCTCGAACTCGCCCAGCAGCTTCACGTTCTGGCCCTTCCGGATCGGAAACGCCCCGGGTCGGATGTTGACGGTGAAGACCAGCGGCCGACCGTCCTTGGTCTCGAAGAACACCTTCATCGGGTCGTAGTTGAGGTTGAAGCCCTCCAGGCGCGCGGCGCTGGTGAACCCTCCGCCCGGTGAGTAGAGCGGCTGGAGCTGGACACCGGGAACGGTGTTCGGACGGAGGTTCGCAGGCAGAGCGCCGAACGCAGCAGTCCCGGTCAGGCACTCATCCGGTCCTCTTCCAGGTTCAGCTGGGAGGTTCGGATCGATCTCCTTGCCGAACTGGGCATCGTCGGTGCGTTCGAAGGTCCAGGTGGAATCGAAGATTGGCTTTACCCACAGGCCCACGTGGCCCTCGGCGTCCAAGCCTTCCACGCGCAACTCCCGCGCGGCATTTCCGCGGCCGGTCTGCACGATGGTCACCGCGTCGGTGAAGCGGCCCGGGATCGGCGGCTGTGCCCGGTACTCCTCCGGCGGCAGCGACCGCACGTCGAAGAACATGGGCAGCGTGGCGCGGAGCGCGGCCCCCAGCCCGTCTGGCTTGTAGCCACGGTTCTCGCGCTGGTACGTGTAGCGGATGCCCGGGTTCGCGCCCAGGGTGTCGTAGTCCACGTGGCGGGTGAACATCCTCCCGCTGCGGTCCATCACGAAGACGGTGGAGGCACTGGCGGAGATCGCATGGATGGCGAAGTCTCCGCGCTCCGGCGCACCGACGCGGAACTCGAAGGTGTTGGGGGGGATCCACGGGTCGTTGTAGCGGATGCCGCGGCCATCCGCGTCCAGCGCCCACACGGTGAAGACGCCCACCGTCTGGTGCGGGTTGCCGTCGATGTCCTCGGTAAAGAGCGCTCCCTCCTGGTCGATCAGCGAGAACGTCCAGGTCCGTGCCTCCGGGGGAATGAACACCGGCTTCTTTCCCAGGCGGTACGGCCAGCCAAAGCCGTCCTCCCAGGTCATGTTCGCGTTGGACGTGTCGTGGAGGGTGACGTCGTACAGGTGGCGGTCAGGCGCGACCGCGATCAGGCAGTTGGCGTCAGCAGCGATCTCGGAGATCTGCGTAGGCGCCACGCCGGACGGCTTCGCCATCCCCTGGGGAAGGCCGGTGCCGCCCAGCAGTTTCCACTCGCCGCCCGAGGGATGCCTCCACCAGATCTTCCCATCCGAGAGTGCGAAGTCGCCGCGGAGGTTGAAGGTCTGTTGGTGCGTCTTGAGGCGGATTCTCCCGCTGGGCAGCGACTGCGCCTGGGCGACGCCGACGACGATCAACCACAACGCAGCCGACGACCGGAGGCGGTTCATTGGGCGCGAGGCTATCGCAAGCGCCACCTCTGCTCCCACTGTGGGAGGACCCGTTGGCCCCCCTGGGACCAACGACCAGGCCCCCCGAGTTGCCTCGAGGGGCCTTGACCGGCCACCGCTGCTGCCGATCTTCGCGCTCTAGAAGATGCGGTACTTGGGCACGAAGGTGTAGGTGGCCTCGTCCACCCACTGCAGCGACCTGGTCAGGTCGATCGCCACGCCCGCCCGCCGCTGGTGGCGCACCCAGTCCGCGGAGGCGTCGAACTCCAGCACCCTGCCGCGGGTGTCGACCCAGCCGCTGGCCGTCCCCTTCTCGAACCCTCCCGCCGCGCCCAGCTCCACCCGGAAGGTGATCAGCTTCGCCCCTTCCGGAAGGTCGAAGCTCGCGATCCGCTCCGCGTGGTTCGCGGTGGCGAGGTTGACAGTCTTGTCCTCGCGCACCACCTGCACCGGAACCCCGTCGGCCGAGATCTGGATCGCGTTCGGCACCAGCAGCACCTTGCCGAACTCGCCCACCTGCGCCCCGCCCATCCGCAGCTCATACGGCAGCACCTTTGCGCCGTACGGCTCGACCGTTGAGCTGCCACACCCCGCCACCACCACCGCCACCACTGCCATCATCAGCTTGTTCATGTTCGTGATTCCTTTAGGGGTGCGCCTGGTGGTTGCCGAAGGTGAGGTCGTCTTCGACCTCGAGGACGATCGTCCCGCCCACATCGCGGACCACGATCCGGGCGGTGTCATCCACCCCGGGTTCGCCGTCGTCGGTGAAGGTGAACTCGATGGTGGCCCCCTCCACGCCGTTGTAGCGGCCGATGCCGGTACCGACGAAGGTGTCGAACCCTGCCACCGGCTGCTCCTCATCCAGCGCCGTGTCCTGGCAATCCGCGGTGCTCAGATCGAGGAGGTGGAACTGGTTGCCGGCCCAGTTGACCTCCAGGTTCTGCCGGGTGTCGGTGGCGTCGCAGCGGAGCTGGAAGCCATGGGTGACGCGCTGGCCCTCCTCGGTGAACACGCTGCCACCACCGGTCATCCGGCGGCCGTCGTTGGGGCCAGGCGGCGGGCCCTCGGGAATGCACTCCACCCGCGCCGAGCAGATGTCGCGGCCGATGTCCCAGCGCACGGTGAACACGTTGTCGATCACCGTGTCGATGTTGCCGTCCGCGGCCGCCATCTCCAGGCAGGCGGCCAGGTCAGGGACCCGCACCGTGAAGGTCTTCTCCAACTCTCCATCCACCGGCAGCTCGAACGGAGTGTCGAAACCCTCGAACCCCAGCTCTTCCAGCGTCGGATCCGAGGCCGCGAACACCACCGACGGTGAGGTCGGATGGATGTTCCGCACCAGCAGCCGGTAATCGAGCCGCGCGGGGAACTGGGAGATCTCCACGCTGCTCGCCCCGTTCACCTCCTTTTCACACTCCAACTCATGTCCAAACGCCGTCGGGACTCCGGCGACGAAACCGCCGAGGCAGCCGACCGCGATCCAAAACGCCTTCATGTGCAAGACCTCCCAAGCTGGCAACCGGAGTGGCTGCCAGCAGAGGGACCGAGAGCACCCGCCGTGCCGGGCCCAAACATGGATCCACGGGGAAATTGAAAATGGATCGAGGAGAACCAGCCACCCTGCGGGGCTAGGAGAAGCGGTTCCCACGCTGAGTGGTTTGCCTCACGTACGGCGGAGCAGTGCCCACGGTGGGAACGACCGAGAGCTTCCTTCTCAGTTCGTCATCCGCACGGACCGGGACCCACCCTCGGAAGGGTGGAGGCGCGCACGGCGAACGAACTGACCGCCTTGGAGCTTGCACCGAGCCTGGGTTGGGACGATGTCGTCGGGATTCTTTCGCGGAGCGTGCCGCGTCAGCGTTCGGATGGGACATGATCGAAGACGTAGCGAGTGAAGGTCTGCACGCGTGGATCGCAAGGAAGCCCCAGAACGCGCGGTTGTTCGGTGTGCTGATGGCGGTCGCGTCGCTGATTCTCGGCGGGCTGGCGTTCTACAAGTGGCAGGCCACGCCGCGCGTTCCCACCCTGATGACGGCCGAGCAGCTGGCGACCGTGGAGGTCACCGGCCAGTTCGTGCGGATCGAGGGTGCGAACTGGCAGTGCATGCACGCGCGCGCGAGCGGCGAACAGGTCTACGCGCCGGTGCTGGATGCGCCGAAGGTGTTCGTGCTCGCCTTCATCGACCAGCGGCCCTGCGACGAGCTGTCCGAGATGCCTTCCGAAGGGTACCTCGAGATTCCGAAGCTGGAGCGACTGGAGAAGTTGGGGATGTCCGGACGCTTGGCGCAGGGAAGGGTGCTGGTGATCGATATGGTCGACACGCCGGGGTTCTTTCTGCTCGGCGCGATTTTTGGCGCGGCCATGGCTCTCGGCGGCGTCTACCTTGCCATCGCGGCCACCCGCGAGATGAAGGCAACCCGGTCCGCCCCTCAGTAGTACCGCTTCCGCTTGCTGGACGGCAGCACCCCCAGCACCTCGCGGTACTTGGCGACGGTGCGGCGGGCGATCTCGATCCCCTGGCTCTTGAGCAGCTCCACGATCTTCTGGTCCGAGTACGGGTTCTTGGCGTCCTCGGCGGAGACCAGCTGCTTGATGTGGTTCTTCACCGCCTCGGAGGCGATGTCCTCACCGCTGGTGCGGCCGATGGAGGAGTTGAAGAAGTACTTCAGCTCGAAGATCCCCTGCGGGGTGTGGACGTACTTGCTGGTGGTGACCCGGGACACGGTGGACTCGTGCATCCCGATGTCCTCCGCCACGTCGCGCAGGATCAGCGGCTTGAGGTAGGCGATCCCCTTGTCGAAGAACTCGCGCTGGAACTTCACGATCGACTCGGTGACCTTGAAGATCGTCCGCTGCCGCTGATGGATGGAGCGGATCAGCCACATCGCACTGCGCATCTTCTCCTGCACGAACTCCTTGGTCTGCCCCGGAGAGATCGCCCCGTTCTTCAGAGCGTTCCGGTACCCGTTGGAGATCCGCAGCTTGGAGAGCCCGTCGTCGTTGAGCACCACGTGGTAGTCGTCGCCCACCTTGTAGACGAACACGTCCGGGGCCACGTACTGGGCGTCCTCGCCGGAGAAGTTCCGGCCCGGCTTGGGGTCCAGCTTGGGCAGCAGCTTGGAGGCCTCCACCACCTCCTCCAGGGTGACCTTCATCTCCTTGGCGATCGCCGGGAGGTTCTTGCTCTCCAGCAGGCGCAGGTGCCGCTTGATCATCATCCCCAGCAAGGGGGCGGAGTGGTGCTTGAGCGCGCTGACCTGGATCAACAGACACTCCTGCAGATCCCGGGCGCCGCAGCCCTTGGGCTCCAGCTGCTGGATCTTCCGCAGGGTGCGCTCGGCCAGCACCACCGAGACGTCGGCCTCGTTGCAGAGGCGGATCAGCGGATCCCCCTCCACGTCCGGAAGCTTGAGGTACCCGTCGTCGTCCAGGTTGCCGATGATCAGCGAGGCCACCCGCTGCTCGGCGTCGTTCATCTTCAACATCCCCAGCTGGGACATCAGGTGGGTGTACAGGTCCTCCTTGCGGACCAGGTTGGCCTCGAAGGAGGGCATGTCATCGGAGTCGATGTTCCCCTTGTTGGAGGCGGTGGTCGGCTCGTTGAACTGGTAGCTGTTGAGGTAGGCGTCCCAGTCAATCTCCGGCGCCTCGTCTCCCTTGGCCTCCTGGGTGCTGGGGCTGTCGTTGAGCGCCGGGGCGTCCGCGGACAGCTGGGGGACCTCCAGGTTGTCGGCCTCCATGCTGGCCTCGCCCGGCTCCTTGTCGGAGAGGTCCCCCTGGATGTCGTCCGGCTGCTCCAGCAGCGGGTTCTGATCCATCTCCTCCCGGACCTGCTCCAAAAGCTCCATCCGGGAGAGTTGCAGCAGCTTGATCGCCTGCTGCAGCTGGGGGGTCATCACCAGCTGCTGCGAGAGCTTCAGGTGCTGCTTGAGTTCCATACCCATTCGAAGGTCTCCACCAACCCGCCATCAAGGACCGTGCCAAGGTAGATCCATGACCCGGATTCGTCTACTGGGGGCACCGGCAAAATCGTGCCGTCTCGGTTCCCCGGCACAAACATTGCTCAGTAGCATGAATTTCCCCGTCCTCTCGGGCATTTAGAGGACCAGCCGGGCCGTCCCCTGTTCGCCGGAGGACCATCCAGGCACGCCTGGAATGGGCGCGATATTACGACCTCACCGTGATCGTGCCCGAGCTGAAGACCGACCGACTGACCCTCCGCCGCCACCAGACCAGGGATTTCGAGGCCTCGGCCGCCATGTGGGCGGATCCGGGGGTCACCCGGCACATCGGGGGGCGGCCGTTCACCGCCCAGGAGACCTGGACCAAGGTGCTTCGCTACGTCGGCCACTGGGAGCTGCTGGGGTTCGGCTACTGGGCGGTCTTCGATACCGCCACCGGCCGGTTCGCCGGGGAGGTGGGCTTCGCCGACTTCAAACGGGAGATGGACCCCCCGCTCGATGGCACCCCGGAGATCGGCTGGGCCCTGGCGCCGTGGGCCCAGGGACGGGGGCTGGCCACCGAGGCGGTCACCGCGGCGGTCGCCTGGGGCGCCACCCGCCTCCAGGCGAACCGGACGGTGTGCCTGATCGACGAGGGGAACACCGCGTCCTTCCGGGTGGCGGAGAAGTGCGGCTACCAGCGCTACGGCCAGGGCCTCTACGCCGGCAGCCCGGTCCAGCTCTTCCAGCGCTTCTACCCGCGCTGACCGCCGGGCTCAGACCGCGGCCAGCCAGTCCACCAGCGGGTCCAGCGCCTCGACATGGACGAAGTGGCCGGACTCCAGCTCCACCACCTCCACCCCGTTGGCCCTCATCCGCGCCAGGTCTTCGGCGGGGACGTAGGCCGAACGCCTGCCCCGCGCGCAGCGGATGGGCACCGTCCGGCCCTCCACCACGTCCCACAGGTCCTCTGCCAGCACCGGCAGGTGGCCCCGCTGGAGCCCCGCGCGGTCGAACCGCCACTGCACGCCGCCTGCCGGATCGGGGACCAGGTTGGTCGCCAGCCAGGCGGCCAGGTGGGTGCTGAGGCCGGCGTCGGTCATCCGGCGCTGCATGGTGATCCGGTCCGTCTCCCGGTCGGGCATGGAGACCAGCAGGTCCAGCACCGCTCCGCTCTCCGACTGGGCGGCGGGGATGGCGCCGGGGGAGATGTCCAGCAGGTCCACCCGTTGGACCCGGTCCGGGGCCAGGCGCGCCGCGGCCAGACAGACCCGGCCCCCGAAAGAGTGGCCCACCCAGCGCAGCTTCCCGGTCAGCCCCTCCGCGTCCGCGGTCTCCAGCACGTCCCGGGCCACCGCCTCCAGGGTGGGGTGGGACGGGAAGGGGGGAGACTCTCCGTGCCCGGTCAGATCCGGGAGCAGGAAGGTCAACGCCGGGTCCCGCTGCGACCACTGGTTGGCCAGGGTCCTCAGGTTGCGCCCCGAACCCAGATAGCCGTGCAGCAGCACCACCGGGGAGGCGCCGTCACCGACGCGGAAGCTGGCCAGTCTCATGGGTTCACCGGATCCAGCCGGAAGTGCTGTCCCAGGTACACCGCGCGGGCGCGCTCGGAGGACGCGATCTGGGTGGGGGTGCCCTCCTCCAGGATCGAACCGGCGGCGATGATGTAGGCCCGGTCGCAGATCCGCAGGGTGTCCTGCACGTTGTGGTCGGTGATCAGGATCCCCAGCCCGCGCGACTTGAGCTGGACGATCTCCTTCTGCAGCTCGGAGACGTTGATCGGATCCACCCCGGCGAAGGGCTCGTCGAAGAGGATGAAGCGGGGGCCGGGGATCAGGCTGCGGGCGATCTCCGCCCGGCGGCGCTCGCCTCCGGAGAGGGTCTCCCCCAGGCTGTCCGCGACCTTCTCCAGGTGGAACTCCGTGATCAACGCGTCGGAGCGCGCGTGCCGGGCCGCCCGATCCAGCTTCTGCAGCTCCAGCACCGCCAGGAAGCTCTGGCGCACGGTCAGCTTGCGGAAGATGGAGGCCTCCTGGGGGAGGTAGCCCACCCCCTGGCGGGCGCGCTTGTGCATCGGCAGGCGGGTCAGCTCGGTGTCGTCCAGCCGGACCGCGCCCGCCTCCGGGACCACCATCCCCACCACCATATTGAAGCTGGTGGTCTTGCCCGCACCGTTGGGGCCCAGCAGGCCCACCACCTCGCCCTGGCGGACGTGGAAGTCCACCCCGTCCACCACCCGGCGCTTGCGGTAGCTCTTCACCAGCCCCTGCGCGCGCAGCACCGACCCTTCCGTCATGGCGCCTTCTTGTCTCCGCCCGGCAGTGACCCCGGCTTGATCACCACCACCGGGTTCTCCACCTGGACCAGGTCCTTCTCCATGTGGAAGGTCACCTTGGTGCCCCGCATGTGGTTCGGCCCCTGCTGGGCCTCCGGGGATCCGGTGACGATCAGCACCCCGCGGGCGTTGTCGAACTCCGCGCGCTCGCCCTTGGCCCAGCGGTCGCCGTCGTGCATCTCCACCGACCCCAGGCACTCGATCTTCGAGATCTGCTGATTGGGGGTGTAGTAGGCCACCAGCCGATCACAGGAGAGGTCGGTGGTCCCCCGCTTGGCGCGGACCCGGCCCACCCACACCGCCTGGTTCGCCTTCCCCTGGATCTCCAGCCGGTCCGCCTTGATGTCGATCTGCTGGCTGCCGGTTCTCAGCTGCGGCTGCGCCGCGGGCCTGGGAGCGGGGGCCGGGGGCTTGCCCGGGGTCTGTCCAATCAGCGCCGCGAGGATCAGTGCGATCACTTCGTCTTGCCTCCGTCCGGCCTGAGCACCGTGGTGGTCTCTCCCAGGAAGACGAAGCTCTCGTCCTCGAAGGTGAAGTCGAAACCCTGGGCCTGCAGGCTGTAGACAGGCCCCTGCAGCTCGACGGGAGCGGACCCGTGGACCTTCATCGTCGCGCCATCGAAATGCGCGCGTTCGGTCTGGCCGACCATCCCGCTGGCGGTGCGCAGGACCACGCCCCCCTGGGCGTCCGCCTGGCGGCTGTACAGGTTGCCCACCACCTGGGGAGCGCGAACCTCCAGGCCGGCGACCGCATTCCCGGGCGCGCGGGCCCCGGTGCGACGGCTGGGGAAGCGCAACAGCGCCTCGTCCGCCACCATCTCCGCCGCCTGCCGGTGGTAGGCCAGCTTGGCCGCGCGGCCCACCAGGCTCAGCTCGTTGCCGCGGTACATCTGCATCCGCACCCCGAACAGGGTCACCAGCGGCGCCGGCGGCTCGGTGCTCACCGGGGGCGGGACGGGGACGGAGCACCCCGCCAGCCCCAGCAGCGCCACCCAGGCGAGGGTTCGGTGGGGAGACATGGCCCGGCTGCGTATCATGGCTGGGTCTTCCAGCGGCGGTGCATCCACACCCACTGCGCCGGTTCCCGGCGGATCGCCTGTTCGATCTCCGACGTCATCCGGGCGGTCAGCGCGAGGGCGGACGCCTCCAGGTCCTCTCCCCGGACGGCGGGCACCTCCTCCATCTGCAGCCGGTAGCGGCCGTCCGGACCGCGCTGGCAAAAGCCCATCACCACCGCCGCCCCGGTGCGCAGCGCCAGGTCCGCGGCTGCCCGGGGAGTGGAGGCGGGGTGGCCGAAGAAGGGCACGAACAGGCTCTGCACCTGGGTGTCCTGGTCGATCAACAGGCCCAGGATCTCCCCTGCCCGCAGGGCCCGCAGCATCTGCTTGGCGGCTCCGTCCTGTCCGCGCCAGATGCTGCGCAGCCTCCCCTGGGCGCGGAAGCGCTCCACCAGCGCGGTCAGCCGGGGATCGGTGGTCTCCTTGGCGATCGTCTGGCAGGGGTAGCCGGCCAGCGCCACCCGACGCGCCAGCAGCTCCCAGTTGCCCACGTGCCCGGAGACGAACACCACCCCCTTGCCCCGGGCCAGGGCCCGGTCCAGCACCGCGCGGACCTCCGAAGGCCACTGCACCCAGCGGTCGAAGTCGCGGTCGATCTGCTGGATGCAGGCCACCTCGAAGGCCGCCCGGCCCAGGTGGCGGAAGCTCTGGCGGGCCAGTCGCTGGCGCTCCGGAAGCGAGGCCTGGGGAAAGGCGCGCTCCAGCGAGGCCAGCGCCTTTCTGCGTTCGCCCCCCGCCAGCAGGAAGGCCACCGCCCCCAGACGTTCGCCCAGCCAGGCGGCCAGACGCACCGGCAGCGCGCCGGCGAAGGCCAACGCGAAGCGGACAAGCAGGTAGCGCGTGAACCGCTTCACGCGCTTAGGTAGAGGGGGTCGCTCCACGCCGGGGACTTATATGCCAATGCGCGAGTACAACTTCGATGGCCTCGTTGGCCCCACCCACAACTATGGCGGGCTCTCCCCGGGGAACGTGGCCTCGCTGACCCACGGGGGGAAGGTCTCCAACCCCCGGGAGGCGGCCCTCCAGGGGCTGGAGAAGATGCGCTTTGTCTCCTCCCTGGGGGTGGGACAGGCGGTGCTGCCGCCGCAGGACCGTCCCTCGCTGAGCACCCTGCGTCGACTGGGCTTCACCGGCAGTGACGAGGAGGTGATCACCGCCGCCGCCGTGGGCGGCGAGCACTGGCTGCGGCTGGTCTCCAGCGCCTCGTCGATGTGGACCGCCAACGCGGCCACGGTGGCGCCGTCCACCGACACCGCCGACGGACGGCTGCACGCCACCCCCGCCAACCTGCAGCAGATGTTCCACCGGGCGATCGAGGCCGAGACCACCTACCGGGTGTTCGGGGCCATCTTCTCCGACCCCACCCGGTTCCAGATCCACTCCCCGCTCCCCGGCGGCGGGCAGCTGGCGGACGAGGGCGCGGCCAACCACACCCGGCTGGTGACCCCGGGGCACCCGGCGGTGCACCTGTTCGCCTGGGGCCGCAGCGTGTACCGGGAGCTGCCGGCGCCCAGGAAGTACCCGGCCCGTCAGACCCTGGAGGCCAGCGAGGCGCTGGCCCGGTTGCACCGGTTGGACCCGGCGCAGTGTCTGTTCCCCCATCAGGCGCCGGTGGGCATCGACGCAGGCGCGTTCCACACCGACGTGCTGGCGGTGGGCAACCAGGGCTTCCTGATGCTGCACCAGTGGGCGTTCCTGGATCCCGAGCAGCTGCTGGCGACGCTGAAGAAGAAGCTGGGGGACGGCTTCACCTTCGCGCTGGCCAATCCGCAGGAGCTGCCGGCGGAGGTGGCGGTGGCGGCCTATCCGTTCAACTCCCAGCTGGTGACCCTCCCCGACGGGAAGATGGCGATCATCGCCCCCATCGAGAGCCAGGAGCAGGCGCCGGCCCGCCGCTTCCTGGAGCGGGTGGTGGCGGAGGAGAACCCGGTCCAGGCGGTCCACTACCTGGACCTGCGCCAGTCGATGCACAACGGGGGAGGCCCCGCCTGCCTGAGGCAGCGGATCTCGCTGACCGACGAGGAGCGGGCCGCGGTGGGGGCGAACGTCTTCTACACCCCTGCCCTGCACGAGACCCTGGCCGGGTGGGTGAAGACCCACTACCGCGACGCGCTGACCGCCAACGACCTGCGCGACCCGGCGCTGGCCCGCGAGTCGATGGAGGCGCTGGACGGGCTGACCCGGATCCTCCAGTTGGGGAACGTGTACGACTTCCAGCGGAGCTGAACGCGCCTGGCGCTTGCCTCTGCCGCCCGGTCCCGGCATCTTCCGCCGCCTCATGCGCCGTCTCCTGTCCCTGCTCGCCGTCACTTCGCTCACCCTGCTCGCGTGCAAGAGCCCCTGCCGCCAGCTGTCGGAGAAGCTGTGCGAGTGCGCGCCCAACACCGTGGCCCGGGACTCCTGCCGCACCCTCGCCGGTCAGGAGGAGTCGCGGGTGCAGCCCTCCGAAGCGCAGCAGGAGACCTGCCAGGCACTGTTGACCGCCAACAAGTGCGACTGCGCCCACCTGGACTCGCTGGAGGACAAGCAGGCCTGCGGTCTGGCACGCTGAGCGGATGGTGATCCGGAAGCTGCTGTGGGGCGCGCTGTTGCTGATCACCCCGGTGGTCGGCTGTTCCCACCTGAAGAACGATCGCACCGTGTGTCCGGAGTACCGGGACCTGCGCTGCGTGGGCGCGCCGGAGTGCTCCATGGATCAGGAGCGCGGCTGCCGGGTCTGCCAGTGCGGAAGCCTGGATCCGGAGGCCACCGACCCCTCGGGCCGCCAGCCGGATCACCGCAACCCCGACCCCACCGCCGTCCCCCGCTAGCCTTCAGCGGTACAGCGCCCAGCCGGCGATCCCCAGGTACAGCACCAGGTTGATGATCATCGGTGCGTCGGAGAGCAGGATCTTCTCCGGAGATCCGCCCAGGCCCTTCTTGTGGACCAGGAACAGGTACCGGAAGATCCCGTACAACACGAAGGGCACCGTGTACTTCAGCCCGTCCGACCCCACGTGCTGCACCGTGTCCGGGGACACCGTGTACAGCGCGTAGGCCAGCACGCAGGAGGCGGCCACCACGGTGATCATCTGGTCCAGCATCGGCAGGGTGTACTGCGAGAGGCTGGCCCGGTGCCCCACCGCGTCCGCCGCCAGTGACCCCAGCTCCTGCCTCCGCTTGGCGAACCCCAGGAACACCGCCAGCAGCAGGGTGCACAGGTACAGCCAGTTGGACACCGGGACGTCGATCGCCACCCCGCCGCCGATCACCCGCAGCACGAACCCCAGGGCGATCACCAGCACGTCCAGGATCACCTGGTGCTTGAGCACCAGCGAGTAGGCGATCTGCAGCGCCACGTAGCCGGTGGCCAGGCCCAGGAAGGCGGGCCCCACCCAGGCGGCCAGGCCGAAGGCCAGGGCCCAACAGCCCACCACCAGCCCCGCCGCCAGCGGACCGCGGATCCGCCCGGAGGCGATGGGACGGCCGCGCTTCTCCGGATGGATCCGGTCCTGCTCCCGGTCCAGCCAGTCGTTGACCACGTACACCCCGCTGGCCAGGAAGCAGAAGGCCAGCACCGCCACCGTGGCCTGGACCACCGAGCCGGGGTCCAGCACCTTCCTGGCGAACAGCAGCGGCGCGTACAGCGCCAGGTTCTTGGTCCACTGCCGGGGCCGCAGCTGGCGGAGGAGGGCCACCGCCAGCGAGGGGGGAGTGGGAGGCGCTTCGGCGGGCGAGGAGTCCACGCGCTGCAGCGCCGCGGTCACTACCGCCGACCGATCCCGAAGTAGGTGAAGCCCTTCTCCCTCATCCGGACCGGATCGTAGATGTTCCGCCCGTCGAAGACGATGGGGGACTTGAGCAGCGCCATCATCTTCTCGAAGTCCGGGTGGCGGAACTCGTTCCACTCGGTGACCACGAACAGGCCGTCCGCGCCCTCCAGGGCCTCGTAGTGGCTCTGGCAGAAGCGGACCCGGTCTCCCAGCACCCGCTTGGCGGTCTCGTGGGCCACCGGATCATGACAGGACACGCTGGCGCCCTTGCCCAGCAGCCCCTCGATGATCTCCACCGCCGGGGCCTCGCGCATGTCATCGGTGCGCGGCTTGAAGGCCAGGCCCCACACCGCGAACTTCTTCCCCTCCAGGCTGCCGTAGTGCTTGACCGCTTTCTGGACCAGCGACTTCTTCTGCCGCTCGTTGGTGCGCTCCACCGCGCGCAGCAGGTCGAACTCGATCCCCTCGTCGCGGGCGGTGGCCACCAGCGCCTTGACGTCCTTGGGGAAGCAGGAGCCGCCGTAGCCCACGCCCGGGAACAGGAACGGGTAGCCGATCCGCTTGTCGGCGCCCATCCCCTTGCGGACGAAGTCCACGTCCGCGCCCACCCGTTCGCACAGCGCGGCGATGTCGTTCATGAACGAGATGCGGGTGGCCAGCATGGCGTTGGCGGCGTACTTGGTCAGCTCCGCCGAACGGGTGTCCATGAAGATCAGCGGGTTCTCGGTGCGGACGAACGGCGCGTACAGCTCGGTCATGACCTTCTTGGCCCGGTCGGACTCGGTGCCGATCACCACCCGGTCCGGCTTGAGGAAGTCGTCCAGCGCCGCGCCCTCCTTGAGGAACTCCGGGTTGGAGACCACGTCGAAGGGGTGCTGGGTCTGGGAGGCCACCGCCGCCCGGACCTGATCCGCGGTGCCCACCGGGACGGTGCTCTTGTCCACGATCACCGTGTAGCCCTTCATCGCCGCGCCGATCTGCTTGGCGGCGGCCAGCACGTACTTGAGGTCGGCGTCGCCCGACTCTCCCTCCGGGGTGCCCACGGCGATGAACACCACCTGGGAGCTGCCCACCGCGGTGGCCAGGTCGGTGGTGAAGGTCAGCCGCTTCTCGCGGGCGTTCCGCTCCACCAGCTCTTCCAGACCCGGCTCGTAGATGGGGAGGATCCCCTCGTTGAGCCGCTTGATCTTGTTCGCGTCCACGTCGACGCAGGCCACGTCGTTGCCGGAGTCCGCGAAGCAGGTCCCGGCGACGAGACCCACGTATCCCGAGCCAATAATCGAAATCTTCATGTTGGTGGCCGCTATATAAGTAGCCGGGGGTTCCCCGCCACCGGGGGATCCACAAGATTTCTAACCGCCACCGGTCAGTAGTCGACGAAGCCGGTCGGATCCGCGCACCTGTTGCATGGCACCCAACCGGGACCAGGGGTCCACCACCACCCGGTCCAGGATCGCCCGGGTGGCCCGGGGCAGGGCCGGCCGGGCCCGGCTGGCGGCCTCCGCCGCCCAGGGGAACAGCCGCTCCACGATGCTCACCGAGGCATACAGCGCCCGCTCCACCCGCCACTCCCCGGCCCGGCGCAGCAGCAGCTCGAAGTCCACCGGCCGCGAGTAGGCGTTGCCGGTGGAGGGAGAGCCCAGCAGCAGCTCGCGCAGATCCACGAAGCTGATCACCGGAACCTCGTAGCCCTCCCGGGCCTGGAGCAGCGCGGCCAGCAGGATGGCGTCCTCCAGGTCCGGACGGAACACCGAGGCGCCGTAGACCTTCAGCGGTAGGGCCCGGGCCAGCAGCGCCTGCTGGTGCTCCTTGCGCCGCGCGCCCAGCAGGTCCGCGTACAGGTAGAGGGTGGTGCGCTCGTCGCTGAGCACCCGGCCTACCCCCGGAGGGCCCGCCTGGTCGGAGGGCTTGAACTCGTGCCCGCGCAGGAAGTTGGCAAACGCGTCCACCTCCTCCGGGCGGACCCACAGCTCGATGTCGATCACCGGGCGGAAGGCCACGTGCGGGTACAACGCCTCCGCGGTGGAGGCGGCCCCGAACATCACCACCCTCCGTCCCTCCAGCTCATCCAGCGCGCGCTTGAGGTTCACCAGCTTGAGCACGTTGTCGTTCAGCGTCCCCTGGTAGACCGAGAGCAGCCGCTCCCGGGCCCAGTTGGGGGCGCCGGCTCCGGTCAGCCGGTACTCCAGGTTGTAGGCGGCCAGCGGGGCCAGCCCGTGGGCAATGGCCCAGTCGACGTACTCCTCCCACGGCGCGTCCTTCAGCGACTGGCGCTTGGGGTCGAACGAGGAGAGCACACGGAACAGCTCCAGCAACGGGACGCTCATGGAGTCGAGGCTGATACCAGCCACCGGACCGCTGTGGTAGCAACGCGCGGGCGAGCGCACCTGGGCCCCCGTGACCGACCCCCTCCCCGAACCCACCTCTCCAGCGCCCCGGCGGCTAGCCTGGGGCTGTCTGCTGGGGCTGTATCTGCTGGCGTTTCCCTATCACCCGGGGCTGCGCTCCCCCAATGAGCTGTGCCGGCTGTGGCAGACCCGCGCCATCGTCGAATACGGCGAGCTGAACCTGAACCAGGCGATCCGCGACTACGGGTACGTGGGCGACCTCTCGGTGAAGGACCTGCGCTACTACCCCTCCAAGGCGCCGCTGCTCTCCTTCGCCGCGGTGCCCCTGTACAAGGTGCTGCGGGTGCTGGGCGGCGACTACCGCTACGCGGTCCCGGAGCTGGCGCTGGTGTTCTTCTCCCGGCTGTTCTTCACCGTGCTGCCCACCCTGCTCCTGCTGGTGCTGCTGCGGCGCTTTCTGGGCGCGTACGTGGCCCCGGCGCTGGCGGACGCGGTGACTGTGACCTACGGGCTGGGCTCGCTGGCGTTCAGCTATTCATTGCTGTTCATGAGCCACCAGCCCTCGGCGGTGCTGGTGTTCTGCGCCTTCTTTTTGCTCTGGCGCCGGGCCCGCGGGGAGTGGGGAGACCGGGCCTATCTGCTGGCGGGCGCGGCCGCCGGCGCGGCCTTGATGGCGGAGTATACCGCCGCCCTGCCCATCCTGGGGGTGCTGCTGTACGGGGTGCTCTCCGCCCCCGCGCCCCGGGCCCGGCAGCTTCCGCGCGGGTTGGGCCTGGCGCTGGTGGGATCGCTGCCCTTCGTCCTTTCGCTGCTGGCCTACCATCAGGCGGTCTTCGGCCACCCGCTGCACAGCGGCTATCTGTATCTGGCGGACGCCGCGTACCAGCCGTGGCACGTGGGGGGCTTTCTGGGCATCCGCTTCCCGGATCCCCGCGCGTTTGCCCTCTCCTTCTTCTCTCCCCTGCGAGGGCTGTTCGTCCTCTCCCCCTTCCTGCTGCTGGCCTTCGCCGGGCTGGGCAGGCTGCGGCGCACCGACCGGCCCCTCTTCTGGACCGTGATCGCGCTGACCGTGGGCTACAGCTATTTCACCTCCTCCTTCAGCTACGAGTCCTGGGGCTGGACCACCGGGCCGCGGCACCTCACCGCCTGGGTTCCCTTCCTGCTGCTTCCCGCGGCGCTGTCCCTGGAGTGGGCCGGGGGAAGACCCGGCGCCTGGCGGGTGGTGGGGGCGGCGGCCTGCGGGGTCTCGATCCTGATCACCGGGGTGGTCAGCTTCGTGAACTACGTGCCGGACAGCGTGACCACCGCGGTGGCCGGGCTGGCCTGGCCGCTGCTGCGCCAGGGTTACCTGCCGCCCTCGCTGCTGGCGCTGGCCTGGGCCAACCCGTTCTCCGGGTGGGTGCTGGGGCTGGCGCTGCTGGCGGCGGCGGGGGCGGTGGTGTTCCTGATCACCCGGGACCCTTCCGGGACCAGCGGGCGAAGGTTCGCGGCCGCCGTGGTGCTGGGGCTGCTCTGGTTCGGGGTGTTGGCCACGGTGGGGGGAGACACCGCCGGCGACCTGGGCGCCCAGAACCACCTGCGGTCGGTGTGGCTGACCCCGCCTGGCCGCCCGCTGGACCTGTGGCCGGCCCGATCCCGCTGAGGATCACCGGCCTTCCCCACTGTTCCGATTCGCCGAAACGAATCCTGACCGGGTCCCGGCCGACCCTCCCCAAGTCAAAGAGGGCCGAAGCCCCGCCGGCTGTTAGCATTGGAAGTGTGCACCGCTTCCTCCTGCTGAGTCTGTTCCTCTCCGCCACCCCGGCGCTGGCGCTGGATGCGGAGGATGCGGCGCTGAGCCAGTGGGTCCGCACCCGCTGGACCGCCGAGCAAGGCGGCCTTCCGGACAACAACGTCTACGACATCCACCAGGACTCCCGGGGCTACCTGTGGCTGGCCACCGAGAGTGGACTGCTGCGCTTCGATGGCAGCCGCTTCGTCATCTACGACGCGCGCAACACCCCGGGGCTGCGCGGATCGGTGCGCTGTCTGGAGCCGGATGGCCAGGGCGGGCTGTGGGTGGGGACCGCCGAAGGCCTGCTCCACCGCGCAGTGAACGGGGAGCTGGTGCGGTACACCATGGCGGACGGGCTGCCCCACGCCCGCATCCGGGCCATGTCCCTGGCCTCGGATGGCTCGCTGTTCGTGGCCACGGTCAACGGGCTGGCCCGGGTGGCGGACGGGAAGATCACCCGCTTCTCCACCGCCGAGGGTCTGCTGGACGTGGGCGCCGCCACGGTGCTGGCGGACGGCAAGCGGGTCTGGATCGGCACCTCCAAGGGGGTGCAGTGGTTCGAGGACGGGCAGCTGCACCGCTTCGGGCCGGAGGCGGACGCCCCGGTCAGCGGAGTGGATGTGATCCACAAGACCTCCCAGGGGATCCTGGTGGTGGCGGGTGAGGACGGCCGGGTGCGGTGGCTCAAGGACGGACGCTTCGTCGCCGCCGAGGCCCTGCCCAGTGGGATCATCTCCCTCACCGAGGACGCGTCGGGTCGGCTGTGGGTGGGCACCCAGGAGGCGGGGCTGGCCCGCTACCGGGACGGGGCGCTGCTGGACTCCAGCGGCGAGGACGATCTGTTCCAGGACATGATCCGGACCCTGTTCCGCGACTCGGAGGGCAACGTGTGGATCGGCACCGCCACCCACGGGCTGATCCGGCTGCGGCCCCCCCGGCTGCTGACCTGGGCCAAGGAGGAGGGCCTCTCCCAGGATCTGGTGTGGGCGGTGACCCAGACCGCCGATGGATCGATCTGGCTGGCCACCGGCGAGGGCCTGGCCCAGCTGAGCGGGGACAAGGTCCAGCGCACGGTGACCCGGCTGGCCGGGCGGGAGCTGGGAACCGTGTGGTCGCTGCACGCCCAGGGAAACGTGCTCTGGGTGGGCGCCACCGGGGGGCTGTTCCGGATGGAGAAGGGCGAGGCCACGGTGGTGCCCCTCAAGGACGTGCTGGGGACCGACGTGGCGCAGTCGATGACCACCGACCCGGAGGGCGACCTGTGGGTCGGCAGCAGCTCCGGCCTCCTGGGCCGCCTGCGGCACGGGGTGGTGGAGAACCTCACCGAGAAGTGGAAGCTGCCCCGGGGCGGGATCGCCTGTCTGGTGCCCACTCCCTCTGGCGCGATCCGGGTCTGCAGCCTGGGCAACGGCCTGCTCACCGTCCGGGGTGACGGCAGCCACACCCGGGTCTCCACCGAGGAGGGGCTGGCCAGCGACAACGTCTACGACGTGCTGGAGGACGAACGCGGCGTGCTGTGGATGGCCACCACCGGCGGGCTGGCCCGGGTCGGATCGGACGGCATCGTCAACCTCACCGTCAGCGACGGCCTCTTCGACCAGAGCCTGCACCGGGTGCTCCCGGACGACAGCGGCAACCTGTGGATGAGCACCAACCGGGGCGTGTTCCGGGTGGAACGGGCGGCCCTGGATCGCCGCGCCGCCGGCGGCGAGGAGCAGGTGGTCTCTACCTCCTTCGGTGCCGCGGACGGGATGAAGTCCCCGGAGTGCAACGGCAGCACCCAGCCGGCGGGGATGCGGGACGCCCAGGGGCGGCTGTGGTTCCCCACCATCCGCGGGGTGGTGCGGGTGCATCCCTCCCGGCTCCAGCCGTTGCCTCCTCCCGCCCAGGCGTGGCTGGAGTCGGCGCAGGCGGATGGCCAGCCGATCTCCTCCCAGGAGGGGGTGGCCCCCGGAGTGGGCTCGCTGGAGCTGGAGTACTCCAGCCCGGCGCTGGGCACCCCGGACCGGGTCGGCTACCAGTACCGGCTGCAGGGGTACGATCGGGACTGGGTCTCCGCCGGCAACCGGCGGGTGGCCTACTACACCAACCTCGATCCGGGGGAGTACACCTTCACGGTGCGGACCGTGGCCCCGGAGGGCGCGGGCCCCCCTTCCGCTCCCTTCACCTTCCGGATGCGCCCCGCCTTCCACCAGACCGGCTGGTTCCTGGTGCTGTGCGTGCTGGCGGTGGGCGGGGTGGTGACCGCGGTGTGGAGCGCCCGGGTCCGGTACCTGCGCAAGCGTCAGCGGGAGCTGGAGGCGCACAACGTCCAGCTGGCCAAGGCGCTGGCCGCCGCCGAGGAGGCGGCCCGGGTGAAGAGTGAATTCGTGGCCAACACCTCCCACGAGCTGCGCACCCCGCTCAACGCGATCGTCAACGTGCCGGAGGGGATCCTGGAGATGTTCCACCCCACCCGGGAGGTGGTGTGCTCCTCCTGTCAGACCCGCTTCGAGCTGGAGGAGCACGAGACCGTACTGCCGGAGCAGTGTCCGGAGTGCGGCGCCCCCGGCACCCTGGCCCTGGCGGTGGACTACCGCTTCACCGGGGACGGGCGGGTGGTGGTGAAGGGGCTGAACCTGCTCAAGCGCAGCAGCCGGCACCTGCTCTCGGTGGTCAACGACCTGCTGGACTTCAGCCGGCTGGAGGCGGGGCGGGAATCCCTGCACCGCGAACCGGTGCAGCTGGAGGAGCTGTTCGCGGAGCTGGTGGAGACCCTCCAGCCCTGGGCCTCGGAGCGGGCGCTGCAGCTGAAGGTGGAACCGCTGGGCCCGGAGTGGGCGGTGAGCGCGGATCCGCTCAAGCTGCGGCAGGTGCTGATGAACCTGATCTCCAACGCGATCAAGTTCTCCAGCGACGGCAGCACGGTGCAGCTACGGGCCCGGCCGGACGGCGAGGAGGCCTTCGTGATCTCGGTGCAGGACCATGGAGCGGGCATCGCCCCCGAGCACCATCAGTTGATCTTCGAGAGCTTCCGCCAGGTGGACGGCAGCCACACCCGCAAGGTGCGCGGCACCGGGCTGGGGCTGTCGATCACCAAGAAGCTGGTGGAACTACACGGTGGACGCATCTGGGTGGAGAGCGCGCTGGGCCAGGGCGCCACCTTCCATGTGCGGTTGGACGCGGCCAGGACCGCGCAGGAGAACGCAGCATGAAAAAGAAGGAAGAGTCCACAGGAGCCGTCGCCCCCGGCGAAAAACCCTACGTGCTGTACGTGGAGGACGAGGACGAGAACTTCGAGGTCACCCAGCTGCGTCTGGGGCAGAAGTACAACCTGCTCCGGGCCCGGAACGCCGAGGAGGCCTGCCGCACGGTCTCGGTGTTCGGCAACAAGCTGATGGCGATCCTGATGGACATCCAGCTGAGCGGTTCGCTGCTGGACGGGATCCAGCTGACCCGGCTGCTGCGCGGCTCGATGGAGCGCAGCGGGCTGCCCCCCTGGGCCGCCGGCGCCCCCACCACCCAGGCGCCGATCCTGTTCGTCACCGCCTATGGGGCCCGCTACTCGGACGCGGAGCTGAAGGAGGCGGGAGGGAACTTCGTGATGTTCAAGCCGGTGGACTTCCTCAAGCTCTCCCTGGGGCTGGCCAACATCGCCCTCGGCAAGGTCAAGAACGCGCTGGGTTGAATCCCCGCCCCCGGCCAGTCGTCCACGCGTGCACCCCTGGCGACCGGCAGGTAGCTTCCGGCGCGAACCACCTCTCCGGAGACGTCTGAATGATCCGCTGGCCCCTGGTTGCCCTCTCGCTGCTCTCCGTCCCCGCCTTCGCCGACGAGACCCGCGACCTGTGGATGGACAAGTGCAAGAACTGTCACGGCGAGGATGGCCGCGCGGACACCAAGACCGGGAGGAAGGAGAAGGTGGACGACCTCTCCACCCCCCAGTGGCAGAAGAAGCACACCGACGCCGACATCCGGAAGGTGATCGAGGAGGGCTCTCCCGACAACCGGAAGATGAAGGCCTACAAGGATCGGCTCACCCCGGAGCAGATTGACCTACTGGTGGGCTTCATCCGGGACCTGAAACCCAACCACTGAACCGCTGGAAGATCAGCCAGCTGGCCCCGGTTGAGGTCCGGCTGAATGATTCACCGGGGTCGGGCGTCGAAGACCCAGTCGCACCGCCGCCGAGGATTCCATGAACAAGCTCCTGATTGCCCTGGCCCTGGTCCTCCTCTCCCTCACCGCCGCCGTTCCGGCTGCCCCGGTCCCGCAGCCGGACCGCGCCGGCGCCCTGGCCGACGTCGGCGACGACGATGAGGAGGACGAGGAGGACGACGAGGAGGACCGCGCCTGATTGCCCTGTAGACGGCCGGCTCCGCCGAACGGACGTTGACCTCCCCCTCCCCCGCTCTTAAATGCCGTCGGACCCATGTCCGACGGCAGCACCCACCTCCTGGGATCCCAGCTGGGACGCAGTGAACTGGTCACCGGGGGTGACCCGGTGCAGCGCCTGCTGCCCCTGCTGAACCGCCCCGGGCGGATCCGCACCCAGAACCTCAAGGACGCCGCGCGCGGCTACGTGCTGGCCCGTCTCTCCCGGCAACTGGACACCCCGCTGTTGTGCGTCACCGCCGACGAGGACTCGGCCGACCAGCTGGCAGCAGACCTGTCGTTCTTCCTGGGGGGCAGGGGCACCCTGCTGGAGCCCCGGGTGCTGCGGCTGCCCGCCGACGAGGTCACCCCCTTCGAGGAGCTGTCCCCGGACGCGGTCACTGTCAGCGAACGGCTGGGCGCGCTGTACCATCTGCGCGGAGGCACCCGCTTTCCGGCGCTGGTGGTGTCGATCCGGGCCCTGTACCGCAAGGTGCTTCCCCCCGACGTCCTCCACGACCTCTCGGCGCTGATCACCACCGGGGAGGACCATGAGCCGATGGGGCTGGCCTCCCGGCTGACGGAGATGGGCTACGCCTCGGTCCCGCTGGTGGAGGATCCGGGGACCTTCGCGGTGCGGGGCGGGATCCTGGATGTGTTCTCGCCCCTCTACCCCCGGCCGGTGCGGATCGAGTTCTTCGGGGATACCATCGAGTCGATCCGGGCGTTCGATCCGGATACCCAGCGGACCACCGACCCCCTCCCGGCGGTCCGGCTGCTGCCGGCCCGGGAGGTGCTGCTGGGCCCGCGCACCCTCAAGGCGGCGGAGGCCGCGGCCCGCGCGGCGGCGGAGCGGATCAACCTCCCCAGCACCCGGCTGCGCGAACGGCTGGACCAGCTGAAGGAGGGCCACCAGGTGCTGGGGATGGAGGCGCTGCTGCCCGGCTTCTTCGCCGGCGGGCTGCGGTCGCTGTTCGACTACCTGCCCTTCTGGGCCCCGCAGCCGCTGGTGTACCTGGATGATCCCCTCTCCATCGATCGCGCCGCCGGCGAGCTGCAGGCGGAGGTGGAGCACGGCTTCCTGGAGATGGAGCGCCGCCACGACCTGGCGCTGCCGCCCGCCGACCACTACCTGGCGCGGGAGGAGCTGGAGCAGCGGCTGGCAGGGCTGCGGGTGATCGAGGGCGGCGGGCTGTCCCTGGGCCAGGAAGATCAGGCGCCGATCCGCTTCTCCTACGGCAGCACCCATGACCTGCGGGAGGCGATCGTCGCGCACCAGGGCGACGACGGCGCGCTGACCCCGCTGCTGGAGCGGCTGGAGCGCTGGCGTGACTTGCGGATCGCCCCGGTGGTGGCCTGCGGCAGCGCCGGCCAGGCGGACCGGCTCAAGCGGCTGCTGGTGGACCGGGGAGTGGTGGCCCGGATGCACGCCGGGGCGCTGGGGGATCCGCTGGCCCTGGCCGAGCCCACCCTGTCCGCCCACCTGTTCGTGGGCGAGCTGTCCCACGGCTTCGTGGACGGCGCCGGGGGGCTGGCGGTGCTCTCCGACGAGGAGATCTTCGGGGTCCGGGCCCGTCGCCGCACCCGGGCCCGCAAGGCGGAGAACCCGTTCGCCGCCGGCTTCAAGGAGCTCAAGGACGGGGACCTGATCGTCCACACCGACTTCGGGATCGGCCGCTACACCGGGCTGGTGAAGATGGAGGTGCGGGGGATCCCGGGGGACTTCCTGGTGCTGGAATACGCCGGCCGGGACAAGGTCTACCTCCCGGTCAGCCGGATGCGGCTGATCCAGAAGTTCACCGGGGGCGACGCCTCCAAGGTGGCGCTGGACAAGCTGGGCGGCACCTCCTGGGAGAAGACCAAGCGGCGGATCAAGGAGAACCTGCTCAAGATGGCGGCGGAGCTGCTGCAGCTGTACGCCGCCCGCCGGGCCCACCCCGGCAGCTCCTTCTCCCCGCCGGACCGCTACTTCCGCCAGTTCGAGGAGGACTTCGAGTTCGAGGAGACGCCGGATCAGGCCAAGGCGATTGAGGACGTGATCGCCGACATGCAGAAGCCGGAGCCGATGGACCGGCTGGTCTGCGGCGACGTGGGCTACGGCAAGACCGAGGTGGCGATGCGGGCCGCCTTCAAGGCCACCCTGGATCGCAAGCAGGTGGCGGTGCTGGTCCCCACCACGGTGCTGGCCCACCAGCACTTCCACTCCTTCCAGAAGCGCTTTGCCAACTACCCGGTGACCCTGGAGGTGGTGTCCGGGCTGCGCAAGGCACCGGAGGTGCGGGAGATCCTCAAGCGGGTCAAGGAGGGGAAGGTCGACATCCTGATCGGCACCCACAAGCTGCTGGGGGGCGAGATCGGCTTTCGCGATCTGGGCCTGCTGGTGATCGACGAGGAGCAGCGCTTCGGGGTCAAGCAGAAGGAGCAGATCAAGCGGCTGAAGACCCAGGTGGACGTGCTCACCCTCACCGCCACCCCCATCCCCCGCACCCTGAACTTCGCCATGTCCGGGCTGCGGGACATGAGCATCATCGCCACCCCGCCGCAGGATCGCCGGGCGATCCGCACCTTCGTGGTGAAGTTCGATCCCACCCTGATCAAGGACGCGATCACCCGCGAGCTGCAGCGCGGGGGGCAGGTGTTCTTCGTCCACAACCGCGTCCAGTCCATCCACTCGATGGAGAAGCTGATCAAGGAGCTGCTCCCCCAGGTCACGGTGGGGGTGGCCCACGGCCAGATGCGGGACGGGGAGCTGGAGCGGGTGATGACCGCGTTCGTGGAGAAGCAGTACCAGGTGCTGCTGTGCACCTCGATCATCGAGAGCGGGATCGACATCTCCTCCGCCAACACCATGATCGTCAACCGCGCCGACCAGTTCGGGCTGGCCCAGCTGTACCAGCTGCGGGGGCGGGTGGGCCGGTCCAGGGAGCGGGCCTTTGCCTACCTGATGGTCCCCGCCCGCCGGCCGGTGACCAAGGACGCCCAGCGGCGGCTGGAGGTGCTGCAGCAGTTCACCGAATTGGGGGCCGGCTTCTCGATCGCCTCCCACGACCTGGAGATCCGCGGCGCCGGCAGCCTGCTGGGCGAATCCCAGTCCGGGGCGATCGCCGAGATCGGCTTTGACCTCTACACCCAGCTGCTGGAGGAGGCGGTGGGCGAGCTGCGCGGAGAACCGCCGCGGCTGGAGATCGAACCGGAGCTGAACCTGCCCATCCCGGCGGTGATCCCCGACGACTACGTGCCCGACGTGCAGCAGCGGCTGGTGCTCTACAAGCGCTTTGCCCAGGTCGGCCACCCGGACGAGGTCTCCGACCTGCGCGCCGAGCTGGTGGACCGCTACGGGGAGGCCCCGGACGAGGTGGACAACCTCTCCGAGCTGACCCTGCTGAAGATCGAGCTGCGCGAGCTGCGGCTGCGCGGGCTGGAGGCGGGCCCGGCCCGGCTGGTGGTGACCCTGGGCACCGAGGCCCTGCTGGAGCCGATCAAGGTGGCCGCCCTGGTGCAGCGGTCCAAGGGCTTCTACCGGCTGACCCCGGACATGAAGCTGGTGGCCCGCATCGGCGAGGGGGTGCGCGGTCCGCAGCTGGTGGCGGAGGCCAAGAAGGTCCTGCGGGACCTGTTCGGCTGCGCGGTGCCCCAGGCGTAGTCCGCCTCAGTGTCGGGGGTCCTCCGCCGCCGGCTGGTCCCCCGGATGCAGCGGCAGCAGGAAGCGGATGGTGGTCCCCGCTCCCGGGGTGCTCTCCGCCCAGATCCGCCCTTCGTGCGCCAGCACCAGCCCCTCGGCGATCGCCAGCCCCAACCCCGCCCCCCGACGGTCGGTCCGGGAGGCCTGCCAGAAGCGGTTGAACACATGGCGCAGGTTCTCCCGGGGGATCCCCACCCCGGTGTCGGAGACCGAGACCAGCGCGCACCCCAGCTCCTGCCGGGTGGCGAGGGTGATGCTGCCCCCGGGAGGGGTGAACTTCAGCGCGTTGGAGAGCAGGTTCTCCAGCACCTGGACCAGCCGATCCGCGTCGCCCCGCACCCACAGGTCCCCCTCGCCCAGCTCCAGGGTCAGGCTGCGCCCCTCCTTGGCAAACGCGGGGAGCTGGGCCTCGCCCACCTCCCGCACCACCGCGGCCAGGGAGAGCACTTCCCGGCGCACCACCAGCTTTCCGCCCTCCAGGCGGGTCATGTCCAGCAGGTCGTCGATCAGCCGCTTCATCCGGTTGGCGCTGCGCAGCGCCACCCTCACCTTCCCCACCGACGCCTCCTGGGGATGGTCCTTGAGCAGCAGCTGCATCGCGGAGACGATCACGTTCAGCGGCCCCCGCAGGTCATGGGCCACGATCCCCGCCACCTCGTCCCGGTCCGCCACCGCGCGGGAGGCGGCGCCGTACAGCAGGGCGTTGTCCAGGGTCAGCGCCGCCCGGGCCGCCAGCTCCTCGAAGAAGGACCGGTCGTAGGGCCGGAACCGCCGCACCCCCTCCAGGGTCGCCACCGCCAGGGCGCCCACCTGGTGCCCGCGGGCCACCAGCGGCAGCAGCACCAGACTCTGGGGACGGGCCCGGGTCCAGGCCCGGGCCTCCTCCTCGTCCTGGGCGATCCGCGAGGCCCAATCGGGGGGAAGCTCCTCCAGCAGCTGGGTCTCTCCGGTGCGCTCCACCTCCGAGAGCAGGTGCGGCCGCAGCCGGTCCGGGTCCCGTCGCAGGGCGGCCACCAGTCCCGGGTCCCGGCCGCTGACCGCGAACCGCCGCAACACCCCTTCGCCGTCCACGGCCTCCAGCACACACAGGTCCCCCAGCTGCGCCACCACCAGATCCGCCAGGCGGGTGCACAGCTGGCGCAGGTCGGTCTCGCGCAACAGCACCGACCCCATGGTGGCCAGGAAGGCCTGGTACAGCTCCTTGCGCTTGCGGGCGGTGACCTCGGAGGCGATCCCCCCCAGGCCCACCGTCACCCCCTGGGCGTTGCGCACCGGGAACTTGGTCACCAGGAACACCCGCTGATCCCTCCCCCGCCGGATCAGCTGTTCGCTCTCCACCGCCTTGCCGCTGGCCAGGGCGCGGTCGTCGTCCCGGTCCACCGCGGCGGCGATCTCCTCCGGGTACAGCTCGCGGGTGGTCTGCCCCACCACTGGCGGGGGAGGACCACCCGGCTGGCTCTCGGCGATCAGCTCCTGCATCTGCCGGTTGGCCAGCAGGTAGCGGTGCTGGAGATCCTTGAGGAACACCACCGCCGGCGAGTAGTCCATGAAGGCCTGCACCAGTCCGTGGGCCTTCTCCAGTTGGGTGCGCAACAGGGCCTGCTGCAGGAGGGTGGAGGTCTTGTGGGCCAGCATCCCGAACAGCACCTGCTCATCGGGACTGAACCCGGGGGCGGTGCGGGACCCCATGAAGGCGATCCCCAGCGCACCTCCCCCGTTGTCGATCCGGATCCCATACAGCGCGGTCAGCTGGGCGGAGCGCAGCGCCGGGGTCACCGCCACCTCCAGGATCTGGTCTCCCACCAGATGGATCGGTTCGGTGCCCGAGAGGAGCAGCCCGGCCAGCCCGCTCTGGCTGTCCAGGCGAAGGGTCTGCTCCGCGGCCACCTCGAACCCGCAGGAGGCGCGCGCCCGGACCGATCCGCCGTCGATGAGCAGGATCGATCCCACATCCAGGCTGGGGATCTCGGCCGCGCAGACCTTCAGCAGCTGCTGCAGCAGCTGGTCGGTGTCCTCCGCCTTCCCCGCGGAGGCCACCAGCTGGTCCAGGCAGCTGAGCACCCGCAAGCGCACGTGCTGGTAGCGCTCGGCCGCGCGGGCGACCCAACCGTCAAGCGCCCGGTGGAGCTCCTGCAGCCAGAAGACTGCCTCCGCTGGCGGCGCCCGGGACAGGAGCAGTGAGGTGACGGACTCGCGCATGGCCGAGAGGTCGTGGAGGGTGGTGCTCAGGTCCCTCCCTGCGTCCAGGCAGGTGAGCACGAAGCGGTCGAGGGCGTCGTGGCTCTCCGCCCCGGGATCGGCCAGCTGCGCCACCAGGTGGTCCAGCAGCGCGGTGGCGGCGCCGCCACCGTCACCGAAGCAGGCGGAGGCGTGGCGGCGCCAATCCTCCAGGATCGCCTCCCTGGACTCTTTGACCATCTGCAGCAGCGAGTCGCGCGGAGCCAAGGGCATTCACTCTCCGAGAGAAACTGGATCCCCACGGAAAAGGACGCAACGCACCCGGAAGCACCGTGGCGCAATGCCTCGTTCGATGCCGAGGGAAATTTAGGCGTCGATCCCCCGACTGCTTGCCGTCTCAACACAGCCTTGAACGGGGGGCAGACTCCCGTGGCCGCACCGGCCACCGATTGGCCCCCAGGGCCAGTTGCCCGGAGACAGAGGGCCCGTGCAGGGCCGGACGAAGCGAAGGGCGGCTGTTGAGCCGCCTACCTTCGGGTCAGATCGAGCTCACCGGCACCGGCAACCGCAGCGGCACCGGGGTCTGGCGCCGGGAGACCGCCAGGCGGGCCACCCGCATCACGAACCGCTCGTCGGGAGGTTTGGCGGCGTAGTCGGCGGCGCCGAAGGAGAGGCAGAAGGCCTTGAAGTCCGGATCCGGATGACCGCTGACCACCACCACCGGGATCTCCCGGGTCTGGGGATCCCGCTTGAGCTGGGCCAGCAGCTCCAACCCCAGTACCGGCTGGATCACGTCCAGGACGATCACCTCCGGGCGGTGCTCCTTGGCCAGGGCCACCACCTCGCAGCGGGTGTCTCCCACCACCTTGAACCCCGCCTGCTCCAGGGGATCCCCCAGGATCCGCACGAAGAATGGATCATCATCGGAGATCAGGATCGTGCCGGGGGTGCCGGAAGGAGGGCTCACAGGCGCACCCCCATGCTGAACATGAAGCGCACCCCGGCCAGGGACCAGGCGGTGAGGGTCAGCCCGCTGCCCGCCAGCTCGGCGGTGGCGGGAGAGTAGAGGACCCGCAGCTCCCCCCCGGCGAACACCGACTCTCCGTTGCCGGGGAAGTACACCGAGCCCAGCCCGCCGCCCAGCAGCGGGACCCGGGACGCGCTGCTCAACCGCGCCCCGGGGGAGCGGGCCTCCTGGAACACGAAGCCCGCGCCGCCCAGCGCCACCGCGTACAGGTCCAACTCCGCGGCGTTGGCGCTGTCCGAGCCCAGCACGTAATGCCAGGCCAGCCGGCCCATCGGCGCGGCCGCCCAGCGCGAGACCTCCTGCGCTGCCTCGCTGCCGCACGCGTGCAGACAGTGCCCCAGCGCGCCCTCCACCCCCAGGGAGAGCGAACCCTCCCCCAGGGCGAACAGCCCCAGCTCGGCGCTGGCGTTGGCACCGGCGTGGGCCAGCAGCCCGTCCGCCTCCACCCCGAAGCGCAGGTCCCAGCCACCGGGAGCCAGGGCCCGCGTCTGGTAGGCAGACTGCGCCCCGGCGCCGGCCGGCAGGCAGAGCAAGGCAAGGACTCCCAGGCGAACGGACGACGTCAACGAGGCGCTCCTCGGCGCAGAGATTCCGACGCAGCCCCCCGATTGCCAGCCGGGATCTACCCTACGCGGGGCCCCGGGCGGTGTGCAAAGACGGCGGGAAGGCCTGTGTCCTACATCCGGACGACCAGGGGAGGAGGCGGGCGCCTGTCGACCGCGGATCGCCGGCTGTGTAGAACGCGCCGCCATGTCTTCCACCGCGCGCTTCCTGGTCTACGCAGATGGTTCCTCGCTCTCCAACCCCGGCGGCCCGGGCGGGACCGGCTTTGTGGTCTTCGACCGCGAACACTCGGCGCTGCGGTTCGGCTCCAAGCGCTATGTGCGCGACGGGGAGTACGAGGTGACCAACAACCGGATGGAGCTGCGGGCGGTGCTGGAGTCGCTGGACGGGATCCCGGAGGGCGCCAGCGTGGAGCTGGTCTCCGACTCCCAGTACACCATCAAGGCCCTCTCGATGTGGATCCACGGCTGGCGCAAGAAGGGCTGGAAGACCGCGGAGGGCAAGGCGGTGCTGAACCGGGATCTGATCGAGGAGATCGACGCGCGGACCCGCCCGCTGAAGGTGAAGTACGGCTGGGTGCGGGGCCATGACGGCCATCCGGTCAACGAGATGGTGGATGCGCTGGCGCAGTCCGCCGCGCGCGGGAAGCAGGGGCCCTCCAAGGAGGAGATCGTCGCCGCCCTCAAGCGCGCCTTCCAGGCCGCGAAGTGAAGCTGCTGCGCCGGATCTTCCTCTCCGCCGACGGCCGGCCCCGCTCCGGGTGGGTGATCGCCGTCTTCCTGCTGGCGATGGGCCTGCTGGGCGCCGGGATGGCCTGGCTGCTGGGGCCGCGCGGGGTGGACTCCGCCCGCCTCGATCCCCAGGCGCTGTCCCGTCAGACCCTCGCCTCCTGGGCCCAATTGGCGGTGGTGCTGGTGGCGACCTTGATCGCCTGCTGGGCCGGGCGTCAGCGGCTGGGAGACGCGCACCTGAGGGATCCGGCGGCGCTGCGCCGGTGGGGGGCGGGCCTGCTGGGCGGGGCGGTGATCATCACCGCGGTGGCGGTGGTGCCCTGGCTGTTCGGAGAGTTCGGCTTCCGGCCCTCCCCGGAGCCGGCAGGGGCGGTGGCCCGCTCGCTGGGGCTGCAGCTGTGGATGCTGCTCCCCGCCGCGACCATGGAGGAGGTGCTGGTCCGGGGGCTGCTGTTGCAGCAGCTGGTCCGCGGGCTGGGCCGGGTGGCGGCGGTGGGGCTGACCGGGCTGCTGTTCGGGGGGATGCACCTGGGCAACCCGGAGGCCACCGCCTTCGGGTTCGCCAACATCGTGCTGGTGGGCTGGGTGTTCGGTGGGCTGACCGTGCGGCAGGGGTCGCTGTGGGCCGCCACCGGGCTGCACATTGCCTGGAACGTGCTCCTGGGGACCTTCTGGGGACTGCCGGTGAGCGGGTTCGACTTCGGGCTCTCGGTGCTGGAGCCCACCCACCTGGGACACCCCCTGTGGACCGGCGGGGCGTTTGGTCCGGAGGCCTCGGCGGTGACCACCGCGGTGCTGGCCCTGACCCTGGCGGTGGTGCTGTGGATGCCGGTGCGCGGTTCCCGGGCCGCCGAGACTCACTGACAGAAGCGGACCACCGCCTCGCGCAGGATCTCCTCGCAGCGCAGCAGCTCGACCAGGGGGACGAACTCCCCGGTCCGGTGCGCGGTCTGGATGTCGCCGGGGCCGAACACCACCGGCTCGGCCCCCAGCTCCACCAGCTGCGGCCCCTCGGTGCCAAAGGCCACCGTGTCCGCCGGCTTGCCGCTGTGCTGCACCAGGAACTGCAGCAGCGGTGAGCTGTCCGGGGTGTCGAAGCCGCGGTCCATCCGCAGCGGCCGCACCTGGGCCTGGTAGTCCGGCTCCTCCATCCGCAGCTGGGCCACCAGCGCCTCCAGCGACTGCAGCACCGCGGTCACCGGCTGGCCGGGGATCGGGCGCCACTCCACGGTGAAGCGGCAGCTGCCGGGGATGATGTTCTTGGCCTTGCCGCCCTGGATGGTCCCCACGTTGATGGTGGTGAACGGCGGATCGAAGCGGGGATCCCGCTCCTCCCGCAGCCGGCCCAGGGCCCACGCCTCCAGCCGCTGCAGAAAGCGCCCGGCGCGGAAGATGGCCGAGGCCCCGGACTCCGGGTAGGCGCTGTGCCCCTCCCGTCCGCGCACCTCCACCTCCGCCAGGCAGTAGCCCTTGTTGGCGCGGATCGGCCGCAGCGAGGTGGGTTCGCCGATGATCGCGTGGCGGGCCTTGCCCTGCCCGGCCAGCGACAGCTGCTTGGCGCCCACGCAGCCCACCTCCTCGTCGGCGGTGAACAGGATCTGCAGGCAGCGGTCCTGGGACAGCCGGGCGGCCTGGGCGGCGTGGACCGCGCAGGCCACGAAGGCCTTGGTGTCGCAGGCGCCGCGTCCGTAGAGGTTGCCGTCACGCTCGGTCAGGGTCAGCGCCTCCTTCCAGTCCGGATCGAAGGGCACGCAGTCGCTGTGGCCCACCAGCGCCAGATCCGCGACCTCCAGGTCCGCGCCCTTGCGGGCGATCAGGTTGGTCTTGGTCACCCCCCGCTCGTCGGCGTAGCGGTGGCGCTGGCAGTCGAACCCGGCCCGGGAGAGCCGGGCCTCCAGCAGATCGATCACCGCCGAGTTGGAGCGCGAGGAGGTGGTGTCCAGCGCCACCAGCTCCGCCAGGGTCCGCTTCAGCTCCGCCTCACCGCTCACGAAAACACCCTCCGGCACAATGCGTCGAACGCCCGGGCGGAGGTCTCCTCCAGCGGGTGGCGGCCTTCGCTGACCACCGCCTTGCCGCCCACGTACACCTCGCGGATCGCCTCCCGCTCCCCGGAGAACACCAGCGCCGGCAGCACCGCGTCCCCGGCCCCCACCAGCGAGGGGTGATCCAGGTCCACCGAGAAGAAGTCCGCCGGGCTGCCCACCGAGAAGGTCCCGGTGCCCAGCCCCAGGCTGCGGGCGCCGGAGACGGTGGCCATCTGGAACAGCCGCCGGGCCAGCCCCTGGGAGCGGCCGCCGCCCGGATCCAGCACCGCCCGCCGCAGCCGCAGCAGCCGCAGGTGGTTCTCCAGTTGCCGGGCCTCCCCCAGCAGATCGATGGTGGCCTGGCTGTCGCTGCCCAGGGAGATCTGCGCCCCGGCGCGGAGCAGCTCGTCCGCCCGGACGATCCCGTCCCCCAGGTTGGCCTCGGTGGAGGGGCAGGCGCAGACGGTCACCTCCCCGCGGCCCAGCAGCTGGACCTCGTTCGGCTCCAGGTGGACGGCGTGCACCGCGGTGAAGTCGGGGCGCAGCAGCCCCACCTCGTCCAGCAGCTCCACCGGGGTCTTGCCGTGCTCGGCGCGGCAGGCGGCGATCTCCGCCGGCTGCTCGGAGACATGCATGTGGATGGCCTCCGGACGGACGCCCACCGCGGTCAGCCACTCCCGGGTGACGGCGCGGACGCTGTGCGGGGCCAGCCCCACCCGCACCGCGCGGTCTCCCCGGTGCCGGGCGGAGAGCGCGTCCACCGCGCGCAGGAACGTCTCCGGATCCGGATCGATGAACCGCCGCTGCCGGGGGTTGGGCTCGACGTTGAAGCCGGCCCGCGCGTAGCCCACCCGCAGCAGACAGATCCGCAGCCCGACCTCGGTGGCGGCGCGGATCACCTGGTGGGCCAGCTCGTTGCGATCCGCGTAGGGGGTGCCGTCCGCCTGGTGGTGCAGGTAGTGGAACTCGCCCACGGTGGTGATCCCGGCGCGGACCATCTCCAGGAAGGCCTGCCGGGAGGCGACGAACACGTCCTCGGGGCCCATCGCTCCCGCTGCGCGGTACATGCTCTCCCGCCAGCTCCAGAAGTCGTCGCGGCCGGTGCCCTCGGACACGTACTCGGTGCGCCCGCGGATCAGCCGCTGGAAGGCATGGGAGTGGCCGTTGACCATCCCGGGGAGGAGCGCCCGCCGGGGCAGCGAGGTGGCGCCCTCCACCCGACCCTCGTGGACCCGGTGGATGCGGCCATCCTCGCCCACCTCCAGGGAGAGGCCGGACTGCAGCTCCCCCTCCCAGAAGAGGAGTTCGGGGGCGTAGACGGTGCGGGGCGGTGGCACGGAGCAGACCGTAGAGCAACCGGGGCGCGGGCTCCACCCCAGGATGGCCTAGGCCGGCTGGCGACGCTTCTTGTGGAGCACGATGAACAGCCCCAGGAAGGCGTTGACCACCATCAGCGCGTTGGTGACCACGAACACCCAGTTCTTCACCTGCCAGCTGTAGACGGTGAAGCCCAGCGAGGCCGCCACCTGGCCCACGAACAGCCACCGGGAGACCCCCTCCACCGAGTCCGACCGCCACTGCTTGAGCACCTGGCGACCGATGGTGAGCAGGAGCAACACCGAGCTGGCCCAGCCGATTGCCTCCGTCATCGGGAGAGGATGGCCATCCACGCGCCGACCCTGTGCCTGTCCGCCTGCCCTGCCTGCCGGAGAGCGAGGGCCCGGGGGGCGTGGATCCACCGGGGAGGGGTCCCCATCTTCCGAAGCAGACCCTTTCGACCGGAGACCCTCAATGAAGCTGCGAGACGTGATGACCCGCGAGGTGGAGGTGATCAGCCCCGAGACCCCGGTGATGGAGGCGGCGGAGAAGATGCGCACCCTGGATGTGGGGTCGCTGCCGGTGTGCCAGGGAGACAAGGTGCTGGGGGTGCTGACCGACCGGGACATCGTGATCCGCGCGGTGGCGCAGGGGCGGGACACCCGGACGGTCAAGGCCCGGGAGGTGATGAGCGCGGGGGTGGAGTCCTGCAACGCGGACGACGACGTGAAGGACGCCGCGGACCACATGCGGGAGAAGCAGATCCGGCGGATCCTGGTCCTGGACGACGACCAGAAGCTGGTGGGGATCCTCTCCCTGGGAGACCTGGCGGTGGACGCGGACCGCAAGCTGGCGGGCAAGGCGCTGGAGGACATCTCCGAACCCTCCCAGCCCTCCACCCACTGAGGCGGCGACCGGTGGCGAAGCGGCCCGACCTCCAGCGCTACCGGGAGAAGCGGAACTTCGGGGTCACCCCCGAGCCTCCGCCCACCACCGGGCCGGTCCAGCCAGGGGACCGGCCCACCTTCATGGTGCACAAGCACGACGCCACCCGGCTGCACTACGACCTGCGGCTGGAGCTGGACGGCGCGCTGGCCAGCTGGGCCCTCCCCAAGGGGCCCTCCTATGATCCTGCGCAGAAGCGGCTGGCGGTGCAGACCGAAGACCACCCGCTGGAGTACGGGAACTTCGAGGGGCGGATCCCGGACGGCGAGTACGGCGCCGGGGATTCGATCATCTGGGATCGGGGGACCTACGACACCGTTCCCCCCGGGCAGGCCAGCGCCCAGCGGAAGAAGGGCCACCTGGAGGTGGAGCTGGCGGGAGAGAAGCTGCGGGGGCGGTGGCACCTGATCCGCACCCAGGGGCAAGGCGGAGGCAAGGAGCAGTGGCTGTGCTTCAAGGCCAAGGACGGGAAGGAGCGCGCCGGCTTCGACGTGGTGGCGCTGCGCCCGGAGTCGGTCCTCTCCGGTCGGAGGGTCACCCGCGGCCCGGAGCGGGCCAAGGTGCTGCGCGCCGTCCACCCGCCGGCGGACACGCTGCTGGACCGCATCTGGCCGCCGATGCTGGCCAAGCTCTCCTCGCCGGAGCACGCCCCCGCCGCCGACTACCTGTACGAGGTGAAGTACGACGGCTACCGCGGGCTGGCCGGGGTCTCCAACGGGAAGGTGGCCTTCCGGACCCGGAACGGGATCGACCTCTCCGGCCGCTTTCCCCAGGTGGCGCGGGCGCTGTCCCGGCTGGTGGTGGGGTCGGCGGTGATCGACGGGGAGGTGGTGGCGCTGGACGCCGACGGGGTGTCGCGCTTCGGGCTGTTGATGACCCCGGACGCCGAGCACCGCTTCATGGCCTTCGACCTGCTGTGGCTGGATGGAGAGGATCTGCGCGGCCGGCCGCTGGAGGAACGACGCGAGCTGTTGCAGAGCGTGATGGCCAACCACCCTCCCCCGCTGGAGGTGGCGGAGGAGGTGCACGTCCCCGAGGTGGAGGAGGGGATGGCAGTGGCCCGCTCCCGCAGGCTGGAGGGGCTGATCGCCAAGAAGCGCGGGTCGACCTACGTGGGGGCGCGCTCCCCGGACTGGCTGAAGCTGAAGGTGAACCAGGCGCAGGAGCTGGCGATCATCGGCTTTACGCCGATCAAGACCGGGGCCCGGCAGATCGGGGCGCTGCTGCTGGGGATCTACGACCAGGGGACGCTGCGCTTCGCCGGCAAGGTGGGCACCGGCTACACCCAGAAGCTGCGCGGGGAGCTGTACCGCCAGCTGACCACCGACCGGCTGGAGGCGACGACGGCGGAGGACGCGCCCCGGCTCCGGGACGCGATCTGGGTGAAGCCGCGACTGGTGGCGCAGGTGGCCTTCACCGAGTGGACCGCGGACGGGAAGCTGCGCCACCCTTCGTTCCAGGGACTGCGCGAGGACAAGCGACCGGAGGAGTGCGTGCGTGAATCAGCGACGCCGAAGAAGAAGAAGGCTCCCGCCACGCGCCGCGGGAAGAAGACCGCGCAGAGGCCGCGCGCCGCCGCCAGGACTGCCGGAAGGGGTCCCAGCCCCGAGGTGAAGCTGACCTCCTCCGAGCGGGTGGTGTTCCCCGACCCCGGGCTGACCAAGGGGGACGTGTTCCACTATTACCAGCAGGTGGCCGCACCGATGGTGGCCGCCCTGGATGGCCGGCCGATCGCGATGCAGCAGTTCCCGCAAGGGACCCACCGGCCGGGGTTCTACCGTCAGGACGCGAAGGGCGCGCCGGCCTGGGCCACGGTGGTGAGGGTGCCCCATGAAGGGAAGGACCTGGACAAGCTGATCGTGGATCGACCGGAGACCCTGCTGTGGCTGGCCAACTATTCGGCGTTCACGATCCACATGTGGTCCTCGCGGCTTCCCCACCTGGGCGAACCGGACTGGGTGGTGTTCGATCTCGATCCCGGCGAGGGCAGCTGGGAGGATCTGATCAAGATCGCCACCACCTTGCGCGGGATGCTGGAACACCTGAACCTGGCCAGCTTCCCCAAGACCTCCGGAAAACGAGGGCTGCACCTCTTCGTTCCCATGGCCCGGGGCCACACCCACGAGGACGCGGTGGAGTTCGCGGTGGCGATCACTTCCACCCTGGGCAAGGGGCTGCACAGCATCGCCACCACCGAGCGCAGCAAGGCCAAGCGGGGTGGGCGGCTGTACCTGGACGCGTTCCAGAACGGCCGGGGAAAGACGGTGGTGGCGCCCTACTCGGTGCGGGCGCTGCCGGGAGCACCGGTCTCGGCGCCGCTTCGGTGGAGCGAGGTGACCACCGGTCTCAACCCGCTGGACTTCACCGTCCAGACCATGCCCCGGCGGCTGGACAAGCTGGGGGACCTGTTCGCTCCGGTGCTCAAGACCTCGCAGCGCCTGCCGCGGTTCTCCTGAGTCCTCTATCGCGCCGGCTCGGCCCGGGCACACAGGCGCCATCCGGCGGCGTCCTTGACCCGCCGCCACTGCGCCTCGGGGGTGCAGCCGGCTTCGGTGGTGAGCATCCACTCCGCGTCGCCGTACGCCTCCAGCATCGCCGCCCGGTTCTCCGGCCGGACCAGCACCGGAACGACCGGGTAGTGGGAGGCCAGCGAGGAGAGCATCCCCCACTGGAAGGTGTCGTCCACCACCAGCACCCGCTCTCCCTTCCGGAAGCGCGCGACCTCGGCGGCGAAGTCACTGGAGAGCGCGCACTGCCGGGGCAAGGACATCCGACCCCCTCCCAGGGCCGCGAAGCCCACCGCCAGCAGGGCCAGTCCGGCCAGCCCCCACTGCGTCACCCGCCGGAAGCGCGCCGACTGGAAGCGGGCCTCCAGGAAGGGACCGGCCGCCACTCCGATGAACATCGCGCCCAGGGGAAACACCACCAGCACGTGGGACCAGACCTTCCGGGAGGGAAGGCACAGCGCCGCCACCGCCAGTGCCGTCCCCAGGCCCAGCAGTCGCGCGTTCCTGGCCGCGGGGGACCGGGCGGCCCAGATCGCCGCCGGCAGCAACGCCAGCCCCGGCCAGAAGTGTCCGGCGATCGCGCGCAGCGGAAACCAGATGCTCAGCTGGCCGTCGACCCGGGCCCCGGTGGCGGAGGCCAGCAGCTGGTGCCGCCCGAAGCCCTCCAGCCACTCCGGTCGCAGGAGGACGAACAGCGCCGGTGGGACCGCGGCCAGCAGCAACACCCCCGCTCCCGACAGCGCCCACTGCCAGCGTCGCTCCTGGAAGGTCCGCGCCGCGATCACCCCCACAAACGGCAGGGCGCCGAAGGGCCCCTTGGTGGCGATCGCCGCGGTGAGGCAGGCCAGCGAGGTCAGCCACCCTCCCACGCCGGTCCGACCCCCGGGGAGGATCGGGAGCACCGCCGCGGTGGCGAAGAACATCAACGGCTGATCCAGGTACGGATGTCCGGCTCGCCCCAGGAAGTCCCCGGTGAGCGCCAGCACCAGCACCCCCAGCAGGCCTGCCTGGAGTGGCGCCCCCAGGCGGCGGATCCCCAGATAGACGGTCCCCAGGGCGCCCAGGGAGAGCAGTGCGCTGACCGCGTTGGGCCCCGCCTCTCCCAACCACTTCAGGGACCAGGCGAAGGGCCAGAAACCGAAGGGGAGATGTTCGAAGAACGGAGTGTGGGCGCCGGGCACGTAGCGCAGCCGGGTCCAGGTCTGATCCTGGACCATGTTCCGGGCGATCACCCGGTACAGATCCGCGTCGCCGACGTCGGCGTGCCCCACCCAGCTGGCGGAGACCGCTGCCAGCGCGATCACCCCGGTCAGCAGGCCCAGCGCCTGCGGGTGGAGCCACGTTCCCGGGCGAACCTCCATCGCGGGCTAGAGCTCCGCCGGGCCGATCCGGGTCCCATCCGGGATCACCGCATCCTTGGGGATCACCACCACCCCCTCGCGCGCGTACCAGTTCACCGCGTCGATGTCGGGGATGCTGCGGGGGAAGGGCCGGATCACCACGTTGGCGCCGATGCGGGCGTTCTTGTCCACGATCGCTCCCTGGATGTCGCAGCCGGGGCCGATCCCCAGCGGCAGGATCCCCCCCGAGTCCTGCTCGTAGTAGTCGGCGCCCATCAGGATCGACGAGCGGATCTTGGTTCCGGCGAAGATCCGGCTGCGGATCCCGACGATGGAGTCGGAGATCTCCGCCCCCTGGATCCGCCCCCCGTCGCAGAGCAACACCCGGCTCAGCTGGCTGTCGGCCACGGTGCTGCCGGGGAGGAAGCGGGCGTGGGTGTAGATCGGCCGGTCCGGATCATAGAAGTCGAACACCGGGGTGGGCCGGGTCAGCGCCAGGTTGGTGTCGTAGAAGGACCGGATGGTGCCGATGTCCTCCCAGAACCCGGTGAAGTCGTAGCCGAACACCCGGTGGGTCTTGAGCGAGGCGGGGAGGATGTCCGAGCCGAAGTCCGACCAGGCGGGGTTCTCCAGCAGGTCCAGCAGCACCTCGGTGTTGAACAGGTAGAAGCCCAGCGACCCCAGGTATGGCTTCTCCGGGTCCTCCCGGCTGACCATCTCCTTGAGCACCAGCGGGTCCTTGGGCTTCTCCGCGAATTCGGTGATCCGCCCGCCCTCTGATCGCTTGAGCACCCCGAAGCGCCCGGCGTCCTCCCGGTTCACCGGCTGCACCGCCACCGTGACCTGCGCGCCCTGGGCCTCGTGGTAGGCGATCATCGCCCGGTAATCCATCCGGTACAGGTGGTCGCCGGCCAGGATCAGCACGTGCTTGGTGCGTGCGTTCTTGATCTGCTGCAGCTGCTTGCGGACCGCGTCGGCGGTGCCCTGGTACCAGCTGCTGCTGGCGTTGGTCTGCTCGGCGGCCAGGATCTCCACCCACCCGGTGTGGAAGGGATCGAAGGAATAGGTGTGCTTGATGTGCCGGTGCAGCGACACCGAGTTGAACTGGGTCAGCACCGCGATCCGGAAGATCTGGGAGTGGATGCAGTTGCTGATCGGCACGTCGATCAGCCGGTACTTCCCGGCGATCGGCACCGCCGGCTTGGAGCGCTTCTCGGTCAGCGGGTGGAGCCGGGTGCCCCTGCCCCCGCCCAGGATGACTGCCAGGATGTCGTTGGTGGAGATCACGCTGGCGCCAGCCTAGTCAGCTTCCGGCCAGCCACCACTTCCTGCCAGTGAAAGCCACGCTCATCCCGGGTGGCCCGCCGGAACGAGACGACCGCCAGGAGGGCTGGTAGAAGCCGCCTTCGATGCCTCCCGCCTCCGCCGTCCTTCCCCCGCCGCAGAGCGACCGCGGCTTCTTCCTGTTCAACGCGGTGGTCTCCTCCGCGGCGGTGGCCTTCCTGGCCTGGCTGCTGCTGGCGCCCCGGGAGGCAGCGGGCCTGGCGGACCTGGGCTTCATGCCCGCGGTCAACGCCGGCTTCAACGGGCTCTCTACCCTCTGCCTGCTGGGCGGCTACGTGGCGATCCGCCGCAAACGGCCGGACCTCCACCGCTACTTCATGGTGGGGGCGCTAGCCGCTTCGGCGCTGTTCCTGGTGGGATACGTGGCCTACCACTACGTCCACGGGGACACGAAGTTCACCGGGGTGGGGGCGATCCGCCCGGTGTACTTCGCGCTGCTGATCAGCCACATCCTGCTCTCGGTGTTCGTGCTGCCGCTGGCGCTGACCGCGGTGTACTTCGCGGTCAAGAAGCGGTTCGTCACCCACCGCAAGGTCACCCGCGTCGCCCTGCCCCTGTGGCTGTACGTCTCCGCCACCGGGGTGCTGTTGTTCTTCATGCTGCATGTGTGGTTCGCGCCCCGTTAGCCCCAGCGCGGTTTGGGGGTTAACCTCCGGTCCCTATGCCCCGGGTCCTGGTGATCGACGACAGCCGCCTGGTCCTGGCGGCGATGCAGCACGCCCTGGAGCGCAACGGCTTCGAGGTGGCGATCGGCTCCAACGGGATCGAGGGACTGGCCCAGCTGGAGGGCTTCTCCCCGGACCTGGTGATCTCCGACCTGGAGATGCCGGAGCTGGACGGGCTGGAGGTGGTGCGGCGGGTCCACGCGCGCTCGCCGGAGACCCCGGTGCTGATCCTCACCGAGCACGGCGAGGTCCCGCTGGTGGTGCAGTCGATGCGCGAGGGGGCGTTCGGCTACCTGCGCAAGGGGATCAGCGAAGACGCCCTGGTGGCGGAGATCAACGCCGCGCTCAAGCACCGCTCGGTGCTGGAGCAGAACCGCAAGCTGCAGGAGATCGCCCGGCAGTACCAGACCAAGCTGGAGCGGATGGTGGAGGAGAAGACCGCGGAGGTGCTCTCCTTGCAGCGACGCCAGGCCCAGACCGAGAAGATGGCGGCGCTGGGCACCCTGCTGGCGGGCGTGGCCCACGAGGTGAACAACCCGCTGGCGGTGATCTCCGGGAACATCGAGTGGCTGCAGGAGAGCGTGGACGAGATGATGGTCAAGTCCGACGCCGACGCGCTGCAGGGGGACTTCGCCCGCTTCCGGGTGACCCTGGCGGAGATGGCCACCTCCTCGGAGCGGATCGAACGGCTGATCGCGCGGCTGCGCCGGCTGTCCCACCCGGGCGCGGAGCCGGGCGCCTGTGAGGTGGCCCACGCCCTGGCCCAGACCGAGGTGTTCTGCCGGCCCCACCTCTCCACCACCGCCCGGTTGGAGGTGGTGGTGGAGGGCGACTTGCAGCGGGTGAGCGTGCGGCTCCCCGAGGACGACCTGGTGTCGGTGCTCTCGAATCTGGTGATCAACGCCTGTCACGCGGTGAAGCCCGGCCAGGGCTTGATCCGCCTGCGGGTGGTGCGCAGCGGCGAGTCGCTGCTGTTCCAGGTGGAGGACAACGGCAGCGGGATCGCGCCCCAGAACCTGACCCAGGTCTTCGACCCCTTCTTCACCACCAAGGCGCCGGGGAAGGGCTCGGGGCTGGGGTTGTCCCTGGTGTACCAGGTGGTGACTTCGGTGGGCGGCGAGGTGCAGCTGCGCAGCCAGCTGGGTGAGGGCACCACCGTGGAGCTGAAGCTCCCGGTGGCGACCGCGAAGGACCTGGAATCGATGTAGCGACCCCCGTCAGTAGGACCGGGGAATGCAGCGCAGGACCCCCTCGATGGTCCCGGCGTCGGAGCGGTAGGCCACCGCCAGGGTGCCGGAGGTGGCGCCCGCGGCCACCGAAGGAAGCCTCGCTCCCCGGACCAGGACCTGGCCCGCGTCTGGCGCCAGCGGCTGGGTGAAGTCCCGCGCCACCACCGTGCCGGGGGGCTGCTCGAACACCGCGATCGGCCGCTGCAGCACATGCGCCATGTCCAGGGCGGTGGACACCGGGGCGAAGGAGGTGGGGGTGCCACCATCGAGGGAGAGGTGCCCGGCGCCGCCCTCCTCCCAGCTCAGGCCCGCGGTGGAACCAAACAGATCCAGTTGGGGATCGCTCATCCCGGTGAAGGAGAAGAAGGAGCCTCGCTGGCTGGGGCTGCTGAGGTTGGAGACGGTCTCGAAGAACTCCAGCCCGGCCTCCGAATCGGACGTCCAGGAGTAGGCGAACCGGAAGCCACCGCTGGGCGAGGCGGCGACTGTGTTCTCGACCACGACCTGGTCGACGGGCATCAACGGGGTCAGGCTGATCGCCCCGCCATCGGCCACGCCCGACGGATCGAAGGTCCGGCCATACAGCCGGGCGTCCGCCATCCACAGCACCGCGATCCGGTCCTGGGCGAGGTTGGTCGCGTTGGGGGTTTCGGCGTGGTCCAGCAGGCCTGCGTTGGCGACTTCGGTCAGAAAGCGGGTCCCACCGTCGGGGGCAACCCCGGCCAGCAGGACCGACTCGCCGCCGTCGGGATGGAGGTGCACCCAGCTGAGCAGAGAGGTGGACCCCAGGGTGCTGATCGTTCCTCCCAAGGCCCTCCCGGGGCGACCGTCCACCTGGGTCATCGGGATGGTGGGGTTGAGGTCCTGATCATAGGCCCGGAACTGGATGTAGCCGGTGACTCCCCCCCCGTCGATGGTGGTCATCACCGCCACGTACCCACCGTCCAGGGCAGCCACGTTGAACTCCGCGACCCCGGTGGCCAACGTCACCGCCGGGCCCGGCTCATCAATCAATCCATCGCAGTCGTCGTCGGCTCCATTGCAGATTTCGGTGGTCGCCACACAGCCCGCGTCGGCGAGGCCGGCGTCCGTGAGGCCAGCGTCGGTCAGCCCGGCGTCGGTCAGGCCGGCGTCGGTCTGCCCGGCGTCGGTGCTGCCGCCGTCGGTCTGCCCGCCGTCGGTGCTGCCGGCGTCGGTGCTTCCGGCGTCAGAGCCGCCCCCGTCCGGATCCCCCTCTCCGTCGATCCGGCAGCGGCTGCTCGAATCGCAGAAGTACCCGCTGGGGCAAGCCTCGGAGTCGCACTGGACCCCGGTGAAGTCGAAACAGCCCGCGCCCAGCGCGAACACCACGGACACTCCCAGGGCCAGACTCAGGCGGCGCATCACAGCGACCCTCCCAGCGAGAACATCACCCCCGCTTCGGTGGGGACCAGGACCGCGGTGGTGGTGCTTCCCGGCGCCAGCCACAGCCACAGCCCGACTCCGGTCACCACCGCGCCCACCCCCACTCCGACCAGGCCCAGGTTCTTGGTCCCCTCCAGGCGGGTGGCCTCGGTGACCTGGATCGCGTTGCGGCGATTGTAGAAGTCAGCGGTGGTGATCGCGGCCACCGCACCGCCCGCCAGGGCCAGCACGCCGCCGGCGGCGGTGGTGGCGATTCCCGCCCAGGGAAGCGAGGGTCCGGAAGGAGCGGGGACGGCGGCACCTCCGGGGATGATGGTGATCAGCTGGGTCAGCGCCTCCCGGGTCCGGTTCAGCAGCTCGCTGTCGTTGGCGGCCATCGCGTACTCGCGGGCGATCACCTTGTTCTCCTTGGCGTCCAGCAGCTTCAGATCCACCCGGCGGGTCTGATCGATCCGGGCCACGCTGCCCAGCAGCACGTAGTCCGCGCCCAGCGCTCCCCCCAGCTCCGCCAGACAGCTGGAGGCGTCGTCGGCGCAGCCCAGCAGCTGCTTTTGCCGCTCCAGTCCCAGCATCGCGTCGATGTCGCTTTTGCCCACCACCTCGAAGCGCCGGGTGCGGGCCAGGTCGGTGAGGATCACCTCCTGCAACAGCTCCACCTGAGGCCGGGAGGCGGCATCCAGGGCTCGCAGCTCCATCACCGCCACCCGGGGGACCTTCACCGCCTCCACCGGCACCGGCGCCGCCGCCAGCACCGCGAACAGCATTCCGCCGAGAACCGAACCCATCTGGACGCCTCCGGGCCCAAGGTTAGTCGGATTCACGGCCCGAGGGGTCCCCGCCAGGGCCAGCGCCCGCCAACCAGGGGAATGCTGGAATTGATATGCTTCCGCGCATGGCGCTTCTCGCGATCCCCGTGGCCGAGCTGAACTCCTTCGATCTTCCTCCGGTGTGTGTGGTGAGCGGAGAGGACACCCAGGTGACCTTCCGTCCGGTGAAGTTCGTCTGGTCCCCGCGCTGGATTCCGGTGCTGATCTTCTTCCCCTACGCCGGGTTGCTGCTGGCGCTGGTGGTCACCCTGGCGATGCGCAAGCGGGCCGCCGGAGAGCTGCCCTTCTCCGAGACCGGCTGGGAACGCTACCGCCGCGGGGTGTGGATGAGCCGAGCGGGGTTGTTGACCCTGCTGGCCGGAATGGGGGGAATGGTCGCCCTGCTGGCGAACCATCAGTCCGGGGCGGGGGTGGCGGTGGGAGTGGGGGGCTTGATCGCCACCATCGTCCTCCACGTCACCGGGACCAACCTGGGGATCTCGGTGCAGCGGATCACCCTCACCCACCTGGAGCTGAAGATTCCCAGCGAGGCGGTGGCCCTCCGCTTCCGCGAGCGGCTGCAGAGGGATGGGGTCCGCCAGGCGGTCGCGGTGTGAGCAGCGAAGCTCCCGTCTCCGAGTCCCCCGGCCCCTGCTGCGCGCGTCATCCCCAGACCGCAGCCAGGGGCAGTTGCATCCGCTGCGGGAGCTTCATGTGCCACGCCTGCGAGTGGCGCACCCGGCTCGATGCCCACCCGCTGTGCGCGGGCTGCTGGGAGCTTCGGGAGGCGCACCGCAAGACCCTGCCGCGGGCGGAGGTCCCGGGCCGCACCGGGCTGTGGCTGGGGGTGGTCTCGCTGCTCCCGCTGCCTCCGGTGCAGCTGGTCTCCCTGGTGCTGAACCTGGTGGAGCTGAACAAGGCCGAGCCTGTTCACCGCTGGCGGCCCCAGCTCGGGCTGGGGCTGACCCTGTTGGGGCTGCTGGGCCTGCTGCTGCTGGTGCTGGGGAGCTAAGGCCTCGCTACTGCTCCACCCCGCGGGAGTGGAGCAGATCGCTGCGGGTGACGATCCCCACCAGCTTCCCGGAGCTTCGGGAGAGGACCGGCAGCCGTCCCACCCGCTCATGGATCATCCGGTTGGCCACCTCCCGCATGCTGTCGTCCTCGAAGACAGTCACCAGTGGCCGGTGGATCAAGTCCCGGAGGGGTCGTTGGAGATCCCCCTCCGCCCGAAGCAGCTCGCGACGGGTGAGCACTCCCACCACGGTGCGGTCCTCCTCGATCACCGGGAACGCCTGGTGGGTGGCCCCGCCGCTGGCGGACTCCAGCCAGGCCCGGGTCTGGAGCACGCTGTCGGAGGCCAGCAAGGTCACCACCTGCTGGCTGGCGAAGGTACCGGCGTGGATCTGCGCCAGGAGATCCGCGGCGTACTCCCCACTGACCTTGACTCCTCTCCGGGCAATCTTCTCGGTCATGATCGAGTGCCGTTGCAGCAGGCTGGTGACCAGGAACGCCGCGGTGCAGCCGGTCAGCAGCGGCAGCAGCCCGAACGGCTGGCGGGTGGTCTCGAAGGCGAACACCACCGAGGTCAACAGGGCGCGGGAGGCGCCGGCGAACAGCGCCGCCATCCCCACCAGCGCGGCCATCCGCGGCTCCACCCCCAGGCCGGGCAGCAGCAACGCCGCCGCGGTCCCGAACAGCGACCCCAGGGCCCCGCCCAGGGTGAACAGCGGGGCCAAGGTTCCCCCGGAGGTGCCACTGCCCAGCGCCACCGACCAGGAGATGAACTTGAGCAGGCACAGCATCGCCACGAACCCCGGAGTCCAGCTGCCGGAGACCAGGTGCTCGATGTTGTCGTAGCCCACCCCCAGGGTGCGCGGCATCACCAGCCCGCACAGCCCCACCGCCACTCCGCCCAGGGCCGGCCACCACATCCAGTGCAGCGGCAGCCTCTCGAAGCCATCCTCGATGGCGTAGACCGCCTTGGTGACCGCCGCGGCCACCAGGCCCAGCAGCGCCCCCTCCACCAGGTAGCCGGCGATGGCGGTGGAGGGCACCACGCCCATCGCCGGCACCACGAAGGCCGGAGCGTTGCCCACCACCGCGAAGCGCACCGAGGTGGCGACGGCAGCGGCCAGCGCCACCGGGACGAAGCTGCGGGGGCGGAACTCGAACAGCAGCAGCTCCACCGCCAGCAGGACCGCGGAGACCGGGCTGCCGAAGGTGGCCGCCATCCCCGCCGCCGCGCCCGCCGCCAGCAGCGTCTTGCGCTCGGCGGCGGTGACTGTCAGCACCTGCCCCAGCCAGGAGCCCAGCGCGCCGCCGGTGGCGATGATCGGCCCCTCCGCTCCGAACGGCCCCCCGGTGCCGATGGCGATCGCCGAGGAGGCGGGCTTGAGGAAGGTGATCCGGGGCGGAATCCGGCTCTCGTTGGTGAGGACCTGCTCCATCGCCTCCGGGATGCCGTGGCCACGGATGGCGCGGCTGCCGTAGCGGGCCATCAGCCCCACGATCAACCCGCCCAGCACCGGCAGCAGCAGCACCCAGAGACCGACGTCCGCCTCGTGCGGGGCGGCGTGCTGGAGGGAGAGCCGCCCGAAGAAGGAGAGGTTGGTCACCAGCGCGATGCAGGCGGTGAGCAGCTGCGCCACCCCGGCGGCGGCCACCCCCAGCAGCAGCGCCAGCCCGGAGATCCGCAGCGTCCGCCCATCGACCACCATCCCCTTGAGCGGCAGGTGGGCACCGCGGAGCGCCGGGCCCATGGAGGGTGCGACCGGCAGCGCGGTCTCCCCGGTCTGGGCGGCGGAGGAATCTGGATCCCTGCTCATCTAGCGCTTCTCCTCGAAGAACATCGGAGGAGGTTCGGTGGGCAGTCCCATCTGCTCCACCAGCTGTCCCAGCAGCGACGCCAGCTTCAGCTGATCCCGGGGAGGCAGGGCCAGGATCGCCTCCTTCAGCTGGGCATGGGGAAGCGGGAGGGGCTGGCGGGTCAGCCGCTCCCCCTTGGCGGTGAGCGAGACCCGGATCGAGCGGCGGTCCTCCGGGCTGACCTGACGTCGCACCAGACCGCCGGTGGCCAGACGGGAGACCACCACCGAGACCGAGCTCTGGTGGGTAAGGGTGCGATCCGCCAGCTGGCCCATGGTGGCCGGGCCCTGCTCCCGCAGCTGCTGCAAGACCAGCAACTGGGCGCCGGAGAGGCTGGGGCCGCGCGACCCGCGCTGGGGGGTGCGCAGGCTCTGGACGATCCGGCGGAGGTGGTCGAGGACGCGCTGCGCCCCCGGTTCATTTGTATGGGATCCCATCGAGTTGAGGGACCCGTATCCTGGGTGGGAGGGCGGCGCAAGCGGCGCCCGGTACCCTTGGGGGCTACACCGTGGAGACGGAGACCTGGTGGAAGGCCTTGGCGAAGTCCGCCAGCGGCACCTCGAAGTTTCCGTCGTCGTTCCCGTCGCTGCCGGCCTCCCCGTGCCCCCAGGGATTGCGCAGCTGCACGTACTGCTTCCCTTCCCGCTCGCTGACCCCGGTCACCGAATAGGCGTGGGAGCCCTCGATCCCGGTCCCGGAGGTCTCCTCGGCCAACTTGCTGGCCGCCACCATCGGGTGGCCGGCGGCCGAGGCGTCCTGCATCTGCTGGAACAGCCCCTCCGGGATCTGTCCCGGCTCGCCGTAGAGGTAGATCCCCGCGTTCTCCTTGCCGGTCAGCGCGGTGAAGGCCTGGTCCGGCCAGCCCCCGTTGCCGATCTCCTCGAAGCCGCCCTTCCACTTGGCGAAGGCCTTCTCCAGCAGCGGCACCCACAGCTCGGAGGGTGTCTCCCCCTGGGCGTACTGCAGGTTGCCGGAGGCCAGCGGGAGGTCGGAGTCGAGGTGCACCTCCACCGGGGTGCTCTGGTAGACCCACTCCGAGTCCGGATCGTCCGGGTTGGAGGGGACGTACTCGGTCTCCTGGAAGGTGGCGGTGAAGGTCCCGTCCGGGTTCTGGCGCAGGGCGTTCTGGAGCACCTGGGGATCGGTCTGGGCCAGCGCGCTCATCGCCGCCAGCAGGTAGCAGTCTCCGGTCTGCCCCTGCTTGACGTCGTTGGGGGACATCCCGTTGACGGTCAGGGTCCCGTTGGGAACCGTCCCGTACTGCACCCAATCGCGGTGATCCTTCATCACCGCCGGGTCGTCCTGGGGCCGGGGAGCCGGCGGAGGCTGCGGCTGGGCGCCGCTGGCCACCACCAGCTTCTGACCGACCTGGATCAGATTCGGGTTGGTGATCTCGTTGGCCAGGGCGATGGCGTCCACGCTGGTGCCGAACTTCCTGGAGATGCCGGAGAGGGTGTCGCCCGCCACCACCGTGTAGAAGGTGGCGCCCGGGAGGGTGAGCTGCTTGCCAGGGGTGAGGGCGGCGCCCGGCTCCAGCTTGTTGGCCGCCGCCAGCTCCGCCACCGGAGTGCCGTACTGGTGGGCCAGGCTCTCCAGGGTGTCCCCCGGCTCGATGTTCAAGAGCACCGTGTCCCGCAGGAGCAGCTTCTGCCCGACGAAGATCTTGCCCGGGTCCGCCAGCTGGTTGTCGGTGGCGACCGTGTTCACGTCGCTGCCGTGGTCGTTGGCGATCTTCCAGACGGTGTCACCGCTGACCACCTCGTACTTGTCGGTGGGGACCGCCAGCGGCGCGGGGCCGGTGGGCGTGGCAGGGGTGGCGGGGCGCGCGGCGGAGGAAGAGGGGGCCCCGGGGACCAGCGGCTTGTTGTTCACGGGAAAGGCCATGTTCGGTCTCAGTTCTGTCCTGCGTAGGCGCCCAGATCCATCCGCCCGCGGACCAGCCGCGGGGTTCCAGCCACATCGCGTGCGTCGGCGGAGATGCCCTCCGCACTTCCGGCTCCCAGCGCTTGCGATCCGGCGGCCAGCGCGTACGGGGCCGTCCCCTTGCCGCGGAAGCCGGGGTTCCCGCGCAGCACGGCGGCCAGGCCCGGGACCGAAACCCCCTCCGGGAGGAGCACGTGGGAACCGGTCACCTGGGCCGGGAACTCTCCCTCCAGGTACAGCGCGTTGGCGTCCCCACCGATGATGCAGTTGAGCAGCGTCACCTTCGGCTGCCGGGTGGAGGTCCCGGTGGCGTACAGCTGCGCCCCCTCGCCCAGCGGGACCAGCATGTTCCCTGCCAGGGTGCAGCCCTCCAAGGACAGCTGTGCGCCCTCCCGCAGCCGGATCCCCCCGCCCAGCTTGGCGGAGTTCCCGGCCACCAGGCAGGAGACCAGTCGGGCCTTCACCGTGCCATCCAGCAGCAGCCCTCCCCCCTGCTTTCCCTGGCTGTCCAGCACCGCGGTCCGCTCCAGCAGCAGGGTCTGGCACGCGGCATAGATCCCCCCGCCTCCATACGCCGGCGCCGAGCCTCCCCGGACGATGCAGTCGGTGAGGGTCACCTGGCCGTGGTGCGCGAACAGACAGCCACCCTGTTGATTGCTGCCGTTCTGGAGCGTCAGCTGCACCAGGGAGATCCGCGCTCCGGGAGGCGGCTCCAGCAGCAGCGCCGGTCCCTTGCCCCCGCCGTCGATCACCGACTGGGGGGTGCTGCCCAGCAAGGTCAAAGGCTTGCGGAGGATGAAGGTCCCCAGGTGCGGTCCGGGAGGCAGCCGCAGCACGCTGCCCGGGGCGGCGGCGTCGATCAGCTGCTGGAGGGAGGGGGCGGCCATCTTGAGGTTGTCGGACAATGTGGGCCCGAAGTTGCTGTGAGAGGACTTTACAGTCCGCCCCTCCGGCACGGCTCGGCGGAGGTGGGGCCCCACCTCACCGACTTGAAACGCCGGGGCCATCTGGTTACGCAGCGGCCATGCGAATCCTGGTGGCCGTTTCCTTGAGTGCGGCGCTGTTGCTTGGCTGTTCCGCGAACGCCAATCCCTCCGCCGCGAGCGCCGCCAAGGTGGGCGCGGCGGCCCCGGACTTCACCCTCAGCGATCTAGACGGGAAGCCGGTGAAGCTTGGCGACTATCGGGGGAAGACGGTGGTCCTGGAGTGGTTCAATCCCGGCTGCCCGTACGTGAAGAACTCCCACACCCGGGGGTCGCTGGTGGACACCGCGCAGCGCCACACCCAGAAGGGGATCGTGTGGTTGGCGATCAACTCCGGCGCGAAGGGCAAGCAGGGCGCCGGGGCCGACACCAACCGCGCCGCGGCCAAGGGCTGGAACATGAACCACCCGGTGCTGCTGGATGAGTCGGGCCAGGTGGGCAAGGCGTACGGCGCGACCAACACCCCGCACCTGTACGTGATCGATCCGAAGGGCACGCTGGTCTACGCGGGCGCGATCGACAACTCGCCGGATGGGGAGAAGGGCTCGCCGCAGGGCGGGACGCTGATCAACTACGTGGACGCCGCGCTGGAGGATCTGGCGGCCGGACGTGCGGTGAAGACCTCGCAGACCAGGGCCTACGGATGCTCCGTCAAGTTCGCCAGCTAGCGCTGATTCTCGCCGCGTTCGGGCTGGCCGGATGCGAGAAGGCCTCCACCGCCTCCGCTGCGCCCACCGCCGCCGCAGGTTCGAAGCCCGATGCCTTTGAGTTGAAGGTCACCGGTCCCCAGAGCGCGACCTCCGAGCAGGGCGGAGAGCTGGTGATCCAGCTGGCCGCCAAGCCGGGGTACAAGATCAACGCCGAGTATCCGCACAACTTCCGCCCGGAGAAGGACAGCGGGGTGCAGTTCGACGCACCCAAGTTCGAGCTGACTGCCGGCGGAACCAAGACCCCCTGCGAGAAGAAGGCGGAGGACACCTGCCGCCTCGAGACCCGGGTGCCGTTCACGGCCACCGCGAAGGGCGAGCAGCAGGCCAGCGGCGTGGTCGCCTTCAGCGTCTGCAACGACGACGTCTGCCTGATCGAGAAGATCCCGGTGACCACCACGGTCCGGGTGAACTGACGCTCCGTCGGTCCGGGTTCATACGGCGGACGTAGTCGCGATACTCGGGGCGGGTGGCGCCGGCGCCAGGTGGACGCCGGATTCACTGGCGCGGGCGGCGCCAGGCAGCCCTGATCAGAGGGTGCCGGTCGCCCCGACCTTGGCGACCTGAGGCTGGGGTTCGCTCCGCCGCAGGTACGCATCGAACAGGAAGGGCCCGAAGGGCAGGAACGACGCGACCAATCCCAGCAGCGTCCGCACCGCGCCCCACCGATGCCGCAGCGCCACCTCGGCCAGCGCCACCAGGTAGGCCACGAACAAGGCGCCGTGGGCCCAGCCGACCAGCTTCACCGCCATCGGCTGCCCCGCCAGGTACTTGAGCGGCATCGCCACGAAGAGCAGCAGCAGGAAGGACGAGCCCTCCAGCAGACCGATGGTGCGAAAGCGCGAGAGGGCCGAGGAGAGCGAAGTCACGACGGGCTCTGTATCCCAACTCCCCCTGGCACTGCGAACCTCCGTCGGACTGCCAGGCGGCAAGACCGAATCGAAGGAGACCGAGCGTCCCGCCCTCCGCAGCCGAAGGGTGTATCGGGCCCACCACACCATCGCGCCTACGCTGACCGCGATGCCCATCGCGCCGGGACACCCACAGCGCCCGAAGGTCCTCCTCGGATCCGGTCGCGACCAAGAGAGCTCCGATGCCGGCGCTGGTCAACCAGGCAACTCCGGCCGCGATCAGACCTTGAGCCCGCTCGCGGCGCCCCACCGCGCGTCGCCCAACCTGGGTTGCACGACAGCTTGGGCACGAAACCAAAGAGAGCAACTCAGGCGTCCGCACGCAGCCCTCCGACCGCCTCGCGCCAGGCGTGACCCCGGGCGCTCTCCTCGGCCTGGAAGAGCGGACTGACGCCGGACCCCTGAGCCTGAGCGCGAACGACCACCGGCGTGTGGTGGCCGCAGTGCGCGCACCGAAACGTCTCCCCATACGAGTGCTCGAGGGTCGCCGTCGAGGTCCTGCCAACTGGGATGAGCATTCGGCTCCGACCGAGGAGAGACGGAGAGAAGACCTCCGGAAAAATAAGAAGATCATCTTCCTATTCGCGACCCTGGCCAGGTCATGGGGCCGCTCATCGCCCGTGGCGCGGAGGTCGGCACACCCCGAGGGCCCCAGCCAAGTCTGATGATCAACCTGCCCGGCGTGACACCAGCGCCAGGAGCACCCCGAACAGCAGGGTGGCCCCAGCGGCGAGCACGCGAGGGGTGACCCGTTCCTCCAGGAAGAGGACGCCGCCCGTGGCAGCCAGCACGGGCACCGCGAGCTGCAGGATGCCAGCGCGGGTGGCGGTCAGGTGCGGCAGCGCGGCATACCAAAGGCTGTAGCCGACCCCGGAGGCCAAGGCCCCGGAGGCGATGGCCAGTCCGTACCCGAGGGGCGTTCCGCCGGGAGTCACGCCGAGCAGCGATGAGAAGACCACCAGCATCAGCGCCAGCGGCACGCAGCGCAGGAAGTTGTCCGTGGTGATCCCCAGCGGGTCCGTACCGCCGCGGCCGCGAAGGGAGTAGACGCCCCAGGCAATCCCGGCCGCCGCCATCAACCCGGCGCCCAGCAGATCGGGAGCGGAGGCGCCGGGGGCCGTAAGCAGCACCAGCCCGGCGAACGCGATCACCAGGCCCATCCACTCCTGCCGTCGGGGACGCTCGCCACGGAGGACCCCGCTCCCCAGCATGGTGAGCTGGACGAAGCCGAAGAGCACCAGGGCGCCGCTGCCGGCACCGATGCGGACGTAGGCCAGGGAGAACCCTGCGGCGTAGACGAACAACGCCAACGCCGAGCCCCAGGAGCCGCGCCGGCCCATCGCCGTCGTGGTCAGCTCGGACCCCGTCGGGCGTGGTTCATGATCCCCGCGGAGCCGTGCACCCCGCCGTGGTCCGGAAGTAGCGGAGGCCTGCTGTCGGTGGCGCCGCAGCCGGAACAGCACCGCCAGCATCAGGGCGCCCGACACCAGCCGAACCGCCGTGAAGGTCGCCGCGTCGATCCGCGCGCCTTCTCCCAGCAGCGCCGCCCGACAGAGAAGCGAGTTCGCGGCGAAGCCCAACAGCGCAGCGGAGGTGAGGGCTGCGACTCTGACCGCGGAGGTCGGCACGGCCGCCGACTTCACCACAGGCCCGGAATCAATATCGCGGTCCTCGGGCTCGCCATCTCCAAGCGGAGGCTGCCTGACCGCGGCCCCCGGATGCACCGACCCTCGAACGCCCAAGCCTGCCCTGAGGCACTGACCTGGGTCAGCCCACCGGCGGTGACTCCAGCGTGCTCCCGGCCGGATTCTCCAGCACCAGCCGGGTCCCGCGTCTGGTCAACGGCGCGGCCGGCTCCTCCTCCTGCGGCACCCCGTCCAGGTAGAGGACGAAGCGGCCCATGGTGGAGGGCACCCGCGGACCCGGGGTGACCACCCCGGTGAGGTTGAGCGGATCCACCGCGGAGAGGGTGACCCGCTGTCCCTTGGGTTCGGTGCGGCGCACTGCGCGGGCCATGTCCACCGCGTCCGGGAGGGCGAACTGCTCTCCGGCGAACCCGGCCAGGAAGCGGCCCCCGCGGATCTCTCCCCGCGCCTCCAGCCGCCGGTACACCCCGGCCAGCTCCCGCCAGGGCACGCTGAGTGATTCGCGCAGCGCCAGGTCCCGCCACACCACCCCGTAGCGTTCCAGGAACAGCCGGGCGGTGTGCTCCAGCACCTCGTCCGGGGTCTTGGTCTCCGAGGGTCGCAGCAGGCTCCACCGTCCGGGCCCGCCCCGACGCTGGGCGATCCGCTGCCGCCGCTGCTTGGGGGACTGCAGCACCCTCAAGTTCTCCACCGCGTCGGAGGTGACCACCCCGCGGGCCAGCAACTCCCACAGCGCGTCCTCCACCTCCGCCGGCAGCCGCTTGGTGGAGGAGACCAGCTCCTGGAAGAAGGAGGCGCCGCGGCGCTGCAGCACCTGCGCCACCTCGATCGCGATGTGCGAGAGGTCCGCGGGCAGCAGCGGGGCGGCGTCCACGCCGGCCAGCTCCGGGCGGGCGGCGGCCAGCATCCACTCCAGCGCCTCGCGGCGGACGAAGGTCAGGTGCGCATTGCGGCTGGGCGAGGAGGCCCTTGAACGTCGCGGCTCCGGCGGCGGGTCCACCACCTGGCCCCGGCGGGGGCCGGCCTGGGGAGGCGGATCGCGCAGGGTCAGCCGCCCCCAGGCCACCTCTCCCGACCAGCAGGCGCGCTCCAGCAGCTCCGGCAGGTACTGCTTCATCCGCACCGGCAACAGGAACTGCTCCCACGCCGCCGCCGGGGCCTCGTAGCCCTGCAGCAGCGCCAGCGCCTTGAGCAGCCCGCCACTGCCGCGCAGCGGCTCGTCCAGGTGGTGCCACCGGAAGAGGAAGCGCATGAAGTCCTGGGAGGTGAGCGGCTCCACCTCCTTGCGCAGCCGGCCCACGGTCAGCCGGTGGATCCGCTGCAGCAGCCGGCGGTCGCACCACTCGCCGTCCCCGGCGGGCAGGTGGGGAGCCCGGGGCCGGAAGGTCCCGCGCAGCGCCTGGCCCTCCGACTCCAGCTTGAACAGCGCCTGCTCCACGTCGCTGCGGGGGATCAGCAGCAGCGCCGAGAGCTCGGCCACGGTGGTGGGACCGATGAGCTCCATCCACCCCCGGACGGTGGCCAGCACCGCCTGATCGTGGTCCACCGGCTTGGCGCCGGGCAGCGGGGTCAGCGGCGGGCTCTGGGTGGCCTGGGGCGCCAGCGCCTGCACGTGCTGCACCCGCTCCGCCGCGGACAGGAAGCCTCCGGGGGTGACGCGGGTGATCCGGCCCTCGGCCAGCAGGGCTGCCACCAGCTCCGGCGGGGTCCGGTCCTCCGGGTACACCACCAGCTGCAGCAGGGTGTCGTGCAGCTCGTCCGCGTCGCGGCACAGCGGCTGCGCGTCCTCGATCACCTGGGCGATGGCGGCGGCATCCAGCGCCCCGAAGGCGGCGGCGTCCTCCGGGGAGAGGGTGCGGCGCACGCTGACCGCCCGGGCCCGGCGCTCCTCCAGCGGAGCGTCATCCAGATAGGTGTAGGGCGCGGAGTTGAGCAGCGCGTGGGCCAGCGGCGAGGGTTCGGGGAGATCCACCGCGTGCTTGCGGATCTTCCCCGACTTGAGCGCGCGCAGGACCTCCACCAGGCCGTCCACGTCCATCGCCTCGCGCAGACAGTTGTCCATCGTCTCCTTCACCAGCGGGTGATCGGGGACCTCGATCTCCGCGCCGGCGTGGTTGTCCTGGCAGCCCACCTGGCCGGGGAACACCGCGGCCAGCAGATCCTCCGAGCGGGCCCGCTGGATCTGCGGCGGCACCCGCTTGCCCATCGAGAAGCGGGGCAGCGCCAGCGAGCGGTTCGCGTTCCACCGGAAGCGGGTGCCGAACAGCGGCGCCTGCAAGATGGCCTGCACCAGCACCTCCTCCGCCCGCTCCGGGTGGACGAAGTCGAAGATCTCCATCAGTGGGAAGCTGTGCTGTTCCCCCAGGGAGAGCAGCAGCCCGTCATCGGTGGCCGCGGCCTGCAATTCGAAGTCGAAGGTCCGGCAGAAGCACTTGCGCAGCGCCATCCCCCAGGCGCGGTTGATCCGCCCGCCGAAGGGGGCGTGGATGATCAACTGCATCCCGCCCGCCTCGTCGAAGAAGCGTTCGGCCACCACGTCGGTCTGCGAGGGCATCGCCCCCAGCACCAGCCTGGAGACGTTCAGATACTGCAGCAGCTGCTCCGACTCCCGCGGCCGCAGCGCCAGCTTCTCCACCAGCTCCGGGGCCTGCGGACCGGAGAGATCCTCGCGCAGCCGGGCCACCTGGGAGGACAGCTCCGGGGTTCGAGAAGGCGCCTCGCCCAGCCAGAAGGGCACGGTGGGCGCCTGGCCGTTGGCGTTCTCCACCCGCACCGCGCCGCCGCGCACGCTCTGGATCCGCCAGGAGGTGGAGCCGAGCACGAACACGTCCCCGGCCATGCTCTCCACCGCGAAATCCTCGTCCAGCGAGCCGACGGTCTTGCCCTCCGGCTCGGCGATCACCGGATAGGTGAAGGTGTCCGGGATCGCCCCGCCGTTGGTGACCGCGGTGATCCGTGAACCCCGCCGGGCCTTGAGCTTCCCGTTGACCTGGTCATGGTGCAGCAGCACCCGGGAGCGGCCGCGGTTGGTGGTGATCCCCTCCGCCAGCATCGCCACCACCTGCTGGTACTCGGCGTAGGTCAGGTCCCGGAACGGGTAGGCCCGGCGGACCAGGTCGAACAGCGCCTTCTCGTCCCACTCCTCGGCGGAGCAGGCGGCGACGATCTGCTGGGCCAGGATGTCCAGCGGCTTCTGGGGCATCACCACCGCATCCAGGTCTCCCTCCTGGACCGCGCGCAGCAGGGCCGCGCCCTCCACCAGATCATCGCGGGTCATCGCGAAGAAGATCCCGCGCGAGATGCCGGCCTTGTGGTGCTCGGCCCGGCCCACCCGCTGGAGGAAGGCGGAGATCGCCCGCGGGGAGCCGATCTGCGCCACCAGGTCCACCGAGCCGATGTCGATCCCCAGCTCCAGCGACGCGGTGGCCACCATCACCCGCAACTGCCCGGCCTTCAGCCGTTGCTCGGCGGAGAGTCGCAGCTCGCGGGACATGCTGCCGTGGTGGGCGGCCACCTTGTCCTTGCCCAGCCGTTCCCCCAGGTCGTGGGCCATCCGCTCCGACATCCGGCGGGTGTTGGCGAACACCAGCAGGGTCCGGTACTGCCCGGCCAGATCCACCAGCCGGTCGTAGATGGTGCCCCACATCTCGTGGGAGGCCACCGCGGACAGCTCTCCGTCCGGGGTCTCCACCCGCAGGTCCCAGGCGCGCTGGTGTCCGACCTGGACCTTGACCGGCGGCGCCACCTGCACCCCGGGGGCGGGGATCCCCACCAGGAAGTCGGCGATCTGCTGCAGTGGCTTAACCGTGGCGGAGAGGCCGACGATCTGCGGGCGGGCGTCGCACAGCGCCTTGAGCCGCTCCAGCGAGAGCGCCAGGTGCGAGCCGCGCTTGTCCCGCGCCACCGCGTGGATCTCATCCACGATCAGGGTGCGGACCGGGCGCAGCGTCTGCCGGGATCGCTCGGAGGTCAGGTACAGGTACAGCGACTCCGGGGTGGTGATCAGGATGTGCGGAGGGCGCTTGATCATCGCCGCCCGCTCGTGGGCCGGGGTGTCTCCGGTGCGGACCTGGACCCGGATCGGCGGTGGGGTCAGCCCCTGCTTGCCGGCCAGCGCGTAGATCGCCTCCAGCGGGGCGATCAGGTTCTTCTGCACGTCGTTGCTCAGCGCCTTGAGCGGAGAGACGTAGACCACCTGGGTCTGGTCGGTGAGGGTCCCGGCCAGCGCCTGGCGGAAGAGGACGTCCAACGCGGAGAAGAACGCGGCCAGGGTCTTGCCCGAGCCGGTGGGCGCGGCGACCAGCACGTCCTTGCCGGCGGAGATCTCCGGCCAGCCCCGGACCTGCGGTTCGGTCGGCTCACCCAGGGTCTGGGCGAACCACTCCCGGAGGACCGGATGGAAGGAGGCAAGCGCCTCTGCCGGAAGGCTGTCGGTGGCGGGTCGCACGTTTTGGACCTGAACACAGGTACAGCGAAGGGATCAACCTTCGCCCCGGGCCTGTGAAGAGGAGTAACGCTAACCACCGGTCCCCGGGATCTGCTCGATCCCGGGCGGTCTGGACGCCCGGCTGATCAGCGGGCGAGCTGCCCCTTGCGCCGAACCCTCCACAGGAGGGCCAGGCCCAGGGCGGCCAGCATGCTGTTGGCGCCGGAGCCGGTGGAGCCACAGCCGCAGCCGCGGACCGGCTCGGCGAGGATCGCCGTCGGGTCGCTGGCGCCATCGTTGGTGGTGACCAGCTGACCCCCGCCGGAGACGGTGGCGGTGTTCACCACCTCGCCCACCTGGTCCTCCACGTCCACGGTCAGCAGCAGGTCCGGATAGCTGGCGCCAGAGGCCAGCGCGTCCGCGCGGGTGCAGGTCAGCGAGGCCAGCTCGCAGCTCCAGCCGTCGCCCTCGATCCCGCGGGCGATCAACCCGGCGGGCAGCTGGTCCACCACGGTGACTGCGCCCACGGTGGCACCGCCGCCCTGGTTGGAGACCCGCAGCGTGTAGACCGCGCCGGTCTGGCCGACCACGAAGTCGCCCTCATGGCTCTTGGTCAGGAGCAGGTCCGCCACCTGGACCACGGTGGTCGGATCAGAGGCGGAGTTGTTGGCGGTCTCCAGCTCGCGGCTGCCCTCCACCCGGGCGACGTTGATCAGCTGGGCGGGGGCGTCGGCGGCCACGTTCACGGTGACCGTGATCGCCGGGTAGCTGGCGTTGGTGGCCAGCGCATCGGAGCGGGTGCAGGACACGGTGGCCAGGTCACAGCTCCAGCCGCTGCCGGCGATCGCGGTGGCGGTCAGCCCCGGTGGGAGCAGGTCGGTGACGGTGACCGCCCCCACCGGGCTGCCCGGCCCCAGGTTCTGCACCCCCAACGAGTAGGTGGCGTCGGTCTGGCCCTGACGGAGGTCGCCGGAGTGGCTCTTGGTGATCACCAGATCCGGCGAGGCGACCACGGTGGTGGGATCGCTGGCGGTGTCGTTGGAGGTGTTCAGCTGACCGCCGCCGGAGACGGCCACGGCGTTGACCGCGCTGACGGCCGACCCGTCCACGTTCACGGTGACCAGGATCGCCGGATAGGAGGCGCCGCTGCCCAGGGGATCCGAACGGGTGCAGGTCAAGGTCCCCAGCTCGCAGCTCCAGCCGGTGCCGGAGAGCGCGGTGGCGGTCAGCTCCGGCGGGAGGGTGTCGGTGACGCTGACCAGGCCCACCGTGGGACCAGGGCCGCCGTTGGACACCACCACGGTGTAGACCAGGCCCAGCTCTCCTTGGAGGGCATCCCCAGGGTGGGTCTTGGCGACCACCAGGTCCGCCACCTGGACCACGGTGGTGGGATCGGAGGCGGAGTTGTTGGCGGTGTTCAGCTCACCGCCGCCAGCCACCTGGGCCACGTTGGTCAGCGAAGCGGCCGCGTCGCCGGCCACGTCCACGGTGAGGGTGATCGGAGGGAAGGAGCCGCCGCCGGCCACCGGGTCCGCGCGGGTGCAGCTCAGCGTCGGCAGATCACAGCTCCAGCCGGCGCCGGAGAGGGCGGTGGCGAGGAGCCCGGCGGGCAGCAGCTCGGTCACGGTGACCGTCCCGGTGGAGGCCAGCCCGCCGAGATTGGAGACGAGCAGGGTGTAGCTGGCCCCGCTCTGTCCCTGGCGGAGGTCCCCCGAGTGCGTCTTGGTCACCACCAGGTCCGGGGCCTGCTCCACGGTGGTCGGATCCAGCGCGGCGTTGTTGGAGGGGTCGAAGTCCGCTCCCCCGGAGACGGATGCGGCGTTGACCACCGAGGCAGAGGCGTTGGAGGCCACGTTCACGGTGAGGGTCAGCACCGGATAGGCCGCGCCGCCGGCCAGCGCGTCCGCGCGGGTGCAGGTCAGGGTGGGCAGATCACAGCTCCAGCCGGAGCCGGAGAGCCCGGTGGCGGTCAGCCCGGCCGGGAGCGCGTCGGTGACGCTGACTGTCCCCGCGGTGGCGCCGGGCCCGGTGTTGGAGACGACCAGCGAGTAGGTGGCGCCCACCTGGCCCTGACGGAAGTTCCCGGTGTGGCTCTTGGCCAGCACCAGCTCCGGCAGCTGGATGATCACGGTGGGATCGTCGACCGTGTTGTTGGTGGTGTTCAGCTCGCCGCCGCCGGAGACGGTGGCGGAGTTGGTCAGCAGCGGCGCGGCGGTGCGGGCCACGTCCACGGTGAGGGTGATCGGCGGGTAGGAGGCGCCAGAGGCCAGCTGCTCGGTCCGGGTACAGCCCAGCGGAGAGAGGGTGCAGCTCCAGCCGGTACCGGTGAGCGCGGTGGCGGTCATCCCGGCGGGCAGGGTGTCCAGCACCGCGACCGGGCTCCCCGGCTGGGTGCGGCCCGGGCCCTGGTTGGAGACGGTGAGGGTATAGGTCCGGCCGGCGTCAGCCTGGGTGAAGTTCCCGACGTGGGACTTGGTCACCACCAGGTCCGGGGCCACCACGGTGAGGTTGGCGCGGGTGGGGCCGCCGTCCACGGTGGCGTCCGCCCACCCGGCACCGGCGGTGGTGGCCACGAAGGTGGCGGTGGCGGTCCCGTCGGGCTGGATCACCGCCTGCGCGGCGCTGATCGTCCCCAGGCTGGAGGTGAAGGTGATGCCCTGGCCCAGCAACAGGCTGAGGTTGGAGAGCGACACCGGGGCGTTGACCGAGTTGGTGAGGAAGCTGGCGGTCAGCGAGGCGCTGTCGCCAATCTGGAGGGAGGAGGGCGAGGCCACGTGGGTCAACCGCAGCCAGGGATCCGCGTCGATCCCCGTCCCGGCGACCGTGTTGCAGGGAGCGGCAGACGGACCGCTGCTGCAGCTCCACCAGTTGTTCTCCGCGGTGACCGTTCCCCCGGTGGAGCCCACGGCGCTGCCCGGGCCGGGGGCGCCGGCGGCGGTGGTCACCGTGTTCTGGGCAAACCGGCTGTAGCTGATCGTGAGCAGGTTGCCGGTCGCGCTGGAGCCGACCTGGATCGCTCCCCCGGAGGGAGCCACCGAACTGCCACTGGGAGCCGCGGCGCTGTTGGAGGTGAAGGTGGCCTTGACTAGGCTGGTGGTGGCGTTGAGGGTGTTGTGGAAGATCGCGCCGCCGGTGCCATTGAGCACGCTGTTCCCGTTGAACACCGGCTCGCCGGTGAACGCCAGCCCCTGCCCGGTGTGGACCGCGCCGCCGATCTGACCGGCCTGGTTCCCGGAGAAGTCAGTCCCGGCGAAGAAGCTGGGGACCGAGCTGGAGGGACCGAGCAAAAACACCCCACCGCCCTGCCCCGTCCAGTTCGGCGAGGCACTGCCGACCGCGCGGTTGGAGGAGACCTCACCGCCGGTCATCTGCAGCGCGGTCTGGGTCCCCACGAAGATCCCGCCTCCGGTGGGGATGTTGGTGCCCGCCCGCGCCGCCTGGTTGCGGCGGACGATCACGTTGTTCAAGGTCGCCCGGCCGCTGCCCGCCGGGAAGCTGGTCAAGGCCAGACCGCCACCGTCGCCGTCCAGAGTCTCGTTGTCCTCCACGATCACGTTGGTGAGGGTCAGGTTGCCGGTGCCGCTGGACTCCCAATCCAGGGCGCCGCCGAAGCCGGCACCTCCCCAGGGGCTGGGGTTGCGGCCGTAGCGCAGGGTGACCCCGGTGATCACCGTGTTGAAGGCGCTGGTGAAGGTGGGGTTGATGGAGAAGAGCTTGTCCACCCGGGTCCCGGCCAGGCTGGTGCCCGCCTGGATGATGGTGGTGCCCGAACCGGAGCCGAAGATGGACACCCCTTCGCGGACATCCAGGTCGCCAGTGGCGGCGTGGTCCTCGTTGGCCCCTGCCCGGGTCAAGGTGAAGGTGGCGGGGGGGAGTTGGATGGCGTCGTTGCCGGCGTTGAGGTTGGACTCCATCACCGCCGCCCGAAGGCTGCAGTTGGCCGTGAAGTCGGCGCAGATCCCGTCGCCCGGGAGCGCATCCACGGTGTCGGCGACGGTGTTCACGATGAAGATCTGAGGGGCGGGAGGGAACATCGCCTGGGCCTCGAGCTGGCTTGGCTCCAGCACCACCAGTCCCTCGGTGACCGGGATGTCCAGGCGCAGGGAGAGCACCGCCACCGGGCTCCCCGGATGAGGACGGGTGGAGATCTGCGCCGGGACATAGCCGGTCTCTCCCTCCGGCGGAGCGGGGTGGGAGATCAGCGACAGCTCCCCCAGCTGCGGTGCGAACAGCGCCAGATCCTCGGTGGCGTTTCCGGAGACCCGGGTCCGGAACAGCAGCGCCTCGGAGCGGGGAGGGACCAGTCCGGAGAGCGACTCGATCACCGTCCAGGAGGACGAAGCGTCAGGGACCGCCTCCTCCACCGGGCGACCGCGGCCGTTGGGGTATATCGCCCGGGCCAGCGTCTGCGGGGGCGCGGCGGTGGGATGGACCGCCAGGCTGATCCGGCCCTCGTCGGACAGCAACGCCAGCTGGAGCCGTCCACTCTGCTCGGGCACGAAGGCGCCGACCGCCAGCGACCGGGCCGAGAGCCCCAGCTCCACCAGGCCCCCGCCGCTCTTGAGCAGCAGCACCTGACCGCCGGAGATCAGCACCGCGTCGGAGCGGCCGTCACCGTCCAGCTCGCCGAACGCCAGCTGGGTGGCGGGAGCCGGAAGGGCAAATTCCTCCACCTGGGTTCCCTGCACCCTCAGGAAGGCCTCGGCCCCGCGGGCGTAACCCACCAGCAGACGCTCCCCCTCCCCCAGCGCGCCCGCGGCCAGCGCGGTCACCTCTCCGTCCAGCGGGATCAAGGTCGGCTCCGGGTCTCCCTCCAGCTGAAGCCGGACCAGCTGGCGATCTCCGCGCGCGGCGGCGAACAGCTCCAGGCCTCCGTGGGTGCCAAGCCGCACCGCGGCCAGCAGCTCCGGCGCGATCGGAATCGCGAAGGTGGTCGCCTCCCGCAGAAAGGGCGGGCGCAGGGCCTGTGGTCCCTGGACGCTGGGCGCCAGCGCCTCCCGGTTTCCTCGCTGCAGCGCCAGCAGCCCCCGCCCGGACCGCAGGCGATAGCCGACGATCAGATCCTGGAAGCCGTCGCGATCCACGTCCGCGGTGGTCAGCGAAAGCGGGGTGGCTCCAGCGGTGGACTCGGTGCCCAGGAGGGTGAGCGGAACCGGGTGTGGCTCTCCCAGTCGCACCGCCGGACCGTTGCGCCGGGCCTCGGGACGGATCGTGGGAGCAGGACCGGCCCCTTCGAAGCAGCTCTGCCCCCACACCGAGAGGGAGACCAGCGCCACCAGGCGCGCGGCGGAGGAACGGGAGGGAGTAGGCACCACGGAGCTCCTGGGAAGACGTCCATCCAGGGAACTGGACGGGGTGCGGCTATCTACTCCAGTTCGTCTTAATCTCCAGGGGTGGACCGCCCCTTCTTCGAGCTGCGCCCTCCCCTGCCCGAGGACGCGGCGCTGCTGCTGACCCTCTACGCGCACACCCGGGAGGAGGAGCTCTCCGCCTGGGGCTGGCCGCCGCTGCAGCAGCAGGCGTTCGTGGCGATGCAGCACCGGGTGCGGGAGGCCAGCTTCCGGGCCAGCCGCCCACAGGCGCAAGATCGGCTGGTGTGCGTGGAGGGCAAGCCGGTCGGCCGGTGGCTGATCGATCGCAGCGGGGCCGCCCTGCACGTGGTGGATGTGGCGCTGTTGCCGGCCCAGCGGGGTCGGGGGCTGGGCACCCGGCTGCTGCGCGGGCTGAGCGCGGAGGCGGACCGGGAGGGCCGGGCGATCACCCTGGAGGTGCTGGAGAACAGCCCGGCGATCCGGCTGTACCTGCGGCTGGGCTTCAAGGTCCGCTCCCACCAGACGCCGTACCTGGCGATGACCCGTGACCCGCTGCCGCCTTGGGAAGTATGAGGCAGACGATGAGTGAGCTGCCCAGCCAGGAGCGCTTCCGCGGCGCGCTGAACCAACCGTTCCAGGTGGGACCGTTCACCGCCCCGGACGGGACCCCCCTTCCCTTCCAGGTCCAGTTGGAGGAGGTGCGGCAGCAGGTCCCCGGTGGCCCGGAGTCCTTCGCGCTGCGTTTCCGGGGACCGGCCTCCCCGCTGCTGGAGCAGGGGACCTACCCGTTCACCCACCCCCAGCTGGGGACCCTGGCGCTGTTCGTGGTGCCGGTGGCCCGGGACGCGGCCGGGGTGGACTACGAGGCGATCTTCAACCGCGGCTAGGCGGTCTGACGGTTGAAGAGGGCCTCATAGAGGAAGCCCTCCTCCCGCTCGCCCACTGGAACCAGCAGCAGGGACATCCCGCCCAGGCGCGGATGCTCCAGCCGGTACAGCTCCTGCGGGAGCCGGAGGGCCTTGGGCCCCAGGAACACCGCGGCGAACACCTCGCCCGGACGGGTCTGGGTCTGGCGGGAGGCGAAGTCGTCCACCTCCACCAGGGACAGATCGGTGAACGGCGCCGGGCCGGACATCAACCGGAAGGTGCTGCCCACCTCGGAGGTGAACAGGTGTTGGTCCAGGTCGGAGAGATCTCCCGGCGGCCGCTCCAGGGCGGGAGCGCAGGCCGCACCGCCGAGGGCCACTCCGGCAACCACCCCGGCGCCACCTCGAAAGAACCTGCGACGCGACAGCTCCATGGGTGCCTTCTTCCTCAAACCGCGAGCGACGAAGGTTACGCTTTGACTTGGGAAGGTTCAACGGACTCATATTGATCCGGGCTGGCGGAACATGCCCGATCAGGTGACGAGCGCATGAGCCAGCCGTACATCGGTGAGATTCGGATGTTTGCCGGGAGCTTCGCTCCCGCGGGGTGGGCGTTCTGTGATGGCCAGCTGATGCCCATCTCGGAGAACGACGCCCTCTTCACCCTGATCGGCACCACCTACGGCGGCGACGGGCAGGAGACCTTCGCCCTCCCCGACCTCCGCGGCCGGGTGCCGGTACACAGCGGGCAGGGACCGGGGATCTCCCAGAACTACCAGATGGGGGAGACGGCGGGGGTGGAGAGCGTGACCCTCAGCACCCAGCAGATCCCCATCCACACCCACGCCGCGATGGGCAGCGCCAACGCCGGCATCCTCACCGACCCTGGCAACGGGGTGTGGGCGGCGTCGGCGCTCAATGGGTACGGGACCAGCGCGCCGGACACCCAGCTCTCGCCGCAGGCGGTGGGAGTGGCGGGAGGGTCCCAGCCGCACGACAACATGCCGCCGTATCTGACAGTCAGCTTCATCATCAGCCTGTTCGGCATCTTCCCCTCCCAGAACTGACCGGACAGACCTCCCATGGGCACCCCCTACCTCGCTGAGATCCGGCTCTTCTCCTTCAACTTCGCGCCCAAGGGCTGGGCGATGTGCAATGGCCAGTTCCTGCCCATCAACCAGAACCAGGCGCTGTTCTCGCTGCTGGGGACCACCTACGGGGGCAACGGGCAGACGACCTTCGCCCTCCCGGATCTGCGCGGCCGGGTGCCGTTCCACTTCGGCAGCTCGATGGCCCTGGGCCAGCTGGGCGGGGAGGAGTTCCACACCCTGATCCAGCAGGAGCTGCCCACCCACCTCCACCTGGCGAGCGGGTCCCACAACCCGCCCACCCTGCTGAGTCCCGCCAACGCGGTGTGGGCCACCCATACCGCCGAGGGCTACGGGCCCGTCCCCAGCGGAGCGATGAACCCGGCGTCGATCACCCAGGTGGGCGGCAGCCAGGCCCACGAGAACCGCTCCCCGTACCTGGTCGTCAACTTCGGGATCGCGCTGCAGGGCATCTACCCCAGCCGTAACTAGAGGACTCCGATGGCAGACCAATTCGTCGCTGAGATCCGGATCTTCGCCGGCAACTTCCCGCCCACCGGCTGGGCGTTCTGCAATGGCCAGCTGATGGCCATCTCCCAGAACACCGCCTTGTTCTCCCTGGTGGGGACCTTCTACGGCGGAGACGGGAAGACCACCTTCGCCCTTCCCAACCTGCAGGCGTCCGCGCCGCTCCACCAGGGCCAGGGGCCGGGGCTGAGCGAACGCTATCTGGGGGAGTCCTCCGGAACGCCCACCACCACCCTACTGGTGAGCGAGATCCCGGTCCACACCCACCGCGCGGTGGCCTTCAACGGTGGCGGCGGAGAGAGCAGCCCCGCCAACAACGCCTGGGCCGGCGGCGGCCGCGGTCGGCCTCCCCTGTTCACCGAGCCCACCAATCTCGCCACGATGGCGCCCCAGGCGCTGGCCCCCTCCGGCGGGAACCAACCCCACAACAACCTGCCGCCGTATCTGGCGCTGAACTTCATCATCGCCCTGCAGGGGATCTTCCCGCCGCGGGGGTAGGCGGGCGAGGGCCGAGCAGGACTAGCATTGGTCCCCAGCTTGAAAGGGGGAGCGCCTTCTTGCAGGCGCACTGACCGATGCGAGATCTGATCATCGCCGCCGCGGCTCCGGCCTTCATCCTGTTGATCGGCGTGGAGCTGCTGGTGGGCTGGCTGCGGGGACGGACCCACTACCGGTTCAACGACTCGCTGGTCAGCATCAGCCTGGGAATGCTGAGCCAGGTGGTGGGGGTGTTCACCGCCGCCATCGGGCTGACCGCCTACGCCGTCACCTTCCAGTGGGCGCCGTTCCCGCTTCCGGGCGACGCGTGGTGGACCTGGGTGCTGGCGATCGTCCTCTACGACCTCGTCTACTACTGGATGCACCGGCTGGGGCACGAGGTGAACGTGCTGTGGGCCAACCACGTGGTCCACCACTCCAGCGAGGAGTACAACCTCTCCACCGCGCTGAGGCAGCCGTCCACCGGCTTTCTCACCGGGTGGCTGTTCACCTGGCCGCTGGCGCTGCTGGGCATCCCGCCCCTGGTGTTCGCGATCGCGGCCACCGCCAACCTCCTCTACCAGTACTGGATCCACACGCAGCAGATCGGCCGGATGGGCTGGTTCGATCGCTGGTTCGCCTCGCCGTCCAACCACCGCGTCCACCACGGGCAGAACGACTACTGCCTGGACCGGAACTTCGGCGGCATCTTCATGATCTGGGATCGTCTCTTCGGCACCTTCGTGGACGAACGGGCCGGCGAGCAGATCGTCTACGGGATCCGAGGGCCGCTGCGCAGCTTCAGCCCGCTGCGCGCCAACCTCCACTACTACGCGGACCTGTGGCGCGACTGCCGGCTGGCGGATAGCTGGGGGGACCGGATCCGGATCTGGTTCAAGCACCCGGGTTGGCGACCGGCCGCGGCCGAACGCGCGCTTCCGCTCCAGAAGCCCGCGCTGGAGAAGTTCGAGAAGTTCGACCCCCAGGTGCCGCGCGGACTCTCCGGGTACTGCCTGCTGCAGTTCATCCTCTCCCTGGGGATGACCGTGCACTTCCTGGTGGTGAACGCGTCTGCCCCGCGCGGGCCGCTGTATGCGTATGGCGCGTTGCTGGCACTGACCCTGTGGTGCATCGGCGGGATGCTGGAGGGGCGCAGTCGCGTCGCCCGGCTGGAGTACCTCCGGCTGGCCCTGCTGGCCGGGGCGGCCGCGGGTTGGGGAACGGTGGCGGAGGCCGCGCCTCTGCTCCCGCTGATCGGGGTGCCGGCGGGCGCGGCACTCTCCGCGCTATGGCTGTGGTCGCTGACGCGGCAGGGACGGGTCCGCCAACTGGCCACGTGATAGGCCGGCCGCAATGAAAGCCCTGGTGTTCGACAGCTTCGGCGGCCCCGACGTTCTCCAACTGCGGTCGTTGCCGGACCTGGTGCCGGACCGCGGAGAGGCGGTGGTGTCCACCCGGGCCATCGGCCTCAACTTCGCGGATGTGTACCGCCGCCGCGGCACCTACCATTTGGCGGGAGCGCCTCCGTATGTCCTCGGCTACGAGGCGGCGGGGGTGGTGGTGCGCGCCGGCCCTGATTGCCCCGTCCAGGAGGGTGACCGGGTGGGCTTTGCCGACGCGCCGTTCGCCAACGCGGAGCAGGTGCGGGTCCCGGGCGAGAAGCTGATCCCGCTGCCCGACGACCTCTCTTTCGAGTCCGCCGCCGCCGTGCTGCTGCAGGGCTTGACCGCCCAGTATCTGGTCCGGGACAGCCACCCGCTGCGGCGGGGAGAGACCGCGGTGGTGCACGCCGCCGCGGGCGGGGTCGGTTCGCTGCTGGTCCAGATCTGCCGGCAACTGGGAGCCCGGGTGGTGGGGCTGACCTCCAGCCCCGCGAAACGCGACCGGATCCGGGAACTGGGTGCGGACGCGGTGTTCCTCTCCTCCGAGGCCACCTGGCCAGACGCGGTCCGCGACTTCACCGGAGGCGCCGGGGCGGAGGTGATCTTCGACTCGGTGGGCGCGACCCTGCTGGACAGCCTCCGCGCCGCGCGCACCGGCGGCCGGGTCGTCTTCTACGGGATGGCCGGCGGGAACCCGCCACCGGTGGACGCTCGGGTCCTGATGGATCGATCGCTCTCCCTCACCGGCGGTGACCTGTGGAACGTGCTCCGCTCCCGCCAGGACCGGATCGACCGCGCCCAGGAGCTGTTTGGCTGGCTGCGCAGCGGAGCGATCCAGGTGGAGATCTCGCGCACCTTCCCGCTGGCGGACGGGGCGCTCGCCCATCGGCACCTGGAGGGCGGGGGCAGCACCGGGAAGCTCCTGCTCATCCCCTGATCGGCGCGGAGACGATTGTATCGCCGGGCCTTACACCCACATCTGGATCATACGCACACAACGCCTGACCCGACCTGGGGAGAATCAGAGCACCCAACTCCTCCCCGGGAAGTGTCATGAGCAACGTCAAGTCCACGATCGCCGCCGCCCTCAGCAACACCGCCCCGGCCCGGAACTTCATCACCACCCCCGAGGCCCAGGGCATTGCCCAGGCCGCGCGCGCGGACGGCAAGGTGACCGCGGACGAGGTCGCCGCGGTGGTGGACCTGAAGCTGGAGCAGACCTTCTTCGACGATTCGCCGCGCCGGAAGGACTTCGCGGCGCCCACCGCCAGCCAGCCGGCGTTCCACGAGCTGCAGAAGTTCCTCCGCGCCAACTCGCTGGAGCACGCGGTGCAGGCGTCACTCAGCCCGTGGGACGCAGCGCCCGGCGCGGGCGGGACGCACCAGGCGAACTTCGTGACCGGCTCCGAGGCGGAGCTGCTGGTGGGCGCTGCCAGGGCGGATGGGCAGATCGACGCCAAGGAGCGGGCGCAGCTGGGGGCACTGCAGGACGGCTGGACGTACCGGGACGACAGCGATGCGACCGGCGAGAAGTCCTTCGAGGACCCGACGCTGAGCATGCAGGCCGGGTTGATCCTCCGCGAGGCGCTGAAGAACCGGTAGGGGTCTTCAGCCCCGGTTCCCCGGATTCGCCCGGGCCCGCTGCTGACAGGGGTGCCGCGAGGCCGTGGGCTTCGGTTGGGTCCGCGCGCGAGCGCTGGAAAGCGGCCGCGTCGTCCCAGGGGGGGGCGGCCGCTACCTCCGCAGGAAGGGAGCCAGGAACCGGTCCGCCTCGGAGATGATGCGGGGCAGCGAGACTGTCAGCTCGTGGCCGTCCTCCACCTCGATCAGCTCCACGTGGCGCTTTCCCCGCGCCCAGGTCCGGGACAGCTCCACGTCCACCGTGTCGTCCTGGATTCCGTGGACGATCAGGGTGGGCACCCGGACGTCGGGCCAGCCGGTGTCCAGTCGGCCCAGCTCGTCGATGAAGCCAAAGTCCACGGTGGTGGGTTGGCCGGTGGTGAAGTCGGTGATCGGCATCGCGTCGTCCGACTGCCAGCGGGCCCAGGCCGGCTCCCCCAGCCGGGCCCGCCAGCGTTCGGCGATCCGGAAGGCCGGCGCCAGCAGGACCAGCGCGCAGATGCGGGGATCCTCCTCTGCCACCCGACAGGCGGTCAGCCCACCCAGACTGGAGCCGAACACCACCGCGCGGTCGCGCGGACCTCCCAGTGCCCGGGTGAGCTCGGCCTTCATCTCGCTCAGTCGCAGGTGCTCCAGCGAGGGGCGGCGGAGATCCAGCAGCTCCAGCGCCACACCGCGGGTCGCGTAGTGCTGGGCCAGGGCCACGCCCTTCTTGGACCGGGGTCCAGAGGCGAACCCGTGCAGGTACAGCCAGCGCGGTCCGCTCATCGGGTTCCCCTCCCCAGGTTGGCGGTGAACTCCAGCCGCTGCGGTCCGTCGCCGAAGCGATCCCGCAGCCGGGAGAGTACTCCGGAGGAGACCTGCGCCCACCTCTCCTCCCCCAGCTTGTGCTTGAGCAACACCAGGGGCGCGTTGCTGCGGCGCATCACCTCGAACAACTCGCGCATCGACGGGGACTCCACCGGGTGCATCCGGGTCTCGACCTGGACGTCACGGAAGCCGGCAGCGGTCAGCTCTTCGACGATCTCCGCCCTCTCCCCCAGCGGCGCCTTCCCCGGGGAGAAGGGCAAGCCAGGCAGCTCGGCCTGGAGCGCGACAAACAGCTCCGCCAGCAGCGGGATCTGATCCATCGGGATCCAGCTGGAGATCACCGCCCTGCCCCCCGGCCGGAGCACCCGGACCAGCTCGCGCAGTCCCCGCAGGCGATCCGGGAAGAAGATCAGCCCGAACATGGAGAAGGCGGCGTCGAAGCTGGCGTCGGGATAGGGAAGCGCCATCCCGTCCCCCACCCGGGCTTCCACCTGCGCTCCTTCCCTGGCGAGGCGGCTGCGGAGCGCGTCGATCATCGACTCCGAGAAGTCGATCGCCGACACCTGGGCGATCTTCGCCGCCTCCAGCGCCAGGGTGCCGGGCCCAGTGGCCACGTCCAGCACCTGTTCGCCCGGCTTCACTCCCGCCATCGCCAGCGCGTCGCGGGCGAACAGCGAGAAGTGGGGCACCACGTCCTCCACATAGGCGGAGGTGACCAAGTTCCAGGGAAGTGGCGTGCTCAGCGGGCTGGGCGGGGTGCTCATGCGCTGTTGGCTAGCACGGGCACTGGTCTCTGGGTGGTTGGAGGGGATGCGTCGGTCGCCCCGGTCGGGTAAGTCCCCCCGGCCAATGTCGAAGGAAGCCATCGCCACCCTTCAGAGGGCCGACTCTCCCGCCCAGCTCCTGGAGGCCGCCACCCTGGCGGGGGTGGGAGCGCAGGCGCTGGACCTTCCCCTGCGCGAGCTCCTGGACGATCCGATGCTCCCGGTGGCACTTCGCAGGACGCTCGAGAAGCCGTCCGAACCGTTGGCCAGGACTCCCCTCCGCACCCTGCTTGCGGATGACGCGATCTGGAGCATCGCCACCCGGGAGCTGAACCCCTCCTCCCGTCGAGGCCTGGTGCGCTGCTGCGGCACCCTCCTCGCCGGCTTCCTGGGGTCCGCGGCGACTGAGTCCGATCCCTCCGTGGTGGACCTTCCCTCGGAGCGGGCGCGGCTGTTCACCTGGGCGCAGACGCGCGGGATCCTGGACGCACTGCTGCTCTCAGTCAGCGGGATCGCCGGAGAACTGACCGGCGACGGGATCCCGGAGACGGTCCGTTCGCTCTCTCGCGGCCAGACCCTCCGGGTGGAGCAGGTCGTCGCCCCCTCCTACCGCCACCAGCCCCCTGGCCAGGGGCTGCTCCGGGCCGCGGTGGTGGCGTGGCTGTTGAAGGAGGCCCAGCACGTCCTCGACGCGGAGACCGAGGAACCGCGGCTGCTGGCCTTGCCGTTGCCCGGGCCCGCGCCGCTGGCGGAGCTGGCCCAGCGCCTGCTGGAACTGCGCGCCGGGCTGCGCCTGGTGGCCAAGCCGACCCCGCCGGCGCTGATCGCCCGAGGGCGGATCACCTTCCGCGCCGAGCCGCTGCTGTTCGATTATCGGGACGCCCGGACCGGGAGCTACGGGGCGCCGATCCGCGTCGAGATCGCCTTCGACGGCGAACGGCGCCCCCGCATTCTCTGCAACTGCGACCTGATGAACTCCGAGGAGGCCGCGGCCTGCCGACACCAGGTGGCCGCGCTGGACGCTGCCTTGGCGCTGCTGCGCTCGGATCGCCCGGAGGTGGCGGCCCTCTCCACCGAGCTGTCCCTTCCTGCCTGGGGACGGACCCTTCAGCTGCTGACCCGCGCGGCGGACCCCGAGGTTTCCGAAGGCCAGATCCTCTGGACCCTTCAGCTGGACCCGTGGATGACCCGGCTGGCCCCGCTGCTTCAAAGACCGCTCAAACGCGGAGGACTCTCCAAGGGGACCCCGATCGCCCCCCAGGAGTTGGCGGTCCACACCGGCGCGTTCGTGAGGGAGGCGGATCGCACCGCGGCCCGGCTGCTGGCCGACGGCGCCGCCGCCCCCGAGGCCCTCTGCGCACTGGCCGGAGTGGTCCCGGTCTTCCTGGAAACCGATCGGACCACCCCGCTGGAGTTCGTGGTCGGCGCGGTGACGATCCTCTGCCTGCCAGTCGGTGACTCCCTCCAGCTGGTCCCCTCCGTCAACGGACATCGTCTCCCGGACGCGTGCCTCCAGCGCACCAGCCGCTCTGCCCACACAGTGCTTCACGTGGATCGAGACGCCCACCGGTGCGTGGTGGGCAGGCTGCGCTCGGATGTCTGGGCCGCGCTGGGGGTGCTGGCCAGCCGCGGCGCCGTCTTCCCTGCCCAGGCGGTGGAGGCGGTGGTGGACACGCTGGAGCGCGCCGGTCTCCCTTCCGAGCTTCCCCCGGAGCTGATGGGCGAGCAGGTCCCGCCCCAGCCGGCGCTCACCTGCGCGGTGACCGTGGATGGCACCGGCGGAATCACCGCCGAGCTCCGGGTGCGACCGCTGCCCGGAGCGCTGCCGTTGCCGCCAGGAGAGGGGCCGCAGGTGGTGCGGGCGACGCGGGAGGGGCAACGGCGCTTCTGCAGCCGGGAGTTCGAGGCGGAGCGCGCGCTGGCTACCGCCACCTGGGCCCGCGCCTTCCCGGAGAGCCCGGCGGACGGGTTCTCCACTTCGCTGCGGGGCGAGGCCGCGCTGGACGCGCTGGGACGGCTGGAGCAGCTGGCCACCGAAGGGGTGGAGGTGAGCTGGCCCGCCAAGCGGCCCAGGGTCCGCGGAAAGGTTCTCCCCCGCCACCTGCGGGTGGAGGTCTCCGAGGGCCGCGACTGGTTCGGCCTCTCCGGCGAGGCCACCCTGGACGCTGGCCGGCTGGACCTGGCGCTGCTGCTCCAGGCGGCCCGCGCCAAGGAACGCTACGTCCGGATCGATGACCAGAACTGGGTCGAGCTGAGCGAGGAGCTGCGCGCGACCCTGGCCCCCGTCGCCGAGGCGGCGGAGGACTCTCCCCACGGTCCCCAGCTGAGCCGGGTGGCCGGCTCGCTGCTCCAGCCGCTGGAGGACCAGGTCCGCGAGCTGTCCGCCTGCGAGGGCTTCCGCGCTCTCTCCGAGCGGCTCCGGACCGCCCGGGACCTGGTGCCGGTCCTGCCCCGGTCACTCACCGCCAGCCTCCGGCCCTACCAGCGGGCCGGCTACGACTGGCTGACGCGGCTGGCCCAGTGGAGCCCCGGCGCCTGCCTGGCCGATGACATGGGGCTGGGAAAGACGCTGCAGGCCCTCTCCTTCCTGGTCTCCCGGCAGCAGCTGGGCCCGCAGCTGGTGGTGGCGCCCACCTCGCTGGGCTTCAACTGGGAGCGCGAGGCCCAGCGGTTCGCGCCCACCCTGCGGGTCCAGCTCTACCACCGCGCCGATCGGGAGGCGGTGCTGGACGCGCTGGGCCCCGGCGACCTGCTGGTGGTCAGCTATGGGTTGCTGCTGCGGGACGCCGAGCGCTTCGCCTCCCGGACCTTCGCCACCCTGGTGCTGGATGAGGCCCAGGCGGTGAAGAACGCCTCCACCCGCCGCGCCCGCGCCGTGCGCGAGCTGCAGGCCGACTTCCGCCTGGCGCTGACCGGCACCCCGCTGGAGAACCACCTCGGCGAGCTGTGGAGCCTGTTCCGGGTGGTCGTCCCCGGCCTGCTGGGTTCGGAGGCCCAGTTCCGTGAGCGGCACTGGCTCCCGATCGAACGCCACAAGGATCCGGTGAAGCGCCGCGGCCTCTCCCGCCTCCTGCAGCCCTTCCTGCTGCGCCGGACCAAGGGAGAGGTGGCCTCCGAGCTGCCGGCCAAGACGGAGACGGTGCGCGAGGTGACGCTCTCCCCGCCGGAGCGCGCGCTGTACGAGGAGGCCCGGTTGGCCGCGCTGGCCGAGCTGGAGGGGCGGGAGGGAGGTCCTCCGGAGGAGCGGCGGTTCAAGGTCCTGGCCGCGCTGACCCGCCTGCGGCTGCTGGCCTGTCATCCCGGGCTCCATGACCGGCAGTGGTCGGGGCCGACCTCCAAGCTGGACGCGCTGCTGGAGCTGGTGGAGTCCTTGCGGGAGGAGGGCCACCAGGCGCTGGTCTTCAGCCAGTTCACCCAGCATCTGGGCAAGGTCCGGGAGGCGTTGGACGCGCGCGGCCTCCGCTACCTCTATCTGGACGGACAGACCCCGGAGGTCGAGCGCCAGCGGAGGGTGGAGAGCTTCCAGGCCGGCGAGGCGGATCTGTTCCTGCTCTCGACCAAGGCGGGGGGAGTGGGCCTGAACCTGACCGCCGCCAACTACGTCATCCATCTGGATCCCTGGTGGAACCCGGCGGTGGAGGATCAGGCGACAGACCGGGCCCATCGGATCGGCCAGGACCGCGCGGTCACCGTCTACCGACTGGTGGCGCGCGGGACCATCGAGGAGTCGATCCTGGCTTTGCACGGCGAGAAGCGCGCGCTGATCGCCGGCATCCTCGATGGCACCGGGGTCGCGGGCCGGCTGGAGACGGAACAGCTGGCGGCGCTGCTGGAGCGTTCCATCGCCGGGAGCGTGGATGAGTCCGCGCTGGAGGAGGAACTGGAGGAGGAGGGCCCGACGTCTCCTCGGGTTTTGACGTCCCCGCCGGAGTGACGGCGCCCTCCGTTCAGATCAGGCTATGCGGCCGCCGTCACTCGCAGCTCCCGGACCGCGCGCCTTCTTCCGGCGATCAGGTGCCAGAGCAGCGAGCCCAGCACCAGGAACACGAAGGCGCCCATCAGGAAGGAGCCCGCCTGGGGAAGGCTGTGGGTGGTGAAGTTGGCGATCACCTTGCTGCCCAGCAGGGCGGGCATGAACGGGGCCACCTTCACCGGCGCCTCGGGCGAGAGATCATGCCCGAAGGTGTAGAGCTGGTAGGCGAAGCGGCCGAAGGCGAACACGCTGATGTAGGAGGTGAGCACCGCCGCGTCGAACAGATCGCGCACCGTGCCGATCACCGCCACCCTCAGGGTGAGGATCACCAGGAAGCCCAGGGCGAAGGGGATCCAGTCCAGATCGGACAGCGCGGTCCGGTCGATGCTGCTCATCCCGATGTAGTGGTTGAGGGTGTTGATCTCCTTGATGTCCTGGCCCTCGTTCCCGCCCTCCAGCTTGTAGCTGTAGATGTCCATGTACAGGCCCTTGGGGTACTGGGCCGCCTCCATGGAGATCCGCCACAGCGGCTGGGTGAAGGACAGCACCAGCGGGATCACCGCCAGCAGCAGCAGCACCCGGGCCACCGGGAACAAGGGCTGGCTGAGGAACGCGTAGAACTTCTCCAAAGGCACCCGCTTCATCACTCCTCCTCCTCCTTGAACAGGGTCCGGCCTCACACCAGATCCGCCCGCCGAAAACTCCGCACCGCCAGCAGCCAGGCCACCGCGCCCACCACCAGCGGCCACACCACGCCCAGCGCCAGCAGCGCCGACCCACCCACCCGGTTGGCCAGGTAGAACCCCACCGGACCCAGCGCGGAGAGCTCGATGGAGACACTGGAGAGCAACGCCATCCGCGCGCTCTGCACCGGGTTGAGCGCCGCGAGGATGAACACCGCCTGGGGGTTGAGCTGCCACTGCAGCATCATTCCGATCAGCGCGAAGTCCACCAGCGCCACCCCGGCCGCCCACAAGAGCAGGATCCAGATCACCGCGCGGGCCTGGCTGCGCACCAGGGTGGAGACCGCCATCCCGATCCCCACGAACGCGAACAGCAACGCCGCGCTGATCCCCAGCGCCCGGAACACGAAGCCCCAGGGGACCTCCTGGCCGAACACCAACACCCCCAGCAGGCCCATTCCGATCATCAGCACCACCAGCGGGACCACCAGCACCCCGTAGCGGACCAGGCTCACCCCCAGGAAGTACGCGCCCCGGCGCACCGGGTGGCTGAACAGCAGCTCCAGCGAGCCGTCCTCCCGGGCGCGGTTCACCACCTGGCCGGTGGCGGTCAGCGCCAGCAGCGGCAGCACCAGCAGCAGCGCGTGGGTCATGGACAGCACCACCCGCCCCATCCCGGTGAACCCCAGCATTGAGGACTCGCGCAAGCCAACCAGCACGAACAGCGCCGCCAGCACCGCGTACACCGCGCCGCAGAAGATCATCCACCGCGAGCGGAGCACCTCCGCGTAGTCCAGCCGGGCCACCGCGCCCACTTCCCGCCACAGGCTCTTCCCGGCGGTCCCCGGTGCCTCGTGCGCCACTCGCCCTCCTCGCTCAACGCCCTCCGGGGTGATTCCTCCTGCCTCCCGCGCCACTCTCCCTCCTCGCCCAACGCCCTCCGGGGTTCCTTCTGCCTCGCGCGCCACTCGCGCTCCTCTCCCTGACACGTTCCCTCCCGCGTCGCGGGCCACCCGCCCTCCTCGGGTCGGGACCTCCGTCAGAGGCGCGCCCTCAGTCCCTTCGCTCGCCCAGGCCGGCCTCATCGGTGGGCCTCCCCCGGAGCCTGGACCGAGGCCCGGGCCTGCGACAGGCTCAGCGCGCCTTCAGAGTTGGGGTCCACCGCGCCCAGCCCGTAGCCCATCGGGGTGGGGGTGACCTTCACGAACGCCACCTCCTGTCCGGGGAGCCAGCGGTCCTCGTGGAGGTGGTGGAACCACAGCGCGTGCACCTGGTCCTCGCGCACCGGCTCCAGCAGCCGGAACAGGCAGCCCGGATCGTCGAAGTCCAGCACCCGGCCATCCTTGAGCTGCAGCTGCGCCGCGAAGCCCCGCTCGGACACCGCCATCCGGCAGTGGGCGCAGGAGGTCTTGTCCCAGACCACCGCCACCGGCCCTTGCGGGAGCTGCTGCGAATGGAACACCCCGGCGACCACCGCGCCCAGGAAGGCCACCGCGGCCAGCCCCAGCACCCAGCCCGGAATCCCTCCCTGCCTACGCGCCATGCTGCGCCTCCCCTGCGTCCAGCAGCTCTTCCACCGCCGACCGGCCGCTCTCCCGCAGGGTATGGGCCGGTCCGTCGTACTCCACGCTCCCGTCCTGCAGCGCCAGCACGTGGTCCGCCAGCTGGCGCAGCTCCTCCAGCCGGTGCGAGCACAGCACCAGGGTCACGTCCGGGGGCACCTCCGAGAACAGCTCGAACACCCGGTCCCGGGAGCGGGCGTCCAGCGAGGCGGTGGGCTCGTCCAGCACCAGCAGCTTGGGCTGCGCGGCAAAGGCGATTGCCAGCAGGACCTTTTGCTTCATTCCTCCGGACAGCGCGCGGAAGGCGCGGTCCGCCAGGGGGCCCAGCTCCAGGCCCAGCCGGGAGGCCACCTCCACGATCCGCTCCTGCTCCAGCTGCCGGGTGACCGAGACCAGGTTCAACAGCTCCTGCACCGAGGCCGAGAACTGCGGCGCCACCTGCGGCACGTAGGCCAGCTGCCGCGCCACCTGCACCCGGTTCTCGTAGGGCGAGTGACCATCCAGCAGCACCTCTCCCTCGCAATCCATCAGCCCCAGCACGCAGCGCAGCAGGGTGGACTTGCCCGACCCGTTGGGACCGATCAGCGCCAGCCGCCGCCCGGCGGGGATGGTGGCGCTGACCCCGCGCAGGGCCTGGCTCTTCCCGAACCGCTTCTGCACGCCTTTGAGTTCAATCCTCACGGAGCAGCTCCTGCAGCGCGCCCAGCTGCACCGTCTCTCCCAGGTGGGGCGCGGGGTCGGTCATCAGTACCTTGGGGGCGAACATCGGGATGATCTCTCCCGCCACCGAGACCAGGCCCAGCGCCGGCGACCCACGAAAGAAGGCCAAGGAGGCGTGCCTGCCCACCAGATCGTCGGAGAGACTCTTCAGCTCGTAGGCCACGTCACCCACCCCGTCGCGGTCCAGATCGAAGCCGCGGTAGTCGTCAAAGCTGTTGCCCTGCCACTCGGTGGAGAGCCCGTCGGTCCGGCCCTCCACCCGCACCTGGGTCTGGTTGTCGCGGAAGGTGTTGGCCAGGAACGAGTTGTTGCGCTCGGTCCCGTGGAAGATCACCGCCGCGTCATGCAGCCGGAACACGTTGCGCTCGAAGCGGTTGTGCTCGTTCTGCTGGATCGGCGAGCTGTCCACGTACAGCCCCACCGTGTTGTGCAGGAACAGGTTCTCCACCGCGGTCAGGTCGCCCGACTCCTTCATCCCCAACCCCATCCCCGCCGCGCCGATCCCCTGCGCCAGCACGTTGCGGCTCAGCCGGATCCCGCGGCTGTACATCACGAACACCCCCACCTCGTTGCCCCGGTAGAGGTTGTCCTCCGCCACGCAGTCGTGGCTGTACATGAAGTGCGTCCCGTAGCGCCCACCGGTGACCCGGTTGCGCCGCAGGGTGTTGTTGCGCGAGTACCAGACCACCAGGTCCCGCGAGTCCTGCACCCGGTTGTCCTCCACCACCGAGTCGTGCGTCTCCCACAGGCGGATCCCATCGCCGCGCAGGCCCAGCGCCGCCTGCGCATCTCCGATCACCTCGTTGCCCAGGATCCGCGCTCGCCGGGCCTTCTCCACCAGGATCCCGAAGGTGGCGTTCACCACCCGGACCCCCTCCACCACCGCGTCTTCGCCGGTGACGTGGACCGCCGCGTCCAGGGTGTCGAAGCGGCCGCCACTGCCATCCACGGTCACCCCCAACAGCCGGGCCCCGTTCCCCTCCAACCGCAGGGTGGTGCCCTTCCCGGCGGACTGGATCACCGCGTCCGCCGGACCCCAGAGGGTGACCCCGGAGGGGATCACCAGCGGGCCAGGATAGCGACCCGCCTCCAGACACAGCGCCTGACCGGGGGTGGCCGCCGCCAGCCTCGGGTTCAGCTCTGCCGGGAGGACCTTCCGGCAGTCGGTCGGCCGCGCGGGCCTCGCCCGTCCTCCGGAGGCCGTCCCGCTGGGACCCACCGGGCTGGACCCGGCGCATCCAGCGAGGAACAGCATCCAGATTGGGGCGAGGGTGCGCATGGCGTTGGCCTACTGAGGCTCCACCAGGAAGTAGCCGGCCATCTCCAGGTGCAGCGCCGAGCAGAACTCGGTGCAGTACAGCGGGAACACGCCCGGACGGTCGGCGACGAAGGTGATGTTCTCGTGCTTGCCCGGCTCCAGGGAGACGTGGACGTTGTAGGAGCTGATGGTGAACCCGTGGGTGGCGTCGTGCGCCTGCTCCTGACTGGTCAGGTGCAGATGGACGGTGTCTCCCTGCTTCACCCGGATGATGTCCGGGGTGAAGTGGCTGCGGATGGCGCTCATGTAGACGTGGACGTTCTTGCCCTGGCGCTCCACCCGCTCCTGGCCGCCCTCCACCGCGAACTCATCCTTGCGGTGCTTGAGCGGGTTGTAGCCAACCGGCTTGTAGATCTCGATCGGCGCCAGCTTGTCCGCCTTGATCATCTGGGAGTTGTGCGGCTCCCCCAGCGGGATCGGCAGGTCGTAGAGCAGCTGCATGTTCTCCCCGCTGATGTCCACCAGTTGGAAGTTCTGCGGGAGCAGCGGGCCCACCGGGCTGAACCGGTCCAGCGCCCACTTGTTCATCGCCACCAGGTACTTGCCGTCCGGGCTGACCGTGTCCCCCTCGGCCGCCAGGATGTGGCCGATGTTGTACTGGACCGGCAGCTTCTCCACGACCTTCAGGTCCTTGAGCGACCACTTGGCCACCTTGGTCTCGATGAAGACCGAGGTGTAGGCGAAGCCCTTGTCGTCGAACACGGTGTGCAGGGGCCCCAGCCCGATCTCGCACTGGCCGCGGATCGAGTCCTGGTAGGAGAGGATCGGCACGCCGTAGGGGTCCACGCCCTCGTACTTCTTGGCCTCGATCTGCGCCTTGATCTTCTCGAAGGAGTAGATGGTGGTGTGGGTGTCCAGCTTGCCGCCCACCACGATGTCCTTGCCGTCCGGGGTCACGTCCAGCCCGTGCGGGCTCTTCGGCTCGGGGACGAAGTGCAGCAGCCCCTCGGCGATCGCGTCCTGAAGCGAGATCACCTTCATGTCGCCGATCATCTTGCCCTTGGTCTTGGCCACCTCCTCCGCGCGCTTCCAGTTGATGACATGCATGTAGTCCATGTCGTTCTGCGAGGCGCCGGACTCCAGCGAGGGGTTGCCTTCCATGTTTCCGCCCCAGGCCCGCTCGGTGTTGATGGAGTTGATGAACACCCACCCATCGCTGCCCAGCTTTCCGGCGTCGGAGAGGTCCTGCATGTACGGAGGCAGCTCGATGGCGAAGGAGTTCTCCTTCTCGATCCGCCCCTTCTCCTTGTTGAACTTCCAGAAGATCACCGCCCCGCGGAACTTGTCGTTGAAGGCCGCCTTGGGGTCGGCGTAGGCGCCCTCGCCCAGCGGGGCCGGGTACTGCGAGGACTCGACCACGTACTCGGTGTTGGGGGTGACGAAGGTGGCGCCGTGCTCGGACTGGATCAGCTCGGTGCCGATGATCTGGGTGGTGGCGAAGTCCTTGAGGTCGATCACCGCCACCCGGGGGTTGGCCTTGTCGTTCACGAACAGGTAGCGGCCGTCGTACTCGCCCTTGCTCTCGGAGAGCGCCGGGTGGTGCATGTCCCCCCAGGTCATCATCCGGCCGTTGCGCGAGCCTTCCTTGAGCAGCTTGATGGTGTCGTCCCCGAAGCCGTAGCCCTGCCAGGGCTCGGGGGTGAAGACGCCGATGTATTTGAGGATCCGCATCGACGGGACGCCGATCACGATCACGTTCCCGCCGTGACCGCCGGACGCGAAGATGTAGTAGTCGTCCTTGCGGCCGCTGGGGGTGTACGTCTTGAGCGCGGCCTGCACGTCGGCCTCGCTGAGGTTGCGGGCCTTCATCAGCTCCGTCAGCCCTGCCCCACCGGCGTTTCCGGTGGAAGCGGGGGCCGTGCTGTTCCCGCTGGAGCAGGCGGCGAAGCTCGCCGCCACCGCCACGATGGCGCCTGCCAGAATGCCCAGTTTCTGTTTCATGGACACAACTCTCCCGATCCGGGCCAGCGCCCACGCGCCAGCCGTCCGGTGTTGGTGCTGCGTTGAGTGAGACTTCGGAGGACTACTTTCCCGGCAGCTGGCGGATGTGTTCGCGCAGGGCCTTGATCACCGGCTTGTCCGCCAGGTCCGGGTTGGGCGGCATCGCCGGGCTCTTGCCCACCGCCGCGCCGCCGTAGGCGATCACCTGCTCGATGTGCGTGTCGGAGACGCCCTTCTGCCACTCGACATCGCCGAAGTTGCGGGGCTTGGGGGTCAGCCCGGCGGAGGCGGGGCCATCCCCCTTGCCGCTGGGCCCGTGGCACGGGGTGCAGCGGGTGGCGAACGTCTCCGCGGCCAGCTTGCGGTCCGCGTCGGTGATCGCCCCGGAGGCGGATGCGGCAGCGGCGGGCGCGGCCTGGGGAGCGCTGGCGGCGGGCGGCGGCGAGGAGGCAGCGGCGGGCTTGTCGGCACATCCCCAGGTGACAGCGGCCACGCACGCGGCCAGGACCAATCGATTCATTTCGGAGCGCTCCAGCGGAAGTCGAGGTTGTTCGGCGAGGCGCTCTGCCAGTCGCGTGCCGTCCGACTGACGCCCGGGGGACCGGGCTCAAGCCCACCGCCGGGGCCGCATCGTTTGCGCGCCGGGGGGTCGAATCAGCAAACTCCGCGGGGTCGCCTCGTCGGATGCGCTGTCCAGGCGCCAGTGGCCCTTGACGTGCATCAGCCGGGCGGATGCGAAACACCCTGTGGATGGTGGGGCTGCTGGCCGGGCTGGGCCTGGGCTGCGAAAATCAGGCGCCGGCCCCGGCTGCCCGGCCAGACCCCGCGCCCCTGGTGGACGGAGAGATCCAGGTCCGCCTGCTGCTGCCCGCCTCGGTGGACCCCTGCCTCAACCAGAGCCTCAAGGACCTGGGGGTGGCGGCGAAGCGAACCGGGGAGGAGCGAAGGTGGGCCCTGGACCCGCGGAAGATCCACGCCGCGCTGATGCCCTCCGGCCAGGTGCAGGTGGAGGCCCCCTCTACCGGCGATGGACTGCAGCTGCAGACCCAGGCCCGCTGGAAGGGCCCGCTGGCGGGACTGGAGCGCGAGGAGCTGGAGCGGCGGCTGGTGTCACTCACCGAGCGGATCGGCGCCTACTGCGATCAGCGGGGACTGCCGGTGGAGTGTCTGTCCGGACCCAGCGGGGCGCTGGTCGCCTGCGCCGCCGGCGGCCGGTAGACCTTCGCGGACCTCTCCCCAGATCAGGTGAGACGGATGGTGGCCAGGATCCGGGCGCATGGGGCGGGGCAGTAGGCCGCCCGCCGCTGCAGCCCACCCGCACTTCTTGCAGACCACCAGAAGATTGGCCGGGGAGAGGCATCCCGGAGCGGGACGGGGTATGGTCCTCCCCGCGCCCATGGCCAGTGCCCGGACCCTGACCCTCACGAAGGATGCGGCGAGCGGCCGGAAGCTCGGCAAGTACGAGGTCGTCTCCCGTCTGTCCGAGGGGGGAATGGCCGAGATCTTCCTGGCCTTCCAGCGCGGCCCCGGCGGCTTCAAGAAGCTGGTGGTGCTCAAGAAGGTCCTCCCGGACGTGAAGGCCGAGGAGGAGGCGGTCCAGATGTTCCTGGACGAGGCGAAGATCACCGCCGCCTTCACCCACCCCAACATCGCCCACGTCTATGACCTGGACATGGCCGAGGGCGAACTGTTCCTGGCGATGGAGTTCATCCCCGGAGCGGACCTGGTGGAGATCGCCAAGGCCTGCGCGGACGCCCAGGAGCCGATCCCCACCGGCTTCTCGCTGACCGCGGTGCGGGACACCGCGCACGCGCTGCACTACGCGCACACCTTCACCGATCCGCTGGGTCGGGCCCGTCCCACCATCCACCGGGATGTGGCCGAGAAGAACATCATGGTGACCTATGACGGGATCACCAAGCTGCTGGACTTCGGGATCGCCAAGGCCCAGGGCCGCGCCACCCGCACCGCCGCGGGGATGGTGAAGGGCACCAGCGGCTACATGTCTCCGGAGCAGGTCCGTGGCGAGGAGCTGGACGCGCGGGCGGACGTGTTCTCGCTGGGAGTGGTGTTGCACGAGATGCTCACCGGGTCCCGGCTGTTCTACGGCAACGACCCCACCTCGGAGCTGCTGGCGGTCCTGGACATGGAGGTCTGGGCGCCCTCGGAGCGGAACCGGGATGTGACCCCGGAGCTGGACCGGGTGGTGCTCAAGGCGCTGGCCAAGGATCGCAAGGACCGCTTCGGTTCGGCGCTGGAGATGGGTCGGGCGCTGGAGAAGGTCAGCCGCGAGCTGATCTGGGACCAGGAGCAGTGCGGCGCCCTGGTGGTGCGGCACTTCCTGGAGCGCCGCGACCAGACCCGGCAGCTGCTGACCGACGCCAACGCCGATGAGAAGACCGGGTACGTGCGTCCCCCCGCCCCGGCCAAGCGCCGCCCCGCGCAGGATGACGGCAAGGTGGTCCGCTCCGGACCGCTGGTCACCCCGCCCCAGCAGATGCGCGGCTCGGGGCCGAAGCAGGCGCTGAAGGCCAAGCCGGACGGAGTCTCCGGTCCGAAGGCCGCGCTGGCCCGGGCCGGCTCGGGGCGGATGGACGAGCGGACCATGACCTCCACCGAGACCACCGGGGAGATGACCCCGCCCTTCGAGAACGCCGAGCGCACGGTGCTCCGCCCGCCCCAGCAGGCGGACCGGCCGCAGAAGGCACCCGCCCGCAAGGCCCCAGCCGCGGCCGCGGTGAACCCGTTCGCGGAGATCGACGCCACGGTGCGCGGAAACACCGCGGATGCCCATCAGAGCCCGGCCCCGCGAGAGGCGCCCAAGCCGCCCCGCACGGTGGAGACCCCGGTCCAGAAGACCGGCACCCTCAGGTGGCTGGTGGTGGCGGCGATCCTGATCATCCTGGGCGGCTTGGCAGTCGCCTTCTGGCTGGCCCCGTCGCAGGCGGAGCCGACCCCGGCGCCTCGCATCCAGTTCTGATTGTTCCATCCCCAGGGCCCCACGCTGCGCGAGTTGCTGGTGCAGGGATTCTCCTCCCTGGAGCGCGGCTACGACCTGCTGGCTCCGAAGTTCGATCTCACCCCGTTCCGCACCCCGGATGAGGTGATCGCCGCCACGGTGGAGCAGCTGGGACCCGTCCGCCGTGCGCTGGATTTGTGCTGCGGCACCGGAGCAGGCGTGGCGGGGCTGCGGCCCCACTGCGCGGAGGCGGTGGTGGGGGTGGACCTCAGCGCCGGGATGCTGGAGCAGGCACGGGCCAACCTGTCTGCGGAGGGAGTCCCGGTGGAGTGGGTCCGCGCGGATGTGCTGGACCTGCCCTTCGTGGAGGCCTTCGACGCGGCGACCTGCTTCGGAGCGCTGGGGCACATCGCCCGGGAAGACGAGGACGCATTTCTCCAGAGCGTGGCGCGAGCGCTGCGTCCGGGAGGCAGGTTCGCCTTCGTGACCACCGAGCGCTTGTCGGCCAGCGATCCCGCCTGGTGGGTGGCGCACGCCTTCAACGCCGGGTGGCGGTTGCGCAACGCGCTCTTTCGGCCGCGCTTCATCATGTACTACCTGAACTTCACCGTGCCCCAGGTGAACCGGCAGTTGGAACGCCACGGCTTCGAGGTGCAGGTCCGGCGCGGGGTGTTCGGCCCGCACCACCCGCGGCTGGTGCTGGTGATCGCCACCCGGAGAGGGTGAGAACCCGCCCCGGGAGACACCTCATCTACGCCGCCCGGGCCGGGCGGCGGTCATGCGTGAGGGCAAGCTTGGAGAGGGAGATCGCTCCCAGCATCAACCCGAAGTCACGCAGCGCGACGTCCAGGTAGCGGCGCGAGACCAGCAGGTTGACGATGATTCCCCCCAGCCAGGCACCGACCACGTAGCCACCCAATCTGGGCCTGGCCGCCACCAGCAGTCCCGCGGCCACCTCGACCACGCCCACTCCCTTCATGAAGGTGTGGCCTGAGACCGGGAGCAGCTTCGCGATCTGCGGCGCCAGGTATTGGTCCCAGTCCGTCAGCCGGTGGAAGAACTTGTCCAGCCCGGCAATGGTCGGCGCGGCGATGAACCCTGCCTGGAGGATCCGATACGCCTGCTCTGCCGGAGCGCCGGACTCCCCTCCGGCGCGGAGCGTCACCGCACCCCCTGCCTCCTGAGACAACCCTTCCATCGGGACCCACGACCGGTCCTGCTTCCTCGTGACGGTTTCCATGTGCGACCTCCTCACTCCAAGGGTCTGGATGAGCGCGGCGCACGAGAAGTGACAACCGCAGCGCCCAGCGGACGAGCACGCGGGCGGTGGGCCGCCCAGGCCCCCCGGCTCATGACTGAGGAGCGGCGCACCGGCCGAGGCCCTCGGGAAGCAGAGCTCTCTTCCGCTCGCCCGAGCCTCCGCGGAACACAGTGTTGCTGGACTCAAGCTGGCTTCGCCCACCCCGGATCCGCACCTTTGATCCGGACGGACGGCGAGGTCGCCGAGCCCTTTCATCAACCACGTCCGGCGGACCCGGACAGAAAGAGGAGACACTCATGGACCGGCTCAAGGGAAAGGTCGCGCTCATCACCGGCGCAGCGCAGGGAATGGGAGCGTCACACGCGAAGATGTTCATCGCCGAGGGGGCCAAGGTGATCCTGACCGACCTCAACGAGAAGGGCGGCAAGGCGCTCGCCGAGGAATTGGGGCCCAACGCGCTGTTCCTCAAGCACAACGTGACCAAGTCCGCCGAATGGAAGACCGTGGTCAAGGAGGGCGAGGCGAAGTTCGGGCCGCTCAACATCCTGGTCAACAACGCCGGAATCCTGGGGCCGATCGCGTCCACCGTCGACCTGGCGGAAGAGGCCTACCTTGGGGTGTGCGCGGTCAACCAGACCAGCGTGTTCCTGGGGATGCAGGCGGTGATCCCCTCCATGCTCAAGCTGGGCGGCGGCTCGATCGTGAACATCTCCTCGATCGCCGGAGTGGTGGCAATCGTCGGTGCGCCCAGCCTGGCCTACGTGGCCAGCAAGTTCGCGGTCCGCGGCATGTCCAAGCAGGTGGCGATCGAGTACGGGAGCAAGAACATCCGCGTGAACTCGGTCCACCCCGGCTACATCAAGACCCCGATGATGGTCCAGGCGACCGACGCAGAGGGCGGCGGAGCAGCGGCGCAGATCCCGCTCCGACGGATGGCCGAAGCCTCCGAGGTCTCCAACCTGGTCCTGTTCCTGGCCTCCGACGAGTCGTCCTTCATCACCGGGATGGAGCACGTGGTCGACGGCGGGATGACCGCGGCGTAGGTCGGGCGGCGGGCCTCCAGGTGGCCGCGGGGAGACGATCTCGGAGTGAAATCCGCTCCCCGCCGCTCCTCCGGCTGACCGGGACCGCGCTCAGAGAAAGCCGCGCGCGACCGCGTACCCCTCGAATTCCGCCTTGGGCCAGCTCTTCGAGAGCATCCATCCAGTGAACGATCTTGCAGGAAGGCTTCGTCGAGCACTTCAAGGGCGGAGGCCTTCCACGGGTGCTCAAGCGCCTGCGCTCGCGACAGCTTCTCGCCGATGATGTCGGCATCACTCCAGACGGAGAGAGCGGCGTCGCCGAGACTGACCTGGTAGGAATCTTTCGTGGGTCGGACTCGGCAATAGAACGCCGCCCGCTGGGCAGGCTGGCTGTCCTCCCCCCACTCACCGAGCGACACCACCATCGCCAGTTCGCGGTCTGGGTGGTTGTTGGAGTACGCCGCGTAGTAGATCGCGAAGGCGTCTCCGTCCCGGTACACGAACCGCGTCAACCGAACGGACAGACCGCCGCAGCAATCGCAGCGCGATGCCGATGGTGCGGACATCTCGATTTCGTAATTGCCGGGCATGTCAGCGGGCGAAGGGCAGCAGCTTGGCCAGCTCGGAGAGGTTCTCGATCCGGAGGTCTCCCGCCTGTCGCAGCCCGACGAAGCGCACCTTGGCCGCGGCGGAGGCCTCGCGGTCATAGCGGGAGTCACCCACGAACCAGGCCTGTTCCGGCTGCAGGGCCAACCCGTGCAGCGCGTGCAGCACCAGATCCGGCGCGGGCTTGGCGCGTGCCACCAGGTCCGGGGTGGAGACCACCTGGAAGAAGGGCAGCAGCCCCGCCACGGTGAGCAGGTCCCGCGCCAGCGGCCCGATGGTGTTGGTCACCACCGCCAGCCGCACCGCCTCCTGCTGCAGCTGGGCCAGGAGACCGCGCGCCTCCGGGTCCACCCAGATCGAGGTGATGTGCTTGCGGAAGTTCACCGCGTAGAAGGCATCCAGCTCCGCGGGGGTGCACTGGAAGCCGAAGGCGGCCACGTCCGCCGCGGTGCCCTGCCCGAAGGTGGGCATGAACTCCTCCTGGCTCACCGGGCGTCCGCGGAACCTCTCTCCCGCCTCGCGCACCACCTGGGCCCAGACCTCCTCGCTGCGGATCAGGACACCATCGAGGTCGAAGAGGATCGCGGAGGGGCGCATGCGACCTTCTCTTACCAAATCAGGCGATCTGTGCCCCCTACCGAGAATGTCCTGGTAGGCGCGAGGAACGGCTCTGTAACGTCTCGGGTCCGCCATGCTCACTCCCTCTCGCTGGCTCAACGGTGCGGTCCCGGCGCTGTTCGTCCTCCTGGTGGCGTCCGACGCCGCCGCCAGCGGGCAACAGCCGATGATCGTCCGGCAGCGGGTGGTGGAGGTGGAGCCGGAGGACGGAGGCACTGCCCTCAGCCCCTCCCCCGGGTCATCGGACCTGAGCACCACCAGCCCGCCGTCCTCCTCCGGCTCGGCGACCTCCAACGGTCCGGTGGGTGCGCCCGAAGTGGGCACCCGCCTTCCTCCGTACCCGGGGAGCCCTGCCCCCGGCGCGGTGCCGTACTCCGGCGCCACCAGCACCGCAGCGTCTCCGGACACTTCCACCGATCCGCGCCAGCCGGGAAGCGAACCGACCCGCGCCCCGACCTCCGACGGTGAACCCTCCTCCCCCACTCCTCCCGCCGGCGTCGCCCAGACCCGCCCGGCCGAGGTTACGCCCACCGACGCCGGCGTCCTCCCCGAGACCCTGGCGGAGAAGCGACTGCGGCTGCGCGAGTTCCTCTCCGCTGATCCCAACGCCCCCCAGGCGCTGGCCCGGGCGGAGGCCACCGCGGCCAGCGCGCCGGCGATGGTGGTGGGCGGAGGAATCAGCCTCGGCGCGTACCAGGCGGGCTTCCTCTCCGCCCTCTCCCGGTTCTGGTCGGTGGCTGCGCGCGAGGCCCCGGAGCAGCCGTTCCCCGGTCCCCGGATCTGGACCGGCGCCTCCAGCGGCGCGCTCAACGCCCTGCTGGGCGGACTGGCCGCGTGTGACCCCAGCTACGGCGAGGCGCAGTGGGCCCCCGAGCGTTCCCTCTTCTGGCGGGTGTGGATCCAGGAGCTGGATCTGGAGCGGCTGCTCCCCGCCGGCCCCGAGGCCGCGGCCTCCCGTCAGGCGCAGCTGTTCGACTCCGCGCACCTGGAGGCGCTGGTGGTGAAGCTGCAGGAGGCGGCGACCAAGACCCGCCTCCGGCCCCACTGCTCGTTCGCCTTCGGGGTGACGGTGACCAACCTCTCCGGCCGCCGGATCCCGTTCGGGTCGGCGGACGTCGGCTCGCGGGCCGCGCTGGATCGCGTCACCGAGCAGGTGGTGGTGCAGGTGCTCACCGATGGCGCAGGCAGGCTCTCCGCCCGGCTGCCCTACCTCTCCGGTTCGGCCAGCGCGCCCTTGCCCCACCTGGAGCTGCACCCGGACGAGCAGACCTACTACCCGGCGCTGGGCGGCGACCCCACTCCCGGCAAGCCGGTGGAGCTGCGCACCCTGGTCCGCGCTCCCCTGGCCGCCGCCGCCTTCCCGGTGGCGTTCGCCCCGCTGCCCTTGCCGCTGACCTTCTTCGACTCTACCAGCTGGCAGCCGATCCCCGGCTCCGCGTTCGTGGACGGAGGCAGCCTCCACAACAACCCGCTGGCCCTGGCGCAGCGTCTCAGCCGCCGCTGGGTGGCGCCCGCCTCCCAGGGCTTCGCCGCCGCCGACTACCCGATCCTCTATCTGGATCACGACGTGGTGGACTGGCGCTGGAAGCAGAACCCCACCCCGCTCTCCCAGGGGCCGCTGGCCCAGACCTATCTGCCCAGCGGCGGGGTGCTGTTGCGCGCCTCCCGGGACAAGGGCGTGCTGGCGGCGCTGGAGGAGGACCCGGACCTCTCCCGGCGGATCAAGATCCCGCGGCGCAGCAGCGTGCTCCCCTCCGAGTTCCGCTCCTCGCTGCTGGGGTTCGCGGATCGCCACTTCCGCGAGCACGACTTCTTCCGCGGGATGGTGGACGCGGTGCGCTTCCTGCGGACCCAGCTGTCCGCCTCGGATTCGGTCCGGCGACTGTGGCCAGACCTGGCTGGGCTGACCGCGGAGGACGCCGAGCGCCGGATCCGCGAGCGACTGGCCATCTCCTCTCCCGGCTTCCGCTGCATCGCCGAAGGGGTGTGCGGCGAGGAGCACGCGCCGGCGATCATGCCGCCGCCGCTGTTCGCGTTGCGCAACGCCGCCGATTCGCTGACCGGGGTGGCCAAGGACGGCCAGCTCCGGGAGGACGATCTGGACGCGCTGCTCACCGCATTGGGCGCGGCCTACTACCGCTACCACCCGGGCGTGCTCTGCGAGGACTCACTCCCCTGCCCCTCCTCGGGCGGCCGGGCGGATCTGCTGCCGCTTCGAAGGCGGGTGGGTGCGGCGGTGCAGCAGCTGATCTCCCATCAGCCGTCCACCGACGCCTGGGTGTCCCGACCGGTCTCCGGCGCGGTGCTGGACGAGTGGCTGACCTACTCGCCTCCCACCGACGTGTTCACCTTCCAGCTGAGCCGCGCCCGAGGACTCGGCGTCGGCCTCGAGCGGCCGCTGCCGAAGCTGGCCTTCGAGTCGGTGCGCTCCGGGGAGCACTACGACCGCTGGGAGTTCCGGCTGGGCGGGCAGCTCTCCGGGCTGGGGGTGGTGGACACCGACCAACTGGAGGTGGACGAGCTGCGGCTGCGCCTGGCCGGGCTGCAGCTGTATCTGGATCGGGTCTCCGATCTGGACGGGTTCGACGGCGCGCTGTCCTTCCTGGACCTGGGCCCCCATGTCCGCTGGCGGGTGGGGGTGGGGCTCTCCGCCAGCTACGTGACCTCCACCGCGCAGGAGGCGCACGGCTTCGCGGTGCAGTTGCCGGAGCTGCGGCTGGGCCTGGACTTCTTCGAGCGGGTCGGGCTCCGGCTGGGAGTGCCGCTGGTGGTGATCCGCGGCGGAACCGACGTCACCCCCGCGCTGCAGCTGGCGCACTTCTACCGGGACCTCTCGCTGGGGGTGGAGGTCCTGCTCACCCGCTGGTGATCGCTACTCCGGCAGCGACAGCCACTCCCGGTAGCGGGCGCGCAGCCGGTCGGCCAGCTCCACCGTGTTCAGTCCCAGTTCGCCCACCTCCACCGGCGGCTGGACCCGCACCCGGATCCGGCAGCGGGGGCTGAGCCACGGTCCATCGCCTTCGATCAACCCGGTGGTGCCTTCGATCACCACCGGCACCAGCGGCACCTGCTCGTCGATGGCCAGCTGGAAGGCACCGCGCTTGAAGGGCAGCAGCCGCTTCCCCTCGCTGTAGGTGCCCTCGGGGAAGATCAGCACCGGCATCCCGCGCCGCAGCCAGGCCTTGCAGGTCTCCATCATCCGCTGTGTGGAGCGGGTGCTGCCTCGCTCCAGGTGGATGTACTTCAAGAGGGTCATCATCCAGCCCACCACCGGCAGGCTGAACAGCGAGGCCTTGGAGACGTACTTGTACGGATGGGCCAGCCCCATCACCGCCACCACGTCCGCCATCGACTGGTGGTTGGCGATCAGCACCGCCGGCCCTGAGGGCAGGTACTGCCGCCCCTCCACCTTCAGATCCCAGAACGGATTGAGCCGCAGGTAGCCGAAGGTCCAGGCGCAGATGAAGCGGTGGAGGATCCGGCGATCCGGATCGAACGGGGTGGTCACCGCCCACAGCACCACCCCCAGCAGGAAACCCACCGGGGCGGTGGTGACGAACACCACCCAGAACACGATGCTGACCAGGTACTTCAAGCGGCTACCGCTTGGAGGGAGCGGTCATCGAGGCGGAGAAGGCCATCATGTAGCTGGCGTCCAGACCGCCGTCGGCGACGATGGTTTGACCGTTGACGTACTTCGAGTCGTCGGTGCACAGCCACTCGATCGGCTGGGCGATCTCATCCGCCGAGGCGATGTGCCCCGAGGGAAGCGTCTCGCCGACCTTCTCCTCCACCAGCTTCCAGGCCTCGCCCATGTAGAAGCGGGAGGAGTCGGTGTCCACGTAGCCGGGGTTCACCGCGTTGACCCGGATCTTCTCCCCGGCCAGCTCGCAGGCCAGGTAGCGGACCAGGATCTCCATCGCCCCCTTCATGGCGCCCAGCATCCCGTGGAAGGGCAGCGGCATCTTGGAGTCCATCCCGGAGACCATCACGATCTTCCCCTCCCGGCCCTTCATCAGCGGCGCCGCCAGCTGGGTCCCGAAGAGGAAGCTCTTCACGGTCACCGAGAAGGTCTTGTCCATCTGGTGGAGCTTGGTCTCCATCAGCGGCAGGAACACGGTGGAGGCGGCGTTGGCCACGAACACGTCCAGGTGACCGAACTCCTCCTTCACCTTGTCGAACACCGCCCGCAGGCTCTCCGGCTCCAGCTGGTCCGCGGCCACGGTGAGGCACCGACGCCCCAGCTTGCTCACGTCCTCCACCAGGCTCTTGGCCGCCGCCTCGTCGCGCCGGTAGGTGGAGACGATGTGAAAGCCGCGCTTGGCAAGACGGAGCGAGAGCGCTCGCCCGACCCCTCGCGAACCACCGGTGATCAGCGCCACTTTGTCGGTCATGGGGGTACGCCCTTAGCGCAACCGGGCGGCTGCCGCCCACACGGTTCTTCACGCACGTTGGGTTGCCAGCGGGGCCTGCTCCGGGAAGATTGCGTGCATGGTCCTCCGCTTTGCCCTCTTCCTGGGCGTCTTCCTGACCCTGACCACCGTGCTGCACGTGTACCTCTACCGGCGGTTGATTCGGGACACCACCACCCGCCCGGGGCTTCGGCGCGCAGGCAAGGCGATCATCGCCGGCCTCTGGTCGGTGGTGGTGCTGGGCGGCCCGGCAAACGCGCTCATCGACTCCTCGGTGACCGAGGCGCTGGCCACCGGCACCTGGGTCTGGGTGGGGGTGGTGGTCTACCTGTGGCTGGCGCTGGCCCTGGCGGGGACGGTGCTGCTGGTGTTGCGCCAGACCCCCTGGGGACGCGGCGCCCGGCCGTCGCCGGCCCAGGACCGTGCCCCCCAGGGGCTGCACTCTCCCGAGCGCCGCCTCTTCCTCTCCCGAGCGGTGGCCGGTGGGGCGCTGGCCGCCACCACCGGGGTCAGCACCTACGGGGTCTGGCGGGCCTACACCGCGCCGGAGATCGAGGAGGTGGTGATCCGGCTGAAGCGGCTGCCCAAGGCGCTGGACGGGTTCACCATCGTCCAGGTCAGTGACATCCACGTGGGGCCGCTGGTCCGCCGTCGGTTCATGGACGACATGGTGGCCCGCTGCAACGCGCTCAAGCCGGACCTGATGGCGATCACCGGGGATCTGGTGGACGGAAACGTGGCCACCCTGGGGCATTCGGTGGCGGCGCTGGCGAACCTCCGCTCGCGTCATGGCTCGTACTTCATCACCGGCAACCACGAGTACTACTCGGGAGACGTGGAGTGGTCCGCCGAGCTGGAGCGGCAAGGGGTGCAGGTGCTGCGCAACCGGACGGTGCGGATCGGAGACGCGGCCGCCTCCTTCGATCTGGTGGGCGTGGACGACTGGGTGGGCGACGAGAACCGCCGCTACGACCTGGACGCGGCGCTGACCGGGGCGACCCCGGACCGCACCCGGGTGCTGCTGGCCCACCAGCCGGCGCACTTCAAGGAGGCCACCGCCCGGGGTGTGGACCTGCAACTGTCCGGACACACCCACGGCGGACAGATGTTCCCCTTCAATCTCCTGGTGCCCCTGCAGTGGGAGCACTTCGCCGGCCACTACACGCATGGGGAGGGACAGATCTACGTCAGCCGGGGCACCGGCTTCTGGGGTCCGCCGCTGCGGGTGGGCAGTCCCCCGGAGATCTCCAAGATCGTGCTGGTCGCCGCCTAGAAGGGTGGCGGCCAAGGCGGAGTGAAGGATCTCGAGAGATTCGGCGCCAGAACACCGCCGCCACGCAGGGAGCCGAAGAATATTAAGATCTTCTTCTTATTTCCGGACCCCATGTGCTGGCCGGAGAGGAGAAAAAGAAGATGATCATCTTATTTTCCTGAGGGGTGTTCGCGGCTTGAGCCTCAAGCGCTGCCGGCGCGTCCGGAGCTGAGCGTGTTTTGGGAAGTTCGCCCGGCGGGGATAGGTTTCTCCACTCATGGGATCCGACCGGCGCCGAGAGAAGCTGTTGCCGGTGCCGCGGTGGCCCACTCGCGAGGAGGCTGCCGAGGGACGGTGGTTCTCGCCCGTCCAGCTGGGTCCGGTGGCCGCGGCGGACCGCACCTGGGTGCCGGCGATGGTCCCCTGGCGCGCGACCTCTGAGGGCTTCGTCACCCCAGAGGTGATCGCCTGGTATCGCCGCTTCGCCGAAGGTGAGCCCGGGGTGCTGGTGGTGGAGGCCACCGGGATCCGGGACGTGCCCAGCGGACCGCTGCTCCGTGCCGGCCACGACCGGTATCTCGAAGGGCTGCGGCAGCTGGTGGAGGCGGTTCGCGAAGGCAGCGGCGGCCGTACCCGGCTGTTCATCCAGCTGATCGACTTTCTGGCCATCAAGCGGCGGCCCACCCGCGAGAACTTCCTGGGCCGCTTCCTGGCGATCACTCCTCGGCATCGTGACCAGCTCGGGCTCCACGACGCACCCGAAGCGCAGGTGCGTGCCCGGCTGCTCTCCCTCTCCGAACCCCAGCTGGAGCAGCTGCTGGAAGCGCGCGAGTTGGAGTCCTACCGCTTCGGCTTCCGGGAGCGGGTGACCGACCTGGAGCAGCCGCACCTGAGGGACCTTCCGCAGCAACTGCCGGAGCTGTTCGCCAGCGCGGCGCTCCGCTGTCAGCAGGCGGGCTTCGACGGGGTGGAGCTGCACTTCGCCCACGCCTACACCATGGCCAGCTTCCTCTCCGCGCGGAACACCCGCACCGACGGCTATGGAGGCAACCGAGAGCACCGGGTCCGGCTCCCGCTGGAGGTGTACGCGGCGACGCGGGCGCGCCTCTCACCTCAGATGGTGCTGGGCTGCCGCTTCCTCAGCGACGAGGTGATCGAAGGCGGCTCCGACGTCGAGGACGCGGCCTACTTCGGCGTGAAGTTCGCCCAGGCAGGGATGGACTTCCTCTCGCTGTCCCGGGGCGGGAAGTTCGAGGACGCCCGGCAGCCCAAGGTCGGCGCCTCGGCGTATCCGTACACCGGACCCTCCGGGCACGAGTGCATGCCCACCACCAACATCGCCGCCCCGGGGCCGTTTGGCCGCAACCTCCCGATGGCGGCGGTGGTGCGCCGGGCGATCCGCGAGGCCGGGCTCTCCACCCCGGTGGTGGCCTGCGGGGGGATCGCCAGCTACTGGCAGGCGGAGGAGATCCTGGCGCGGGAGGAGGCGGATCTGGTGGCCTCGGCGCGGCAGACCCTGGCGGATCCGGACTGGTTCAAGAAGCTGCGCCTGGGGCTGGGAGAGCAGATCCGCCGCTGCCTGTTCACCAACTACTGCGAGGGGCTGGACCAGGCCCACAAGCCGGTGACCTGTCAGCTGTGGGATCGCGCGGTCTTCCCCGAAGAACCCGCCGAGGTCCCCCGCGTCAACGGGCGCCGGCTGACCGCCCCCCGGTGGACGCCCCCCTTCCCGGGGTAGACTCCCCGCCTTGATCTTGTTTGACCTGATCTCGGTGGTGCTGGACGTGGTCGAGACCCTGACGGCGGAGGTGCGCTCCTCTCCTGCCGCTCCCGGGTCCACCGAACAGGACCGGGCGCGCAACCCGAACCGCTCCGCCTCCCGGGATCTGGGCGAGTCGATCGGCCTCTCCCCCGAGCAGTCCGATGCCCAGCGCCGGCTGGCGGTCCAGCTCACCTCGCTGCTCCTGGACGTGGCCCGGGCGGACGGGGTGCTGGATCCCTCCGAGGCCGACGAGGCGCAGCGGGTGGTGTGGAGCCGGCTGGACCTGCCGGAGACGGATCGCCGGACGATGGAGGCCCTGTTCCGCGAGACGCGCTCCCAGGGGAAGCCCGCCGAGCGGGTGGCCCGGGAGCTGTCCGCGCAGCTCTCGGAGCAGGAGCGACAGGCGCTGGTGGAGGGGCTGTACCGGGTGGCCGCCGCCGACGGCGCCATCCACCGGGCCGAGCGGGCGCGGCTGCGCCACCTGTGCGGACTGCTGGGGGTCTCCGAAGAGTCCCGCCGGACCGCGGTGGTGCGGACCCTGGGCAGCGTCACCCTCTGCTACGAGCTGCTGGATGTCGCCCCCGACGTCAGCGACCTGCAGCTCAAGGACGCGTACCTGCGGCGGTCGATGGAGACCCTGGGAGCGCAAGAGCGGGAGCAGGTGGAGACCGCCTTCCACGAGCTGCGGCGGCTGCGCGGGATGGCCTGACTACAGCTCCCGGCGCATCAGCCGGTGGGGGATGCCCACCTCCACGAACGGGTCGCCATACAGCGCGTAACCGAGCCGCTGGTAGAACCCGACCTTCTCCTCCCGGGCATGCAGGGTGACCTCCCCGAAGCCGCGGGACTTCACCTCCGCCTCCAGGGTGTGCACCAGCTGCCGGCCCAGCCCGCGTCCCTGCAGCGCCGGCTCCACCGCCATCTGCAGCAGCCGGCCCCGCTGCGCCGTCTCCGGGTGGAACAGCACGCAGCCGACCACCCGCTCCTCCTCCCGTCCCACCCAGTGGAGACTGGCCTGGTCCAGGGGGTAGCGGACGTCCTCCCGGCGGATTCCCAGCGGCGCTCGCAGCACCCGGAAACGCAGGTCCACCTCGGCGGCATACAGCGGGTGCGTCGGTGCGATGAGGACGATTTCCATGGCTGCCGCGGGGCCTGTTAGCAGAGCGAACCGGGCGTGGTACAGACACCGGCCATGAGCGCGCCGTGGGTTGCCATCATCATGGGAAGCAAGAACGACTGGGAGACCCTGGCCCCCGCCCGGGAGGTCCTCCAGGAGCTGCAGATTCCCCATGAGGTCCGCATCGTCTCCGCACACCGGACGCCGGACTGGATGTTCGAGTACGCCGCCGCCGCCGAGGGACGCGGGCTGGAGGCGATCATCGCCGGTGCCGGTGGGGCTGCCCACCTGCCAGGCATGGTGGCCTCCAAGACCCTGGTTCCGGTGATCGGCGTCCCGGTGCCGGCGACCGTGCTGGCGGGCGTGGACGCGCTGCTGTCCATCCTCCAGATGCCCAAGGGCACCCCGGTGGCGACCATGGCCATCGGCAAGCCGGGCGCGGCCAACGCGGCGCTGTTCGCCGCCCGGATGCTGGCGCGCAAGCACCCGGAGGTGCGCGAGCGGCTGGCGGCCTGGAAGCAGGCGCGGATGGCAGAGGTTCTGGCTCAGGAGATTCCATGAAGCCCATCCTCCCCGGTGCCACCATCGGGATCCTGGGTGGCGGGCAGCTGGGGCGGATGACCGCGATGGCGGCTCGCTCGCTGGGCTACCACGTCCACACCCTGGACCCCGACCCCTCCTGCGCCTCGCGCTACGTGGTCGAGCGCTGCATCACCGCGCCCTTCGACGACGACGTGGCGGCCGCCTACCTGGCCAAGAGCGTCTCGGTGGTCACCCTGGAGATCGAGAAGATCTCCATCGACGCCATGAACGCCGCCGCCCGCCACGCCCCGGTCCGCCCCGGCGCGGCGCTGCTGGAGATCATCCAGGATCGCGCGCGGCAGAAGGCGTGGCTGACCCAGCACGGCTTCCCGCTGGGGCCCTATCGCACCGCGGACAGCGTGGAGTCGCTGCGCACCGCGCTGACCGAACTGGGCCAGCCGGCCTTCGTGAAGGCCACCTTTGGCGGCTACGACGGCGGCGGCCAGGCCCGGGCCAGGGGCCCGGACGATGCGCCAGAGGCGTTTGCCCAGCAGGGCGGCGGGCCGTGCGTGGTGGAGCAGGCGCTGGACCTGGAGGCGGAGCTGTCGGTGCTGGTGGCGCGCTCTCCCTCCGGCCAGCTGGCGGTCTATCCGCCGGCGCTGAACCACCACGAGAACCGGGTGCTGGACTGGTCGGTGCTGCCGGGCCCGCTGCCCCCCGCGCTGGTCACCCGCGCGGAGGAGCTGGGCCGGGAGATCGCCGAGAAGATCCAGGTGGAGGGGCTGCTGGTGGTGGAGCTGTTCTTGACCCGCGGCGGCGAGCTGTTCGTCAACGAGCTGGCGCCCCGCCCGCACAACTCCTTCCACGCCACCGAGGTGGCCTGCCTGACCAGCCAGTTCGAGCAGGCGGTGCGGTCGGTGTGCGATCTGCCGCTGGGCTCCACCGAGATCCTGCGGCCGGCGGCGATCGCCAACCTGCTGGGAGACCTGTGGCTGCGCGAGGGCCGGCCGCCGGCGTGGGATCGCGCCCTGGCCATCCCCGGGGTGCGGCTGCACCTGTACGGCAAGCGGGTGCCGCGCGCCGGGCGGAAGATGGGCCACCTCTCCGCGGCGGGGCTCACCCCGAAGGAGGCGGTGGAGCGGGTGCTGGAGGCCAAGTCCAGGCTATGAGTGCGCCGATCGCGGCGACGCGTTAGAGGGAGGGGACCTTGGCGTCCACCGAAACCACCCCCGTCAACCGCGCCTCCTCCCTTCGCAAGATCCTGGCCCTGGCCCGCCCGCAGTGGCGCCGGCTGGCCCTGGGGACCTTCTTCCTGTTCCTGGCCAGCGCCACCGGGCTGATCTTCCCCCAGGCGATCCGGGTGATCGTCGACGAGTCGGTGACCGGGAAGAACCCCTCCTTGCTCAACACCGCCGCCCTGGCGATGGGCGGGATCTTCGTGATCCAGGGGGTGGCGATCGCCCTGCGCTACTACCTGTTCCAGACCGCCGGCGAGCGCGCGGTGACCCGGCTGCGGGATCAGCTGTACCGCAGCATCCTCTCCCAGGAGATCGCCTTCTTTGATCAGCGGCGCACCGGCGAGCTGACCAGCCGCCTCTCCTCCGACACCACCCTGTTGCAAAGCGCGGTCAGCGCCAACATCTCGATGGGCCTGCGCAACCTGGTCCAGGGGATCGGCGGGATCACCCTGCTGGTGGCCACCTCTCCGCGGCTGACCCTGCTGATGCTGTCGGTGGTGCCGGCGGTGGCCCTGGGCGCGGTGGCCTACGGCCGCAAGGTGCGCAAGCTGTCCCGCGAGGTGCAGGACGCCCTGGCCACCTCCACCGAGGTGGCGGAGGAGAGCATCTCCGGCATCCGCACCGTCCGGTCGTTTGACGCCGAGGAGACCGAGATGCGCCGCTACTCGGGCGCGGTGGAGCTGTCCTACCAGCTGGGTCGGAAGCGGGCGATGGCCGGTGCGTCCTTCATGGGCGGGGCTTCGTTTGCCGCCTACGCGGCCGCCACCCTGGTGCTGTGGTACGGCGGCAAGCTGGCGATGAACGGCGAGATGTCGGTCGGGCAGCTGGTGCAGTTCCTGATCTACAGCCTGATCGTCGCCTTCTCCCTGGGCGCGGTCAGCGACCTGTGGGCGGAGCTGATGAAGGCCAGCGGCGCGGCGGAGCGGGTGTTCGAGCTGATCGAGCGCCAGCCGGTGATCGCCACCCGCGGCGGCCTGGTCCCGGCCACCATCGAGGGTCGGGTGGAGCTGCAGGGGGTGCGCTTCTCCTATCCCTCCCGCCCGGATCTCCGGGTGCTGGACGGGCTGAGCCTCAACCTCTCCTCGGGGGAGGTGGTGGCGCTGGTCGGCCCCAGCGGCGCGGGCAAGTCCACCATCGCCGCGATGCTGGCCCGGATGTACGACCCGGACCAGGGCACCATCCGGCTGGATGGTCGCGATCTGCGTGAGGTGGATCCAGGCTGGCTGCGCCGCCACGTGGGCGCGGTCTCCCAGGAGCCGATCCTCTTCTCCTCCTCGATCGAGGAGAACATCCGCTACGGACGTCCGGACGCCACCTTCGCCGAGGTGGAGGCGGCGGCCAAGGCTGCCAACGCGCACGAGTTCATCGCCCGCTTCCCGGAGGGGTACCGCACCGCGGTGGGCGAGCGCGGGGTGCAGCTGTCCGGGGGGCAGAAGCAGCGGGTGGCCATCGCCCGGGCGATGCTCAAGGATCCGAAGATCCTGATCCTGGACGAGGCCACCAGCGCCCTGGACGCGGAGAGCGAACACCTGGTCCAGGAAGCCCTGGAGCGGCTGATGAAGGGCCGCACCACGTTGATCATCGCCCACCGGCTCTCGACCGTGATCGGCGCCGACCGGGTGCTGGTGCTGGACCGCGGCCAGGTGGTCCAGGCCGGCAGTCACGACACGCTGGTCCGCCAGGAGGGGCTGTACCGCAAGCTGGTGGAGCGGCAGTTCGTCGCGGCCTGACCCGTCCGGAGCTGGCTCCACGGCCGGCTCAGCCCTTCGGGCCGGATTTGGCGGTTGGGCTTTGGGAGCTACTTCGAGAGCAGCTGGGTCAGCTCGGCCGGGATCTCGCTGAAGGCCACCCCGAAGCGGCTGCGGACGCTGGTGAGCGGGTTGCCGGCCTTGGCCCACTTCACGGTGCCCCGGAAGGGGTACTCGGTGCCCTCCACCAGGACCGTGCCGTGGACGAAGGAGCCGGGGAGGAACACCGCCGGCATCTCCGCGGCAAAGCCGGTCTTGGAGACGTCCGCGGTGACCGCGGCCAGGCGGCCGCCAAGGAACACGGGGAGCTTGCGGCGGGTACGGCCCTGTCGGCGCAGTTCGTTCATGCGCTACAGGCTGTCACAGGGTGCGACCGCGGCAATTTTACGGCTACTGCTTGTCCACCGTGGGCATGTTCGCCGCGGCGAAGATGGACTGCATCATCACGTAGAAGCGGGTCTGGTCCAGGATCTCCAGCGACTCCCCGCCCTGCCCGGTCAGCGCCCCGCCGGCGGCGTCCACCGCGCCCCGGGCCAGGTTCTGCACCACCGGGGGAAGCCCGGCGGTGGCCGCCTGGACCACCTGCCGACCCAGGTTCTGGACCCCGGTGGCCAGCGCGGCCAGGGGGTTGCCGCCCATCCGGCTGGCGAAGCCCGCGCCGGTCGCGCCGGTGGGACGGCTGAGGGACGGGGTGACACCAAGGGGGCTGAAGCGGATGGGAGTGGACATAGGGCCTGGTTCCATTATCGCCGGGAACGCCCCGGGAGTTGCGATCGTCCGGTCGCCTACATCTGGGCACAGTCAAAGTACGGGCAGGGGGATTCGCTTTGGGGCCTCCATCCCTAAATACCGCCCGTGCGGATCACTGAGTTCATTCACACCCTACACGTGGGCGGCGCGGAACGTCTGGCAGTAGACTTGGTCATCTGTCTGGCCCGCCGGGGCCATCAGGCTTCGGTGGTCAGCCTCCATGGCACCGGCGAGCTGGAACCGGAGCTTCGGGACCACGGGATCCAGTTCCTGGCGATGGAGAAGAAGACCGGGCTGGACCTCAAGCCGCTGATCCAGCTGCAGCGCTTCTTGCGGGAACACCAGATCCAGGTGCTGCACACCCACAACACCCATCTGCACCACCACGGGGTGCTGGCAGCGCGCGCGGCGGGAGTGCAGGCGGTGGTGAACACGGTGCACGGGTTGGTGAACGTGCCCCAGGGGCAGAAGGCCCGGATGATCTACAAGGCGGCCGCCCTGGCCACCGACCGGGTCACCACCGTCTGTCAGCCGGTGCAGGAGGCGCTGGGAACCCAGCTCTCCATCCCCGCCAGCATGGTGGAGATCGTCCACAACGGGATCGATCCCCAGCGCTTCCTGGCGGCCCAGCCGCGGCCGCCGGACGGGAACGTGGTCTTCGGGACCATTGGCCGGTTCGTGGAGGTGAAGAACCAGTGCGCGCTGGTGGAGGCCTTCGCCCAGGTGCACCGGCAGCGGCCGCACACCCGGCTGCGGCTGATGGGCTATGGCCCGCTCAAGGGCGCGCTGGAGGCCACCATCGCCGCGCTGCGGCTGGGCCACGCGGTGGACATGGTGGACGGCGGCACCGCCGACGGCGCGGAGTTCCTCTCCCAGCTGGACGTGTTCGTGATGTCCTCGCTGAGCGAGGGGCTTCCGGTCTCCCTGCTGGAGGCGATGGCCGCCGCCCGGGTGGTGATCGGCACCCCGGTGGGGGCGATCCCGGAGGTGATCCAGGGCGGCAAGTGCGGCTGGCTCTCGGAGTCACCGGACGCCGCGGCGATGGCCAAGGTGATGCTGCAGGCGGTGGACGCACCCAACCGGCAGGAGCTGGCGCAGCGCGCCCGCCGGCATGCCTTGCAGCACTTCACCCTGGAGCAGATGGCCCGCAGCTACGAGCAGCTGTTCGAGCGGGTGCTGAGCGCGACCCAGCGCGACCGGATGGCGGTGGCCGGATGAAGATCGCCGTCGTCACCCCCTCCTTTCCCACCCAAGCCGAGCCCTATCGGGGCGCACCCACCTGGGCCACCCTGCGGCACCTGAACCAGCTGGCGGAGCTGGAGGTGCTGTGCACCAACCCCCGCTATCCGATCCGGCTGCAGCACCGCGACTTCTTCCACGACGCGCCGGACCTCTCCGCGTACCCGGAGATCAAGTCCCAGACGGTGGAGTTCCCGGCAGTGCCGCTGCTGACCCGCGGCCTCAACGGGTGGACCCTGCAGAAGACACTGGCCTCCCGGATCCGCGCGATCCGGCCGGATGTGCTGTTGACCTACTGGCTGTACCCGGAGGGCTACGCGGCCACCCGGTTGGGACGCCGGCTGGGGATCCCCAGCGTGATCGTCTCGCTGGGCTCGGACCTCAAACGGATCCCCAATGACCCGCTGGTGCGGCGGCTGACCGCGCGCGCGGTCCAGGAGGCCTCGGCGGTGGTGGGGGTGAGCCAGGATCTGGGGAAGGTGGCCTGTGGGCTGGGCGCCTCCCCCCAGCGGGTGCACACCGTGTTCAACGGGGTCCGCACCGAGCTGTTCCGGCTGCTGGATCAGACGGAGACCCGCGCCTCGCTGAACGTCGCGCCGGAGGTGAAGCTGATCCTCTACGTGGGCCGCTTCGTTCCCCTCAAGGGGATCCCGAACCTGATCGAGGCGGTGCGGCGGCTGACCGTGCAGTCCGCCTCCCGCTGGGAGCTGGCGCTGATCGGCAACGGCAGCCAGGAGGTGGAGCTGAAGGCCCAGGCGGAGGCGGCGGGGATCGCCGACCGGCTGCGCTTTCTGGGTCCGCAGCCGCCGGAGCAGGTGGCGCGGTGGATGAACGCCGCCGACCTGCTCTGCCTGCCCAGCGAGAGCGAGGGGCAGCCGAACGTGATCGTGGAGGCGCTCAGCTGTGGCCGGCCGGTGGTGGCGACCGCGGTGGGGGGAATCCCGGAGATCGTCACCGAGGACTCCGGGGTGCTGGTGAGGGACAACTCCGCCGACGCGCTGGTGCCCGCCCTGCAACTGGCGGTGGGCCGCAGCTGGGATCGGGAGGCGATCAGCCGCCGGCACCGACGCGGCTGGGAGGACGCGGCGCGGGAGACGCTGCGGATCTGCGAGGCGGTGGCCGCCGCCCGGCGTTCCCCGGCGATGCAGCCCGCCTTCGCGCCGGCGCGCTGAGCCCCGACACTTTTTTTTCGGCGTCCGCGGGTTTCGTCCCCGCGGATGGATCTATGCTCACCGCCGATGGGCTTTGACCTCCTCGCCTTCACCAGCCGCCTGGTCACCGATCAGGCCTCGGCGATCGCCTCACTGACCTGCCCGCTGTTGATCTGCGAGCTGCCTCCCGGCGCGGACGAGGACCTGCTCTTCGGAACCCGGGTGGCCCAGGACGAGGATCCGCGGCCGGGACGGACGGTGGCCCACGCGGTGCGCAAGGGCTCCTCGGAGCAGAACGCCTTTGCCTTCGGGATCACCGTGGGCCGGACCCGGAACAACGACGTGGTGGTGGAGGACAACAGCGTCTCCCGCTTCCATGCCTACTTCGTCTGCGATCTGCGCAGCGGGCAGTGGCGGCTGGTGGACGCCGAGTCCAGCAACGGCACCTTCCTCAACGAGGTGGCGCTGGTCCCCAACACCCCCACCCCGGTCCCGGATCGCAGCCGGATCCGGTTCGGCTCGATCACCGCCCGCTTCCTGCTGCCGGAGTCGACGCTGGCCTATGTGCGCGGGCAGCTGAGCTGAGCCCTTCCCTTCCAGGAGCAACCTTGATGCTTGGCCGGACCTTGCTGGTGGTGGCGGTGCTGCAGTGGACTGCCTGTGGTCCCGGCGGTCCGGCGGGGGGCAAGCCCGGCCCCCACAACACCGGGGTCCCCCAGGGGACGGTGCTGCAGCCCAGCGGCAGCATCACCGTGGAGGAGGACGGGGCGGTGATCGAGGACCTGGAGATCGACGGGCAGGTCACCATCCTGGCGGACAACGTCACCCTCCGCCGCTGCCGGATCCGCTCGAGCGACTACTACCCGATCCGCTACTTCGACAACGACAACGTGGGCCTGGTGGTTGAGGACTCGGAGATCATCGGCACCAGCGAGGACGTCACCGCCGGGCTCTCCTTTGGCCACTACACCGTCCGCCGGGTGAACATCCACGGCGGGGCGGATGGGCTGAAGGTGGGAGACAACACCGTGGTGGAGGCCTCCTGGATCCACGACCTGGGCAACTACCCCGAGCAACACAACGACTCGCTGCAGTCCACCGGTGGGCGGGGGATCATCATCCGCGGGAACTTCCTGGACGCGGCCGACTCCAGCACCGCCTTCCAGATGGGCGGCGAGCCCTCCCACGACACGCTGATCGAGGGCAACTGGCTCTCCGGTGGCGGCTGGACCCTGAACCTCTCCGGGCCGATCGGCGAGAACCTGCGGATCAACAACAACCGCTTCGCCCGGAACGCGGCCTACGGCCCCGCCAGCGTGGAGGGGCCGTTCACCCAGTCCGGCAACGTGTGGGACGACACCGACGAACCGCTGGAGCTGTGAGCCGCCTCTAGCGGGCCTCCGCCGGCCGGGCGGCGGCCATCAGCGACAGGTAGCGGTCCGCCAGCCGCGGCCGTTCGAAGCCGCGGATCTGCTCCCACTCCGGCTGCACCGGGTGCTGGCCGGCCACGAAGCGCTGGTAGGCCTCCACGATCATCTGGGTGATCGCCTCCAGATCCCGCGGCTGGCAGATCACCCCGGACTTCACCTTCCGCACCAGCTTGGCGGACTCGCTGTCCGGCGGGGTCAGCGCCAGGATCGGCTTTCCGGTGGCCAGGTACTCGAACAGCTTGCCGGACAGGGTCTGGGGATCGTCGATCACCAGCAGCAGGTAGTCGGACTCGGCCATGTTCCGCAGCGCCACGTCCTGGGCCACAAAGCCGGTCTGGGTCAGCGTCGCCTTGCGGTTCTCCAGGAACTGCTTCTCCTCGTCGATCACCCGGCCCACGAAGCGGACCTCGATCTTGCTGCGGATCTCCTCCGGGACCTGGTCCAGCGCGTCCAGGAAGTAGCGCGGGGAGCACGGCTTGTAGACGGTGCCCACGTAGGTGATCACCATCCGCTCCGAGCGGGTCTGGGCCGGGGGCACCTTGGGCACCGCCTCCGGATCGTACCCGTTGGGGATCACCTGGAACTTGGACTCCGGCTGCCCGGGGTACCGGGCCCGGATGTCGTTGCGGGTGGCGTCGGTCACCGCCACCACCAGGTCGGACAGCTCCACCGTCTCCCGTTCGATCTCCACCGCGTTCTGGCGCTTCTCCTCGCTGGCCATCGAGTCCACCCCGTTGAGGTAGAAGCCGAACCAGTCGTCCCGGAAGTCGCTGACCAGGGTCAGGTGCGGGAAGCGCTTCTTGAGCGCGTTGCCGATGCAGAAGGAGGAGAACGGCGGCGCGGTGACCAGCAGGGTGTCGTAGCCCTCCTCCTGGATCAGCCGGGCGGCGGCGCGCTCGGCGAACGGGCGCCACACCACCTGCGGGTCGGGCAGCAGCGCCCGGCGGATGGAGTCACGCAGCGCGGTCTTGGCCCGGACCAGGACGTTGGGGCCGGCTCCGCCCGCGTCCAGGGGTGGCGCCGCCACCACCTCGTTCTTCACCACGGCCTCGGCCAGGGTGTTCTTCCCTCCCCCGCCGTTGAGCTTCTCCCAGAGCTGACGCCGGAACTGGTAGGGCAGCTCCGGGGTGAACGCCCGGTGGATCTTCACGTCGGGCGGGATCCTTTTGAGCAGCGCCGGGTCGGAGACCGGGTAGGCGCCATTCCAGGTGGTGAGCACCCCCACCTCACAGCGATCCCGCGGCAGGTACTTGGTCAGCGCCAGCATCCGTTGGACGCTGACCCCGCCGGCCGGGGGGAAGAAATAGCTGAGCAGCAGGACCTTGGAGCCAGTTCGTTTCGCCATCGCCGAGGAGGGTATTCACGACCCGGTCGGGGGCATCCCCCACCCCTCCCAGCGCCAGTCACCCCGTCCGACTCTGAACGCTGCCGCGCCGGGGGACGCAGGAGTTGCGCTCGATTCCCGGTTCGCGATGACGGAGGCTTCCTTCCGCCATGCGCAAGTTCACCCTGGATACGATCTTCCGTACCCGCCTGCAGCACCGCCCCGGGCAGCTGGCCCGGGTCACCGCCGCCATCGCCGAGGAGGGCGCGCTGATCGGGGACATCACCACCGTCCAGATCGGCGAGTCCTACACCCTGCGGGACATCACCGTGGAGACCGGCGACGAGGGCCACACCGCCCGGGTGGCGGACCGGCTGCGCGCGCTGGAGGGGGTGGAGCTGATCCACCTGGTGGACCGGGTGTTCGACGTGCACCGGGGAGGCAAGCTGCACTCCCACAGCCGGGTCCCGCTGGAGCAGCTGGACGACCTGCGGAAGATCTACACCCCGGGCGTGGCCCGGGTGGCCCAGGCGATCGAGAAGTCCCCGGAGTTGGCCTGGGAGTACACCGGGCTGGGCAACTCGGTGGGCATCTACACCAACGGCACCCGGGTGCTGGGGCTGGGGAACATCGGGGTGCTGGCCTCGCTGCCGGTGATGGAGGGCAAGGCGGTGCTCTACGACCGCTTCGTGAAGATCAGCGCCACCCCGATCCTGGTGGACACCTCCGATCCGCGGGAGTTCATCGAGACCGTGGTCCGCACCTCCCGCAGCTTCGGGGCGATCCACCTGGAGGACATCCGGACCCCGGAGTGTTTCGTAATCGAGCAGGAGCTCAAGGCCCGGCTGCAGAAGCCGGTGATGCACGATGATCAGCAGGGCACCGCCACCGCCGCGCTGGCCGGGATCCTCAATGCGTGCAAGCTGACCGGGCTGGACCTGCGCACTGCCCGGCTGGGCCAGATTGGCCTGGGCGCCGCCGGCAGCGCGATTGCCACCCTGGCGATCCAGTACGGCGCCAAGCAGGTGCTGGTCACCGACACCTCCCCCGAGGCGATGAAGCGACTGGAGGCCCAGGGCGCCCACCCCACCGATCTGGCCACCCTGATGCGGGAGGCGGACATCGTGGTGGCCACCACCGGACGGGCGGGGTTGATCAAGCCGGAGCTGGTCCGCAAGGGGCAGGTGATCTTCGCGCTCTCCAACCCGGCGCCGGAGATCAGCCCCGATCAGGCGCGCGACGCCGGGGCGGCGTTCGCCGCCGACGGCCGGTCGATCAACAACGCGCTGGCCTTCCCCGGGATCTTCAAGGGAGTGTTGACCGCGCGCAGCCGCCAGATCACCACCCAGATGTTCCTGGAGGCAGCGGAGGCGATCGCCGGGATGGCGGACGAAGGAGAGTTGGTCCCCAGCGCGCTGAACCCCAGGGTGCACGAGACGGTCACCCAGCTGGTGATCCGGATCGCCAAGGCGGCCGGGCTGGAGAACACCGCCCGGCTGTAGCTAGTCCGTGCCGAAGGTGCCGTTGTAGCGGGCCACCATCACGTCGGTGCCTTCCCGGTCGTTCTCCTCGGTCCAGCTGACCCACAGCGTCCCCGCGGCGTCGAAGCTGGCGCTGGGGAGGAAGGCCGGCCGGTCCTCCCTCACCGCCGGGAGGTTGGCCACCGGATCCCAGCGGTCGCCGACGAAGCGGGCCACGATCAGCCGCAGTTGGGAGGTGCCCGCATAGGAGGGATAGATGGCCACCGGCCCACTGGCCGGCGATTGGACCAGATCGAACTCCATGCAGAAGCCCGAGGTGCTGAGAGGCTCGTCGTTGACCTGGGTGTAGTCCCAGTACTCGAACCAGCGGGCGACCCGGAGATCCACGGTGCTCCCGGAGACCTGGCAGTAGGCCACCATCGGGACCCCGCCCGTCCAGAGGAGCTTTGGATCCCGCGCGTTGTCGGTCGCCACTTCACGGACATCTCCGCCCACCGAGACCCAGTTTCCTCCGTTCCAGCGGTTGACGAAGATCCCGTAGAGGCCGCCGCTGTACTCGCCAAAGGCCACCATCGGCAGTCCGGCGTCGTCGACGGCGATCGCCGGGAAGGCGCTGGTGTTGGTCAGGGTGCGGTCCAGCGGACCTCCCACCGGGCTCCACACTCCCGCCTGCTGACGCTGGACGTAGACGTTCGCGGCCTGCCCGGAGACCACCTCGGTGAAGGTGACGTACAGATCTTCGCCGCTCGCCACCAGGGCGGAGCGGCCGCTGGCGGTGCGGCTCTCGAGCACGTTCACCACCTGGGGGCTCTCCCATGCTTCGGTCCCCAGCCGCCACACCTGGCTGAGGTAGGGGCTGCCTCCACCGCTGTAGGTGACGCTCATCTGGAGCGGACCGTCTGCCGGCTGGGCCAGCTGGCCCGGGTAGGCCCCGACCATCAGTTGCCGCTGGACCCAGGCGGCGCCATCGAACCAGGCCGAGCCGGTCCCCGCCCCGCTGCCTTCCTGGAACATCAGCTGCGGGGTGCCCTGGGCATCAAACGCCAGGTGCGACAGCCGCGCGGTCTCCACGGCCGGGGCCCTGCCTCCGGGGAACTGCCAGAGCGGATAGCTCCAGGACCAGGCCGCCACCGCTGCCGGCAGCGCGTTGCCTGCCCGATCGGTGATCCCGGTGCCCAGGAGCACCTCCAGCTGCGCGGGAAGCGGGGGCAGCGCCAACAGCTGGACGGTGAGCACGGTCCCGGTCTCATCCAGGGTGACTGTCTTGGGAACCGGCGAGCCCCAGGAGGAGACGGCCACCGCGGCTTCGGTCACCGTCCCGGGGAGCAGCGGCTCGGTGAACACCACCTGCACCGGGGCGCCCCGCCACACGTTGTCATCGGCGGTGGCCGGGGTGCGGGAGAGGACCTGGGGCACGGTGCGATCCAGCGTCACCACCCGGATCGAACTCTCCTGGTGCTGGTCCGGGAGGCCCCGCTGCCATTTCGTCACGGAGAAGGCAGGGAAGCTGCACCGATGTCGTGGGGACCCGTCCCCGGGCCCCTGCAAGTGCCCGGGATCCCGGGTTGGGGACCTCGGCCCGGCAGTTGCTTTAGCGATCGCCCATGGTTCGCAGCGTGTTGGCTCTGTCGGTGTTGATGTCCGCGTTGGTGCTGTCCGCCCTGTGGTCGATGGAGGATCCCCAGCCGTGGGTCCCCATCGCCGAAGAGCAGCAGGCACCGGCCGCTTCACCCGCGGCGGCCGGTCCCCAGGCACGGCTGCGCAGCCCCTAGAGGGCGGTCCAGGCGGTGCCGTTGTAGAACATCAGCTGGTTGGTGGTGGAGCTGACGTAGAGGTCACCCAACGCCGGCCCGGAGGGGGCGGTGGCGCGGGGCTGCAGCCGCAGCACGTCCTTGATGTGCAATGCGCGCTGAGGAGCGTGGACTCCAATTCCCACCGCGCCGGAGCCGGACACCGCGAAGTGCGGGGGAGTCTGGATATAGGTCCTGAAAGCCAGGTCGTAGTTGTCCACCCCGTAGCCGCTGGAGAAGAAGTAGCCCCCGGCGTAGGGCCGGGTGCTGTCTGCCAGCAGGCTGTGGTTGCCGTCGTTCCCCAGAGGGACGGTAATCGTGTACACCGCGCCGGCGACCACGTTGGGCGCTGGCGAAAGATTGACCCCGGACCATTCGGAGCAACCGAAGGTGATGGTTCCGGAGGCGATGACCGTCCCAGTCCCGCTCGCGCCCTCAGTGACCGTATACGGCGCGCTGGGCGTACACCCATTGGAGTGGAGTTCGAAGCGGGTCAGAGGTCCGGTGGAACCCGCGGTGAAGGTCTGGTTGAAGGAGCCGATGTTGCCCACCCCGGTGGTCCACGACTCGGAGACCTGATCCACCTCCGAGCCCTCACCCCCCACCTGCAGTGGGTGTGCGGGGTTGGAGGTCTGGATTCCGACCAGGGACCCGGTATCGGAGATCGACCCGTCCACCAGCGCCGTGCCATTCCAGCGCGGGACGCGGTGGGTCACGGAAGAGGAGACCTCGTCGGAGGCGGAGGTCAGGTAGCCCTGGGTGGCGTGGTTCCCGTAGCCAGCCGCAGTGTCCCAGTTGCTGATCTGGGTGGAGGTGATGCCCGAGGAGACCGAGGCGGCGAACGCCGGATCCGTCTCCGAGGTCAGGTAGCCCTGCGCGGCGTGGTCCCCGTAACCGGCGGCGGCGTTCCAGCTGCTGATCTCGGTGGAGCCAATTCCCCCGGCGGGGGAGGCGGCGTAGGCGGAGGTGGTCAGGTACCCGGCGGTGGCGTGGTTCCCGTAGCTGGCGGCGGTGTTCCAGTTGCTGATCGCGGCCGCGGAGATCCCGGCCGCGGCGGAGGCGACAAAGGCCGGATCACCCTCCGCGGTCAGGTAGCCGGCGGTGGCGTGGTCGCCGAAGGCGGAGGCGGCGTTCCACGCGGCCACGTCCACCCCGGTGATCCCGGAGGCGGTGGAGAGCGCGAACTGCGGATCCGCCTCTGCGGTCAGGTAGCCGGCCGCAGAGTGATCACCCCAGCCGGAGGCGGTGGTCCAGTTGTCGAAGTCGGTGGCGGTGATCGCCGCCGCCGGGGTGGCGGCGAAGTCCGCCTGGGAGAGATACGCGGCAGCGGCGTGGTCTCCCCAGGTGTGCGCCTGATTCCAGCGGGCCAGGTCCGCCGCGGTCACCGAGCCCGCCGCCGCCTCCGTGAACACCGGGTCCTCCTCCACGAACTCCGGAGGCTGACCGCAGGCCACCAACACCACCACTGCACCAAGGAGATACTTCAAGTGAAGTCCGCTCTGTCCCGGACCGAGGAGGACGACGCCGGGGTTTCGAGGACTTAGCGGTCGCTGTCCCGAAAGACCGAGAAGAAAGTTCAGTATTAAAAATTAAGCGCCCACTGGAAATTTCACCCCGGGCGTGGGTTGGCGAGCAAGCGTGCCGCTCCGACCGGGACGATCTGCCCGCCTTCCGGGCGCATCAGGCGCACGAAGCGCGCGAACAGGTGCCGGGCGTCGTGGGGCCCGGGAGAACTCTCCGGGTGGTACTGCACGCTGAACGCCTGGAGCTCCGGGGCGGCCAGCCCCTCCACCGTGCCGTCGTTGAGGTTGAGGTGGGTGACCACCGCCTTCCCCGCCAGGCTGTCCGCGTCCACCGCGAAGCCGTGGTTCTGGCTGGTGATCTCCACCTTGCCGGTGGCCAGGTCCTGCACCGGATGGTTGGCGCCGCGGTGCCCGAACTTCATCTTGAAGGTCCGGCCCCCCAGGGCCAGCGCCAGCAGCTGGTGGCCCAGACAGATCCCGAACAGGGGCACCTTGCCCAGCAGTGTCCGGATCCGCTCCTGGGCGTGGGCCACCGCCGCCGGATCCCCGGGGCCATTGGTGAGGAACACCCCGTCTGGACGCAGCGCCAGCACCTGCTCGGCGGGGAAGCCGGCGGGGACCACGGTCACCCGGCAGCCGGCGTCCACCAGCAGCTCCAGCATGGTGGCCTTGAGCCCGTAGTCGTAGGCCACCACGTGCAGCGGGGCCGCCTCCAGCGACTTCCGCGCGCTTCCGATCGGTGAGCCGATCACTCCGTGCCGCGCAGGGTCGCTGCCTTCGAAGTGGCGCAGCGGGCGGGTGAACTCGTACGGAGTCCGGGTGGAGATCGGCGTCGCCAGGTCCTGCCCTTCCATGTCCGGCACCGCCCTGGCCCGCTCGATCAGCGCGGCGGCGGAGACCGACTCGGTGGAGAGCACCCCCCGCTTCGAGCCGTGGGTGCGCAGGTGGCGGACCAGCTTGCGGGTGTCCACCCCGTGCAGCCCGGGCACCCCGGCGGCGTTCAACCACTCGTGCAGCGACCCCTGCGAGCGCCAAGAAGACGCCCGTTCGCTGTACTCGCGCACCACCATCCCCGCGATGCGGGGGCGGCCGGACTCATCATCCAGGCCGTTGGTGCCCACGTTCCCCATCTGGGTGGCGGCCATGGTGACGATCTGCCCCACGTAGGAGGGATCGGTGAGGATCTCCTGATAGCCGAAGGGCGAGGTGTGGAAGACCACCTCCCCTCCCGCCTCGGCGGCGGCCCCGAAGCTGTGGCCTTCAAACAGCTGCCCGTCCTCCAGCGCCAGCACGCACCGCTTGCTCATCGTCCTAGACCTCCTTGGTCAGCGGCAGCCCGGACTGCACCGCCAGGTGTTGTTGAAGCGAGACCACCTCCAGCTCGGAGCGGTGGGTTCGCTCCAGCGCGGCGATCACCATCAGGGTCGCGCGCAGGGTGGTGTAGTAGGGCACCCCCCGCAGCAGGGTCTCGCGGCGCAGCGAGTAGCTGTCCTTGATCGCCTGCAGCCCCTCGGTGGTGTTGATCACCAGCGCCACCTTCCGGGCGGCGATCAGGTCCACGATGTGCGGACTTCCCTCCAGCACCTTGCGCACCGGAGCGCAGTCGATCCCCTGCTTGCCCAGGTAGGCCTGGGTCCCGGCGGTGGCGACCAGCTGAAAGCCCATCGCCACCAGCCGCTGGGCGATCGGCGCCAGCGCCGCCTTGTCCGAATCACGCACCGAGACGAACACCGTCCCCGACGCGGGCAGCGCCATCCCCGCCGCGGCCTGCGACTTGGCGAACGCCCCGGCCAGATCGCCGGCCAGCCCCATCACCTCGCCGGTGCTGCGCATCTCCGGCCCCAGCAGCACGTCGGAGACGTTGAACTTGGCGAAGGGAAACACCGACTCCTTGACCGCGATGTTCTGGAACACCCGCTCCGAGGGGAGGGCCAGCTCCTCCAGGGTCTTGCCCACCATCAACAAGGCCGCCACCTGGGCCAGGCGAACCCCGGTGGCCTTGGAGGTGAAGGGCACGGTGCGCGAGGCCCGCGGGTTCACCTCCAGCACGTAGACCTGCCCGTCCTGGACCGCGAACTGGATGTTCATCAGGCCCACCACGTTCAGCTTCCGGGCCAGGGAGATGGCCTGGGCCTTCATCTCCTCGATCACCAGCGCGCCCAGCGAGTACGGCGGCAGGGTGCAGGCCGCGTCGCCGGAGTGGACGCCCGCCTCCTCCACGTGCTCCAGCACCCCGCCGATCCGGACCGCCCCGGTGCGATCCGCCACCAGGTCCACGTCCACCTCCACCGCGTTGGACAAGAAGCGGTCCACCAGCAGCGGGTGCTCCTGCGAGACCCGGCCCACCTCGCGCAGGTAGCGGGCCAGACCCTCCTCGTCGTGCACCACCGCCATCGCCCGGCCGCCCAGGACGTAGGAGGGCCGCACCATCACCGGATAGCCGACCCGGAGGGCGATCTCCTTGGCCTCCTCCAGGGTGCGGGCAGACCCGTTCTCCGGCTGGCGCACTCCCAGCCCGGTGAGCAGGGCGGAGAAGCGCTCGCGGTCCTCGGCCAGATCGATGGCGTCGGGAGAGGTGCCCAGGATCGGCACCCCCGCCGCCTCCAGCGCCCGGCTCAACTTGAGCGGGGTCTGCCCGCCCAGCTGGACGATCGCCCCCAGCGGCTTCTCCCGCTGGGCCACTTCCAGCACGTCCTCCAGGGTGAGCGGCTCGAAGTACAGCCGGTCGGAGGTGTCGTAGTCGGTGGAGACAGTCTCCGGGTTGCAGTTGATCATCAGCGTCTCGTACCCGGCCTCCCGGAGCGCGAACGCCGCGTGCACGCAGCAGTAGTCGAACTCCACCCCCTGGCCGATCCGCACCGGGCCGCTGCCCAGGATCAGGACTTTTTGCCGGTCGGTGGGCGGCGCCTCGTCCTCCTCCTCGTAGGTGGAGTACAGGTACGGGGTGAAGGCCTCGAACTCCGCGGCGCAGGTGTCCACCCGCTTGAACACCGGGCGGATCCCCCGACGCTGCCGGTCGGTGCGGAAGACCTCCTCGGTGACGTTGAGCAGCGCCGCCAGCTGCGAGTCCGCCAGCCCGCTGCGCTTGGCGTCACGCAACTGCGCGTCGCTCAGCTGCTCCAGCCCGCCCAACTTCCCCAGCGCGGTGGCCTGGGCCACCACTTCGGCGATCCGCACCAGGAACCAGGGATCGATCTGGGTCAGCGCGGCGACCTCCTCCACGCTCATCCCCTCCAGGAACGCCTGGGAGATGTACCAGGGGCGGTCCGCCTGCGGCACCCGCAGCCCGTCCTCCAGCGCCTTGCGCCGCAGCACCAGCCCCTCCGCCAAGGGCGGAGTCCACAGCTGCAGCCGGTCCAGCTCCAGCGACCGCTGGGCCTTGAAGTACGCCTCCTGGAAGGAGCGACCAATGGCCATCACCTCCCCCACCGAGCGCATGGAGGTGGTCAGCCGGGGATCCGCGCCGGGGAACTTCTCGAAGTTGAAGCGCGGCCACTTCACCACCACGTAGTCGATCACCGGCTCGAAGCAGGCGGTGGTGTCCCGGGTGATGTCGTTCTTCAATTCATCCAGGGTGAAGCCCAGCGCCAGCTTGGCGGCGATCTTGGCGATCGGATAGCCGGTGGCCTTGGAGGCCAGCGCCGAGGAGCGGGACACCCGGGGGTTCATCTCGATCACCACGTAGCGGCCATCTTGCGGGTTGACCGCGAACTGGATGTTGGAGCCGCCGGTCTCGACGCCGATCTCCCGGATGATCGCCAGCGAGGCCTCCCGCAGCCGCTGGTACTCGCGGTCGGTCAGGGTCTGGGCCGGGGCCACGGTGATGCTGTCCCCGGTGTGCACCCCCATCGGGTCGAAGTTCTCGATGCTGCAGACGATGATCGCGTTGTCCGCGGTGTCGCGGATCACCTCCAGCTCGTACTCCTTCCATCCCAGCAGGCTCTCCTCCACCAGCAGGGTGGCGGTGGGGCTGGCGTGCAGCCCGCGGGTGCAGATCTCGATGAACTCCTCGCGGGTCCGGGCGATCCCACCGCCGGTGCCGCCCAGGGTGAAGGATGGCCGGATGATCGCCGGAAAGCCGATCTCCTCCACCCCGGCCAGCGCCGCCTCCAGGCTGCCGGCGGTGAAGCTGCGCGCCATCGGCACGCCGATCTTCTCCATCGCCGTCTTGAACAGCTGGCGGTCCTCCGCCTTGTTGATCGCATCCAACGACGCGCCGATCAGCCGGACGTTGTGCTTGGCCAGGATCCCCTGCTCCGCCAGCGCCTTGGCCAGGTTGAGCGCGGTCTGCCCGCCCATGGTGGGCAGCAGCGAGTCGGGGCGTTCGGCGATGATGATCTTCTCCGCCGCCTCCACGGTGATCGGCTCGATGTAGGTGCGGTGGGCGAGATCGGGATCGGTCATCACCGTGGCGGGGTTGCAGTTGAGCAACACCACCTCCACCCCCTCGTCGCGCAGCGCCTTGACCGCCTGGGTACCCGAGTAGTCGAACTCGCTGGCCTGGCCGATGACGATCGGCCCCGAGCCGATCAGGAAGACCTTCTTGATGTCCGGACGCTTCGGCATGGCTACGAGGTTCCTCCCAACAGCATTTCCAGCAGCGCCTTCTGGGCGTGCATCCGGTTCTCTGCTTCTTCGAAGACTGCCGACCGCGGCCCCTCGATGACTCCGGCGGTGATCTCCTCCCCGCGGTGGGCGGGCAGGCAGTGGAGCACGATGGAGGCCGGGTCGGACTGCGCCACCAGGGCCTCGTCCACGCAGTAGCCCTGGAAGGCGCGCATCCGCGCGGCGTTCTCCTGCTCCTGGCCCATGCTGGTCCACACGTCGGTGTTGATCACCTGGGCGCCCCGGACCGCCTCCTGGACCGAGGAGAGCACGGTCACCCGGCCTCCGGCGGCCTTCACCATCGCCGGCGGCGGGCGGTAGCCCTCCGGGGCGGCGATCCGCAGCTGGAAGCCGAACAGCGCCGCGGCCTCGATCCAGCTGAACGCCATGTTGGAGTTGCCGTCCCCCACCCAGGCGACCTGCAGGCCGGACAGCTTCCCCAGCCGCTCGCGCACGGTCATCAGATCCGCCAGCAGCTGCACCGGGTGGCCGCCTTCGGAGAGGCCGTTGATCACCGGCACCGAGGAGGCCTTCGCAAACGCCTCCAGCCGGTCCTCCCCGAAGGTGCGGAACATGATGATGTCCACGTAGCTGGAGGTGACCCTGGCGGTGTCGGAGATCGGCTCGCCCCGTCCCAGCTGGCTGGTGGCGGTGTCCAGGAGGATCGCGGTGCCCCCCAGCTGCACCATCGCCGCCTCGAAGGAGAGGCGGGTGCGGGTGGACGCCTTCTCGAAGACGCAGCACAGCGTCCTGCCGTCCAGGGTGTGGTGGCGCACCCCCGCCTTCCGCTCCGCCTTGAGCTGCACCGCGCGTGCGTAGAGGGCCTCGTGCTCGGCCAGGCTCAGGTCGGTCAGCTTCAGAAAGTCACGCTTCACAGGGAAGCCTCCTTCATCGATTCGAACAACGCGCTCAGCCGCGGGAACTCCCGGAGCGCCTCACGCGACCGGCCCACCGCCTGCTGCAAGGCGCCCAGCTGGGCGTCGATGGAAGCGGGCCCGGTGCCCCCGGCGCTGGCCTTGAGGTTCACCGACCCTTCCACCTTGGCCACCTTCAGCACCGCGGCGTCGAAGGCCGGGTCCACCTGCTGCGCCTTCTCCAGCGACAGCTCCTGCAGGGTGAGGCCCGCCTCCTGGCAGGCCCGGACCAGCGCCCCCACCTTCTTGTAGGCGGTGCGGAACGGCATCCCGGTCTTCACCAGCGCCTCCGCCAGGTCGGTGGCCTGGGTGGCGTCCGCCTTCAGCGCCGCCAGACACCGCTCGGGGTCGAAGCGCAGCCGGGGCAACGCCAGCCGCAGCAGCGCCAGCGAGGTCTTGATCCGCGCCTCGGAGTTGAGCAGCGGGGCGCGGTCCTCCTGCAGGTCACGGTTGTAGCCGCCGGGCAGCCCCTTCACCGTGGTCAACAGCGCCACCAGATCTCCAATCGCCCCGGCGGACTTGCCGCGGACCAGCTCGAAGATGTCCGGGTTGCGCTTCTGCGGCATCATCGACGACCCGCAGGCGATCTCTCCGTCCAGGATCAGGAAGCCGAACTCCCGCGAGGAGAAGTCGATCACGTCGGTGGAGAAGCGCGAGGCATGGGTCAGCAGCCGCGCGGTGGCGTAGCTGTAGTCGATGGCGAAGTCCCGGTCCCCCACCGTGTCCAGCCCGTTGAGGCTGACCCGGGCAAAGCCCAGCAGGCTGCGGGTCAGCTCGCGGTCGATCGGCAGCGAGGAGCCGGCGATCGCCCCCACCCCCAGCGGCAGCGCGTTGACCTGGTCCAGCACGTAGCGCACGGTGGTCAGGTCCCGCTCCAGCGAGGTGGCGAACCCCAGCAGCCAGTAGGCGGCGCTGATCGGCTGCGCCCGCTGCCGGTGGGTGTAGGCGGGCATCAGGGTGTCCCGCTCCTGACCGGCGCGGGCACACAGCTCCTCGATGAACCCGGCCAGGTCCTCCGCCAGCTCCAGGCAGGCCTCGCGGACGTGCAGCCGCAGGTCCAGCGCCACCTGGTCGTTGCGGGAGCGCGCGGTGTGGAGGAACCCGGAGGCGGCGCCCACCCGGCGGCCCAGCTCCGACTCCACCGCCATGTGCACGTCCTCCTCGTCGGGCAGCCGCAAGGTCCCCGCCTCCGCCTCCGCCCACAGCTCCAGCAGCCCGGCCTTGAGCGCGCGGGCGGCGTCGGCCGGGATCAGCCCGGTGCGGGAGAGCATGGTCAGGTGGGCCAGGCTCCCGGCCAGGTCCTCGCGCACGAAGGCCAGGTCGAAGGAGAGGCTGGAGGTCAGTCTCAGCACCTCGGGGTGCAGGGAGGTGCTCCCGGCGGCGGCAGTCTTGGCCATCATCGCGGTCATTGCGGCTTGCTCCTCCAAAGGGACTGCAGTTGTTTCGCCAGCGCCGCCGGGGTGGTCTTCCGCCGCGGGGCCACGAAGATGGTGTCGTCCCCGGCGATGGAGCCCAGCACGGTGGGCAGCCGGGCCCGGTCGATCCCCAGGGCCACCACCGAGGCGCTGCCCGGGGTGGTGAGGACGATCACCAGCGACTCGTTGAAGTCCACGTCGGTGACCAGGTTGCGCAGCCCGGCCAGCGGGTTCTCCGGCGAGGAGGAGCGGGACTCCCCCAGCTCGTAGGTGGTGCCGCCCTCCGGCTGGGTGATCCGCCGCGCCTGGAGCTGCGCCAGATCCCGCGAGAGGGTGGCCTGGGTCACCTGGTAGCCCTTGGCCGCCAGCAGCTGGCCCAGCTCCTCCTGGGTGGAGATCACCTGGGTGCGCAGCAGCAGCCGGATGGCCTCCCGGCGCGCCTGGATCTCCGTGTCCATCTAGCGGGCTCCCGCGCGGATCACCGTGCCCACGCCGTTGTCGGTGAACAGCTCGGCGATCACGCTGTGCGGGGTCCTCCCGTCGATCACGTGCACCGCCTCCACCCCGCCGGACAGCGCCCGGACGATCGACTCGCTCTTGACCGCCATCCCGTTCTTCACCGTGCCGGAGGTCAGCTTCTCCTGCAGCTGGGAGATGGACAGCTCGGAGATCAACTCCCCGTTGGCCTCCAGGATTCCGGCCACGTCCGAGAGGTAGATCAGCTTCTTGGCGCCCAGCGCCGCGGCCAGCCCGGCGGCCACCACGTCCGCGTTGAGGTTGTAGCTCTGGCCGTCCGCGCCCATCCCCACCGGGGAGATCACCGGCACGTAGCCCTGCTGCAGCAGCAGCTCCACCAGGGACTTGTTCACCTCCACCAGCTCGCCCACCTGGCCCAGATCCTGGCCGTCCGGCCGGACCAGCTTGCGGGCCTTGAGGAAGGCGGCGTCCTTGCCGGACAGCCCCACCGCGTTGGCCCCGCGCTGGTTGAGCAGGGTGACCAGCTCGGTGTTGATCGACCCGGTGAGCACCATCTCCACCACCTTCAGGTCGGCGGTGTTGGTCACCCGCTGCCCGTCGATGAACTGGGGGGTCTGCCCCATCCGCTCCAGGGCGCGGGTGATGTCCGGACCGCCGCCGTGGACCACCACCGGGTCCAGGCCGACGCTGCGCAGCAAGAGGATGTCCTCGCAGAAGGTCCGCTTGAGGGTCTCCTTGGTCATCGCCGCGCCGCCGTACTTGATCACGCAGCGGGTGCCCTGGAAGCGGCTGATGTAGCCCAGCGCCTGGGTCAGCAACGAGACCTTGAAGGCCGGGCTGTAGTTGGTGAGCCGGTCGTCCTTCCCCACCCCGCCCTCGGGGCGCTCCACCAGCAGCGAGGTGTAGTCGGCGTTGATCTTCACGTAGTCGTAGGAGAGGTCGCAGCCCCAGGCGGTGGCCTGGGCGTCGCCGGAGGCCAGCTGCACCTCCACCTTCACCTCCGGCTCGCGCATGCGGGCCTTGAGGACCTGCTTGTCGTGATCGACCGGGCCGGCCGCGTACACGGTCAGCCCCTGGATGGTGACGGTGGAGAGGTAGGGATTGACCGGGAAGCCCTGGCTGCCCACCCGGGCTCCCACGGTGGCCAGCACCCGGCCCCAGTTGGGATCGGCGCCGAAGATCGCGGCCTTCACCAGCGAGCTGCCGGCCACCGCGGTGGCCAGGTCGGCGGCGATCGCCTCCGAGGGCGCCTGGGAGACCAGGATGTCCAGCCGCTTGGTGGCGCCCTCCCCGTCGGCGGCGATCTCCTTGGTCAGCTCCTCGCAAAGGCTGTGCAGCGCCAGGGCGAAGGCCGGGAAGTCGGCGGCGGCGGCGTCCTCGATCCGCGGGTTGGCGGCCAGCCCGTTGGCCAGCAGGAACACCGCGTCGTTGGTGCTCATGTCGTTGTCGACGGTGAGCCGGTTGAAGGTGGAGCGGGTGGCCTGCTGCAGCGCCACCGAGAGCGGGCCGGAGGCGATGTCCGCGTCGGTGACCACCGCGCAGATCATGGTCGCCATCTGGGGGGCGATCATCCCCGACCCCTTGCAGATCGCGGCCAGCACCACCGGCTTGCCGCCCAGGGTCAGCGAGCGGTGGGCCACCTTCACCCGGGTGTCGGTGGTCATGATCGCCTCGGCGGCGAAGTCCGGCTCCGGACGCAGGTTCTTCACCAGCTGCGGCAGCGCGGCCACGATCTTGTCGGTGGGCAGCCGGACCCCGATCACCCCGGTGGAGGCGGAGAGCACCGAGGCGGCGGGGATGTTCAGCTCCCGGGCGGCGGTCTGGTGGACGGTCTGCACCGCCTCGATCCCCGCGGTGCCGGTCAGCGCGTTGGCGTTGCCGGCGTTGATCACGATCGCGTGCATGCCCGAGGCGGGCAACCGGGACGCGGCGTCATTGCAGGGCGCGGCGCGCGCCGCGTTGACTGTCATCACCCCGGCCGCCTCGCAGGGGGTGGGGCTGAACACCAGCGCCAGATCCTTGCGCTGCGGCTTGATGCCCGCGGGAACGCCGGAGAAGAGAAAGCCCTGGGGAGTCTTCAAGGATGGAACCTCCGAAGTGAGGCAAGCCCGGTCTGCTGCGGTTGTCCGAGCATCAAGTTCAGGTTCTGCAAGGCCTGGCCGGCGGCGCCCTTGACCAGGTTGTCGATCGCCGAGACCACCACCACCCGGCCGCCGTCCTCCGGGTGGCAGGTCACGCCCAGGTGGCAGAGGTTGGTCCCCACCACCCCGTGCAGGGTCACGTCCTCCGGGCGGTCCAGCACCCGGATGAACGGCTCGCCGGCGTAGGCGGCCCGCAGCTCGGCGGTCAGCGCCTTCGCATCCCGGGCGGAGGTCAGCCGCGCGTAGGCGGTGCTGAGGATTCCCCGCGGGATCGGAAGCAGATGCGGAGTGAAGGTCAGCGAGACCCTGGCCCCGGTGGCACGGGAGAGGGACTGTTCGATCTCCGGGATGTGCTGGTGGTTGAGCACCCGGTAGGCCTTCACGTTGTCGTGCAGCTCCACCAGGGAGAAGTCCTCGGCGGCCTTGCGGCCGGCGCCGGACGCCCCGGACAGGGCGCTGATCACCAGGTCCTCGGAGCGGATCAGCTTGCGGGCCAGCAGCGGGTACAGCGCCAGGGTGGCGGCGGTGGCGTAGCAGCCGGGGTTGGAAAGCAGCTGCGCCGACGCGATCTGCTCGCGGAACAGCTCCGGGAGGCCGTAGACCGCCTTCTCCATCAGCTCGGCGGAGGCCGGAGCGTGGGCGTAGAACTGCTGGTAGGCGGCGGCGTCCTGGAGGCGGAAGGCACCGGAGAGGTCAACCACCCGGACCCCGGCGGCGATCAGCTCCGAGCCCACCTTGAGGGACACCTCGGCGGGGGTGGCCAGGAACACCACCGTGCAGGTCTCCGCCGCTGCCCGGGCGGTGGCGAAGTCCACGTAGGCCGCGGGCGCGGCGGAGGAGACCCCGGTCAGCGCCTCCACCGGCTGGCCCACGTGCCGCTCGCTGGCCAGGAACACCAGCTCCAGCTGGCCATGGCCGGCGCACAGCCGCGTGAGCTCCATGCCCGCGTAGCCCGATGCCCCGAAGATGCCGATCCGTGCCCTATTCATCGCGTGCATATCCATGCACACCTCATACAGGCGAATGCAAGCGGATATTTCGGCCCCTCCCAGCGGGGCGGGTCAGACCGGGTTTCGTCAGCGACGTGAGCGCGGGTGGGGGAGTTCTACGAGGGGAAAAGCCAAGCTTTCGGGTGGCCGACGGGAACCCTGGACCGGGGGTCGGGTGGGGCCTGGGAGCGGGGGTGTCCGCCGCCCGACAGCCATGCATCAGCCGGCGCATGGGTATCCATTACCTGCGAAACTGGGGGCGCGGCCTTCAGGGAGCACCCGCCTGCGGTTGCGTACCGCGGTACGCACTCGCAGTGGGTCCGGACCCAGGCCCCGATTGGCCGGCATGGAGCGAAAGCTTCCCTAGAGATCCAGCGCGTCCAGATCCGGGCTGCCGGGGAGATGGCAGGTGCCACACCCCTGGCGCGCGGACTGGCCGTCTCCCGCCACCAGGGTGTAGCCCACCTGGCCGTGTTCCCAGGACACCACCCGGCGACCTTCGCGGGTGGTCACCTGGAAGCGGGGCCGGGCGCGCGGTTGACCGGACACCGGACGCACCGCCAGGGCCACGTCCCGGCCTTGACCGGGTGAGGAGAACAGCACCACCGCGCCTCCCTTGCCGTCGGCGCCCAGCCAGCGGGCTCCGCGCAACTGCAGACCGCTGTGCGCCACCTGGGTGAAGTCCACCGTTGCGCCCAACCGTTCGCTGAGCACCCGGGACAGCAGCTCCGGATCCTCTCCCCGGTGGTCCAGCGGCAGCCGCCCCTCGCTCAGGGCTTGCTGCAGGGCCACCGTCTCCGCCAACAGATCGGAGCCCGGTGCAGGCCACGCTCCGAAGGCCGCCACGACCAACAACAGCGACAGCGCCGCGACGGCGAGGGTCGCGCGCGAAGACCCCCGGGAGGACCACCGGACCCAGGCCACCTTGCGCACCACCGAGGCCGGCACCTCCGGGGCCTGGTGCGCGGCCGCCAGCGCGGCGAGGAACTCCTGCAGCGCGCGGACGTGTCGGGCACAGTCCAAGCAGCGCTCCAGGTGCAGCCGCAGCGCCTCGCGGGGCACCAGGGTGTCCTCGCCGTCCAGGTGGGCGCCCAGCCAGGGGCGGATGGCCTCGCAGTCCAGCATCAGGGTCGGCTCCGTCGCGGCCCCGGCTCCTCCACCGCCGGGCCCGCGTCGGGGTCCAGCCGCTGGATCAGCTCGCGCTTGAGCGCCTCCCGTCCCCGCTGCAGCCGGGACATCGCCGTCCCCGCGGGCACCTCCAGCACGAACGCCATCTCCCGGTAGCTGAGGCCCTGCAGGTCCCTCAACACCACCGCCTCCCGGTAGCGCAGAGGGACGGTGGCCAGCGCCTGCTCCAGCATCTGCGGGGAGACCTGCTCCCAGCGGGGAAGCGCCTGGGGTTCACCGCTCCCGGGCAGCTCCTCGTCCAGCTCCGCGGTGGGGTGGCGAAGCAGGTCCCGCCGCCCGCGCAGGAACAGGCTGCGCAGGATGGAGAGCAGCCACGCCCGGGCGGAAGTCCCCAGCGCGTAGCGGTCCCAGGCCGCGAACGCCCGGGCATACGTCTCCTGGGTCAGGTCCTCCGCCTCCGCGCCCGGTCCCACCAAGTGCACCGCCAGCGCGTAGACCGCGCGCAGCTCGGCGGTGACCTCTTCCTCGAACTCGCGGCGACGAGAATCGGAGTCACCCATGCGACCTCCCGGAAGAGCTCAGTGCTTGCCGGGCTCCAGGGCCTTGCCGGCGCGCTGAGCGTGGATGTAGGCCTCCATGGCCTTCATCCGGGGATCCTCCTCCGCCAGCGGTTTGCCGCGCACCGGGTTCTCGATGCACCAGTTGATCATGTCACGAAGCATTGCCACCCGGCCCAGCTGCACCTGGAACTTCGGGTACGTCTCCGGGTGGGTATTGGACGCATCCGGGTGGCACATGTCACAGGAGATGGCCACGGTGCCCCCCAGCTTGGCCGCGTCGTGGAACACCGCGTGCCCCTCGGTCACCATCGCGTCCAGCGAGGCCTTCCACAGCTTCTCGTCCCGGGCGCTGAACGCCCCATAGGTGTGGCCGCTCTGCACGTTGGCCTTGGACTTCGCCACCTGGTCCGGGGAGGAGCCGGCGGTGGGGCCCTGCTGCACCACCGGCTGCTTGGGCGGGGTGGGGGCCTGGGCCACCGCCGCCTCCCAGCGCGCTTCGGGGTTCTTCTTCTTCCACTCCTTCATCAGGGCGTCGGAGATCTGCTGGCCCTGCTGGCGGGAGATCGCCGAGCCGTCCTTGACCCCCTCCACCTCCAGGAAGGTCTCCCCGTCGCACATCCCCACCACCAGGTCCCCGTCCTGGGAGGCGGGGACCTGATGTTTGGGCAGCTCGTCCGCCTGGAGCACCCGGGGCAGCAGCAGTCCCAGGCCCAGCACCCACACCGGCGTCGTCGTCATCCAGGGCTTCATGGTCCGCTCCTAGTAGGTGGGCAGCCGCGGGGCGGGGGGCACGTCGCTCTTGCCGCCGGAGGTCAGGTAGCTGGATCGGATCGTCACCGGATCGCGGTCCCAGAGGTTGTACAGCTTGTCCACCGCGCCGGCGGCCATCACCGCCATCCGCCCGTCCCCGCACCCGTCAAAGGCGCTGAAGGGATCGGCGCGGTTCATCTGGACGGTCAACGCCGGCAGCCCCTCCGGCGCGTAGGGCCAGGGCCAGGCGGTGGAGAGCAGCCCGTGGAACTGGATGTTGCCGATCTGGTTGGAGAGCATCTGGTGGGTGTGCCCGTGGATCACGGTCACCTTCTGGAACGGGCGCAGCAGCGCCTGGACCTGATCCGCGTCGTCGGTCCAGAAGTTCCAGGGCCGGTAGTACTTGTAGAGGGGCGAGTGGCTGAAGACGACCAGCGGGGTCTTCTTGTCCACCTTGGCCAGATCCGCCGCCAGCCACTTGCGGCCGGCCTCCCCCACCTCGAAGCGGGACTGGACCCCGTTGTCCAGGCCGGCCACGGTCTGCATCCGCTCCTCGGAGGTCATCCCCCGCGCGGTCCAGAAGTCCTTCTCCTGCACGCTCATCAGGGTGACGAAGTGCACCCCCTTGTGATCAAAGGAGTACTGCTCGGGGCCGAACAGCTCGCGCCAGTACTGGCCCATGTCCAGGAACCAGTCGTGCTCGCCCACCATCATCCGCACCGGGGCCTTGATCGTCTTGAGGATCTGCTGCCCCAGCTTCAGCTCCTCCTTCTTCCCCAGCTGCGCCAGGTCCCCGCCGAAGAGGACGAAGTCCGGCTGGGGATCCAACCGGTTCACGTCGTCCACCGCGCGGAGGATCGCGCGCACGAAGCGGTCGTTGAGCTTCTTCTCGTAGAGGTGGGTGTCGGAGATGTACGCGAAGCTGAAGGCGGGCTTCTCGTTGGCGCCGGTGACCAGGTTCACCAGCTGGTAGCTGACCGGGGTGGTCAGCCCGCGGGCGGCGGCCGCGCCGGCGCTGAGGGTGGCCAGCTTCATGAAGTTGCGCCGGTCCAGACGCTTGAGGCTGTCGAAGAACGCCTCCCGCTCCTGGTAGTGCCGGGTCTCGATGCTCTTGGGTCCGCGACGCTTGGGCTGGTCCATTTTCAGTTTCCCCCGACCTGTCCGTAGTGGCCGATCTCGGCCGGGTTCTTCACTGCCAGGTCCGGGTTGGGCGCCACGTCCCCCAGGCTGCCCTTCTTCCCGGTGGCCGCCGCGGTGTCCCGGTTGGGCCGCTTGGCCTTCTGCCGCCGCTGCTGGGTCAGCGCGGTCCGCTCCTGGGCGCGCAGCTCATCCGAGGTCAGCGCGAACATCAGCGCCACCAGGTCGTCGATCTCCGGCTCGGTCAGCCCCAGCCGCTGCATCCCCCCGTCCAGGAAGGGGTTGGCCTCCCCACCCTTGTTGTAGTGGTCCATCACGTCCCACAGGGTGGCGAACGACCCGTCGTGCATGTACGGCCCAGTGACGGCGATGTTCCGCAGGGCGGAGGTCTTGAAGGAGCCGATGTCGTTCTCCTTCTTGGTCACCAGGAAGCGTCCCAGCTCGGAGAACTTGGTCTGCAGCGCCAGCTCGTCGATCTGCTTCTCGTCTCCGGTGCGCACCACCCTCACCGCCTCCCCGGCCAAGGTGACGAAGTCCTGCTTCTTGGCCGCCACCCCGATGTTGTGGAACTTGTGGTCGGTGAACAGCGGGTTGATCGCGTTCCCGGCATGGCAGCTGTTGCAGCGCGCCTTGCCGTTGAACAGCGCCCACCCCCGCTTCTCCGAGGCGTTGAGCGCCTTGCTGTTCCCGGCCAGGAAGCGATCGAAGCGGGAGTTGCCGAAGATCTGGGTCCGCTCGAAGGCGGCGATCGCCCGGGCCAGATCGTCGTAGTTCAGCGGGCGGTTGAAGACCTTCTGGAACTCGGTGGCGTACTCCGGGATCTTGATCAGCTTGGCCACCACCGTCTCCGGATTGGGCATCCCCATCTCGATCGGGTTGAGGATGGGCAGCTTGGCCTGATCCTCCAGGGTGCCGGCGCGGCCGTCCCAGAACTGGGTCTCCAGGAACACCGCGTTGAGGATGGTGGGGCTGTTGCGCATCCCCTCCTGGCTGCCGATCCCCACCGCGCGCGGCTTGCCGTCGGCGAAGCCCAGGTTGGGGTCGTGGCAGGTGGCGCAGCTGGTGCTGTCATCCAGCGACAGCCGCTTGTCGTTGAACAGCTTCTCTCCCAACGCCACCTGCGCCGGGGTGGGAAGGCGATCCTTGGGCACCGAGAGGTCCCACAGCGCCTGGCGGATCCCCAGCGGGAGCTTGGGCTGGCCCTCGGCGGGAGGAGGCGTCTGGGCGTAGACGCCAAAAGCCATCGTCATCCACGCAATGCAGGTCAGCCGGCGATAGACGCGTCTCATGTCGGGCCCTCCCGGTCAGGAAATCCGCTCGCCGGAATTATTCCCGCTGCCTGATCCGGACCGGTGATTTCACTCCCGCGCGTGCGCGGCCCCCGGTTGCGCTGCAGACTTCCCGACAGCAGCGTGCCCCCCAGGATCCAGAGGTTCCGCCGTGACGAAGCCACGCCCCAGCCGGACCGCGACCAAGATTGCCCGCTTCATGGTGATGGTGGATGCGATCCCCCGCCTGCAACCCCTGCTCCCGGCGGGCGCGGCGGAGACCATCGAGGCGGTGATGCTGGCCTCCGGCGCGGTCCGTCCCTCCCACCTGACGATGATGAGGCGCCCGCAGACCCACCGCTTCATGAGCTGGGCAGAGCGGCTGACCGGCCGCGGCCAGGTGGCGTGGTTCGGGGTCCGCAAGCGGTGACTGGCGGAGCAGGTGGGGGCCGCCGTCGCGCAAGGGGCGACCCAGTTGCTGGTGGTGGGCGCGGGGTTCGATCCGCTGGCCTCGCTGGTCGCCCGTCGCCACCCGCAGGTGTTGTGCGTGGAGATCGACGCCCCGCCCACCGCGGATCCCAAACGGCAGGGAGTGGAGGGCGCCGGCCTGGCGCGCGCCAATCACCGGATCTGCTCGGCGGATCTCTCCACCACCGCGCTGGGGACGGTGCTGGAAGGCACCGGTTGGCGCACCGACGCGCGCAGCGTGGTGGTGGCCGAGGGGCTGCTGATGTACCTGCGGCCCACCGCGGTGGAGGCGTTCTTCGCCTCGGTGCGCGGCAGCACCGGCCCCGGGAGCCGGCTGGCCTTCTCCACCCTGGACGCGGATGAGCAGGGGCGACCCCGGGTGGGGACGATGGACAAGCCAATCCGCTGGATGCTCAAGCTGGCCGGCGAACCGATGCACTGGGGGCTTCCCCCGGCCGCCGTGTCCGCCTTCCTCCGCGGGGCAGGGTATCGGCTCCTGGAACAGCCCAGCATCCAGGGGCTGCGAGGGTCGCTGCTCGCGCCCCTGGGGCTGGGCGAAGAGCCGCTGGCGCCCTACGAATACCTGGTGCTGGCCGAGGTGACCGCTGGCTAGCGGCCACCGGTCCTGACCCCACCGGGCGCCGGGCGCCCCCATGATTCAGGGGGCCCGCGGCGCACCGGGGCCTGGCTGACTACGGTCGGGTCATGTTGGTGGGGACCGCGGCGGTGAGGTCCTCCACGCTGTCGAACAGCAGCTGCCCGATGTAGCTGAAGTTGTGGGCCCAGGCGCCGGGGTCCTTGTCCGCCAGGTTGTAGTTGTGGGCGGCCTTGACCAGCGGCGCGGTGAACGGCGCGTAGACGGTGGTCTCGGAGGCCTCGCAGATCCCGTTCTGGTTCACGTCCCGGAACCAGTACCCGTTGCGGTGCCCGTCGTAGCAGATCAGGTTCCCGGTCACGCCCCGCATCGCGGTCAGCACCCGGGCCTGCATCCCGGCCAGCTCCGCCGCCAGGGGCTCGATGATGTTGCCATCGCCGTCGTAGTCGGCGGTGCGGTTGATCCGGATCGTCTCCGGGCCGCTGTGGTCGGCGTGGCAGGTCTCGCAGCGCTGGTCCCACACATCCGCGGTGTGGAAGGTGTGGTTGCTCAACCCGGGCACGTGGCAGCTGGTGCACTGCGAGCCGCCGGTGTGGACCAACCGGCCGGCGTAGGTCTTGCCGGTGTACTCGTAGCCGATCTTGGCCAGCGTGCCCTCGCGGGTTCCCGCGCCGGGCAGGTAGTGCACGTTCTGGAACCGGGGCGTCCCGGAGCCCGCCAGGTGGGTGTCGATGGTGGCCTTGGAGGCGCGGCCGATGTGGCAGTTGGCGCAGAGGTTGTCCTGGCCGGGCAGGTTCACCGTGGTCCGGCCATCGGGGAGCCAGGTCTTGGCGGGGACGAACACCTGGTAGTCGGGTTCGAAGGTTTGGTGGCAGGTGAAGCACTCCAGCCCGTTGGCGGTCTCCGGGACCGACTGGCCGACCCCGTACTGGACGAAGAAGCGGAAGCCGGTGGACCCGCTGTGGCAGCGCGAGCAGCTGGCGGAGACCTCCTCGTCCTCGTCCCAGTGGCGGGCCGCGTCGCTGGCGCCGTTGAAGTGGCCCGGGTCGTTGCGCACCAGCAGCGAGAGATCGAACGGCACCGAGATCCCCTCGTTGAGGTCCTGGGTGGAGTCATGCAGCAGCTGGAGGATGTACTTGGCGTTGTGGGCAAACGCGCCCGGATCCACCTTCGCCAGCTGGTAGTTGTAGGCCGCCTTCTGCAGTCGGGGGCTCCAGCTGGCGTAACGGTTGCTGCCCGCGGCCTCCGCCTCGCTGCAGGCGCCGTCGCCGTCGGTGTCCTTGAACCAGTAGGGATTGGCGTTGGCGTAGCAGAGGCGCTGGTTCCGCTCCGCCCCGTAGCGCTGGATGGAGGCCAGCAGCCGCTCCGCCATCCCCTGCAGCTCGAAGTAGATCCCCTCGGTGCGGTTGTTGTCGCCGTCGTAGTCCTGGTTGCGCGAGGCGATCTGCCGGATGTTCCAGGCCTGGGTGACGTCGGTCACCCCCGGGTGACAGGTGGAGCAGGCCTCCCAGCGCACCTGGGTGGAGTGCGGATCGTGGCACTCGTTGCACTTGTCGAAGTTGGGCACGTGGCGGAACCGGGTGTCGTAGACCTCACCCGCGTACTGGTAGCCGCCGGCGGCCTGGCTGGCGAAGAGGGTGGCCGCCGCCGGGTAGTAGTGGATGTTGGTGAAGCTGAGCGCGGGGCTGGCGGTGTCCTCGGCCACCCCGGCGTCAGCGATCCGGTTGTCCAGGTCCTGCCCCGACGCGCGGCCCTGGTGGCAGACCATGCAGCGGGCCTCGGGGCCCAGCTCGGTGACCACCTTGCCCGAGGGGAAGGTGACCGCGGTCAGCGCGGTGGCGGCGCTGTCGTGGCAGGCCTCGCAGCGGACCAGCGACTGGGGCCGGCCGGGGGCCTCCACCGTGCCCGGGGCGGTGCCATCTCCTCCCAGGTAGTCCACATACCCTTCGGTGCTGTGACAGCGCGCGCAGGAGGTGGGGACCGCGCCCTCCTCGTTCCAATGGATGAAGGCCTCCGCGGTCGCATCGGCGTGGGGCGAACCGGACCAGGCGGCGTAGAAGGGGATCTGCGCCGGATCCACCCCGGCGTCACCGCCGGCGGTGGGGTCGATCACCACCACCACGTGGCTGGCCTCCAGCCCGGACTGGTTGCCGGTGACCGTGATCGAGGTCTCCCCCGCTCCCACTCCGGTGACCAGGCCGTTGGCGTCCACCGTGGCCCGCTGGGAATCCTGGCTGGCGTAGGTGTAGCCGTCGTCGGTCTCCTCGGCGGTGGTGGCCGCGATCTGCAGCGTCTGGCCCACCAGCACCGAGTGGGACCCGGTGGTGGTGATTCGCGGGTTGGGGATCTCCGACTCGGCGCAGGCCGCCAGCAGCAGCGCGCCCAGCGCCCACAGGGTCTGACGGGTGAGCGGCGACGCCGGCGGGGACAGAGTGTGGGGCTTCATGGTTGAGCGCCTCCGGAAATCCAGTTCAACAGGGTCTGATACTCGGGGCTGCCCTCTGCATAGAGGGTGCCGCCACCGTGCCCGGCGCCGGCGGCCTTGCGAAGCAATCGGCTGGCGGAGGGCGAGGAGACATCAATGAAGGAGATCGCCTCCAGGTAGTCCGCCTCCACCTCTCCGATCAGCACCAGGGCGGTGTCGCCGGCCGCGCCACCGGCACGGTGACAGCTCTGGCAGCCGGAGGTCAGCAGCGGGTGGACGTCGGTGGCGAAGGAGAGCGTGCCGCCGTCTCCTCCCCCTCCACCGCCGTCGGGGGAGCCCCCGCCCGCGTCCAAAGAGGGATCGCCGCGCCCGAAGTCGGCGCAGCCCAGGGCCAGCGGGATCAACAGCGCCAGCAGCCGGAGACTAGAACTCATAGGCCACCACCAGTCGGGTGAAGTCGTCCGGGACCTCGTCCGCCTTCTCCAGGTTCCAGTAGTGGAACAGCCCGGCGCTCAGTCCGCGCCACCGGGCCAGCACGCCCAGGTTGTGGGTGGAGCCGTCGTCCCGCGTCAGGTCCGTCTGATCCAGGAACAGCCCCCGCCGGTTGCCGACGCTGCGCAGCCCCTGCCGGTACTGGACGTAGAGCCAGTCGGTGGGGTGGTAGCGCAGCTGCAGGTAGCTGGCGAAGTGGAAGTAGTCCGCGCCCGGCCCGCCATAGCCCTCCTCGGCGCCCCCGGAGACGTCTCCGCGCAGCAGTCCCAGGCCCAACGAGAAGTGCTGGGCCACCGGCACTCCGCGCGGCCGCCACACCGTCAAATCCAGCGCCTGCAGGAACAGGCGGCGGCCAAAGCCCAGGGTGTTGAAGTAGGGCGAGTACCAGAGGCTGATCGGTCCCCAGGAGCCCCCCAGCCGGGCCCCGAAGCCCAGCTTGGTCTCCTCCAGCGGCGCGAAGTCCGACTGCAGGCTGAGCAGCGCGTCCGCGCGCCGCAGCCGGTAGCCGGCGATCACATAGGCGTCACCGGTGAGCGCGAACTGCTCCACCCGGCGCTGCACGTTCACCGACAGCCCCTCGCGGGCGAACACCACCGGCAGGACCTTCTGGTCGAAGCCGGCGTGCCCGCCGTAGCTGTGGTGGAACAGCGGATCGCTGCCGAACGGGACCAGCACCTTGCCCAGCTTGGCGGTGACCTTCACCGGCCAGTTCTCCCGGCTGATCCGGTAGCCCACCTCCCAGAACTGCAGCGACAGCACCTCCAGGGTGAGGGTCACCGGATCGGAGGTGGACGCTCGGGTGAGGAACAGGAACTGGTGGTAGCTGCGCAGGGCGTTGGCGCCGGCGGACTGGAAGGGATGATCGTTGTAACCGACCCGCTCGTAGTTGAGGTCGAAGCGGCCGTTGAGGCTCAGCGACCCCAAAACCGGGAAGGTCCCCAGCGGGATTCCGCTCGGAGGCCCGGCGGGAGCGGCGGTGGGAGGAAGGGCCGGAGGCGCCGCTGCGGTCACCGGGACGCCGGTTGGAGCGGTGGCGGGGACAGAGGCCACCGCCGCGGGCGCGGCGACACCCAGCGCGCCGGCGTCAATCCACTGGGCCAGCAGGGTCAGCTCGGCGCTGCCCGGCTCCCAGACCGCGCCGGCCTCGTGTCCCTGGCCCTGCGCGCGCTGGAAGAGGACGCTGGTGGAGGCGGACCCGGGGGTCACCAGCGGGAGCACCGCCTGGTGGTGGAGCTGGGGATCGGCGTTGGTCAGGTAGCGGGTGGAGGCCGCCAGCCCGTCCGCGGAGTGACAGCTGCCGCACCCCTCCTGAAGCTGAGCGTGGAGGCGGGGATCGAAGCGAAGTCTGGAGTCGGCAACCTCCGGGCCCGGGGCGGGCGCGGCGGTCGTCGTCTCCGGCGATGGGGTCTGGGTGCCGGGCACCGGCTCGACCGGCGCGCTGCCTCCCGGGGCGCCGACCACCGGCGGGCTGACCACCGGGGCGCTGACCCCGGGCGTGGCAGCGGGCCCGGGGGGAACCGCGGTTCCCGGGGCGGGGGTGACGGGCGTGGCCTCGACCACCGGCGTCGAAGCCGGGCCCAGCCTGCCTTGCGCCGCGCCGCCCTCAATCCACTTGAGCAGGGTGGCGTAGCCGGCAGTGTCCTCGGGAAGGGTCTTCTTCCCCCCGTGCAGGGTGGCGCCGGAGCCCTTGCGCAGCAGCGGACTCTGGGCCGGGGTGGCGGTCTTCACGAACCGCAAGGTGGCCTCGTAGTCCTCCGGGCCTCCGGTCAGCACCCACTTGGACTTCTTCGCCTTGCCGTCCGCGCGGTGGCAGGACTCGCACTCCTGGACCAGGATCGGCCGGGCATCGTCGGCGAAGGTCAGGGTCCGAGGGCGGGGAGCGGTGGGGCGGGGGGTGGCGGTTCCGGTGGCCGGAGCCTCCGGGGCTTCCACCGGCGCCTCGACCTGGGCCGGAACTCCGGCGTCGGGTGCGGCGGGCGGCGTGGGAGGCTTCTTCGCCCCCAGCCGCTCCTGCAGCTGGCGACGACGCTCTTCCTGGGACTGGGCCGGGGACCGCGCCGGCAGGGCCAGCAGCACCGCGCACAGCGAGAGGAGGCTAGCGCGCTGCATGGCAACCCTCGCAGCCCATCTTGCCCACCGACTTGGCGCCCTGGCCGTCGTGACAGGAGCCACAGTAGCGGCCCTCCTTCATCTCCCGATGGGTGAAGCCCACGCTGGCCTGCGGGAAGGCTCCCGGGTGACAGCTGTAGCAGTGCTGCGTGTTGTGCTCCCAGTGGGAGAACAGCGCCGGGGCGGGCGAGGCCCGCTCCTTGAGCGGAGGGATGCGCACGTCTTGCGGCGAGTTCACCGCCAGGATCGGAGTCGCGAACAGCAGCAGCGCGGGCACGGCGAGGAGCCAGCGTCGGCGGCGCGGCGGGGCGGCGGAAGGTTCGAAGCTCATAGGGCCTTGCGCTCCTTGAGGATCTTCCAGACGGTGGACAGGTAGAGGACGATTCCCAGCAGCACCAGGGGCACCCCCAGGGCGGTGAAGATCACGAAGGTGAGCGGGGTCCAGTAGAGGGTGCTGAACAGCTGGACCAGCAGCCCGGCGAGGACGATCAACGCTGCGATCCGGATGCGCTTCTCGTGGCTCATGGCGACTCCACCTGCCAGAAGTTCTGGGCCTTCACCCCTTCCAGGTCGTGGGCGATCTCATGACAGCTGAGACAGGAGCGGGTGCCGTTCTCCAGCTCGGCCCGGACCTCGCGGTGGGACTCGGCCTCCACGTAGGGGCGGGCGTCGGCGTGGCAGTGCAGGCAGTTGTAGTTGGGGTACGGCTGGTACAGCTTGGGCCGCTCCGGGATGGTCCGGAAGTAATGCACCCAGACGTGGCGCAGCCCGTTGAGCTTCGCCTTGGCGGTCCCGAACATCGCGTAGTCGGTGTGGCAGGCGTAGCAGGTGGAGTCGCGGCTGATCAGCCGCTTCTGGTAGTGCACCGCCGCCAGCGAGTCCGGGTTGTCCACGAACAGGCTCTTTCCGTACGGCTCCATCTCGTGGCAGCTCATGCAGAACTCGGTCTGGCTGGACTGGTGGACGCCCACCGCCACTCCGGCACCGGTGACCACCAGCGGGAGGATGGCCAGTCCCCCCAGCAGCACCAGGCGGCCCAGCCGGTTGGCGGTCAGGGCCCCCGCCGCGTAGGCGATCAGGCCGACCATCACCACCACGGCGCCGACGATCACAATCAAGATGGTGGACACCGCGTCCCTCCTTTCGCGGTGAGTACCCTGATTTCGGCACGAGGACGGGAGACAAATCGCGACTGCCCAGACGCCGTTTCCGGCAGCTGTCCACGGGGGCAAACGCCCCCGGACTTTCGGGCCATCGGCGCCTGTCCTCCACTCCTCGGGGATCAAGCCCTTCGATCACATCGAGATCGATCCCTTCCGGAAGTCGCTCCGGGAGAGCATCACGTTGATGCACACCGGCTTGCCGCTGCGGGAAAGCTCGCGGGCCTTGTCCAGGGTCTGGTCGATCTTCTTCGGATCGTCCAGCAACAGCCCCACCCCGCCGTAGCCCTCGGCGACCCGGTGGTAGTCGGTGCGGCGCAGCTCGGTGCCCACTGCGTCTCCCAGCAACTCCACCTGCTCGCGGGCGATCTGCGCCCAGGCGCCGTCATTTCCCACCACCGCGATCGGAGCCAGCCCGTGGCGCACGTAGGTGTCGAACTCCGCCAGGCTGTAGGCCGACGATCCATCGCCCCACAGCAGCCACACCTCCTTGCCCGGGCGGCACAGCGCAGCGCCGGCGGCGAAGCCTCCGCCCACTCCCAGGGTGCCGAACACCCCCGGGTCCAACCAGGAGAGCGGCGCGCGCGGCCGGAGGATGTACGCGGCGGTGGCCACGAAGTCGCCCCCGTCCACCACCAGCACCGCGTCCTCGGACAGCTTCTCCTCCAGCTTGAGGAAGAACTGGATCGGGTGCACCCCCTCCTCCCCCTTGGCCGGCTTGCCCTGGGACTCGATCTCCTGGTCCCGCGCCTGCTCGCGGCCTCGCAGGGTGGAGACCCAGGCCGACCGGTCCGGCCCCAGCGGGGCCTGCTCCGCCAGCGCGACCAGGAACTCGCCGGGGTGGGCGCGGATCGCCAGCTCCGGGCGGCGGTTCTTGCGCAGCTCGGAGACGCTGAGGTTGATCGCCACCAGGTGCGCCTTGGAGGAGATGCTGCGGCCGTAGCCGAGTCGGAAGTCGAACGGGAACCCGGCCACCAGCACCAGGTCCGCCTCCTTCAAGGCCTTGCCACGCGCGTGGCGGTACTGCAGCTCGCTGTGCCGTCCCAGCAGTCCCCGGGCGGTGCCGCCCAGGTAGGTGGGGATCCCCAGCCGGGTGACCGCGTCCGCCAGCCGCTGCGGGTCCAGACAATTGACCATCGTCTGGCTGCCGATCACCAGCACCGGGCGCTTGGCTTTTTCCAGGGCCTTGGCCACCGCGCGCGCCTGCGTCCCCGCCCCCTGGCGCGGAGGGGGGAAGGCGGCGGCCAGCTCGGTCACCGAGGGGCGCTTCACCTTGGGCAGCGCATAGGCAGCCGCGGGCAGGGCCGGGGCGCGGAACTGCCGCAGCAGGTGTCCCTCCAGATACAGCTTCAGCGCCCGGGCGCCGAGGTCGTCGGAGTGCTCCACCCCGCTGTCGCGCATGTACCACTGGCGGACCAGGGCCTCGTCGTAGAGCAGGTCGATCGGCACCTCCACGAACACCGGCCCGGGCACGCCCTCGCGGGCCACCTGGAAGGCCCGTTCCACCGTCACCTTCAGGCTGCTGCGGGTGCTGACCGTGGTGGCCCACTTGGTGATCGGCTTCATCAACGACAGCTGGTCAATGTCCTGCAGCGACCCGCGATCCTTGAGCACGGTGGCGGTGGCGCCGCCGAACAGCACCAGCGGGCTCTGCGCCATCTGGGCGTTCTTCACCGCGGTGACCGTGTTGGTCACCCCCGGCCCGGCGGTGACCGCCGCCACCCCGGGGATCCCGGTCATCCGCGCCACCGCGTCCGCGGCGAACACCGCGTTCTTCTCGTCGCGGACGTCCACCACCCGGATCCCCCGGGCCTTGGACTCCACCAGGATCGGCGAGATGTGCCCTCCGCAGAGGGTGAACAGGAACTGCACGCCTTGCTGGCGAAGAATCTCGCCGATGATTGCGCCGCCATTGGGTCGAGCCATGGGGCGCAGGTTGCCCGATCCGCGGCCCGGGGTTGGACGAAAACTGTGCGCCCTCCACCCGGTTCCGCGCAGCCCTCGGGCCCGCCTCGGCGGCGTTCTCCTCCCGGCCGGGGCCTGCACGTCGCTTGCAGAGACTTCCGGACAGTCCACCCGTCCTTGGAGAACCCACCGCATGAGGCGCCTCAACAGACGGTCGGTGCGGCAACGGTTGTCGGCTGGGACGCACCTGGCGGCGTTCCCTTCTTGCTTCCACCTGGGTCTTTCCGGAAGGTGAGCCCATGCCCCGCCTCTCCTCCCGCTTCGGAGTGATCAGCCTGATCGCGGCGCTGGGGGTGGGCGTGGCCGCCGGAGTGGGCGGGTTCACCTTCCTCTACGCCCGCGGCGCGGCCTACATGTTCGACGACCCGGCCGCGTGCGCCAACTGCCACGTGATGAACGAGCAGTTGAACAACTGGTACCGCTCCAGCCACCACACGGTGGCCGCCTGCAACGACTGCCACACCCCGAAGAACTTCTTCGCCAAGTACATCCACAAGGCGCGCAACGGCTGGCACCACTCGGTGGCCTTCACCAGCGGGGACTTCCACGAGCCGATCCAGATCGGCCCGGTGAACCGCCGGGTGACCGAACAGCGCTGCCGCGAGTGTCACGAGCCGGTGGTGGACTCCATCGACGCGCACGCCGCCCAACAGCAATCCGAACTCTCCTGCATCCGTTGCCACCGCGACGTGGGCCATGCCCACTGAGCCGAGGACCCACCGATGACCCCCGAACCGAACGTCCCGCATCGCAAGCGCCGGAACCTGGTCCTGTTGATCAGCGTGGCGGTGGTGGCCGCGTTGGCCGCCGCCGGGGCCGCCGCCCTGGCGGTGAACATCATGGAGAAGAAGCAGGAGGCCAAGAACCCCTACTTCCGGGTCACCGAGCTGACCGATCAGACCGAGGATCCGGAGGTGTGGGGGAAGAACTTCCCGCTCCAGTACGACGGCTACAAGCGCACCGTGGACATGGTCCGCACCCGCTTCGGCGGCAGCGAGGCGGTCCCGCGCGATCCGTCCGACAAGGATCCCCGCGCCGCCACCGCCCAGTCCCGGCTGGACGAGGATCCCCGGCTGCGGACGTTTTGGAACGGCTACGCCTTCGCGGTGGACTTCCGCGAGGAGCGCGGCCACGCGTACATGCTGGAGGACCAGATCTTCACCGAGCGTCAGCAGGCCTCGCCCCAGCCGGGCACCTGTCTGCACTGCCACGGTTCGATGTACGTGCCCTACATGAAGGCGGGCGACGGGGACCTGATCAAGGGCTTCGAGAAGCTCAATCCCCTCCCCTACGCCGAGGCCCGCAAGCACGTCACCCATCCGGTGGCCTGCATCGACTGCCATGATCCCCAGACCCTGGCCCTGCGGGTCACCCGCCCCGGCTTCCTGGAGGGGATCCGCGCGCTGAAGGCCTCCCAGGGAGTGGCGGACTACGACGTCAACACCCAGGCCACCCGGCAGGAGATGCGGACCTATGTCTGCGGCCAGTGCCACGTGGAGTACTACTTCAAGGGCAAGGAGAAGCGGCTGACCTACCCCTGGGCCAAGGGGATCAAGGTGGAGCAGATCCTGGAGTACTACGAGGAGGTGGGCCACAAGGACTGGACCCACAAGCAGGCCGGCACCGCCAACCTCAAGGCCCAGCACCCGGAGTTCGAGCTGTTCAGCCAGGGGATCCACGCCCGCTCCGGCGTGGCCTGCGCCGACTGCCACATGCCCTACACCCGCGAGGGCGCGCAGAAGATCAGCGACCACCACGTGCGCAGCCCGCTGTTGAACATCAACCACGCCTGCCAGACCTGCCACCGCTGGCCGGAGGAGGAGCTGGCGGCGCGGGTGCACCAGATCCAGGGGCGCACCTACGAGCTGCGAAACCGCGGGATGGACGCGGTGGTGGGGCTGATCCAGGACCTGGAGAAGGCGGTGGCCGCCGGCAAGACCGACGAGGAGCTGAAGACCGCGCGCGCGCTGCACCGCCGGGCCCAGTTCATGGTGGACTTCGTGGAGGCGGAGAACTCGATGGGCTTCCACGCCGACCAAGAGGCAGCCCGCATCCTGGGGGTGGCGGTGGACCTGGCGCGGCAGGGACAGCTGGCGCTGCGGGACCCCAACTTCCAGCCGCAGCTGCAGCCCACCAACGTCACCCCCACCCCCCGGGAGGTCTCTCCCCCCGGTGCGGCGGAGAAGAAGTAGCGGCTACCGGGCCGGCTTCTTCTCCAGCAAGCCGGAGAGCACCGCCACCGCCGGCTCCACCGGCTGACCCAGCCCCACCTGGCGGGCCCGGACCACCCCGTCCGGGCCCAGCACGGTGATCAGGTTGGTGTGGACGAAGTCCCCGGTGCCGGTGGGGCGAAAGCGCATCCCCAGCACCGCGGCCAGCTCCTCCACGTCGTCTTCCTTCCCCTGCAGCAGGGTCCAGCGCCCCGCGTCCAGCCCGCGCTGCTGGGCATAGGCGGCCAGCCTGGCGGGCGTGTCCCGCTGCGGATCGAAGCTGACCGCCACGAAGCGGACCTGCTGGCGCTGGGCCGGGGTCAAGGCGCGCTCGATCCGCTGGGCGTCCTTGAGCAGCAGCGGGCAGATCGCCTCGCAGCTGGCGTAGAACATCACCAGCACCACCGGCTGACCGCGCAGGGAGGTGAAGGGCAGCTGCCGTCCCCGGCTGTCGGTCCAGCGCGAGCTCAGCTGGTACAGCGAGTCGGTGCTGGGCGCGTCCGCCGGCTCCTCCGCGGGCTTGGCCATCCGGTGGTGGGCGTGGGGATCAGGCGGGGCGGGGTGGGGGTGCGGATCCTGCGCCCCTGCCTGGAGGGCGAGACTGGCCCCCAGGGCGGCGGTCCACGGTCGGATCAAGGTCATGGCGAGGTTGCATCCTCTGCGCACCGGAAGCCGAGGGTGCGCATGGTGAAGGTCGGTTGAAGGCTGCTGCGAAACGCGTAGCGCATGAAGCTGGCGTAGTCGGAGGGGTCCGCGGCGGCAGCCCCGGCGCCGCCGCACACCAGCGCCCCGCCGGCGGACGACCCATCCCGGCCGTCCTCGTTGGTCATCGCCGCGGAGAAGTCCGCGGTCCACTCCCAGATCACCCCGTGCAGATCGCGCACCCCGAAGCGGTTGGCGGGACCGGCGCCGGCGACAGGCAGGGGCGCGGAGGCGGGGCGCGCGTACCACGTCAGCACCCGGGCCGCGTTCACCTTCCCCTCCTCCGGGCTGGCCGGGGAGGCGGCGTACTCCCATTCATCCACCGTGGGCAGCCGGCCGCCCTTCCAGCGGCAGTAGGCGCGGGCGGCGAACCAGGAGACGCCGGTCACCGGCGTCTGGGGACCCACGCCCTGGCCCAGCTTCAGCTCCCCCTCCCAGTGGGCCAGGTAGGCCTTCTCGGCGAACAGCCGCGGCACCTGGGACCTCCGCCAGCGCGGATGGGCGCGGACGAAGGCCAGGAACTCCGCCTGGGTGACCGGGCGCGGATCCAACCGGAAGGCCGGAACCGGGATCCGCACCCGCCCCAGCGGGGTCCCCGCGTCGGCGGGGGGTTGGCCCTGCTGGACCAGGAAGGCCTCGTAGCTCCCGGCGGGCAGTTCCACCCGCCCCCCGGGAGCCGCGCCCAACCACAGTGCCAGCAGCAGGCCAGGGGTCATTCGTGGACGACCACTCCGGGCTTCACCCGATTGGCCTTCACCAGCTCCGGGGTGAACTCCTCGCCCTTGTTGCCCCAGCTGTTGGAGACGTAGGTCAGCACGTTGGCGATGTCCTCGTCCGGCAGCTCCCAGGCGGGCATCACGCTGTTGTAGTCCTTGCCGTTGACGGTGACCTTCCCGGTCATCCCCCCGGTGACCACCCGGATCGCGCGCTTGCTGTCCTCGTTGAGGTAGTCGGCCTTGGCCAGCGGGGGGAAGGCGGCGGCCATTCCAGCGCCGTCCTGCATGTGGCAGGCGGCGCAGTTCTGCAGGTAGATCGCCTTGCCGGCCGCGATCCGATCCGCCTTGGACTTGGCCACCGGCGCCGGCTGGGTCTGCTGCGGCGCGGTGCGCATGCTGGTTCCTTCCGGCAGGTACACCTCGTCCTTCACCTTCCCGGAGAACAGCTGCTTCTGCTCCTCGCCGCTGACCTTCAGGTGCGCCAGCGCGCCCTTGTTGAAGGCGCGGGTGATGGAGTGGTCCACCAGGACGTAGGTGCCGGTGGTGTCCACCTTGAAGTCCACGATGCTCGCCCCGCCGGCGGGGACCAGGGTGGTCTGGACGTTGTTGGTCACGGTGCGGCCACCCTCGGTGTAGACGGTGTCGAAGATCTCGCCGATGGCGTGGAAGGAGGAGATCAGGTTCGGCCCACCGTTGCCCACGTACAGCCGGACCGTCTCGCCCACCTTGGCGGTCAGCGCCTTGTCATCCAGCAGCGCGCCGACCGAGCCGTTGAACACCACGTAGGCCGCGTTCTCGTCGATCGCCTTCTCCATGCTGAAGGGCTGCAGGCCGCGCTCGCCGAAGGCCCCCGCGGTGTAGAACTCGCCCTGCATCACGTAGTACTCCCGGTCCACCTTGGGCAGCCCACCCTTGGGCTCCACCAGAATCAGTCCGTACATCCCGTTGCCGATGTGCATTCCCACCGGCGCGGTGGCGCAGTGGTAGACGTACAGCCCGGGGTTCAGCGCCCGGAAGTTGAACACCGAGGAGTGCCCCGGCGCGGTGAAGGAGGCGCCGGCGCCGCCGCCCGGTCCGTTCACCGCGTGCAGGTCGATGTTGTGCGGCATCTTGTTGTCCGGGTGGTTGTTGAGGTGGAACTCCACCTCGTCCCCCTCGCGGATCCGGATGAACTTGCCGGGGACCGTGCTCCCGAAGGTCCAGAAGGTGAACTCCACCCCGTCGGCCAGGCGCATCACCTGCTCCCGGACCTCCAGGTTGATGATCACCCGGGTGGCGTGGGTTCGGGTCAGCGGCGGCGGCACCAGGGGCGGGTCGGTCATCACCGCGTCCTCGGTCCCCTGGATCTTCTCCTCGGCGGCGGACGGGCTCTTGGCGGCGGTGGCCTCGGAGCTCTTCGCGGGGCGGTTGGAGTCACAAGCGGCCAGCGCGAACACGCAGCAAGCCAGCACCAGGCTTCCAGGACGGAGGGTGGATTTCATGCCGCCCTTTTACGCGGCGCCCCACCCGTGCCCTATGACGAAAATCATAAGGGTGCTGGGACTCAGCGACCGATGTCGGCGGGCCGGTGGGGGGGGCGGCGCTCGCGCGGGAACTCCCCGGGAAGGTTCCTGCGGTTGGCGCGGGCCTTGATCGCGGTCAGCCCCATTGGGGCGAACACCAGGGCCGCCACCAACAGCAGGACAATCAAGGTCGCCAGGAGCATGACCCAAGCTTGTCCATCGGTCCCACCGGAGCGCAGCCCACCCGCTGGTGGCCGCCTGGATTGCGTCCGGGCGCTCCACCTTTCTGCGTGGGAATCAGGGCGGAGCGGACGTTAAGGTCCGCCCGCCCATGGCCGAGACACTGTTCGAAGAGCTCAAGCGCTACACCCGGTGGGATGAGGGGGACGAGCAGGCGCTTCGGGCACTCCACCCGCTGGCCCAGCCCCACTTCGTGCGCATCGCCGAGGTGTTCTACGACCGGATCCTCACCCATGAGGAGGCCCGGCGGGTGCTGGAGGGTGGCGAGAGCACGGTCGGCCGGCTGAAGATCACCCTGGTGCAGTGGATGGACTCGCTGCTGCAGGGGCCGTGGGACGAACACTATTACGAGCGTCGGGCCCGCATCGGCCGGGTGCACGTGCGGATCGCGCTGCCCCAGCACTACATGTTCGGGGCGATGAACGTGGTGCGCCAGGAGTTCAACGCGCTGATCGACAACTCCTTTCGCGACCTGCCGGACCTGCTGCACGCCCGGCGGGTGGCCCTCTCCAAGATCCTGGATCTGGAGCTGGCGATCATGCTGCACACCTACCGCGAGGACCTGCTCTCCCAGCAGGCGCGGGTGGAGCGGCTCTCCACCTTCGGGCAGCTGGTGGGGTCCATCGGCCATGAGCTGCGCAACCCGCTGTCGGTGATCGAGACCTCGCTGTTCATCCTCAAGGGCCGGCTGGGCGACGACGAGCGCGCCCGCAAGCACACCGACCGGATCGGTGAGCAGGTGCGGATCTCCAACGACATCATCACCCAGCTGCTGGACATGATCCGCGACCGCCCCTTGAACCGGGAACAGGTGGCCTTGCCGGAGGTGATCGCCGACGCGGGGCGGGCGGTGCAGCTGCCGCCGGGAGTGACCCTGGGGTTCTTGGGGGTGGAGTCGCTGCCGCCGGTCAGCGGGGATGCGGGACAGCTGCGCCAGGTGGTCCTGAACCTCCTGGAGAACGCGGTGCACGCCTGTGGAGAGGCCGGCCAGGTGACCCTGACCGGGAGCACGGCGGACGGCTGGGTGGAGCTGGCGGTGGAGGACACCGGTCCGGGGGTGGACCCGGCGATCAAGAAGCGACTGTTCGAACCCCTGGTCACCACCAAGACCAAGGGGATCGGGCTGGGGCTGGCCCTGGTGAAGCGGATCGTGGAGCGGCACCAGGGATCAATCACCCATCAACAGGCAGCCTCGGGCGGCGCCCGGTTCGTGGTCCGGCTGCCCCGGGCGTGAGGGACGGATGCGCAGGTACCTGCTGGTGGATGACAACCGGGCCTTCGCCGAGAACGTGGCGGAGATCCTGCGGGACGAGGGGGCGGAGGTGACGGTGGCGGGGAGCGCCGCCGAGGCCCTGCGGGTGATCGCCACCGACCGCTTTGACGCCATGGTCACCGATATGCGGATGCCCCAGATGGGCGGGGCGGAGCTGATCCACACCCTGCGGGGGATGGATCCCGGGATGCCGGTGGTGGTGGCCACCGCCTACAGCGGGGACGAGGATCTGCGGATCGCCCGCTGCGAGGGCCTGCTGGCGATCCTCCCCAAGCCGCTGCCCCTGGAGCGGCTGCGGCAGCTGCTGGCCGGCGCCCGCCGGGATGGGCTGGTGGCGTTGATCGAGGACGACGACCTGCTGGCGGACAACCTCCAGGAGGCGCTGTGCGCGCACGGGTTCGCCACCGTGCGCGCGGCCTCGGTGATGGAGACCGGCACCCTGAGCGGGCTGCGGCCCTTCGCCGGGCTGGTGGACCTGCGGGTCCCGGGCGGACCGGACGGCGCGGCGCTGGCGCAGTTCCGCCGGCAGTTCCCCCGGGTTCCGGTGGTGGTGATGACCGGCCACCCGGACGTGACCCTTCCCCCCGACGCGGGCCGGGTGCTGCTCAAGCCGTTTGACAGCGCGGAGCTGCTCTCCGAACTCCACCGTCTCTACGCGCAACGCCCGGAGGCCCCGTGAGCCGCTCCCGCATCCTGCTGGTGGACGACAACGCCGAGTTCGCCGAGAACCTGGGAGAGATCCTGGAGGGCGCCGGCTACCAGGTGACCACCGCCGGGACCTGCGCCGCGGCCCGGAAGATCGCCGAGGGTCCGCTGGAGCTGGCCCTGGTGGACCTCAAGCTGCCGGACGGGGACGGGACGGACCTGGCCCGCGCGATCAAGGAGGGGCACCCGGACTCGGAGGTGATCCTGCTCACCGGCTTTGCCACCCTGGAGTCCGCCGCGGCGGCGGTGCGCGCGGGCGCCTGCGCGTACCTGCTCAAGCCCACCGCCACCCCGGAGATCCTGCTGACGGTGGAGCAGGCGATGCGCCAGGTCCGGCTGCACCAGGAGAAGCGCGAGCTCTCCCGCCGGGCCCAGGTGGCGGAGAAGCTGGCCGCGGTGGGTACCCTCACCGCCGGGCTCTCCCACGAGATCCGCAACCCGCTCAACGCGGCCGGGCTGCAGCTGACCGTGCTGGAGCGGCGGATCCGCAAGCTGCCCGCCGAACAGCAGAAGCCGCTGCTGGATCCGCTGACCCTGGTGAAGGACGAGATCGGCCGGCTGGATCACATCCTCCAGGACTTCCTGCAGTTCGCCCGCCCCACCCACTTCGTCCCCCGGCCGGTGGACGTGGTGGAGCTGCTGCGCCGGGTGGGGTCGCTGTTCTCCGCCGACGCCGAGCAGCGGGGGCTGAAGCTGCAGGTGGCCACCACCCCGGTGGGGTTGGTCAACGGCGACGAGGGCCGGCTGCAGCAGGTGGTGGTGAACCTGGCGCTCAACTCAATGGAGGCCAGCCCCCCCGGGGGCGTGGTGTTGCTGTCCTGCTTCGAGCGTCAGGCCGAGGTGTGGATCACCATCGAGGACTCCGGGACCGGGATCCCGGCGGAGGTGCTGGCACGGCTGTTCGAGCCGTTCTTCACCACCAAGGCCTCCGGTTCGGGGCTGGGGCTGTCCATTGTCCACGCGGTGGTGGCGCAGCACGGGGGAACGATCACCGCCGAGAACCGGGCCCAACGCGGCGCCCGGTTCACGGTGCGGCTTCCCCGGGCGCCCTGAGGCGGGGCGGGCCGGGGGTCACTGCACCTTGGCCAGCTCCGGGTCCTCCTCCTCCTCCAGCTCACCGTCGTGCTTGCCGTGCTTGCCGGCGCCATACTCCTTGAGCCGGTACTGGATCTTGCGCACGCTGATCCCCAGCACCTCGGCGGCGGCGGAGGTGCTGCCGCTGACCATCTCCAGGGTGCGCAAGATCGCCTCCCGCTCAATCTCGTGCAGGGAGGCGCCGGGGATCAACGCCCCCACCGCCCGGTCCCGCGGACGGGGGCCCTTGAGGGTGGCGGGGAGATCATCGGCGGTCAGCTCGGTCTCCGGGGCCAGCACCACCGCGCGCTCCACCACGTTCTCCAGCTCGCGGACGTTGCCCGGCCAGTCGTGGGAGAGCAGCGCGTTGAGGGTGCCGGGGGCCAGGCCGCGGATCTCCTTGCCGTAGGACTTGGCGTACTTGTCGATGAAGTGGTTCACCAGCTGCGGGATGTCCCCCTTGCGGGTGCGCAGGGGCGGCAGGGTCACCGCCACCACGTTGAGCCGGTAGTAGAGATCCTCGCGGAACCGGCCCGCCTTCACCTCCGCCGCCAGATCCCGGTTGGTGGCCGCCACCAGCCGCACGTCCACCTTCACCGTGGTGGTGCCGCCCACCCGCTCGAACTCCCGGGTCTGCAGCACCCGCAGCAGCTTGATCTGCAGGGTGGGGGTGATCTCGCCGATCTCGTCCAGGAACAGGGTGCCCCCGTCGGCCAGCTCGAAGCGGCCCTCGCGGCGGCCGACCGCGCCGGTGAAGGACCCCTTCTCGTGGCCGAACAGCTCGCTCTCCAGCAGGCTCTCGGAGAGGGCGGCGCAGTTCACCTTGATGAACGCCTTGTCCTTGCGCGGGGACTCCTCGTGGATCGCCTGCGCCACCAGCTCCTTGCCGGTGCCGGACTCGCCCAGGATCAGCACCGTGGCCTTGGTGGGAGCGGCCCGCTTCACCACGTCGAACACCGCGTGCAGCTCGGCGCTGTCGCCGATGATGTTCGGGAACCGGTACCGCTCGCGGACCCGCTCGCGCAGGCTGGCGGACTCGCGGATCAGCGACCGCTTCTCCAGCGCCTTCTCCACCACCACCAGCACCGCGCCGATATCCAGCGGCTTGGTGAGGAAGTTCTCCGCGCCCGCCCGCATCGCCTCCACCGCCGCCTCGATGCTGGCGTAGGCGGTCATCATCACGAACAGCGCGTGGGTGCCCTCCTCCTTGGCCTTCTTGAGGAAGGTCAGCCCGTCCATCTTCGGCATCCGCACATCGCAGAGCACGATGTCCGGGGAGAACTCGCCCAGCAGCGCCAGCCCGGCCTCGCCGTCGGCGGCCTCCGCCATCTCGTAGCCCTCCTCGGCCAGCAGGGTCTTGAGGGCGTCGCGCGCGTTCTGCTCATCGTCGACGACAAGAATTCTGGGCTTGCTCATAAGCACTGGACCCTAGCAAAGGCGTTGCCAACCAACTCCCACACAAAGTGGAGGTCTTCCCGCAAGGTCTGCGCGAAGTGAGTCCGTCGCGGGGGGGCGCGCAGACGATGCGTCCGGTGGTCAGGCCACCGCGCCCGACACCTGGTTCCGTCCCAGCTGCTTGGCGCGGTACAGCGCCTCATCCGCCCGGAGGGCGAGCAGCTCGTGGGTCGGCGCGTCCGCCCGCTCGGCCACCCCGAAGGACGCGCTGACCCTCAGCCCCTCCGGGCCCAGCGGTTCGGCGGCCAGCTCCAGCCGCAGCCGCTCGGCCAGGGTCATCGCCGCCTGAAGTGAGGACTCGGGGCAGATCACCGCGAACTCGTCGCCCCCCACCCGGCAGGCCTTCTCTCCCGCGCGCAGGGTCCGCCGGAGCACCGCGCCGGTGGCGACGATGACCTGGTCTCCGACCGCGTGACCGTAGCGGTCGTTGATCTCCTTGAAGTGGTCCAGGTCGAAGTAGACCAGCGACAGGGGCGTCCCGGCGCGGTGGCTGACTGCCAGCTCCTCCGCCAGCCGCTCATCGAAGTAGGCCCGGTTGTGCAACCCGCTGAGCGGGTCCGTCAGCGCCCGGCGGGCCAGCGCGGCGTTGAGCGCCGCCAGCTTCTCGCTCATCCGCCCCAGCAGCAGCCCGAAGCCGGCAAAGGCGATCCCGGTGGCCAGCAGCAGGTAGAGATACAACGCCAGGTGGCCGCCCACCTCGACGGCGGCCGGGCCGTGTCCGCCCAGCAGCCGCACCCCCAGCCACCCCAACGGCGCGCCCAGACCCAGGGCCAGCCCGAGGAGGGCGAAGCGAAGGCTGTCTCGTGGAGGCGCCATCCAGGTGCTCCGCTTGCCCATCCGGACGCGTTCCCCCCCGCGTCCTGCGGCCCTACCCTACCGGACCACCAGCACCGGCAGATTGCAGATGTGGACCAACCGGTCGGAGACGCTGCCCATCAGCATCCGGGTCACCGTGCCCCGCCCGCGGCTTCCCACCACCACCAGATCCGCCTTCACCCGGTCCGCGCAGTCCGCCACCGCGGAGGCGGAATCTCCGCGCAGCACCGCGGTCTCCACCCGGTCCACCGGCAGGCCGCTGCTGCGGATCCCGCTGGTCAGCAGCTGCTGGGCGTAGGCCTCCGCCGCGCGTTCAAAGGGTTCGAAGTTGGAGTCCGGCGGCCCCTCATAGGTGGGCAGCACATGCGCGATGGTCATCCGGGCGGACAGCTTCGCCGCCAGGTTCGCCGCCATGGCCAGCGCCCGCGCCGCCGCCTCCGAACCGTCGATGGCCACCAGGATGTGATCGATTCCCATGCCGCGTCTCCTCCCACTGCGAACTTGCAGCCTTCATGCCCTCTTGCCCCAGTGGGCACCGGGACCAAGCCGCGCGCAAGTCTTGCGGCCCCCTGGCGCGCCGCGCACCGATTTCGACGGGAGGACCTGCCCGCTCCCTCTGGGGACCGGGTCGGTCTGACCCTTGCAAAAGCCAGCGTTCACGGAGGCAGTCATGAACGAAATGGCGCGAAGCGCGCGAATGCGGTTGCAGCAACGCCGCAGTCACCTGCTGGGGATGGTCACGCGAAACCTGGAGGCCGAGCAGCAGCTGCACCAGAAGGTGGAGCCGGACTGGACCGACCGCGCCCAGGACGCGACCACCGACACCGTGCTCCGGGAGCTGACCGACCGGGAGCGGCTGGAGGTCCAGGAGATCGACGCGGCGCTGCAGCGGATCGAGGCCGGGGTCTACGGGCGCTGCATGCAGTGCAGCGGGCCGGTGGGCAAGAGCCGGCTGGCCGCGGTGCCCCAGGCCCGGATGTGCGTCTCCTGTGAGGAGCGCGCCGAGCTTGCTCTCTGAAGCCGAAGCACCGAGCAGTCACCGGAGGTTGTCGTGATCCAGTTTCCCGTCTCAGCCTGCCACGTCTGTCCGTTGGGTTCGTCCACCGACGCCCGCTGCCCCTTCACCCCCAACACCCTGCCCGCGGGGGCGGTGATCACCGCGCAGGGGGAGCGCAGCCAACGGGTGGGGTTCGTGCGGGAGGGAGTGGTCTCGCTGACCCGGGTGGAGGAGGACGGCGGTGAGTCGGTGTCCCTGCGGGGTCCCCGCTCCTTCCTGATGAGCGAGTCGCTGCGGGGCGACAGCTCCCCCTACGAGGTGCGCGCGCTCTCCGAGGTCCGGCTGTGCTCGCTGGAGTCGGCCGCCGCCGCGGATTGGATTGGCCCTCCCACCAGCCCGGCCCGGAAGATCCTGGATCTGATCCTGGGAGATCTGGAGCAGCGCCAGCGGGACGTCTCCTGGCGCAGCGGCGACGCGGTGGCCCGCACCGCCCGGTTCCTGCTCACGGTGGGGCTGCACCCGCCCGGCGTCCCCCCGTTGCAGAAGCAGCTGGTGGCCCGGCTGCTGGGAATGCGTCCGGAGACGCTCTCCCGCGCCCTGCGCTACCTGGCGGACCACGAGCTGATCGAACGGGGCGCCGAGGGGAGGGTGAAGAACGAGGCCGAGCTGAACCTGGTGGCCCAGCACGGTGAGGCCCACGCCCCGCCGGTGCCCCCGGCCCTGGCCTCCGCTGCCGGAGGGAACGGGTGAGCGGGACCTCGCGGACGCCCACCGACCTGACGGCGCTGTTCCTGGGCCCCAAGGCGGAGAACGCGGACGTCTTCGAGCGGCTGCTGCTGGAGGCGTTCCGGGACCACGTCTTCTGGCGGCGCAACTTCCACCCCGAGGACGGCTTCACCCTCACCGAGAAGGACCGCCGCGCCCCCTCCCACCAGGAGGCGGTGTCGGTGATCTCCCAGGAGTTGATGGGCCTGCTGGGGCAGCTCAAGGACGGGGTGCCGTTCCATTCGCCCCGCTACATCGGGCACATGGCGTCGGACCCCAGCATGGCCGCCACCATCGGCTACTTCGCGGCGCTGCTCTACAACCCCAACAACGTGGCCACCGAGGCCGCCCCGGTCACCACCCGGCTGGAGCTGGCGGTGGGCCAGCAACTGGCGACGATGATCGGCTATCCCGCCGCCTCCCAGTGGAGCCACCTCACCTCCGGGGGCACGGTCGCCAACTTCGAGGCGCTGTGGATCGCCCGCAGCGTCAAGTACCTGCCGGTGGCCCTGCGCTGGGCGGCGGCCAGCCTGGGGGTGCGGCTGACGGTGGAGCTGCCCGATGGCAGCCACCGCCCGCTGGAGGGGCTGGAGCTGTGGCAGCTGTTGAACCTGGGCCCGGCGCAGACGCTGGACGCGGCGGACCGGCTGGTGGCCGCGGCGCCCACTCCCCGTGCAGCCCACGCCGCGCTGGCCCAGTGGTCGCTGGCCGGGCTGGGCGCGCAGGAGTTCGGCCGGCGGCTGGCCGCGGAGTTCGGGGACGCGCTTCCCCCCGGGGTGGTGTTGGTCCCCTCCACCGCGCACTACTCCTGGGAGAAGATCTGCCGGGCGCTGGGGATTGGCGCCTCCCAGCTGATCCGGGTGCCGGTGGATGGCAGCTTCCGGATGGACCTGACCGCGCTGGAGGACCGGCTGGAGAAGCTGCACCGGCTCCACCAGCCGGTGATCGCCTGCGTGACCGTGGCCGGCACCACCGAGGAGGCGGCGGTGGACCGGGTGGATCAGATCGTCCGGCTGCGGGAGCGGGTGGGCACCCAGCGGGGGATGGCCTTCCACCTCCATGCCGACGCCGCCTGGGGTGGCTACGCGGCGGCGGTCACCCGCACCCCGGAGGGTGGGCGGCGTCCGCTGGAGGAGCTGCACGCCGAGTCGGCGCCGGAGGCCTGGCCGTCCCCGGAGGTGTACGCGGCCCTGTGCGGGCTGGAGCACACCGACTCCATCACCCTCGATCCCCACAAGCTGGGCTACGTCCCCTACCCCGCCGGCGCGATCTGCTTTCGCGACGCCCGCACCCGGCACCTGGTCTCCGCGGATGCGCCCTACGTGTTCCTGGACGACCCGGCCGCCAGCACCGACCTGGGCCGCTTCGTGTTCGAAGGCTCCAAGCCGGGCGCGGCGGCGGCGGCGGTGTGGATGGCGCACCGGGTGCTGGCCCTGGACCAGACCGGCTATGGGCACCTGGTGGCGGAGACTGCCCGCGGCGCCCGGCGGCTGTACCGGCTGCTGGAGGCGCATGACTTCGGGCCCTTCCGGCGGGTGCTGCTGCCGCCCTCGGACCTGAACATCGTCTGCTTCGCGCTGGGGCACCCTTCCTTGAAGACCCTGGCCGACAACAATGCGTTCACCGAACGGCTGCACCGGCGGATGAGCGCCGGCGGCGCGCAGCCGGCGCGGACCTTGGACTACTTGGTCTCCCGCACCACCCTGCTGGGCTCCGAGTACGGCGCGGTGGTCCACCCCTGGAGCGGGGCGCTGGGCTTTGGGCCGGCGGAGACCGATCGGACCGGGGGGCTGACCGTGTTGCGCTGCACGGTGATGGATCCGCTGGTGGCCCGTCCCCGCGGCCAGGTGGACTTCCTGGCCGGGTTCGTGGATTCACTGCACCGGATGCTGCGGGATGATCCCCGGTTCCACTGACTGTTCCCCACCGAAGGAGGAGGCACGATGTTGGTCACGCTGGGCACCCGGCCGCAGGCCAAGACGTTGGATCAGTCCGACCCCAACACCCTGCTGTTGGACTGCCACGAGCGGATCCGCCGCTTCTCCTCCCTGGGCGTCCGGCTGGCGACCGTGCAGGCGCCGCCTCCGGAGATCGCCGAGGTGGCCTCCCGGGTGCACCGCTACTTCACCGTGGCCCTGCCGCTGCACGTGGCGGACGAGGATCTCTCGGTGCGCCCCCGGCTGCTGGCGGCCCACCCGTCCCGCGAGCTGGAGGATGCGCTGGGCGCGATGAGCAGCGAGCACCTGGAGATCGAGGACCTGCTGGCCGAGCTGACCTCGGTGTGGTCCACCCTGATCGAGGATCCGGCCCGGCTGGCCTCCTTCGGCGCCCAGCTGCCCCAGGCCTCCACCCACCTGGAGGAGCTGCTGCGTCGCCACCTGACCCTGGAGGAAGAGGTGATCCTCCCCTCCCTGTCCCGCTTGCTGCCCCCGGAGCTCCAGGCGGAGGTGGTCAAGGAGATGCGGACCCGCCGCGGCGTGACGAGCTGACCTCTGGCTTTCAGTCCGCCTGGGCGAACACTGCCTCCACCTCGCGGGGGGAGCCGGTGCCGATCAACTGCCCCACCACCTGGCCGTCGCGGTAGGCCAACAGCGCCGGGACCCCGCCCAGCTTGACCTGACGGGCGGCGGCGGCGTGCTCGTCCACGTTCACCTTCACCAGCTTGGGACGGTGGGCGCGCGCGGCGGCGAACTGTTCCAGGGGGGCGATGAACAGCCGACAGGGGGCGCTCTGCGGAGACCAGAAGAAGACCACCACCCCACCCGGCTGGGCGAGGACCTCCCGGGGATAGTCTTCGGCGGTGATGGACTTGAAGGCGGACGGCATGGGCGGCGGTGAAGGCGCCTAGCTTGCGGCGAGCTGGTAGGTCCCGTCGCCCATGAACAGGTTGGCCATCTTGAACTCGGTCTGGCTGACCATCGCCGCCCGGGCGGCCGGGTCCTTCTCCAGCCGCTCCTGGGTGGCCGGATCCAGGTGCGCGTAGAGGTCGGCGCCCAGCAGCTGCTCCACCTGATCCACGCTGACCCGCCAGCCCTCCGGACCCAGGCGACTTTGGACGTCCTGGAGGTCCCGCTTCATGTCCGGGTTGTTGGGGACGATGAAGGCGAACATCTGCCGCTCGCCGTTGTCCTTCTCCAGCAGCACCGTCTTGAAGCAGTGGGTGGGGATCCCCAGCCCCTTGTGGCCCAGGGTGGTGGCCTGCATGTCGATCTGGTCCGCCGGGAGCGGCTTGCCGTTGGCGTCCAGGTACAGGTTCCCGGTGACCACCGTCACCTTCCCCTGGTTGGACTCGGCCAGCTCGCGGGTGGCCTCCTCCAGGTAGCGCCAGGCGCCCTGGTTCAGCGTCCCGTACTGGGGGGAGATGTTGTTGGTCTGGAAGCTCTCGTACATCGACTCGACGTTGACCGACGATTCGGCCTCACGCATGTGCCCGCGATCGAACGGGGTGGCCACGGTGTCCGTGGCGCGGGCCTTGTTGAGCAGCGTGTACTCACCGTTGGAGACCCGGGGCACCGGCAGCTTGGGCATGTCCGGATCGAGGTGGAACCCGCCCTTGTGGCGGGGTGGACTCTCGCTGATCTGCAGGTCCGCGCCGCTCATCACGTAGCTGACCCACTCCGGGTTCCGGGTGTCCGCGTCCACCGAGATCCGCATGTAGTCCTTGATGATCTGCACCCCGGTGGGGGAGTCGGTCACCTTGGCGCCCTGGGGGGAGACCGGACGGCCGTCCCCCTCCACCGACAGGCTGTCCGCCTCGCCGGTGAGCTCGGCCACCTTGCTGTGGAAGGCCGCCGCCTTCTGCTCCGGGAACCAGGTGGGCAGCGCGCCCTTCTCGTTGCGGACATGGGCGATGTACTTCTCCATGTCCTTCTCGCTGACCTTGCCGTCGCTGTAGCCCAGCTGGTCCGCGGCCTGGGCCAGGTTGCGCTGCCAGCCCTCGGCGAAGGAGTCCACCGCCACGCTGGTGCCCGCGGTCTTGATCACATTGCGGGCCTCCACCAGCCGGGAGCTGGTGAGGAACTGGCCGTCCACCGGCGCGGCCAGGTAGCCGTCCAGCTCGCTGGCGGAGATCTTGCCGTCGTCCTGGCCGGCGTCGTCCGCGGACTGCAGCAGCCGCTCCTGCCAGTCCCCCGGCTGCCACCCGTACCGCTCCATCACCGAGGCGATGTCCACCGACTGGGTGGTGGGGGTGGGCACGGCGGTGCTGGCGGTGGAAGACCGCGAGACGGAGACGCTGCTGGTCGGCGACGCCGGCAGGCGGGTCGTGGGGTCGGCCATGTAGGGTTCTCGGTGTAGGTGCGTGTAGAGTTGCGACTAATCTTTGGAGAGGCCCTGCTGGCGCCCAAAGGCTTGGACTCGTTGAAGAATCTCTGACTCTGCCTTCAGCCTCAGCACCCAGGGGTGGGGCAGCTTGGCGGCCTCCGCGGCCTGGGCCAGGGCCCGGGCGTAGTCCTCGGAGACCGGGCCCTTGTGGGTGGCGAGGTCCGGGTGGGCGGAGAAGGCGGTGGCGGTCAGGGTCTTGCCGCCGGCGCGGACCTGGATCGGAAGCTCGACGAACTTCCCTCCGCGTGCGCCCTCCGCGTGCTGGGTGATTGCCCAGTCCGAGGCGGAGATCCGGAACAGCTTGCCGTGCACCGTCTTGCCCGGCTTCTTGACCAGGCTGGCGATCCGCCCGCCCCAGCGGGGGGAGACGAAGTCGAACGCCAGGTCCACCTCCAGCGCCTCGGCGGCCTCGCCCTCCGGGAGGCGGAAGGCGCCGTAGCCGTGCTTCTGCCGCCAGTCCTCGAAGACTGCCGGGTCGATCAGCGGCGAGTAGGCGAAATAGGCGCGGGGCGGCGAGGACATGACGTCCGGGCAGCTTAGAGGAATCCGCGCCCCGAAGGCGACCGCCCGGCGCCGATTACACCGTGCGTGAGAAGCGCTGGCCCTCGCGCAGGTAGGCGTCGAAGGCCATCGCCACGTTGCGGACGAAGAACCGCCCCAGCGGGGTGACCGACACCTCGCCCCCGCGCAGCTCCACCAGCCCGTCCTCGCGCAGCGGGGCCAGCCGCTCCAGCTCCGGGGCGTAGCGGGTGCCAGCGTCAGGGCCCAGGTCCGTCCAGAAGTTGCACATCAGCCCGTTGATGATCTGCCGCCGGCGGAGGTCGTCTTCCGAGCAGACGAAGCCCTTCACCACCGCCAGTTCCCCCCGCTGCACCGAGGCCCGGTAGGCGTCCAGCCCGCGGGCGTTCTGGGCGTAGACCCCGCCCAGGTCGCTGATCCCCGAGGCGCCCAGGGCCACCACGTCCTGCGCCGACTGCACGGTGTAGCCCTGGAAGTTGCGACCCAGCGCGCGTCGCTCCTGGGCCAAGGAGAGCTCGTCTCCGGGCAGCGCGAAGTGGTCCATCCCGATCGCCCGGTAGCCGGCGTCGGAGATCTGCGACCAGGCGGCCAGGAACAAGGACAGCTTGTCCGGGCCCTTGGCCATCGCCGCCACCGGCAGCTTGCGCTGGTGGGGGATCTGATCCGGCATGTAGGCAAACGCGTAGATGGCGAAGCGGTCCGGGCGCATCCGCAGCACCTGATCCAAGGTGCGCTGCCAGCTCTCCTGGGTCTGGTGGGGCAGCCCGTAGACCAGATCGAAGTTCACCCCCGAGAAGCCCAGCCCCCGCGCCGCCTCCAGCAGGATGCGGGTCTGCTCCTCGGTCTGGTAGCGGTTGATCGTCTTTTGCACCAGCGGGTCGAAGTCCTGGACCCCCATCGAGACCCGGTTGAAGCCCAGGCCGCGCAGGACCTCCATCTGCCGGACCGAGGTCACCGCCGGGTTCACCTCCACCGAGACCTCGGCCTCCGGGGTGAGGGTGAAGCGGGAGGCGATCTCCTCCCACAGCCGGGTCAGCTGGCGCTCGTCGAAGAAGGTGGGGGTGCCCCCGCCCCAGTGCAGCTGGGAGACCGAGGTGCGCGCGCCCAGACGTTCCACCACCAGATCCATCTCGCGGATCAGGTCATCGGTGTAGGAGTCCGCCCGGGACTGGTCCCGGGTGATCACCATGTTGCAGCCGCAGTAGGTGCAAAGCCGGGCGCAGAACGGCAGGTGGAAGTAGAGCGAGAGCGGAGCCGCCTTCCCGGCGGCCAGCCGCAGTTGCTCGGCGTGGGTGTGGGCGGAGACCAGGGGGGACCAGGCGGGCACCGTGGGGTAGCTGGTGTAGCGCGGGCCGGCCTGGTCGTAGCGGGCCACCAGGGCCTCGGAGGGAACGGAGGGGGACGTCATCCCCGGCGCTGACGCAAGGCCTGTGCCGGTCAACTTCGGCGCGAGCGGAGGGCCGGGGAGGCCGCAAAGGGTGCGCGGCCCGACCGCCGGCGCGAAAAAAGGGGCCTGGTCGACCGGCCAGGCGACCGGGCGGGCCACCGCGGTGAGCGACTTTGCGCGTAGACTCGCCGCAGCATGGACCCCTTCGACCGTGGGGCGCCGCTGGGCGCCCGCTGGTTCTCCCTTCCCGCCGCGGTCGCCACCACCGTGGGAATCGCCGGCATCTTTGCGTACGCGATCTGGATGGTGGAGCCCTCCGCCTACTGGGCGCGGATGCTGTGGGTGATCGCCGCGGTGCTCTGGGTGGTGACGGTGGCCGGCGCCGAGGTCCGCTCCCGCCGCTTCCTGGGCACCTGGAGGCGGATCAGCGAGAAGACCCTCACCGCCTCGGTGGAGAACCTCCAGAGCTCCGCGCGCGAGGCCCACGGGCTGCCGGAGCGGCTGTTCATGGCCCGGCTGCAGCACTGGGTCCTGCTGGGGACGGTGGTTCCGATCCTGCTCCGGGTGACCACCGACTGGGTGACCGTGGAGACGATGATCCGGCTCTCGATGATGGGGCTGGTGGCCGGACCGCTGGTCTGCCTGTTGCCCCACTTCGAGATGACCCGTCGTTCGCGGGCCCTGGTGTCCCACATCGCCGGTCGGGGGCTGACCGCGGCCCAGCTGGCGCAGGCCATCCCCCCTCCCCGGCTGCGGCTGCGCGGCCGGTTGCTGGTGTTCGGGCTGATCGTCTCCGCGGTCCCCGCGTTGCTGGTGGCGGACGCGGCCACCGGGCAGGGACGCAAGCACCTGGAGGCGGTGGCGCAGATCGCGGATCCGGTGGCGCGGCTGGAGGCCAGCCAGCACGCGATCACCCTGCTGCGGGTCCAGGTCCTGGGAGTGGCGGCGGGGCTGCTGCTGCTGGTGGGGCTGCTGGCCGCCGCGGTGGGCAAGGTGATGGCGGACCCGCTGGAGCGGATGGCCCGGGAGGCCCGCCGGGTCTCCGAGGGCCGGCTGTCCGATCCCCACCTGGTGGTGGCGGAGGCCGAGCTGTGGACCCTGGGGGTGTCCTTTGCCCAGATGGAGGGTCAGCTGGGGTCGCTGCTGAGCCAGCTCAAGCGGGCCGGGGTGCAGATCAGCAGCACCACCGAGCAGATCGTGGTCACCTCCTCCAAGCACGAGTCGGGGGCGGCCCGGCAGGCCAGCGCGCTGACCCAGACCTCCTCCACCACCGAGGAGCTGGCCCGCTCGGCGCGGTCGATCGCCGAGAACGCCTCGTCGGTGGCGCAGATCGCCCAGCAGACGCTGCAGTCCGCCGAGCAGGCCCGCTCCAACGCGGTGACCTTCTCCGAGGCGATGGAGCGGATGAAGCGCGGCAACCAGGCGATCTCCGACTCGGTGGCGTTGCTCAACGCGCGGCTGGGGCAGATCGGCAAGATCATCGAGTTCATCAACGGGATCGCCGAGAAGTCGGATCTGCTGGCGCTGAACGCCGAGCTGGAGGGCGTCAAGGCGGGCGAGGTGGGCCGGGCATTCTCGCTGGTGGCCACCGAGATGCGGCGGATGGCGGAGAACGTCACCCGCTCCACCCAGGAGATCGTGGAGCTGATCGATCAGATCCGCGACGCCTCCACCGAGGCGGTGCGGGTGACCGAGGCGGGGATGCGCACCACCGAGAGCAGCACCGGGATCGTGGAAGCCATGACCCACTCGCTGGCCAACATCGTGGGGCTGGCCGGCCAGACCTCGGAGGCGGTGAAGACAATCTCCTCCTCCACCCAGCAGCAGCAGGCGGGCACCGACCAGCTGGCGGGGGCGATGGGAGACATCCTCTCGGTGACCCAGGAGACCGAACAGGCCACCCAGGCGATCATCATCGCCAACGTGGATCTGGTGCGGCTGGCCCGGGAACTCCAGGACGCGGTGCAGAGCTTCGAGGTGGCGGACGCTGTGCGCCCGGTGGCGCAGGCCTGACCGCCAGGCGGCAGGCAGCCGGGCACCCACCCCGGGCCCCAGTCACGCTATGGTGACGTCATGCTCAAGCGCTTCATGACGCCCATCCATTCGCTGGTGACCCTGTTCATGTTCGCCGAGGTCGCGGCGGTGATCGGCCTGGCCGCCACCCCGGGCGCGGCGTTCTTCCTGTACGTGTTCGAGAACCTGCCCGCCGCCTGGTACCGGCTGCCGGTGCTGTGCATGGCGGCGGCGTTCGCCTACTTCATCTACGGGATGTCGCTGCTGGTGGTGCTGCCGGTGGCGCGGGTGGTCACCTTTGCCTGGACGGTGCCGCAGGGGAAGTACCCCTACGTGTCGATGAAGGGCTTCCAGTGGGCCTCCTACAACATGCTGATCCTGGTGATGCGCTACAGCTTCGTGAACTGGATCCGCGCCACCCCGTTCATCCGCTTCTTCTACCGGGCGATGGGAATGAAGATCGGCAAGCGCACCCAGATCAACACCAACACCATCTCCGACTGCCCGGTGATCACCGTGGGACAGGACACGGTGCTGGGCGGGGACGTGACCCTGATCGGCCACTCGGTGGAGGGTCCGAACATCGTCTGCGCGCCGGTGAAGATCGGCAGCAACGTCACCTGCGGCCTGATGAGCGTGATCATGCCCGGCTGCGAGATTGGCGACGGGGCGATCCTGGCCGCCAACGCGGTGCTGAAGAAGAACACCAAGGTCGGCGCCAACGAGATCTGGGGCGGCGTCCCGGCCAAGAAGATCGGCGTCCGAGGAGAGAAGTCGGCGGAGGTGGTGGCGGTGGTGGAGGAGCTGGGCGAGGTCCGCAAGGCAGGGTGAGCCTGACCCGCGTCCTCCCCTGGCTGGCGGTGCTGGCGCTGCTGGGCACCGGCTGCCCCCGCCAGCCCGAACCTCCCGTGCCCCCGCCCCTCCCCCGGCTCTCGGTGGAGGAGGTGGAGCGGCTGATCCCGCCCGGCAAGACCGAACGCCGGGGCTGGGCGGAGGACGTGCTGGCCGCCTTCGGCACCCACGGGTTGTGGCCGGACGCGCCCTCGGTGTGCTCGGTGCTGGCGGTGATCGAACAGGAGTCGGGGTTCGTGGCCAACCCCACGGTGCCCAGGCTGGCGGCGATCGTCCGGGCGGAGCTGGAGGAGAAGCTGGCCGGGCTGGGACCCGCGCGCAAGCCGGTGCTCTCGCAGCTGCTGTCCGGCAAGGCGCCCGGCGCCAGACAGACCTTCCAACAACGGCTGGACAAGGTCCGCACCGAACAGGACCTGGACCGGCTGTACCGGGACCTGCTGGACCACTACCGGGCCGAGTTCCCCAACGCGTACCAGGCCGCGAACCTGGCCAGCTCCCTGGCCGGGAAGAGCAGCCTGGAGGAGCAGAACCCGATCACCACCGCCGGATCGATGCAGGTCAGCGTGACCTTTGCCCAGCAGCTGGCCGCCAGGCTCAAGCGCGAGGGGTGGGCGGTGCGCGATGCGCTCTATACCCGTCGCGGCGGCGTGGATTACGGGACGGCGCGGTTGCTGGGCTACAGCGCCGCCTATCCCCAGCCGATCTACCGGTTCGCCGACTACAACGCCGGGTTCTTCGCCTCCCGCAACGCCGCGCTGCAGGCGCAGCTCACCGAGCTGACCGGACTCAAGCTGGCCACCGACGGAGACCTGCTGGCCTACGGGAAGGACGGCCAGCCGCTGGCCCAGGAGTCCAACACCCTGCGGGCGCTGCTGCAGTTCCGGGAGCGGCTGGCCCCCGGGCTCTCGGAGTGGACGCTGCGCCGGGAGGTGAAGAAGGAGAAGGAGCAGGCCTTCGAGGAGACCGAGACCTGGCGCACCCTGCAGCGGATCTACCGGGAGAGGACCGGCAAGGAGTGGAAGTACGCGCAGCTGCCGGACGTCACCCTGGAGAGCCCCAAGCTCAAGCAGCAGAGGAGCACCGCCTGGTTCGCCCGGAACGTGAACCTGCGCTTCGAGAAGTGCATGGGACGGGCAGCGAAGGCCGCGCCCCGCTAGGCCGGCGGCCGCCCTCGACCGCCTCGCTGTCGCCGTGCGGTTCCGGCGGATGCCATGCTCCGCGCCTGGCCAACGCCGTGCGGTTCCGGCTGACGCCTAGACCGCCTCGCTGTCTCCGTGCGGTTCCTCCGGCTGGCGCCCGCCTTCGCCCTGGCGGTCCGGGTGACTGACCTGGCCGGGGTCCTGGATCCGGCGCGGATCCTTCTTCTCCTCGCCTCGGGTCCGCTCCGGCTGCTTCTGCGTCTTGGGGCCGCGCTGCTTCTCGGGGTCCATCCTCCGCCCTCCTTGGAGTGAAGATGGCCATCGTCCGCCGGCCGCGGTGACGGCTGCCTGGTTGCCCGGCGACCGCGACTAGGCCGGGCGCCCGAACAACACCCGCGCCCGTCCTTCGATCGGCAGGGTGAACTCTTCAGCGGTCAGTCGCTGCTCGCGGGCCACCTCGGCCAGGTGGCGCATCCACGGTTTGTAGGGCATCGAGTTGTCCGAGCAGCAGGGGACCACCGCGAACGGGATCCGGTGACGCCCCGCGTATTCGATGATCAGCCGGGTGGCGCCGTCGGCGTGCATCCCCACCACCAGCTGGGCGGTGCAGGGTTCGTCCAGGGTGAAGAGGCGCTCGGCGTAGGAGATCTCCGGCAGCCGCTTGTGGCGGACATCGAACGTCGTGCACTCGCGGCCCAGCGCACCCAGGGCCAGGTTCAGCCGGCCCATCCCTCCGGCGATGTCGAACACGCGCCGCGCCTCGCCGAAGGTGTCGACCAGGAAGTGCGCGAAGAACTCGAACCGGCGCTTGTCCGCCATGCGCGACTCTCTAGCGACCCGAGCCAACCGATTCCAGCGCCACCCACCGCGCCTGGACGGATTGCGGTCAGGCTGGGTGCTTCACCGCGGACCGTCAACGGGCAACCCGCTCTGGATGGAGACCCGGGGCTTGGCGTTCGCCGCGGCGCGTCTCGAATGCAGCCTGTCCCCTTAATCGACGCGGCGTTCCATCGGGTTTGCCGCAGTGTCGAAATCCGCAACACCTGGTGGACCAGTCGCCGGCGGCGCCCAGGCTTCGATCTGCGGTTCAGGATGACAAGCGGGGCTGCGCGACCGTGCGCACATGAGGGGCTGAGGGATCGCCCCCAGGTACCTGGGGGTATAGCGGTGCATTTCTTCGCCCGGACGGCTTGGCCCCTACTTCTACCCTTCCCCTGGGGACGGTAGACTCGAGCTCTCCGTTGATCCCGGGGCCAGCGCGGTCCGGGATCGGGGAGAGGGTTCTGAGCCCGGGGGGGCTTTGATGGGATCGAACACACTCGTGGTGCGGGTCTCCGTTCTGGAGAGCCAGCTGCTGCTTCAAGACGCGCTGTCCCGCTATCTGACCGCCAGCGGGGTGGAGCTGGTGGGCTGCCACACCGAACCGCCGCTGTTCCTCTCCCACCTGACCCGGGAACGCCCCACGGTGGCGGTGGTGGGAGTGCTGCTTCCCTGGGTGGCCCGCGATCTGTTGGAGCGGATCCTCCAGGTCCATCCGGAACAAAAGACGATCCTCCTCACCTGCACCGGAGACCCGGTGGCGGTAAAGGCCTGCCTGGAGGCAGGCGCCTCGGCGGTGGTGGACCGCTTCTCCACCGGCTGCGAGCAGCTGCTGCAGATCATCGGGGCGGTGGCCTCGGCGCCTTTTGGTCCCATCCAGCCGCTGGTGAAGAAGCAGCCGGGCCCCGCCGGCGAGCTGACTTCCCTCTCCCGGCGGGAGCTCCAGGTGCTGGCCCACATCGGGACCGGGATGGACAACCTGAAGATCGCCTCCCTGCTGGGGATCTCCGAGCACACGGTGAAGGTGCACGTGGGGCACCTCTACCGGAAGCTGGGCCGGGAGAACCGGATCGAGATGGCGCTGCTGGCGCGCGACCTGGGCCTGGAACCGGCGACCTGAGGGCTCAGGCCGGGAGGATGGCGATCCGGCCATCCAGGGTCTCGAAGGCCTTGAGCGCGGAGAAGGAGGTGGACTGCCACCGGCGGGTCCGGTCGTAGATCACCTTCAACCGCATCTGGCCGCGCCGGGCGGTGTCCAGCACCCGGACGATCGGCGGCACCGAGGAGGAGTTCATCCGCTCCAGCCTCCGGAAGTCGAGCACCATCAGCTTGCTGTGATGCCGGGCCTGCTCCGCCACCCGCCGGAGGATCGGTTCGATGAACGGGGTGGGGTCCCGCGCATCGCTGACCCCCACGAAGGAGACGATCAGCTGCAGCAATGACTCGGAGACCTCGATGTGCAGATTGCTCTCTGCGTGGACCTCGTTGGTCATGACTCTCCCCCAAGCGGTGAGGAACGCACGGCACGACGGCCCCTGGCGTCAGGGGCCGGCGGGCTCAGGCGGAGGGAGGAACCAGCCCCTGGGAGAGTCCGGCCAGGGCCAGCTGGGTGCGGTTTTCGGCGCCCAGCTTCCGGTAGAGGGCGGAGACGTGCGCCTTGACCGTCCGTTCGCAGATCCCCAGATGGGCGGCGATCTTCAGGTTGTCGTAGCCGGCGGAGATGCAGGAGAGCACCTGCCGCTCGCGGGAGGAGACGTGGGGCCGCATCGGCGAGGCGGGACGGGGCGGGGTGGTCTCATCAAAGGCGGAGGCGGGAAACAGCCGCTCCCCCGAGGCCACTCCGTGCAACGCCTCGATCAAGGTGCCCAGGTGCCCGGAGGCGACGCTGAACACCCCGGCCACTCCGGCGTCGATGGCGCTCTGGACGATCCCTGGCTCCAGATCCAGGACCAGCGCCACCAACCGGGTGGAGGGGCTGCGCTGACGGGCCAGCTGGAGGATCTTCACTCCCCCTGGCACATCGGACACATCCACCAGGCCGATGGAGGGGAAGCGATCCTCCAGGTGGTTCAAGAAGTCGGGGACGTCCCCGTCCTCCGCCACCACTTCGAAGTTCGCCTGCGACAGCGCATGACTCACGCTCTCGCGAAGCAACGTACGACGCTCCAGGACTGCAATCCGAATCGGTGCTGCGTCATTCATACTCACTCACCCCCGGGCGAGAATGATTCGCTTTGGGGGCCAGCTTCTCAATAGGCCCAACGAACTACGGTTCTCGCTGAGGTGGCTCCCTCCCCTGTGAACACCGGGCGGTCGCGGATCGCCACAGCACACACCGGAGGTGATCCAGGTTTCAGCTTCGGGGCGGCGCGGGCGGAGCCAGGAATTTCCCCTCTGCCGCAATGATCTCACCGCTCTCCACCTCCCGCACCTCGATCGTCACCGGGAAGGGCCCGTGGGCAGACGCTGTCGGAACGCTCAACACCAGCGGCATCCGGTGACCCTGTAACGATCCCAGCTCGAGGAGTTGCTGTGGGATGATCGCTGCTACTTCGCGATCCGCCCGCACCGAGATCTCGTAGTGGGCGGCGGAGGAACCCTTGTTCATCAGGTGCAGCTCGAAGCGGTTCCGCAGCAAGCCGCCGTCCACCTCGTAGGGCGCCCCCGCCATCCGCAGCAGGTTGGCCTCGAAGGGCGTGCGCAGCGCCAGCCCCGCCACCAGCGCCATGACCGAGGCGACCAGCATCCCTCCGTAGACCAGCAGCCGCGGGCGCAGCACTTGACGCGCGCCTCCCAGCAGACCCTGGAGCGAGTCGTAGCGGATCAGCCCGGTGGGCCGGCCGATCTTGATCATCACCTCGTCGCACGCGTCGATGCACTGCGCGCAGGCGATGCACTCCAGCTGCAGCCCGTTGCGGATGTCGATCCCCATCGGACACACGGTCACGCAGCGGGTGCAGTCCACGCAGTCGCCGCTGTGTGCGGCAGGAAGCGTCGGCAGTGAGAAGGCCGCCGGATTGAGCTCCACCCGCAGTTCGCCACTGCTGCTCGGCGCGAAGACACCGGCGGCGGGCTGGCCGAACACCGGAAGCGGGAGGGAGTTGCCTTCGGGCGGAGGGGTCACGGTCCGGGCCGCCGCCTTGAACAGCTTGGCGCGTGGATCGCCGCGGCGGGCGTCGTAGCCGACGATCAGCGAGTCGCGATCGATCATCATCGACTGCAGCCGCCCGTAGGGGCAGATGGCGATGCACAGCTGTTCGCGGAACCAGGCGTAGTTGAAGTACAGCGCCAAGGTCACCACCACCGCCCAGGTGAACGGCGCCAGGTGCTCCGCCGGCCCTTCGGTCACCATCGCCACCAGGGTGGGGACGGGGATGAACAGCGCCAGCGCCACGTGCGCCAGACCAGCGGAGATCCCCAGGTACAGCGCATGCTTCACCGTGGCCCGCGTCACCCGGCCCAGGTTCCAGCCGCCCTTTTCGGTCCGCAGCCTCCGCTCGCGCGAGCCGTCAATCCACCGCTCCACCCGCCGGTAGAAGAACTCCAGGAACACGGTCTGCGGACAGGCCCACCCGCACCACACCCGGCCCACCCAGGCGGTGAGGAACAAGAGCGCGAAGCTGACGGTGGTGACCAGGAACAGCACCAGCCAGAAGTCCTGGGCATTGAAGGTGGCGCCGAACAGGTAGAACTTCCGCGCCGGCACATCCAGATGGATCACCGGGTGGCCGCCCAGCTTGAGGAAGGGCAGCGCCACGTAGAAGGCGATCAGCCCGGCGAACACCCAGGTGCGGGCGCGGATGAACCGCCCCCGGACGTCGGAGGGATGGATTGCCCGGCGCGATCCATCCTCTCCCACCGAGGCCAGCTTGGAGGAGAGGGCCACCTGCCTACTCCAGCTTCTCGCCCTGCGGCGGCTTGCCGGGGACGTTCTTTCCCTTCAGGGTCAGCACGTAGGCGGCGATCGCCTGCACCCGCTCCGCCCCCAGCGAGGACTCCCAGCCGGGCATCCCCTTCTCGATCACCCCCAGCGCGATGCTCTTGTGGATCTCCACCGGCTTGTTGCCGTGCAGCCAGAACCCGTCGGTGAGGTTGGGGCCGATCAGTCCCTGCCCCTCCGCGCCGTGGCAGGCCGCGCAGGTGCTCTTGAAGGACTCGGCGCCGGCGCTGGTGGCCTTGGGATCCTGCGCCAGCTTCGCCAGCAGCTCGTCGGAGATCACCGGACGGGAGGCGGCGGCCTGCTGCTCCCGCACCGCCAGCTCCGCCTGCATCGCCGCCACCTGGGTCTCCCCCTGGTCGGCGACGTGGAAGTACATCCAGTAGCCGTAGGCGAAGACGATGCTGGCGTAGAGGATTCCCAGCCACCAGTTGGGCATCTGGTTGTCCTCCTCTTCGATGCCGTCGTAGACGTGGACGACCTTGGAGTTGGGGTCGTCGCTCTTGGGATGGTCACTCATTGGATTCGTCCAGGGGCAGTGCGGCGAGGGGGTCGAAGTCCTGCTTGCGCTTGAGGATGAAGATCCGCGTCAGCATCACCCCGAACAGGGTCACGAACAGCAAGAGCGCGAAGAGGGGCAGTTCGGTGAACGCCATCCCCGCATAGAAGCTCTTCCACATCAGTTTGCCCCTCCTTCCAGGTCCTGCGCCACGCTGGGCGGGACCGGCTCACCGGCGGGGAACTGCGGCCCCCGCCCCAGCCGCTGCAGGTAGGAGATGATGGCCACCATCTCCGAGTCCCAGGGAACGGTGACCCCCTGGGTGGCCAGGTCGGCGGTGATCTGCTCCGCCTGCCCGCGCTGGTGGGCCTCCGCCTGATCGACCTGGGCGTTGGTGTACGGCACCCCCAGCTTCTGCATCAACAGCAGCTTCTTGGGGGCCAGCTTCACCTCCAGCTTCTGGTCCGACATCCAGGCGAAGGACGGCATGTTGGAGCCGGGGCTGGTGGCGCGGGGATCCACCATGTGGGTGTAGTGCCAGAGGTTGGGGTACTTGCCGCCCACCCGGTGCAGGTCGGGGCCGGTGCGCTTGCTGCCCCACTGGAAGGGGTGGTCGTAGATGAACTCCTCCGCCCGGCTGATCGGTCCGTAGCGGAGCTGCTCGTTGGCGAACGGGCGGATCATCTGGGAGTGGCAGGTGTAGCAGCCCTCGCGGACGTAGAGGTCACGTCCCTGCAGCTCCAGCGGCGAATACGGCTGCTGGGCCTCTCCGGTGGCGGGCACCGCCTGCTTGACCAGGATGGTGGGGAGCAGCTCCGCCATCCCGCCGATCAGGATCGCGATCAGGGTGAGAACGGTGAAGGCCAGCGGCCGGCGTTCCACCAGCGCGAACCAGGAGGGCCGGTTCTGCTGCTTGTCGCGCTTGGCCATCACCCAGGCGAACTCGCCCAGGGCCAGCAGGATCACCGTCAGCACCACCGCGCGGATCGGCTGGGCCCAGCCCAGGAAGAGGGTGGTGGTGATCACCGCCAGGGCGATCCACAGCGGGCGGCCCAGCGCCACCTGCAGCCAGACCGGGGTCTGGCCGGGTGCGGCTTGGGGCTCTTCGGTCTCCACCACCACCGAGACCGAGGTGGTGACCGGGGCGCCGGCCCGGGCGGTCTTCCACAGGTTCCAGGCCATCACGCAGAACCCGAACAGGTACAGCGAGCCGCCCACCAGCCGCAGCAGGTACATCGGCCGGATCGCCAGCAGGGTCTCCACGAAGTTCGGGTACAGCAGGGTCCCGTCCGCGTTCTCCGCCTTCCACATCAGGCCCTGGGTGATCCCGGAGATCCACATCGAGGACATGTAGAGGAGGATCCCCACCGTCCCGATCCAGAAGTGGGCGTCGGCGGCCTTGGTGGAGTGCAGCTTGCTGCCGTACAGCCTGGGGACCAGCCAGTAGAACATCCCCGCCGCCATGAACCCGTTCCAGCCCAGGGCGCCGCCGTGGACGTGGCCGATGATCCAGTCGGTGTAGTGGGCCAGCCCGGAGACCGCCTTGATCGACAGCAGCGGTCCCTCGAAAGTCGCCATTCCGTAGAAGGTCACCCCGGCCACGAAGAACTTCAGTACCGGCTCCTCGCGGACCTTGTGCCAGGCCCCGCGCAGGGTGAGCAGCCCGTTGAGCATCCCGCCCCAGGACGGCGCCCACAGCATCACCGAGAAGATCATCCCCAGCGACTGGGCCCACTCCGGCAGGGCGGTGAACAGCAGGTGGTGGGGACCGGCCCAGATGTAGAGGAAGACCAGGGACCAGAAGTGCACGATCGAGAGCCGGTAGGAGAACACCGGACGCTCGGCCGCCTTGGGGAGGAAGTAGTACATGATCCCCAGGATCGGGGTGGTGAGGAAGAAGGCGACCGCGTTGTGGCCGTACCACCACTGGACCAGCGCGTCCTGGACCCCGCTGAACACCGAGTAGCTCTTGGTGGCGGTCAGCGGCAGCGCCAGGTTGTTCACCACGTGCAGCACCGCGATGGTGACGATGGTGGCGATGTAGAACCAGATCGCCACGTAGAGGTTCTTCTCGTTCCGCTTGGCCAGGGTCCAGAAGAAGTTCACCGCGAAGACGATCCACACCACGGTGATCGCCAGGTCGATCGGCCACTCCAGCTCGGCGTACTCCTTGGAGGAGGTGATCCCCAGCGGGAGGGTGATCGCCGCGGCCACGATGATCAACTGCCAGCCCCAGAAGTGGATCCGGGAGAGCAGGTCCGAGGCCATGCGGGTCTTCAGCAGCCGCTGGGTGGAGTAGTAGATGCCGGCGAACATCATGTTGCCGACGAAGGCGAAGATCACCGCGTTGGTGTGCAGTGGCCGCATCCGCCCGAACGAGGTCCAGGGGAGGTTGAAGTTGGCCTGGAAGAAGGCCAGCTGGGTGGCGGCCAGGGCCCCCACGGTCATCCCCACGATGCCGAAGATCACCGCCGCGGCGATGAACCAGCGGACCGGGGCGTCGTCGTAGACCACCTGCTTCTGGATTGCGGAACTCACTGCTGCTCCTTGGAGGAAGTGCCCTTCGAGTCGTCCTCGAGCGGGAAGAGAGACAAACGATCGGCGTGGTCGTGGTCCCGGTGGCGGACGCTGTAGAGGAACATCACCACCGAGCCGGCCACCAACATCAGGCTGACGAACACCTGCAACACCATCACGCTCATGCCGGCACCTCGCGCGCGGGGACCTGGACCGGCGACGGTGCGGGCGCGGACCCGGACAGCCGCCAGGCGGTGAAGAGCAGGATCACCACCGAAGAGGCGGGCATGGCGATCGCCGCGCGCAGCGGGGTCATCCCGCCCAGGAGGCAGGTGGTGATCGCCAGCGCGTTGTAGGCCACCGCCAGCCCCAGCACCGTGCGTACGGTGGTACGCAATCGCGCGGAGACCGCCAGCGCAGCCCGCAGCGGGGCCAGGCCTTCGCCGACCAGGAAGAAGTCAGAGCGGGAGGGCATCACTGGCCGGTCGATGGCCGGGGTCCCGGCGCACAGCGCCTGTTCGAAGGCCAGGCTGTCGTTGACCCCATCGCCCAGGTACAGCGTGTCCCGGCGATCCAGTTGCTCCACCGCGGAGGCCTTGTCCTGGGGACGCTGGGCGCCCAGCACCCGGTGGGCCGGCAGCTCCAGGGCGCGGGCCAGCGCCTGCACCCGGTCCTGCGAGTCACCGGAGATCAACCACACCGCGTAGCCGGCCTGCTGCAGCGCCGAGAGCTCGCGGCGGGCGTCGGCGCGCAGCGCCTCTCCCAGGGAGAACACCGCCACCGGTTCACCGTCCACCGAGAGCACCGTGCCGGAGGCCTCGGTCTGGGGCGCGGCCCAGGAGGCCCGGCCCAGGCGCCACACCCGGCCCTCCACCGTGGCCTCCATCCCCTGCCCCGGCAGCTCGCGCGCCTGCAGTGTCTCGTCGAAGCGGGAACCCGCCAGCGCCGCGGCCAGGCAGCGGCTCACCGGGTGGTTGCTGCGGGAGGCCAGGTTGTAGGCCAGGGCGCGCTGGTCGTCGGACAGCGACTCCAGCGGCGCGCGGGAGGTCAGCTCCAGCCGGCCCAGGGTCAGGGTCCCGGTCTTGTCGAACAGCACCTGGCGGACCTGGGGCAGCTTGTCCAACAGGTCCCCGGAGCGGATGAAGAAGCCCACCCGGCGCAGGCGGGACTGGGCCAGCTCGTAGGCCAGCGGCACCGCCAGGCCGATCGCGCAGGGGCAGGTGACCACCAGCAGCGCCACCGAGATCTCCAGCGCCCGCTGCGGCCCCTGCGGCCACCACAGCCACAGCCCCAGGGACGCGACCACCAGCACTCCGGCGGACCAGCCGCGCGCCAGGAGATCCCAGAAGCGGGTGTGGCTGCCGTCGCCCGCGCTCCGGGCCGAGGGCCCGGCCCGCAGCAGGGAGGAGAGCGGCGAGTCCAGATAGTCGGTGCCGGCCCGTACCCGCAGCGCGGTGGCGCCGGCGTTGAAGGCCCCGGCGGGGACGGTTTCCCCGGTGGGGACCTGGCGCGGCCGGGACTCACCGGTGATCCAGTCGGTGGAGAACTGCCCCTCGCCATCCAGCAGCATCGAATCCACCGGGACCAGGTCCCCGGGGGCGATCAGCAACAGCTCGCCGGCCCGGACCTTGGAGACCGGGACCGTGGTCAGGGCCCCGTGCTCCACCCGGCGCACAGTCAGCCCCTCCGCGCCGTCGTCCTCCAGCAGGAAGCGGCGGTTGCGCTCCAGCACCCGCTGCTGCATCCAGCGGCCCACCAGCATCAGGAACACGAAGGTGTTGAGGGTGTCGAAGTACGCCAGGTCACCGCGGCCGTCGCGCACCTTCCACAGCGAGGTGAAGAACACCCCCAGGATGCCCAGGGCGATCGGGAGATCCAGGTGCAGCACCCGCGCACCCAGCCCACGCCAGGCGGCGCGGAAGAAGGGCCAGCCGCCCACCAGGACGTTGACCCCCGAGAGGACCACCGACAGCCAGGTGAAGAGGCGAAACAGCTCGCCGTCCTCGGAGGAGAGGCCGAAGTAGAAGGCGATCGAGAACAGCATCACGTTGGTGGTGATCACCGCGCTGATCCCCATCCGCACCGGCAGCTCCAGCGACCGGCGATGGGACTGCTTGCGGCCCGGCCCGAACAGGTAGCCGAAGCGTTCGATCCCGCGCAGGTAGCCGGCCAGATCGAAGCGTCCCTTGAGCCAGCGCAGCCGCACCTTGCCCAGCGCCGGGTTCACCTCCAGGTCCGCCCCTCCCTCCTGTCGGCGGAACACCTCGTTGAGCAGCCACACACAGGCGGCGCAGTGCAGCCCCTGGATGTCCAGCTCCAGGCTGCACACCTCACCGGGGGTGGCCTCCGCGCGCTCCGCCAGCGGCTCCAGCCAGGAGAGGCTGCGCGCCCCCGGGGTCTGGGTGACCTGGGTCACGTTGTTGCCTGCCAGCTGGTAGTAGCGGGACAGCCCCTCTTGATGGAGCAGCCGGTACACCGTCGCGCAGCCTTGGCAGCAGTAGGACGGATCGCTCGCGCCCGCCGGCACCTGGTTTCCGCAATGGATGCAATCGCCCGCCATGGTCCGGCGACGAATGCGAACGGCATGCCTGTTGCCTGACGGAGGTCAACCGATGACGGAAACCACCTTGCAGACCTCCCTGCTGTTCGCAGCTTTTGCGGGCGCCCTCACCCTGGGTGTGACCGGCAGCCTCCATTGCCTGGCGATGTGCGGTCCGTTGGCCTGCGCCGCTGGCGGGGGTCGCGCCGGCTGGCTCTACCAACTGGGGCGACTGCTCTCCTATGGGGCGGTGGGCACGCTGCTGGGCGGGGTGGGCGGCGCGGCCAGCCTGGTGCTGGCCACCAACCTGCGCCCGTACGTCCCCTGGGTGATGGCGGCGGCGCTGGTGGCCACCGCGCTGGATCTGTTCAAGCGGGTGCCGGCCATCCCCGGGCTGGCCCGGGCGGCCTCGGCAATCTCCCGGGCCGGCGCAGGATTTTCGCCTCCGGTGCGGGCCGCCGCAATTGGTGCCGCCACCCCGCTGCTCCCCTGCGGCCTCTCCTACGGGGTGTACGCCACCGCGCTGACCACCGGGTCTGCCCTGGGCGGGGCGGCAGTGGGGCTGGGCTTCGCCCTGGGCGCGGTGCCGCTCTTGGTGGGGGCGCAGCTGGGGACCGCGTTCTGGGGCAGCCGGTGGCGGTTCGCAGCCCCGGTGTTGAAGCGGGCCCTGCCGCTGGCCGCGGCCCTATTCCTGGTGGTCCGCGCGACCCTGGCTGCTACTGCCGAGGCGCCTCGGTGCCACTGAGGACAGTGCGTTCAGAAGGCGGGTGCACCCCCTCCTTTTTAGGCTAGGAAGGCGGCGCGGTCCCAAGGTGGGGACCCCGATCGTTCAATCGCTAGCCAAGGAGGCGCATCATGGAGTGTTTGGTGACTCGGAAGTCCCCGGAGTGGTCGGGTACGGCTGTCCACCCGTCGTTCAAGACCAACGACAACCCCGACGGCTTCAAGCAGGTGTCGCTGGCCGACTACAAGGGCAAGTGGGTCTACCTGTTCTTCTACCCCTTCGACTTCACCTTCGTGTGCCCCACCGAGCTGCTCTCGATGTCCGAGCACATCGACGGGTTCAAGAAGCTGAAGACCGAGGTCCTGGGCGTATCGGTGGACTCCAAGTTCAGCCACTTCAACTGGCTGCGCTCTCCCATCGCCGAGGGCGGCCTGGAGGGCCTGAAGTTCCCGCTGCTGGAGGATCTGGGCGGCAAGATCGCCGAGAAGTTCGGCGTCCTCAACGGTGACCACTCGCTGCGCGCCACCTTCCTGATCGATCCCCAGGGCGTGGTGCAGCACGCCACCGTCAACGCCGAGCCGTTCGGCCGCTCGGTGCGCGAGCACCTGCGGATCGTCGAGGCCGCGCAGTACGCCGCCGAGCACGGCGAGGTCTGCCCGATGGACTGGGAAGAGGGCGGGGCGACGATGGAAGGAAACTTCGAGTCCAAGAAGGACTACTTCACCAACAAGCGCAAGAAGGCCGCGGGCGCGAAGTAGTCGTCCGTCGTCGGTGTTTCAAGGGGGGCCCTCACTCCGGTGGGGGCCCTTCCCTTTTGCGGGCTACGACTCGGCGAACGCCTTCTCGTAGACGTAGTGCCCGGGGTCGGCGGGGGTGCCAGGGGTAAAGCCCCGGGCCTCCAGCAGGGCGCGGGTGTCGGTCAGCATCTGCGGGCTGCCACAGACCATCAGCCGGTCCCGAGCGGGATCCAGGGGGGGCAGTCCCAGGTCGGCGAACAGCTTGCCGCTCTCGATCAGGTCGGTGATCCGGCCGCGGGAGGAGAACTCCTCGCGGGTGACGGTGGGGTAATAGAGCAGCTTGTTGCGGACCTGCTCGCCCAGGAACTCATTCTGGGGCAGCTCCTGGGTGAGGAACTCCCGGTAGGCCAGCTCCTTCACGGTGCGGGTGGTGTGGGTGAGCACCACCCGGTCGAACTGCTCGTAGACCTCCGGCTCCTGGATGATGCTCAGGAACGGGGCCAGCCCGGTGCCGGTGCCCAGCAGGTACAGGTTCCGCCCGCCCTCCAGCAGCGAGTTGGTCACCAGGGTGCCGGTGCTCTTGCGGGAGACCAGCAGGGTGTCCCCCTCCTTGAGGTGCTGCAGCCGGGAGGTCAGCTTCCCGTCCGGCACCTTGATGCTGAAGAACTCCAGGTGATCGTCGTGGGCGGCGCTGGCCATGCTGTAGGCGCGCAGCAGCGGCTTGCCCTCCACCTCGATGCCGATCATCGTGAACTGGCCGTTGAGGAACCGGAACCCGGCGTCCCGGCTGGTGACCAGCGAGAACAGGTTGTCGGTCCAGTGGCGCACCCGCAGCACCCGCTCTTGAATCAGGGCGCTCATCGGAAGGTGGCCTCGCGGGGAGTCGGACGGGAAGACGAAGACATGGAGCCGCCTATAACCACAAAGGCGGCCGGAGCGATTCCCCCTCCCCCGCCCATCCACAACGAGAGCTTATCGCGCCTTCCGTGACCGACCGATTACAGACGCGGACGCAGCCGGCTGGCGGGCTGCTCCCCGGGCTGGGCGCGCAGCGGGAACACCGGGGGTGGCGCGGAGGGGATCCACCCGCGCAGCACGGCGGTGGCGGTGCTCAGGTCCGGCTCCGGGAGCCGGCCGAGGTTCGCCCCATGGTTCCCACCGGGCACGGTGAACAGGTGGCTGTCCCCACCCAGGTTGGGTTCGTAGGCCCCGGCGGTCCAGGGATCGTTCTCGCCGTAGACGAAGAGGATCCGCTGACCGTGGTCCCGGACCCAGGCGTGGACCTGCTCCATCACCTGCGGGTCGAACGGCTTGGGGACCCCCAGCGGCGGATAGTCCTCCACCCGATCCGGGATTGGCTGGCCGCCGTTGAGATCCAGCAGGTGGGCCTGCGGATAGGCGGGCGAGCCCAGCTCGGTGGCCGACTGGTAGAAGTAGGGCGCGTAGTACTCGAGCGCGAAGTCATCCAGGAAGTCCAACACCCCGATCGTCCGCATGAACTCCAGCAGCTCCGCGGCGGGGGCGTCCGGCGCGGGGATGGTGGGGCACATCGAGGCGTCGCCGTACTGCCAGAAGGCGAAGGAGGACTCGAGGGTGGCGAACTCCAGCGACTTCTCCAGCCCGAAGGTGGTGAAGGCATAGTCGTTGGCCACCCCGTACTGCTCCAGGGCCGGCTCCAGCTCGGCGCGACGGGAGAGCACCCCTCGCTGGAAGGCCTTGAGCGCGTCGCGGCAGGAGGCCTCCCCCACCGTCTCCAGGAAGGTCACGTAGCGCGGATCCTCCAGGCCGAAGGTCTCCGGCGCCACGTAGGCCACGGTGGCCTTCACGTCGTCCGGGTAGAAGTAGCGGTGGAAGATCGCGGTCATTCCCCCCTTGCTGGCCCCGGTGCTGACCCAGTCCCCGGTGAGTAGCGGCCCGAAGGCCTGGACGATCCGGTGGTGGTCGCTGGCCGCCTGGAAGATGTTCAGCGTCTCCCAGGGGATCTGCGCGGGGCGGGAGGTGGAGAAGTAGCGGTGCTCCACCTGAAGCTGGTTGCCGGTCAGCAACACCGTCGGTTCGCTGCGGGTGGGGTTGCGGGAGATGGCGTAGCCATTGGTGGCGTAGACCATGGGCGCGGCGCGGTCGCGGAACAGCAGGGTCAGGGTCTGGCGGAACTGATCGCCGTCCGGTTGGCAGTGATCGATGGGCTGCACGAACTCCATCACGAACAGCCGCAGGTCCGCGTAGCGGGAGGTGCGCTCCTCCAGGGTGGCCAGCTGGGGGATGGAGCGCAGCTGCTCGAGGATGTCCGCGTTGGCGTCGAACTGGCGGGGAGCCAGGTCCGCCGGACGGCAGTCGCCGTGCGGATCCTCCGCTTCACAGGCGGCGAGGACCAACAGCAGCGGGAAGAGGAGGCGGGTCATGGGGGGAGTTGAGTCCATCCCCCCACCCGGAGTCGAGTTCGGGTGCGGCTACTCCCAGCGGAAGATCAGCTCGAAGCCATCCTTGTTCACCTTGTCCAGCTCGATCAGGAAGGAGGACTTGGTGCGGCGGCCGGCGGGGCCGATCAGCCCGATCACGAAATAGGGATCCGGATGCGGATCCTTCCAGACCCCGCGCCAGCGCTTCTCGCCCTCCTCCACCACCTTCACGTCGATGCCCGGGCGCGCCATCTGGAAGAAGCGCGGCAGCTTCTTGATCAACGCCGGGGGGCTGATCAGCGTGGAGAGCGCGGCGGCCATGAACCGGCCGACCAGGGTGGCCAGGAACCCCTCGAAGGCGGTGGCCCCCAGCAACTTGCGCGCCTCCTCGGTGGACTTACCCGGGAAGTACCGGCGCTGGGCCAGATCCAGCGAGTCCCGCCAGACCTTGGCCGGATAGCGGGGCTCGGGGCGGGCCATGTCGAAGCCGATCTTCTTCAGCTCCTTGGCAAACACGTCGTCGATCTTCAGCCCCCGGACGAACAGGCCCTCGAAGGCGCTGTACTCGGCGGTGGATCCGGCGGCGGGCTCTGGGGTCACGGTCTGCTGTTGCAACGGATCATCCTTGGGTGGTGTGACCCCGGGAGCGTAACGGCGCCGGGCCCCGGACTACAAATCAGACGAATTTTTACCGTAGCACCGCAACGGCTTGATCGCTCGTTGGGTGGGCAACCTCCGGGATCGGGGAGTGAGGGCGGGCCCCGCGAAGACTGTTATGCGAGGAGACGTGACGCCGATCCGGCCCCTCCACGGATAGACCCTTGAACCCCATTCCGCTCCTGCTGATTGACCGGGATTCCGAACTCCGGGAGTTGCTCACCGAGCTGCTCGCCTCGGAGGGCTACGCGGTGGACGGTGCGGCCAGTCCCCAGGAGGCGCTGCCGCTGCTGAACAGCCGTCCGTTTGCCCTGGTGCTGGCCGACGTCAAACACACCGCGGAGAACCCGATCGCCAAGCTGGTCTCCGCGGCGGCTCCGGCCCCGCTGGGGTTGCTCTCCTCCTGGGGCGTGGAGACCCCGCTGGGGCTGGCGCAGGGGGCGCGGTTCGTGCTCACCAAGCCGTTCCAGATCGAGACCCTGCTGGAGGCGGTGGGGAGGTACGGGCACTCGCTGCCGGTCCCGGAGAACACCCAGCAGCTGATCGAACAGTACTTCTCGGCGCTGGCCCAGAAGGACTGGGAGGCGTTGGGCGGACTGTGCAGCGAGGAGGTGGTCTACAACCTCCCTGGCAGCGATCCGGTGTTCAGCCTGCGGGTGGAGGGGCGGGACCGGCTGTGCGAGTACGCCGCGTCGGTCTTCTCCCAGTTCCGGGACGCGCGGTTCGACGTGCTGTCGCTGACCGCGCTGCCCCAGGGGACGATCGCCCGCTACGAGGGTTCCTGGAACACCCCCTCCGGGAGGGCCCGGCTCCCCGGCGCGGTGAGGTTCAGCGTGGCGGATGGGCAGATCCGCGAGGTGGGAGTCCGGCTGGAGCTGGCCACCCTGCTGGAGAAGACCCTGGCCACCCCGGCCTCGTAACAGCCGTTCTAGAGGGCGATCGGCTTCGCGCAGCGAGGGCAGATCGGCTTGTACTTGCTGACCTGACCGGACCACCCGCAGTGCTGGCAGCGGGAGGTGGCGTGGTGCGCCGAGGTCGCCGGGCGCGCCAGCAGCTTCTTGAGCAGCCACAGCGCGAACAGCGCCGCCGCGATCAGCCCCAGGTTCCGAGGCTGCGAAAGCCATTCGATGACGCGGTCCATCTCCATGGGCGCAATCTAGGCCGGTGCCGGTGACGCAGCGTCCCAATAAAGGGGACAGGCTGCATTTCCGCCGCGGTGGGTCGATAAAGCAGCCTGTCCCCTTTTTCTGGTCGGTATGACGGCCGTCATCTCCCCCCTCCCAACGCGCGTGCTCAAAGACTCCTCGACGCAGACACCCGCGTCGGGAGCGGCACGTTCATGGAGACCGGACCCATCACCGAGGATCGACTCCGCGCCCGGCGCTTCATCGGCCTGGCGGTGGGGAGTCTGCTTCTAGCGGGGCTGCTCTCGCTGGCGCTGGTGCTGGGCCGCACTCCCGGGTTGGATCGCTTGGCCGGGGACCCGCTGATGTTCAAGCGGGCGCTGGTGGTGCACGTGGTGCTGGCCCTGGTGGTCTGGTTCCACGCCTTCACCGCCGGACTCCATGCCCTGCTCCCCGGGCGTCGCAGCGGCTTTCTCGCGCGCCACGCGCCCTTCCTCTCCGCCGCGGGGCTGCTCGCGCTGCTGGCCGCGCCGCTGGTCCCGGGCGCGCAGCCGGTGCTCTCCAACTACATCCCGGTGGTGGACCACCCGCTGTTCCTGCTCGGGCTGGGGCTGTTCGCCGCCGGAGTGCTGCTCTCCTTGCTGGACTCCCGCCTGCTCCCCGCACTGGGCCCGGCGCCGCGCCCGGGCCTCTTGACCCCCTCCGCGCAGATCGGGCTCCGCTCCGCCGGACTGCTGCTGGTGGTGGCCCTGGCCACCCTGCTGGCCTCCTGGATCCACACCCCGGCGCTTCCCGATCCGCTGGCCTATTACGAGCTGCTCTTCTGGGGCACCGGGCACGTGCTGCAGTTCGCCAGCGTGGCGGCGATGCTGGCGATCTGGCTGGCGCTGGTGGAGGGCGCGCTGCAGCGGCCGCTGCTCTCCCGGTCCCAGGCCACGTTGCTGTTCGCGCTGCTGGCCACCCCGGCGCTGGTGGGCCTGGTGCTGCCCGCCCAGGGGACCGGATCGGCGATGTACCGCGAGGGGTTCACCACCCTGATGCGCTGGGGAATCTTCCCGGTGGTGGGCGCGGTGCTGGCGGTCTGCCTGCGTGGGGTGTGGGGCTCAAGAACGGTGCGGATGACCGATCCCCGCCTGCTGACCTTCCTCGCCAGCGCCTCCCTCTCCGTCCTCGGCTTCGTGCTGGGGGCGATGATCCGCGGCTCCAACACCCTGGTGCCGGCGCACTACCACGCGTCGATCGGCGCGGTCAGCGCGGCCTTCATGGGGTTCACCTTCCTGCTGCTGGAACCGCTGGGCCTGAAGAGGTTGAGCGGACGATCGCTGCGGCTGGCCCGCTGGCAGCCGCTGCTGTTCGGCGCGGGCCAGGCGGTGTTCGCGCTGGGCTTCGGGCTGGCCGGCGCCCACGGGATGGGCCGCAAGGTCTACGGCGCCGAGCAGGTGCGCCGGACCCTGGGCGAGACGCTGGGGCTGGGAGTGATGGCCGTGGGCGGGCTGGCCGCCGTGGCCGGGGGACTGCTGTTCCTGGGGTTGGTGGTCCGGGCCTGGATTGCAGCTGACCGTCGCAGCACCGAGTTGGGAGACACCGCATGGATGCACAAGGCAAGCACCCCCTCCAGAAGCTGATGGACAACCCCTGGCTGCTGTTGGTCCTGGGGATCGTCATCCCCTTCCTCTCCTACACCCTCTGGGGCTGGATCGAGCTGTCCCAGGTCCCGCCCGCGCAGCTCCCCTGAACGAGACCATCCATGGGCATCTATCCCGTCAAGGCAGGTTGGTTCCGCGCGCCGGAGGGCGGCGAGCGGCTGTGGATCGGTCTGGCGCTGAGCTGGTGCGTGATCCTCTCGCTGGCGATGCCGTACTGGCACTTCAAGGGGAAGCAGAACAGCACCGGCGAGTCCTACCGGGTCACCCCGCTGGCCTTCGCGCAGCGGGTGGGCAAGTTCGTCACCTCCAACCAGGTGGGTGAGCTGCAGGGGGTGGCGGTGGTGGAGGCCTCCCCCGGCGGAGACGCCTACCTGCAGGCGCAGATGTGGCGCTGGTATCCGATCCTCAAGTTCAAGAAGGGCCAGACCTACCGCCTGCACGTGTCGTCGATGGACATCCAGCACGGCTTCTCGCTGCTGCCGATGAACATGAACTTCCAGGTGCTGCCTGGCTACGACCACGTCCTCACCATCACCCCCACCGAGGCGGGCGAGTACTCGATCGTCTGCAACGAGTTCTGCGGCATCGCCCACCACGCGATGACCGGAAAAATCGTCGTCGAATAGGAGCGCCCACCCACCATGGCAACCACCTTCCCCGCGCCCATTCCCCATCAGGGACTGGCGCCGTACGTCGATCCCCCCGCCGTCGGCGGCAACCACCTCGCCGCCAGCTCCCGCGTCTGCCCCACCACCGGACTGACTGTCTGTCTGGTGGCCGAACGCTACATCCGCTTCAACGCGGTGGCCGCGGTGGTGGCGCTGCTGATCGGCGCGGTGGCCGCCCTGCTGGTGGCCCTGACCCGCTGGCCGGCGGTCCACCTGCTGGATCCGGTCTGGTACTACCGACTGGTCACCGCGCACGGCACCAGCATGCTGATCTTCTGGATCATCTTCATGGAGATCGCGATCCTCTATTTCGCCTCCACCGCGTTGCTCAAGACCCGGCTCTTCTCCCACAAGCTGGCGGTGGCCTCCTTCGCCCTGATGGTGGTGGGGGCCTTGATGACCGAGGTGGTGATCTTCGCCGGCAAGGCGGACGTGATGCTCACCTCCTACGTGCCGCTGCGCGCGCACCCCGGCTTCTATCTGGGGCTGATCCTGTTCGCAGTGGGCGCATTGGTGGGGGTGGGGAACTTCTTCGGAACCATCTACATCGCCAAGCGCGACCGGACCTATGAGGGAAGCGTCCCGCTGGTGACCTTCGGGGCGATCGCCGCGGCGATCATCGCGGTGGTGGCCATCCTCCACGGCGCGGTGGCGCTGATCCCCACCTTCCTGTGGTCGATTGATCTGATCGGCGCGCCGGACCCCGCCTGGTACCGGCTGATGTGGTGGGGGCTGGGGCACCAGAGCCAGCAGATCAACGTCTGCGCGATGGTCTCCTGCTGGTACCTGCTGGGCTCGCTGACGGTGGGGGCCAAGCCGCTGAACCAGGCGGTGTGCCGCGGGGCCTTCGTCCTCTACATCCTGTTCATCAACCTGGCCTCGGCCCACCACCTGCTGGTGGATCCGGGGGTGAGCGCGGGCTGGAAGATCTGGAACACCAGCTACGCGATGTACCTGGCGGTGCTGGCCTCGATGATCCACGGCTTCACCGTCCCGGCCTCGGTGGAGGTGGCGATGCGCAAGAAGGGCTTCAACAAGGGGCTCTTCTCCTGGCTGGCCAACGCGCCGTGGAGGAACCCGGGCTTCTCCGCCTTCTTCCTCTCGCTGGTGATCTTCGGGTTCATCGGCGGGATCACCGGGGTCACCCTGGGCACCCAGCAGATCAACATCATCGCCCACAACACCCTGCGCATCCCCGGCCACTTCCACGCCACCGTGGTGGGCGGGACCTCGCTGGCCTTCATGGGCCTGGCCTACTACGTGGTGCCGCTGATCTTCCGCCGCGAGTACCCGCTCAAGGCGCTGGCCCGCTGGCAGCCGTACCTGTTCGGCGGAGGGATCGTGCTGCTGTCCCTCTCCATGTCCCTGGCCGGCTCCTACGGGGTGCCGCGCCGGCACTACGACGTGGAGTTCACCGGCGCGCAGTTCGCCACCGGCTTCGACTCCGGCGCGCACCTGATGCTGGGGCTGGTGGGGATCGGCGGGGTGGTGGCCTTCACCGGGCTGCTGATCTTCATCCTCCAGACCGTGTGGGCGGTGTTCCTGGGCAAGAAGAACGAGGGAAAGATGGAGGCCTGGTCATGAACAAGCTGCAGATCCCCAGTCTGGTCGACCAACTGAAGGAAGAGCAGCAGCCGGACGCGGGCGACCACCATGCGCCGGGGACGATGGTGCTGGTGCTGCTGCTGCTGGTCTCCTTCGCCGTCTACTACTTCGCCAACTGGAAGGCCCTGGCCGACGTCTGGCACGTCCGCTGAGGGTGCGCCGGTGATCGACTCCTTCCCCCTGCGGCACGACGAGGGTTCTCCGGTGCGTCCTCCCACTCCTGCGGCCCTGGCCGCGATCGAGCGCTTCTTCTCCGGGTGGCGCTTCCCGGCGTGGTTCCTCTCGCTGCTGGTCACCTACGGCCTGGCGCTGCTGGCCGCGCTGCTCTGGCCCGCCGGGGGGGACGGGCTGGGGCAGTTCGCGCTGGAGTTCAAGACCTGGTGCTTCGGCTACGACCCGGCCACCGGGCGGATGGAGACGATGCTGGTGGCGATGATGATCGGCGAGCCGCTGGGGCTGGCGCTGTTGATCGGGCTGCTCTGGCAAGGACCGCTCTCCCGCATCGGGTGGCGGCAGCTGCGGGCCCCGGTGGCCAGCGCGCTGCTGGTGGTGGGAGCGGGGGCCGCCGGCTTCGGGCTGCTCCACCAGCCGGCGCTGGATCCCTCCGCGCCGCTCCCCTTCCCCGCGGACGCGCTGCGCACCCGGCTGCCCGCTCCCGCCTTCCAGTTGGTGGATCAGGAAGGAGCCGCGCTCTCCCCCCATGCGCTGCAGGGACGGGTGGTGCTGATCACCGGGGTCTATGCCCGCTGTGGCCAGACCTGTCCGATGATCCTGGCCCAGACCAAGCGCGCGGTGGCCGCGCTGAGCGAGACGGAGCGGGCGGGGCTGACCGTGGTGGGGGTGACCCTGGATCCGGGACACGACACCCCCCAGGTGCTGGCCGGGCTGGCCGCCGCTCAGGGGATGTCCACGCCGCTGTACCGGCTGGCCAGCGGCGAACCGGACCGGGTGGAGCGGATGCTGGACGAGGTGGGGATCACCCGCTCCAAGGATGCGGAGACGGGGGTGATCAGCCACGCCAACCTGTTCTTGTTGATCGACCGGGAGGGGAAGGTGGCCTACCGCTTCACCCTGGGAGAGCTGCAGGAGCAGTGGCTGATCTCCGGGCTGCGGGTGCTGCTGGCCGAACCCCCGCCGGTGGGATGACCAAGGTGAGCGCCTCCAAGATCCGTGACGCGCGGCCCGATCCGCGCGGCTGGGCGGACGCCGCGCTGGAGCTGGGCGAGGCCCCGTTCCTGTGGGTGGACCGGCAGCTGGCCCGCGCCCTTCCCTCCTGGCTGAACCCCGCCGCCCACACCGGCGCGCTGGCCAACGCCTGCCTGCTGGTGGCCACCGCCTCGGGGATCCTGCTCTTGTTCTGGTACAGCCCCAGCGTCCACGGGGCCCATGCCTCGGTCCGGGCGATGGACCAGGCACCGTGGACCTCCGGGCTGGTGCGGTCGCTGCACCGGTACAGCCCGGATCTGGCGGTGCTGTTCGCGCTGTGGCACGCGGCCCGGTTGCTCTTGGCGCGGCGGACCTCCGGACCCCGCGCCCGGGCCTGGCTCACCGGGGTGCTGGCGCTGGGCACCCTGGGGTTCCTGGGCTGGACCGGGTACTGGCTGGTGTGGGACCAGCGCGCGCAGTTGGTGGCCCAGACCACCGCGCGGCTGATGGATCCGCTGCCGATCTTCACCGAGCCGCTCTCCCGCTCCTTCCTGGTCGACGAGCGGGTCAACTCGCTGCTGTTCTTCGTGGTGTTCTTCATCCACCTGCTGGTGCCGATGGTGGCGGTGCTGCTGCTGTGGCTGCACGTGACCCGGCTGGCCCGCCCCCGCTTCCTTCCCCCCCGCGCCCTGTGGGTGGCGTTGGTGGGGGTGCTGCTGGCCCTCTCGCTGGGGTTTTCTGCCCAGTCCGCCGGACCGGCCCGGATGCAGGTCTCCCCGGAGAGCCTGTCGCTGGATGCCTGGTACCTGCTGCCGCTGTACCTCACCGGGAAGGTGGGGGTGGGCGTGCTGTGGGGCGTCTCGCTGGGAGTGGCGGCGCTGCTGTTCGCGGTCCCCCGACTGCTCAGCCGCGGCCGGCGCGCGCCGGTGGCCGAAGTCCACCCCGAGGCCTGCAATGGGTGCACCCTGTGCTTCGAGGACTGTCCCTACGAGGCAATCACCATGGTCCCCCGCGAGGATGGCAGCCGCTTCTCGCTGGTGGCGAAGGTGGACCCCGCGGCCTGCGTGGGCTGTGGGATCTGCGCCGGGTCCTGCGTGCCAGGGGGAATCGGCGTTCCCCAGCTGCCGGTGATCGAGACCCGCAAGCGGATGGACCGCTGGGTGGCGGACGCGCTGGCCACCGGAGAGGCGCCGATGCTGGCCCTGGTCTGTGCGTCGGCCTCCGGCGCGCGGCTGACCGTCGATCCCCAGACCGGGGTGTGTCCGCAGCTGCCCGGGCACCGGGTGCTGGCGGTCCCCTGCGCGGCCTCGGTGCAGACCCTGACCCTGGAGCGGGCGCTCAAGCGCGGCGCGGCGGGCGTGGCGCTGGTGGGCTGCGGCCCCACCGAGTGCACCTACCGCGAGGGCGGACTGTGGATGCAGGCCCGGCTGGCGGGGCAGCGGGAGCCGAAGCTGCGGGCGGACAAGGTGGAGGCGGGGAGGATCCGCTTCCTCCAGGCGGACCGGCTGCGCGAGCTGTCCGCGGTGCTGGGAGAAGCGCCGCGCGTGGTCACCGGGAGGGCGCGCCCGGTGCTCAGCGGGATCGCGGTGGCGCTGCTGCTGGCGGGGATCACCGCCGCCTGGAGCGTGGCGCCCTACCGCGCCGTCCCTCCGCCGGCGGAGCTGGTGGTCTCCTTCCGTCATCCCGGGCAGCGCAGCGAGGGCTGCCGCAAGCCGTCGGAGGCGGAGCTGGCCGCGTTGCCGCCGCACATGCGACGTCCGGAGATCTGCGAACGCAGCCGGGCTCCGGTGCGGCTGCGGATCACCGTGGATGGGGAGGGTCGACTGGAGCGCACCTATCCGGGGCGCGGGCTGCAGGGAGACGGGAACAGCGTGGGGATCGAGCGGCTACCGGTTCCTCCCGGCGAGCACCTGGTCCGGGTGGAGCTGGGAGACAGCCCCGACCCCGATGCGTGGGGCTTTGACGACACCCGCACGATGCGCTTCTCCGAGGGTCAGTCGGTGGTGGTGCTGTTCGACCGGACCGGGGGCTTCAGCTGGCACGCGACTCCGGATCTCCCGGACACCGCCCCGCCAACCGCCGAAGCGCGGAGGGATCGGTGACCGTGATCCGGCTGGCACACGAGCGCAGCAGCCCGTCGCGGGTCCAGCGGCTCATCACCCGGATGGTGGACTCCACAGTGGTGCCGGCCAGGTCCGCCAGCTGCTGGCGGGTCAGCGAGGCGGCGAAGATCAGCGAGTCTCCCTGGAGCACCGCATACTTCTCCGCCAGCTTGAGCAGCACCTGCGCCAGCCGGGTCTCCACCGGTTCAGTGGCCAGGCTGAGCCGGGAGTCGGAGGCGTCCAGCAGCCGCTGCGAGACCACCTCCAGGATCCGCGTCGTCAGCCACGGGTGTCGCTGCACCAGCCGGCGGAAGGCGTCCGCGGAGACCCGCACGCAGAGGGAGTCCTCGGCGGCGACTCCACTGGCGGGGAAGGGGATCTGCCGCATCACCGCCAGGGCGGCGATCAGATCGCCGGTGCCCAGCAGCTCCAGGCAGACCTCCCGCCCGTTGGGGGACTGCTTCACCACCCGCACCCTGCCGGTGACGATGCCGTAGACCGCGTCTCCGGGATCGCCCTGGTGGAAGAAGCTTCCTCCCCGCTCCCGCTCCACCCGGGTCACCTGCAGCTCGGCCAGGTCGGTGGCGGGAACGGCCCTCAACAACGGCATCCCTCGGAGCAGCTCCAGGGTCGGTTGCATCCAGCGCCTGCCTTTCTGGGCGCAACTCCCGCACCCAGGGTGCAGGGATTGCGCGACGGCCGCCGGCTCCGCGCGGACTGCACCTGGCTTGTGCAACCCCCGCGCCGGGTCAGGCGGGGCCTAGAGCTCCGACACGCTGCGGCCAAAATGCAGCCTGTCCCCCTTATCGGCTGGGTGCGTCACCTTCCGGAGTTCCTGGAGCTTGAGGCCGCGGATCAGATCCTCGCGGGTGACTGTCCCCACCAGGGCGCCGGCCTCTTCCACCAGGACCAGCGGCACCTTGACCTGGCTCAAGAGCCGCGCGACTTCGATCGCCTGGGTCTGCGGACCCACCACCGGGACCGGAGCCGCCACCTCGCCGGCGGTGAGGGTGGGACGCCGGTCGGCCGGTAGCGCGCGCAGCAGCTCCAGGGTCAGCACTCCCCTCACTCCGGACGCGTCGGTCACCGCCACGGTCAGGGTCCGGGTCGCCAGCATCCGGTCCGCGGCCTCCTCCAGGGGCAGCTGCGTGGGAACCGTGGCCACCTGGGGATTCATCAGCTCTCCGACCTGGAGGCGGGCGAACGCCTCCTGGGTGGTCACCGACTGGCTCTCTCCTTCGGCGCCGATGAAGACGAAGAAGGCGATCAGCAGCAGCATCAGGTTGCCGGAGAGCAGTCCCCACAACCCGAACAGCAGCGCGAAGCCCTTGCCCACCCGCGCCGCCAACACCGTCGCCCCTACCCGGCCCAGCCGGCGGGTCAGCAGCGCGCGCAGGATCCGGCCTCCGTCCATCGGAAAGGCCGGGAGCAGGTTGAACAGCCCCAGCACCAGGTTCAGCATCCCCACGTAGAGCAGCAGCAGCTTGAGGTTGGGCACCCCGTCCGGAAGCAGTCCGCCCACCCCGAGCAACACGCCCCCCAGGCCCAGGCTGAACACCGGCCCCAGCAGGGCCATCACTCCCTCGTCCCGCACCTCCTTGGGTGGCCGCGAGAGCTGGGACACCCCGCCGATCATCAGCAGGGTGATCCCCTCCACCTGACCTCCCTTGCTCAGCGCGTACAGCGAGTGCGCCAGTTCATGCACCAGCACCGAGGCGAACAGCGCCAGCGCGATCCCCAGTCCCCACAGCAGCGGGCTGCCGGTGAGCTGGTCGGCCGGAATCCCCGCAGCCTCCGCCGCGACCTTGAAGCTGGTGGAGAAGGAGAAGGCCAGCAGCGGCAGCACCAGCAGGAAGGTGAAGTGGATGCGGATCGGGATCCCCCGCACCGTTCCGATCTTGAGTCCCTTCCACTCCATCCGTTGGCTCCCGGCGTGTCTCTGATCTGGGGTCGACCGGACGGATCCGCCGCGCGGGAGAGGCGGCAGGCGTGCGCCCGACCGCCTCTCTCCGCCCCTACGGGAGCAGCTTCTCCTGCTCCGCGGGACCTTCCAGCCGGAACAGCTCCTGTGCCGGGTCCGTCTTCTCCACCTTCGCCACTTCCGCCGAGGCCTGGCCGGGCGCCGGCTTCGGCTCGGCCGGGGTGCACATCGGCGCCGCCTGCGGGGTGGCCACCTTCTTCTTCCGGGTCACCACCGGGCGGGGCTCGGCGGTCACGTTCTCCGGGGCCGCCCCGGTGCGCGAGGCGCTGGCCTGATCCACCTGCGGCTGCGGCTGCCCAGTGGCCGGAGCGCCGCTGTTGGTCACGAAGGTGATCGCCGGGGTGGCGGCGGGAGACTCCTGCCGCGACTCCTCGCTCTTGGAGCTGTTCTCGGTGGTGGCGGTGCCATCGCTGGACGCAGTGGCGGTGGCAGTGGCAGCACCCGGCGGCTTCTGCGCCGCCTCGCCCAGGTACTCGGCCATCCGATCATTGCTGCTGCGCAGGTGGTCCTCGTTGAGCGCCAGCGAGGCCTTGAGCTCCTCCTGATCGGCGCGGGCCTCCGCCAGTCGATCCTCCAGCTCGCCGCGGGTCTCCACCAGCTCCGCCTTCAGCTGGTCATTCTCCGCCACGTACAGCTTGGAGGCCTCCGCCATGCACAGTTCCAGGACCTGTTGCTGGGAGTCCTGCTCCGGAAAGGGCTGGCCGCGACTGAAGGCCTGCTGGGCCTGGGTCTGCCAGCGGTAGTCCGCCTGGGCCACGCACTCCTGGATCAGCCGCAGCTGGCGATCCTGCACGAAGGCCTGCTGGGGTCTGGCGCAGGGTCCCAGCTCCTCCTGCACCGCGCCGTGCCACTTCTCGGTGCGCCGAACCCAGCAGTCGTCCCGCTGGACCATCTTCACCGAGGTACAGCCCGACAGCCCCAACCCCACCAGGACCGCTCCCCACACTGCGTTCCGCATCCCCGACCTCCCCCAGACTTCGCCCCCAACTCGGGCCTGCGGGAAAGGGTGGAGACGAGGCCGGTGGGGATCACCCCGCCCGGGAGGTCCCGGTCCGATCGCCAACAGGCTCGGGGTTGGGGGGCGGACGGATCCGGATCCTTGGGCCCGTCCGGGGGTCGGTCAGCGGACGTCCCGGCGCGGTTCCGGGTGGCGTCCGCGCCGGAGAAGCAGCAGGCAGCCAAGCGCGAGGAGCAACGGGGAGGCGCCGGTGCCGGAGCAACCGCAGCCCACCGCCAGGCTCTGCGGGGTGCAGTCCACGGTGATCGCCCACTGCTGGATCGCGTCCCCGCCCTCCCCGGAGCAGCGCACCGCCAGGGTGTGATTGCCGCCCTGGTCCGCCGCCGGGGTCCACTCCCACGCGCCGGTGAGGGGATCGATCAGCGCCCCGGTGGGCGCGGAGTCCAGGGAGAAGCTGAACGGCCCGTCTCCCGCCACCTGCACCGCGCCCTGGTAGCGGCTGCCGCACAGCGCGGTGGAGGTGCCGGCCGAGGAGAGGAACGCGCAGGGCATCGCCGGCGGGAGCAACTGGACCGTGACCTGATCGGTGGCGCGGCCGCCCCGGGGGTCGCTGACCATGACCTCGAGGAGGGCGCTCTCCCCGACGGTGATCGCCGGGACCACGAAGGTGGGCTGGGCGGTGTCGGCGCCGCTCAGGGTCAGCGCGGGGCCGCTCAACTGGGTCCAGGCGAAGCCCAGGATCTCGCCGTTGGGATCAGAGGAGGCGGTGCCATCCAGGGTGACCGTGTCTGCCACCCGCGCCGATTGGTCCGCGCCGGCGGAGGCCAGCGGGGGCTCGTTGAGATCATCGAGCACGGTGAAGGTCACTTCGTCGATCGCCTCACCGCCACGGGCGTCCACCACGGTCAGCCGGAACAGCAGCGCGGTGTCGGCGACCACCCGGGGAGTGGTGAAGGCCGGCGCGGCGATGGCGGCGTTGCCCAGCGTCACCGGGGGTCCGGCCACCTGGACCCAGGCGTAGGTAAGGGCCTCGCCGTTGGGATCGCTGGCGGTGGCGCTGAGTCCAGCGGCCACGCCTTCTCCGGCGGAGGAGTCGATGCCGGCGTTGGCGGTGGGCGGCTCGTTGATCGAGTCCAGCACCGTCACCGTCACGCTGTCGGTGGCGGTCTCGAAGCCGTCGTACACCTCCAGGGAGAAGGTCAGCGCGGTGGAGGTGGTGACCCGGGAACTGCGGAAGGAGGCGGTGGGAGTGGTGTCGTCGGTCAGCGTCACCGCCGGTCCCAGCGTCTGGCTCCACTGATAGGTGAGCGGCGGCCCCCCGGTGCCGGAGCCCAGCAACTGGGAGAGCTGATCCTCATCGAGGCTGAAGTCGGCTCCGGCGTCGGCGGTGGGAGAGGTGCCACCCACGTCCCCCACCAGGCCCAGCCGATGGGTCCGCCCGTCGTAGACGCTGGTGGCGGTCTGGCCACCAAAGAAGAGGTGCGTCCCGGTACCGGGACTGAACGCCATCGAGGTGTCGGAGAGCACCCCGGGGCTGGTGAGGGTGGTGATGAGGGACCAGACGAAGGTCACCGGATCGTAGACGTAGAGGCCGTCCACCTGGCCCCCGGCGGCGTTCTGGCCCCCGTAGAGGACCAGCCTCCGCAGCCCGGAGTCATAGGAGGCGGCACAGAAGGCGCGGGCGGAGGGAACGTCGCCGGTCGCCGGATCGGTGGACCAGGTGTTGGTGTCCACGTCGAACTGCATGGTGGCGGAGAGCATCCCCGACGCGCTCTCTCCACCGAAGAGGATCACCTTGCGACGGTGGTGGTCGTAGGCGGCGCAGTGCGCCCCGGAGGCCACCGGCTTGGTGCCGCTGGTGGTCAGCGGGGTCCAGGTGGCGGTGCCCGAGGCGGGGGCGTCCAGCAGCCAGGCGTCATTCACCCAGGCCGGACTGAGCCAGACGTTGGTCGCTCCGCCGAACACCAGGAACTTCCCCAGGTGCGGCAGGTAGACGAACAAGGCGTCCGACCGCGCGGGCACCGAGGTGGAGTTGGTCAGCAGGGTCCAGGTGTTGGCGGCGGGGCTGTAGACCCAGACCTCGTTGCGGGTGGTGGAGAAGCTTCCGCTGTCTCCGCCGAACAGCACCAGCTGTCCCCGGACCGGATCCCAACCCAGCGAGTGCCGCTCGCGGGCACCGGGCGAGGCCACCGGGGTGATCGTGCTCCAGTTGCCGCTGCCAGTGTCGTAGACGTGCTGGGTGCCGAGGATGGTGCCGTTGTAGCCGCCGTAGAGGTGCAGACGATCGGCGGTCCCCGGCGCCATGGCGGCGCTGGCGCTTCGCCGGACGGAAGGCGGGGTTCCGGGGCTGAGCAGGGTGAAGGCCGCGGTGACCGCCCAGGCGGCCAGCGGAACCAGCACTGCCACAGCCAGCACGATCGAGAAGAGTCGCTTCATCCGGTGCAGGGACATTCTAGGCCGAAGTCCCCGCCGCCTGCTTTCAGGCCCACCGGGGCCACCCACCCAAGGCACAATCGTGGGGGTGAAGCTCCTCTGTCAGTCCTGTGGGGCCGCCTTGCAGTTGGAGGCCGGCGCCCGCACCACCGTGTGCCCGTACTGCGAGTCCGCCCACGTGGTGGAACGACCCGCCGAGCCCGACCGTCCCGCTCCCACCTTCGCCCTCGGCTTCCGACTGGGCCGGGAGGAGGCGCACCAGCGGGTGCGCCAATGGCTCAAGGGCCGGACCCTGTTCGCCCGCTCGGGGGTCCACCAGGCGAGGCTGGAGGAGGTCCGCGGCGTGTACACCCCGGCCTACTTGTACGGCGCGGTGGCCCGCAGCGGGTATCGCGCGGAGATCGGCGAGGAGTACTACGAGACGGTGACCACCGGCTCGGGGAAGAACCGGCAGACCCGGCGGGAGCGGCGGCTGGAGTGGGTCCCCCTGGACGGCGAGGTGGACCAGTACGTGCCGGCGCGGATCGTCACCGCCTCCCAGGCGATCCCCAACGAGGAGCTGGAGCGGGTAGAGCCCTTCGACCTGCGGCTGCTGACCCGCTACCGCCGGGAGGTGCTGGCGGGATGGATCGCCGAGGAGGCCTCGCTCTCCCGGGAGCAGTGCGCGGCCCTGGCCCGACAGGAGGCGCTCTCCGAGGTGGAGCAGCGGCTGCAGCGCTTCCTCCCCGGCGACGAGCAGCGCGGGCTGAGACACCAGACCACGCTGCACCAGGAGAGCCTGGAGCTGGTGCTGTTGCCGCTGTGGGTGTTCGCCGCCCGCTACGCCACGGACGCGCCGCCGATGCGGATCCTGGTCAACGGGGAGAGCGGAGAGACCTACGGGAAGCTGCCGCTCTCCTGGGTGAAGATCACCCTCACCGTGCTGGGGGCGCTGGCGGTGATCGCCGCGCTGGCCGTCCTCTTCTCCGGCCGGGGTGTCCGATGAGCGCCCTGGCTCCCTGCGTCCGCTGTCAAAGCTCGCTGGAGCTGGGCGACCTGCGCTGTGCGGTGTGCGGGCTGGCCGTTCCCGCCGCCGCGCTGGCCGCACCCACCCGGGAGCAGACCACCGCGGTCCGCTGCGGAAACTGCGGGGCGGGGATGCGGTACTCGGTGGAGGTCGCCGCGCCCCGCTGCGCGTTTTGCGGTTCGCAGACCGAGCTGGAGACCCAGGTCGATCCGGTGGAGGAGCCGGAAGGCCAGGTCGCCTTCCGGGTCACACCCTTCCAGGCCAAGGAACAGCTGAAGCAGTTCCTGGGACGGCGCAGCTTCTTCCGACCCTCGGACCTGGCCACCGCCGCCACCCTGGAGACCCTGCGTCCGCTGTACTGGCCGGCGTGGCTGTGCAGTGCGCGCGCCACCGTCAGCTGGGCGGCGGACTCCGACGCGGGAAACAGACGGTCCGCCTGGGCCCCGCACGCCGGACGGACCGAGCTGGATTTCCGCGAGGTGTTGATCCCCGGCTCGCGCGGACTGACCCTGGCCGAGTGCCGCGCGCTGGCCACCCGCTTCCACCTGGCCAAGGGGGGACTGCAGCCGGTGGGCGAGGCGCCGGGGGGAACGGTGTTCGAGCGGTTCGAGGCCACCCGCTCCGCCGCCCGGAAGCTGGTGGTGGACGCGCTGGAGGAGGAGTCCCGGCAGCGACTGCAGCAGGGGGTGATCCCCGGTGGCCGCTTCCGCAACGTGCAGGTGGCGCTGCTGCTGCAGGGGCTGCGCTCGCGGCGGATCCTGCTGCCCACCTACGTGCTGGCCTACCGCTACCGGAACAAGCTGTACCGGGTGCTGATCCACGGCGAGGACGTGGAGCACGTGATCGGCAAGGCGCCGCGCTCGGGGTGGAAGGTGTTCCTGGTCACCCTGCTGAGCGTGGCCGGTGCGGCGGCAGCGGCGATCCTGTTGCGGATGATGGTCCGCTGAGCGGAGGACCTTCGCGCAGGGGGGGCGACGCGCCCGGCCAGCGGACGGGGGGACCGGCGCGCTGACTGCCTGCATCGAGGCCAGCGCACCCGGGGGCTTCGACTACGGCTGCTTCTTGCCCCCGGCGACCGCGGGAGCCTGGGGCGCGACCTGACACTGGCAGCGCGCCTCCCTGGGCACGTGGGCCAGCGTCGCCTCGATGTGGGCGCCACAGCCTGCCCAGGTCGGCCTTCCACACTTCGGGCACTGCACCTCTCGGCACATTCTTCTTCACTCCTGGGACGGTAGGTCTCCTGTTATCGCATCCACCCCGGAGTTAGAGAACGTCCATGAGCGCCAGACGGGTCGCAGTGCTGGGTGGGCAGGCAGCCGGGCTTCGGCTCGAGCGGGTGCGTGCCTCGCAGCGTTTCGTGGACGGCCAGTTCCGGAACAGCGCCGGCGCGGGCGTGGGTCCCGGACTCAAGGGCAGCCCTTTACCGCTGCTGGGCGAATACTTCCGAGGGGGCCAGGCCCGGGTGCCCAAGGGACCGCTGCCGCTGCTGGATCCCCGGCCGGCGTGGCAGCGGCCCGCGGAGACCGGGCTGCGGGTCACCTGGCTGGGCCATAGCACCCTGCTGCTGGAGGTGGATGGCTTCCGGATCCTCACCGATCCGGTGTTCGGGGACCGCGCCTCCCCGGCCTCCTTCACCGGCCCCAGGCGGTTCCATCCGGTGCCGGTGCAGCTCTCGGCGCTGCCGCCGCTGGACGCGGTGTTGGTCTCGCACGACCACTACGATCACCTGTGCCTCTCCACCATCCGCGAGCTGGCCCGGATGCGGGTGCCCTTCATCACCGCGCTGGGGGTGGGCGCGCACCTGGAGGCCTGGGGCGTCCTCCCGGAGCTGATCACCGAGCTGGAGTGGTGGGAGGAGAAGGTCCTGCCCGGAGGAGGCCTGAGCTTCACCGCCGCGCCGGCGCAGCACTTCTCCGGGCGAGCGCTGGGGGACCGCAACGCCACCCTGTGGGCGTCGTGGGTGCTGAAGTCGGATCGCCACCGGGTGTTCTTCAGCGGCGACACCGGGCTGACCGAGGAGTTCCGGGAGATCGGCCGGAGGCTGGGTCCGTTCGACCTGGTGATGCTGGAGATCGGCGCCTTCCACCCGGCGTGGGCGGACATCCACCTGGGGCCGGAGAACGCAGCCAAGGCCTTCGGGATGCTGGGAGGAGGAACCCTGCTCCCGGTGCACTGGGGCACCTTCAATCTCGCCCTGCACGCCTGGGACGAACCGGCGGAGACCCTGCTCCGCCTCGCCCAGGAACAAAAGCTGCGGGTGATTACCCCCCGCCTGGGAGGTTCGCTGGAGCCTTCCCGGGTGGAGCAGATCGACCCCTGGTGGAGAGAGGTCTAACGCGCGACGCGTGGTTCAGCGGCTCCAGGCGGCGATCAGCTGGTCGGCGCGAGCGGCAGCGGGCTCTGGCTGCAGGCCGCACGCCTCCAGGGCCGCCACCAGGATCAGCCGGGCGCGTTGGGCACGGGCCTGGGTGCGGTCCGGGGTCTTGGCCAGCTCCAGGCTCATGTCGCGCAGGATCGCGGCCAGGGTCGTTCCCCGGGACGGCATCGGCGGGACCAGCTGCTCGGGCGGGGTGCGGATCGCCAGCGCGGCCTCGAAGGAGGCCACCCGCTTCTGCGCCGCCGCCGCGGAGAGTTCACGCACCCGCAGCAGCGCGGCCACCCGGGCCCGGGCGAACTCCAGCGCGGCGGTGTCTTCGGCCTTGAGCGCCGTGGCCAGCTCTTCCAGCCGCACCCGGAACAGGCCGTAGAGCGAGTCACTCTTCACCGCGGTCTGCTCTCGCACCCCTTCCGCGGGCGGGACACCGGGAGAGACCAGTCCAAGCGAGGCATCGGGATGGGGGAGCGCGGTCATGGCCTCAGTCCCAGCTCAGCTGCAGTGAACCCATCAACCCACCGGGCGTCGGGGAGAGGCTCCAGGCCATTCCCGTCGCGGGGCGATAGCGGTCCGGATCCTCCCCGGCGATCCAGAAGAAGGCAGCGCCCACGCCGGCCACTCCCGCCGCGATCAGGGAGACCCGGGAGACGAACTCGGTGGAGTCGATCTCCGAGCCCAGCCGGGTGGCCTGCTGGCGGTTGTCCACGGTGCCTTCCCGCTCCACGCCGGCGTCCAGGCGAGCCCGGTAGAAGAGGAAGGTGTCCGGCGACTCCGCCGACCCGTACAGCGCCTGCGCCCGCCACTGGGCCAGGCTCCCCACCAGCAGTCCCGCACCGGCGGCCCCGGTGGCGATCCAGGCGCCCAGCCGCATCCGCCCGTGGTGCTGGGCGTACTCGTTGGCGTAGTCCTGGCTGGGCACCAGCCTCAGCTCGGCAGCGGTCGGAGCGGCCACCGCGATCCGCACCTCGGTCTCCAGGACCAGGAAGCCCTTCTTCTCCGCGCTGAGGCGGTGGACCCCGGCGGGGATGCTCAACGGCGCCGCCAGCGGCGAGACCCCCACCGCGATGTCGTCCAGCTTCACGGTGGCGCCGGGCTCGGAGACAGTCACGGTCAGGGTCCCGGACCGCGCCCGCAGCAGCCCGGACACCAGCCGGCGGGTGGCGCTGCGTGCCTCCTCCAGCAGCTGCTGCTCGCTGCTCGCGGTGCGCGACTCGCTTCCCTCCCGCTTGCTGCGACGCACATCCAGCAGGGTGAGGTTGAGCGACCAGGTCCCTTCCCCGGACTTGAGCACCTTCCCGCTGACCAGGTAGTCCAGCCCGAGGGCGTCCACGATCTCGGTCATGCAGCTCTCGTCGATCCCGCAGCCCATCAGCTGGCGCTGACGCTCCAGGGCCAGCAGTTCGCCGATGGCCTCGGAGGTGGTGACGGTGAAGGCGCCGGTGCGGTCCAGCTCGTTGGCCACCGCGCCGGCCACGGTGGCCGCGAACTGGGCATTCACTTCCACCTCGGTGAACTTCAGCACCCCCACCTTGGGACGGGGCGCCTCGGCGGCCAGGGAGACGCTGGCGGCACACAGCAGGCAGAACAAAAGCTGCTTCATGGGTTGGGTGGTCATGGTCTCAGTTGGGGAACGCGGCCACATAGACAGAGCCGCTGACGCTGGAGGGTGAGCAGCCGGCGGCCAGCGCCGGACTGAAGCTGCCGTTGAGCGAACAGGTCGCTCCCACCGAGAGCCGGATCCGTCCGGGTCCACCGTTGCCACCGCACGCGCCTCCCGTCCCTCCAGCTCCACCGGCAGCGGAGACCTCCGCGCCGCTGGCCACGGTGACCGTGGGGGACTGGAGGTAGATCACTCCGCCGGAGCCACCTCCTCCCGAACCGCCACCGTTCGCAAAGGCCCGTCCCCCGTTGCCACCCCTGGCGTAAAGCCGCGCCGTGGAGGCAAGGGAAAGGGTTCCGGACTCGGTGGCCAGGCGCAGCGAGCCGCCGCCTCCTCCGCCCCCTCCCGAAGCCGGGGTCCCCACGCCTCCTGGGTTGGAGCCGCCTCCCCCTCCCCCGCTGCCGGCGTGGAAGGTGGCCGGCGCCACCGCCAGATCCGAGGCCGCCGCGCCAATCGAACCACCTCCGCCTCCCCCTCCGGAGCTACAGCCGGTGCAGGAGGCGCTGCACCCCGGGAAGGCCTCGTAGCCGCCCACCGGTGAGTTGCCACGACCGCCCCCTTGATTCTGAAAGCCAGTGGCTCCTCCCGCGCCGCCACCCGCGCCGCCACCCGTGGCGCCTGACAGATAGGAGCCGGAACCGCCGCCACCGCCGGCGTACCCGCCCCCGCCACTGCCTCCATTGCAGCCCCCACCGCCGCCCCCAAAAGATCCGCCGCTGCTGCCGGCCCAGTTGCTGCTGCCACCGGCGCTGCCACTGCCACCGCCGCCCCCGAAGGGCCGCCCGGAGGTCAGGTTGAACTGCCCCGAGAAGCCACCCGCGCCCGCGCTATCTCCGGAGTTGCAGGTGGCGAGGCCGTTGCTGCCCGGCGCTCCGCTGACGTTGATCGTCCCCTCCACGGTGATGTCTCCGGTGGCGCGCAGGTCCAGCACGCCCGAGCCATTGGTGTGGACGGTGGTGCCGGCGGGGATGGTGATCGAGGTGTAGTGGTAGACCCCGGCCGGGAGGAGGACGGTGGTCCCCGCGGCGGGAGCAAACGCGCCATCCGCGCCGCTGCTGCCGTAGAGGCAGAGGCTGTTCCGGCAGCTGAGCCCGCCGCCACATACCGTGCCGCAGGTCCCGCAGTTCGCCTCGGCGGAGACGTCGGTCTCGAAGCTGCCGTTGGTGTCGCAGTCCTTCATCGGCACGCAGCGCGCGCCGGCGCAGGTATCGGTGCCGGTGCAGGGATCGTTGGCGGAGGGAGCGTTGCCACACACGCTGCCGCCAGGGAGCACCACCCCGGGACGGACCGCCGCCCCGTCGCACTTCTCGGAGAAGTCGATCACCCCATTGCCGCACCAGGGGATGTCCACCGTGACCGTCTCCGCCGGGGAGGAGAGCGCTCCGTCGGTCACCGAGAAGGAGAAGCTGTCGGTTCCCTTGGCGATCGCATCGGCGCTGAAGGTCACCTGGGCGGACACCGGCCCGGTGGCAGCGCTGAGCACTCCCTGGGCCCGGTCGGCGCCGCCCTCCACGTTGAAGGTCAGGCTGCTGTCCACATCGGTTCCGGTGAGCCGAAAGAGCGGGGAGGTGGTGCCCCGATAGACGAGAAGGTTGCCAGGATGGGTGGCGGTGGGCGGATCGTTGACCGCGCTCACCGCCAGGTCGATCACCGCGTTCACCTCGGAGGCGACGGACCCGTCATGCACCCGGAAGGTGAACGCGTCCTGCCCGTTCCAATTCGGGCCCGGGGTGTAGGTCAGCGAAACCGGGGCGATCCAGGAGGTGGGCGCGCTGAGGGTTCCCTGCGTGGGTCCGGTGACGATGCTCACCGTCAGCGGGCTGGACTCCACGTCGGCGCCCTCCAGGGAGAGCGCCAGGGGGACATCCTCGGAGGTGACCAGCTGCTGCGCCGACGCCAGCGGGGCGTCGTTGATCGGCGCCACCGTCAGCTGCACCGTGCTGGGCGCCGAGCGCAGCCCGGAGGGATCCTGGACCTGGAAGGTGAAGCTGTCCTCCCCGTTGAAGTCCGGATGGGGCGCGTAGATCCAGCTCCCCAGGCCGGTGTCGGTGAGCACTCCTTGGGTGGGATCGGTGGCCACCACCGTCAACGAGCCGCTGGGGTCGTCCACGTCGGAGCCCTGCAGCACCACCGAGGCCGAGCCGTCCTCATCCAGGGAGGTGGTCAGCACCGCGGTCGCCACCGGCGGATCGTTGACCGGGCTGACCACCACCTCCACCGTCTGGAGGGCGGAGGTGTTGACCCCGTCCTTGATCACGAAGGCGAAGCTGTCGCTGCCGTGGAAGTTCAGTTCGGAGGGGGTGTAGGTCGCCGACTGTGGGCCGCTGCCTCCGGAGAGCTGCACGGTGCCCTGGGTGGGCAGCACCGCCAGCTCCACCGTCAGGGTGCCCAGGGCGTCGTCCACGTCCGCCCCGGTGAGCTGGAACGTCGCGGAGGTGGAGTCCTCCTCCAACTCCACGGTCGGGGTGGCGGTGGTCACCGGGACGTCGTTCACCGCGTGGATGGCGAAGTTCACCAACTGCGGCTCGGAGGCGCCTCCCTGGGCATCGCGGAAGATGAACTTCAGCGAGTCGTCGCCGTTGAGGTCCAGGCGCGGGGAGTAGGTCAGCAGCAACGGCGCCGGACCGGAGGTCACCGACAGGTCTCCCTGCTGCGGCAGCTCCACCACCTCCACCGTGTAGCTGCCGCCGGCGCCCGCCTCCCGGGCCAGCTGGAACTGCACCGGGGTGTCCTCGTCGGTCACCAGGTTGAGCAGCGCGATCAGCGGCGGATCCGGGAGGGCCAGGTCGCGGCTGCAGCCAAGGGGAAGGGAGGCGAGCGCAGCGAGGACCAGGACCACTCGAAGTTTGGGCATAGGGGCGCGGACAGCGGTTGGGCACCCTAGCAGGCTCGGAGAGCGCGCCTTCCTCCAGACGGATGATTCCCCGTAATCTCCCGAGGGTGAGCGAACCGAAGCACGGTGACGCAGAGGATGCGGGTCTGGAGCTGGATTGGGGCGACCGACGCACCGCCTCGCGCGAGCCTGCGTCCGAGCCCAGCTCGCCTCTCGCCGCCCGGTTCGCCGCCCTCTCGTCGGAGGCTCCGGGAGCGCGCGCCAACCCCGGGAGGGCCAGTGCCTCCCCCCCTCCGGAGGTGGACCTTCTCCTCCGTCCTCCCGCGCGGTGGACCGCCGGTGAAGAGGACGCGGCGATCGAGCACCAGCTGCGCCGCTGGTGCCTCCCGGTGGCGTTGATCTCCGCCTGGCTGCTGGTGCAGACCGGGATGGGGCGGTTCCTGGCGCAGATCTTCTCCGGGATGTGGTTGCACGAGCTGGGGCACGCGATCACCGCCTGGCTGTGCGGCCGGGTCGCGTTCCCCGGACCGTGGCGGACCTCGATCGGCGAGGAGCGTTCCTGGGCGATGGTGTTGTGCGTCTCCGGCGCGATCACCTACCTGGCCTACCGCCTCCGCACCGCCGAGCGCCCCGGCTGGTACCGGATCCCGGCGGCCCTGTTCGCGGCGCAGCTGATCGGCACCGTGGTGCTGCGCCCCTCCCGGGTCGACCTGTGGATCACGTTCGGCGGAGAGGCGGGCGCGATGCTGCTGGGGGCGCTGCTGATGATCACCTTCTACGCCTCTCCGGAGAGCCAGCTGCGCCGGGGCTGGCTGCGCTGGGGCTTCCTGGTGCTGGGCGCGCTGGCCTTCATGGAGACCGCCGACACCTGGTGGGACGCGGTGGGAGATTCGGACCGGATCCCGTTCGGTGAGATCGAAGGGGTGGGCCTCAGCGATCCCTCCAAGCTCACCGAGGACCATGGTTGGTCCATCCGGGGCATGGTCCGGGCCTACGTGGGGGTCAGCGTCCTGGCCTTGCTGGCGGTGGGCGTGGCCTACCTCCGGGGACTGACCCAGCGGGAGGAGCACCAGGGATGAACAAGCCGAAGCCGACCGAGGGTGACCTGGAGCTGGACTGGAAGGGCCGCGCGCCCCGCGGTGCCGATCAGCCCGAACCCGCCCTGGAGGAGGCGCCGCAGCGGGCAGGCAGGGGCCGCCCCGGCGATGCCCGCTTCATGACCCAGGCGGTGCAGCTGGGCCTGGAGCCGATCCTGGCCGGCGACTCCTTCACGGTGAAGCAGATCAAGGAGTGGGGAGAGATCCTCACCGGCTGGGAGACCCGCAACCGCTACGAGGTTTTCAACTCCCAGGGCGGGGCCTTCCTCTGCGTGGGGGAGGTGGGCGAGGGGCTGGGAAACCTGCTGCTCCGGAATCTGTGGATGTTCCGCTCCATGCAGCTGGAGTTCATGACCTACGGCGGCACCCTGGTGATGACGGTCACCCGCCCCTTCAGCTGGTTCCTGCGCCGCTTCGAGGTCACCGCCTGGGACGGACGCCCGATGGGAGTGCTGCAGCAGCGCTTCTCCCTGCTGCGTCGGGTGTTCGACGTGCTCACCCCGGGCGGGGTGAAGATCGCCACCCTGGAGGGCCCCTGGTACCGGCCGTGGACCTTCCTGGTGAAGCGCAACGGGCTGGAGGTGGCCAAGATCCTCAAGCAGTGGAGCGGCTTTGGGCGCGAGGCCTTCACCGACGCGGACGTCTTCGGGGTGGAACTCTCGCCCGAGCTGAAGGAGCCGCAGCTGCGGCAGCTGATCCTCGCCGCAACCCTGGCCATCGACCTCTCCTTCTTCGAACAGCAGGGAAGCCGCCGCCGGGGGAGCCTGGGGATCGAGAACCTGTTTTCGTCCTAGGTCGGACGCCCCGGAACCTTCGGCTAGGTTCGGTGCATGGGCTACACCAGCACCTTCTTCGGCCAGATCCGGATCGACCCGCCGCTCAACGCGGCGGAGACCACCTACCTCGAGTGCTTCGCCGCCACCCGGCGGATGCGGATGAAGGACGGCCGGGGTCCCTACTTCGTGCTGCCGCCGGGAGCTGCCGACCACCGCGAGAACAACGTACAGCCCATCACCCAGCCGGGGACGTGGTGTCAGTGGGTACCGGTGGACGACGGCGCCGCGCTGGCCTGGGACGGGGGGGAGAAGTTCTATGGGGCAGAGCCCTGGATGCGGTACCTGATCGAACACTTCCTCCGGCCGGAGGCGCGGGCCTCCCAGGCTCCGGCTCCGCCTCCCCCCGCGGTCCGCCGGACCGGCCTGGGGAGGCTCCTCTCCCTGGTCCGCCGCGAACCCGCCCCTCCGGCCCCCACCGGCACGGACCGGGATCCACAGTTCGCGGAGTTCACCTTCAACCACCAGTGCAACGGGACCATCCTCGTCTCCGGAGAGGAGTACCCCGACCTGTGGCGACTGGACGTCCAGGCCAACGTGGTGACCTCCCGCCACTACCTGCTCAGCGGGAACCTCCCCGAGGCCTGGGAAGAGGAGGGCCGAACCGACTGGCACGAGGTGATCTTCGCTCTGGAGTCTGATCCCCAGGAGGCGATGGAGAAGTTGGAGTCCTTCCTGGATGCGCTTCCGGAGGATCAGGATCGACTCGGACTCCGCCCCTTCCTCCGGGACCTGGCGGCAGTGCTTCCGCCGTCGGAGCAGGAGCCTCTCACCCTCCTGCTCGACCGCCGGGGGATGTGATCACTCCGTCTCCACCCGTACCAGGTTGTCTCTCGGCTGGCGGTCGATCAGCTTGAACAGCGGATCGATCCCCGCCTTGGCCGGCAGCGCGTCGGCGACCAAGGTGAAGGTCTGCTCCCCAGGGCCCAGCTGCTTGCGCTCCACCAGCAGTGCCTTGCCGTCCGCGTCCACCAGGCCCACCTCCACGAAGTCGGCCATCGGGATCTCCTCCTCCCGGCCCTCCGCGTCCGCGCGGACCTTCCGGGCAAAGGCGGTGAGGGTCACCTGGTACTTGCCATCCGGGCGCTGGGTGGAGACCGCCTTCACCGCGCGGTTCTCGTACAGGGTGATCTCCTCGAACAGGTCCTTGATCAGGTACGCGTACTCGGGCGGGACCGCGGCGCGCAGCTCGTCCACCAGCTGGTCCGCGCTGGGGTATGGCGGTCCCTGGTACCGGGTCTTGTCCAGGAACTTCTTGAGGGCGGCGTTCACCACCTCCTCCCCCACCAGGTCCTGCAGCAGGTACATCACCAGGCTGCCCTTGTTGTAGTGGATGTAGCCCTGGTTCTCGACGCGCAGCAGCGGCAGCTCGCGCTCCCGTTCGGTGGCCCGCCCCATCAAGTAGCGGTCCAGCTCGTAGCGCAGGAAGCGGCCCATCATCGGCGGCCCGAACTTCTTTTTCATCACCATCAGCGCCGAGTACTGGGCCAGGGTCTCCACCATCAGGGTGGATCCCTGCATGTTGGCCCCGATCACCTGGTGCGCCCACCACTGGTGCGCCACCTCGTGGGCGGTGACGTAGTACGGGTAGTCCACGTCCTCCGGATCCTCCGGGTCCACCCGGGCGATGAAGCCAATCGACTCCGAGAAGGGGATGGTGTTGGGGAAGGACTGGGCGAAGGAGGCGTAGCGGGGGAACTCCAGGATCCGCACCTGCCGGTGCTGGTAGGGGCCGAAGGCCTGGGTGAAGTACTCCAGCCCGGCCTTGGTGCCGTCGATCATCCGGTCCACGTTGTAGGTGTGGGCCGGGTGGTGGAAGACCTCGATCGCCACCTCGTTCCACCGGTCCCGCTTCACTGCGTAGCGGGCGGAGAGGAAGGCGTAGAAGTTCAGGATCGGCGCGTCCATCTTGTAGTGGAAGTAGCGCCGCCCGTTCTCCACCCACTCCCGCTGCAGGTAGCCGGGGGCCACCGCCAGCTGATCCTCGGAGGTGCTGACCGTGGCCTCGAAGGTCAGCCAATCTCCGTCGTGGGAGATGTAGTTGCGCAGCTTGCCCTGGGGATCCCCCAGCGGCGGCATCCGCAGTCGCGGGGGGAGCTGGTGCTCCTTGCGGGTGTTCTCGTCCGCCATCTCCGCGTCCGGCGAGTAGCCGATGGAGGGCAGCCGGCCGCTGTTGAAGAAGCTGCCGTTGAACACCAGGTCGGTGTCGCCGCGATCATTGGTGAAGCCGGGGTTGGCGTACTCCAGGTCGTACTCCAGGGAGAGCTTCGCCCCCGCCGCCAGCGGCTGGGCCAGGGTGAAGGAGTGCAGCCCCACCTGGGGATCGGTGGTGGTGGTGGAGGTGGGCACCGCCGGCCCCAGCGCGTGGACAATCGCCTGGTCGTTCACGAACACGTGCACCACCGGCACCGGCTGCCCGCTCTTGTTCTCCAGCCCCAGTGTTCCCTTCAGGCGGACCCGGCGCTCCTGGGGGAACAGGTCCGCCGCCACCACCGAGGAGACCACCTTCGGCTGGGGCAGCGATTCCAGCGCCGACTTGTACCGGCGCTCGTAGTCCGCCTGCTGCTCCTCCTGCTGCTGGGAGGTGAGGTAGCGGTTGAGCCGGTTGGTGTTGTGGAAGATGAACGCCCCCACCCCGACGAAGGCCAGCGCCGCCAGCAGCATCCCCGCCAGCACCGGTCGGCTCAGTCGGGCGCGGGCGATCTTCAGCCGCACCCGCAACCCGGAGTCGGTGCCGCGCACCCACAGCAGGTGGGTGAGGAAGGCCAGCACCAGCGCCGCCAGTCCCCAGTAGAGGTTGAACCAGCCGGCCCCGGCCAGGAAGTGCCCGTACCCATTCATGTCCGAGTAGGTCACCGTCGGACCGCCGCCGAACTTCACCAGGTTGTGCTCGACCCCCAGCTGGCCGGAGAAGACGTTGGCCAGGTAGTAGACGACCATCACCAGGTGGCCGAGGTACTTGTTGTCCACCACCGCGTGGACCGCGAACGCCAGCGCGGTGAGGATCGCGTAGTCCACCAGCCGCAGCGCGAACAATTCCTGGAGGTACAGGCCCAGCTCGAAGTGGAAGTAGCCCTTGAAGGCCTGGATCAGGATCCCGCAGCCCAGCAACACACACTGCAGCACCGCCAGCAGACCGATCATCGCCAGGTACTTGGAGAGGTAGGTCAGCCAGGTGGGGATGGGCAGCGCGTCGTGGATCTGGTGGAGCTTGGCCTCCCGCTCCCGCCACACCAGCTCACCGGAGTAGACGGTGATCAGGATCAGCACGAAGAGGGTGAAGGTCCCGCCGGCGATCTCCAGCACCTCGTAGGTGACCGGATAGGTCTCGGTGCCGAACATCTTCCCGATCGCCGCCGAGTTGGCGAACACGAACAGCACCGCGCACAGGGCGATCGCGGCGAAGTACACGTTCTTCACCGTCTCCCGGAACGAGAGCCAGGCCAGCCTGGGCAGCAGCCCCAGGTTGCCGAAGCGGGTGAACACCGGGGCCGCCACCACCGGGCGGATCGGCGCCGGCAGCTCCTGGGCCCCGGCCTCCGGATCCTTCACCTTCTTCTTCGCGGTCCGGGACACGGTCTGTCCCTGGGTGAAGCTGAACCGGCGGTAGCACCACCCCAGCAGCGCCAGCCCCAGTGAGGTCCACAGCACCCGGTTCCAGAGGAAGATCCCGGTCAGGGGGACGAAGCGGGTGTTCTTCTCGGTGATCGTCCAGTAGCGGGTCACCTCCTCGCTGGCGAAGGTGCCGAAGGGGTCCAGCATTCCCACCAGGGTGCGGTAGTCCAGGTCCGAGACCAGCCCGCCGGCGATCAGATACCCGACGAAGAAGATCACCCCGGTCAGGTAGACCCCGATCATCTTCCGGGTCAGCGCCGCCATCGAGAAGAACATCGCCCCGGTGAAGAGCACGTTGGGGAGGATGCTGGTCAGGTACGGCTGCACATACGCCCGCAGCTGGTTCGGCCCCACCCGGTAGGACTCCACCATCGGCAGCAGGGTGGCCAGGAACATCCCCAGGGCGATGGCGGTGAACACCACCAGCAGCGCGGCCAGCGCGCCCAGGAAGCGACCGAACAGGTACTGGGCCTTGGAGATCGGCGCGGTGAAGAAGAACGGGTGGACCCCGTACTCGAAGTCCTGCTGCACCGCGCGGCCCATCATCGCCGCGGTGACGATGATCCCCACGAAGCCGATGATCGAGAGCACCTCGTGCAGGGCGTAGGGAGAGTTGGCCAGCACCTTGCCGCCGCCAAAGGCCACCACCGCGCCCTTGATCGCGCCGGTGGCGGCCAGCATCAACACGATGCCCAGGGCGAAGAAGATGGCGAAGTACAGCCAGGTGGAGATCAGCTTCAGACGGCTGCGCAGCTCGAAGAGGGCGATGGTCAGCATGGCGATCGTCCTCCTCAGAGCGTCGGGGTGGGGGCGGCGGCGCCCGGGTTCCAGCGCCCAGTGATCACCGCGAAGTAGGCGTCCTCCAGGTCCGCTTCGATCGGCTCGAAGCCCGGCCCGGGACGGGCGTCGGCGTAGACGTGCACCACCGTGCGTCCGGCCATCAGCCGGGTGGAGATCACCGGCAGCTCCTTCTGCAGCTGTTCCAGCTGGGCCTTGTCGATCACCGTCCGCCACACCCGGCCGGAGATCTGCCGCACCACCTCCAGCGGGTCCCCGGTCAGCAAGACCTGCCCCTGGTTGATCACCGCCATGCTCCGGCACAGGTCGGAGACGTCGCTGACGATGTGGGTGGAGAGGATGACGATCACTTCTTGCCCGATGTCCGAGAGCAGGTTGTGGAAGCGCACCCGCTCCTGCGGATCCAGCCCGGCGGTGGGTTCGTCCACGATGATCAGCCGCGGATTGCCCAGCAGCGCCTGGGCGATTCCAAACCGCTGGCGCATCCCGCCGGAGAAGCTGGCCAGCGCCTTGTTGCGCACCGGGTGCAGGTTCACCTGGTGCAGCAAGGAGCCCACCACCTCCTTGCGCTGCTTGGCCTCCCGCAGCCCCTTGAGCATCGCCAGGTGGTTGAGCAGCTCCTCCGCGGTGACCTTGGGATAGACCCCGAAGTCCTGGGGCAGATAGCCGAGGGTGCGGCGCACCGCGTCCTTGTCCTTCAGCACGTCGGTGTCCCCCAGGGTCACCGTTCCCGCGTCCGCCTCCTGCAGGGTGGCCAGGGTGCGCATCAGGGTGGACTTCCCCGCGCCGTTGGGACCGAGCAGGCCGAACATCCCCGGAGCGATGGTCAGGCTGACGTCCTGCAGCGCCTGCACGCCGTTGGGGTACCGCTTGGAGAGGTGGGAGATCTTCAGTTCCATGGCGCGGGCATCCTGCTCCGAGCTTTGCCCGGCTTTCTGTGTTTTCTTTTGTGGGAACCCGTGGCCCGGGCCGATTGTCGGGGGTCCATGGCCAGCCTCCCCCGGGTGACTTGGATTGCCTTCGCCCTCGCCGCCGCGCTGACCCTGCCGTCGGCGCCGCTGGGCCGCTTCGGGGATGACGCCGCGCAGTTGCTGGCGGTGGAGGAGGCGGACTCTCCGTTCCGGCTGGGTTTCCACCGGTTCGATTTGTTCCGGTTCATCGACGCTCCGGTCCGCCCGCTGGCCGAGAGGGGGGCGGCGCCCTGGTGGTCCGCCGCGGAGCTCAAGATTGCCTTCTGGCGGCCGCTCTCCAGTGGCCTGATGGTGCTGGACCGCGCGCTGTTCGGACGAGGAACGGTGGGCCCCCACCTGCACTCGGTGCTGTGGTCGCTGGCGCTGGTGGGGGTGATGGCGCTGCTCTTCCGGCGCACCTTCTCGCCCTCCCTGGCGGGCCTGGCGCTGCTGCTGTTCGCCATCGACGACGCCCACGCCCTGCCCACCCTCTGGTTGGCCAATCGCAATGCGCTGGTCGCCGGAACCCTGGGTTTCACCGCGGTGCTGTTCCACCTGCGCTGGCGGGAGGACGCCCAGCGTTGGGCGGGGGCGGTTTCCGTGGGGACCTTCGCCGCGGCCCTGCTGGCCGGGGAGGCGGCACTGGGGGCGGTGGGGTACGTGGTGGCCTACGAGTGGGTGGGCTCGGACGACTCCCGAAGGCAGCGAATCCGGAGCGTGGCACCGGTGCTGGGGGTGGTCCTGCTCTGGTTGGGCGCCTACAAGCTGCTCGGGTACGGGGCGGCGGGGGGCACCCTGTACTTCGATCCGCTGGGCGCACCCCTGCTCTGGCTGAAGGAGGCGGTGCTGCGGATTCCCACCCTGGTGGGCGGGGTGTTCGCGGGCATTCCGGCGGACCTGTGGAGCGTCTCGCTGCAGCTTCGCCCCTGGCTGGCGCTGTCCGCGGTGCTGGCCACCGCGGTGGTCGCGGTCCTGGTGGCCTCCGCCTGGTCCGGGTTGGATCCCCAGGAGCGCCGGCACCTGCGCTGGCTGGGGCTGGGCGCCCTGTTGGCCACGGTGCCGGTCAGCGCCACCTCCCCCTCCAGCCGGCTGCTGGTGATGTCCAGCGTGGGAGGTGCGGCGGTGGTGGCGGTGGCGCTGCGACAAGCCTGGCGGATGCGGGGACGCCGGCTGGGCTCGCTGGCGCCGATGACCGCCGGCGCGGTCCTGTTCCTGTTCCACGTCCTGCTGGTGGTCCCGATCTGGGCGGGCTTCCACCTGCTGCTTCGTCATGGCGAGTCGCGGGGCGCGCGGATCCAGTCCGCCTTGCGCGAATCGATTCCTCTGGAGGGCGTCTCCGGCCGGCGGCTGGTGTCCCTCTGGAGCGACCCGATCGGTTTCATGAACACCGGCGCGCTGTGGACCCTGGACACCGGCACCGCCCCGCGCGCCTGGTGGGTGCTCTCCACCTCCCCGGGCTCGCTCCGCTGGCTGCGCAGCGGTGCCTCCACCCTGGAGTTGGAGCCGGTGGAGGGGAGGCTGCTCTCCAGCGAACTGGAGACCGGCTTCCGCGCTCCGGAGTTGGCGATGCGGGTGGGCGAGGCGGTGGAGCTGTCCACCGGGTTGCGCGCGGAGGTGGTGGCCGCGGATCCGTTGGGCATCACCCGGCTCCGCTTCACCTTCGATGTGCCGCTGGAGGATCCCTCGCTGGTGCTGCTGCACTGGGAGGAGGGGCTGCTGGTTCCCCTCTTTCCCCCGCCGGTGGGCACCACCTGGACCGAGCACCCGCCGTCGGTGATCTAGCGCTTTCCTCTCCTGCGGGTGTCCCCAGGATCGCCGCCCACCCCTGACCCCTCCCTTCCCCGCTGGAGCATCGACCCGGCTACCAGGTGGCCCACATGGGGTTCTCGCGTGCAGCAAATCCGCACAATTGCGGGCGTCCGCTTGACCGGCGTCACCGGTTTATGAGAATGACTTGCAGAATCAACTGCAGCCAGGGCACTTGCCGCCCCCGGCTGACCTTTCGAACCGTGGAAAGCCGCTGACCATGACTGGAAACAAGAAGCTCTCGGGAATCCGCTCCACCAAGGGACTGCCGGGGGGCGTGCGCGCCTCGCTGCGCCCCGCCACCCTCGGCCTGGCCTCGGTGCTGGCCAGCGGGGCGATGGGGCAGGAGCCGGTGGAGAAGCCGGAGGCCAACGTTCCGGTGGAGGCCTCGACGCAGGAGCCGGCCGCCACCCCGGAGCAGGGGACTCCTCCCGTGGAACCTGCGCCGGTGGCCCAGGAAGAGGCCACCGGAGCCGAGGCCGGGACCGAGGCCTCCTTCGTGCTCCCCACCGTGGACGTGCAGGCGGAGGCCGAGCCGTACAAGGCAGACAGCGCCCTGACCAAGCTGCCCACCGCGCTGATCGACACCCCGCAGACGGTGGTGGTGGTCCCGGCGGCGGTGATCCGCGAGCAGAACGCAACCACCTTGCGGGACGCGCTGCGCAACGTCTCCGGAATCACGGTCACCGCCGGCGAGGGTGGCCGCCAGGGTGACAGCTTCGTGATCCGCGGCTTCTCCGCCCAGAGCGACACCTACCGGGACGGGGTGCGCGACCTGGGCTGGTTCACCCGCGACACCTTCAACCTGGGCGGGGTGGAGACCTTCTTCGGCCCCTCCTCGGTGCTGTTCGGGCGGGGCTCCACCGGCGGCGCGATCAACCTGGTCACCAAGAAGCCGACCCGGTCCGCCTTCAACGACGTGCGCCTCTCCGGCGGCACCGCGCCCTCCGGGCGGCTGGAGCTGGACCTCAACCAGCCGATCACCGACCGGGCCCAGGTCCGGGTGGCGGCGGTGGGGCAGCTGGCGGAGGTGGCCGGCCGCAACGAGGTGGAGGAGAACCGGCTGGCGGTGGCGCCCTCGGCGCGGATGAGGCTCACCGACAACACCTCGGTGGAGTTCGACTACCTGTTCCAGCGGGAGAACAGCGTCCCCGACTACGGGCACCCGTACCTCGACGGCCTGCCCATCTCCACCTCCGGACAGGTGCGGCGGGAGACCTTCTACGGGGTGAAGGGATCGGACCTGGAGAAGGTGGACGCGCACATCGCCACCGGCCGGCTGGTGCACACCCTGCGCGAGGGGTCGGTGCTGACCAACACCCTGCGCTTTGGCCGGGTGGACCGCTTCGCCCGTCCCACCGCGCCCCGCGGGCTGACCCCGGCCGGGGACTCGCCCACCACCATCGGGCGGCAGCGGTTCGAGACCGGGACCGACAACAGCTACCTGGTCAACCAGACCGATCTGCGGATCGGCTTCCTCACCGCCTTCCTGGAGCACACCCTCAACGTGGGGGTGGAGTTCGCCCGCGAGAACCGCGACCAGACCCGGAACAACCTGCGGGTGGGCGGGGCCAACCTCCCCGCGGATCTGCTCAACCCGGACAGCACCCCGGACCTCTCCGGGGTGGTGGCGGAGTTCGGCGGCAGCAGCGAGACCGACCAGGTGACCCTCTCCGCCTACGCCGCGGACCAGGTGAAGATCGGCCGGTACCTGGAGCTGATGGGGTCGCTGCGGTTCGACTTCCTGCACACCGACTACCGCTCGGAGACCACCGCCGGGACCCAGGCCCCGCTGCGCAGCGTGGACCGGATGCTCAACTGGCGGGTGGGGGTGGTCGGCCACCCGGTGGAGAACACCAGCGTCTACGCGATGGTCGGCACCTCGGCCAACCCCTCGGCGGAGATCGCCACCCTCAGCACCGGCACCGTCAGCCTGGATCCAGAGCGGAACCAGACCTACGAGCTGGGCGCCAAGGCGGACCTGTTCGACGCCCGGCTGGGCCTCTCCGTCGCGGGCTTCCGGATCGACAAGCTCAACGGCCGGGTCCCCAACCTGGATCCGGAGGGGCCTGCGCAGATCCTGGAGGGAGAGCAGCGGGTGGAGGGGTTCAACCTCGGGGTGGCGGGGCGGATCCTGGACGGCTGGCAGACCATGCTCAGCTACACCTTCCTGCGCGGCCGGATCATCAAGCACTCCCCTCCGCTCCCGGGCGGAGAGCCGTCGTTCCTGGAGGGGCAGGCGCTGCCCAACACCCCGCCCCACAGCGCCTCGCTGTGGACCACGTACCAGGTGACCCCCGAGCTCTCCCTGGGCGGAGGGGTGACCCATCAGAGCCAGACGGTGGCCAACAACCCCACCCAGACCCAGGTGCTGAACCGGGTCCCCCGCTACTGGCGGGTGGATGCCTTTGCCCGCTATGCCTTCGCCAGCGCGGACGTGCAGCTGAACCTCAACAACCTCACCGACGCCCTCTATTACGAGCAGTACTACTCGGGGCACGCGGTCCCCGCGGAGGGCTTCAACGCCAACCTCACCTTCGGGTTGAGGTTCTAGGACCCCACCGATGATGCTCCACATCCCCCAGGTGTTGACCCCGGACGAGGTGGCCCACTGCCGCCGGGTGCTGCTGGCCGCCCCCTGGGTGGATGGGAGGGTCACCGCCGGCCACCAGTCGATGCAGGTGAAGAAGAACCTGCAGCTGCCGGAGGAGGGGGCGGCGGCCCGGGAGCTGTCCGGGGTGGTGTTACGGGGGCTGGAGCGCACCCCGCTGTTCACCTCCGCCGCCCTGCCCCAGCGGGTGTTCCCGCCGCTGTTCAACCGCTACGAGGGACAGATGGAGTTCGGGGCGCACGTGGACAACGCGCTGCGCACCGTGCCCGGGACTTCGCAGCGGCTGCGGACCGACCTCTCTGCGACCCTGTTCCTCTCCGCGCCCGAGGACTACGACGGAGGGGAGCTGGTGGTGGAGGACACCTACGGCGACCACCAGGTGAAGCTGCCGGCGGGGGACCTGATCCTCTACCCCTCCTCCAGCCTCCACCACGTCACCGCGGTCACCCGCGGGGTCCGGCTGGCGTCCTTCTTCTGGATCCAGAGCCTGGTCCGCGAGGTCAGTCAGCGGGCGCTGCTGTTCGACCTGGACATGGCGATCATCCAGCTGCGCGGGGAGCTGCCCTCCAGCCCCACCCTGCTCGCCTTGACCGGCGTGTACCACAACCTCCTGCGCCAATGGTCCGAGCCATGAGGCCGGCAGCCGTGCGGTTCCGGGCAGAGCGGGGAACCGATCGTCCGGCCCGGGTTGACGGCCACCCCCGGAGGATCCTATTTGATCGGTCGCAAATGAGAACGATTATCAATTTCGAAATCGCTCATCGGCCGGTCGGCCTCGGTGGCGCCTCCCTCGTCTCCGAACGGGCGGCAGAGGCTCCCGCCGCCTCCCTCCCGGCGGGACCGCCGTTGTTCGGCGCAGTCACCGCCCGGGCCCCCCGGGAGCGGTGGGGCCGTCCGGTGGTGGTGGCGGTGACCGTGCACGCGCTGCTGATCGCCGGATTCGCGGTGGCGGCCAATCCAGCCACCCCGGAGCCGCTGCCTTCGGAGCAGGAGGTGATGTTCTACGTGGCCGCCCCGCCTCCTCCTCCCCCTCCGGCGGCGGTGGCGGCAGTGCAGCCCCGGGTCCAGGCGCGTCGCGCGCCGCGCCGTCCGACGGCGTTGGTGGTGCCGCAGCAGGTGGAGCCGACGCCGGTCCAGGCGGAGGCCCCGGAACCGACGGAGGAGGTGGCGGAGGTCCCGGAGACTCCCGCTCCCGCTCCGGTCCCCGGCGGCGTGGTGGGTGGGGTGGCGGGAGGGGTGGCGGGCGGCAAGGTGGGCGGCGTGGTGGGCTCGTCCCAGGGTGGCGCCCTGCAGCTGTCGCAGGTCCTGCGCGCCCCCCGGGTGCTGGAGCAGGTCCGGCCCAGCTATCCGCGCGCGGCCCGGCTCAGCGGCACCGAGGGGCTGGTGACCGTGCGGATCATCATCGGCGCCGATGGCCGGGTGGAGTCGGAGCACACCCGCATCCTCAAGTCGGTGCCCGGGCTGGACGGCGCCGCGATGGAGGCGATCGCCCGCTGGCGGTTCGCCCCCGCGCTGGGCCGGGACGGCCGCGCCGCACGGGTGATCGTGGATGTGCCCTTGAACTTCTCCCTGCGCTGAGTCCGATGACCCTCTCCCTCCGCAAGCTCCTCTTCTGGCCCCACCTGGTGGCCGGACTCCTGGCCGGGCTGATCATCTTCCTGCTCTGCCTGACCGGGCTGGTGCTGGTCTTCGAGCGGCCGGTGGTGGCCTGGGCGGATGACTCCAAGCAGGGAACGGTCCCGGCGGGAGCGCCCCGGCTGACGGTGGAGGCGCTGGTGGCCAATGCCCAGCGCGCGCAGGGCCAGGAGCGCCCCTCGGCGATCACCGTGTTCTCCGATCCCGCCTCCGCGGTGCAGGTGGGCTTCGGCCGGGAGGGCGGGGTGTACGTCGATCCCTACAGCGGAGAGGTCCGTCCGCTGGGCGCGCCGCGGGCCCGGGCCTTCTTCCACTGGGTCACCGACCTGCACCGCTTCCTGCTCGGCCACGGAGATTCCCGTCCGGTGGGCAAGGCGATCACCGGCGCCGCCAACCTGGGGTTCCTGTTCCTGGGCTTGACCGGGCTGTACCTGTGGTTCCCCCGCAAGTGGGCCTGGCGCGCGTACCGTCCGGCGCTGTGGTTCCGCAACGGGCTGCGGGGCAAGGCGCGGGAGTTCAGCTGGCACAACGTGATCGGCCTGTGGTCCCTGCCGGTGCTGCTGGTGCTGACGATCTCCGGGGCGGTGATCAGCTACGGCTGGGCCTCCAACGCGGTCTACCGGCTGGCCGGGGAGACGCCCCCGGTGGGTCGGGGCCCGGGCGGACCGCCGCCTCCCCAGGTGACCCCTCCCTCGGAGGGCGCGACTGCGGCGAGCTGGGAGGCCCAGTTCGCGGCCGCCACCGCCGCGGTCCCCGGAAGCGAGAGCACCACCCTGCGGCTGGCCGCTCCCGGTCGCGGCGAACCGCAGGCCACGTCCTTCAGCGTTCGGCTGGCGAACCAGCCCCCGCAGCGGGCCACCGTCCAGGTGGTGGTGGATCCCTTCACCGCCGGGGTGCTCTCCACCCAGGGCTACGCCGAAGCCAGCGCCGGTCGTCGGGCGCGGATGTGGCTGCGCTTCCTCCACACCGGTGAGGCGCTGGGGATCCCCGGGCTGCTGCTGGCGGGCCTGGCCTGCCTGGGCGGCTGCTTCCTGGTCTACACCGGGATCAGCCTCTCCCTGCGCCGGTACGTCGGGGCCCGGCGACGGGCGCGGGCGGGTGCCAACAGCGGAGCAGCGGATCTCAGCGAACCTGCCCGCGGTGTTCCCGGTACACCCGGGTGATCAGCCGCCCCGCCGGGCTGGCCGCGAACTTCTCCGAGGTGGCGCGCGCCTCCGGGGGCCGGTCTCCCAGCGACACCGTCTGTCCCCCGTAGCCCTCCACCCCGATCACCTGTCCCCCCATCGCGGCCAGGGTCAGATCCGCGGCGGTGAAGGTCTCGCCAGTGAGGTAGGCCCGCCCGTCGGCCAACCGCGCGTCCATCCGGGACCAGATCTCCTGGAGCCGGGCCAGGTGCTGTCCGGCCGGGACCTGGTCCAGCTTGAAGCGGCGGCGGATCAGCTTCGGCAACGAAGGCGCCACCGCGGCCAGGTACAGCCGATGGTGCAGCGGCAGCCGGCGATCGAAGATCTTCCGGGCCAGCCCGCGCTGGTACATCCCCCACGAGTACATCCAGTCCCGCACCGCCGGCGCCAGCTGCTCGTCCAGCTCCTCCTCCAGGGCGTCCACCTCGGCGGCGCGGGCCGGGTCCGCGGGCCACAGCCCCAGCTGGGGATGCTGCTGGTGCAGGTGCCGGAGGATGTCGGTGGAGTCCTTCAGCCTCCGCCCATCCGCAAACAGCAACGTGGGCACCGAGCGCGACCCCACCGCCTTGAGCGCCCGGTAGTGGAGGCCCGGCGGCAGGCAACGCTCGCGGTAGCGCAGCCCGCTGAGGTCCAGCGCCCACCGCGCCTTCTCGCTGTAGTGACTGGGGGCCAGGGTCAGCAGTTCCAGCGGAGCCGTCATGCGGCCAGGGCTTAACACGCGCTCCGGAGCCGGGAGACGGTTGGCACCCCAATCGGCGCAGGGCGCTGTCCGCGGCCGGGTCTTCGCCACTATCGTCCGCGCCGGATGCCGGAGGTCCAAGACCCGTGGGGCGCGCAGGACGACCTGGATCGTCTGGCCAGCCACGGCTTCTTCCTCCGCCCCCGGTGGTTGCCGGAATCGGTGGCCGCCGCCGCGCGATCCGCCGTGCAGGAGTTGGGGGGCTTCACTCCGGCGGGAATCGGCCGGGGAGAGGATCAACGTCTGGAGCACACCGTCCGCAGTGACGAGCGGCTGTGGATCGATCCGGCCCAACCGCCCGAGGGGCTGCTCCCGGTCCTCTCCGCCTTCGATCAGCTGCGGCAGTGGCTCAACCAGCAGGCCCAGCTGGGACTGCAGCGCACCGAGCTCCAGCTGGCCCGCTTCGGTCCGGGCGGGACCCTCTACCAGCGGCACAAGGACAGCTTCCGGGGATCCCAGGGCCGCCGGGTGACCGCCATCTACTACCTCAACCCCGATTGGCGGCCGGAGCACGGGGGCGCGCTGCGGCTGCACCCGGAGGGACAAGCACCGCTGGAGGTTCCGCCGGCGCTGAACACCCTGGTGGTGTTTCTCAGCGAGCGGGTGGAGCACGAGGTGCTCCCCAACTTCTCCCCCCGCTACGCGCTGACCGCGTGGTGGAGCGGCGCCCAGCTCTTCGGGCGCCGCCAGGGCTAAAGCGACTACTGCAGCCGGGTGATGGTCCCGGTCCCCCCCAACCAGAGAACGGTCCCCTGGGGACTGCCTGCCAGGTGGTCGGTCTCGCTCACCTCCGGCTGGCCGGGTGCCGCGGTGTCTGCCGCGTCCCACACCCCGGCCACCTGGCGACGGTAGGCCGGGAGGACGCCGCTGTTCGGCATCCCGTACAGCACCACCAGCTCCTCTCCGGCGGTGGTGACCTGGAACCGGGTCAGCCCGGCGGCGGTGTTCAGCTGCGTCGGGGTGCCCCAGGTGGGGAAGCTGCCCCCGGTCCAGGACTCTACGTGAGGAGTGGGACCGGCCAGGCAGTAGGCGAGCACGGCCTTGCCTCCGGTGTTGACCGCCAGCTTGGGCGGACAGTTGGTGTTGGCGGCGCCCCCGATCTGGCTCTCGATCGCCGTCCCTCCCAACGGGTGGTACTTCACGAAGTTGTTCCGCAGGGTGAACAGGTTCCCGGCGTCGTCCACCGCCAGTCCCCGTCCATTGCCCTGCCAGTTCCCCTGATCCACTGGGGTGCCCAGGGTGCCGCTCACTGGATCAAAGCGCATCAGGAACTGGTTGTAGGTGCTCCGGAAGACCATCCCTCCCTCGCCGGCCTCGTTGAGCACCACCAGCCCCGGGTCGCTGTAGAAGAGGTTGTTGTCGAAGCGGGCCGCCGGGCCCCAGCCGGTGCCGGGCAGATAGCGGCTGTACCAACCGTGCGCCCCGTTGTTCCACTGCTTCCAGGCCGCCAGTCCCCGCCCCTGTCCGTCCAGGGCGATGGTCCGGCTGGGGACGTCGATCAGATCCACCGGATCGATCGGGATCACCATCGGGGCGCTCCACCCGGAGGACGGGCTGAACACCGCCGAACGGTAGGTATAGGGCGAGTTACCGTTGGGGGTCGCCAACCAACTGGCCAGGGCCTGTCCGCCCGCGGCGAAGGTGATCATCGGGTAGAAGTTCGTCTCGGTGAGTCCAGGCGCCAGCCGCTCCGGCCAGCTCCAACCCTCACCGGGCAGGTAGCGGGTCCAGGTGAGGCTGGTGCCACCGGCGGAGATCACCATCGCGCTGCCGTCCTCGGCCATCGCCATCGTCCGCAGGCCGCCGCTGGGAACCAGGGGGGCGCTGCCGCCCACCACGTCCTGGGTGCGGAAGCTGGACTCGTAGCTCCCCACCAGCGGATGGCTGGTGGTGTCCTGCAGTGTGGTGGTCAGCCGCAGCAGGTAGGGGATGCCATTTCCGAGCGGAGTCTTGGGGGTGAAGGTGACTGTATTGCCGCTGACCACCAGCCCTCCGGAGGTGGCCCGGAGCACCTCCCCCGCCGGACCGAACAGCTTCACCGAGGCGAGGGTGGCGCTGCTGGCCTTCACCGGCGCGGAGAAGGTCATCACCACGGTTCCCGGAGGCGAGGCGGTGACCTCTCCCGGCGCGGGCGTGACCGAGACCACGGTCATCGCGGTACCCACGTCCTTGGCCTGCAGCCGGTAGCCGCCTCCGGACGCCGGGCCCTGGGGAGTGACCTCCAGGGTGTAGCGACCGGCGCTCACCGCCTGATGGACGAGGCTGCCGGAGGCGAAGTGGAAGGGGGCGGACAGCAAGGGTGCGTCCCCCGGACCCAGCAGGCGCAGGGTGCCGCTCAGCGGCGAGCCGGCGGAACGCTCCACCGCGGCCCAGATCTTCTGACCGGCGGTGGCGTCGAACTGGAAGCGGACCGGCTCTCCCAGCGGACCGGAGGGATAGGTCTGATCGAACGGGAGGGTGATCAACTGGCTGGGATCCGGAGCCTGGATCGGGGTGAGGACCACGGTCCGGGCGCTGTTCGATCCTGCGGGCTGGGAGGCCACCACCGTGGTTCCCGTGGAGAGGCCCTGGGGTCCGGTGGCTTGCAGTTGCACCGAGAACCCGGTGGGCATCCGCAGCGGCACCGGCAGTCCGACGCCCACCGAGGTGCTGGCTCCAGACTGGGGAGGCGCGGGATCCTCCGGCCCATCGTTGCAGTCCGCCTGGAAGCAGGTCTGGCCGGCCACGAAGCACGCCACCTGGGTGTCGCAGGCCCCGTCCTCATCCTCGTCCAGACAGCAATCCACGCTCACCTCGTGGGTGTCGGTGAAGTCGTCGCAGTTCCACCAGGAGAAGTGGCCGACCTCGGCCCGCTGCACGAACCCGGAGGGAGAGCTGGCCGAGGCGACCAGGGTCCCCTGCCCCTCTCTCACCCACACCCCGCTGGTCTCATCCAGCGACCACAGCGGGATCGAAAGCCCGGCGCTCAGCGGCTGGCCGTCCTTGCCCAGCTGCGGGAACACCGGCAGCTCCACGATCGCGGTGCGATCCGGCGCCAGGTCCAGCCGCTTGCTCCCCTGGGTGAAGACGAAGTCGGTGGCGCCGAAGCTGACGATCGGGGCCACCACCCCGTCGGCGCCCATCCCGCTCCAGGAGCCGGGGAAGGCGGGGGCGTCGCTGACCACGTCCACCGGGGAGATCCGGACCTCCACCGCGCCGGTCACCCGCGCGCCGGTCTCGTCCACCAGCGCGGAGGGAGGCAGGGTCAGCCGCGCCCCGCTTCCGCCCTCCAGGGTCCCGCCCGCCGCGGCGTCGGCCAGGGTCAGCGCCGCAGGCGCCGGACGCAGCGCCAGCTGGAACTGTCCCCCGGTGGCGGTGCCGGGCAGGTGGGCCCGGTAGGTCTGGCGCAGATAGCCGGCCTTCTCCGCCCGCAGGGTCTGGGGGATCCCGGTCCCCAATTGCAGGGTGGCGTTGCCCTCCACGTCGGTGGTGGCGGTGGCGTCCGTTCCCACCACGCTCACCGTCACCTCGGAGAGCGGCGTCTGGCCGGGGCCCAGCACCCGCACCTGGGCCGGGACCTGCGCGGTGGCGGCCGGACCGGCGTTCACGGTCACCATCCGGGTGACGGAGGCAGTCAGCCCCGCCGGATCGGTGACTGTCAGCTCCACCGGGTAGCTGCCGGCGGTGGTGAACAGGTGGGCCAGGGCGGCGGTGCCTCCGCGTCCGCCGTCGCCGAACTTCCAGCTGAAGCGGAGGGGATCTCCATCCGGATCCTGGGAAGCGGCGGCATCCACCACCAGCGCCGAGCCGGCGGTCACGCTGTCCGCCGCGGTGAAGGACGCCACCGGGGGCCGATTGGTCTGCGGGCCTGCGTCTTCCTGCCCTCCATCCACTGGTGGATTGCCACCATCATGGAGGGACTCGTCGGGACCGCATCCGGAGGAGGCGATTCCCAGGAGGCACAGCAGCGCGAAGGACCGAGGATTCATGGCCCGACTTCTAGCGCGGCCCTCACATCCAAATCATGGTCGATGCGACAATTTCTGCGACAAACAACGGGTCGAGCAATTATTGCTCAGGTCGCGCTGTTTTCGCGCACCAGGCGCAGCCCCCAACCCAGGCACCAGAAGGGGGTCAGCAGCAGGTAGCCGAACAGGACCTTGTCGTGGATCGGACCAGGAAAGAGGACCGCCGCCAGGGCGTCCACCAGGGTGGCCACTCCCAGCACCAGGCTGAAGCGGGCCAGTCGCGGATGCGCCCGCGCCAGCAACACCCCCACCCCCAGCACCCAGACTCCGTGCAGCGCGCTGACCAGCAGGTTCCACACCCCGCGATACACCGCGTGCGACAAGGTCAGGTAGGAGTGCTCGGCCAGCGCCCGCGCCACCGGGTTTCCGGCCCGGTAGGTGTCCACCAGCGGAGGCCAGGCGCCGGCCAGCACCGCCGCTCCCACCGCCCCCAGCAGCAGGGAGCCCACGCCGGCCACGGTCAACAACTGGGCGAAGGAGGGGGACCGTTGCGACAACCGGGAGTGCAGCACCAGCGCCAGGGGCACCAGCATCAGGTAGTAGCCCAGCGCGTCGATCACCAGACTCCACCGCAACAGCGCCCCGCCACCCTCGGTGCCCGCCGCCACCGCCACCGAAAGATACGGGCTGTGCGCGGGGTCGAAGCCGGCCAGCACCGCGGTCAGCCACAGGTTGGCGATCGAGGACGCGCCGGCCAAAAGAGCGCAGAGCCCCGCCACCCGGACGAAGCGGGCCTCCAGCCTGCCTGGCTCCGTGGGAGCGGCCCTCAGCGGAACGGTCATCCCTGCCTCCCCGACAGCAGCCGGAATCCGGGAGCGCCCCTTGGCAGATCGCTCATCCCCGTCTCCCTCTCTGCAGCCGGGCTCCGGAAGCGGCGCCGACCGCTCATCCCCGTCTCCCCGGCTGCAGCCGGGCCTCGGAAGCGGCCACGATCGTTCATCCCCTTCTCCCCGGGAGCAGCCGCGACCGGGTGGCGAACGCGTCCTGGTAGAGCGCCCCCAGCGCCTGCTCCTCGGCGCGGATCCGGACGTAGAGCACCGCCGCGTTGCACAGGCTGAAGACGACCGCGGTGAGGTAGGCGCCGTGGATCAGCGGCAGGGCGGCCAGCTCCACCACCACCGCCAGGTAGTTGGGGTGGCGCAAGAAACGGTACGGTCCGGTGGTCACCGGCGCGGTGTCCGGCACGAAGATGATCCGGGTGTTCCAGCGATCCCCCAGGGTGGTGATCGCCCAGTAGCGCAGGGCCTGGGACAGCCCCGCCAGCGCCAGCATCGGAGCGCCCAGGCTCCAGCGGAACGGCCGGTCCAGCAGCACCACCTCCGCCGCGCAGGCCAGCAGGAAGCCGGTATGCATCAGGGTCATCACCCGGAAGTGTCCCTGCCCCACCTCCCGGCCTCCGCGTTGGAAGGCGCGCTGGGCGTTCCGGCGGGAGAGCCACAGCTCGAAGAGCCGCTCCGCGGAGATCAACAGCAGCAGCAGCAGATAGGCCCACTGGGAGGTGGCCACCGCTCTACCCGCCCCGCTGTTCGATCAGCTCCACCCGGTATCCGTCCGGATCCTCCACGAAGGCGATCACCGTGGTCCCGTGCTTCATCGGCCCCGGTTCGCGGACCACCTTCCCGCCGGCGCCGCGGATCGCCTCGCAGGTGGCGCGGATGTCCTCCACCCCCAGGGCGATGTGTCCGTAGCCGCCGCCCAGCTCGTACTTCGGGGTGTCCCAGTTGTGGGTCAGCTCGATCGCCGGGTGGGTCTCCTCCGGACCGAAGCCGATGAAGGCCAGGGTGAAGCGGCCGTCCGGGTAGTCCTTGCGCCGCAGCAACTTCATCCCGATCACCCGGGTGTAGAAGTCCAGGGACCGCTCGAGGTCGCCGACCCGCAGCATGGTGTGGAGGATTCGCATTTGCCGACCAAGCTAGCGGGCCGGGTCCCCGGGTGGAAAGGACGGTCTGCGCGCCCGGCGGTTGCGGTGGAGGGGGACCGACGATAGGGACCCTCCCATGTCGGCAGCCGCCCAGCTCCTCGAAGCCATCCGCAAAGAAGCCAAGTCCGCCCTCTGGGCCACCGGGGTGAACCTGGCCCGCGCCGGAGCGGTGGTGCTGCAGGGGAAGAACGGCGAGGAGCTGGAGCTGCGGGTGAAGGTCACCGGGCGGGCGGTGCCCTGGACGGTGGTGCTGATTCCGTCGATGGAGAGCTGGGAGTGCAACTGCCCCAGCCGGGTGGACCCCTGCGAGCACTGCGTGGCGGCGGCGATCGCCCTGCAGAAGTCGGAGAGCGAGGACGCTCCCCTGGCGGCCGCGGAGACCCGCTGGTCGCGGGTGGTGTACCGCTTCACCCGCTTCGACGGCGGGCTGAAGCTGCAGCGGGTGGTACTGGCGGCGGACGGGACCGAGACCCCGCTGGAGAGCCTGACCGGCCTGCTGGCCCGCCCCGCCGAGGCCGCCAAGCTGCAGACCGAGCAGCACGACATCACCATCGACAAGATCCTGGAGCGGCAGACCCGCGGGGCGATCTCCCCCGAGCGGTTGGAGGCGCTGCTGCGCCTGCTGGAACCAGCGCGCAACGTGCTGCTGGACGGCCGCCCGGTGGCGGTCTCCGACGAGGTGGTGCTGCCCCGGGTGCGGGTGGAGGACCGGGGCGAGCAGGTGGTGCTGACCGTCCACAAGGACCCGCGGGTCACCGAGGTGATCAGCCCCGGAGTGGTGCTGTGCGGCGACGCGCTGTGCCGGTTGGGAGAGACCACCCTCACCGGGCAGGGGCTGGAGTTGCTGCCGCTGGTGCGCACCTACGCCCCGGAGCAGATCGGCGAGCTGTCGGCGAAGATCATCCCCGACTTCGCCCGCAAGCTGGCGGTGGACGTGCGCAGCAAGCGGCTGCCGCGGCTGAACCGTGACCTGCGCCCCCGCATCGTGCTGGAGCTGAACCAGCTGGACGCCGGGCTCTCGGTGCTGCCCACCCTGGTGTACGGCGCCCCGGCCAACGTGCGGATCGACAACGGCAAGATGGTCTACCTGCGCGGCGCGGTTCCGCTGCGGGACGAGGCCGCCGAGCAGAAGCTGATCCACCAGCTGCGCGACGAGCTGAACCTGGCCCCCGGCCGCCGAGCCACGGTGCAGGGGCCGGAGATGGTCCGCTTCGCCGACAAGCTGCGGCGCTGGCGCGGAGGGGTGACCGGAGACGCGGCGGGGGTGGTCAGTCCGAACATGAAGCTGCGGCCGTCGCTGCAGATCACCTCCCTGGACGCGGAAGGCATCCCCCAGGTCCGCTTCGATCTCCAGTTCCAGGTGGAGGGCGGCAGCGGCAAGGGGGAGCCCACCTCGGTGGACGCGGCCTCGGTGATCCGCGCCTGGCGGGATGGACTGGGGCTGGTGCCGATCGAAGGCGGCGGCTGGGCGCCCTTGCCCCGGGCCTGGCTGGAGAAGCACGGCGAACAGGTGGCGATGCTGCTGGCGGCGCGGGGCACGGACGGCAAGGTGGCCAACCACGCCCTGCCCGAGCTGGGGGCCCTGGCGGAGACGCTGGAGCAGCCGCCCCCGCCGGAGCTGTCCCGGCTGGCCCCGCTGGTCCAGGGCTTCGAGCGGCTGCCGGAGGCCAGCCTGCCGGCGGAGCTGAACGCCTCCCTGCGGCCGTACCAGCTGCAGGGCGTCAGCTGGCTGGCCTTCTTGAAGAGCGCCGGGCTGGGCGGGGTGCTGGCGGACGACATGGGTCTGGGAAAGACCCTGCAGGCGATCTGCGTGCTCGGACCCAAGACCCTGGTGGTGTGCCCCACCAGCGTGCTCCCCAACTGGCAGGCGGAGCTCAAGCGCTTCCGGCCCTCGCTCAAGGTCTCCGCCTACCACGGCCCGGGGCGGGCGCTGGACGAGAGCGCGGATGTGACCATCACCACCTACGCCATCATGCGTCTGGACGCGCAGACCCTGTCCGCCCGGCGCTGGAGCACCCTGGTGCTGGACGAGGCGCAGGCGATCAAGAACCCGGACAGCCAGGTCTCGCGCGCCGCCTACACCCTGCAGGCCGACTTCCGGCTGGCCCTCTCCGGCACCCCGCTGGAGAACCGGCTGGAGGACCTGTGGAGCCTGATGCACTTCACCAACCCCGGCCTGCTGGGCGGGCGGCGCGACTTCCAGGAGCGGATCGCCGGGCCGATCTCCGACGGGCGGCGGGACGTGGCGGAGACCCTGCGCAAGCGGATCCGTCCCTTCGTGTTGCGCCGGCTGAAGAAGGACGTAGCCCTGGAGCTGCCGCCCCGCAGCGAGTCCTTGCTGCACGTGGCCCTGGATGAGCGCGAGCGCGCCGTCTACGACGGGGTGTACGCGGCCACCCGCGCCGAGGTGGTGGCGCTGCTCAACGAAGGGGGCAGCGTGCTCAAGGCCCTGGAGGCGCTGTTGCGGCTGCGGCAGGCGGCCTGTCACACCGGGCTGCTGCCAGGACAGCACGCCAGGTCCTCCACCAAGGTGGAGGCGCTGGTGGAGACCCTGACCTCCGCGGTGGCGGATGGGCACAAGGCGCTGGTGTTCTCCCAGTGGACCTCCTTGCTGGATCTGATCGAACCGGCGTTGAAGGAGGCGGAGATCCCGTTCGTGCGACTGGACGGGTCCACCCCCAACCGCGGCGAGGTGACCGAGAAGTTCCAGGCGGCGGACGGACCGCCGGTGATGCTGATCTCGCTCAAGGCGGGCGGCACCGGCCTGAACCTGACCGCGGCGGACCACGTGTTCCTGGTGGACCCGTGGTGGAACCCGGCGGTGGAACAGCAGGCCGCCGACCGCGCCCACCGGATCGGCCAGGAGCGGCCGGTGTTCATCTACCGGATGATCGCCCAGGGCACGGTGGAGGAGCGGATCTTGAATCTGCAGGACAAGAAGCGGCAGCTGTTCGAAGCCGCGCTGGGAGAAGCCTCCGGCGCCGCCGCCATCACCCGGCAGGACCTGCTGGAGCTGTTCGCCTGACACACCAAATCAATAAAGGGGACAGGCTGCATTTCCGAAACACCCGAAAATGTAGCCTGTCCCCTTTATTGACTGCGTGCGTTACGGGCAGAGGGTGGTGGTGACGGTGCCGTTGAGCTCGTTGCCCTCGCCGGCGCGGGCGATCAGGCCGAGGGTGACCGAGGTCTCGGTCAGCTCGGTGAGGTTGAGGATCCCATCCACCGAGATGTTGTTGCTCGACGGCGGGGTGACGAAGGTGACGGTCTGGTTCGCCGGATCCTCCCAGTCCAACAGGTCCAGCTGCAGCCGGCGGTGACCGAGGGTGGTGGGCATGGAGAACAGCAGGTAGCCGCTGTCATCGGTGCTGGAGAAGGCGCAGTCCGCCACCGCCGGATCGGAGAACATCTTCACGCTCAGCCGGTCGCCGTCCACCGAGATGGTGGCCTTGGTCATCGCCCAGGCGGCACCTTCGAAGGTGCCGGTGGGCACCTGGTCGGTCTTGATCTCCGCGGTGGGATCGTTCGGGGGTCCACAGGCGATGACACACATCGAGACCAACGCCAACGCGCTCACTGACAACTTCATGGGGGCCTACTCCTGGTTAAGGGGTAAGCAGTCAGACGAGCGCGTGGCGGATGTATTCAACCTGTCACCACACGCGCACGCGCTCCTCCGGCTTCAGATACAGCGCGTCGTCCGGCTTCACCCCGAAGGCCTGGTACCAGGCGTCCTGGTTCCGCACCGTCTGCGCCCGGTACTTTCCCGGGGCGTGCCCGTCGGTGAGCAGCGACCTCCTCAGGGCCGGCTCGCGGTACTTGTTCCGCCACACCTGGGCGAACCCCAGGAAGAAGCGCTGGTCGCCGGAGAAGCCGTCCAGCACCGGGGCCGGCTGCCCACCCAGACCCAGCTGGTAGCCGTCGTAGGCGATCGCCACGCCCGCCGCGTCGGCGATGTTCTCGCCCAGGGTCAGCGCCCCGTTCACCGACGCATCCGGGAACGGACGGTAGCTGTTGTACTGCGCCACCAGCGCCTCCCCGGCCGCCTTGAACCGCGCCGCGTCCTGGGCGGTCCACCAGTTGGACAGCTTGCCGCGGGCATCGAACAGCGCGCCCATGTCGTCGAAGCTGTGGATGATCTCATGGCCGATCACCGCGCCGATCCCTCCGTAGTTCACCGCCGGATCGGCGTGGGGATCAAAGAACGGGGGTTGGAGGATCGCCGCCGGGAAGATGATTGAGTTCTGCTGCGGAGAGTTCAGCGCGTTGACCAGCTGCGGGGTCATGAACCACTCCTGCCGGTCCACCGGCCGGCCCAGCTTGGCCAGGTTGCGCGCCAGCTCGAAGCGCTCGGCCCGCTCCCGGTTCCCCCAGGCGTCGCCGCGCACCACCTCCAGCCCGGAGTAGTCCCGCCACTTCGCCGGGTGCCCGATCCCCACCTGCAGGGTGCCCAGCTTCTCCCGGGCCTTCTCCCGGGTGGCGGGCGTCATCCACTCCAGCGCGTCGATCCGCTTTCCCAGCGCCCGGACGATGTTCTTCACCATCTCGTCCGCGGCGATCTTGGCCTCCGGCGGGAAGTACCGCTCCACGTACAGCCGGCCGATCACCTCCCCCAGCGCGTCGTCGGTGTACTTCACCCCGCGCTTCCAGCGCGCGCGCTCCTGCTCCGCCCCGGCCAGCGTCGTCTGGTGGAAGGCGAAGTGCTGGGCGGCAAACGCCCGGGGCAGGAACTGGGCGGCCCGCTCCAGGGCGCGCACCGTCAGATAGTCCTTCCAGGTGGCCAGCGGTTCGCCACCCACCAGCCGGGAGAGCCCGATCAGCGCGCTGGGCTGCCAGACGATGAAGTCCTGCTGAGCGCCCAGCCCGGCGGCGCCGAAGTACGCCTCCCAGTCCATCCCCGGCGCCTTCTGGGCGAAGTCTCCCCGCCGCCAGGGGTTGTTGGCCTTGGAGACCTCGCGGGTGTCCACCTGCGCCCAGTGGGCCTGGGCGATCTTCTTCTCCAGCTCCAGGATCCGCGCTGCCCGGGCGTCGGGGTCGCTGATCCCCGCCAGCTTCAGCATCGCGGCCAGGTGCTGCTGGTACTTGCCTCGCAACGCGGTGAAGCGCGCGTTCTCCACCAGGTAGTAGTCGCGGTCCGGCATCCCCAGGCCGCCCTGGAGCAGATACGCGGTGTAGCGGGAGGGGTCGTTGAGATCCTCGGAGACCCACAGCCCGAACAGCTGTTCGGTCTCCACGTCTCCCATGTTCAGCGCGTCCACGTCGGCGCGGAGGGTGGCGCCCAACTCGCGGGAGAGCTCGGCGCGGGTGGTGACCGCGGCCAGGCGCGCCAGCTCCGGCTGCAGCGGGGTCAGACCCCTGGACTCGATCGCCTCCTGATCCATGAAGCTGGCGTAGTAGTCGGCCAGCTTCTTGAGGTCCCCCCGGGCGTCCGGAGCGGCGGCGGCCTCCTCCACCAGCTGCCGGGTGCGGCGCTCGGCCTGGTCCGCCAGCACGATGAAGCTGCCGACGCGGGTGCGGTCGGGCGGGATCTCGGTCCGCTGGTGCCAGCCCCCATTGGCGTAGTCGTAGAAGTCATCCCCCGGCTCCACCGACCGGTCCATCCCCTCCAGCTCGAACCCGAAGCTGCCGTACACCGGCTGGGGCGCGGCGGCGGTCACCGCGACGGGAGCGGGACGCTCGGGGGTGGAGGTCGCGCAGGCACCGGTCAGGGACAACGCCGCGGCGCCGGAGAGCACCCAGCGGGGAGACCTGGATCGAAAAGGGTTCATCGGCAGGGGATCCTTGGTGAGGAGTGAGGGGCGCCGCCAACAGCCGGACCGGCGACTTGTTCCCGGCGGGACGCTACCGCGCGCAGCCGGAACCGAAAGCTGTGCTGTCACGGGCGGGAGCTGAGCAAATTTTGCTCGGCGTGCAGGCGCGTATTGCCCGCGGTTGACCGGCCGTTCTAGGGATCCCGGGTTGGCGGGGCGCGGCGCGGAAGAAGTGGGGGCGCGAGATGGCTCAGGTGTGGTGGGAGGAGGCACGTCCGGAGGACGCGCCGGTGGAGCTGGGAGAGGCCCTGGAGGCGGCGGGCCTCCGGCGCGCGAGCGGGGAGCGGTCCGGCGCAGGGGTGCTGATCGTGAGCGGCGAACTGCCCCACGATTGCGCCCTGCTCGCCAGGCTCAGCAACCGCGGCCGGGAGCGGGTGCTGGCGGTGATCCCTCCCGGCCTGGAGTTGGAGACCACCGCCCCGTGGAGGTACCTGGCGTGGGGGGCCTCGGATGTGATCGGCTGGAGCTCGTCCGCCACCTGTGCGGAGGTCCAGGCCCGGCTGGACCGGTGGGCCCAGATCGATTCGCTGGTTGGCTCCCCGTTGATCCAGTCCAACCTGGTGGGCCAGAGCACCGCCTGGCTGATCGCGGTGCGCAACGTGGTGGAGTTCGCGCGCTTTGCCTCCTCCCCGGTGCTGATCCTGGGCGAGAGCGGCACCGGCAAGGAGCTGGCGGCGAGGGTGATCCACGCGCTGGATCCCCGGCCGGAGAAGCGGGACCTGGTGGTGCTGGACTGCTCCACCATCGTCCCCGAGCTCTCCGGCAGCGAGTTCTACGGGCACGAGCGGGGCGCCTTCACCGGCGCCACCGGTGTCAGGCAGGGCGCGTTCGAGCTGGCGCATCAGGGGACCTTGTTCCTGGATGAGGTGGGCGAGCTGCCGGTGCCGCTGCAGGCGCAGTTGCTGCGGGTGATCCAGGAGCGGACCTACAAGCGGGTGGGCGGCACCGGCTGGCAACAGACGGACTTCCGCCTGGTGTGCGCCACCAACCGGGATCTGGCGGCGGAGGTCAGCGCCGGGCGCTTCCGCCAGGACCTGTTCCACCGGATCACCAGCGCGATCTGTTACCTCCCTCCGCTCAGGGATCGCCCGGAGGACATCCTCCCCCTGGCCCGTCACTTCCTGGAGGCCAGCCGGCCGGGCACCCGGGTGCCGGAGCTGGATCCGGCGGTGCGCGCGCTGCTGCAGTCGCGTCCCTATCCCGGAAACGTCCGGGAGCTGCGGCAGGTGATGACCCGCATCGCCAGTCGCCACGTGGGCGAAGGACCGATCACCCCCGGAGATGTCCCCCCCTCCGACCGTCCACCTCCGGACCCGGCCGCGCCCGAACCGGATGGGTTGGCAGACGCGGTCCGACGTGCGATCTCCCGCGGCGCCGGTCTCAAGGACATCGGCCGGGAGGCCACCGAGGCGGCGATCCGGGTGGTGGTGGAGGAGGAGGGCGGCAACCTCCAGCGCGCCGCCCGCCGGCTGGGGGTCACCGATCGGGCCCTGCAGCTGCGCCGCCGCTCCGGCCTGCCGCCGGACTGAGCCTTTCAGCGCACCGTGCCCCGGTCGTTGGCCCACAGCTGGGCGGTGGTCTTCCGGGCGAACACCTGGTGGAAGCGGCCCACGTTGAAGTTGCTGGCGCCGGCCTGAGCCATCGCCGCGCCGTCTCCGTTCAGCACCCCGGGCCGGATCACCGACAGGTGGCCGATCCCACCCGGCTTCTTGAAGGCCACGATCACCGGATGGCCCAGGTTGGCCAGCTGCTGTGCCTCCGGCTGTCCGGAGAGCAACCGCCAACCGTACCGGCCCCCGTGCCGCTGCAGCCAGTCGTAGGTGGCGTTGGCGTTGAGCTCGTTCCCCTTCCCCACCGCCACCGGCTCGCCGGCGCCGTTCACCCAGTGGGGGATCTCCGCCCCCATCGCCCGGGTCACGTCCCAGCAGAAGATGTTGCAGTAGGTGCTCTTGATCCTCCCGCTCTCGTCCCGCTTCTGCGCGTAGCGGGGGTTCTTGCCCACCGCGAACTGGTTGATCACGTTCTCGTAGCGGAGCCGGTTCCGGTTGGCGGGAGAGCCCAGCACCGGCGGCCGGGGAAGATGCGAGCGGCGGGTCTCCACCGTCCCCGGCGCCGGGGTCTTTCCGTCGTAGAGCAGCTCCCGGTCGGCGGCCTCTGCCCCGCGGGCCGCGGCGGCCGGGGCAGACGCCAGCCCCTGGGCCAGGCCCCACAGGGGCGCCGCCGCGCCGGCCACGGCGGAGGTGACGGCGGTGGCCACCGCGGAGCCCAGCCCCATCAGATCCGGGACGGTGGCTCCGGACGGCGGCAGGACCTGGGCGGCGTTGGCCGGGAAGGCCTTCGCCTTGCCATTGATGAACAGCACGTTGTTCTTGAACTGGTCGTAGGGCGCGCGCTCCAACCACACCCAGCCCTGCTTGCGTGCGTAGTCCCGGGTGTACGCCTCCCACTCCGGGCGGGAGGGCGCCCGGCCCCGGTCCCGCTGGAAGTACACCGCGGTGTCGCCGAACTCGCTGGCGTTGCCGATCGGGTTGGGGATCTGCCCGCTGAGCATCTGCTGCGCCAGCCGCCGCGCCACCGCCCCCTGCTGGGCCCAGGGCCGGGCCTGCAGGGTGAGGAAGGTCTTGAGCTGTCCTTTGCGGACGGTGGTGCCCGGGTACACCTCGTTCCGGGTGGGCTGGTAGTTGCAACCCGGATTGTTGAAGGTGGAGTCGCAGCGGGCCAGATGCGCCTTCACCTGACCGTAGGTCTTGAGGAACGGCTGCAGCGGGGTGGAGTACTGCCGGATGAAGTCGCCGAAGCTTCCCCATCCGGGCACCGCATCCCGGAAGAACGCATAGCGGTTGAACATCGCCCACAGGACGGACCGGTTCTGCGGGTCGTCCCTGCCTCCGGCCTCGCCGGTGAGGAAGCGGGCGGTCCACAGCAGATCGTCGGGGGTGAAGCGGTAGCTGAACGGCTTGCGCCCGGGGATCCGGGTCACCAGGGTGCCCAGCGGCACCTGGGGGGTGGCAGGGGCGACGGCCCCGGCCGGTGCCGCCCCCGCGGCCGGTGGGCTCCCGCCACCGAACTGCGCCAGCGCCGGCCGGACCAGCTGCTCGCGGATCCGCAACCACTCGGCGACCAGCGCGGTCTGGGTGGTGAGCAGCTTCTGGTCCTTCTGCTCCGGATGACGCAGCCAGAACACGAAGTTGGTCAGCCGGTTCTCGTCCCGGTTGCCGCTGGCGATCTGCGGTAGCAGCAGCGATCGCTCCACCGCCGGGCCCAGCGGCACCTGCTCGAACAGCTCCGGCGCCAGCTCCGCCGCCGCGGGATCCGCCAGCTCCCACTCCAGCTCGGAGAGTCCGTCCGGCGCGGTCTCGTTGCTGGCCCACTCGAACTCCAAGCCTTGCCCTGCCGGGTCCTCCGCCTCCTCCTCTTCGAACTCGAAGCTCTCCGCCGGCCCCGCCCCGTACTCGTTGCTGGCCGGGTCTTCGGTCTCGCCCAGGTCCAGCCCCTGGGCGCTCATCGCCTCCTGGAGCTCTGGCGACAGCCCGCCGCCGAAGGAGGGCCCGCTCACGGGCGCCTCGCCCCGCTGGCGGCGGCCAGCCGATTGCGCAGGTGCACCGCCGGCAGCGTGGCATCCACCCGCTGCGACTGCACCGCGGCGGAGAGATCTACCCCGGTGACCGAGCGGTAGGCGTGCACGTAGCCCTGGATCGCGTCCCGCCAGGCGATGGCCCAGCCGGCGGCGGGACCGCGGGAGAAGATGCTGCTCCAGTCCCCGAAGCGGATCGACAGCAGCAGCTGTTCGCCGAAGCGGGCCAGGTCGTTGAAGTGGGTGACCGAGGTGTCCCCCCACCCCTGCATCCCGCGCATGGTGTCCACCCGGCTCATCCAGCCCTCGCGGTAGGGCACCATCGCCCGGCCGCCCAGGAACTCCTGCATCTCCGGGCGGGCCAGCAGCCACATCTGGATCATCATCTCCACTCGAGCGGTCCAGGGCAGATCGCCGTACTGGTTGTGCATCCCCTCCGCCAACAACAGATGGACCTCCTTGAGCGCGTTGAGCACCGGGAACCCGTCCGCCACCACGAAGGTGTTGTCCGCCTGCTTGAAGAACGCCGAGCAGACGTGAAGCAGGTTGTGGAACGCCTCCAGGAACCGGGACCGGCTGTCCGCGCTCTGCAGCGGCGGCACCGCCTTCCCCAGCAGGGTCAGCCCGTAGTGGTGGTCGTACTCGTAGGCGCGCCGGGGCAGGGAGAGGCGCTGCTGTTCGTCCTGCACGTAGCCCCACAGCAAGTTGGTCAGCGGACGCAGCGGGTTGAGATCGAACCGGCTGAGCGGATCCCGTCCCGGGTGGCGGCGGTTCTGGAAGCGGAGGCTGACCGCGTTGACTGTCTGCACCAGCATCGCCTCCTCGTGCCAGTAGGACCAGATCAGCTCCAGCAGGCAGGGGGCCTGGATCCGGTCGCGGAGGATCCCGTAGCAGTTGGGGTTGGCCTCCTGCGGCCCCTTGAGCTCCAGGTCGGAGAGCGCCCGACGGATGCGGGCGAAGAACGGCAGCGCCTTGCCCTCCCCCTCCAGCAGATCGTCCAGGTACTGCTCGCGGCGCTTGGCCACCTCCGCCGGATCCAGTTGGGCGTCGGTCCAGCCCAGTGCCTCCGCGTCGTCCCGGGTGGAGAGCTCGCGGCGGTACTCCAGCCCGCACTCCTGCATCAGGAAGTACTCGGTGGCGCGCTTGAGGAACTGGTACGCCTCCTGGCCGTGGTAGCGCAGGCCGTTGGCGTGGCGGCCGTTGACCTCCCGCTCTCCGCACATCACCTCGTTGATGAAGCGCTCGTAGCGGGGGAAGGAGGTGGCCTCGGTGCGGTTGCGGATCAGCAGCCACAGCACCTTGTCCTCGGAGTCCGCCGGCCCGGAGGGCTGCATCGTCACGTTCACCGCCGGGCGGGTGCCGCCTGCCGCCTCCATCCGCACCAGGGAGGGCAGGGCCGCGGCAGCCTGCACCCGGATCTGCACCTCGGTGGTCTGTCCGTTCTGGGCCTTCACCGTGACCACGTCCGTCCCCGGTCGATCCCCGGCGGTGTAGCGCCCCTGGGCGTTGACCTTCCCGCCGGTGTCGTTGCGGGTGAGCTGGAACTGGTGGGGACCCTGGGAGTCCTTCACCACAAGTTCGACGGACTCTCCGGCGGTGAGGGTGGGACTCGCCGGTTCGACGTGGGGCCTGGACATAGAGAATCTCCTTCAGTGGACGGCTGCGTGGACGGCGAAGCGGTGGAGGGTGGCCAGCGGAGGCGGGCGGCTGCGGTGCAACGCCCAGCGGGTCAGCAGCGAGGCGATCAGCTGCGCCTCCCGCTCCGCAGAGAGGTTCCCGGCGATGCGGGCATTGCCCATCAGGGCGAAGGCCAGGGTGGGAGGCAGTTGCTCCAGCCGGGTCAGTCCCAGGCGGGAGAGCCGGTCCGGAGCGCGCGCCGGATCCGCCAGCAGCTCGGCCAGCGATCGGCCGCCCAGCGCCCGGGGACGGTGCTGGGCGATCACCGCCACCAGCGCCGGCATGCTGGCCTCCAGCCCGGCAATCAATTGCCGGGTGTCGGGGGAGAGGGACCGGCGGGGATAGAGACGTTCCCAGGTGGTGGCCAGCGCCGCCCACTGGGGATGGGGATAGAGGGCCGCGCCGATCGCGCAGGACAGCTTCACCCGGATCCACGGGGTGGGATGGGGATCGTCGGCGTTGATCCGGAACACGAACGGCGCGGGCAGGCTGACCACCGCCAACAGGCCCAGCGGGGCGGAGATCCCCACCCGGGCCACCGACCAGAAGTCGGCCAGGATCTCCGAGCTCCAGCGATCCCACAGCCTCCACACCGGGCCGTTGCCGGGGCTGGTGGCGAACGCCCGCAGCACCGGCCGCAACGACGCCACCAGATCCATCAGCGCCGCCGCCTGGTGGCCGACCTCGTGGACCAGGGAGGAGGCCACCCCGGCACCGATCATCCGCTCCCGCGGGACCCGGACGATGGTCACCGGGTTGGAGCGGCCGGTGGAGAGGCGGGTGCGGGCCCGGCGGACGGCCGCGCCCAGGCCGCGATCCACGTAACACATCAACGGCGGCGCCTGGTACGGCACCCCGGGGAACAGCAGCGCGTCGGTGGCCAGCGCGTCCAGCCCGGCCAGCCAGGTGCCCAGCCCGTGCTCCGAGCGCTGACCGAGCGCGTCGGCGAACACATCCAGCTCGCTGAGCACCGCGTTGAAGCGCAGCCGCAGCAGGGTCAGCCGGCGTTGGCCCTCCTCGGCCAGCGGCGCGCTCCCGGGTTCGGCGGCCCTCAACCAGGAGAGGAAGCCCAGCACCCGCTGCCGCAGCTCCACCGCGCCCCGCTCCACGTGCTGCTCCACCGCCTCCAGGGTGGAGGGGCTGACCGCCGCCGCCGCCACGGTGGAGATCCGCAGCGCGAAGGGCCGCAGCTGGCTGATCCGGCACAGCAGGCCGGTGGCCTCGTGGGTCAGCAACGGGTGGGCGGAGGTGCCGATCATCGCCGGGCCTCAGACTCCGTAGATCACGATGGTGTTGCCGCGGCGGACCCAACGCCCGCTCTGCAGGCCCGACGCGCTGGCCAGGTTCCCGGCCCGGCGCAGCAGGCCGGGGGCGTAGGTGCGGGCGGCGCTGGCCACCGCCTTGGCCGCCGCCTCCGCGGGAGAGCCGCTGGAGGCCGCGGTGTTCAAGGCGTTCTGCGCCGCCGAGCTGGCCAGGCGGATGAACTGCTTGGCGCTCTCGAACTCCTGGTCCTGGGGAGAGAGGCCCTCCAGCTCCAGCCCCAGCATCGACCCGGCCTGGCTGGCCAGCTTCCCCCCGATGGCGGTTCCCAGCGGCCCGCCCACCATGGTCCCCAGCGCGGCCCCGGCCATCGGCAGGGTGCGGCGGGCGGCGTTCTTCAAGATCCCCACCAGCGCGTTGCCCACCGGAGACTTCAGCGCCCGCCCCGCCTTCCTGGCCACCCGGGACACCAGCTTCCCCAGGAAGTACTCCAGCTCTGCCTCCTCGCTGATCCCCAGCACCTCGCTGGCCAGCTCCAGCTCCTCCGACTCATCCAGGCCGACCTCGCCGGTGAAGTCGGCCTCGTAGGCGGCCTCTGGATTGAACTCCTCCGCTTCGCTCAGCGCGGGGTCCGGCAGCTCCAGCAGGGTGCGATCGAGATCGTGCATTGTGCTCTCCTCCAGGGGGTCGTCCGGGGACGTGGGGCGGTCCCTTGCCAGCGCGATGCCAGCCGGCCCTCACTGGGGAGAGCGTCCGAGGGCAGCGAACGCCGCTTCGGAAACGAGGCCCAGGCTCCGCCCTGCCCCGAAGCTGGCTTCGCCCGCTTTCCCCAGGGCGCCAGGGCGACCGCCGGAGCGGAGCGCACCCCGCGGACAAAAAAAGGAGGACAGGCTCCAGCTCCGGCGCAGGGCGGCGGAAAGGGAGCCTGTCCCCTTGAGGGACACGGGTGGATCGGCAGCGTTAGCTGCGGCGACGCTTGAGGCCCAGCCCCAGCAGGCCCAGCAGGGCGAACCCCAGCGGAGCGCCGGCGGCGCTGGAACAGGCGATGCCGTTGACCGCGCCCATCGCCACGCCATCCAGGGTCCAGGTGACGGTGGAAAGCTCGCTGCAGGCGGTGGCGCCGTCGTAGGTGATCACCGCGGTGGTGTCCTTGCCCTTGAGGGTGGTGGTCCCGGAGAGCGCCTCGCGGGCGCACACCGAATTGTCCACCACCTCGTCCTGGGTGGCGACCTCCACCGTCCCCTGGGCCTCGGTGCCGACCCGCCCGCTGCCGTTCCAGGTGCTGCGGGAGCCGTCGGTCACGCTCCTCCCGGTGTAGCTGAAGGCCATCGTCTGGCGCTCCGGACTGCAGGTGGCAGAGTCAACCGAGGTCTCGTCGATGCGAAGGTCGAAGGTGAAGCGGGTCTCTCCCGCCTCTCCGGTCGCCGTGGCCACCGCGGTGCCAGCGATCACGAACCGCTCGGTGGAGGTGGCGCCACTGTCGCAGGCTGCGGCCTGGGAGTAGCCGAAGTCCTCGAACCGGTAGTCGGCGGTCCCCTCCTCCTGTTCGGTTCCCCCCTTCACGGTGGCCTTGCCCAACCAGGCATTGCCGTCGGTGTCGGTGCAGCCGCCGGTATAGGTGGTGGTCTCCCCCTCCACCTTCTGGACCGGACACCCGCCCTCCGACGCCTGCTCGGCAGCGACGATCGCCGCGGTGGCCAGCAGTCCCGCTCCGGAATAGACCTGGGGAGCGCTGCCAAAAGACCACTCCCGCAGGCTCTCGGAGTCATTGATCTCCGCACGGTCCCACTCGTTGAGCACGCTGGAGGGGCCACATCCGACGAGGGCGGCGCCGAGGACGACGGTCAGAAGCTTGGTTCGCATCCGGCCCGTATAGCAGTTGTGCGGTAGGCGACTTCAAGCCGCAGCGCGCCCGCTCCAGCCGCGGTGGAATGATCAAGCCGTGGCCGGGCCGGGAGATCTCCCCGGTGTTACCTTGCCCGGCACCGGAGGTTGTATGTCGCAGCAGAAGTTGGATGAGCTGGTGTCGCTGCTCGCGCTGGAGCGGATCGAAGAGAACCTGTTCCGTGGACAGAGCCAGGATCTGGGCTGGGGTCAGGTGTTCGGCGGGCAGGTGCTGGGTCAGGCTCTGTCCGCCGCGGCGCAGACCGTCCCCTCCGACCGGGGCGTGCATTCGCTGCACGGTTACTTCCTGCTCACCGGGGGCGTGGACAAACCGATCGTCTACGACGTGGATCGGATCCGCGACGGCAAGAGCTTCACCACCCGCCGGGTGACCGCGATCCAGAACGGGAAGGCGATCTTCACCATGGCCGCCTCCTTTCAGCCCGAGGAGCCCGGCTTCTCCCACCAGACCCCGATGCCCTCGGTGCCCGGTCCGGATGGGCTGCCCTCCCAGGTGGAGCTGGCCCGCAAGCTGGGGGAGCGGATCCCGGAGATGTTGCGGGAGCGCGCCACCGCCGACTCGCCGCTGGAGCTGCGCCCGCTGGAGCCCACCAACCCGCTGAACCCCAAGCCGCGCCCGCCCAACGGCGCCACCTGGGTGCGGGCGGCGGGGAAGCTGCCGGATGATCCGGCGGTGCACCGCTATCTGCTGGCCTACGCCTCCGACTTCAACTTCCTCTCTGCCGCGATGTTCCCCCATGGGGTCAGCTGGCTGACCCCCGGGATGCACGTGGCCAGCCTGGACCACGCGATGTGGTTCCACCGTCCCTTCCGCCTCGATGAGTGGGTGCTGCAGGTGGTGGAGAGCCCCTCTGCCTCCGGGGCCCGCGGGCTGGCCCGGGCCCATTTCTTCACCCGGGACGGGGTCCTGGTGGCCTCCAGCGCCCAGGAGGGGCTGATCCGCAAGCGCGGCTGAGCCGCCAAATCCCATTTGATTCCGGTCACTTGCAGCCGCGCCCACAATGTGCGCCCCCGGCTGCAACCTTCGCTCCCTGCGTGCGACAATGTTTCCGTGACCATCCGGACCAAGCCCGAAGCCTCCACCTCCGTTCCCGCCACCCCGCGCCCGGCCGAACTGCCCCGGCCGGCGGCGGAGACTGCCCCGCGCAATGGACTGCGGCGCTGGGAGGTGAAGGACGTGCCGGCGCGGCTGACCGGCGCCACCGGCTTTGACTCCGGCCCCGCCCGGACCGCCAACACCGTGGCCGCTCCCCCGGTCCGGATCCCGGTCCCCGGCACCTATCCTTTGAAGGCGGACATCGATCGCATCGTGGCGATGGAGGATCCGGTGGCGCGCAACCACGCCATCACCCAGGGCTACCACGACGTCTCCAACGCGGTGGGCGAGCTGCTGGGCAAGGAGAACGCGAACTGGGCCACCTTCGGGGTCTGGGCCTCCAACCAGGCGGGGAAGACCATCCGCAAGGAGGACGCGCCGAAGCTCTTCGTGGACATGCTCAACGGGCACGAAGGAGTGAGCAAGGCGCTGGAGGGTGTGAACCAGGCGCTGCGCAGCGTGGGACTGCCCACCCTCCCGGACGTGGGCTCGCTGCTGGGCCGCGGGGATGCGCTGATGGACACCCTCAGCGACGCAATCGCCGATGGCAACCGGATGCTGTTCAACGACGTGGGCCGCGAGTTCTCCAACTTCGTGGAGACCTTCAAGGGCGACACTGCCTACAACCCGGCCAAGGTGGAGCAGTACCTCTCCCACTTCCGTCCCGATCAGACCGTGCTCAAGGACGCGTTCGCCAACTACGCCCTGGCCCAGTTCGAGAAGAACCCGGAGAAGAAGGCGGAGCTGATGCTGCTGGCCAATGATCAGATCGGCCTGCACGAGCAGACCCAGCTGCAGGCCGACGTGGCCCGCGCCCTGGACGCGCCGATCGAGATCATGGTCCGGGACGGACTGAAGGACGCGCTGGAGAACATCGCCGCCAAGGCCGGCCCGTTCGGCTCCGGGAAGCTGCTGTTCAAGGCGCTGGAGAAGACCGGGGTGGTGGACAGGGTGCTGGGCCCGCTGGCGGACGCCGCCGGGTCGGTGTGGCGTCGGGCGGCCACCGAGGTGCTGATGAAGCTGACCCTCCCCGACGGCACCGAGCTGAAGCTGGGCCAGGATGTCCCCGGACCCAAGGGCGGGCCGGCGTTCCCTCCGGGCCTGGAGCGGATCGAGAACCCCACCCTGCGCAACCTGCTCAAGACCCTGGATCGCACCGAGGACTCGCTGCAGGGCAGCGGCGCCAAGGACTGGAAGAACCTGGGCGACCGGATGAACTTCATCACCGACCTGTTCCGCGCGTACCAGCAGGACCCGGCGCTGTGGAAGTCGCCCTCCGGCAATACGGTCAGCTACTCCAGGCCGGCTCCGCGGGTGAGCTAGTCCATGTCCTCTCCCCAGGCCCTGCAGGGCCGCTGGCGGCCGGAGGGAGCCTCGGCCCAGCTGCCGTTCACCGAGGTCGAGATCCGCGCCGACGGGAAGCTGCGCTTCTCGGTGAAGCAGCCGGGGACCGAGGATGCGCAGCTGCTGGACTACCGGATCGAGAACGGGTGGATCGTCACCCGCGCCGCCGGCGCAGAGGCGGAGGAGCGGACCGGCTTCTCGCTGCAACCGGACGGCTCACTGGTGCTGGAGTACGGCGGCCACCCCGGTCGTTACCTCCGCGCAGGCTGAGCCCGGCAGCCGGGCCGGATCGGAGTTAGCTTCCCTCATGGCCCGCAAGCTGACCCCCCGAAAGAACCCCTCCCAAGATCGCGCCCGCGCCACGGTGGAGGCGCTGCTGCAGGCCGCCGCGCAGGTGCTGGAGGCGGAGGGGGAAGAGGGGCTGACCACCAACAAGATCGCCGAACGGGCGGGGGTCAGCATCGGCACCCTCTACCAGTACTTCCCCAACAAGGAGTCGCTGCTGATGGGCCTGATCGGGGCCCACCAGGAGGGCCTGCGGACGGCGATCGTCGGTGAGCTGAGACGGCACCAGTCGCTGCCGCTCCCGGAGCTGGTCACCCAGGTGATGACCTCCATGCTGGACGTGTTCCGCGCCAACGTGAAGCTGTCGGTGAACGTGGAGAAGCTGTGCGCCACCCTGGGCGAGGCCGCCGGGCTGGAGGTGGAGCTGGAGGCGCTGCGGGTGTGGACCCAGCAGGTGCTGGAGGAGCGCTCCGCCGAGCTGAAGATCCCGGATCCAGAGCTGGCCGCCTTCTTGGTGGTGCGCTCGGTGGAGGGGGTGGTGCTGGGCGCCGCCCGCTGCCGCCCGGAGCTGTTCGAGCACCACGCGCTGGTGCCGCAGCTCAGCGCCCTGGTGCTGGGCTATCTGGCCCCGGAGCGGGCGGTGGCCGCCCGGGTGACGCGGCTGAAGTCCGCGGGCTGATTTCAATAAAGGGGACAGGCTACATTTCCCGGCCCCTTGATTGCAGTTAATGCAAACGACACACCCGGAAATGTAGCCTGTCCCCTTTATTGGCGCGGTGCGTCGAGTTGCTGCGACTCAGGCCGCGGCCAGCCGCACCGGGGCCGGCGCGGCGACCGGGTCGATCCCCAGCTGCCGACGGACCTCGTTCAGCGGGGTGTTCCACAGCTCCGCCCAGCGCACGCCGAACAGCCGCTGTGACTTCCGCCCCAGCCGGTAGCCCTGGACGATGGCGTCCATCCGGCGGTGGCGATCACCGAACGAGTAGAGCAGGGTGTTGAGGAACCCGACTGCCAGCAGCGCGGTGGGCAGCTTCCCGGGAATCTGCGCCAGGTAGAACGCCTGCAGCCCCAGCTCGCCGGCCACGTCGGTCTCGAAGCCGGTCACGGTGTGCCACACATCGTGGGTCTCGTAGAGGTGGGCCTCCACGAAGGTGGGCTCGTCGTGCGCCTCCTTCATCGGCAAGGCGGACGGGTCCAGGTTCCGGGCCAGCAGGAACTCGGCGTGGGCCCGGCCCAGCGTCCCCGGCGGCAGCTTCACCAGCTGGGCCGGATCAATCCTCCCGATCCGCGGCAGCTCCCGCAGCGAGGATGCTCCGGTGGGCGTCTGCCGGGCATCGTCCGCCACCTCCTGCATCATGGTCCGGTTGGTGTCCCGCAGCTTGTCCAGCATGGTGAACACCTCGTCCAGACGGTTCGGATCCTTCACCAGCCGCAACGACGCCATCCCCAGCTTCATCAGGTGCCAGTACTTCATGGTCGACTCCTCCACTCCCAGGATTGTGAGCAGCAGAGTGCTGTCCCGGAACCGGGGGCGCGACTCGCTTTCCCGAACTTCTCCCCGCCCTCCAACTCCCCGGTTTTACTGAGGATTCGACTACGCCGGGAACAGCGCACCGCGGTTGCTCGGTTTCTCCCGGGCGGGCACTGAACGGGAATACCGTGCGCCGCAATCCGTTGGCGGGGCCTTCGTACCGCCAAGCCTTCAAGCCCCCCCGTCTGAACAGTGGAGAGACCAAAAACAGAATGCGAAAGCTATTCGTCGCTGGAGCCGGAGCCGCCGCAGCAGCCCTGCTGGCGTGCGCCACCACCCCGGAGGAACGTCCCGCCGCCATGAGCACTCCCCAACCCCCCCCGGCCGCCGCCCCCGCGGCGCAGCCGTCCAATCCGCTGCTCGCCGACTGGACCGGACGCTACGGCGGCGTCCCCGCCTTCGATCAGGTGAAGGTGGAGTACTTCAAGCCGGCGCTGCTGGCCTCGATCGAGACCTTCCGCGGAGAGCTGGCGAAGATCGCCGACGATCCGGCGCCCCCCACGTTCGAGAACACCCTGGCCGGGCTGGAGGATGCCGGCCGCCAGTTCACCAACGTGGTGACCTACTACGGGATCTGGTCCAGCTCGATGAGCGGCCCGGAGTTCCAGACGGTGGAGCGCGAGCTGGCCCCGGTGCTGGCCGCCTTCGAGGATGAGATCTACCAGAACGAGAAGCTGTTCAAGCGGATCGAGGCGGTCTACCAGTCGCCGCAGAAGGCCCAGCTGACCCCGGAGCAGCAGCGGCTGACCTGGCTGCGCTACACCGACTTCGTGCGCGCCGGCGCCAAGCTGGACGTGGCGGGCAAGCAGCGGATGGGGGAGATCAACCAGAAGCTGGCCTCGCTGTTCACGAACTTCGGTCAGAACGTGCTCGCGGACGAGGAGGGCTACGTCACCGTGCTGGAGAAGGAGGCCGACCTGGCCGGCCTGCCGGACTCGGTGAAGGCCGGCGCCGCCGCCGCCGCCGAGGCGGCTGGGCACAAGGGCAAGTGGGCGATCACCAACACCCGCTCCTCGATGGAGCCGTTCCTCACCTACTCCTCCCGCCGCGACCTGCGGGAGAAGGTGTGGCGCAACTACGTGAACCGCGGCGACAACGGCGGGGACAAGGACAACAACGCCACCATCGCCGAGATCCTCAAGCTGCGCTCCGAGCGCGCCAAGCTGCTGGGCTACCCCACCCACGCCCACTGGCGGCTGGAGAGCTCGATGGCCAAGACCCCGGAGCGCGCCACCGAGCTGATGGAGGCGGTGTGGAAGCCGGCGGTGGCCCGGGTCCGCGAAGAGGTGGCCGACATGCAGGCCATCGCCAACAAGGAAGGCGCGAAGATCAAGATCGAGCCCTGGGACTACCGCTACTACGCGGAGAAGGTCCGCAAGGCGCGCTACGACCTGGACCAGAACGAGGTGAAGCCCTACCTCCAGCTGGAGAAGCTGCGGGAGGGGATGTTCTGGGTGGCCGGGCAGCTGCTCAACTACAGCTTCACCCCGGTGGAGGGCCTGCCGGTCTACCACCCGGACGTTCGGGTCTGGGAGGTGAAGGACCAGACCTCCGGCAAGCACGTGGGCCTCTGGTACTTCGACCCCTACTCCCGCCCGGGGAAGCGGTCCGGGGCGTGGATGAACTCCTACCGGTCCCAGGAGCGGTTCCGGAACGAGGTCACCACCATCGTCTCCAACAACTCCAACTTCGTGAAGGGCGCCCCCGGCGAGGCGGTGCTGATCAGCTGGGACGACGCCACCACCCTCTTCCACGAGTTCGGGCACGCGCTGCACGGGCTGGCCTCCAACGTCACCTATCCCGGCCTGGCCGGCACCAACGTGTTCCGCGACTACGTGGAGTTCCCCTCCCAGCTGCTGGAGCACTGGCTCTCCACCCCGGAGGTGCTCAACCAGTTCGCGCTCCACTACCAGACCGGGAAGGTGATCCCCCCGGCGCTGGTGGAGAAGATCAAGAAGGCCTCCACCTTCAACGAGGGCTTCGGGACGGTGGAGTACCTCTCCTCCGCGCTGGTGGACATGAAGCTGCACACCAGCGACCCGGCGCAGATCGATGCGGACAAGTTCGAGAAGGACACCCTGGGCGCGCTGGGGATGCCGAAGGAGATCGTGATGCGGCACCGGACCCCGCAGTTCATGCACGTCTTCTCCGGGGACAGCTACTCGGCCGGCTACTACAGCTACCTGTGGGCGGACACCCTGACCGCGGATGCCTTCGAGGCCTTCACCCAGGCCAAGGGGCCCTACGATCCGGCGGTGGCGGCGAAGCTGCGTCAGCACGTGCTGGCCAGCGGCAACACCGCGGACCCGGCGGAGAACTACCGCGCCTTCCGCGGCAAGGACGCGGGGATCGACGCGCTGATGCGCAAGCGTGGCTTCCCGGTGCCGGCCAGCAAGCCGGCCCCCGCACCCCGCTAGTCTCACCGGTCAGACAAGTGTCCTGGAGGGGTGGGTCGCCTGGCGGCCCACCCCTTCTTCGTTCCTCCGTCCCCCGGGCGGGCCCCCGCGACCCGCCGGTTCGGGGAAGCAGCCGTCTCCATCTTTCGCGGTGGAGGTGTGCCATGGGAACTCGTTGGGTCTTCTTGCTGGGGCGCCTGCTGTTTGGCGGCTTCTTCCTCTTCAGCAGCTTCAACCACTTCATGAACGCCGAGGCGATGGGTGCCTACGCGGCCAGCAAGGGGGTGCCGATGGGCACCCTCGCGGTGCTGGGCTCCGGGGTGCTGCTGTTCATCGGCGGGGTGAGCGTCCTGCTCGGCTACCTGCCCAAGGTCGGCCTGGGCGCGCTGGTGCTGTTCCTGGTCCCGGTGACCCTGATGATGCACAACTTCTGGGCCCTGGATGATCCCCAGCAGCGAATGATGGAGATGGGGAACTTCCTCAAGAACACCGCCCTGCTGGGCGGGGCGCTGGCCCTGACCGCGGTCCCCGAACCGTGGCCGGTCAGCGTGGGCGAGCGGGACCGGGCCCGGCGGGGACTGAGTTCCCGGCGCGTCGCTCCCTGAGCTGGGAGACGACGAAGCTGGGAGTGGCGCGGGACCTGCGTCACCCGCGCTTGTCTAGCAGCCCCCGTCGCCGGTGCCGGGCCCCGGCGACGATCAGCCGACGGAACAGCCCTGGTGCCAGCCGCTGGAGGAGATCCAGCGCCACCGCGTCGATCCCGATCAGGTGGCGCGGCCGGTCTTGGAGCACCGCGCGCAGGATCTCCTTCGCCGCCTGCTGCGGCGTGGTGCGGAACAGTCGCTCGAAGTCGGCCTGGGAGGTGGCGTCCACCCAGCCGGCGCGATGGACCAGCCGCGCGCTGCGGGCGATCCGGGTCCTGACCCCGCCGGGGTGGATGCAGCTGACCCCCACCGGCGATCCCTCCACCTCCAGCTCCTGCCTCAGGGTCTCGGTGAAGCCCTTCACCGCGAACTTCGCCGCCACGTAGGCGCCGTGGGCGGGCACCGCCACCAGCCCGAACAGACTGGAGAGGTTCACCAGGTGTCCCTCCCCCGCCGCCTTCAGGTAGGGGAGGAACGCCTGGGTGCCGTGGACCACGCCCCAGAAGTTGATCCCCATCAGCCACTGGAAGTCCTCCGGGCGGAGGTCCTCGATGGTGGCCCCCAGCGCCACCCCGGCGTTGTTGATCACCAGGTGCACCCCGCCCAGCTCGCGGACCACCTGCTCCGCCCAGGCGAACACCGCGGCGCGATCCGCCACGTCCACCCGGGTCTGGAGCACCCGGACCCCCGGGGCGCGACAAAGCCGCGCGGTCTCCTCCAACCCGGCCGGGTCCAGGTCCGAGATCGCCACCGAGCAGCCCCGCTCCGCCAGCAGCACCGCGGTGGCGCGGCCGATCCCGGACGCGGCACCGGTGATCGCCGCCACCTTCCCCTTCACGGTCTTCATGGGTTCGTCTCCTGCGCCGGGATCGACCGGTACGCGGTGGGATCAAACGCCTCCACCCGGCGCCGGAAGGACCGGATCGACCCCGGCCAGAGGGTGGAGTTGCGTCCGGTGCGGTCCAGATACCAGCTGGCGCACCCGCCCTGCATCCACACCGTTCCCCGCATCCGGCGGTCCACCTCCGCCACGAAAGCCTGCTGGGCCTCGGCGGTGGGCTCCATCGCCCCCACCCCGCATTCCTGCAGGTAGCGCACCGCGCGCAGGGTGTGTTCGATCTGCGCTTCGATCATCTCCAGCACCGAGGAATGCCCCAGCCCGGTGTTCGGTCCCTGGAGGATGAACAGGTTCGGGAACCCGGTCACGGTGGTGCCCAGATAGGCCCGGGCGCTCCCGGCCCACACCTCCTCCAGGGTCCGCCCCTCGCTGCCCCGCACCTGCCGGGCGATCGGCAGGTCGGTCACGTGGAAGCCGGTGCCGAAGACGATCGCGTCCACCTCCCGCCGGGTCCCGTCGGCGGCCCACACCTCGTGCTCGCCCACCCGCGCCAGCGCCGAGGCGATCACCTCCACGTTGGGCTCCAGCAGCGACTGCAGATAGTCGTCGGAGAGGAGGATCCGCTTGCAGCCCAGCAGGTAGTGGGGAGTCAGCTTGGCCCGCTGCACCGGGTCGGCGACGGTCCGCTCCAGGTGGCGCACCGCCAGTCGCTGGGCCTGCCGCAGCAGCCAGGGGTGGAGGAACCCCGGCACCATCAGCTCCCGGCTGGAGCGGATCGCGGCGCGCAGCACCGACTGCAGCGCCGGGGCGCGGATCAACAGCTCCCGCAGCCAGCCCGGCACCGGACGATCCCCCCGGGGAAGGATCCACGCCGGGGTCCGCTGGAACACGTGCAGCGCCGCCACCCGGGGCTGCAGCTGGGGGATGAACTGCACCGAGGAGGCGCCGGTCCCCACCACCGCCACCCGCTTTCCTGCGAACGAATAGCCGGGATCCCAGCGGGCGGAGTGCATCACCTGGCCGGCGAAGCGCTCCAGCCCGGGCAGGGCCGGGACCGAGGGGTCGCTGAGGGCGCCGGTGGCGGCGATCAACACCTGCGCGGTGAGCGAGCCCTGGGAGGTGCGCAACCGCCAGCGCCGCGCGGCGGAGTCCCAGACCGCCTCTTCCACCGTGTGCCCGAAGCGGCAGCGCTCCCGCAGTCCGAAGCGGGAGGCGGTGTCCTTCAGGTAGGCCCAGATCTCGTCTTGCCGCGCGTAGGCCCGCGACCAGCGCGGGTTCCGGGCGAAGGACAGCGAGTAGAGATGGGACTGCACGTCACAGGTGGCGCCGGGATAGCGGTTGTCCCGCCACACCCCGCCCACCTCCTGGTCCCGCTCCAACAGCACCAGATCCCCGAACCCGGCCTGCCGCAGGCGGATCGCCATCCCCAGTCCGGAGAAGCCAGTCCCGACGATGGCGATGGCGTGGTGCGGTAGCACCGACCCACCATGCCCCAACTAGCCGGCGCGCTGGAGCATCGGGTGGGCCTGGGCGGCGATCGCCTCCTGCAGCACCACGGTGAAGGTGGCGCCGGCGCCGGGGGCGCTGTGTACCCGCAGCTCGCCGCCCAGGGACTTGATGATCCCGTGGGAGACCGACAGGCCCAGCCCGGTGCCGGTCCCGATCGGCTTGGTGGTGAAGAAGGGATCGAACAGCCGCGGCAGGTGTTCGGGGAGGATCCCGGTCCCGGTGTCGGTGACGCTGACCGCGATCCAGCCCGGCTCGGCCCGGGTCACCCGCACCGTCACCAGGTTCCCGGCCACGTTTCCGGCGGGGATGGCCTGGGCGGCGTTCACCAACAGGTTGATCAACACCTGCCCCAGCCGGGCCTCGCTGCCGTGCACCGGGGGGAGGTCCGGCTGGAAGAAGGTCTCCACCCGGGCCCGGGGAGCGATTTCCCGCTCCGCCAGCCGGAGGCTGAACTCCACCACCGAGCGCAGATCCACCACCGCCGCCGATTCGGTGACGTCGTCCCGGGAGAAGGCCTTCATGTCCGCCACGATCCGCTTCAGCCGCCCCGCCCCCTGCAGGGTCTCCGCCACCACCGCGTCCAGCTCCTCCGGAGCGCCCCCCGGGTACAGCCGCTGCAACTCCTCCTGGAGGTAGGAGACGTTGGCCAGCACGAAGGCCAGCGGGTTGTTCAGCTCGTGGGCCACCCCGGCGGCCAGGGTGCCCATCGAGGCCAGCCGGGCGGACATCTGCAGCCGGCGGTCCAGCTCCCGGCGTTCGGTGGTGTCCACCCCCACCAGCACCGTGGCCGGAGCCCCGTCGAAGTTGATCGGCAGGGTCTGCAGCTCCACCGTCCGCCGGACCCCGTCCGTTCCCTCCAGCGCCACCTCCCGCGGGAAGGTGCCGCCCCCGAAGGCCGCCTCCCTCCACACCGGATCCACCTGCGCCGCCGGAGGCGCCCACACCGGCCGGCTCTTCTCCACCTCGGTGCCGGCGATCCGGTGGGCCTCGCCGTTGGCCCAGACGATCTGCTCCTGATGGCAAAGCACGATCCCCACCGGCAACGCCTCCGCCAGGCTGCGCAGGTTCAGCTCCGAGGCGGTGGACCGCTCCAGGGCGATCGCCAGCTCCGAGGTCCGCTCGGTGACCCTCAGCTCCAGCCACCGCGCGTGCTTCTGGATCTGCTGGAACTGCCGGCGCACCAGCAGCACCACCAGGGTCAGCAGCAGCCCGGCGGCCAGCGCCCGCACCCAGCCCCGCTGGTACCAGTAGGACTCCTGCCGCAGCCGCAAGGTGGCGGTGGGGGACCAGTGCCCGGGGGGCAGCCGCCCCTGCAGTTCGAACAGGTACTCCCCCGGCGCGGTGCGGGTGAACAGCGCCGAGCGCAGCTGTTGGGCCTCGGTCCAGTCGTCGCTGTCCGCCGGAGAGGAGGTGGGGTGGAGCCGGTAGCGGAACTCCAGCCGCTCCGCGCCCACCATCAGCGGCATGTTGAAATCCACCCGCCACCAGGGGGTTCCCGCCGGCAGCGCCAGCTCCAGCACCGGCCCGACCCGGGTGCGCTCGACGGCGGTGCTCACCTCCTCGATCAGCGGCGGCGGCAGGGAAACGGTGCCCCGGACCCGGTGCGGATCCACCACCAGCACCCCCTCCATGGTGGCGAACCACAGCCGGCCATCCCGGGCGCGGATCGCCCCGTTGCCGGAGACCGCGTTGCACTCCAGCGGCACCGCCCCGTTCACCTCGCTCAGGTAGGTGACGTCCAGCTCGGCCTGCGGGTCGGCCGCGGCGCGATCCAGCGACTCGCTGGTGAGGGTGAACACCCCGTGGTTGGTGCCGGTCCACAGCGCGCCGTGTTCGTCCTCCACCAGGGAGAGGAGGGTCCGGTTGAGCCAGCGGTTCTTGGAATAGACGCGTCGCAGACGATTTCCGTCCAGCAGCCCCAGTCCCATCCCGCTGCCCACCCACACCCGGCCCCGGCGGATCACCACCGAGGTGGTCATCCCCAGCTCCGGGGGCGCGGCGATCAAGCGGAAGGTCCCATCGGCGTGCAGGTGGAGCAGGCCCCCCCCGCTGGTCACGTACAGGCCCCGCTCTCCATCGGAGACCGCCTGGATCAGCCGCCCGGTGCCCAGGGTGGCCACCGGCCAGGTGCGGCTGCCGGAGGGGCCCACCAGGTGGACCGCGTGGTTGGTGGTGAACCACAGCGACCCGTCCTCGTGGGCCACCACGTTGCGCACCGGTTCCTGGGCCTGGGGATGGGTACTGCGCTCCAGCCCCCGCTCCGTCACCCGGAACAGGCCGCCCTGGCCGCCCACCCACAGCGTCCCATCCGCGGTGCGGGTCATGGAGTTGAGCCGCAGCTGGGAGGGGGCAATCGCCTGCGGCTTCACCTTCCCGTCGGGGTCCACCCGGTACAGCGCGCCGTCACCGGTGGTGACCCACACCCGACCCTGGGGATCCTCGTGGAGTGCCCAGCTGACCGGGTGGACCAGCCCGGCGGAGTCGGCGATCAGCCGGCCCCCGCCATCCCGCAGCTGGTACAGCCCCTGCTCCACGGTGCCGATCCACAGCCCGGAGGCGCTGCGGTGGAACACGGTGATCCACTGCCGGGGGAAGTGGGCGGCGTCCAGCGAGCGCAGCCCCCCGTCCGGGCCCAGGGTCCAGATCCCCTGCTCGGTGCCTACCCACAGCTCGCCGCTGGGCATCACCGTCAGTGCCGCCGGGTCCCACACCGGCAGCGGCGAGGGCGCGGTGGCCAGCACCGAGAACGCTGCGTCCAGGTGGTAGAGCGGGCCGGAGGTGGCCACCCACAGCCCGCCCCGCCCGTCGGCCGCCAGGGCGGTGATCCGCTGTCCGGCCAGGGGCACTTGCACGATCCGCCTCGCCTCGATGCCTTCCACCCGGAACAGCCCCAAGGGGGTGCCGGCCAGCAACCCGGCGGGGGTGGGGAACAGCACCTCCACCTCCACGCCCGCCAGACCGGACACCGGCTGGTATCCGAGGTCGGTGCGCCGGTAGAGACCGGCCACGGTGGCCACGAACAGCGCCTCCTGGTGGAAGGCCATCGCATGGACCTGCTCGCTGCCCGGGATCCGGTCCACCCGCTCCGGATGGAGCAGCCCCGACCGGTCGATCCGCACCACCCCGCAGTCCCGCAGGCCGGCGAAGACCTCCCCGGAGGGGGCGATCTCGATCGCGTTCACCGCCGGGCAGGGCAGCTGCTGGCCGGTGCCCACCACCTTGAAGTTGCGTCCATCGAAGCGGGCAATCCCTTCCAGGGTCGCCACCCACAGGAAGCCATCCGCGTCCTCGGCCAGGTCCAGGACCGTTCGCTGGGGCAGCCCCTGGGCGGAGCTGAACTGTCGGGGCAGGTCCGCTCGTGCTCCCCAGGCAAGCAGCAAGGCGCAGAGGCAGAGGAGGGGCCGGGACATGGTTCCGGGGCAGGACTGCAACCGGCGGACCCATTCTCAACCGGCCGGAATCAGGGAGGGTTGGTCCCCGGCGCCCGGGTGTCGGGAACGCCCCGGGTCCTGGTTGACCTCGCCGGCCCGGGCCCGCTTCCTGTTCTTGCGCGGGGTGCGAGTGCGTGGTGGATACGCGGGCATGGACACTTCCGCCATGCTCGCGTCGTCGGATCGCATCTGGGAGCAGGAGATCGTACCCGCCCTGGAGCAGTACATCCGGATCCCCAACAAGTCGCCGGCCTTCGAACCGGAGTGGGTCCGGCTGGGCCACATGGACGCGGCGGTGAAGCTGATCGCCGGCTGGTGCCAGCGGCAGTCCACCCACATCCCGGGGCTGACGGTGGAGGTGGTGAAGCTCAACGACCCCTCCGGCAAGCCGCGCACCCCGGTGATCTACATGGAGGTCCCCGGCGAGGGTCAGGGGACGATCGTCCTCTACGGCCACCTGGACAAGCAGCCGGAGATGACCGGCTGGCGCGAGGGGCTGTCCCCGTGGGAGCCGAAGCGCGAGGGCGACCGGCTCTACGGCCGCGGCGGCGCGGACGACGGCTACTCCGCCTTCGCCTCGCTGACCGCGCTGCGGCTGCTGCGCGAGCAGGGGGTGAAGTTCGCCCGCTGCGTGGTGCTGATCGAGGCCTGCGAGGAGAGCGGCTCCTACGATCTGCCCGCGTACATCGATCACCTCGCCCCGCGGATCGGCCAGCCGGATCTGGTGGTGTGCCTGGACTCCGGGTGCGCCAACTACGATCAGCTGTGGCTGACCACCTCCCTGCGCGGGCTGGTCTCCGGCAACCTGCGGGTGGACATCCTCCAGGAGGGGGTGCACTCCGGTGATGCGTCGGGGGTGGTGGCCAGCTCCTTCCGGATCCTGCGGCAGCTGCTGGAGCGGGTGGACGAGACCGCCACCGGGAAGGTGAAGATCGACGCGCTGTATGTGCCGATCCCGCCCGAGCGTCTGGAGCAGGCCCGGACGGTGGCCACGGTGCTGGGCACGGAGTTCTTCGCCCGCTTCCCCTGGGTGGACGGGGCCCGCCCGGTGGGCGACGACATCCACGAGCTGATCCTCAACCGCACCTGGCGTCCGGCGCTGTCGGTGACCGGCGTGGACGGGATGCCGCCTCTGGGTGGGGCCGGCAACGTGCTGCGGCCCTTCACCGCGGTGAAGCTGTCGATGCGGATCCCCCCGCGGCTGGATCCCAAGGTCGCCACCCGGGCGCTGAAGGAGACCCTGGAGAAGGATCCGCCCTACGGCGCCAAGGTCACCTTCGAAGGAGAGAAGGCCAGCGCCGGCTGGGACGCGCCGCCCCTGGCCGCCTGGCTGGAGGAGGCCACCCACAAGGCCAGCCAGGCCTTCTTCGGCAAGGGCTTCACCGCGATGGGCGAGGGCGGCACCATCCCCTTCATGGAGATGCTGGGACAGAAGTTCCCCCAGGCGCAGTTCCTGATCACCGGGGTGCTGGGTCCCAACAGCAACGCCCACGGGCCCAACGAGTTCCTCCACCTGCCCACCGGGAAGAAGCTCACCGCCTGCGTGGCCAGCGTGATCGCCGCGCACCAGAAGTCGAAGTAGCTCCAAGCAGGGAGACCCCGGGATCGACTCCCGGGGCCGACCGCGCGGGTCAGCCTCCCAGCGTCAGCAACACCTCGCTGCGCACCATCGCCTTGAGATCGTGGGCCACCCCGGCGGCGATCGCCAGCAGTCGGCCCGGCCGCAGCTGCCAGATCTCGCCGGCCAGCTTCAGCTCCACGTGGCCGGTCAGCACCTGCACCGTGGCGGCGAACTCCGAGTCGTGCTCCGGGACCAGCGCCCCTGCGTCCAGGGTCAGCAGCACCACCCGGATGCCCGGCTGCTTGATGAGGGTGCTGGCCGTGTAGTGGGTGCTCGATTCGCTCAGCTGCTTCCACGTGTCGTGGGCAGTAACCCGGAGGTCCACCTGGCGGACCTGGTCATCGAGGTGGCGGCTGGTCAGGGCGGTCTGCATTCGGTTTCCCTCCCGGGAGGTTTGGCGAAGGTGAGGCAAACCTAAGCAACGCAAGACGCATGCGCGGGCGGGACGCGCTCGTGCGCTCGCTCCTCCCCTTCCCCGGTCGCAGGCGGCACGAAGGGTGCAGAACCCGGTGGCATGAGCTGCGACCCCCGGCTGCTGCTGCCCCTGAGGACGGTGATCGACCCCGAGCTGGGGATCAACATCATCGACCTGGGGCTGGTCTACCAGGCGAGCCAGGAGGGGACCTTGGCCCGGGTCCAGATGACCATGACCACCCCCGCCTGCCCGATGGGGCCCTACCTGGAAGAGCAGGTCAAAGAGTCGCTGCTCTCGGTGCCGCTGGGGATCTCCGAGGTGGAGGTGGAGGTGGTGTTCGATCCCCCCTGGTCCCCCGAGAAGATGACCCCCGAGGCCCGCGAGCAGCTGGGCGTCGTCTGAACCTTCAACCCGGGCGCCCAAGGCGCCCTCTTTACCCCCCACAGGAGCAAGCAATGACCGTGAAGTCCGTGCTGGATGTCCGCACCATCGTCCCCCGCCAGCGTCACCCGTTGATCTTCCAGACCTTCGATGGACTGGCGCCGGGAGAGGCCTTCCAGCTGGTCAACGACCACGACCCCAAGCCGCTCTTCTACCAATTCCAGCACGAGCGCCCGAACGCCTTTGGCTGGCAGTACGACGAGCAGGGCCCGGAGCTGTGGCGGGTGACTGTCAGCAGGGTCTGACCCGGTGCCCCCCCGCGCACGTCTTGCGTTGATCGGCCTGGCCGGCGGCTCGCTGGTGGCGGGGGTGTGGCTGGGGCTGCACCGGATGGGACTGGCCGCGGCCCTTCCCCTCCGGGAGGCCTCGGTGTTGGATCATGGTCCGGTGATGGTGTCCGGCTTTCTGGGCACCGTCATCGCCCTGGAGCGGGCGGTGGCCCTGCGCCGCGGCTGGGGCTACCTGGCCCCTCTGCTCAACGCGCTGGGCAGCGCGGTGATGCTGGCCTCCCCCTCCCCGCTGGGACCGCTGCTGCTGACCCTGGGCAGCGGGACGGTGTTGCTGATGATGGTGCAGGTGCTGCGGCTGGACCGCGCGCTGCACCACCAGATCCTGACCGCCGCCACCGTCTCCTGGCTGATCGGCAACCTGCTGCTGCTGCGGGGGCTGCCGGTCTTCGACGTGGTGGTGTGGTGGCTGGGCTTTCTGGTGCTGACCATCGCCGCGGAGCGGCTGGAGCTGAGCCGGCTCTTGCGCCCTCCCCTCCAGGTCCGGGTGCTGTTCGTGGGAGCGGTGGCGCTGCTGCTGGCCGGCGCCGCGCTCTCGGCGGTGGACCGCGACTGGGGCTGGCGGGCGGTGGGCGCCGGAAGCCTGGGGCTGGCGGCCTGGATGCTGCGGTACGACGTGGCCCGGCGCACGGTGCGGATGGCGGGCGCGGTCCGGTACATCGCCGCCGCGCTGCTGCTGGGCTACCTCTGGCTGGCGGTGGCCGGGGTGCTGGCGCTGCGCTTTGGCCACCCGGTGGCCGGGCCGGTCTACGACGCGCTGTTGCACGCGGTGTTCGTGGGCTTCGTGTTCTCGATGATCTTCGGCCACGCCCTGGTGATCGTCCCCGCGGTGCTGGGGGTCCAGGTGCGCTACCGGCCGCGCTTCTACCTCCACCTCGGACTGCTGCACCTCTCCTTGCTGCTGCGGGTGTCCGGGGATCTGCTCGGCCTCTCCGCGCTGCGCAGCACGGGCGCCTGGCTCAACGTGGCGGCGATCGCCCTCTTCGCGGTCTTCACCGTGCTGGCGACCAGAAAAGGGGACAGGACGAAAAAGTAGCCCGTCCCCTATTTGCTTCAGCGGCGGGCGAAGCGCGGGAGCAGGACGTGGTTCTCTAGGTGGACGTGCTCGAACAGGTCCGCCTCCAGCGCCTGCAGCTCGCGGTACAGGGTGGTGAAGCTGCTGCAGGCGGTCTCCGGCAGGTGGTAGTTGTGGGAGGCGTTGCGCAGCTCCTCCAGGAGGTCCGCCACCTCCAGGTGGTCCCCGTGGTTGGCGGCCAGGGTCGCGGCCAGGTTCTCCTCCGGGTTCTCTCCCACCAGCACCGGGAACAGCACCTGCTCCTCGTGGTCCAGGTGGGGCTCCAGGGTGTCCGCCAGCTCCTCCACCAGGTCCCGGACGTCCAGGAGGTTGGCGTTGTGCGCGCCGTGCACCCGCGCCACCTTGGTGGCCAGAGGCACCAGGAACGGCATCGCTCCCCGCACGTAGCGGTGGTGCCGCTTCACGATGTGGGCCACCAGCTCGTCGGTCTTGAGGGTGCGCGGGTCGGCCCCGCGACGCTCGCCGCGCCGGGCGATCGCCTCCGCCAGCTCCCCCAGCAGCTCCTGGGGATCCACTCCCCGCTTCTTGCAGGCCTCTGCCAGCGGCAGGCCGCCGTTACAGCAGTAGTCGATCCGGTGGCGCACCAGGATGGTCGCGCACTCCGAGTGGTCCAACACAATCTGGGAAACGGGGGTCTGCGCACTGAGCATGAGCGCAGGGATTGCAGCCCTGGTGCCAAGATCAACTGACGGGCACCGGGGTCAGATCATGCCCCGGTCCGGTTCCAACCTGGAACGGCTGGAACCGCCGGATGGAACATCGCCTCAGGTCGTGGGCTGGACCGACCCCTGCGCCGCCGGCCGCACCCGCGGCTTGAGGGACCGCTTGGTGGAGATTCGGGTCAGCATCCGGTCCGCGAACAGGTCCGAGACCGCGGCAATGGTCAGCGACGGATTGACCCCCAGCGAGGCCGGCATCACCGAGCCATCCGCCACGTACAGCCCGGGGTGGCCGAACACCTCCCCGTTCCCGTCCACCACGCCCTCGGTGGGGTTGGAGCCCATCGGCGCTCCACCAATCGGGTGGGGGGTGATCACCCGGCCCAGCTTCCAGCTGGGGTTGGGGACGAAGTCGCCGTGGAGCCCGGCTGCGATCCGCCTCCCGGTCTCCAGCACCCGGTCGAAGTAGGCGCGGCTGCGGTCCGGCTTCCAGTCCAGCTCCAGGCCCTTGGGGCCCAGGTGCAGCTTGCCGTCCGCCACGTCGGTGCCGATGCCCATCAACAGCAAGGTCCGGTCGGTGAAGGAGGCATCGCCAATCGCCGCGGCCAGCTCGGCGCTCAGGTCGCTGTCCCGGTTCAGGCCCAGCCACCCGGAGGCCACCCGGATTCCCAGGTGGAGCAGGCGGCCCAGGATGCTGGGCTGGAAGGTCTCCGCCAGCCAGGCCACCATCGGCGGGAACCCGCCCTCCTGGATCACGAAGTCCTCGCCGTAGATCGCGCTGGTGAGCACCGGTCCCCGGGTGGGGTCCACCGAACGGGGGATCAGCTCGCCGTTCTTCTCCTCCCGGACGTTCTGCACGAAGGAGAGGATGTCCCCGTTGCCGGAGAAGCGTTCGCCCAGCATCGGGCTGAGTCCGCGCAGCTGCTCGCGGCTCTTGAGCAGCAGGTGGGTGGTGCCGAAGGTCCCCGCCGCCAGCACCACCCGCTCCGCGGTGAGGGTGTGGTGCTGGGTGTCCGGGGCGCGGCCCTGCATCGCCGGGTTGTGATCAAAATAGCTGAGCTGGTAGCCGCCGCCGTCGCGAGGCTGCACCCGCCGGACCTGGATCCCGGTGCGGATCTCCAGCCCGGCCCGCTTGGCGGCGGAGAGGTAGTTGAGGTCCAGGGTGTTCTTCGCTCCCTCGTTGCAGCCCAGGTCGCACTCCCCACAGAGGGTGCAACTGCGGCGATAGACGCCGTGGAGGTTCTCCTGGCCGGCCGCCTCCGGCAGCGGCTGTCCGGGGCGGGGGTTGGCCGGGTCGGCGCCAAAGGTCACCGCCAGGTTGGGCAGGCCCCACTTGAGGCCCTTGGCCAGCGCCGCGTCGCGCAGGGCCTGGGTCTTGGCGGTGGCGTTGTAGGGGGCCTGCTTGAACGGGTACGGGGTGGCGCCCAGCCAGCGCTCGACCTCGGTGTAGTGGGCGTCCACGTCGCGGTACTGCAGCGGCCAGGGGTACTTGCGGCCGGTGAGCGGATCCAGGGCCTGGAAGGTCTTCTCGTCCTTGCGGAGCAGGGCGTTGGCGTAGACCAGCGAACCGCCTCCCAGGCCGGCGGCGGAGACGCTCTCCAGGCCGCGGAAGGACCAGGGGTGGAACATCCCGAAGGCGCCGCCCTCGGGGTTCCAGAAGTTCTGGCGCAGCCCCGCCGGAGAGCGCGGGAAGGAGCCGGGAGCAAACGGCTTGCCCCGCTCCAGCAGCAGGACCTTCAACCCGGCCTCCGCCAGGCGGAAGGCCATCACCGAGCCACCGAAGCCAGAGCCGACAATCACCGCGTCGTAATGCGTGTCCAAGAACGCCCCCTGTTTTGGGGGCGCATGGTAGCCGAAGGAAGGAGGGTCCGCCTTCCGCGTTTTCCCCGCCACCGGAAGGGCTGCCTGGTCGCCCGGCGGCTGGCCGTAGAGGAAACCCCGGTGGGGAGGGGCCCGGCGGCGGTCGTCGGTTTGGGCAGGGATCCTTCGACCTGCGATGGTCCCGGGGCACATGGCGATTCAACCGGTCCCCGAAGCCCCCGCCGTCCCGTTGGTGTTCGCGCACAGCGTGGAGGCCCTGTTCATCACCGCGATGGGCTCGAAGCTCGACGCCGACTGCCGCGCCCAGCTCAAGCAGCAGGGCCTGGACCTGGACCGCAAGCTGCTGCCTGCCTACGAGTACGCGATGGTGGATCGCTGCATCGACCTGGTTACCGCCTCTGCGTTTCCGGGCAAGACCGCGGCCGAGGGCGCGTGGTTGATGGGGGAGGCCCAGGTGGTGGGCTACCAGGAGACCTTCGTGGGCCGCGCCCTGTTCGGGGTGCTGCGGCTGCTGGGCCCCAAGCGGATCTTGTACCGGTTGACCCACTCCTGGCGCTCGGGGAACAACTTCATCGAGACCCGGGTCACCGAGCTGGCTCCCACCCGCTACGAGCTGTGGGTCAACCAGGTGGGCACCCACCCGGAGTTCTCCCAGGCGGTGGTCGCCACCGCGATGCGCCTGGCGGGGCACGGCCACGTGCAGGTGGAGATCCTGGAGTTCGCCTACCCCACCTGCCGGTACCGGGTGAGCTGGCCGGAGAAGGCCTAGCCCGGGTCGCGGGCAGGGGGCGCGGTCAGCTCCACGGTGACCTTCCCGTGGGTAGCAGACGCGGTCAGGGTGTCCGGCTTGAGCTGGGCGGCGGCCCGGATCGCCGCGCACAGCACCGCCAGCGAACCGCGGTCGTAGGGCACGAAGGTGGACCGCTCGCGGCGGTGGAAGAAGGGGACCGCGTCTCCCGGCCACAGCCCCTCGAACACCTGGCCAAAGGCCACCTCCCGCTGGACGAAGGACAACATCCGGGTCGGGCCGGGATCGGTGCCCACCGTGCCCAGGGTCCCCTCCGGGCACAGCACCAAACCCTCCTCGCCGACCGGACCGCGGATCGCCGCGTCCCACAGCTCGGTGTGGTCGCCCACGGTGACCTTGGCCACCAGCCGATCACCCGGCTGCCACCACCGCCACAGCGCCGCCTCCACGAAGGTCAGGATCGCCTCCAGGCTGTCCTCCACCAGCTCCGCCTCCGCCGGCGAGAAGGTGGGGCCGTTGAGCAGCACGGTGTTCATGAAGGCCTGGGTGGAGACGGCCTGGTCGCCCGGGATCCCGACCTGGAACCCGAACTCGGGCGCGAACTCGGAGAGCTCCGGCGAGACCCACAGCTCGCGCTTGCCGTACTTGGCCGCCGCCTTCTTCAGCGCCTTGCGCGGGCTCCGCTCGAAGATCGGCTTCGGGGGCTGCTGGGACTCCGGGTCCAGCACGATCCCCACCCAGGAGATCCCCTCGTCGGTGGAGATCGGACCCACGCAGAACAGATAGAGGGCATCCTCGGGGACGAACTCCGACCCCTCCCCCTTCATCATCGTCTCGAAGGTCTCGCGGCTCAGCTGCGCCAGGTCGGCCTCGTACTCGGCGCCCTCCAGCTTCCCCTCCTCCAACACCTGGTGAGGCAGCGCCGCGCCGACGATGAAGTGGAGCGCGTCCGCGCGGGTCATCCCCTCGGCGATCAGCCGCGCCAGGGTCTGGGCCACCGCCGGGGGCCGGGCTTGCGCCAGCTGGGTCTCCACCAGCGCCTGGGTGGAGCAGATCATCTCCGCCTCCTCCTCGCTGTCGAACCCCTCGCCTGACAGGTCGTAGGCGGCGCGGACTGCCTGCTTCCGTTCAACCTCGGTGGCTGCCAGCCAGAGGGCGGCGTCGGGTGCGTTCTCGGGATCGTAGTTCACCGCTCCGCCCTATCGCGCAGCCCCCCCCAGGGCCAGCGTCTCGATGCACGAACCCCGGAGGCCGCCTGTCACCCTGGGCGGACCTCCGGGGTTCGTCGATTCCCCTGGAGAAGGAGCTACTCCTTCTTGGTGTGATCCATCGGCGCGTCGGTGTGATCCATCGGCTGCGCATCGTCCGCCGCCGGCTCCTGGCCCGCCTCGCCCGAGCCACCGGTCGCCGGCGGAGCCGAATCACCCCAGCCGGCCTCGGCGGTCATCTTCCACTTCCACTGCCCATCCTTCTTGATCAGCAACGACGCGTTCTTGCCGACCTTGGTCTTCCCGCCGGTGGTCATCGAGAAGTCGTCCACCACCAGGGCCATCGAATCCGAGAGCACGGTGAAGGTCGGCTTGTGCGTCATCTTCAGATCCTTGGGCGTCTGCTCAAAGAAGGGCTTCATCATCTCGCTGTACTGCGCACGGTCCCAGGGCTGGCCGTAGACCTCACCCTTGCTGTTGTCGGTCGTCATGTAGATCGGGAAGTCGATCCGGTTGAGCGCCGCCTCCATGTCGCCGCTCTTCATCACCTTCTCCTCTTCCTTGAAGAAGGCCTGGAGCTCCTTCTTGGTCTTGCCCTCGTTGGTGGGCTTGCGGGTCCAGGGCCCCATCTTCTCCATGTCCATCTGCCCCGACCCACCGGTGCCCTTCTGCTCCTCCATCGACTCTTCACCGGATCCGCCGGTCGCGGGCTGCGCCTGCTTCTTGTGATCCTCCCCGCCCGAGGCCCACACCGGACCGGTCAGCGCGAGAGAGGCCAGACACACTGCGAGTTGCCGTTTCATGCACCACCTCCTCGAGCGAAGGTTGGCCCGGGCAGGCCGGGCGACAATTGCTCGCCTGGGAGAAGCAGGCGGACAGGGAGGCCCTCGATCGCGGAGGCCTCGGTCGCGGTGGGGCTTTCGACCGGAGTGGAGGCCTCTCGAGCGGAGAGAGGCCGGAGTCGGGTGGCCGGATTCGGGTGGCCAGAGTCGGGTGGCCGGAGCCGAGTGGCCGGAGCCGAGTGGCCGGAGCCGAGTGGCCGGAGTCGGGCGGCCGGACGCGCCCGCGTCTGGTTCCCTACCTTCCAGACGGGCGGCTCTGCTCAGATGCGCGGATGCGAATCGGGATCATCGGGGCCGGGCTGATCGGCGGGTATCTGGGGACGCGGTTGGCGGCGCAGCGACTCCCGGTGACCCTGGTCGGACGCTCGGGCTTCTGCGACGAGGTGCGCGCCCACGGACTGAGCGCAGTCGATCCCCGGGGACGGAAGACCACGGTGGCCCCCGATCAGGTCACCGTCTCCACCGATCCCGCGGCCCTGCGGGGCTGTGACTGGGTGCTGGTGACAGTGAAGTCCGCGCAAACCGCCGAGGTGGCGGACCAGCTGGCTCCGGTGCTGGACGGAGCCTCCCGGGTGGTGAGCTTCCAGAACGGGGTGCGCAATCCGGACACCCTGCGCGCCAGGCTGGAGGGCCGGGTGCTGGCAGGGATGGTGCCCTTCAACGTGGTCCGGGACCCTTCGGGCACGTACCGGCAGACCACCGCCGGCAACCTGCAGGTGGAGCGACGGGACCGGGTGGAGGAGCTGGTGGCGGCGTTTCATCACGCGGGTGTGGAGACCCGCAGCGACCCGCGGATCCAGGAGATCCAGTGGGGGAAGCTGCTCCTGAACCTCAACAACGCGATCAACGCGCTGAGCGGCAGGCCGCTGCGAGAGGAGCTGCTGGACCCCGGGTACCGGGAGGTGCTGGCCCGCTGCATTGAGGAGGGACTGACCGTCACCCGGGGACTGGGCCTGCACCCCCGGCTGGACAAGCCCCTCCCTGCCACCTGGGTTCCGGGGCTGCTCCGGCTGTCGACCCCGCTGTTTCGCGCCGTGGCCGGGTCGATGCTGCGGATCGATCCGGAAGCCCGCTCCTCGATGTGGGAGGACCTCTCGCGCGGGAAGCCCACAGAGATCGACTATCTGAACGGGGAGATCACGGAGCGCGCCCGGGTCCTGGGACTTCAAACCCCGGTCAACGCCGCGATCGTGAGGCTGGTTCGCCAGGCGGAGGGGAAGACGTCGCCCCGGCTCTCTTCGGTGGCGCTGCTAGCGGCGATTGCCTCAGAATCCTGACGGGTGGTGGGGCCGACCTCAGAATCCTGAACCTGCGGGCGGGGGCGGGGACCCCTGAAGGAGTGGCCCCCAGAAGCGACTTCTCCCCGAGAAGACCGGGCCCCTCGCGGGAAAAGTGGCTCTTAGGATCGACTTCTCCCCGAGAGACCCGGGCCCTTCGCGGGAAAGGTGGCTCCCAGGATCGACTTCTCCCCGAGAAGGCCGGGCCCTTCGCGGGAAAAGTGGCTCCTGGGATCCACCTCTCCCTGGGACGCACGAGGAGACGGATCCGGCGCCGCCCGGTGCGAGGAAGCGCTGAGGCCCGGGAGCCATCAACCGGGTTGGCCTCCTCCTTGCTCAAGGGCGCCGCCATGAACCTCCGCCTCCTGTTTCCCTGTGTCGTCCTGTGGCTGGGCTGTCCGGCCGATTCCTCCTTTCCTCCGCTGCGGGTCGTCGCCGGCCAATGCGACGCGCGCTGGTCCGCCGCAGAGCGCCCGCTGGCGAAGGTGCCAGACACCAACGCCGATGGGGTGGCGGAGGTGCTCACTGCCACCGAGGCCTCCGAGGGCGTGACCCCCCGGGTCTCGCTGCGCTCGGGGCTGGAGGGAAAGGTGCTCTGGACCCGGGAGGTGGCCCGGGAGGTCGGCCTGGCGCAGCTGGAGGATCTGGACGGCAACGGAACCACCGAGCTGTTGCTGGGAACGGTGGTGCCCCCCACCCAGAGCGACTGCGTCGACAACTGCGGCTCGCCGCTGGAGCTGCACCAGTACCACCTGGAGACCCTGAACGTGGCCGACGGAACCCAGCGCTGGGCGCGCGCACCCCAGACTGCGTTCCCGATGCTCAACGAGCGCTTCGCGGTGTTGACGGACGAAGATGGAGACTCGGTGCGGGAGCTGGTGCTGGGGGCCCACTACACCACCCACGAGGACCCGGTGGCGTTGCAGGTGGTCTCAGGCGCCACCGGCGCACCGCTGCGCACCCTGGCCCCTCCGGCGGACAGCGCCGAGAGCTACGGCGAGCGGCTGGTGACGATCCCTGATCTGGACGGGGATGACCGGCTCGATCTGCTGGTCTCCGACTCCCGCGGGCCCTTCTCGCACTACGCCGCCGGACGGCTGACCGCGATCTCCTCCGCGTCGGGCGCCCTGCTGTGGGAGCGCACCGGGCAGCAGGTGGAAGGAGCGATCCTCTACGGGGACGGACTGGCCACCTTGCAGAGGCCAGACCACGGCTTCCCGGACGTGATCGTCGGCGCCCACAACTCCACCGCCCCGGACCAGGAGGGCGAGCCGGGGGTGGTGGAGGTGCTGGACGGTCGCACCGGAGCCCGACGCCTGCTGCTGGTCGGCCGCCGGGCCCATGAGCACTTCGGGCAGGCGGTCGCGGACATGGGAGATCTCAACGGAGACGGGGTGGCGGACATCGGGATCGGTTCACCGATGCCCGGCCTTCCGGTGCAGATGATGGGCGAGGGCGGGCGCTTCTCGGTCCACAGTGGCGTGGACGGCGCGGTGCTGCTGGATGTGGAGGAGCAGGTGGACCGGGACCAGCTCTCCAACTTCTTTGGCCACGCACTGCTGGGCCTGGGAGATCGCACCGACCAGCACCAGTCCCCCGTGGTGGTCCAGGGCTCGGTGCTCCGGGAGGGACAGCGCACCTCGCTGACCCTCGCCTACGCCTGCCGGCCGTAGGAGTCTGGCGCCCCCCCGGGGTCAGGGCGCGCTCAGCCGCAGCGAATAGGTTCCGCTCCCGCCGAACTTCGTGGCGTAGACCGCCACCAGGTAGTCGGTGTTCTTCGACACCGAGAAGGTGACCGAGTCCTCGGCGTCCGCCGGCGCCGAGTAGGCGTTGGCGTCGCAGACTGCGCCCCAGCTGTAGTCGCAAGCCCGCATCACCGCGACGCCGCCATCGAAGCCGTTGGCGGTCAGTTGCAGGGTCACCGAACCGAGGTTGCCCGGGTTGAACCGGTACCAGCGATCCCCTCCCCCGCCGAGGCTGCACGGCCGCGATCCGGTCTCCTTGAAGTAGTTGGAGAGATCGCCGGTGACTGTCGAGCCCAGGGGGAGTGGGGTGGGGCTGGCGCAGACGTCGTCCGCCGGGGCGGGGGTGAAGGTGCCCGTGACCTCGAACGAGCCAGAGCTGGCCCCGTCTCCGTCAATCCAGAAGTTCACCTCCGAGCCACCACCCCATGGCTCGACCGGCAGGTTGACCGACTCGGTGGCTCCGGCCCCCGGGGCGTTGCTGCAGGCGTCGTTGAAGGCAAAAGTGCACGTGTCGCTGGCGACCATCAGCACCGGGTCGTAGTTCGGGGAGGTCGGGGTCAGGGTGGCGGTGAGCCGTCCCTTTCCGGTGAGCGGCAGGGTGTAGAAGAGATCGCGCCCTCCATCGATTCGAGGATCGCATTGCGGCTCGCCGTCACTGGCGGCGCCACGCGTGTCTCCGGAGAAGCTGAACGCCCCGCCGTTGAGGGTGACCGTCTGCGCGGTGGAGCAGGTCTCGTTGGCGCTGGACGGATACGGCGGCCCCAGTGCCATCGCGAGCCGAAAGTACCCGCTGTATTCGGTGACGCTGAGCACGTACTCCCCCTCGGGCAGGTTGGCGAGGTCCGGCACCTGATCGAAGGACTCTGTGCAATAGGTGGCCTGCTGGTCGAGGGCGGTCCGGCAGGAGGGGTGGAGTGCCCAGGCGGGCATCCCGGCCAGCGCCCTCAGGTCCAGGGATCTGGCCCCGGTGCCGACGGTGGAGAACCGGTAGTGGAGCCCCTCCGAGGTGGCGTCCGCCCGGCAACTGGCGATCGACTTCCCGGGCACGTACCGGGGATAGCCCTCCAGCACCGCTGCGTCATCGACGAAGGTGATCGGGGACGCCGACTCGCAGGTGGCGTTCTCCGGCTCCGGGACCACCTTGACCTTCATCTCGAACGGTCCCGCCCCCTCCAGCGAGTAGACGTGGAGGACCTGCTTCCCGGCGGGCCGCTTGAAGTAGAAGGTCCGGGGGCCGGGCAGATAGGTGTAGCAGTAGGCCTTGTACTCTCCACACCGGGCCGACATCGCGGCCCCGAGCTCCAGCTCCGGAGACGCCGAGGTGAGGGTCACCTCGATGCCGCTCGGACTGTCGAGCTCGAACGAGTAGGCGAGGTCCGGCAGGTCGACGGCCTGGTAGCACCCCTCCTCCTGAGGCATCGCGAGAAGCCCGCTGAGGTCGTCGCTGAGCACCAACTCCGAGGGGCCGACACGGGGGACGGCAAGCGGCCTCATCTTCAAGCAGTCATTTCCCAGCGCCCGGCTGTCTGGCGTGGTCCAGACCGCCAGCGTGTAGTCCGGGATCCCGGCCGAGCCGAAGTTCGAGCTCCAGCTCGACAGGCGGATCAGATAGGTGCCCGGCATCACGAAGACGTTCTCCACCTTCGAGAGCGCGGACTTGAGAACGCGGCCGCTGCACGGATTTCCCTCGTCGCCCAACGCCCGGATCTCGAGGGAGGTGCTGCCGGAGAATGGGCTGGTCACCGAGGCGTTCAGCGCCTGCTCCTCGGTGACTGTCACCGAGTACCAGACGTCGTAGAGGACGGAGGACGAGGACAGCTGCTCCGAGTCCGCCAGGAACCAGGAGGAGACGTCGCCGTGGACGAGGGCCTCGCCGGCGCCGAGCAGGATCGGGATCGGGTTGCGGCAGGAGTCACCGGGGAGGGGCGGACGGCAGACGCCCCGGTTGCAGGCGAGGCCCTGGGCGCAGTCCTCGGTGGTGCGGCACTCGGCGCAGGCGGCGTTCACGCAGTGGCCGGTCGCGCAGGGGGTGTCGAAGTCGCAGGCCACGGTGCAGGCCCCGCCCCGACAGACGGCCTCGGGGCCGCAGTCGGCGTGGACGGTACACGCCACGCAATACGGCTGCGCGCAGTGTGGGGTCGCGCCGCCGCAGTCGGCGTTGGACAGGCAGGCGGAGCACCCCCGACCCGAATTGCACAGCGGGAAGGAGCCGCCACAGCTCGAGTTTTTGAAGCAGGGGGTGCAGGCGACCGCCTCTGGATCGCAGGCGGTGTAGCCGGCGGTGCAGACAATGTTGGTCGTGCAGCTTGAGCAGACGTGATCGAGACACCTCTGGCTCGGCCCACATTCGTCATGCCCGGTGCAGGAGCGAAGCTCTTCGCATTCGCCGCTCGCCGCATTGCAGGTCTGGGTGGGGCCGCAGCCGTCCACCTCGCAGCCCGTCGGCGGGTCTGTCTCGCAAGCGAAGAGAGCCAGCGCGGTGAGGCAGATCAGCATTCGACCCATGGAGACGTCCCCCTGGCAGGGAGCCTACCCCAGGGGCTATTTCTTGGCTCGCCGCTTTTCCGAGGTACGCCCGCAAACCCTGGCCACTACCCTCCGAAGATCCCCCGCAGCCGCCGCTTCGCCTCCTCCTCCGCGCGCTGCTTCGCCTTCGCCGCCTCCTCCCGTGCCCTCGCCTCCGCCTTGGCCTTCTCCTCGGCGGCGCGCTGCTCTGCCTCCGCCCTCTTCTGGGCGGCCTCCTTCTCCAGCGCGTCGGTGCCGCCGGAGATGACATCGCCGACGACCTTTCCCTTCTCCCCCAGCCGGTCGCCGATCAGCCGCTCCGCGGCCCCGGCTGCGGCCTGCTTGGCGATCACTGTCACCGCCGGCTTCAGGTCCAGCCCGCCCAGCTTCGGCTTCCAGGCCGGTCCGGTGATCGTCACCGGAATCGGCAGCGGCTCCTTCAGCTTCGCCTTGCCGGCGGTCATCCAGGAGATGGTGTCCGGCGACAGGGCGATCGTCCCCGCCAGGTTCAGATCCCCGGTGAGCTGGATGCCTCCGTCGAAGGTCAGCGCCGCCTGCGGCCGGTCGATCTGAATCGGCTTCTTCAGCTTCGCCACGCCGTTCTCGATCGTCAGCCCAAACGGCAGCTCGTCTCCCAGCTGGGTCAGCCCGTCTCCCTTCAGCGCCCTGGCGGCGCCGGGCAGCGCCTTGGCCAGCGGTCCGGAGACGCTCTCCACCACGTCCAGGCCAAGGAAGGCACCATTGGCCAGCGAGCCCCGGATCAGGCCGGCCAGCGACTCGTTCAGGTTCTCGACCTCGTAGCCGACGCCCTTCAGCGCCACGTCGCCATTGAAGGTTCCAGTGAGCGCCTTCTTCTTCGGATCGTTCCGGGCAAGGAAGTCGCCCAGCTGGAAGCCCTTCACCGACAGGTTCGCCTCGAAGGGCCGCTTCGCCGGCCCGAGCGCGATCTTGGTCCCGTCCCCGGTGATCGACCCGCCGTAGGCGTTGGCCCGCAGCTGATCCAAGGTGATCGCATCGTCGACCATCTTCATCTTCACCACCACCTGGGAGAGGTCCATCTTCTCCAGCCGCAAGGCGTCGATCTCGAACGCCATCGCGCCGCGCAGCCCGTCGAAGCGATCCGGATCCTTCACCTCCGGTGCCGCCGGCGTCCCCGGTGCTCCGGACGGCTTGTTGGCCGCGATCTGCTCGTCGGTCAGCAGCAGCCGGTCTGCGTCGACGCGCGGGCTCTTCAGCGCCAGCTCGAAGACGGTGGCGTCTCCCTGCAGCGCGGCGGAGGCCGAGCCCGCGAGGGTCATGTCCAGCAAGTCCACCTTCAGCGAGCTGACCTTGATCCGCGTCGCCTCCTTCGGCGAGGCCGCTGGCTGGAGCGTCCCGGACGCGACGACCTCCAGGCGTTCGCCGGCCGCCTTGTTCACGATCTCCCCGGGACGCAGGTCCACGCCGGCCAGGTCGAGCTTCGCGTCGAACCCGTACACGCCCCGGGTCGACCCGCGCAGCGTCCCGCTCACCCTCATCGGCGCGCCGGCTGCCTTGGTCAGTTCCTCCGGCACCGTCACCCGCGCCTTGGCGAGATCGAGGTCGAAAGCGATTGCCGCCGCGGCCGCCGAGCCGGAGCCGGTGATCGCCAGCCCGATCGGCCCCGCCACCTGGCCGCCCAGCGACTCCTTCAGGGGCGGGTAGTACTGCGCCAGCAGCGCCGGATCGAGGTTCTGCCCGACGATCTCCAGCTGCTCCACCGAGGGGTTCTCGCTGGCCAGGTTCGCGATCCGCCCCTTCCCGGTGAGCCTCGCCGGCCCGGCGTCGACCTCCAGCCTTCGCAGGTCAAGCGAGCCGGCGAGCAAGTCCGCCGACAGGTCGGTCTGCACCGTGACATCCAGCGCCTTGCCGCCCTCGGCGCCAACGAACTTCAACCCCAGCGCGTGCAGGACTCCCTTCACCTCGGTGGGGCCCTCCCCCCCCGGCACGGCCCTCCCCAGCTTCGCCGTCAGATCCGCGTCGAACGCTCCGCCGATGAAGCCGGCGTCCCGGGGAAAGAACGGCGCCAGCGGTGCCAGGTCGATCGGCTGGACCTGCAAGGTCACGGTCTGGGGAGTCGGGGTCAGCGACTTCGGCAGCGGGGTCGACGTCATCGACAGCGCGAAGTTCTGCTTCTCGGCCAGGACCGCGGCAGCCGCGTCCACCACCAGCGGGCTGCCGGCGCGCAGGTCCTTGATGGTCACGTCGAGATCGTTGATCGCCACCTCACGCGCCGTCTCCGCCGAGCGGTCGACGAACCTCACCTTTCCATCGGTGAGCGAGAAGAGGGACAGCCGGACCGCCGAGAGATCCGTCTCGCCCTCCGGTTCGGCCGGCTTCTCCCCGGGAGTCTCGGCCAGCTTCTCCTGCAGATGCTCGAGGTTGGTGGTGCCATCCGCCAGGCGCACCACGTTGAAGGCGGGTGCGTGGATCTCCACCGCGTCGATCTGGAGGTCCTTCCCGCGCGACCGGAGGATGGGCCACAGCTTGGCGCGGACCTCGACCCGGTCGATCGTCGCCAGCGGCAGCTCTTCTCCCGACGCTGCACCGACGGAGAGTCCCTCCAGCCGGACCCCGCCGCCGGTGAAGATCCGCGTCGACAGGTCTCGAAGCTCGATCGGCCTGCCCAGTTGCTGAGAGCGGACGGCGAGCTCCTCACGCACCCGCTTCAAGAGCTGCGCATCCAGAATCTGGAGGACGACCACGATCGCGATCACCAGCACCGCGACGATCCCCCCGACCACGACCGGCCACCGCCTGCGCTTCACAGTCTCCATCCGCACCCCTCGTGGCTGCGGACACTATCGCGCCGTCAGCGATCGACAACACGGAGGTGAGGGTCAGCTTTTCTCGGACGGTTGGCAAAGAGCAGGCTTGAGCTTCAAAGCTTCTTCGCCATCAAGGCCGTCGGAGGCGTGACCTGGACCTGCGTAAGGACCTCCTCGGCCTCGCCCAGGATGATGCGGAGGTCGACGCTCAAGTCATCGACAGTCAGGGGAACCTGGCTGTCTCCCACCGGGATCTGCCGCTTCTGGTGGAAGCTCGTCCAGTACGCGCCGTCGGGTGCGAGCTCGAACTTCGTTCCGCCCGGGACGCTGAGTCGGCCGCGCGAGGCGCCGACAATCAGGAGCCCTTCCTTCGTCAGCTCGGCGGGAATGACAGCCGTGACCTTACCGTCATCCTCGACGACGAAGGGGATGGTCTTGCCGCTCTTCGATACGAGGTGAGCGCGGGGGGTCGCTTTCATGGAGGGACTGCCGAGCCGGACCTTCAGGTGAATGTCCTCGCCGACGTCGCGGATCGGGAGGATGACCGGCATGTGGAAGGGCGCGCTCGCCCGAATGACACGCTGGCCGCCCCGAGGGATCCCGACCTCGAACGTCCCGGTCAGCGTACGAACCACCTGTCCGTCCACCGAGATGTCGGCCTTCCACGTCGACGTCACCTCGACGCGCAACGTCCGTTCTCCACTCTTCGGAGCCAGCGGTGAGGTGGCGCAACCGAACAGTGAGGCGATCCCGCACCACAGCAGTAGCAATCGAGGCATGCCGGCGAAGTCTACCCTGGGTGCCGCTGAGGAAGGATGACCGCGTTCCACAAGCGGGGCTCGGCGCTGGCGATGCGGGCACACCGTGGGGCGGCGCCGGGGTAGCTACTCCCCGCGCTTGCGGCCAGGCGGACCTCGAGGGCGTCGAGCCCGGTCCCCTGCCGCGCGCTCAGCGCCAGCACCTCCACGCCGGGGGTGTGCTCCCTCACCTCGGCCAGGCGCACCTGGAGGTCGTCGGCGAGGTCCGCCTTGCTCAGCACCACCAGCGGGGCCGCACCGCTGGCGAAGACGCGCGCCACGTAGCGCTCGATCCGGCGAAGGTTGAAGTCCTCGTCGAGCCCACAGACCACCAGGACGAGGTCCACGTTCGCCGCGATCACCTGCGCCCGCGCCTCGCGGCCGGCGGCACCGCGGGTGAAGACGGTGCGCCGCTCGAAGACGCGACGGATCAGCGCGGTCCGGTCCGGGTGGGGCGAAGCGTCGAGGGCCACCCAGTCGCCGACGCCGGGCAGCTCGCGCTCGCCGAGCTGGTGACGGAGCCGGCCGGAGAGGTGCGCCCCGCCGCTGGCGGAGGCGGACCAGACCTCGTAGGCGCCGCGGTGCTCGGCCGCGATCCGGCCGGGGATCAGCTCCGGGGTGCCCCAGGCCTGCCACTGCTCGTCGAAGAACTCGCCCCAGCCCAGCCTGGACAGCCCCGGCTCCATACACCCTCCTGCTTCAGGGAGGTCGTCTCGGACCACCCCCGGGCGCAACTGCACTCCGGTCTCAGTCGGGGGGCAGCTTCGGTTGGAGAACGGTGGCGCTCCGGCGCTGCGCTCCCTCAGTCTCCCAGGGTGAAGACGCTCGCCTCGGCGCGTGGGTCGCGGACGCGGCGCGCGGTTGTCCGGACGTCGTTCGAGTCGTTCAGCCCTCCAGTGGCGGCTGCCGTGTCCTGACTTGGGGGGACGCCGAACTTTCGCGCGTACTCGCGGCTGAACTGGCTCGTGCTCTCGTAGCCCACCTCGAAGGCCACCGTGGTGACCGGGGCGCCGCCGGTCTTCAGGAGTCGGCGGGCCTCGAGCAGACGAAGCTCCTTCTGGAACTGCAGAGGTGTCGTCGCGGTGATCGTCTTGAAGTGTTTGTGGAACGCCGAGGCGCTCATTCCGACTCGCCGCGCCAGCTCCGGGATCGCGATCGAGGAGCGGAGGTCGCCGCGGATGTGGCCGAGGGCGCGGGCAACGGCGCTGGCGCGGCTGTCGTGGCGAATGAGACGGCGAAGCATGCCGCCGAACGGAGCGACGAGAAGTCGGTAGTGGATCTCCTGCGAGATGAGCGGACCGAGCACCTTCGCGTCGGCAGGAGACTCGGCCAGCGCCAGGTACCGATGCAAGGCGTCGACCAGACCGGGATCCGCCCGATGCGTCTCCGCCGCGCGAGCACGCTCGCTCTTGAGCGCAGCCTCGTCGACCTCCTCGTAGAGCTTCCTGATGGTGGAGACCTCGAGCTGGAAGATGAGCGCCAGGTACGGAGCCTTCGTGACTCTGGAGCCCACCACCAGATCGTGACTCACCAGGAGGCACTCCCCCGGGCCGAACGACAAGGTCTGCTCTCCGAGCACGACCTGCTTTCTGCCCTGGAGAATCAGGCACAGCACGGGCTCGTACAGCTTGGCCTCCAACGGGCTCGGTGAGTCCTGCCGGAGAAGCAGCAGATCCTTCATCGGCCGTGCGACCTGCGGATGGCCGGGCCGTGCCGGCAAGACCCTGCGGGAAGCAGTTTCGATCAGTCCTTCCAACTGCATGGGCTGGGGCCTCCCTCTCCATCCTAGATCGGCCGCGTTCGCCGGGACCGCATTCCGCTCGGCTGCTGTAGGATTGGGCAACCGCCGTCGGCGCCGAGTCACTGCCATAGGCTCCCATCCCTTCCTCGCCAGTCCAAGAGGATCAGGCAAGCAATCCGTAGGAACGGGCACGCGCCTCCCGCCCGAGGATGGGTATCTCCTGCTCGAACTCGAGGGAGAAAAACGATGAAGACCCGAACACTGACCGCAGCCGTCGAAATCCCGTACCTTGGCTTTGGCACCTACCTCATCCCCAACGATGAGGTTGCAGCAGCGGTGAGCGAGGCCATTCGCGCCGGCTACCGGCACATCGACACTGCGGAGGGCTATCAAAACGAGGCGGGCGTCGGGGCGGGGATCAAGCAGGCGCTGGAGTCCGAGCGTCTGGCGAGGCGCGAGCTCTTCGTCACCACCAAGCTGTGGCCCGGGAATCCGGCGTGGGGGCAGCCGGCGAAGACCACCGAGTCCACGATCACCTCGCTCGACGCCAGCCTGGAGCGGCTGGGGCTCGACTACGTGGACCTGTACTTGATCCATGCGCCCTTTGACCGCGACCAGAGGCTGGCCCAGTGGCGCGGTCTGGTGGAACTGGAGAAGCAGGGAAAGGCGCGCGCGATCGGCGTGAGCAACTTCAGCATCCAGCACCTGGAAGAGTTGAAGGCCGCGGGCCTGCCCCTGCCGGTCGCCAACCAGATCGAGCTCCATCCATGGTCGCAGAAGCCCGAACTGGTCCGGTACCTCCACCACCACGGGATCACCCCCATCGCCTATAGCAGCCTGGTGCCGCTCTCGACCTGGAGAACCGCCAAGGGGCATGACAGCGCGAAGACGGAGGAGATGAAGGCCACCGGTCTCCGGGAGGACGCCCCGTTCAAGATCATGGCCCGGAAGTACGGCGTGACCGAGGCGCAGGTCCTGCTCCGCTGGGCGATCCAGAAGGGCTATCCGGTGCTCCCGAAGAGCACCCACCCCGAGCGGATCCGGCAGAACGCCGAGCTCCTCCACTTCAACCTCGATGACCAGGACCTGGCTGCGATCGAGAAGATGGACCGCGGGGACGGCGTGGCCTGGGCAGTGGGCGATCCCACCAAGTCGGCCTGAACCATCCCCAGCGCACGGAGGAAACGAGTCATGAACAGGATCACTCTCGGAGCACAGGGCCTATCCGTCCCCGCCGTCGGGCTGGGATGCATGGGGATGTCGGAGTTCTACGGAGCCTCCTCGGAGGCCGAGAACCTTCGCGTCCTCGAGCGGGCAGCAGAGCTGGGCTGCACGTTCTGGGACACCTCGGACATGTATGGCCCCTTCACCAACGAAGTCCTGTTGTCGAAGGCGCTGGAGGGGCGGCGCAGCCGAATCACGCTGGCGACCAAATTCGGGGTCGTGCGCGGCGAGGACGGCAGCTGGCAAGGCATCCAGGGCGGGGCGGACTACGTCCGTGCCTGCTGCGACGCCTCGCTGAAGCGCCTGAAGACGGATTACCTCGACCTCTACTACCAGCACCGGCCGGATCCCCAGACGCCGATCGAGGAGACGGTGGGGGCGATGGCCGAGCTGGTGAAGGCCGGAAAGGTGCGCTTCATCGGCCTGTCCGAGGCAGATCCGGAGACCCTGGTCCGTGCTCACGCGGTCCATCCCCTCTCCGCGCTGCAGACGGAGTACTCCTTGTGGTCGCGGGACGTGGAGGCCGAGATCCTGCCGACGCTGCGACGGCTCGGCATCGGGTTCGTGGCCTACAGTCCCCTCGGTCGGGGGTTCCTGTCCGGCGCGATCCGGTCACGCGCCGACCTGCAGCCCGGCGACTGGAGGCTGGAGAACCCGCGCTTCACCGAGGAGGCAATCGCCAGGAACCTCCGGCTGGCCGAGGTGGTGGCGGAGGTCGCGAAGGAGACCGGGACCACCGCTGCTCAAGTCGCACTGGCGTGGGTGGTGTCGCGAGAGGTGGCCATCGCCGCGATCCCGGGGACGCGAAGCACCGTGCGCCTGGAGGAGAACTGGGCGTCGCAAACCGTGGCCTTGGGAGCGGAGCACCTCCAGCGCCTGGACTCCATCGGTCAGCGGGTGATGGGCGCCCGATACTGAGACGTTGGCGGAAGGCGACTCCCTGAAACCAGCGGCCCGGAGGGGGCCACGATCTCCAAGGGAATCAAAAGTGCCCGGGGACGGAATCGAACCGCCGACACGGGGATTTTCAGTCCCCTGCTCTACCGACTGAGCTACCCGGGCGTGGGTGTGTCTCGTGAAGCGGACGCGCTGTGTACGAAGGGCCGAGCCCGCCGTCAAGTACGGAGGAGGCGTCCAGTACAGTGGACGGTCTGAAGTGGTTCCGGACTGACGGAGAATCGTAAGCCGCCGGAATCGTTGGCGCCCCAGAGCGGCACGGGGCGTGAAGTCCGGCCGCGCTCCCCCTCCCTCTGGAGCCTTCATGAGCCGCATCGACCCTGGTTCTTCCTCGGCCACCCCCCTTCTGCCTCCCGAGGACCCGTCCAGTCCTCCCCCGTCCCCTTCCTCGTCCCGGACTTCCCTCCGCGAGACCTCGCAGTTGAGGAACGCTTCGAACGACGAACCTCTCTTTGCCCCCGCGAATCGCCATGCGGGCAGCGCGGTGGCGGAGCTGGATCGCCTCCTCTCCCGCGGCTTCACCGACTTCGTGATCACCGATGGGGAGGCGAACCGTGCACTCCAGGTGCTGGAGGAGGTCCGACCCCAGGACTTCAAGAAGGTGCTCTCCCAGATGGAGTCCTCCGGGACCCTGAAGAAGTTCTTCGCCGAGGCCCCGGAGTCGACCCGCGACGGGATGCTGTACCTGATGGCGTCCCACGGGATGCTCAAGCGCGAGGTGGGCAAGCCGGTGGATGGGAAGTTCGATCCCCCCTCCCACCCGGAGACCTTCGCCTGGGACCCGCGCCTGCCCGAGCCGGTCCTGCAGGCGATCCGCAGCAACACCCACGAGGCGTGGAACAACTACGAGACCCGGTTCGAGGAGTACCTGGATCGCTACGGCTCCGCGGTCCAGCAATCGGCCACTCCCGGGGAGCTTCGCCGTCTGGGCCCTCCGGCGACCCCGGCCAGCGCTCCGGGTCGGCTGATCACCAACACCGAGGCAATCCAGGCGCTGACCGACAAGATCTACGAGTTCCGCGGCGAGGAGCGGGGCGCCCTCGGCTCCCTCAAGGGAGTCCTGGAGATCAAGGCGCTGGGGGACAAGACCACCCAGGAGGTGGTCGCCAATCGGTATGGCCTGCGCACCAACACCGAGGGCGCGGTCGAAGTGGAGGCGGGCATTGGCGGAGAGAAGGGGGCCTTGGGAGTGAAGGGGGCCTACACGGAACGTGGGGTCCAAGAGTTTGGGATCAAGGTCGAATCCAAGAAGCCCCCTCTTGGCATCGGGGCCGAGCTCACCTTGCGGAGCGACGGCTCGGCGGAGCTCGAGCTCGCGGCGGGGAAGGCGTCGGTCCGAACCAACGCCGATCCGGCCAACGCCACCCTCTCGGCTGGCGTGTGCATCACCGTCGGAGACGACCTGCCTCAGTCCGAGGCCAAGGCCTGCCTGGAGGTTGAGGGAAAGGGCATCTCCTCGAAGGTGGCCTTGTTGGGCTTCATGAATCCAGACACCTTCTTCGAGAAGCCCGCCGAGCTGCTGGCCGGCAAGTCCTGGGCCTCGCTCTCGGAGCCGCGGCGGGATCAGCTGGCGTACCGCTGCTGGACCGAGGCCGAATGGAATGAGGCCCTGGCGAACCGGGGGAACTAGGCGATGGCCTCCCGACTGGCCCAGGTCCACCCGATCCGCGCCGAACGCTTCGCCCGGGTGTTGGCGCCCAGCTCCCGGGTCAAGATCCGGCGAATGCCTCCACCATCGCTTCCCCCGGAGACCTTCTTCCCGGGCTGGACGTTGGGCCGCAGCGCCCGACGCTGGGTGGACCTGTTACCGCTGCGGGAAATCCCGCCCCACGACCAGTCACTGGAGTGGCGGCAGGTCCAGGCCCGGGTCAAAGCGGGAAGGATCCCCCTGAGCGACCTGATCGACGTGGGCCGCGGTTGGGAACAGGTGTCAGACTGCACGGAGCTGGAGCAGGAGGTGGACCAAGCGCTGGAGCGAGCCCGGCGCCGACACCGGATGCTGACGGCGGGATTGATTCTGGCCAACGTCCTGTGGCCATTGCTGTTCCTCTTCGCGGTCGCCGTCATGTTCCGAATGGCTCCCGCTCCATGAGTCGCACCGGCGCCAACCGCCCCTGGACCGGAGACGAGGAGCGGAACCCTCCTGACGACCTGGGGCAGTCTGCCCAGCAGGACTACGAGCTCCCCGTCGGCGTCCTGGCTCCGCGCACCCAGGTGAGGGTCCGGCGCTTCAGCCGCTTCTTCAATCTCGCCAACTACCAGGAGCTGGTGGAACTGGCCCGGCCATCCATCGGCTACCCGTTCCCGCGGCGCGCCTCCCCGGATTCTCCCCTGGCGATGAACGAAGAGGTCCGCCACGTGAGAACACAGGAGCAGGTGGTGGACTGGCACCAGGTCCGCAAGTGGGTCCGATCGGGACGGCTGCAGCTGACCGACCTGATCGACGTGGGCCGCGGTTGGGAGACCATCCAGGCGTGCGTGGAGCTGGGCGAGGAGGTGGACCTGTCGCTGAACCGCTCCCGCTGGGGACACCGACTGCGGGTGGTCGGTCTGACGGCGCTGTTCTTCGTGCTTCCGGTGGCCCTGCTCTTCACGGCCGCCTGGATCTGGGACCTGGTGTTCAGACGTTAGGAGGACCGGGGCCGGACGCCCTGGGCAATCCACTCCAGATACGGCGCGTGCCCCGCGGTGATCGGCAGGGCGATCACCTCCGGGGTCTCATAGGGGTGCAGCGCCACCACCCGCGCGCGCAGTGGCTCGAACAGCGCCTGCTGGGTCTTGAGCACCAGCAGCGCCTCCTGCTCGTCGCACAGCTTCCCCTCCCATCGGTAGAGGGAGCGCACCCCGGGGAGGATGTTGCCGCAGACGGCCAGCCCCTCCTCCACCAGGAGGCGGGCCAGCCGCGCGGCCTGATCCACGTCCGGGGTGGTGACCAGCACGATGATCGCGTCGGTCACGGGGGCCTGGCTCAGATGAAGTAGTCCGGCCACAGCTCGGCGCCGGGCGAGATCTGGTACGGGTCGAAGTCGGTCACTCCCGCGCCGCGGAGCACCGGCTCGTCGATGAAGAAGTTCCCGGTGGTCGTGCGGCTGGGCTGGGTGAGGATCCAGTGCGCGGCGTCCGCCATGATCTCCGGCTTGCGGCTGTGCTTCACCGTGTCGTCGCCGCCCAGCAGGTTCTGCACCGCGGCGGTGGCGATCACCGTCTTGGGCCACAGCGCGTTGACCGCCACGCCCTGGTCGCGGAACTCGCCGGCCATGCCCAGCACGCACATGCTCATTCCGAACTTGGCCATGGTGTAGGCCACGTGCGGGGCGAACCAGCGCTCTTCCATGTTCAGCGGGGGAGAGAGGTTGAGGATGTGCGGGTTCTTGGCCTTGAGCAGGTGCGGCAGGCACAGCTGCGAGGTGAGGAAGGTGCCCCGGGTGTTGATCCCGTGCATCAGGTCGTACCGCTTCATCGGGGTGTCGAGGGTGTCGGTGAGGCTGATCGCGCTGGCGTTGTTCACCAGGATGTCGATCCCTCCGAAGGTCTCCACCGTCTTCTTCACCGCCTCCGCCACCTGCTCCTCGTAGCGGATGTCCACGATGCAGGGCAGGGCCTTGCCGCCGGCCTTCTCGATCTCCTCCGCCGCGGTGTAGATGGTGCCCGGCAACTTGGGGTGCGGCTCGGCGGTCTTGGCGGCGATCACCACGTTCGCCCCGTCCTTCGCCGCGCGCAGTCCGATCGCCAGCCCGATGCCCCGGCTGGCCCCGGTGATGAACAGCGTCTTGCCCTTGAGTGTCTCGGTCGCCACGTACCCCTCCAATGAGGAGACGACCATCGCCGATGGCGCTTCGGCGGCAAAGCCCGGACCTTCGCTCCCGCTCGCCTCCTCAGGCGGGTCTGTGGCAAGAGTGACCCTCGTGGCGAGCGGCGGCGAGGCTTCCGGTTGGGCGGTGTACATCCTCCGGTGTGGAGACGGCTCGCTGTACACCGGCGCCACCAACAATCTCCTGGGGCGGGTGGACCGACATCAGTCCGGCAAGGGCGCGGCGTATACCCGCTCGCGGCTCCCGGTGGCCCTGGTGTTCTCCGAACCGGCGGCCGATCGCTCTGCCGCCCTCCGCCGGGAGGCGGCACTCAAGCGGCTGACCCGCGCGCAGAAGCTGCTGCTGGTCGGTGAGGCGAAGAAGAAGCCCGGAGCGAAGAAGCGGGCGGGCGTGAAGCGGGCGCGGGCGCCGTCAGGCGGCAAGGCGTGAAGCGGGCGCGCGAAGGCTGCGCGATGAAACCTCAGGCCGAGCGGGCCTCGACCTCCCACAGGAACTCCTCGAAGTTGATCGGCTTGGACAGCACCTTGAAGCCGTCGGAGTTGGGTTGGGGGTGCGCGGTCACCAGGATTCCCCGGTGCTCATCCAGCCTCCCTGCCAGGACCGCCTGCCCCAGCAGCCACGCGCCGTTGTGCTCCGGCAGCGTGTAGTCGCTGACCACCAGGTCGAAGTGGTCCGCCTTGAGGCGGTCCAGTCCTTCCTCCGCGGTGCCCACCGAGACCACCCGGTAGCCCTCGTATTCCAGGATCTCCTGCAGCGCCTCCCGGATCTCGGGGCTGTCCTCGACGATCAACACTCGTGCTTTCCAGGCCTCCGCCACGGTTCCTCCAGCATCCTCTCAGGACGAAAATCCCCTCTGGAATCAACCTAAGCAGGATCCAAGCCAGCGTCTCCCCCTTCCCAGATCCCCCACTGCACCGGCCCGGGCTTGAACGCCAGGCCGCTGGTGCCGTCCTTCACCAGACATTCCCGCTCGTCCCCCAGTGGGGGGAGGAGAAAACCTTCTCTCCCTCGTGGCATCCAGCCTCGCCTCCCTGGCTGCTGGGCCCGGGTGGGTCGGCGCAAAAAGATTGCGGCGGGACTTGCGGATCGGCTCCGCGGTCCTTGAGGGAAAGCCTCTCGCGGCAACCCGCGCCTTGCGTGCTATGGGACCGCTCTCCGGGCATTGACTGCCGGCTCACATTACGAAGGGCTGAATGGAAACGATCGGTAGTCCAGCGCTTTGGGCGGGATTCTTGCTGTTCGTGCTGGCGATGTTGGCGCTCGATCTGGGCGTGTTCCATCGCAAGGAGCACGAGATCAAGTTCCGCGAGGCGGCGATCTGGAGCTGCGTGTGGGTCGCGATCTCGGTGCTGTTCGGGATCGGGGTCTACTTCTTCTTCGGAGAGCAGCCGGCGCTCCAGTTCTTCACCGGGTACCTGATCGAGAAGGCGCTGTCGGTCGACAACATCTTCGTGATGCTGGTGATCTTCAGCTCCTTCGGCGTCCCGCAGGCCTACCGGCACAAGGCGCTGGCCTGGGGCATCCTGGGCGCGCTGCTGATGCGGGCGGTGTTCATCCTCGCCGGCGCCGCGCTGATCCAGCGCTTCTCCTGGGTGATGTACGTCTTCGGGGTTCTGCTGATCTACACCGGCGCCAAGATGTTCTTCGAGGGCGACGCGGAGCCGCATCCGGAGAAGAACCGGGCCTTCCGGTTGTTCCAGAAGATGGTGCCCACCACCAGCAAGTACCACGGCAGCCACTTCTTCGTGGTGGAGAACGGGCGCAAGCTGGCCACCCCGCTGCTGGCGGTGGTGGTGCTGATCGAGATCACTGACCTGATCTTCGCGGTGGACTCCATCCCGGCGATCTTCGCGATCACCACCGACCCGTTCATCGTCTTCACCTCCAACATCTTCGCCATCCTCGGACTGCGGGCGATGTTCTTCCTGCTCTCGGGGGTGATGGGGAAGTTCCACTTCCTCAAGATCGGCTTGGCGTTCGTGCTGCTCTTCGTGGGCGGCAAGATGCTCACCGTCCACTGGTTCCACATGCCGGTGGAGTGGTCGCTGATCGTGATCGCGGTGATCCTGGCGGGCGCCATCGGCGCCTCGCTGATCTGGCCGGCGAAGACGAAGGAAGAGGTCCCTGCCGGCACGGTCCCCCCGGACGAGACCCAGCCGCCCGCCAAGCACTGAGCGGCCGGGGGCCGGGCGCCGCAAACACCCCAACTGGTTGTGGCACCAATCGGTTCGAACCGGAAACATCCTCGGGTCCGGAACCAACCGACGTTAGGATTGAAGGAAGCCGGCGCCTTTGGGCCGGCCTGGCAGCGCGACGGGTCCAGCGGCTGCAACCTGGTCAGAATCAGTCGCTGGACCCGTTGCCTGTTTTTTTCGTGGGTGCCCTAGACCGGAGTCGAGGGCGGGGTGGTGGCGGCGGGCTTGCGGCCACGGACCACCACGGCGCCGATGATCGAGCCGACCACCCCACCCGCCAGCAGACCGACCAGCTGCCATTTGATCAGCCGGTCGATGGTGTGGAGGGTGACCTCCGAGCAACTGCACAACGCCTGGCCCATGGCCGGGGTGTTGTCCCAGGGGAGGACCCCGCGGGCGATGACCACCGAGAGGACCATGCCCAGGATTGCGCCTCCGAAGAGGAACGCCAGGATGCGCTTGAACGTTTCCATTCGCGAAGTAGCTAGTCCTGCCTCCGGAAAAGGTAAATAGCCGTCATGCTCCTTGTCGTCGGTACCCTGCTCGCGTTGATCAGCCTGGCGTGCGCGCTGCCCATCTTGATCCACGCGTTCCGCCGCAGCCTGGGGACCGGGGTGATGGTGCTGTGCATCCCCTGCTTCATCGCCTTCTACGCGTTCGCCCAGTTCGAGCACCGCTACAAGGGCGCCCTGGTGGCCGGCTGGATCAGCGCCTTCGTCCTGGCCAGCGTTTGCAACGCGTTCGGAGCCCAGGCCCTGGTGCAGCAGTTCAGCATCACCCCGCCCCCGGTCTAGAGTCGCCGACCATGGCCTCCGGTCAGCGTCCGATCTGCATCCGCTGCAACACCCTGCAGTCCCCCGAGCGCCCGGGCGCGTTCTTCGACGTCCGCTCCGAGCACGGGGACACGATGACCGTGTGGTTGTGCAACGAGTGCGCGATCCCGCTGGGCCCGCCCCAGGGGCCGATCCGCGCCCGGCGCGGGATGACCACCAAGCTCTGACCCAGGACGGGGATCACCCCGCCGATCCCGTCCGGGCAGCTGACGCTGGAACCGCGCCCGGAATCCAGCCTGTCCCCTTGATTGCCGCCGCGGATCAGACGCCGCGGGCGTTGGGGTCCCAGAGGTACTTGTGCATCTGCAGCTGGAAGCGGATGGGCAGGCGATCGGCGATCACCCACTCGGCCAGCTGCAGCGGGGTGAGCTTGCCGAACACGGTGGAGAAGAGGACCCCGTAGGGGCGGGTCCCCAGGCGGTGGTCATTCACCATCCCCCGGGCCCACTCGTAGTCTTCTCGCGAGCCGATCACGAACTTCAGCTCGTCGTTGTGGTTCATCGACTCCAGCACCCGCAGGTCGTTGCGGTCGCACTCGCCGGAAGACGGGGTCTTGAGGTCCACGATCTTGTGCACCGCCGGGGGGACCAGCCGCACGTCGATCGCCCCGGAGGTCTCCAGCAACACCTGGAAGCCTTCGTCCAGCAGCGACTGCATCAGCGGATAGGCGCCGGGCTGCAGCAGTGGCTCGCCGCCGGTCAGCTCCACCATCGGGGCGCCCAGCTCCTTCACCTTGGCCACGATCTCCGGCAGCTTCATCCGGCCGCCGCCGTGGAAGGCGAACTCGCTGTCGCAGTAGCTGCAGCGCAGGTGGCAGCCGGTCAGGCGCACGAAGCTGCACAGCTTGCCGGCGTGGGAGGACTCCCCCTGCAACGAGAGGTAGATCTCCTTCACCACCACGGAGTCGGCGCTGGGGACCAGCTTGGGTTCGATGTGGGGACGGGCTCGGGCCACGGCGGGCGGACAGGTAACACGGATCGGGCCGTTTCGCGGCCCTCCGCTGCAGGGCCCCCTCCCCGGTGGCCGGCCGGGCAGCCGGCTGCCCTGCGATTACCGCCCGCCCCTGACCGGCGGCCGCCCCCCTTCCGCTGGCGGTCAGCGGACCAGAACAGCCCGTCCCCGGCCGCTGGGTCCGAGCAGTGGCCGGCGGTCGCCCGACTGGAACAGCCGGACCAGCCGCTGCGGTCCGCTCAGTAGCTGGCGGTCACCCGACTGGAACAGCCGGACCAGCCGCTGCGGTCCGCTCAGTAGCTGGCGGTCACCCGACTGGAACAGCCGGCGCAGCCGCTGGGGTCCGCTCAGTAGCTGGCAGTGACGCTGACCTGGAACAGCCGGCCCAGCTGCGGCAGCGGCCCCGGGTAGTCCGGGCCAAAGGGCAGCGAGTAGCGGGCGTCCAGGAGGTTGGTCACCCCGGCGAAGTAGCGGAAGTTGCCCGCCTCGCCGGAGAGGCCGAAGTCCAGCAGCAACGCCTCGCCGATCGGGAGCTCGCCCTCCTGGGCGCGGGCGCTCTGGTACTTGGCGCGCACCGCCACCCGGGCCCCGGTCTCTCCCAGCGGCAACAGCAGCTTGGCGGAGATCAGATGCGCGGGGGTGGCGGTCATCGCCCGGGTCAGGCCCACCAGGTAGACGTAGGAGTAGGAGAGGTCCAGCATCGCCTGGCGGCCCGCCTGCCAGTGCAGCTCGGCCTCGCCGCCCAGGGCCTGCAGCGCCGAGGGGCTGTTGCCAAAGCGCAGACACTGCTCGGGCGCCAGCGGGTCCGCCCCGCACTGGGGCACCCCGGCCTGGTCCTCGGTCAGCAACACCAGCCCGGAGATCCGGTTCCAGTAGCCGGCGGCGGTCAGCCGCAGCTCCGGGTTCACCTCGTGGGAGTGCTCGAACTCGGCGGTGGTGATCGTCTCCGGGGCCAGGCTGTCCGGCGGAAGGATGGTGATCCCGTGGTCGGTGTAGAAGAGCTCGTACACGTTGGGAGCGCGGAACGCGGTGCCCGCCACCAGCTTGGTCACCCCCCCGTCGTAGGGCCGGAGGATCAACGCCGCCCGGGGGGTCAGCGGCAGCGCGTCCAGGTCCAGGTACTTGTCCACCCGCAGCCCCAGGGAGAGGAACACCCGCGGGTGCAGCGCCCACTCATCCAGCAGGTAGCCGGAGAGCACGGTGCGGTTGATGCTGGGCAGCGCCTCGTCCTGGCCCAGCCCGTAGGTGCCGTGCTCCACCCGGAGCTGCTGCTGGGCCTCCAGCCCCACCGTGAGGTGGTTCTCGCCGAACAGCCGCAGCCGGCTGCGGGCCTCTCCCCCGACCCAGTCCGCCTCGCCGATGTCGGTGGAGACCTCCACCGTGTCTCCCCCTGCCGGATAGGCGAACCCGCCCCGGTAGCGGGCGGCGTCGTAGTAGGCGCGGGCGGAGACCGCCCCGAAGGAGAGCTCGCGCTCGTACTTGAGCTCGGCGAAGCCGCGGAGGTCGTGGGCGTCGGTCCCCGGCGCGTTGACCACCGTGTTGTAGGGCGCGGTGGGGACCGCCTTGCGCCGGTAGTTGAAGGCGCCGCTGAGGGAGAAGGCCCCGTACCGCAGCCGGGTGTTGGCGTTGTAGACCCGTTCCGAATCCAGCCCCAGCACCACTCCCGCCGCGCCCAGGTCGGTGAAGTCGGCGCCGCGGGCGTCGTACACCGAGGCGGAGAGGCGGGCAGCCAGCCCGAAGTCGGTCCGGCCCACCGCCGAGCCGTGGGCCCGCCAGGAGCCCAGGCCCCCGCTGGCCACGGTCAGCTCCAGGTTCTTCCCCTCCCCCACTCCCTCCTTGGGGACCAGGTTGATCACCGCGAACAGCGCGCTGGTGCCGTAGAGGGCGGAGCCGGGGCCGCGCACCACCTCGATCCGGTCGATGTCCTCCAGGTCCACCGCCAGGTCCCGCCCGGCGTAGCCCTGGCCGGCCCACACGTCGTTCATCGCGTGGCCGTCGTAGAGGATCAGCACCCGGGTGTTGAGATCCCCGGCGGGGGCGAAGCCGCGGATGCCCATGAACTCGTACATCCGGTCGTTGGCCAGGAACACCCCCCGCAGCCCGTTGAGGGCCTCGGTCAGGGTCTGGTAGCCGAACGCGCGCAGCTCATCGGAGGTGATCACGCTGGTGGAGGCGGGGGCCTCCTCCAGGGCGGTCAGGCTCTTGGAGGCGGCCTGCACCGGGGGCGGTGCGTAGCGCAGCACCGCGTGCAGCGGGTGCTCCTGGTCCCGGACCACCTGGACCTGTCGGCGCACGGTGCGGGTCTCCGGCAGCGAGACCTCGATCTGGTGTTCTCCCTCCGGGAGGGTGAGCACGGTGGGGGCAAAGCCGCTCTCCTTGCCGTCCACCTTCACCCGGGCGCCGTCGCGGTTGGTGGTGATGATCACCTTCCCGGCGGGGCCGATGGCCCGGGCCAGCGCCACCTCCAGCGAACGGGTCTCGGTCTGGCTGACCTCCACCAGCCGCTGCTGGGGAGTGTGCCCGGGGGCGGCGATCCGCAGGGCGCGCTGGCCTACCGGCACCTGCACCGTGGCCGGGACCTTGCCCAGCAGCGGCCCGTCCTCGCCGAGGCGGATCTCCGCGCCCTCCGGCGAGCCGGCGACCTGGATCTTCCCCAGGATCGGCTGGAGGGTGAGGCTGCGCTCCACCTGCTTGCCCCGGCTGAGGTTGACCTCCGCCTCCTCGGCGCGGTGCCCCTCCAGCTGGACGAAGATCGCGTGTCGGCCGGGGCGCACCGCCAGCACCTGGGGCGAGCGGCCCCGGGAGCCGAGGTCCACCCGGTCCACGTACACCTCGGCGCCGGGCGGGGTGGTCTCCACCGAGACCAGCGCCACCTTGGGCCGGATCCGCGACATGGCGCGGGCCACGTCCTGGCGGTCGGTGGCGTCCAGCTCCTCGCGGGAGAGGTCGTAGTAGTAGCGGTAGGCCTCGTCGAAGCGGTCCAGCGCCTCGTAGCAGCGGGCGATGTTGAAGAGCACGTTGCGGTTGGGGACCAGCCGGTAGGACTGGAAATACTCGCGCAGCGCCTCCACGTAGTGGCCCTGGGCGTAGTGGTCGTTGCCCAGCTCGAAGGCCACGTCCGCCTCGTCGGCGGCGTTGTTGGCCACCGCCGGGGAGACGAGGAGCAGCAGGACGAAGGGGAGGACTCGGGACAGCGTTCGCGTCATTTCAGCGATCGGTCTTGATGCCCAACGACCCGGAGGGCCGCCGGGGCGGGGTGCGCTTCCTGGCCAGACGCACCGAGAGTTCCGGTGCCTCCGCGATGGTCACTGTCTGCTGCCGGGTCTCGAAGCCCTGCATCGAGAACACCGCCACCACCGACCGCTGGTCTTCCAGCGCGTAGTCCAGCGGGGTTTGGCCGACCAGCCGGCCGTCGATCTCCACGTTGGCGCCCGGGGGTTCGGAGGCCAGGGTCACCACCACCGAGCTGGGAACCGGCGCCGGGGAAGGGACGGGTGGGGGGGCGACGACGATCGGCGCCGGGGAGGGAGCGGGCGCGGCCACCACCGGGGCTGCCACCGGCGGGCGCAAGACCACCACCCCGATTCCCACCAGCAGCAGCGCCGCCACCGCGCCACCGATCAGCCGCCCCTTGCCGGACCCGGTCGCGCCCTTCTCCGGCAGCGAGGCGGTGAACGCCCCACCCGGGGCCTCGTCCGGGGGCGGCGGCGGAGGCGCCGCGGCGGAGCGGGAGGCGGAGCTGCGGGTGGACTTCACCGCCGGGGTGGACCGGGAGGGCGGGCGGGCCACCGGGGCCTGGGAGCCGGAAGGGGCGCGGTTGCGCCACTGGGCGCGCGACCCGGGAGTGGACTGGCTGGGGGTGTGGTCCACGTCCGGATCCAGCCCGTCGTGGAACTCGTCCAGGGTGGAGGGGTCCGCCTCATGGGCGATGCGGGAGGCGTAGAGCCCATTGAGGTAGGCGGTCAGGTGCGCGCTGCTGGCCGGCACCCGGTGCGCGAGCAGGAACTCCTCCAGCTGCAGCCGCAGCGCGGAGGCGTCGCGGTGGCGCTTCTCCGGGAGCCGGGCCAGGGCCTGCATCACCACCGTGTCCAGCCCCTGGGGGAGCTTGGGGTTCAGCTTGGAGGGCGGAGGCACCTGGCAGTCCACCACCAGCCGCATGGTGGCCAGATCGCTCTCGCCCTTGAACAGCCGCTTGCCGGTGAGGATCTCCCACAGCACCACCCCCAGGGCGAAGATGTCGGAGCGGGCGTCCAGCTCGCGGCCCTCGGCCTGTTCGGGGGACATGTACGGGTACTTGCCCTTGAGGATCCCGGTGCCGGTGTGCTGGACCCGGCCGGCGGCCTTGGCCACCCCGAAGTCGATCAGCTTCACCGCACCATCGAAGCCGACCAGGATGTTTTGTGGGGAGACGTCGCGGTGAACCAGCCCCAGCGGCTGCCCCTGGGCGTCGCGGGCCTTGTGGGCATAGTCCAGCCCGGCGGCGGCGTCGGCGATGATCCGCAGCGCCGGCCCCATCGGGATCAGCGCCCCCTGGGCGCGGGCGAAGCGGTCCAGCTTCCTCAGGTCCTCGCCCTGGACGTACTCCATCGCCAGGTACTGGGCGCGGTTGGCCTCCCCCAGGTCGAAGATCTGCACCAGGTTGGGGTGGTTGAGGCGGGCGGCGATCCGCGCCTCGTCGAAGAACATGGTGAGGAAGTCTTCGTCCTCCGAGAGGTGGGGGAGGATGCGCTTGATCACCACCAGCTTCTCGAAGCCCTGCTCGCCCGCGTGACGCGCCAGGAACACCTGGCCCATCCCGCCGGAACCGATCTTCTTGAGCAGCTGATACTTGCCGTACGGGACCGCCATCGGGCGCGGAGGATAGCGCACCTGTGCTCCCGGGTGCTGGCTGCCTGCCCGCTGTGTGAATTCGGTCGTGCGGGACACGCGGGGGTACCCCGGGCTTGTCACGCTGTGGCACGGTCGGTCTCCCCCTGGGTGAACCCATGCGAACTGCCCTGACCGTCCTGCTGCTGGTGCTGCCCTCCGCCGTGCTGGCCCAGATCCCGCCGCCGGGAACCCAGCCCAGGCACAAGTCGTCCATCCTCTGGGACCTGCGGGCCACCGCCGGCGCCTCCGCCCAGAACCTGCGGGACATCACCGGCCAGGACTGGACCTTCGGGGCGACCTTGGGGGTGGCCGGGGGGGTGATCTACCGCGGCCGCCCCAGCGCGGGGCTGACCGCCCGGGCGGCGCTGGACCTCAGCTTCCCGGACGTCCCCTCGCTGGTGACCTTCGGCTTCGGGTTCGCCCTCTTCCCGGTGGCCAGCAGCTCCTCCTTCATCCGGGTCACCGCCGGCCCCTCGGTGCTGCTGGGCTCGGTGGTGGAGGTGGGGGTGGGCTTCGAGGCGGACACCCAGCTGCGGATCGGCGACAAGCTGAGCCTGGCGCTGGGCCTGGGCGGGGTGTTCCGCCGCCGGGACAGCCCCTTCGCCGAGATCTGGATTGCCCGGGCCACGGTGGGCCTGGCCTACGAGCTCTAGCTGGAGGGGGTGGCGCCGAACTCCGCCGCGAAGCCTTCGCGCCAGGGGCGAGGCGTGATCCCCAGCTCCTGCTTGGCCTTGGCGTTCGACGCTCCCCGCAAGGAGGTGCCGTAGAACTTCGCCGCCGGCCCTCCGAGGAGCCCGACGAGCCACGCGGGGGCCCGGCGCGGCGGTCTGGCTCCGAGCAGGCGCGCCAGCTCGGGCAGGTACACGGCCTGTGACACCGGCTGATCATCACAGATGTTGTAGAGGCCGCTGCTGCCGCGGTCGATAGCGCGAACGGTGGCGTCCACCGCGTCGTCGATGTGGAGGAACGACGACAACCCCTCGCCCTTCCCGGCGATCGGCAGCATCCGCTTGCGCACCAGCTCCGCCAGGGCGCTCTGCGGCGCGTACCAGGTGCCGGGCCCGTAGAAGAAGCCGTACCGCAGCGCGATCCCCTTGGCCTGGAGGGTTGCCTCTTCCAGCACCCGGATCGCGTCGTTGGTGTGGGCGATGTCCGGCGGGCCGTCGAGCCACAGGGGAGCCGTCTCGTCCAGGATCCGGGGCCCGTCCGGCCGGGTAACGAACGCCATGCTCTGCGCGATGAACCGCGCCCCGGCTTGCTGCGAGAGGCGCGCAAACAGCGGAACGGTCCGCCGTCGGAGTTCGGCGGTCACCCGCGCGGCCTGCTTCATCGCCCGGGGGTTGAGCTGCTTGGGCAAGGCGGTCAGCTGATGGACGACCACGTCCGGACGGGCGACCTCGAAAGCCCTCCGGACCTCGTCCTCGTCGGACACGTTCAAGGCGAGCGGTTCCACCCCCAGCGCGCGCAAGGCCTGGCCGCTTGGCGCCGAGCGGTGCACGCCGAACACCACCTGCCCCGCTGCCCGCAGGCGGACACACAGCGGATGGCCGATGGCGCCGCTTGCTCCGACGATCAGGATCCGCTTCGCGCCCATGTCCGATTCCTCGAAGGAAGGAGAGGTCACTCGCCCAGGTAGTGCAGCACCACCCGGCGGCTGTGTCCGTGGTGACGATGCTCGAAGACGTACAGCCCCTGCCAGGTGCCCAGCACCAAGCGCCCGTCGATCACCGGGACGCTCAGCTGGGTCTGGGTCAGCGCGGCGCGCACGTGGGAGGGCATGTCGTCCGGACCCTCGGCGGTGTGCTGGAAGAGGGGATCGCCGTCCTCCACCAACCGGGACAGCCAGCGGTCCAGGTCGGTGCGCACGTCCGGGTCGGCGTTCTCCTGGATCAACAGGCTGGCCGAGGTGTGCTGGATGAACAGGGTCAACAGCCCGGTGGTGGGGCGCTGCGCGGCCAGCCACCGCTCCACCGGCGCGGTGAACGGGACCAGTCCCCTGCCGGGGGTCCGTACCTCGAGGGTGTGATGGACCTGGCGGATCATCAAAGCCTCACTGTCTCAGGCGATAGCCGCGCTTGAGCGCCAGGTACGCCAGCACGGTGGCCACCGCCGCCACCGGGAACAGCAACGCCAGACCCCACAAGGGAGAGAGCACGCTCTGGCCCAGCATCCCGTAGCGCAGGCCATCCACCATGTAGACGATGGGGTTGAAGAGGCTGACTGTGTGCCAGGGCTCGGGCAGGTCCCGCACCGAGTAGAAGACGCCGCCCAGGAAGGTCAGCGGCAGCATCACGAAGGTGGGGAAGATGTTGATCTCCTCGAACTTCTGCGCCCACACCCCGGCCAGCAAGCCCAGCATCGAGAAGGTGTAGGGGATGAGCAACATCAGGGTGAAGGTCATCAGCGGGGCGCGCAGCTCGAACCCGGTGAACAGGATCGCCACTCCCCAGGTGAGCAGTCCCACAGCCAGGCCGCGGACCATCGCGCCGCCGATGAAGCCGGCCATGATCTCCAGCGGCCCCAGCGGCGCCACCAGCAGATCCACGATCGTTCCCTGCAACTTCACCTGGAACAGCGAGGAGCTGCTGTTGAGGAAGGCGTTGTTGGCGATCCCCAGGAACACCAGCCCGGGCACGATGAAGTGGGTGTACGCCATCCCCTCCACCTGCTGTCCCCGCCCGCCCAGGGAGAAGCCAAACACCAGGAAGTAGAGCGAGGTGGAGACCAGGGGCGAGAGCACCGTCTGCCCGGGAACCCGCATGAAGCGACGGACCTCTTTCACGAACAGGGTCCGCATGCCGACGACGTTCACGGCGCGGGTCATAGCGGATGCGCGGCCGCTCGTCGTGGGCTGTGATCACCTGAGGTTCGCTGGCCGTCTGCGCTCGTCCCGCTCGTCCCGGAGCACATCTGCAGACTTCTCCTGGGAGCGTTAGCCTCCCCGAGTCATGGGTTTGGCGCGACTCACCCTGCATGGCGATCTGGAGGGTTTGCTGGCCTCCGTCAGGAGAGGCAAGCCGGTGGAGCAGGCGTTCTTTGGAACTGCCGCGGTGAAGGACGTGGTGGAGGCCGCGGGGATCCCCCACCCCGAGGTGGACTACCTGCTGGTGGATGGGAGCCCCGTTCCTCTGAGCCAGCGGATCTCCGGCGAGGTCCAGGTTGCTGTCTTTCCCCACGGCCTGCCTCCCCACCCCCTGCCGTCGGAGCGGGTGGGCTTCCCCTTCCCCGACCCCCGGCGCTTCGTGCTGGACGTCCACCTGGGCGGGCTGGCCTCCGAGTTGCGGATGTTGGGCTTCGACACGATCTGGTCCAACCATGCCGACGATCCGTACCTGGCCCGGGTCGCCGCCACCGAGGATCGGGTGCTGTTGACCCGGGATTTGGGACTGCTCAAGCGCTCCGAGGTCCGGCACGGCTACTTTCCCCGGACCACTTCCACCCAGGGCCAACTCCAGGAGGTGCTTCGGCGCTTCGACCTGCTGCCCCGAGCGCTGCCGTTCAACCGCTGTCTGCGCTGCAACGGGCGACTGCTGCCAGTGGAGAAGTCCGAGGTCGAGCGCGAGCTCCCTCCCTGCGTTCGCGAAGAGCATGACCAGTTCCGCCGCTGCCAGGGCTGCCAACAGGTCTACTGGAAGGGCTCACACCACACCGAGATGCTGGCCCGCATCAGCAAGCTAGGCTGAACGAAACAGGTCCTGCTCGTAGCCGTCCTGGTTCACACCCAGGCTGCAGTTACCCCGTGAGCAGCATGATCGACACAGAATCCACGCAACCGCAGCATCCGGTGCAACTGCGTGGCGGTCAGCCGTTGCTTGCCCCCGGTCCATTTCGGCGCCTCGCTCAACAGCGCGTGCAGGCCAAGTCTCCCTGTCAGAGGGGTGGATCAGTTTCATGCCGGCCGGTGGATCACTTTCATGCCGGCCGAATCAATTTCGCGCGGCTCCTTGGGTTCTCGAGCGGGAGCGGGTCTTCGCGCTCAGCCCTCTACCGGAAGTTCCACGAGGCTTGCGAAGCGCTGATCGAACCGCTTGCACAGAACCCCTTCAGCACCCTTCTGAGATTGGAGGCTGCCGAAAATAATAAGATCTTCTTCTTATCTTGCCGGCGCATGACCTGGCCGGACCTCCGAATAAGAAGATGATCATCTTATTCTTCCGGCCTCCCCGGGCCCTGTCTCACCCCGGTCGGCAGGCCAACTGCGTTGGCGGCCGAGCCCTGCATGAGGGACCCCACCGCGCCACACACCGGCCTCCCTTGCACGTGGGGACGAAGGCGGGCGTTGCTTCAATATCGGATCGCCACGAGCTCCGCGGGTCACATCGCTGTGGTTGGAACGCTGATCGTGATTGCCGACTCGCTCCGACCTGAAAATTGGGACGCAACTTCCCGCCGTCATGTAGGACAATGTCAGACCGAGCGTCCCGACCTCTTGAAGATCAACCCCTTACAGGTACGTCACCCGGTCCCGCAGGTTTCGGCGCCCGCCGCTCCGGTGGCGCGTGGGGCCTCGATCGCGGTCTCCGGGTTCAGCCCGGCGACGGCGACGGCCGGAGCGGCTCGCCTCCCCGCGCAGCCGCTGGCCGCGCGGGACACTGCCCTGGGCTTCGCGGCGGAATCTCCCTCCCGTCCGGGGCGGCTACTGCTCTCCGATCCGATCTCCGAGCACGCGCTCCAGGTGGCTGTGGGAACTCTCCCCGCGGCTGCCGGGCGGTCGTTCCGGCCCCGCTCTGTGGAGCGGGACATCCTGGGTCAGGTGCATCTGCGGATGGACGTGCTTCAGGACGGCGCGCGGATCTTCGGCAAGCAGGTGATCGTCCACCTGGGTCCCGACGGGGCACTGCTGGGAACCACCGGAACCGAGCGACTTCCCGGGATGCCGGTGCGGTCTGCGCGGCCACCGATCGGCGCGGAGCGGGCGGTGGATCTGGCGCTTCAGGCGTTCGGCCACCCGGCTGATTCGCGGCCCCGGGGGGAACGGGTCTTTGTTCCGGCAGCGGATGGGACCCTGGTGGAGGCCTACCGGGTGGATCTGGAGTCCTCGGCCACTGGCACCCGAGGCACCCTGCTGATCTCCGCGGCCGAGGGCGCCTTGTTGCAGCGACTGCAACGAGACGGAACCGGAGGAGAACACGGCGCCAACGGGAGCGCGGACGCGACCACCGGCGCTCCCGCGTTGCCTCTTCCGGCCAAGACCACCGCTGACTCCGCGCTCCCTCTTCCGGCCACGACCACCGCTGACTCCGCGCCGTCGCCTCCACGTACCACCGCCTCAGACTCCGCTCCGACGGCTGGAGACGACCGCACGCTCTACAGCGGCTACGTGGAGCTGGGGACCCGGCCCGAGGCGGATGGCACCCACCTGATGCAGGACCTCAGCCGGGGCAAGGGGATCGTGGTGTTGGACACCCGGAACACCACCGACCCCAAGAACGTGGTGGAGATCCGCGACGACAACGGCTCCTGGGGCCAGGCCAGCGACCCGCGCAAGCACGACGCCGCGGTGGACGTGATGTTCGGGGCCCAGCTCACCTACGACTTCCTCCAGGAGCTGTTCGGTCGCGATTCGATCGACGGCGCCGGCGAGGCGCTGGTGGCGCACATCAACCTCGGCAAGAGCAATCACAACGCCTACTGGAACGGGTCGGTGATCAAGTTCGGCCCCGGGGACAAGGACGGCACCGCCGGGCCGCTGGTCAGCCTGGATGTGCTGGGCCATGAGCTCACCCACGGGTTGACCGAGCGCACCGCGGACCTGGTGTACGCCGGCGAGTCCGGCGCGCTCAACGAGGCCTGGTCGGACATCTTCGGCACCGGGGTGGAGTGGTACGCGGCGCAGAAGAACCCCGCCTTCAGCTTCGACTGGAAGCTGGCCGAGGACGGCTGGACCCCGGCCACCCCGGGCGATGCCCTGCGCTACCTCGACGATCCCACCCGCGATGGAGTCAGCGTCGACCACTACCGCCAGCTGGCTCCGCGGATGGACGTGCACCACTCCTCGGGGATCGCCAACAACGCCTTCTACCTGCTGGTCAGTGGCGGCCAGCACCGCTCCTCCGGGCTCTCGGTGGAGCAGGGGATCGGGATGGAGCCGGGGCTGCAGATCTTCTACCGCGCCCTGAGCGTGTACATGACCCCGGACACCGACTTCGCCGGGGCGCGCGCCGCCACCCTCCAGGCGGCCACCGACCTGTTCGGCGCCGAATCGGTGCAGGTCCGCTCGGTGAGCCAGGCCTGGTCCGCGGTCGGCGTCGGCTCACCCGCGCCGAGCCACTCCGCGGCTCGGTAGGCCACCGCACCCGCGGCCTGAGGACCCGGAGCAGCGAAGGCTGGCGTCCTCGCCACTCGGCTGGCGATCCAGCGCCGGGGTCAGCGTCAAATCTGTTTACAGCTCCCCTCCAGGGCCCTCCCGAGAATCCTTTCGTACGGCGCGCCGCTTCGGCCGCCCCGGAAACGAAAGAGGCCCCCCATGAAGCTCGACTCCCTCCGCCCCTCCCTCCCCGTCGCCCCCTCCGCCACCCCGGTGGGCGGGCCTCCCGGAATCCTGCCGACGCCGCAGGATCAGATGACCGACTGCTGGAACGTGGACCGGGTCCTCCCCAAGGTCCCGGACCTGGGCAAGCTGGAGGACTTCTTCTACAAGCAGGGGCTGCAGAACAAGGGCGGCGAGGACCTGGACGCGGAGCGCCAGACCCAGGAGCAGCGCGCCTCCCAGGCCCTGGCGCAGTTCCCCCCCGACCTGGCCACCTACCGGGACGCCAACCAGAAGCTCCAGGCGATCGACGCCGAGCAGACCGGCCGGGTCCTCGAGCAGCGGGGCTTCGAGGTGGGGCTGAAGTTCAAGGACGACAAGGCCCTGCGCGGCGCGCTGGAGTCGGCGGAGGCGGAGCTGGGCCGGGTGCTGGATGATCCCAAGTCCAGCGAGGCGGACCGGGAGCGCGCCCGGGCCCGGCTGGACGCGGTGCTGGAGGAGATGGACCGCCGGGATTAACCGCCCCGCAGCACCCGGATCATCACGTCCTCCAGCCGCGAGCGGCGGGTCTCCACCTCGGAGATCTCCAGCTGCGCCTGGTACAACGATCGCAACACCTCGCTGGAACCGGTGGCCCCCTCCCGCTGGGTGAGGGTCAGCCGGGTCCGGTCCGCGGAGAGCACCGCCCCTGCCTCCACCGCCGGGGCGGGTAGCTGCTCCACCGGGCGGGCGAAGGTGACCTGCAGCTGCTTCTCTCCCAGCCGGCGCAGCAGGGCGGAGGTGGGCTCCACCTGCAAGAGCTTGCCCTCGTTGATGATCCCGATCCGGTCCGCCAGCTCCTCCGCCTCCTCCAGATAGTGGGTGGTGAGGATGATCGTGGTCCCCTCGTCGCGCAGCCGGCGGACGTAGCTCCACAGGTCGCGGCGCAGCTCCACGTCCACCCCGGCAGTGGGTTCGTCCAGGAACAGCAGCTGGGGCCGGTGCACCAGCGCCTTGGCGATCAACAGGCGCCGCTTCATCCCCCCGGAGAGAGCACGGGTCCGGGACTGCGCCTTGTCCTGCAGGCTCAGCGCCCGCAGCACCTCTTCGATCCGGGCCGGGTCATTGGGCTGGCCGAAGTAGCCCAGCTGGTACTCCAGCGACTCCTGCACGGTGAAGAAGGGATCGAAGTTGATCTCCTGCGGCACCAGGCCGATCCGGTAGCGAGGGGTGAGTGGATCCTGGTCCAGGTCGATCCCCAGCACCCGCACCTTCCCGGAGGTCTTCTTCACCAGTCCGCACACCGCGCCGATCAGGGTGGTCTTCCCGGCGCCGTTGGGTCCGAGCAGGGCGAAGATCTCCCCCGGCTCGATCCGCAGCGAGACACCGTCCAGCGCGGTGAAGGCGCCGTAGCGCTTCACCAGATTCTCGACCTCCAGGATGGGCTCGCTCACGCCCGAGGCAGATAGCGCACCCCGCCCCCGGGAGCACGGGGTTGGATCGCCCGCCAGATGGCCTCCACCAGCTCGTGGACCTCCAGCGGCTTGCGCAGCACCGTCAGCCAGGGTTCGCCCAGGTTGGAGGGCATTCCGGTCAGCAGCAGGCAGGCGGTGCCCTCCAGCAGGCCCCGCTCCCGCGCGGCCTTGAGCACCGCGGTGCCCTTGATCCCCTCTCCCAGGTTCTGGTCGCAGAGCACCGCGTCGAAGTGCTGCCCTTCCAGCAACCGCAGGAACTCGTCCACCCCGGGGGTGGCGGTGACCTCGAAGTCCTGACTCAGCGTCTCCGCCATCAGCTCGCGCAGGGCCTCGTCGTCATCCATCAACAGCAAGCTGGCTCGCATCCTGGCCTCCCCCCTGCCGTACCGTGGACCGCAGCAGGCTGCATCCTCCATGCCCCCGTCGCGGGCCGCAATCGTTGGGGGTTGGAATGGCGGGTCGGCACCCGCCCTGCAGTTTGTTCAGTGGGAGGCGCTGTCCTCCGGTGTGGGTCCCGCCCCGCCTCCCTGCTACGGTCCGCCGCCGTGAAGAGCGTTTTCCAGCACCCCGGGTTCCATCCGCGCCGGCCCCGGCTGCTGACAGTGGGTGCGCGGGGTGGGTAGCTACCGCCGGCTGCTTCGCTACGCGAAGCCGTACACCCCGCAGCTGGTGCTGGCCGCCGTGGCCTCGGTGTGCGCGGCGCTGGCCACCGCCTTCTATGCGTACCTCAGCGGTCCGCTGCTGAGCGGGCTGCTGGGCGGCAACGCCGAACGGTTCGGCCCGCTCTCGCTGGGGTCGGAAGATCTGGCGGTGAAGATCCCGCTGCTGCTGGTGGCGGTGGCGGGGATCAAGGCCCTCTCCCAGTGGGTGCACGGCGGACTGACCAACACCGTGGGCCAGTCGGTGATGACCGACGTGCGGCGCGACCTGCACTCCCACCTGCTGGAGCTGCCCCCGCGATTCTTCGAGACCCGGCACTCCGGCGAATTGCTCTCCCGCTTCTCCTCCGACGTGGGCCAGGTGGAGTTCGCCGTCTCCCAGGCCCTGGGCGCATATGTGAAGGACGGGCTGCAGATCCTGGCGCTGGCCGGGGTGTGCCTGGCGCTGGATCCGGTGCTGTTCCTGCTGATCTTCATCGTCCTCCCCGGGTCCGCCTACCCGGTGGCCCGCTTTGCCCGCTCGGCGCGCAAGGAGGCCAAGCGCACCCAGGCCAGCATGGGGCAGCTGACCGAACAGGGTTCGGAGCTGCTGCACAACCTGGCGGTGGTCCAGGCCTACAACGCCACCCCGCGGTTGGCGGCCACCTTCGAGGCAGAGCAGGAGCGCTACCTGGCCGCGATGCGCCGCTCGCTGTTCATCCGCGGGGCGTTCTCTCCCACCGTGGAGTTGCTGGGAATCATCGGCGCGGCGCTGGCGATCGCGGTGGGGGCGCGCGCGGTGGAGGGGGACCCGGAGCTGGCCCCCAAGCTGCTCTCCTTCCTGGCCGCGGCGCTGCTCTTGTATCAGCCGATGAAGACCCTCTCCGGGACCTTCGGTCAGGTGGTGCAGGGGGTGGAAGCCTCGCGGCGGGTGTTCGAGATCCTGGACGCGCCCCGCCCGGAGGACGCCGGCGCCACCGCCGAGCCGCTGCGGACGGGCGTGGAGCTGCAGGAGGTGAAGCTGTCCTACGACGGTGCCCGCCTGGTGCTCAAGGGGCTGACCCTGACCATTCCCGCCGGCCAGCGGGTGGCGCTGGTGGGCGCGTCCGGCGCCGGGAAGAGCACCGTGTTCTCCCTGCTGCTGGGCTTCATCCAGGCCCAGGAGGGGAAGGTGCTGTGGGATGGGGAGGAGCTGGGTTCGCTGAGCCAGCGCTCGGTCCGGGGGCGAATCGCCTGGGTGCCCCAGGAGCCGATCCTCTTCTCGGGGACGGTGCGCCACAATCTGTTGCTGGGAGACGTGGACGCCACCGAGCCCCGGCTGTGGGAGGCGCTGCGCCGGGCCCACGCCGAGGCCTTCGTGCGGGCGCTGCCGCTGGGGCTGGAGCAGCCGGTGGGGGAGCGGGGAGGGTTGCTCTCCGGGGGGCAGCGGCAGCGGCTGGCCATTGCCCGGGCCTTCCTCAAGGAGCCTTCGCTGCTGCTGCTGGACGAACCGACCAGCGCCCTGGACGCGGCCTCCGAACACGAGGTCCAGGCCGGCCTGCGCGAGCTGATGGAGGGACGCACCACCCTGGTGATTGCCCACCGGCTGCGGACGGTGCGGGACGCGGCGCTGATCCACGTCCTTGCCGAGGGCCGGCTGGTGGAGAGCGGCACCCATCAGTCGCTGGTGGCGGCCCGCGGGGTCTACGCCTCACTGCTGCAACGGGGCGAGCTGCAGGCCACCCCGGAGGGTTGAGTCCCGCTGTGTAGGGGGTTTCCTCGACGCACGCGCCCCCGCCTACACCCGGCCCATTTTCCCACCTCGACGAGGACCTACCGATCCGTCAGGATTTTTCTCTGGCGGTCGAACTCCAGTTGCACTGGAACTCCGACCGCGAGAGGGGGCCCCTTGAAGTCATTGAGTCAAATCCAGCGGACCTTGCTCAGCGCGCTGGGGAGCCAGGCGATGTTCTCCCTGGTGAACACCCGGCTGATCCTGCGCACCGGGGTGGACCTGGCCAGCATCGTGCCCGCCCAGGACGCGGACGCGGCGCTGGTGACCAAGGTGCTGACCGCGCTGCAGGCGATGGGCTACTCGCAGCAGGCCTTGAACGTCGTTGCACAGAGGGGGAAATGATGTCCACCGGTCTGAAGAGCGGGTACTCGGCGGCGTTGGACTCTGCGGTCGCGGCCGCGGAGCTGGGCGAACAGCTGGCTGTGGTGCAGCCCCGGGCAATCACCTTCTTCTGCTCGCACCGGCACGACGGGGCGGTGCTCTCCGCCTCCCTGCGCCAGCAGTTCCCCGAGGCGGAGGTGATCGGCTGCACCACCGCCGGTGAGTTCACCGAGTCCCGCAACGGGGTGAACGGCGTCTCGGCGATGGCCTTTGGCCCGCAGGTCCTCAAGCGCTGCGCCGGCGCCCTGGTGCGCGCCGGGGAGGGCGCGGAGGCCGGGGTGAAGCGGGCGGCCCAGTCGCTGACCCGCGTCTTTGGCGACCTGCGCGCGCTCAGCCCGGATCGCTTCGTGGGCGTGGTGCTGGTGGAGGGCTTGAGGATGAAGGAGGAGGAGATCAACGAAGCGCTGGGCAACCTGGCCCCGCTGATCTCCTTCGTGGGCGGGTCCGCCGGCGACAACCTGGAGTTCAAGCGGACCTGCGTCTTCTACAACGGCGAGCAGACCGACGATGGGGCGGCGCTGCTGCTGATCGAACCGGCGGTTCCCTTCAAGGTGACCAAGTCCTGCTCCTTCCGTCCCACCGGCAAGTCCTGGAAGGTGACCCGCGCGGACGTGGCCACCCGCACCATCTACGAGCTGGATGGGCGGCCGATCGCCGAGGTCTACGCGGAGGCGGTGGGCGGAACCGCGCAGACGCTGGACAGCTCGGTGTTCATGGCCAACCCGCTGGGGCTGGTGATCGACCACAAGCCGTGGATCCGCAGCCCGCAGCAGCTGCTGGCGGATGGCGGGCTGCGCTTCTACTGCCAGGTCCTCCCGGGGATGGAGATCCACCTGATGCAGTCCACCGACCTGGTGAAGGAGACCCACCAGGCGCTGGCCGCGGCCACCACCGAGCTGGGCGGCACCCTGCGCGGCGGGCTGGCCTTCAACTGCATCCTCCGGCGGCTGGAGCTGGACGCCAAGGACCTGCACGGGACCTTCTACCAGGGCTTCCGGGGCAGCCAGACCGCCGGGTTCCACACCTACGGCGAGAGCTGGCTGGGCCACATCAACCAGACCCTGACCGCGCTGCTGTTCGGCTGAGGCCGACCGGGAACTGAAGCCGGAAGGAGGTGCCGCCGGCGTCGGAGCGGGCCTCCACCTTCCCCCCGTGGGCCTGGGCGATCATCCGCACGATGTACAGCCCCAGGCCCAGCCCCGAGCTCTGGCTGCCACGGCGGAAGGGCTCGAACAGCGTCTTTAGCTCCTCGGGAAGGAGGGGGCCGGAGCGGTTCTGGTTGTGCACCTCCAGGGTCACCCCCCCCGGCTCGTCCTCCACCGTCACCGTGATCGGGCTGGCCTCCAGGCTGTGCTCGATGGCGTTGCCCACCAGGTTGGAGACCATCTGGGAGATCCGGTCCGGCGCCCACTCCCCCTCCCCCTGCGCCCGCCGCGGAAAGGTGATCGGCCGGTCGGGGTGACTCTCCTCGAACTCTTCCGCCACCGCGGCCACCAGGTCTGCCAGCCGACCGGGAACCCGCTCTGACACCAGGGTGCCGGCCCGGGCCCGCTCGAAGTCCAGCAGTCCGGAGATCATCCGGCTCATCCGGTCCGCGCTGGTCTGGACCCGGTGCAGCGAGCGAACGTGCGCGTCGGTCAGGCCCCCGCGGCGCAGCACCGTGCTCACCCCCATGGTGATCGCCTGGAGTGGATTGCGCAGATCGTGACCCACGATCCCGATCAGCCGCTCCCGATCCTGCAGTGAGGCCTCCAGCTCCCCCCGCGCCACATCCAGCGCGCTGGTCAACCCGTCCGCGTGCCGGGCCGCCTCGCGCGCGACACTGGCCTCGCCCTCCGCGACCCGGGCGCGGTGTTCGGCCGCCAGCACCGCCGCCGCCAGGGTCAGCTCCGCCCGGCGCTCCTCCAGGAAGTCCGGCCGCGGCGCTCCGCCCAGGAACACGAAGGCTGCGCCCTCCTCCAATGCCAGCCCCAGCGCGGAGACCTCCCCTCCCTCCGGGATGGACACCCGTCCCGGGTGCAGGCCGGGCAGGACCAGCGCCTCCAGCAACTGCAACCAGCCCGCTCCCCCGGCCAGGGTCTGGGGAAAGCCGGGCGCGGGCAACAGCACCCCGATCGCCGGGTCCCGCACCAGCACCACCAGCGCCTCCGCCCCGGCCTGACGGGCCAGCTCGGACGCGGCTTGCCGGCGGCTGCGCGGGGAGGCGAAGCCCGCCGTCCAGCTCGCTTCGGCGCTGGGGGCGCCCGCTATTCCGGGAGTGCGCAGACGACGGCCGTGCAGTTGTGGAAGCCGCCGAACTGGCCAGTGGCGCGGGCGATCTGTCCGTGGGTGTTGCAGCCGGCGAACTGCACCTCTTTCCCCAGCTTGTCCGCCACCGCCTGCAGCTCATACCCGAACACGTCCCCCAGCCGGAGCCGGGTGGCGACGCAGTCGAAGAACAGCGCCACCTTCGGCTTGGCGCCCTGCAGGTTCTCCAGCGCGGAGGCGGTGGCGCGGGCGGCGGCGTCGATGGCGGAGTTCGCGTTGGTGCGCATGATCGCCACCGTGGCCCCCACCGGCACGTCGGCCGCGCAGAGCACGGTGCCGTCGCTCTCGATCGCCAGCGGCACCCGCAGCCGGTGCTTCTCGCCCACCTCGATCCCCAGGATGTTCTGGAGGAAGAAGGGGATGGGGGCGGCGGCATCCAGCCGCTGGCCGGTGGACTCCGCGTGCCGGGAGAAGGCCTGCGCGGCGGGGAACCCGTTGAGGCTGATCAGCCGGGGCCCCTTCGCCTCGGTGACCCGCATCGGCGCCGAGGCCGGTTCCCAGCCGTGGCCCACCCCGATCCCCAGCGGCTTGTGGGAGAGGATCTCCAGCGCCACCGCGGCGTCGGTCACCGCCTCGGTGCCGAAGAAGACATGGGTGCGCTGGAACTGGGCGTTGTCCCCCGCCCCCCCGCCGAAGAACTGATACTTCCCCGCGGTGGCCAGGGTGAGCTGATCCACCAGGTCGTCGGCGTGGCCGGCCAGGGCGTCGGTGAGCACCAGCGCCGCCCGGTAGGCGAACTCGTTGCTGCTCAGCCCACGGAAGGTGGAGGCAATTCCCCTGGCCACCCCGACCCGGTCTTGCTGGATGCCGCGGCCAATTCCGACGCTAAAGCGCATCTGGTCCGAACGGAGCGCCAGGGCGCAGGCCATTCCCTCCCCCCGCGTCTCGCGGGTGAACTCTCCCGCGGAGGAAGCGCCCACCAGCACCTTGGGCGCGCAGGCCTGTTGCACCGCGCCCAGCAGGCGGGAGTGGTCATAGCGGGGGGCGGCGAAGACGATCAGCGCGTCTGGAGGACCGGAGAGTTCCTTGCCGATCTGCGCGCACAGCTCCCGAGCGGCGGTCTGCTCGTCTTCGGCGTTGGTGTACACGACGGCAGTCTCGGTCACGGTGTCTCCGCAGGAAGGGGCTCCCTCGTACCGCAAGAGCGCCGAAGGACGCCTACCGGGGGGCAGGGAAGCGGACGATTTCAGACAGCTCCCGGTTGTGGCTGCCACGGATGCGCCGACCCGTCCGGGTCCCTCCCGCAACAGCGCGGACGGAGAGCTCGATTCCCTCTTGAGCGCTGGCGGGCGCCTGCTCTGCCTGCTCGTCCGGGGAGAACATTACGGCTTGGCGAAGATCAACGGGGTGTCCAACGACTCGCCGTCCACCTCCAGGTAGAAGTGGTCCCCGGCCAGGGTGGCGGAGAGCTTGATCCGCCGCTCCTCGTTGGCCGCCAGCGAGCGCAGCACCGAGGCGTCCACGCAGGTCAGCCTCACCTTCTCCAGGTGGGTGACCTCCTGCTCGCGGGCCTCGCGGAGGAAGGCGTCCATCCGGGCCTGGTTCTCGAAGAACACTGTCACCTGGGCTCCCGGGTTCTGGGTGACCGCCCGGCGGATCTTCACCGGGTCCGCCTTGCCCACCCGGATCCACTGGGTGGTCCGTCCGGTGAGGTCGTCCGAGCGAAGGTCCGGCGCGTCCGGATCCGAGAGGCCGGTGGTGAAGGCCAGCCGCTCGTCGTAGCGCCAGCAGTAGGCCAACAGCCGCAGCCACAGCCGCTCCATCGTTTCCGAGGGATGCCGGGCCATCTTCAGCCGCTGATCGCACTCCACCCCGCGGTCGGTGTCACTGAGCTGCAGCTGCACATCATAGAGGGTCGGGGCCAGCGCCATGCGCGGCACCATACAGGCTGCCTCGACGGTGCCGGGCCCCTCAGTTGGCCCCTCAGTACGCCTGGAGGAACTTCACCACGCTGGGAGACTGCTTCTCCCGGGCCGCCACGCACAGGTCCATCCGCTCCAGGGTCTTCTGCAACGACCGCTCGCCGCCGGGGACGGTGACCATCTTCGGCTGGAAGAAGGCCTCCGCGTCGTCCCGGTGCTGCAGGTCACAGAAGCCGCCCGGCAGCGCCGCCAGGAAGGCCTGGTTCTGCTTGGGGACCTGGGTCATCAACAGCGCCCAGTTGGCCTTGAGGAAGTCGTACGCCTGCTGACGGGTGGCCGGATGCTCGGTCGCGCCCCACAGCAGGGTGTAGGCCTCCCGGATGTCGAACTGGCCGGACTTGATCAGCTCCAGGCCGCGCAGCGAGAGGGCCGGATCCTCCACCGCCCCCAGCGCGCCCAGCAGCTGCTGTCGCTCCCGGCGATCCTGGGTGGTGCGGGCCGCGGTCAGCAGCTGCTCGTACAGCGCCGGATCCGCCTTGCGCCCGGCGGTGTCCAGCACCGTCCCCACCATGTCCGGACTCACCGCGCTGCGCTGGGTCAACCACCGGCGGGCCTGGGCCACCGCCTCCGCCTGCAGCTTCTTGTCTCCGCCCTCGTTGGCCACCAGCCCGATCAGCGACGGGCGCAGCAGCCGCTGCTCCTCGTCCTCCTTCTTCCGGGGGGTGAGGCCCAGCTTGCGGGCGCGGGGCCCGAAGGTCTTGTTCACGAAGCGCTGGAAGTGGGCCCGCTGCTCCGCGGGGACCAGATCCCGCTCCACCCCCGCCAGGCCGTCGGCCACCGCCACCACCACGTGGCGGCTGTCGCTGTTGGCCAGCCGTGGGACCAGCTGCAGCACCTCGGCGGCGGCCATGTCCCCGCTGCGCATCAACGCGAACAGATCTCCCACCAGGCCCACCTGTTCGGAGGGGCTGAGCACCCCCGCCTCCAGCACCGCCTTCACCTGCGCCGCCGGCAGCCGGGACCGGTAGTACCCGGCCTGGTTCTCGTTGGGATAGACCCAGTCCGGGCAGCCCTTGAGCCCGGTCAGCGGCAGCACCCCGTCCTGGCCCTCCAGCAGGGTGCACTGGCGGGCGGCGGACTTGCCCACCCCGTAGCGCACGCAGACCGGCACCTTCCACTGCTGGGCCTGGTCTCCCCCGCGCGAGCCGAGCGGGAAGTAGCGGCGCTGGGTGAGGAGCACCCGGGGGGCGCCCTGACACTCCAGCCGGGCGCTGATCAGCGGCACCCCCGGCTGGTCGATGAAGCTGGAGAACACCGGGGTGACGTCGATCCCCGCGGCCTGGGAGAGGGCGGCGAAGTAGTCCTGGGCCTCGGCGTTCTTCCAGGCGAAGCGCTTGAGGTAGTCGCGGATCCCGGCCCGGTACTTCTCCGGTCCCACCCAGGCCTCCAGCATCGTCAGCACCGCGTCGCCCTTGAGGTAGGTGATCCCGAAGTCGAACGCCCCCAGGATGTCGTCCTTGTTCTGGATCTCCGGATGGATGGCCCGCGCCGCCACCAGGCTGTCGGAGTGCATCGCCTGCGAGCGCAGGCTGACCTGCCCCACCTCGCTCCTCCACTCCGGCTTCCAACTGGCCAGGACCTTGGCCGCCATCCAGTCGGAGAAGGACTCCTTGAGCCAGGTGTCGTCCCACCACTTCATGGTCACCAGGTCGCCGAACCACATGTGGGCCAGCTCGTGGGCCTGGATGGAGGCGAAGCGCCGCTGGCGGTGCGAGGAGTCCTGCTCCGGGGGGGCCAGCAGCAGCCCCTGGCTGTAGGTGATCAGCCCGGCGTTCTCCATCGCCCCGCCGAAGAGCGGCACCGCCACCGTGTCCAGCTTGTCGTAGGGGTAGGCCATCCCGAAGTAGCTCTCCAGCTGGGAGAGCAGCTCCGCGGTGGCCTGGGCGGCGTAGCGGGCCTGGGCGCTCTTGCCCTTGGCGAAGAGGATCCGGCCCGGACGCTTGAAGACGCCCAGCGGCGGGGTGTCCAGGGTCTCGAACGGGCCCACCGCGAAGGCCACCAGGTAGGAGGGGAGGGTCACCGGCTTGAACTTCACCCGCTTCATCCCCTCCGGCGCCCCGGTCTCCTTCTCCAGCAGCCCGTTGGCGACTGCCAGATCTCCCTGGCGCACGTGGAGGGTGAGCTCCCAGGGCACCTTGAACTGGGGTTCATCGAAGCAGGGGAACACCTCGCGGGCGTGGTACGGCTCGAAGTGGGTGAACACGAACCAGTCCCCGCCCTCCTGCTGGCGGAACGCGCCCTGGACCTCCCGGTCGGACTGCTTGCCGTTGTAGCGGGCCCGGAACCTGGCCCGTCCCGGCCCCACCGGCGCGTCCAGCTGCAGGCCGATGAAGTCCTCGTTGCTGGAGATCACCCGGGCCGGGATCACCTTGCCCTGGACCAGGATGTCCGCGGCGGTGATCTCCAGCTGGCTGGCGTTGAGCCACAGCAACTGTTGGGCCGCCTGGAACTCCAGCTCGATCTCGATCACCCCCTGGAAGGTCTCCGCGGTGGGGACCACCGTCAGCTCCGCCTGGTAGCGGATCGGCCGCACCCCGGCCGGGAGCCGGAAGGTGGGAGGTTGCAGCCCATCCGCACTGGCAGTCCGGGTCTCTGCCCCACCGTCGGTGCTGGAGGGGGTGTTCTCCTCGTAGATGATCTCGGCCTTGGCCTCGACATTCGGGGTCTGGGCACAGGCCAGGCTGATCGCCAGGGCGGCCACTGCGAGGGGGCGGAGAGCACTCATGTCCGCGCAATCTAGACCTGCCTTCCAACGGATGTCTTGGATTTACCTCAGCTTTCTCCCGCGATGACCCCCCGCGTCAATAAAGGGGACAGGCTGCATTTTCGCCGCAGCGCGTCGAAAATGCAGCCTGTCCCCTTTTTCGTCTCGCTGCGTCACGCAACCTCGGTTTCCGTAGTGGCGAGAATGTAGGCATGAGCATCCAGATCAAGGCCGGTGACACCCTCTCGGCGCTCGCTTCCCGGTTCGGAACCAGCGTCTCCGCGCTGATGAAGGTCAATCCGCAGATCCAGAACAAGGATCTGATCTTCACCGGCGCCCAGCTGCAGGTCCCCGGCGCCACCGACGGCTTTGATGGTCCCGGCGCCAGCGGCCCCGGCGGGCCCGGCGGCGCGGAGTCGGTGGGTGGCTCGTCCAGCGGCCCCGCCACCCGTGGTCCCGGCGGCAGCCCCTACGACATCGCCATGGCCCAGCTGGGCAAGAACGCCGGCTCGCTGAAGTACGAGGGCGGCGGGGTGGGCTCGGACATGGAGGACTGGGTCCCCAACAACGTGAACTGCGCCAACTTCGTCTCCGCCTGTCTGGAGCAGGCCGGACAGATCGGCGATGGCCAGCACAGCGCCTCGGTGATGACCCTGATGGGCAACCTGGACCGGGACTCCGATTTCAAGCGGGTCTCCCTCTCCGACGCCAAGCCGGGGGACGTGGTCTCGATGAAGACCCCCGGCGGCCAGCACGTGGTGATGTTCGCCGGCTTCAAGAACGGTCAGCCGCAGTTCATCGGCTCCAACAACGTCAACTCCGATGGCAGCCAGCGGATCAGCTTCACCTCCATGAACTACCCGATCATGGCGGTCCACCAGTACCAGGGCTGACAGCGCCGGCCCTCGAATCCCCGGTGGAACCTTGAAGCCGTCGTCCTCCCGGGGATGGCGGCTTTGTGCTGTGCCCGGATGTACGCCGGAGCGGCACCGCGGGGCACAGCGGCGCCGGATTCGTTTCCGGAACCCAGCGGTAGATCCTACCTCCCCGGTTCCGGCCTCCCTCCAACCTCGCGGAATGGCGGAGGCTGGCCGAGGCACGAAGCTGGCAACGGCCCTGGCTCGCACATGTCGCAGCTGGCCTCCTTCCATCCCCGACGGCACCCGCGCTCCTCCTGCGTGATGACCGTGCTGGCCCAGACCGCCCAGGGGCTGATCCGGGGGGTGTGCCGGAACGTCTCCCGGGGCGGGGCCTTCATCACCGGGGTGCCCTGGGCTCCCGGCCAGCACCTGCGACTGCAACTGGAAGTCCCCGGGCTGGGCGAGGTGCAGGCGGAGGGCGAGGTCCTCTACCACCACCAGCATCCGGACGGCGCCGGGGTGGGGGTGGTGTTCACCCGGATTTCCGACGACGACCAGTCGGTGCTGGACCGGTTCATCGATCTGTTCTGCCGACCTCGCTGACGCGCCGTGCTTGCGTCCCCGGCCCGGCCCCGGTTTGGTACCGCCATGAGCGTGGTCTACGAGCGGACGGGTGGCTTCGCCGGTGTCCGGCAGCGGCTGGAGGTGGATGCCCACGGAGCCCTGCAGGTCACCGATCGGCACACCGGAGAGACCCGGCGCACGCTGGACCCAACGGAGCAGCAGACCCTGCGCTCGCTGGTGGCGGGGGTGGAGGGTCAGCCCCCGCCCCACTCCTCTCCGGACGCGCAGCAAAGCTCCGACACCTTCACCCTCCGGCTGTGGCTGTTCTCCGGATCGGAGCGGCCGCCGGAGCCCCAGGTCACCCGCGCCACCCTGGCCGTCCCGCTGGGCGAGGCGGAGGGGTCCCCCTGGGGCCGGCTGCTGTCCTTCGTGGACGGGCTGCTCACTTCCGGGCTGGAGCAGACCCGGCCGGCGGGGGCGCCGCGGATCCTCTCCGCCGCCGATCTGGACGAGTAGCCGGACAAGCCGCCCCATGAAGGTTGCACCCACCCGCGCTTAGGACTATCCGGCGCGGATGGCGCAGAACTTCATCTTCACGATGCAGGACCTCCGCAAGGTTCGCGGCGGCAAGGACATCCTCAAGGGGATCTACCTCTCGTTCTTTCCCGGAGCGAAGATTGGCGTGATCGGCCCCAACGGCGCCGGCAAGTCCACGCTGATCAAGATCATGGCCGGGGTGGACACCGAGTTCTTCGGCACCGCCCGGCCGGATCCCACCGCCCGGGTCGGCTACGTGCCCCAGGAGCCGCGGCTGGACGAGACCCTGGACGTGAAGGGGAACGTGGAGCTGGGGCTGAAGAACGTCCGCGATCTGCTCAACCGCTTCAACGAGATCGCCGAGAAGTTCTCCGACCCGGACGCGGACATGGACAAGCTGCTGGCCGAGCAGGGCCGGCTGCAGGACGCGATCGACGCGGCCAACGGCTGGGAGATCGACCGCACGGTGGAGATCGCCATGGACGCGCTGCGGCTGCCGCCGGGAGACGCGGACGTCAAGGTCCTCTCCGGTGGGGAGAAGCGCCGGGTGGCGCTGTGCCGGGTGCTGCTGGAGAAGCCGGACCTCCTCTTGCTGGATGAGCCCACCAACCATCTGGACGCGGAGTCGGTGGCCTGGCTGGAGCGCGCGCTCAAGGACTTCCCCGGGACCATCGTCTCGGTGACCCACGACCGGTACTTCCTGGACAACGTGGCGGAGTGGATTTTGGAGCTGGACCGCGGCGAGGGCGTGCCCTGGAAGGGCAACTACTCGTCCTGGATGGAGCAGAAGCAGAAGCGGCTGCAGATCGAGGAGAAGTCCGAGTCCGCCCGACAGAAGCAGCTGGCCCGCGAGCTGGAGTGGGTGCGCTCCTCCCCCAAGGCCCGGCAGGCCAAGAGCAAGGCGCGCATCGCGGCCTACGAGGATCTGCTCCGCGCCGATCCGGAGAAGCGGGACTCCAGCGGGGAGATCTACATCCCGCCCGGCCCCCGGCTGGGCGGGCTGGTGGTGGAGGCCAAGAACCTGCGCAAGGCGTACGGGGACCGGCTGTTGATCGACGATTTGTCCTTCAAGCTCCCGCCCGGCGGGATCGTGGGGGTGATCGGCCCCAACGGCGCCGGCAAGACCACCCTGTTCCGGATGATCACCGGGATCGAGAAGCCGGACGCGGGTGAGCTGAACGTGGGCGAGACGGTGAAGCTGGCCTACGTGGACCAGAGCCGGGACGCGCTCAACGGAGAGAAGAGCGTCTACGAAGAGGTGGCCGGGGGTCAGGAGTTCATCGACCTGGGCAAGCGGGGCCAGGTGCCCTCGCGCGCGTATCTCTCCGGGTTCGCCTTCAAGGGATCCGACCAGCAGAAGCGGGTCAAGGACCTCTCCGGCGGCGAGCGCAACCGGACCCACCTGGCGAAGATGCTGAAGACCGGCGGGAATCTCCTGTTGCTGGACGAGCCCACCAACGACCTGGACGTGGAGACGCTGCGCTCGCTGGAGGAGGGGCTGCTGAACTTCGCCGGCTGCGCGGTGGTGATCAGCCACGACCGCTGGTTCCTGGACCGGGTGGCCACCCACATCCTGGCCTTCGAGGGCGACAGCCGGGTGTTCTTCTTCGAGGGGAACTACCAGGACTACGAGGCGGACAAGAAGAAGCGCCTGGGCGCGGAGGCCACCCAGCCGCACCGGATCAAGTACAAGCCGCTGGTCCGGAGCTAGGTCCCTGATGGCCGGAGCACCGGAGGCGGAGGGAGCGGGCGTGGCGAACACCACGCTCGGCTCGTGTGCGCTGTGCAACCGGCGGCCGCCCACCGGCGCCGGCTACTTCTTCGCCGGCAGCATCGTGGGCGCGATCGGCCTGGGGGTGGCGGTGGCCGCCTACCGGCTGCGGGGCGCGGACGCGGTCTCCGGGCTGGCCTGCGCGATCAGCACCGGGGTCGGCGGCGGGCTGCTGTCGATGGGGCTGTTCCGGGGGATGCGCACCGCCACCCCTCCGTATCTGAGTGGTGGCCTGGACCTCTCCGCCCTCTCGGTGGCCGCCGGCGGACAGCTGATCGCTCGTGTGCAACTCAGCCCCGATCACCCCCTGCACCTGCGCGCGGGAACCCTGGAGCTGCAGGCGGTGGAGACCCTGGCCGGAGAGGAGCGGGTGCTGCGCACCCAGGAGGTTCCCCTCTCCCTGCCCGGCCAGCTGAGGGAAGTGACGAAGCGGGAGCTGACCGTGATCCTCCCCACCAACTGGCCGGTCACCATGGTCTCCCCCTCCGGGGTCAGCCCCCACCGGGAAGTGGGAACCCGGGTCCGGGTGGCGGTGGACGCCGACGCCCATCCGCTGTTCGTGGTGGATGTCCCGTTGACGGTGCGCGCGCGCGGGTAGGCGGCAGCTCGCCCGGGTGGATCGGGCCGGCATCTGTGGCGTTCTCTCGGGTAACCTGGTCGAGGTGAGCCCCTCACTCGAGCTGGAGGTTTCCATCCGCACGGCCGCATTCGCCGCGCTGAAGGAGTTGGTCTCCCGGCACGGACCGGACCTGCGGTGGGAGGTGATTGAGCGGGGCTTCCACTGGAGGAATGAACACATCCTCTTCGCGAATCGCGCTCGCGGGATCTTCAAGCCGAAGAGACTGGGTGTTGCGTTGTCAGTGAAGACCACCGTTCCCCGCGAGGGTCGTAGCAGACGGTATGACGATCTGGCCGGCGATGAGGTTTTTCAATATCGCTATCAGGGAGATCAGCCCGGCCATCACGACAACCTCGCCCTGAAACAAGCCTTTCATCAGAGGTTACCGATCATCTACTTCTACGGTTTGGCACCAGGCGTGTATCGCCCGCTGTGGCCGGCCTACGTGACAGGGATCAATGATCAGGGGCTCTCCTGCGAGATCGCCTTCTCGGCGCAGGATGAGTTCCTGGTGCCAGGTCGGTATGCCGCCGATCCCCGGGCGCTGTCGATCGAGCGTCGATACGTGACGGTGGAGGTGAAGAAGCGGCTCCACCAGGATGCCTTTCGTCATCAAGTCCTGACCGCCTACGACGATCGATGCGCGGTCTGCCGCCTCCCACGACGGGAGCTTCTGGAGGCTTCCCACATCATTCCGGACCGGGACGTTCGGGGTCGCCCGGAGGTCCCCAACGGCCTGGCGCTGTGCCGACTTCATCACGGAGCGTTCGACACCGACCTGCTCGGCATCCAGCCAGATGGGGTGATCGTGATCTCCAAGCACCTCCTGGACGCGCACGACGGCCCGACCCTGGAGCACGGCCTCAAGGGGTTCAATGGCAAGAAGTTGGAAGGGCCCAGGAATCCTGAGGCTCGACCGCGCCCAGAGTATCTCGAGGAGCGATACGCTCGCTTCCGACGAGCCGGCTAGGCTGACCAGCCCGGACCTACTCCTCGCGGGTCGCTCCCGAGCCGCCCACGCCCACCGACTGTCCCGCCGCGGCCCGCGCCGCCTCGGCCATCCCGGTCTCTTCCAGCCTCTGGGTCAGCCACTCTTCGCGCACCGCGAAGGAGGCGGCGGCGTCCTTGCCCATGAAGGTCAGTCCCAACGGGACCCCGTGCACCCGGGCCAGCATCGCCCCGCGGGTGCCGGCGCCGTCCCTCAAGAGTCCTCCCCTCAGGCTCAGGCCCCGGCCCTCCAGCTGGAAGCGCGGCAGCAGCAGCCGCTGGGGGCTGAGGTCCAGCTGCGCCTGCAGCTCCAGTCCGCGCGCGGTGAGGAAGCGGGCGAAGGGTGGCCGCTTCCTCTGCAGCAGCAGCACCGGCCGCGCGTCGGAGGCCTCTCCGCTCACCGTGGCGATCAACCGGCGGCTCTGGGTGCGCAGGCTGGCCTCGCTCAGGGTCAGGGTCGCGTCCCAGCCTTCCACCCGTCCCTCGGAGGTGGTCAGGGTCAGGTCCTGGAGCAGGACCTTCGATCCGGAGAGGTCCGCCACCCCGCTGCGCTCCCGGAAACGCTCCAGGTTCAGCCGCAGCTCCAGCTGGCCTTCGAAGCGTCCGTCGCGGAAGTTCCCCCGGGCGTCGGCGATCCGCAGCCGCAGATCTCCCGACGGCGCGCCCTGGGGCGTCAACCGGCCCTCCAGCTCGGCGGTCACCCACCCGGATTCGAAGTCCACCGGCGCGGCGGACAGCAGCCGGGAGAAGCGCTCCAGCGGCGCCGGGATGGTGGGCGCCAGCCTCAGGGTGACATGGGGTGCGGCCAGCGGGGGCAGCACGCTCGCCTCCGGCAAATCGACGATCGCCGTCCCCCGGGGAGACTCGACCACCAGCCGCTCCGAGGAGCGCAACTGCAGCGGACGCAGTGAAGCGATCAGCTGTGCGGGACCGTCCTCCTCCACCTCGGCGCTCACCGACCAACGGGGGGCGGTGAGGCTCCAGTGATCCCCCAGCGCGAAGGCGGCGTCCCTGCCCTCCAGTGACACCCGCGAGCCGGCGGTCAGTCTCCCGCCCAGGTAACCGACCGACGCCTTCAGCTCTCCCTCGCCGGAGATTCGCCCGGCGGTCCGCGGCAGATGCGCGGAGATCAGGCTCAGTGAAATTCCCCGCGCCTCCCCCTGGAGGGTCCCCCGGAGCGTGCGCAGTCGCTCCTCGTTCAACGCGCTGGGAAGGTCCGCCAGATCCATCGCCGCGCTCAGCTGGGCAGTGGCCCCGGCGACCACCGTCTCCTCCCGGATGAACACCTGCGCCTGTCGGACCACCCCGCTGCCGGTGAAGTAGACATTCCAGCCGCCGCGGGTCTGCAGGTCTCCTTGAAACGAGCCGTCCAGCTGGGTCCGGTACGCGCCGATCCACACCTGGCGGACGTGTTCGAACTGCACTGCCCGCAGGTCCACGGTCCAGGCCCCCTCCTCCGGCGGCGGCAGCGGCCCCTCGTATCGCAGCGGTGGGGACTCCAGGCCGGTGATCGGAGGGAAGGCCCCGGCCTGTTCCAGCTGCAGCGGGTCGGGCGCCACCGTGGGACGCACGCGGACCACCGCGCCCCGGGACACCACCTCCTCGGCGATGAACCGCCGACGCAACAGCGGCAGCAACGAGATCCAGCCGCGGGCGTGCGCGACCTGGAGTTCCCACTGGACCTCCATTCCCTGGCCGACGATCGCCAGGTTGTGCACGTCCACCCGCCGCGGCCAGTAGGTGTAGGCGAAGTCCCAGCGGATCCGCGAGAACTCCGGCTTGGGGTTGAGCACCCGACGCAGGAACTGCGAGTTGATCAACGCGTTCGCCCCCAGCAGATAGCTGAGGAACAACGCCACCAGCAGCACGCCGGTGACATACAGCGCCTGACCACCACGCCTCGCCCACTCCACGGGTAGTGAGGTGGCCATGCCTGCCCCTTGAAGCACCCTGGCTCCCGGTTGCCTGCCTGCCCTGCGTGCGGGAGGACGTCGGGGAGGAGTGCCTGCGTCCGGCGGCCGCGCCTTCATCGCGCGTGGTCATGGGCTGCCCGGCGGCGATGGCGCGGACCAGAGCCAGACCGCAATCCACGTCCAGCCTCAGCGCGCCGCGACATGCCGTCAGCCACCGAGCCCGGCCCGGTGCGCGTCCCGGTACTCCAGCGATGAGGGCTTGGCCGAGTGCAGCCTGTGGACGGCGATCACCCGGTGGGTCGCGCTGGCCTACACTCACAGGAATGTCCGTTCGCCTGTGTGCCGCCGCCGTGGTCCTGCTCTCCGCCTGCGCGAGCAAACGGCCTGCGCCTCCGGAGGACGCGGTGCGGCTCCACCGCCAGTGCGGCGAGGCGCTGGCCGCTTCCGAGTACGAAGACGCGCGGCTGTTCTGCCAGGGCGCCAGCGGGCAGGCGCCACAGTTCGCCGAGGCCTGGCAGGACCTCGGTGTAGCGCTGCTCTCCGCGGGGAAGACGGCGGAGGCGGCCGATCCCCTGGAGAAGGCGCGCGCGCTGGACGACCGCTTGTGGCGCACCCACAACGGGCTGGGGATCGTGGCCTTCGTGGCGGGCGAGCACGGCAAGGCGGAGGGCCACTTCAAGCGTGCGGTGGAGTTGAAGCCGGACGCGGCCGAGCCGCGCTACAACCGCGCCTGGAACTTCTTCCGTGGGGAGAAGCTGCGCGAGGCCCGCGAGGAGCTGCGCACGGTGGTCAAGCAGCACCCCTCACTGGGCCACCCGGCGCAGTTCCTGGGCATCGTCCTGCTGACCGAAGGTCGGGTGGCGGAGGGCATCGAGGCGATGGTGGAGGCGATCACCCGCGAGCCTGGCCAGTGCCGCAACTGGCTGGGGATGGGCAACGCCTACGCCGCCGATCGCCGCCACGAGGAGGCGATGTCCGCCCTGCTCACCTGCGTGGAACTCTGTCCGGCAGATCCGGTGTGCGGCGCGGCGGTCGAGCTCCTGGGCAGCCGGGAGGCAGTTCCGCTGGCCAAGCCCCGGGACCTGATCCCGTGACCGGCAAGAGTTCAGGGCCGGGGCGGAACCACGAAGCGACCGACCACCAGCCGTGACTCCTCGGCCGCCTCTCCCGAAGGAAGGAGCGGCACCAGCCGCGAGCCGTCTCCGGACGCGTGCCACAGTCCCACCTGGACCTGCCACTCCCCGGCCTCCCAGTCGTGCGGGTTCACCGCGAACGCGTCTCGCAGCAGCACCCCGCGCGGTGCATCGTGGAAGAACCAGGTGCCGCCGATCAGCGCGTGGTCCTTGGACTTGCGCTTCCCGGGGCCGGTGAGGTGGACGAAGATCCCCACCGTCCGCGGGACCGGACCGGTGACCCGCCAGTAGAGCTCCAGCGGAACCTCGCCCCGCGCGTCGGGCGCGCTGGGAACCCCGGCCGCCACCAGCTCCAGGTGGGATTCGAAGCGGGCCTGGATCGACTTCACGCCCGGGGGCAGGGTCTCCACCCGCAACGGACTTCGATCCGGGTTGGTCAGCACCGGAGGCTGGGCCGGCTCCTTCCAGAGCAGGGCGATCAGCGCCCATCCGAACAGGGGGACTCCGGCGAGGGCCAGCGCGGGGAAGCCTCCCAGCGAAAGCCGGCTGAGCAATCCCAACGCGAGGATCGCCAGCAGCGACACCGCCAGTCCGCCCAGGGCCGAGCGGGGCAGGAAGCGAAGCGTCACCGGTTGGGTCCCGGCCGGGAGCTGCACCGAGAGCAACCCTTCAGCGGAGCCCACCTCCCCGATCGAGCTCCTCCAGCCTGGATGCCAGTTCTGATTCACCACCAGCCGCGCCGGCCGCGAGGCGGTCACCTCCAGCTCGATGCGGTTGGGGGTCCAGTCGGTGCGGCGGACGGTCCCCGCTCCGGCCTCCAGCCACTCCTCCTGCGCCAGGGCTCCGCTCAGTCGCGGGGACATCGGCACCGGGAAGCCCTCTCCGCAGGAGATCGATCCGCGGTTGAGGGCCAGCAGATGTCCCTGCGCCCAGCGGTTGCCGCGCGCCTGGGCGAAGGGCTGGTCCACCCGGGAGGGCAGTGCCACCAGCGGCGCCCGTCCCGCCAGCCGCGCGTAGGCAGCCACCTGCGCTCCCCCACTGACGACGCAGAGCAGGACCACCACCCCCAGCAGATCCGGCGCCCAGCGCGTGAGGGCCGGGCTGCGCGGTCTGCGGAGCCAGACCTGCAGCACCCCCACCCCGATCGCTCCGGTCACTGCCAGGAACAGGGCGCACGGGAAGAGGAACCGCTCCGGGTAACGGAGGGTCTCGAAGATGGGCAGCGCCCGAAGCCAGGCGAAGGGCGCGGGATGGGCCGCGTACCCGGTGGCCAGCCAGCCGCAGAGCACGGTCATCCCCACCGGAAACCGGCTGCGACGACCCAGGAGCGCGGGCAGGGCCAGCAGCACCAGCCCGGGGCCGACGAAGAACAAGCCTCCATCCCCGCCCTTGTCCCCGGTGCCCGGGAAGGAGAACAGCATCCCCGCCACCTTCTGCAGCGAGTGACCGGGATTGCCGGCCATCACCCGCGGTCCGCTTTGCAGCGTCTCCCAGATTGGCCACAGCCGGAACACGCACGCCCCCAGCGTCAACGCGGCGGTGGTCCCCAGCGCCAGCGCCCGGCGTCGCCAGGGGCCGGGCCCGGTGAGCAGCGCCCAGCCTCCTTCCACCCCCACCAGCAGCGCCGCCAGGGGCACCGGATAGGTGCCACCGAACCCGAGCATCAGCGCAAAGCCCAGCGCCACCGCGCCGGCCCCGATGGCCCGTCCTCGCCCGGCCAGCGCCGTCCCCCACAACACCCAGGGGAGCAGCAGGAAGCCCAGCAGGTACAGCCAGCCCAGGCTCCAGGACTGCGCGCCGAAACCACAGAGGCCGAAGAGGGGCGCCACCAGCAGCGCGCCCACCGCGTTGCCCGCCTTGAGCCGCGCGTACCGGAAGGCACCCTCCATGCCCAGCAGCAGGAACAGCATCAGCACCAGCGGTTCCGCACGCCGGGCTCCGAACAGCACGGAGAGCAGCAGGGTCGGCGAGGCCTGCCGGGTCTGCGGGTTGCCCCAGGCGAACAGGCCGCCACAGGACCAGGGGGTCCACAGCGGCAGCTGGCCGTATTCGGTGACTGTGCGGGCGGCAGCCTCCTCGTAGGAGTGCAGCAGGTGCGAGTCGCGAAAATCGTTCAGCGCGCCGGCCTGTCCCAGCGGGATCCACACCGCGGCCAGGGCCAGGACCGTGAACAGCGCCAGTCGCAATCGCGGACGGAGCGCCAGGCGCCGCAGCACGCGAAGCAGGAATCGGGGTTCGAGGAGCCGGCGCCAGGACATCAGTCGTAGAAGGGGCGGGGCTTGCAGGGCGCGGCGCCGGCCTGGCGCGGAGGAGCCACCGGGGCGCTGGCGCGCAGTTCCTGGTCCACCGCCCGGAACACCTCGGAGGGCTGCACGCCACGGCGCGCCGCCTGCTCCATCGCCCACTTGCGCTCCCGGGCGGCGTAGTCGTCGTCCTGGCTCCAGGCATCTCCGGGAAAGTTGCGGCGGGCCTCCAGCCGAAGCCCCGGCTCCGCCTGCGCGGCCAGCCGTCCCAGTGCCTGGCGGTCGGCCTCGGCCAACGCGCGCGGCGGGGATTCACCGGGGAACATCACCCTCCCCATCGCGACCAGGAGGGCGACGGCGATGATCAGGAGGGGAAGCCGGTTCATCCGCGCCTCTCGCGCCGGGGAGCTGCTCATGAACGGCTCTCCCACTGAGACCGGGCGTCCAGGCCCCCCTCGCCGCTGTTCATCGGGTTCCTGGTCATGACGTGACTCCGGTCGAGGCACTTCGAGGCTACGCCAGCGGAGTCGATTGGGGGGCACGTTGATGGAGAGGCTGCCGCGGCCGTCGACCGGACGTTCAACACAACGGAGTGCCCGTGCGGGCACTCCGCTGCGAAAAAGCGCGCGAAAATTCGCAGCGCAGTGGCATCGCGGGCACTCCGTTGTGTTGGCGGGGTCGCCAGTCGCTGGCTTCCCTGACCCCGGTCGGGCGGAACGCCCCAGGGCGGACGGGGAAGTTCTCCTGTCTCCGGGGTCGAGGCCTCGGCGGCGTGCCGGTACTGTTATCGCGCTCCACCGGCGCGCACCCAGGCTCACGCCGAGGAGGTTCGGCCGAGGGCCACAGCGGCCTCCAGGGCCGATAAATCGGCTCGGGCGCGATTGGCCCTGCTCTTTCGTTCAGGATGGAGTGTTTCCCAGTAGTTTCGTGGGTTTACGTGGCCTCGCTGGCAGCGTACAGTGCGCGCGGAGAGAAAACGGGACAACCCGCTACCAACCTGTAGCGTGGCCTTTGTCTGGGAGGGTGGAGCAGGAGTGTCCGACGAGCGGCCCGAAGCGCTCCTCAAGAGCGCCCTCGAAAAGATCATCTATTTCGAGGCGCGATCCGAGGCGCTGCACAACGACCTGGCGACTGCTCGGGATGAGTCCTCGCGTCTGAAGGCGGAGCTGGCCCAGGCCTCTCAGCGCGAGCTGGAGCTGCGCCGGCAGCTCGCCCAGACCGAGGTCCAGCTGACCCGCTCGCATCGTGAGCGGGAGGAGCTGGGTCGGATGAACGACGCGCTCCGCGGCGAGCGCAGCGCCTTGATCGAGAAGTTCATCGAGGCCAACCGCATCCACCAATCGGACGGCGACGCCGCCGATGGCGGGTTCGATCTGGCCAGCTTCATTGCCCTGCTGCGCAGCGAGGCGATGGGCCAGGCCCCGCGGGAGCCCAAGGTCCCCGAGTCCTACGCCTTCCAGGAGGACGCGCCGCGCTTCGTCTCCCCGCCTGCGATCACCGCGCCGCCCACCTCTGCGGCGGTGGGCCATGCCGAACGGCTGCGCGCCGAGGGCCGGCTGGATGTCCAGGACGCGCAACTGACCGCGCTCAGCGCCCACCGTCCCTCGATGCCCGGCCGCACCGAGGAGACCCTGTTCGGGTTCTCGCTGCGCGAGCTCTCCGCGCCGGATCCTTCCGGACGCACCCGGGCCGCCGAGCGGCTCAAGGCGCTGGGGCAGTCCGCTGCCGCGCCGGCGTTGGCCACCGCCCTGCACCGGGAGACCGAGTCCCGGGTGCTGGTGGCGCTGCTGACCGCCTTCGCCGAGCTGGCGGGGAAGGAGGGGGTGGCAGTGGTGGCTCCCCATCTGACCTCCACCGATCCGGACGTGCGGATCGGCGCGCTCAAGGCGCTGCTGGCGCTGGATGCCACCCAGGCTGCGCCGCACCTCTCGGCGGCGATGAAGGATCCGGATGCAGCCGTCCGGCGTCGGGCCACCCTGCTTGCCCTGGGGCTGACCGCCGAGGCGGCGCTGCAGTTGGGCCGGGAGGCGATCAGCGACGGGGATCCGGAGGTCCGCGCGGTGGGAGCGCTGGCCCTGGGCGCCGCCGGGGGTGAGGCCGCCCGCGGTCCGTTGCTGCGGGCGCTGGACGATCCGGAGGAGAAGGTTCGCGCCGCCGCCGCCAAGAGCGTCAGCCGGGTGTTGGGCGAGGACGTCAGCGCGGTGGTCAAGCTGGCGGAGTCGCAGCGGCGTCGGGAGATCCGCCGGCTGGCCGCGCTGCCCGCCCGGGTGTTCGTCTCCACGGCCCGGCTCACCCTCAAGGAGAAGCTGGCCGCCGCAGCGAGACTCGGAGCGAAGGTCGCGGGAGGCGAGGTCGCTGCGATCCACGCAGCCCAGGCTCCGACCCATGCGGCACACGCTTCGGTGCAAGCGGTTCACACCTCCGCTTCGGTCCAGGATCCAATCGAAGCGGCACACGCCGCCGCTGCCGTCCAGGCGGCTCGCACCTCCGCTTCGGTCCAGGCTCCAATCCAAGCGGCACACGCCTCCGCTGCCGTCCAGGCGGCTCGCACCTCCCCTTCGGTCCAGGCTCCGATCCAAGCGGCACACGCCTCCGCTGCGGTCCAGACGGCTCGCACCTCCACTTCGGCCTACGCTTCAGCCCAGGCGCCTCACACCTCCGCTGCCGTCCACGCTTCAGCCCAGGCACCGGTTCACACCGCTACCGCGGCCCACCTCCAGGCTCCGGCGCTGGTCGGGGTGGGCGCTCGCGGCGCCTCCGCGTCGGCCGGTTCCTTCCCGGTCCAGGGCGCCGTCCGGCTCCCGCCCGGGGGTCCCTCCAGCGTGACCTCGCTGTTGGCCGACTCCTCACCTCGCGCGATCCGCCCGCCGGTGGCCGTGGCTCGGCCTCCTGCTTCCGCGGAATCGAACGAGCCCCCCAAGGCGTTGCTCTCCGCGGTGCTCACCGAGCTGCGTCGTTCCCTCCGTGGCAAGACCCTGCCGGACCTCTCCGTGCAGGTCGGCAAATCAGCGCCCGAAGTCGAGCGCGCCTGCGCAGCCCTCACCAGCCGTGGCGATGTCGTCCGCCGCGGCATCAAGTATTTCGTGGCCTAGGAACGGAGCGCTTCATGCTGCAAGCCCCTCTATTTGAGCCGAAGCAGGTCGCCGAGCTGCTGGGCACTCCGGTCCGGACGATCACCTCCGCGATGAAGAAGGAGGAGTACACCGCGGCCGAGGTCTGGGAGCTGCGCGGCCGGCTGGGCCGGAAGCCTCCTTCCTACGGGACCCGCAAGCAGCTGTTCCTCAACTTCAAGGGCGGCACCGGGAAGACCTCGCTGTCCACCTCCTACGCCTACCGCCTGGCCGAGCTGGGCTACCGGGTGCTGCTGGTGGACCTGGACTCCCAGGGTCACGCCACCAAGTGCCTGGGCTACGAGGGCGAGGACTTCCCCCGCACCCTGCTGGACGTGCTGGTCAAGAAGGCCCCGCTCTCGGAGGTGATCCAGAACACCTCCATCCCCAACCTGGACTTCGTTCCCTCCAACCTCCAGATGAGCACGGTGGATCTCTCGCTGATGCCGCTGGCCGGCCGCGAGTTCAAGCTGCGCAACGCGCTCAAGGAGATCGAACCGCGCTACGACATGATCGTGTTCGACGCGCCGCCCTCCTTCGGCCTGCTGAACCTCAACGCGCTGATGGCCGCCGACGACCTGTTCGTGCCGGTGCTGGCGGACTTCCTCTCCTTCCACGGCCTCAAGCTGCTGTTCGAGACGGTGCAGAGCCTGGAGGAGGACCTGGGCCACATGCTGGCCAACGTGTTCATCGTGGTCAACGCGTTCAACCAGACCTTCCGCCTGGCCAAGGAGGCGCTGGAGGCGCTGACCGAGCACTACCCGGAGTACCTGCTGCCGACCGTGGTGCGTCAGTGCACCAAGTTCGCGCAGGCCTCCAGTGAGGGCGTCCCGGTGTTCGTCGCCGACCGCGACTGCAAGGGCGCCAAGGACATCCAGGCGATGATCGAAACTGCGCTGTCCCGCATCGCCAAGACCCACGCCCACGCCGCCGCGGGCTAGTAGAGAGAACGTCCATGAAGAAGGCCTTCCAGAACAACGTCTCCCGCGCCAAGCCCCGCCTGCGGATCGGCGCCGCCCTCTCCGAGGCGGCCGACACCGCCGCCGCCGCGCTCCACGAGGGGACGACCGAAGTCTTCGACGAGGCGCCGGTCGAACTCCCCGCCGAACCCACCGCGCAGCTGGCGGAACAGGTCCGCGCCCGGCTGGCCGCCACCCGTCAGCCACGAGCCACCGCCTCCGAGGCCCTGCAGCTGGCGCTGGGCCCCCAGGCCCCACAGGCCCACGCCCCGGTGGCGCAGCACTCCGCCGCGCAGCACCAAGTGGCTCAGCACGCCGCGCACCACTCCGCCGCGCAGCACCCGCCGCACCAGTCGCCGGTGGCGCTGGGGATGCCGGAGGAGGAGCTGGAGGTGCAGCACCCTGCCCCGCCGGTTCCCCCCGAGCTGGAGGAGCTGGACCCGGACGCGCGGCGCGAGCGGCTCAAGGAGCGGCTCAAGGCGGTGCGGGAGAACCCGCGCCCGGAGCCGCTGCCGCCCACGGTGGCCGAGGCCGGGCTGCTGGCGGTGGAGCGGATCACCTCCCTGCAGAACGAGCTCTCCAAGGTCAAGGCGCTGAACCAGGCGCTGGCCCAGGATCTGGAAGGCGCGCGCCGCACCGCCGAGCGCGCCACCGAGGAGGCCCGGGTCCGGATGGACGAGGCCCGCAGGCTGTCCACCGAGATGGAGAGTCGGGCGCGGCTCTTGACCGAGCTGGAGCGCGAGCTGTCCTCCCTGGAGGGCGAGCGGGACGAGGCGCTGCTGGCGCTGCAGGAGTCGCGGCAGGCGCTCCACGGCGCGGACCAGGAGAAGGCCGAGCTGCAAGAGGAGATCCAGAAGCGCGACTCGCAGATCGAGGAGAGCCTGGCCGAGGAGGAGCGACTGGCCACCGAGCTGGAGACCTCCCAGACCGACGCCTCCAACCTGCGCCGTTCGGTGGACGCGCTCACCTCCGAGCGCGACACCCTGGCCCGGCAGGTCTCCTCGCTCACCGCGGAGGTCACCGAACTGTTGGAGGCCCGCCGCGCGCTGCAGGCCGTGCACCGGGCCCTCTCCACCGCCCAGGTCCGCTGATCGCTGTCGGCTCCTGTAGGCGCCTGGAATACCGGGGCCTTCGTGGCCCTACCCCGGCGCCGATGTGGGCATCACATTCTGGGTAGGATTCGGCTGATCGCAGGAAACTCCGGCGGGTCAGGTCGCGTAAACCAACTACAGGATTCTTTTCCCAGGAGCTTCCAGATGGGCGTCAACGGAACCGGCAGCAGCAGCACCAACCGCGACTACAGCATCCGCCAGGCGGAGCGCCGCACCGGTAACCAGGCCACCCCTCCGGCGGAGACCCCGGGACCCACCACCACCGGGGGAGCCAGCTACAGCCGGGGTGACTCCTTCGAGGCCGACTCCGGGCTCCGCGCGGACGCCAGCGGCACCGGCCCGGGCGGGGTGGAGCTGGAAGGTCACGTCGCCGGTCCCAGCTTCTCGGCCAGCAGCGACGTCGAGGGCAGCATCGATAGCTCCGGGGTCCACCTGGACCTGAACGTGGACATCGACGCCACCCTGGCCGAGGCCGGCGGCAGCGCCACCCGCACCTTCACCACCGAGATCTTCGGTGAGGAGATCGAGGTCGAGCTGAGCCTGGAGGCGCTGGGCGAGATCGGCGCCAATGGCTCGGTCAGCCTCAGCATCGACATCGGCACCGACGGGGTGGAGATCTCCGCCAACGCCGAGGGCTTCGCCGGCGCCCAGGCCTCCCTCACCGGCGGGATCAGCGTCTCCCACGAGGGGACCGAGATCGCCAGCGGTGAGGCCTCGATCAGCGCCACCGCCGGGGTGGCCGGCAGCGCCGACGCCAACGTGAGCATCAGCGGCAGCGAGATCTCCTTCGGGGCCAGCGCCAGCGCCAGCATCGGTGGCGGGTTGGGCTTCGAGGTCAGCGGCTCCATCGACACCGAGGCCGCCGCCGGCGCGGTGCTGGAGATTGGCGCCGCCGCCCTCCGGGAAGGCGTGGAGGAGGTCGCGGAGTTCGTCGGCGAGTTCGGCGGCGAGGTGGTGGACTTCGTGGGTGACCGCGCCGAGGAGGTCGTCGACCTGGCCGAGGACGTGGGCGGCTTCGTGCTGGATGCCGGCGAGGCGGTCTGGGATGCCGGCGGCAGCGTGGTCGAGTTCGCCACCGGCTGGCTCTAGCCGCTGCCTCCCTTGATCAGCAATCAGGCCAGGGAGGGCGCCACCCTCCTCCAGCGGGGACTCCTCAAGGAGGCCACCCGCGCCTTCGCCCAGGGGGTGGAAGCCAATCCCCAGGATGAGGCCAGCCTGCTGGGATTGGGGCGGGCGCTGCTGGCCCAGGGTCAGGCGCTCCGCGGACTCAAGGTGCTCCGGCGGCTGCTGGCCGTGCGCCCCAACCATCCGGAGGCGGTCAGCTACCTTGCCCGCTACCGCGCCCTGCGCGGTGACCTCAAGGCGCTGGAGGTGCTGCGGCTGCTCTCCGCGCGCCCGGAGGCGCAGTTCCCCGAACACTACAACCTGGGCATCGTCCAGCTGCGACGCCGGGAGTTCGAGGAGGCGGAGGCCGCGTTCAACCGCGCGCTGGACCTCTCCCCGGACAACCCCCAGGTGCTGACCTACCTGGGCTCGCTGGCCCACCGGAAGGGAGAGCTGAAGGACGCGCTCTCCTACCTGCGGATCGCCACCGAGAACTCCCGGAAGGAGAGCTACCCGCTGCTGCTGTTGTCCCGGGTGTTCGTCGGGCTGGGCAACCTCCCGGCGGCGATCTCCGCGCTGGAGGACGGGCTGCGGCGCAACCCGGCGGCGCTGGAGCTGGGGACGGATCTGATCCAGCTGCAGCTGGTGGCGGGAAAGCCGCAAGCGGCGATCCGGCTGGCGGAGGAGCTGCGCAAGCGCAAGCCCACCGCCGCCCACCCCGCCTACCTCCATGGCCTGGCCCTGCTGACGGTGGGGAAGGCGGAGGAGGCCCGCGCGGCGCTGGAGCAGGCCCTGGCCAATGGTCCCCGCTCCTGGGAGGTCCGGGTGGCCCTGGCCCGGGTGGAGCGACTGGCCAAGAACCCGGCCCGGGCGGACGCGCTGCTGACCGAGGCGGTGGCCCTGGCCCCCTCGCAGATCGGCCCCGCCACCGACCTGGCCCTCAGCCACCTCCAGGCCGGAAAGGCCGAGCAGGCCCAGGCGGTGCTGGCCCCGGCCCTGGCTGCCCATCCGGAGGATGCCGGGTTGAACCTGAACATGGCGATCGCCCTGCGCCGGACCTCACCCGACCGGGCGCGACAGCACGCCGGGGTGGCCCTGGCCAGCACCAAGCCGGCGCTCCGCGAGCAGGCGGAAAAGCTGCTCGCCGAGTTGAAGTCCACGCCTCGCGCCTGAGCGCGCGCCCGGTCGACCTGCCCGGGGGCTGATCGCCAAGCTCAACCCCCGAAGCGGTCGGCCCCGCCTCGGGGCTGACTCCCGCCGGGCGAGTGAGGCTCGCTTCCGGCGGGTGATCAGGGTGCGGCTACTCGATCTGGCAGGAGGTGCTGCAGCCATCCGCGTCGATGTAGTTCCCATCGTCGCACTGCTCGTTCAGCTCCGGCTCGAGGACCCCGTTGCCGCAGGTCTCCACCTCGCAGGTGGCGCTGCAGCCATCGCGGTCGAGGTGGTTGCCATCGTCGCAGGCCTCGCCCAGATCGACGGTGACGTTCCCGCTCTGGTAGTAGTTGTAGCCGTCGCAGAGGAAGGTCGGACGAGACAGCGCGTTGCCCGGGACGTCCACCAAGACCAGTTCCCGAAGCTCGGTTCCTGCGCGGAGGCTGGTGATCGCCCAGGAGGCCGCCACCTCGCCAGGGAAGCTGATCTGGAAGGTGTTGTCCCCGTTCGTCAGCAGACCCAGCACCGCCGGATCGGTCACTGTCACCAGCCGGATCCCGGGGGAGCAGGTGCAAGAGTCGGCGACGGACTCAGAGAAGGCCGTCACCCCGTTGATGGTGAACACCACCTGGCCTGCGTAACAGGCAGTCGCCAGGTACTCGAAGTCGATCGAGGTGGTGGCGAAGGTCGCGTGGACCCCGTCTCCGCACTGGGTGACCGTCACCAACACCAGACCCTCGGCGGCGGCAGTGCCGTCGGAGATCGCGTAGCGGAAGGAGGCAGTGCCCAGGAAGCCGGCGGCGGGAGTGAAGGCCACCGACCCATCGGGGTTGAGCACCGCGGTGCCGTTCGTCTCCGCGGAGATCCCGGTCACCTCCAGCGGATCGGCCTCCACGTCGGTGTCGTTCGCCAACACCTGGACGGTGATCGCGGTGTCGATCAGGGTGATCACCGTCTCCTCCACCGCCACCGGAGCATCATTGACCGGGTTCACGGTGATCGACACCAGGGCGTTGGAGGTCAGGCTCCCATCGGTGACCGTGTACTCGAAGGAGGCGGCGCCACTGAAGTCCGCCGCCGGGGTGAAGGTCACCGTCCCGTCGCCATTGAGGACCGGGGTACCGTTGAGGGCCTCTCCGACCATCGACACGCTGAGAGAGTCCCCGTCCACGTCGGTGTCGTTGTCCGCCAGGCTCAGGGTCAGCACCCCGTCCTCGTCGGTCGCCGAGCTGTCCGCCACCGCCACCGGCGCGTCGTTGACCGGGGTCACCGTCACCGTGATCGAGCCCTCGTCGCTGAGGGTCCCATCGGAGAGCGTGTACTGGAAGGAGGCGGCGCCGTGGAAGTCCGGGGCGGGGGTGAAGGTCACCTCGGTACCCACCAGGGCGACGGTGCCATTCACCGCGTTGGAGACCGCGGAGACCGTCAGCAGGTCGCCCTCCAGGTCCGTGTCATTGGCCAACAGGGTGGCGGTCAGCGAAACCGGGGTCTCCTCCTCGGTGGTGGCGGTGTCGTCCACAGCCACCGGGGCATCGTTGACCGCGGTCACGGTGACGGTCACCGTGCCCTCGGCGGTCAGGGTCCCGTCGGTGACGGTGTACTGGAAGCTGGCGGCGCCATGGAAGTTGGCGTCCGGAGTGAAGGTCACCTCGGTGGCGTCCATGGACAGGCTGCCGTTGAGCGGGGAGCCGATGGCGCTGACGGTCAGGGGGTCGCCGTCCACGTCGGTGTCGTTGCCGGAGAGGGAGGCGAGGGCCAGGACCACCGGGGCATCCTCGGCGGTGGTGGCGCTGTCGTTGACTGCCACCGGGGCGTCGTTGACCGGGGTGACGGTCACCACCACCTGGGCGGTGCGGGAGACGGTCCCGTCGGAGACCGCGTACTCGAAGGAGGCCTCCCCGTGGAAGTCCGCCGCGGGGGTGAAGGTCACCGTGTCATCGGTGTTGAGCACCGCGGTGCCGTGGGTGGAGGCCCCGACGCTGATCAGGGTCAGCAGGTCGCCCTCCACGTCGGAGTCATTGGCCAGCAGGGAGGCCGCGGTCAGCACCGCCGGTACCTCCTCTTCGGTGCTGGCGGCATCCGCCACCGGCACCGGGGCATCGTTGACCGCGGTCACGGTGACCAGCACCAGGCCCTGGTCGGAGGAGCTGCCGTCAGAGAGGGTGTATTGGAAGGAGGCGGTTCCGCTGAAGTCCGCCGCCGGGGTGAAGATCACCTCCGCCCCAGAGAGGGCCACGCTGCCGTTCACCGCGTTGCCGACCTCGGTCACCGTCAGCAAGTTCTCCTCCACGTCCAGGTCGTTGCCCACCAGCTCCGCGGAGGCCACCGAAACCTCGGTGTCCTCGGCGGTGGTGAGCGCGTCGTCCACAGCCACCGCCGCGTCATTGACCGCCACCACCTCGATCGACACCGTGGAGCTGGAGGTCTGCGATCCGGCGGAGGCCAGGTACCGGAAGCTGGCCTGTCCGGCGAAGTTGGCGTCTGGGGTGAAGGTGATCTGCGTCCCCTCCAGCACCACCGACCCGTGGACCGCCCCACCGACCGAGGTCAGGGACAGCGGCTGGCTGTTGCCGGAGACATCATTGGCCAGCAGCCCCGCCGCCTGGAGCACCAGTGCGGTGTCCTCGGGGGTGCTCAGCGCGTCCGCGCCCAGAGTGGGAAGACAGGCCACCGCGCCGGCGCAGTCGGTGTCGGAACAGTCGCTCTGGCCGTCCCCGTCGTTGTCCAGCGAGTCCTGGCAGGTCGCTCCCGACTCGTAGGTGGGGAGCTCCTCCGGACCGGTACACCCGGTGACTGCGAGGGTGAGGACCACCACTGAAACCAACGCTGCGCGCATGGGACTCCAAACCTGGAAGAATGAAGTCGCCTATTTACGGAGGTTTGCGCGGGGTCAACAGCCACCATAGGTGTAACTTTACAGCGTTGTCGCACTGGGCGGCCGGTACTCCTGAGTCAGAACAGACCCGGAAATTGAGGTGGGACCGAGCGGCGGCTGGCCCGGGCTAGAGCTGCCAGCCCACGCCCAGCCCGGCGACCACTGCGTTGCCGAAGAAGCCGGGCGCGGGGTTGAAGAAGTGCTCGTAGGCGAAATCCAGCGACAGCTGCAGGGAGGAGAACCGGTAGGCCGCTCCGGCCACCACCCGCCCGCCCACCGCGGGGATGAAGGCGGTGGCCCCCAGTCCCAGGTAGGGCCGCAGCGCGCCCAGCTCCACCGGGTAGAAGCGGCCCTCGGCGCGGACCCCGAAGTTGGGCTGGACCAGGGCGGTGACCGCCGCCCCGAAGCGGCGGGTGGACAGCTCCACCTGCACCGCCGGAGTGGGGGAGACCCGGGCCACGTCCATCTCCCCGCGCAGCCCCACCACCACTCCCCCGAACGCCTTCTGGTAGGAGACCCGGGTGGGGCTCTTGCGCGCGGTGTCCTTGAGGACCAGCTCGTAGAGCGCGGGCTTCACGTTGTCCAACACCGCGTCGATCGACCCGGAGGCCGGGGCCCGCACCGCGGTCCGGCTGATCGGCTTGGCGGTGCGCGCGTCCACCAGGGTCAGGTTCAGCAGCAGCTGGTCCCCCAAAATCCCCAGGTCTCCGGAGAGCACCCGGTCGGCGTTCATCGCCCCCGCCACCTCCGCCATACAGCTCTCCGCCTCCGCCTCGCTGGAACAGCCCAGCAGCTGCTTCTGCCGCTCGAGGCCAATCACCGCCGCCACCTCCGAGGCGCCGCTGACCCGGTAGGCGTTGAAGGACACCAGCTCGGTCTGGACGAAGGAGGCCACCGTCTCCGACTGCTCGGGGCTCACCCCGGCGCGGGGGGTGATCCCGATCACCAGCAGCTTGCTCAGCTCGTCCTCCTCGGCGGCCCGGGCAGCGGACGGGGTGGCGGCGATCAACAGCAGCGCGCCCAGCAGCAGTCCACCCGCCCCCGCGCGGCCGCGGCCGCGGCGCCGGCGCAGCGCACCGATCAGCAGCGCCGCCAGCGCCAGCGGTGCCCCCGACGCGCCGGAGCAGCCCCCGCATCCCCAGCCGTAATAGGACCGGGGGGACTCGCAGGCCCCTCCCTGACAGAGGCCGTTCTCCGAGCAGGTGGTCTCGTCGGGAGCGAAGCCATCCGACGGACAGTCCTTGGAGGCACCCGAGCAGCTCTCCTCCACGTCACAGGAGGAGACTGCCGCGCGGCAGACCGTGTTGGCCTCCGCGCGCTCGTCCACCGGACAGATGGTGCTGGTGCCGTTGCAGGTCTCCGCCACGTCGCAGCCGCCCTGGGCCGGGCGACACTCGTAGTTGGGAGGCGCGATCTGATCCGCCGGGCAGCTGTTGCCCGCCCCGTCACAGGTCTCCGCCAGGTCGCAGGCCCCCACCGCGGCGTTGCACACGCTGCCCGCGGGCAGCTTGGCATCGGCCGGGCAGGTGCCCTCCACCCCGTTGCAGACCTCTGCCGGATCGCACACCCCCAGCGAGCCGCGACACTCGGTCTGGGCCGCGGTGGGGGTACAGACTCCGGCCGCGCTGCAGGCCTGGCAGTCGGCCCCCCCGCCCCCGCAGGCGCTGTCGCAGCACACCCCGTCCACGCAGAACCCGCTGCCGCACTGTGAATTGGCGGTGCAGTCGGCGCCCAGCCCCTCGCGCTCGTCGAGGGTCTGCATCAACACCCGGTTGGCGTTGTCGCTGGGGCCGATCACGATCCGCTCCTCCAGCAGCAGTGAGTTCCCGGTCCGCGCCGAGGCGCCGATCGAGGTGGCCAGGAACAACGGGAAGTAGAAGACGTCCTGGCCGAAGGTGAGCGGAGCGGCGCTGGCCGATCCCCCATCCTCCAGCCAGGCCCCCAGCAGGTCCGCGCGCTGCTGGGCCGGCTTGAGTTCGATCCAGGAAACCAGCGGCTTGCGCCCGTCGTAGACCACGTTGGCCGCGTGGCGAAAGGCGGTGGGGTCCGGGGCCACCACCACCGGGCTGGTGGAGGTGCCTTCCGGGGTGACGTAGGAGACCACCACCTCGCTCTGGGTGGACGACCGCTCCTCGGTCCAGGCCACCACATAGCGCCGGCCGTCGAAGTCCAGGCCGGAAGGAGTCCGGCGGGAAGGTCCCACCGAGAGGTTGAACCCGTCGGTCTCGATGATCCCTCCGTCCGGGCGGATCCGCGCCGCATGGATGGAGCTGGAGCTGAAGATCGGATCCCCCCGGTAGAAGGTCATCAGGTGGTTGGTGCCGTCGAACGCCAGCCGCGGCCCGCTGCCGCCGGTGGTGAGGATCGGCAGTCCGGTCGGATCGAGCACCCCGCCGTCGGACTGGACCCTCAGCACGCTCAACTCACCGGAGGCAGGCGCGAACGCCACCAGGAAGTTCGATCCGTTGAAGGAGACCGCCCCCCGCCGCAGCCCGCTGACGTTGGTGTCGTGGATGAACCGCTTGGGGTTGTCCAGCACCACCCCGTCCCGGGAGACCCGCACTGCGCCCAGGTCGAAGCGGCTGCCCTCCACCTCCCCGTCCGGGTAGGTGACCAGGAACACTCCGTCTCCATAGGCCACGCTGGGGAGCGCCTGATCGTTGGGCCCACCGGCGATCAGGAACGCGGCGGTGTCCTTGGGAACCCCGTTGAGGTCCACCCGGATCCCGTACACATCGAGGCCGGCGTGGGGGGTGCGGGAGTCGCTCCACACCACCAGGTACTGGGTGCCATCCGACGCGGCGGTGGCGAAGAACTGCCCGTTGGCGCCCTGCGAGATGATCGCCACCTGGGGCGCTGGAAAGCTGTTGAAGATGATCGATCCGGTGCCGCCGCCCGAGTTCAGATACGCGTGGAAGATGTCGGTCTCGTAAGGGTCCCCGCCTCCGCCGTGGAAGAACACCCCCATCACCCCGTTGGCCCCGCCGATCGCCGGGGCGAAGTACTGCCCGCCATCGGTGGGGACCCGGGCTCCGGCCCGCTGGGTGCCGTCGGTGTCCAGACGGGCCAGCCGGACCTCGGGGAAGGTGGCGCTGGTGTCCTGGTAGGCGATCCAGAAGCGGGCCCCATCGAAGGTCACGAACGGATCGCTCTGCTCCGCCGCGGTTTGACCCAGCAGGGAGGTGAGGCCGGTGGGGGCGCCCGCCTGGTACCGCTTCCCGTACAGATCCCCCGCGCCCCCGTCCCGGGACTCCGCCCAGGCCACCAGGGAGACGCCCGCTCCGGAGGCCAGGCCCGGCGCGCTCTGGGAGAAGGCGGTGGGATCCAGCACGTCACCGGTCCCGTCCTGGACCGCGCCGTTGCTGGGCAGGATCCGTGAAGCGTAGACCTGGGCCGGGTTGGCCCTCAGGTCCTGCCAGGCCAGCACGTAGTAGGTGCCGTCGAACGAGGCTCGCGGGCTGGAGGGGACGGCCAGGGTGCTCACCAGAAAGCCTCCCGCCGCGTCCACGTCCGCGCCGCTGGCGTCCAACCGCTTGGCGTACAGGCGGTTGGGGCTCGCGCGCCGGTCCACCCAGGTGACCAGGAACTGCCCGGTGGAGGGGTTGGCGGTCACGCCCGGATCGAGCTGGTCCCCGGTGAGGTTGGTGATCTGGAAGGCGGCGCCCACGGTGCGATCGGAGGCGATGAAGGCGCCGAAGATCTCCTTGGTCCCATTGGGGCCGTCCTCGTCCCACACCACCAGGTAGCGGGTCCCGTTGTGCGCGGCCGCGGGATTCTCCGCGTCGGTGAACAGCCCCACCCGGATCGCCAGGTTGGTGGAGGAGGGAGAGGGGCGCCCGGAGGCGGACTGGAGCTCTCCGTACAGCTTTCCGCTGGCCAGGTGCCGCTGGTCATTCCACACCAGCAGCACCTCTGACCCGTTGGAGGCCAGGGTGACGAACGTCTGGCTCTCGATCGGCGGACCCACCACCGGGAGATCCGTCTGCCGCTTGGGTCCCAGCGTGGAGCCCACCACCACCGCGGCCACCACCGCCGCAGTCACCGCCAGAATCCCCCGTGCGCGCATCACCCCTCCGATCGCCGCGCGCTTTCTAGCCGCGGCGAGAGGAGGCGGACTCTAGCGCACCGCCGCCAGCTCGGTGGTGAGCGGCACCTTCGGGTACTCGTTCAGCTTCTGTCCGTTGGTGGCCAGCAGGTCGTCTTGCTCCAACTGCGCAAGAACTGCTCGAAGCTTCTCCTGCCGGGAGGCCTTGGAGGGGTGCTTGCCGAAGTTGTCTCCCCCCTCCGGGATCTGTCCCAGGAAGGCCACGTACTCGTACGGGTTGTAGCCAGCGCGGGCCACCAGCTCCACCGCCAGCCGGTCCGCCTCGTGCTCCTGGGCGGCGTCGAAGCCATGGTTGAGCAGGTTCTGGACCAGGGCCCCGGTCATCTCCGCCAACAGCTGGCTGTTCTGGCTCAGGTCCAGCCCGCCCATCGCCCCCACCTCGGAGAAGGCCTGGGTCAGGGGGCTGAGCTGACGGGAGAGACGATCCCCGGCCACCGCGCCGCGGCACTTGTCGCCGCGCAGCTTCTTGTACGCACCCACCCCGTGCTTCTGGGTGATGTGCGCGATCTCATGGGCCAGCACCCCGGCCAGCTGCGCCTCATTCTGCACCTTCTGCAGCAGGCCGCGGGAGACCATCACGTAGCCGCCGGGCGCCGAGTAGGCGTTGAAGACCGGGGCGTCCACCACCCCGAAGGCCCAGTCCAGCGCCGGGCGCTGCGACTGAAAGGCAAGGTTCCGCCCCACGGTGGCCACGTACAGGGTCACCGCGTTCTTGGGCTGCTTCAGGTCGGCCGGGGTGGCGGTGGGGGCCTGGACCTGATCGATGAACAGCCCGCCCTCGCGGGAGGCCCAGTGCAGGGCCACCGCGCCGCCCAGGCTGACCTCCTCCTGGTAGGTGACGTCCTCCCGGTCCAGCTGCGAGCACCGCTGATCCATCTCGGTCACGAAGCCGGCCGCGTCCCCCAGGTCCGGGGTGTTGAGGTAGCCCAGCCCGGGGATCCCGGGGAACAGCGAGGCGCAGGAGAGGGTCAGCGCGGCCAGGGCGGCGGTGAGCAGGATCCTCATCGCGCGCTCCCCACCGCGACGGCGGGGGCCGAACCCACCAGCTTGCGCTTCTGCGCGTGGGCGGCCAGGGCCTCGGGGGTGACCGTGTCGGAGAGGCGTTCCATCGCCTCCACCTGGGCCACCGCCTTCTTCATGTCCGGCTGGTTGTTGCCGTACTCCACCGCCGCCGGGGCCAGCGCCTTGGTGGCCGCCGCCGAGCTGAGGAAGGTGGCCTGGTCGATGGACTGGGTGCCCTGGGTGGCCACCACCTCCCGGGAGGGGGGCTTGGTGGCCAGGTTGGCGGTGAGCAGCGCGCCGCTGCGCTTGCCGACCTTCACCAGGTGCCAGCCGGGGGCATTGGGCGCGGTCCCCAGCCAGATCACCTCCGTGCCCGGCTGGAGGGTGGCCAGCACCTTGCCGTTGGGCTTGTCCACCAGCCGGGTATTGCGGCTGCGAACGTAGAGGGTGGAGTTCTTGGTGATCGCCGCCAGGCCGGTTCCCGCGAACAGCGCGGTGGCCAGCACCACCCATGAGAGTCTTCGCATGTCACTTCTCCAGATTGGCCACGCCATCGAACGGCTGAGGTGGCGGCTGCTCCAGGTATCTACCGCATCGCTGGGCCAGTGCGCGGGAAGGACCATCCTCGGGGTCCACCGCCAGCGCCTGATCCAGCCATTCCAAGGCCTGCGCGAACCTCCCGGCCCGGTACTCGGCCAGCCCGCGTGCGTAGGACTCCACCACCTTTGTCTTGGCGAGGGAAATCCCACCCTTGAGGCCCAGCAGCTCGTACACCGCCACCGGCTCGGTCTTTCCCGCCACCCGCACCCAGTCCAGCTCGCGGGCCTCGATGTGCGCGCTGGCCTGCTCGTAGGTGGCGGGGCCGATCATGATCGTGGTGCCGTAGTTCTTGTTCGCCCCCTCCAGCCGCGCCGCCAGGTTCATCCCATCCCCGATGGCGGTGTAGTTGAAGAGCTGCTCGCTGCCGATGTTGCCCACGAACATCGAGGCGGTGTTCAGCCCGATGCGGGTGTACATGTCCGGCAGTCCCTGGGTGGCGAACTCCTCCCGCAGCCGGGACACCTCCGCCTGCGCCGCCAGCGCTCCCCGGCAGGCGCGCAGCGCGTGGTCCGGGTGGCGCACCGGAGCGCCGAACAGGCACACCACCGCGTCGCCGATGTACTTGTCCAGGCAGGCCCCGTCCGCCTGCAGCACCCCGGTCACCCGGGTCAGGTAGGTGTTGAGGATCGCCACCAGGGCCTCCGGATCGTCCTTGAACCTCTCGGAGAAGGTGGAGAACCCGCGGATGTCGGAGAAGAAGGCGGTGATCGGCATCCGCTCCCCGGCCAGCTTCGGCAGCTCCTCCTGGTCCGCCAGCTGGGCGGCCACCTCCCGGGAGAGGAACTTGCTGAAGGAGGCCCGCAGCCGCTCGCGATCCCGGGTGGCCAGCAGGTGGTTGACCGCGATCGAGGACAAGGAGGCCACCAGTCCCGCCAGCCCGGCGGTGGCGGTCAGCAGGTGCACCTGCCAGGTGGCCAGGGCCAGCCCGGTCACTCCAAAGGCCAGCAGCATCACCGCCGGCAGCGCGGCGATCTCCACGAAGATCGACCGGGTGAGGAGGATCCCGAAGGCAGCCAGCAGCGCGCAGCCCAGCGCCAGGGCCACCGAACCCGCGTAGGGGGCCTGGACGATGAACCGGCCGCCCAGCAGCGAGTCCAGCACCGAGGCCTGCTTCACCATCCCCGGAACGTAGGAGGAGAAGGGCGTGGCCTTGACGTCCGCGGTCCCCACCGCGGTCCCGCCGATCAGCACCACCCGGTCCTTGAAGATTCCCCCCGGCAACACCCGGGGCTGACCGGCCCGCTTGAGCAGAAAGTCGTTGAGCACATCGAAGGCGCTGACCATCTCGAAGCGCTCCACCACCGACCCCCCGTAGTCGATCAGCGCCGAGCCGTCGGTGTTGATCCGCATCGACCGGCTGCCGAACGTCAGCCGGCCGGGAGACAGCTCCACCTGCTCCGCGCCCAGCAGGTCCGCCGCCACCGCCATCGGGAGGGTGACGTAGTGGTTGGCGCCGTCGGAGTAGGCAAAGCGGGTGCGGCGGAGGACCCCATCCTCGTCCTCCTCGGAGATCACCAGCCCGAAGCCGGGCAGCGCGCCCACCAGCTGGGGAATGGGCCGGATGGGATTGCTGGCCCGCTGCTGCAGCCGCGAGTCCAGCTTGGTGGGCAGGGTCGGCAAGGTCAGCCGGGTGGCGGTCACCGGGAAGGCCAGCGCCTGGGCCACCGCTTCGGGCGGAGCGCGCGGGGCCACCGGCTCGTCGAACAGGTCCTCGGAGACCTCGCCCTCCGCGGAGTCCTGGGGCTCCTGGGGGCGGGGCACCACCCACTCCGGCGGCTGGCGCGGGGCGGGGAGGACGTTGCGGGCGGTGACCGCCGGCAAGGCGGGGGCGCTGGGGGATTCGGCCACCCCGATGTACAGCGGCAATCCGTGGCGGGCCACCGCCTCCCCCAGCTGCTGGTCGCCCTTGGGATCGGTGTGCGGTTCGTCCATCACCACGTCCAGCGCCACCGCGCGAGCGCCCTCGTCCACCAGGTGCTGGACCAGGTACAGCCAGAAGCTGCGGAAGTAGGGCCAGGTGCCGAACTCCAGGGCCATCGACTCGTTGAGCCGCACTTCGCTGAAGGTCCGGTCGTCGATGGCCACCAGCACCACCCGCTCGGAACGGCCCTCGTTCCGGGTGAAGGTCTCCACCGCGCGGTCGTAGGCGCCCCGCTCCATCGCGCGGAACCCCAGCAGGTCGGTCCGCTCGATTCCCACCGCGACGGCGGTGGAGCCCAGACCGATCAACAGCGCCCACAACAGGCTGCCGCGACGGGCGCGGGCGGCGCTGCTGCTCATTCTCCCTCCCCGGGGAGGGAGGTTGGCCAAGGTCCGGCTTCGATGCCGCGGGTGAGGCCGCTCATCCGGTCACCGTGCGCACCACTTCGGTCTGGAAGGCGCAGTCGTTTGGCCGCAGCGCCCGCAGCTCGCGGACCAGTTGCAACACCGTCTCCTCGGCGGCGTCCACCGTGGCCCGCTGGGCGCGCGGTTCCCGGGACTGGGATTCGAACGCGGTGCCCAGCTGCTCCAGCCGACGGGTGGAGGCCGCCACCGGCCCGGGGGCCTGCTCGGCGAAGCGGGAGGCCAGGGCGCCGAAGCGGTCGGTCACGGTGTTCCAACGGGCGAAGAGCCCCTCCGGAGTGCCGCGGTCCTCCGCGGACCGCAGCCGCGCCAGCGCGTCCAGCAGGGTGGACAGATCGTTGGAGCGCCCGGCGGGAATGGAGCGGGCCAGCGCCAGCGCCTGATCCGGATCGGCGGTGGCCTGGTAGAGGTTGGAGGCCAGCCGCAGGTAGGGAACCTTGGTGCGGTCCTTGGGAGGCACCCGCCGCAGCCGCGCCAGGGCCAGGCGCCACTGGTCGGTCCGCAGGGTGGAGGCGGCGGACTTCAGCAAGGAGAAGGTCGGCTCGTCGGAGGGCTGGTAGGTCAGGTCCAGGTCCGCGTCCTTGAACACGCAGCTGGTGCAGGACATCCCCAGCCGGACCAGGGTGATTCCCAAGCCCTCGTCGACCTGCGCGTGGAACAGCGCCGGGCTGCCCGACACCACCCGGAAGCGGGTGACCACCGGCTCCTCGCCCCGGGCCTCGGCGCGCAGGGTGTGTTCGCCGGAGAGGCGCAGCGGCTTCTCCGGGGAGCTGAACGCCGGCTTGTCGTCCAGGAACAGCCGCACCGGAGCCACCGCCCACAGCAGCACCGGGGCCCCGTCCGCGGCCGCGCTCAGGCTCAGCTCGCGGGGGAGCCCACACCCGTCGCGGGCCACGGTGGAGGTGGCCGGGGCGGAGGCCACCGGCACCCCGGCGTCCACCACCGCCACCGCGGCGGGCGGGCGCGCTCGCTTCCGGAGCACGGCGAACCCGGAGGCCACCATCAGGACCAACGCCGCCACTCCCAGCCCCAGCCACCACTTTGCGTGTCCGCCCATTGGGACCCGCAGTGTAGCCGGGTGAGGGTCACTGTGGCGCCTCGGGAGGGGGCGGCGGACGGACGCTGCGGAAGACCTGCTCCGCACTCGCCTGCGCGCCGGGCCCGCTGCCGGACACGGTCAGCAGGCACTGGTGGTTGGCGCTGACCAGCTTTCCCACCAGCTGCAGGGCGCCGTCCTCCTCCTTCACCTCCGCCCAGCCCTGGAGGCGCTCTTGCTCCACCGGGAAGAAGGCACGCTGTTCCGGCGTCCGCTCGGGCGCGGTGGGGAGGGGCAGCTCCGAGTCGGCGCTGAAGGAGGAGAGGCGCACACTCAAGCCGTCGAACTCCCAGCGGGCGGTCTCCTCCTCCCAGCTGTCGTACCAGAAGCCAGGCACATCGCAGGTCCACCCCCCGGGTCCGGTCGCCCGGACCAGCCCCCGGAAATAGCCGAGGCCCTCCTTCGCTGGAGCGCGCGCTGCGTCCTCCGCTTCCAGGAAGGCGCGGGCCTCCGCCAGCTCGCTTTCGGGCAGCGGAAGCGTGGGGTCCAGCTGGCGGGCGCGATCGACCGCGGCCACGAACTGCTGCAAACGCTGCCGCTCCCGCTCATCCGTCGGCACCCGCCAGCGCAGCTCCGACCAGCCCAGGAGCAGGGCGAGGTTGGCGGCCGTCCGCGCGGTGAAGCCCCGCTCCCACCAGGGGAGGAGGGCGCGCCCCAGCGCCGGGGCTGCCTGGATCGACTCGGCCGCCTTCTCGAAGAGTTCCCGGGGCTGCGGCCCGATCGGGGTGACGATCCCAGGCGACAACGCCCGGGGCTTGTCGATGGCCCACATCAAGGCGATCTCCTCCCAGTGTTCGCCCTCCGCGAGCACCTTGCCGATGCCGTGGAGCCAACCGCTCACCTCCTGCTCCAGCGCCTGGAAGTCGCGGGTATGGAAGTAGCCGCCCTCGTCGCGGAAGCGAGCCCCGTCCTCGGTGGGATCGTCCAGATGCACGATCGCGCCGATCGCGGCCGCCGCCGCCTCGATCAACTCCACCACGTAGACGTGGTAGCCGGGCCCCCCTCCGGAGGTGCTGGCGCTGATCTCCGCCGCGCCTTCGGTGGGCTCCAGGTGGAGGGGCTCGAGCCCAGGGAGCAGCTCGAGTTCGATTCCACTCTGGAACTCCTCGAACGCGACCAGTTGACCAAGCAGGGGATCCACCGAAGCGGCGACCTGCTGGCACGCGCCGGCGAACTCCCGGAGCAGCCGCGCCGGATCTCGGCGACGCTTGAAGAACCCCTTGGGGAGATCTTCCAACCGGACCACCAGTCCTACGCTCATCAAACGCTCCCGCTCGCCGGGAAAGGCGGCGAGCGGTGGAGACTTATCGCAGTCGGTCCACTTCTCCTGGTCGGTTCGCGCGGGGTCGTGCTGCCGGAAGCGCCGCAGGGGATGAACCCCGGTTGTCGCCATCACGGCCGCGGAACGCGTCACGTCCCGGGGGCCGGCACCGCAGTGGTCGCCATCACGGCCGCTGAACGCGTCACGTCCCTGGGGCCAGCACCGCAGTGGTCGCCATCACGGTCGCTGAACGCGTCACGTCCCGGGGGCCAGCACCGCAGTGGTCGCCATCGCGGCCGCTGGACGCGTTACGTCTTTGGGGCCGGCACCGCGGTGGTCGCCATCACGGCCGCTGGACGCGGCGCGTCCCTGGGACCAGCGCCGCAGTGGTGGCCATCACGGTCGCTGGACGTGTCACGTCTTTGGGGCCGGCACCGCGGGGGTCGCCATCACGGCTGATGAACGCGTCACGTCTTTGGGGCCGGCACCGCGGGGGTCGCCATCACGGCTGATGAACGCGTCACGTCTTTGGGGCCGGCACCGCGGGGGTCGCCATCACGGCCGCTGGACGCGGCGCGTCCCTGGGGCCAGCACCGCGGTCAAGCGGTGTGGGGAAGGAGCAGGCGCTGCGCTCCCCTGGACCGCAAAGACAGCACCCAGCGCACCCGGGCACTGACGAAGTCGTTGCTAGAGGAAGGGTCGGGCGCCCATCAAGTCGGACTGGGGGCAACCGCGGCCCCCTCCTATTCTGCGACAAGCCGGCGGTTGTCGGTTCTCGAGGGCGGTCCACTCGGAGAGGTGCCGCCCCACCGACAAGGAGCCGCTTGTCGCAGAATAGCAGGGGCCCGAAGGCCATCCTTCCTTCGGGGGTGGCTGCCTTGCCCCCCCTCGCGCTCCGGATTGCACAGTCGGGGCATCAGCAGAGGACTGGACGCTGAGAAAGACACCTGTGTCTTTCTTGGCGGCCAGTCTTTTGGTCCCGACACCCTCGTCGAGTCCGCCGCCCTCCCCACGCCCCGCTGGGCGCGAGGAAAATGGCCCAGCGTTCAGCGGAGGGACGCTCTAACCCCAAACTTGGACTTCGCTGCGTTCTGCGGTCTGCGGTCTGCGGTCTGCGGTCTGCGGTCTGCGGTCTGCGGTCTGCGGTCTGCGGTCTGCGGTCTGCGGTCTGCGGTCTGCGGTCGTGCAACGACCGGCACCCACCGCATTTGAGTAATCAATTACGCAAACGCGGGACCTTCGACCGAAGCGGCGGCCAAGAGCGTCTGGCTCTCTGCTTGCGAGTCACGCGGAACGCCGAAGGCACGATAGATTCTTCGGGTGCTGGAGGTCCTCTACTTCTCCCAGAAGGACGTGAAGACCCGTCTACTGGAGCGGGCGCTGCAGCCCGCATCGGTGCTGCTGGTGACCGCGGTCAGGCATGGCGACCACATGCGCCCCGTGGAGGAGCGTGAACCCTTCTTCTCCCTGGAGCGACGGTTCGGGGACCTGCTGGTGTGTGTGGTGGTCGCCGACGACGGAAAGCTGGAGGGCATGTGGCGGGACCCGATGGGCGACCTGGCCGACCGGCTCTTCCCGAATGACGGTCCGCAGGCCTTCGCCGCAGCTCATGGCTACCTGCTCATGGTCAACGGCGAGGTGGAGGCAGTTCTCAAGAAGCGGTCGGAACCAGGTGCCGACCTCTGGTTCCTGCAGGAGGCACTGGCCGCGGCGCACCCCCAGATTCCCCGACCCGATCCGATGAAGAGACCAGGGGCTGCGCCGCCGCCCAGCAGTCGACCTGGAGCCCCGGGTGGACCGGAGTCTGGATCTCGCGGTTCAAGCAGCGCACGAGCAGCTGGCTCCGCGAAACAGGGGAGCCGGGCTTCCCAACAGCGTCCCGAGGGAGAGGCAGGATCCGGAACTCAGCAGCGGCGACCTGGGGCCTCTCGGCAAGCCCCCAAGGACGAGGCCGAGGCTGAGAGCCAACGTGCGCGAAGCGGCAGGGGCGGTGCAACCAGGGAACCGGCCGACCCCTGGGGCGAGACGGATCCATGGGCACTGCTGGGAATCACCGGAGACGTCACGCTCGCTGAGGCCCGGAAGGCGTTCAGGACCCTGATTGCCCAATACCACCCCGACAAGGTCGAACATCTGGCGCCGGAGTTCAGGGAGTTGGCCGAACGCCGCACCCGGCAGATCGTCGCCGCGTGGGCGGAGATCGAGCAGATCCTGAAGTAGCCCTCCCGGCGCGCTCTCCTGCATCACGCTGCGCACTTCCCGGTCCAGGCGATGGATCTCCGCCCAGCCGGCGGACGGCTGCGGTGGAGGTCCCGCGTTCTCCGGACGGAGTCTCATCTGTGCCGCGGCCCGGCGTACCCGCTGGTCCAGCAATCCGCGGTCGGGCCCGACAAAGCGGTTCCGTGTTGCGTTGCCGCGATGGATGCGATCCACGGGCCAGCGCCTTGCTGAGCGCCGCCGCCAGCTGCGGTGCTGCGGTGCTGCGGCACAGCGGAGGATCAACCGATCCCCCGCCGCGCCCGTCGCGACAAACCTACTTGGCCGCCTTGTTGCCGAAGTTGCGCACGTGCTCGCGCAGCGCCTTCACCACCGGCTTGCCGACCAGGTCCGGGTTGGGGGGCATCAGCGGGCTCTTGCCCACCGCGCCGCCGCCCTGCTCGATGATCTTCTCGATGTGCGCGTCGGTCACGCTGGCCTGCCAGGCCGCATCGCCGAAGGCGCGCGGCTTGGGGTTCAGCGCCGCCGCGGCAGCGCCATCGCCCATCCCGGACGCGCCGTGGCAGGCCACGCAGCGCTGGGTGAACACGGTCTTGGCCTCATTGCGGTCGGCCTCGGAGATCGCCCCGCCCGAAGCAGGAGCCGCGCCGGCGTCGGTGCCGGCCATCATCGCAGAACCCGCGGGAGCGACCGCGCCCGCGTCCACCGGGGTGGTGCCGACGTTGGCGCCGACCGCGGGAGACGGCTGGGCCCCGGTCTCCATCCGGCTCTCGGTGGCGGTGTTGGGCGGCGGGGCCTCGGCCTGCTTCTTGTCGTCACAGGCGACCATCAGGACCGCGGCGGCAACGACAACCATTCCGAACTTGCTCATAGGCGTATTGCTCCTCTTGGAAATTGGCGAAGTGGGCAAGATGCCAACGGCAGGCGCCCACCGCGGCGCAAACTCTCGCAACCTGGCCAGAGAAGCACGCACCAAAAGCACTGCGTCGCATGGGTGACTTCTGGGAGGAGGAAGCCGGACTGCGTCCCCGCCAGCCGCAGCGCGGGTCGCCTCCAGGGTGCCAGAGCCGCCACCGTCCCCCGGATCGTTCGTCTACTCCAGGTCCCGATACTCCAGGGCGATCGCCAGCAGGATTCCCACCGGGAGGGCGCTCTTGAGCCAGGTGGCCTCGCCCAGATAGACGGTGAAGGCGCCGTTGCCCAGCAGCACCGCCCCGGCCAGCAGCGCTCCCCAGCGGCGGCGATGCCACAGCCCCCAGGCCGCGCCCAGCAGCCCCAGGCAGATCGCCCCCAGGTACCCGAGGTACCACCGCCCGTACAGCACCGCGTGGTTGGCGACCACGCTCCCGTAGAGGCTGAGCAGGGGCAGCACCACCAACGCCACCACCACCGCGATCAGGATCCCCGAGCGCGGACGATCCGACCGGAAGGCCTCACTGGTCAGCCGTGGCGGTTCCCCAGCCGCCATCGGTCAGCGCGCCGAGGGCTGCGGCTGGGCGCGGCGTTGCCCCAGACAGCCGTACTCCAGGTTCTTGAGGAAGTCGGTGTACGGGGTGTCTCCCACCACCCGCGAGGCCAGCTCCACCTGATCCCAGGCCAGGTTCTTCTCGCCCTGCCGGAACAGCGCGTGGGCCTGGATGTACATCCGGTGCGCGCGGGCCCAGTCCGCCGCCAGCGTGGAGCTGCCCACCAGCGACTCCACCGGGGAGGCCTGCTCCAGCAGCGACTGCGCGGAGAAGGGACGGTCGCGGGTAGAGAGGAAGTACTCGATCGCCGGGCGATCATCGGTGACCGCCGGGACCCCGGCCACGTAGCGCCGCAGCGTCGCGTCGTCCATCAGGTATGCGCCCAGCAAGGACTCCGGTCCGTCGTAGCCCACCTCGGCCAGGTTCTCCCTCACCTCCGGGACCCGCCAGCGCTGCTGCCACTGCTCCAGGTCGATCTCCAGCGGCTGCATCGACGCCAGCACCACCCCCTCCAGCCTGGCCGGGACCCACAGCTGCACATGCGGGAACACGTCGGTGATCGCCTTGAGCAGCATCCTCGCCAGCCGGTCGTCCTGCTGCTCCACCGGCACCCACTGCGCCAGCACCCCACCCTGGCTGAGCCGCTCCCGGGCCAGCTGGTAGAACTCGCGCGAGTAGAGGTTCACCGCGCCGGCGGCGCGCGGGGGCGGCGGCTCCAGCGAGATCACATCGAACTTCTGGTCGGTCTTCCCCAGGTAGTGGCGCCCGTCGTCCACCACCTTCACCGTGCGCGGATCCTCCAGCACCCGCAGATTGCTCTCCTCGAAGTAGCGAGCCATCGCGAACACGTCCGGGTTCAGATCCACCAGGGTCAAGCTCCGCAGCGCCGGATGGGTGGTGAACGAGCCAGCGGTGGTGCCGGTGCCAAAGCAGATCTCCAGCACGTCCCCCGGGTCCTTGCTCAGCAGCATCGGCAGGTGGGCCAGCGCGCGCATGTAGCGTTTCGCCGGGGGCACGGTGCTGGCGTAGGAGACCGAGCCGAACAGCAACTGCCGGTGCATGAACTCGCCGGGGCAGCGGAGATCGCACTCGTACAGCCCGGAGTCGCAGACCGACTCCCGGTCGTACTGCAGCACCGCCAGCGTCCCGTCCCTCCCCTCCCTCAGCTCCAGCAGCTTCGAGTCGCTGAACTGGGCCACCGCCTGCTGCAGATAGCGCGAGGGCAGCATCAGCAGCCCCACCCCCAGCAGCCCCGCGGTGGCGTACAACCGCAGCCGGGCCCGGGTGTCCGCCGAGCGATCCACCCGCTGCACCCACAGCCCCACCGCCATGCTCAGGGCACAGACCAGCGCGAAGCTGCGCTGGGTCCCCAGCAGCGGGATGGCCAGAAAGCCCATCGTCAGCGAGCCGGCGATCCCCCCCAGGGTGTTGACCGAGTACAGCAGCCCGATGTGTCCGCCCACCCGCTCCAGATGCCGGGTGGTCAGCTGCGCGATCAACGGGAAGGCGATGCCGATCAGCGTCGCCGGGATCAGGATGATCAACCCCGCCCGCAGCGCCACGCTCAGGTACAGCGCGTCCTGGGCGCCCAGGGCCCCCAGCATCGAGGGCACCAGCTGCTCCAGCACCCGCTGCTGTCCCAACAGCGCCATCGACATCAGGCCGGCCAGGGCGATCAGCGACTGCAGCCCCACGAACAGCTCCAGCGGCCGGGGCACCGACGACAGCTTCCAGGTGTAGAGCAGCCCGCCCAGCACCAGCCCCAGCAGGAAGGTCACCAGCAGCAGGGTGAAGGCATAGGCGCTGGACTCCAGCGAGGAGGAGAGCACCCGGAACCAGAGCACCTCGTAGGAGATGGAGGCGAAGCCGCAGGCGGCAAACGCCACCACCAGCACCTTGCGTCCCCGCTCGTCCAGCAACTCCGGGAGCTGGAAGGAGGACGGCGCGCCGCGCAGCTCGGTCGCGGGCCGGGAGCGCCCATCCAGCAGCAACGCGGCGGCGGCCACCACCCCGTTGATCGCCGAGGCCAGGAACGCGGTGCGCAGCAACCCCAGCTCACCGATCAGGAAGAAGCCGGCCAGGCCGCAACCCACCGCCGCGCCCAGGGTGTTCAGCGAATACAGCACCCCGAAGGACCGACCCACCGAGGCCAGACTGCGGGTGGCGAAGCGGACCACCGCCGGAAGGGTCCCGCCCATCGCGAAGGTGGGCGGCAGCACCACCAGGGTGGCGATCAGAACCCGCAGGGGACCGGGGAGCCCCAGCTGGTCCATCCACTCCGGCAGCTTCGCCAGGAGGCCGGTGGTGGCCAGCGCCGAGAGCCCGATCACCAGCTCCAGCAGCGCGTAAACCCTCAGGGGCCGCGCCGCCCGGTCCACCGCCCGCCCCAGGATCAGGCTCCCCAGCACCAACCCGCCCAGGAACGCGGCCACCACCAGGCTGACCGCCACCGTGGTGTGGCCGACCACCAGGGAGAGGTACTTCACCCAGATGACCTCGAACACCAGGCCACACATCCCGGAGAGGGTCACCAGCGCACAGAGCGCGGCGAAGGTCGCGGCGGGCGCGCGCGGTTGCAGGTGGGGGTCGCTCATCGGAGCGCGGACGGTAGCACCGAGTTCGCCCCAGCTTCCCGGTCCAGTTGGGCGCTGCTGTCACGGATTGGGCCCCGCTCCGTACTCTTCCTGGAACCAACCCCAAGAGGAGCGAGCGATGCGAAAGCTGCTGGGAGGCGTGCTGTGCGTGGGACTGCTGGCCGGAGGTGCGGCGTGGGCGGAGGAGACCGGGACCCGGGTGGAGGTCCGGCTGGCGGCGGGGACGATGCCTGACCCGGAGAAGGTGGTCGCCGCGCTGGTCACCGTGGGAAGTGGCGAGCGCCAGGTGAAGGTGATCCGCAAGAAGACCGGGAGCGGGGAGACGCTGACCCTCGACCTGTGGGGCGGAACGGTGCCGGAGGCGGAGATCCCCTCCACCCTGCGGGAGTCGTTCCCCTCGCTGGCGCCGGCGGAGATCCAGGTCTCTTCCCTGCCCCTCTCCGAGAAGCCGAAGCTGGAGTCGGGCGAAGGGGAGCTCAGCGGCGACGGGAAGGTGATCCGCAAGCGGATCATCCGGCAGACGCCGTAGGCTCCGGCCGCCTCCATGCCCGATCCGCTCTGGCCACTTCGCGAGCTCTGGCTCGCGCGTCAGCTCGCCCGCGCCCAGCGGGGCGATCGCGATGCCTTTCGCCAGTTGTATCGGGCGCTGTACCCGGTGGTGTGGCGGTTCGTCCGCCGCCGCGCGCAGTCCGACGCGGCGGCGGAGGAGTTGCTGGGGCAGGTGTTCTTCCAGTTGCTGGAGGCGCTGCCCAGGATTGATCCTTCGCGCGGCGTGCGGGGCTACGTGCTGACCATCGCCCGGAATGCGCTGGTGGATGAGGCCCGGCGCACGCAGCGAGCGGCGCCCGGCGAGTTGGCGGAACAACAGGCCTCGCTCCAGCCGGGGGCTTTGGAGTTGCTGACGACCGCCGAGGAGACAGCCCGGCTGGGGAAACAGCTGGCCACCCTGCCGGAGCAAACCCGGGAGTGGCTGCTGCTGCGCTTCGAGGACGGGCTGCGCTTCGCGGAGATCGCCCAGCTCACCGGAGCCAGCGAGGCCGCGGTGCGCCAGCGGGTGTCGCGCGCGGTCCGGGAGCTGCGCGGAAACTGGCCGGAAGAGCTGAGGAGAGAATTCGGTGCGCCATGAAACCTGATTCGCTGAAGCGGCCGGTGCCCCCACCGCGCTCCGAGCACCGCCAGGAGCTGGAGGACTCACTGCTGAGGCGCTTTGACGCCCTGGTCCCGCAGCCGGTGCGCCGACCCGCCCATCGGCTCCGCTATCTGGCTCCGGCGCTGGTGCTGGTCTCGGTGCTCACCGCCTCCCGGGTGCCGGCGGAGTACGGGGTGGAGGTCGGCAAGCGGGTGACCCTGGTGCTGCCGGCGGGTGTGCGTCCGCCGCCGGGACTGGGGGAGCGACTGGCGGAGGCGATGCGCTCCGAGGGCGGCCGGGTGCTGAACGTCTCGGTCCAGGCCCGGCGGAGCCCGGAGGGCCCCACCTCGCTGGTGGTGGACGTGTGGGGAGATCGCCTGGCGGAGGACGAGGAGGTCCTGGCCCGGGTTCGCGGGCTGGAGGGCGTGGAGGCGCTGTCCCCCCGGGTGGAGAGGCTGGAGGGAAGGGTCCGAGACAACCTCCTGGGCAAGATCGGCCACCGGCTGTTCCGGGTGGGCGCCTCGGCGGAGGACCGGGAGCAGGCCCGTCAGCGGCTGATCGCCCAGCTCCGGAATCAGGAGGGACCGGACGCGCAGATCGAGGTGGAGCTGGAGCCAGGGGAGCCGGGCCGCGTCCGGGTGAAGGTCAAGCGGCAGCAGTGAGCTTGACCCTCCCGCGGACGCAGCAGCGATCCGCCTTCCACCGCGCGCTCCTACTGCAGCAGCGACCGCAGCATCCACGCGGTCTTCTCGTGGATCTGCATCCGCTGGGTGAGCAGGTCCGCGGTGGGCTCGTCGCTGGCCTTCTCCACCATCGGGAACAGCGAGCGGGCGGTCCGGACCACCGACTCCTGGCCCTTCACCAGCAGCCGGATCATCTCCTCCGCGGCCGGGACCCCGGTGGTCTCCTTGATCGAGGAGAGCTGGGCGAACTCCTGGTAGGTGCCGGGCGCGGCCACGCCCAGGGCGCGGATCCGCTCGGCGATCAGATCCACCGCCAGGGCCAGCTCGTTGTACTGCGCCTCGAACATCAGGTGCAGGGTCTGGAACATCGGACCGGTCACGTTCCAGTGGAAGTTGTGGGTCTGCAGATACAGCGTGTACGTGTCCGCCAGCAGCCGGGAGAGTCCGGCGGCAATCTCCCGCCGCGCGCTCTCCGGGATTCCGATGTCGATGGGCATTGAGGGGGTGGCCATGGTTCGGGTCCTCCTTCCAGAGGGGATTAGAGAAGTTGATCCAGATCTCGCAGCAGCTCGCGAGGCCAACGGTAGATGCGCTGCGCCCCCGCGCGTTCCAGGGTTTCTCGGGCGTTCCCTCCACAAAGCAGGCCAATGAAGGCGACCCCGGCGCGGCGGCTGGCCTCTCCATCGTGCGGGGTGTCGCCCACCATCACGCAGTCTTGTGGCGCCATTCCCAGTTGCTCCACCGCGGCCTGGATCAGGTCCGGCGCTGGCTTGCTCTCCATCGACTTCTTCTTGGTAATCACCCGGTCCACCTGTGGACGCAGGTTCAACCCCGACTCCTTGTACATCGCGTCGAAGTGCTCCTCGCTGCTGGAGGTGGCGATGCAGGTGCGGATGCCACGCTGACGCAACGTCTGCAGCAGCTCCTGCACCCCCTCGAAGAGGACGAAGCGGGTGCGGGCGGCGATCGCCAGGAACTCCTCGGTCTCCGCCTGGCGGATCTGCTCTCCCTGCTCGCGCTCCAGCGCCTCGCCCAGCAGCGCCGGGACCAGCTTGTCCCCGCCCTTGCCGATCTCCGGGGCGATCCGCTCCAGCGGGATCTCATGTCCCAGCCGCAGCAGCGCCCGGTGCCACGCGTTGACGTGCGCGGTGTTGGTGTCCAGCAGGGTGCCGTCGTTGTCGAAGAGAAAGGCCTTCCATCCCATGGCCTCAGGGTGGGCATCCCCGGCCCGGGGACCCAGGCACCTGCTCAACCAGCAGGCGAGGCGACAGGCGGTGCGTTCAGCGCGCCGCGGTCTGCCGCAGCAAGGCCCACAGCGCGTCCACGTCCGCAGGCTGGGTGGCGGTGGCGCCAAACGAGACCCGGATCAACTGCACCCCCTTCACCACCGAGGGGGTGACGTAGGCCTGGCCGGTGGCGTTGACCGCGTGGGCCAGCGCCAGGTTGTGCGCGTCCAGCGCGGCGCCCTCCAGCCCGGCCGGACGGTGGCGGATGCACACCGTCTGGAACGGCACCGGGGCCAGTCGCTCCCACTCCGGGGCGGCCTGATCGATGGTCCGGGCGAAGCCCCGGGCATACTCCAGATCCCGCTCGATCCGGGCCACGATCCCCTCCACCCCCTCGTTGCGGATCACCATCCACAGCTTCAGCGCCCGGAAGCGGCGCCCCAGCTGCACTCCCCAGTCCCGGTAGTTCTTCACCTCCGCGTCGTGGGCGGTGCGCAGGTAGGTGGGGTTGGTGGACATCACCCGGATCAGGTGCTGGGGATCGCGCACGTAGTACGCCGAGCAGTCGAAGCCGGCGCCCATCCACTTGTGCGGGTTGAGCACCAGCGAGTCCGCCCCCTCCACACCCGCCCACTGGCTGCGGCAGGAGGGGACCACCATCGCGGTCCCGGCCAGCGCGGCGTCCACGTGGACCCAGGCGCCCACCTCCGCGGCCAGCTTCACCACCTCCGCCAGCGGATCCACCGCGGTGGTGGCGGTGGTCCCGATCGAGGCCACCATCGCGCAGGGGCGCCGCCCGTTGGCCAGATCCTCGGTCACCGCTGCCCGCAGCAGGTCCATCCGCAGCGCGTGCTGATCGTCGGTGGGGATGGCCCGCACGTGCTGACGGCCAAAGCCCGCCAGCAGCGCCGCCTTCTCCACCGAGCTGTGGGCCTGATCCGAGGCGTAGACCACCAGCGGCACGTCCTCCGCCTGCAGCCCGCCCCGGGTCTGGGAGTAGCGGGTGCTGCGCTCGCGAGCGCACAGCAGCGCCACCAGCGCGCAGGTGGAGGCGGTGTCCTGCAGCGATCCGGTGAAGGTCTCCGGCAGGCCCACCATCTGCCGCAGCCACTCCAGGGTGACCTCCTCCACCTCGGTGGCCGCGGGGCTGGTCTGCCAGCTCATCGCGTTGGGGCCCAGACCCGACGCGATCAGGTCCGCCAGCACCGAGGCCAGGTCGGTGTTGGAGGGGAAGTAGGCGAAGAACCGGGGGTGGTTCCAGTGGGTGATCCCCGGGAGGATCAGCTGATCCAGCTCGGCGGGGAGACCTTCCAGGGACTCGCCGCGCGCGGGCGGCGCCGGGGGAAGCTGGGCGCGGATCTCGCCCGGCTGGACCTGGCTCATCACCGGCAACTTCCCCATCCCCTCGCGGTACGCGGCCACCCACTCGATCAGCTGGTGACCCAGGCGGCGGAACTCATCGGGCGTCATGGGGCGCGTTCTAACACCTAGAACGCCAGGCTGACTCCGGTGACCCGCCGCCCTGGCCGATCCGCCTCACCCGCTCTGGGCCGGCGCCCCGATCCCCGACATCCGCCACACCGCGGCGGCCAGCGAGGAGATGGTCCGGAAGTCTCCCGGCTCTCCGCTCTGGGTGAGGTTGGCCCCGTACTGCTGTTCGATGTGGGCCACGATCTGCAGCAGCCCCAGCGAGTCCAACAGGCCGGACTCCACCAGCGGGGCCTCCAGGGCCACCCCGTCCTTCCGACGGAGCACCTCCTCGGTGACGTACCGCTGCAGCTCCTGCGCGACCTGGACCGGACTGACGACGTTCTTTGCGTTCATTCTTCCCTCCCCTGCCATTCGACGCGGAGCGTTCCGCGATCGACCTTTCCGGTGGACGTCCGCGGCAGCTCACCGCGCAGCTCGAACACCTCCGGAACCATGTAGCCGGGCAGCAGCGCCGCGCAGTGGCTCCGCAGGGTGTTCACGTCCAGCTGCTCTCCTTTGCGAAGCACCACCGACGCCACCAGGCGGTTGCCCAGCTTGGGGTCCGGCAACGGCACCGCCACTCCCTCCAGCACCGAGGGATGCGCGGCCAGGCTGGCCTCGATCTCCCCCAGCTCCACCCGGTAGCCACGGGTCTTCACCATGTGGTCCCGCCGCCCCAGGAACTCGTAGTTCCCGTCTGGCAACAGCCGCACCTGATCCCCGGTGCAGCAGGCCACCCCTTCTTGTCCGCGGGGATCCGGAAACAGGGTACGGGCGGTGCGCTCGGCGTCGTTCCAGTAGCCCTGCATCAGGTTCCCGCCGCGCGCCCACAGCGTTCCCTGCTCGCCGACCCCGCGCAGCTCCCGTCCCTCGTCGTCGAGGACGAAGGTCTCCATGTGCTCGCAGCCCTTGCCGATCGGGATCGGCGCGGTCTGCTCCTCGGGGATCCGCTCCGGCACCTGGTAGTAGGTGCAGACGTTGGTCTCGGTGGGGCCAAACAGGTTGTAGAGCCGCGTCTCCGGCAGCGCCTTTCGCAACCGCCGTAGCTGCGCGGTGGCGAAGACCTCCCCGGCGAAGAACAGGATCTTCAGCCCGCGCGGGGGCTCCTTCTCCAGCCCCGCCTCCAGCATCGCCACCAGCACCGAGGGCACCGAGTACCAGACGGTGATCCCCCACGGTTCGATCATCCGGGCCAGATACGCGGGCAGCATCCCCTCGGTGGCGGAGAGCAGCCGGACGCTGGCCCCGGAGGCCAGGGCGGCGAAGAGATCGGAGATCGAGAGATCGAAGTGGAAGGGGGCGTGGGAGGAGAAGACATCCTCCGGCCCGGTGCCAAAGGTGTCGCGAACCCAATCCACGAAGGCCACCCCGGAGGCGTGGGTGTGCACCACCCCCTTGGGCACCCCGGTGGAGCCGGAGGTGTAGAGGATGTAGGCCAGCTCTCCGGCCTCCGGCACGGGCAGCTCCCGCGCGGGGCGGGCCAGGGCCTCGGCCAGGGTTTGCACCCGCAGGCCCTCCGGCAGGTTGGCGGGCAGCTCCGCCCGGTTCCCGCTCAGCAGCACCAGCCGCGGCGCCTGCCCGTCCAGGAACTCCGGCAGCAACCCGGCCTTGGCCGAGTCCACCACCATCCCCGCCAGCTGGCAGTCCAGGGCGATGGTCCGGGTCCGCGGCCAGGGAGACCGGGGATCGAGCGGGACGTAGGCGGCGCCGGAGTACAGCACCCCCAGCAGGGCCTGGACCGCGGCCGGGGTCTTGTCCATCCACAGGCCGACCCGGTTGCCCCGGCCAATCCCCGCCTCGGCCAGCGCGGTGGCGATCCGTTTGGCTCCCTCGAACAGCTCCCGGTAGGAGAGCTGGGCATCGGTGCCGAGGATCGCCGGCTTGTTCGGATCGACCCGGGAGAGACCTTCTTCCAGCGCATCAATCAGCGTTCGTTGCATGGTCCACCTCACAGCCCGAGAAGCCGGGCGATAATCTTTCGCTGCATCTCCGAGGTGCCCGAGTAGAGGGTGCCGGGGAGCGCGTCCCGCAGCTCCCGCTCCACCCCCAGCTCGGTGGTGTAGCCATAGCCGCCGTGGATCTGCAGGGCGGCCAGCGCCTGGCGCACGTGGGCCTCGGAGACGAACAGCTTGGCGATCGCCGCCAGCAGGACGGTGTTCTCGCCCCGGTCCCGGGCCTCGGCGACGCGGTAGAGCAGCATCCGCCCCACCTCCAGATCGATCTTCATCTGGACGATTCGATCCGCGATCGGACTGAAGTGGGAGATCGGCTCGCCGAACTGCTTGCGGCTCTTGGCGTACTCCACCGTCTCCTCGAACAGCCGCTGCATCGCGCCCAGGTGGGAGGCGAAGATGCAGGCCCGCTCCCACTCCATCGCCGCGCTGAACACCGAGGCCCCCGCGCCCTCCGCGCCCAGCCGGTTGGCGGCCGGCACCAGGCAGTCCTCCAGGATCACCTCTCCCATCGGCGAGGTCCGCAGCCCCATCTTCGGGATCGGTGCGGAGAGGGTCAGCCCGGGGGTGCCGCGTTCGATCAAGAAGCCGGTGATCCCCGCCACGCCCGCCGAGGGGTTGACGGTGGCAAACGCCAGCACCAGGTCCGCGGCCGGACCGTTGGTGACGAAGGTCTTGGAGCCATTGAGGACGTAGTGGTCCCCGTCGCGGGTGGCGCGGGTCCGCATCGCCATCACGTCCGACCCGGAGCCGGGTTCGGAGATGGCGTGGGCCGCCACCTGTTCGCCCCGGCACAGCCCGGGGAGGAAGCGGCGCTTCTGCTCCTCGGTGCCAAAGCGCACCAGCGGCAGCTGCACCGCCCACATCTGGGCGTTGAGGGAGAACACCAGCCCGTTGTCCCGGCAGGCGTAGCCCAGGGCCTCCATCGCCTGCAGACTGGTCATCAGATCCTGGCCGCTGCCACCGTAGGCCTCCGGGATCGGCAGCCCCTGGATCCCGAACTCACCGCAGCGGCGGTACAGCTCGCGGGGGAAGGTCCCCGACGCATCGCGCGCGGCCAGGTCCTCGTTGAGGGTCCGGCCGAACCGCTGCACCGCGTCGCAGAGCGCGGCCCGCGCCTGGGTGGCGCCATCGGAGGGAGAAGCCTGGGGATCGCTCTTGGGGACGTACATGGAAAGGGACTCCTGGGTTGGGTTTCAGATCACGCAGCGGCGCAGCGGGGTGCGGGCCAGCAGGGCCACCGCCCCCAGGCTGCACAGCGCCGCCACCACCGCGTTGGGGAGGATCAGCGCCGCCTCCATCCCGGCCAGCGCCGGCACCCGCGCCTCCAGCAACTGGACCGCCTTGATGGAGATCGGATGGAGGAAGTAGACGCCCAGGGTGTAGGGCGCGATCCGGATCAGCCGCATCGGCACCCGACCGGGGACCGCCAGCAGCAGCACCGGGATCCCCAGGGCCAGCCCCAGCCGACTGAGCCACAGACTTCCGGTCAGCGGGAGGGGCTGGGCTCCGGACTCCAGCGCGGCGCCGCCCAGGGTCGCCGCGCACACCAGCACCGCCCCGCCGACCCCAAGGACGATCCAGCGTGCCTGCGCCGGAGCGGGCGCCACCCCACCCCAGGCCCTTCCCAGCCACAGCCCGGCCACCGCGATCGACCCCATCCCCAGCGGTCCCAGCAGCGCCGCCAGCCAGGGGCTGACGTTCCCCCACTGCAGCTGCAGCGCGGTGGCGACCAGCGCCAACCCCAGCGCACCGACGGCGGCCCGCCGCGCACTGCGGGCCAGCCAGCTCCAGAGGGCCACGCAGGCGGTGAGGACGATCAGCAGCGGGGTGAAGTAGAGGTGGTCGGCGGCCAGCCCCAGCACCGCACCGGTCAGCACCTGCTCGGCGGTGGGCAGCCGTCCCTCCATCACCGCGCGCACCGCCAGGTAGACCGACACCCAGAACAGATGGGCGGGCACCAGCCGGGCAAAGGCGGCGCGCAGCAACCGGGGGGTGGGCACTCCCGCGTCCAGCCGCGGGACCAGGTTCAGGAAGGAGAGGAGGACGAAGGCGTGGACCGGAAAGGTGACCGCCAACGAGTACACCGCCGCGGAGATCCCCTGCGTCGCGGGGGACATCGACTCCAGCACCGCGCTCCCCTGCGGGTAGGTGGAGTGGACCAGCACCACCCCGGCCGCGGCCACCACCCGGGTGCGGGCATCCCGCGCGACCTGCTCCCCGATTCCCAACACCGCCGGCCGCGCCAACGCCCGCGCCGCCTCCACCGTCTCTGCCATCCGGCCCCCCTCCACGCGCGTTGCCGGAACTCCCTCTTGGACGAGGGTGGCTGGCGATGCGTGGGACGGAAGGTTGTGCGCGGGCAGGGAGGCGGCAAGACAGACCGCGGTTCAACCTGCCGTGGACCGGCGGCCATCCGGGAGGGACGGAGGTTCAGCCGCGCAACACTCCGGGAAGGGTGCTCACTCCGTCAGCGGCACTTCCACGGTCAGCCCGTCGTAGGCCACCTCGCACTGACCCTTGAACTCCTCCTTGGCCTGGTGGAGCAGCCGGGAGGGATCGGTGTCATGGCGCGAGGAGAGGTGGGTGAGGATCAGCCGCTTCGCCCCCGCCTTGTGGGCCACCTTGCCCGCCTCGCGGGCGGTGGAGTGCCGCGTCTCCTGCGCCCGCTCCTGCTCGTCGTCGGAGAAGGTGGACTCGTGGATCAGCAGATCCGCGCCGCGGGAGGCCTCGACCAGCGCATTGCAGGGGCGGGTGTCTCCGGAGATCACCACCCGGCGTCCGGCCCGGGACTGGCCCATCACCTCCGCGGGGGTGATCACCTTTCCATCGGGGAGGGTGACGCTCTCCCCCTTCTGCAGCTTCCCGAAGGCCGGCCCCTCCGGCACTCCCAGGGCCCGGGCCTGGTCCACGTCGAACTTGCCGGGACGGACGTCCTCCTCCAGCACGTAGCCCAGCGCGTTGACCCGGTGGTCCACCTGGACCGCCCGGACCTTGTAGCCCCCGCGGGTGACCACGTCTCCGCCCCGCAGCTCCGCGAACTCCACCGGGAAGGGCAACGCCTCGATGCCCAGGTGGACCGCCTGCTGCAGCAACCGGCGCGCCGGGGGCGGGCCGTGCAAGGTGAGTGGATGCTCGCGGCCGCTCATCCCCAGGGTGCGCAGAAAGCCGATGATCCCCAGGTAGTGGTCCGCATGAAAGTGGGTGAAGAACACGGCGTCCACGCCGAAGCCGGTGCCGTAACGAATCATCTGCCGCTGACTGCCTTCACCACAGTCGAACAGCAGCAGGTCGGAGTCGGCCTTCACCGCCAGCCCGGAGAGGTTCCGGTGAATGGTCGGTTGCGCGGCCGAGGTGCCGAGGAAGGTCAACCGCAGGATGGACATTCCGCTGCTGCCCATCAAATCGCTCCCGAAACAGACTGACTGCGAAAAGAGAAAGGGGCCGCGACCAGCGACGAAGTCGCCTTGCCGCGGCCCCCGAAACGACGGCCTGGGACCTAGGCCGCCACCTTCGCCTTGGAGGTGCCGCCGGTGCCGCTGGCCTCACCCTTCACCGCTTCGGCCTGGATCCGCATCCCGTAGAAGGAACGCCACACGAAGACCGCGGAGACGATGAAGAAGCCCACCGCCAGCCAGGTGGTCAGGTTGCCGTTGGCCGCGTCCTTGTCCAGCTCCACCGCCAGTTCCACCGCCAGCAGGCCGAAGAGGGTGGTGAACTTGATCACCGGGTTCATCGCCACCGAGGAGGTGTCCTTGAACGGGTCACCGACGGTGTCGCCCACCACCGCGGCGGCGTGCAGCTCGGTGCCCTTCTCCTTCAGCTCCACCTCCACCAGCTTCTTGGCGTTGTCCCAGGCTCCACCGGCGTTGGCCATGAAGATCGCCTGGTACAGGCCGAAGAGCGCGATCGAGATCAGGTAGCCGATGAAGAAGAACGGCTCCACGCAGGCGAAGGCCAGGGTGCTGAAGAACACCGCGAGGAAGATGTTGATCATCCCCTTCTGCGCGTACTGGGTGCAGATCTCCACCACCTTCTTGGAGTCGGCCACCGAGGCCTTCTCCACGCCCTCCAGCTTGATGTTGGCCTTGATGAACTCCACCGCGCGGTAGGCGCCGGTGGAGACGGCCTGCATCGAGGCGCCGGAGAACCAGTAGATCACCGCGCCGCCCATCAGCAGCCCCAGCAGGAAGGGGGCGTGCAGCAGGGACAGCTTGTCCAGGTTGGTGGTCAGCCCGTTGGTCAGCACCATGATGATCGCGAAGATCATCGTGGTGGCGCCCACCACGGCGGTGCCGATCAGCACCGGCTTGGCGGTGGCCTTGAAGGTGTTACCGGCGCCGTCGTTCTCCTCCAGGAAGTGCTTGCCCTTCTCGAACTGGGGGGCGTGCCCGAACTGGCTCTTGAACTCGCTCTGGATGTTGGGGACGTTCTCGATCAGCGACAGCTCGTAGACCGACTGCGCGTTGTCGGTCACCGGGCCGTAGGAGTCCACCGCGATGGTGACCGGGCCCATGCCCAGGAAGCCGAAGGCCACCAGGCCGAAGGCGAACACCGCCGGGGCCAGCATCAGGGCGGACAGCCCCATTCCGGAGAACCAGTACGCGGTGCCCATCAGGGAGGCGATCACCAGGCCCATCCAGTAGGCGGAGAAGTTACCCGCCACCAGACCGGAGATCACGTTCAGCGAGGCGCCACCGGCACGGGACGCGGTGACCACCTCGCGCACGTGGGCGGACTCGGTGGAGGTGAACACCTTGACCACCTCGGGGATGATCGCGCCGGCCAGGGTGCCGCAGGTGATGATCGCGGACAGCTTCCACCACAGGGTGGTGTCGCCGGCCAGGTCGGGGATCAGCAGGTAGGAGATGACGAAGGTCAGCGCCACCGAGACGATCGAGGTCACCCACACCAGCCAGGTGAGCGGGGTCTCGAAGTTCATCTTGTCCGCCTGCTTGAAGCGCGCGGACTGGATGACGTTGTTCAGCTCGAAGGAGACGTAGGAGGCGATCACCATCACGATCCGCATCACGAACAGCCACACCAGCAGCTGCACCTGGACCACGGTGTTGGAGACCGCGAGCAGGATGAAGGTGATCAGCGCCACGCCGGTCACGCCGTAGGTCTCGAAGCCGTCCGCGGTGGGGCCCACCGAGTCGCCGGCGTTGTCGCCGGTGCAGTCGGCGATCACGCCCGGGTTCCGCGCGTCGTCTTCCTTGATCTTGAAGACGATCTTCATCAGGTCGGAGCCGATGTCCGCGATCTTGGTGAAGATGCCGCCGGCGATCCGCAGCACCGAGGCGCCCAGGGACTCACCGATCGCGAAGCCGATGAAGCAGGGACCCGCGTAGTCGCGGGGGACGAAGAGGAGGATCACCAGCATCATCAGCAGCTCGACGCTGATCAGGGTCATCCCGATGCTCATCCCCGCCTTGAGGGGAATGAAGTAGGTGGGGTACGGCTTGCCACCCAGCGAGGCGTGCGCGGTGCGGGAGTTGGCGAAGGTGTTCACCCGGATGCCGAACCAGGCCACCCCGAAGCTGCCGGCGATGCCGAGCAGGGAGAACGCCAGGATGGTGATCACCTTCATCGCCGGCATGTGCTGCAGCACGCCGAAGTAGACGACCATCACCGCGCCGATCAGCACCTGGAGGAGCAGGATGAACTTGCCCTGGGTGATCAGGTAGGTCTTGCAGGTCTCGAAGATCAGCTCGGAGATCTCGAGCATCGACTTGTGGACCGGCATCCGCTTGAGCTGCGCGTAGGAGACGAAGCCGAACACCAGGCCCAGCAAGCAGACCCCGATGCCCATCAGCAGCAGGGTCCGGCCGTTGGTGTCACCCATGAAGGTGACGCTGCTCAGGTCGGGGAGGACGAGGTCCGCCTCGGAGGCGAACGCGGGGACCGAGGCGAAGATCAGCAGACCAGCCAGACGCCGGACCTTCGGCCCGAAGCTACGGAGGCCGGCGCCCAGGGCGCTTGCCAACGCGATCACAGACAGGTTCATGGGTACAACTCCTCAAAGAAACGCACGGTTTCGAGGGGTTGGCCGTCGGCACTCGCCGACGCTTCAGCACAGCCTCGTCCCCCGGACAGTCGGAAAATCGGGTCCAGGAGGCGGGCGCGCTCTAACACATCTGGAAGGTCCGGGAAAATAGGCCCCCCCCTTTTGTGGGGGGCGGTGGGGAGGGATGACTGCCGGCGGGCCAGTTGGTAAAGGGTTCCCAGCGATGCGCGGGATGATCTCGATCCTGCTGGTGGGCCTGCTGCTGGCCCCGGCAGGGCTGGCCAAGGAGCTGCCCCACACGGTGGACGTCGCCGGGAAGCAGCTGCGCCTCAACGGGGCGGCCACCTTCCGCAAGTGGTTCTTCTCCATCTACGACGTGGGGCTGTACCTGGAGAAGCCCACCCGGGATTCGTCCGAGGTGCTGGCCTCCGACCAGCTCAAGCGGCTGCACGTGCACCTGCTGCGGGACGCCCCCCGGGACCAGATGGTGAACCTGCTGCGCTGGCGACTGCAGACTGTCTCCGGGGCGGACTACGAGAAGATCCGGGTCCGGGTGGACCGGCTGCTGGGGGAGATCCCCGACGGCAAGAAGGGCACCGACCTGTTCATCACCTGGGTCCCGGACCGGGGCACGGTGCTCTCCGCGCTCAATGGCCGGGAGGTGGTGGTGGAGGGCAAGGACTTCGCCGACGCCCTCTTCAACGTCTGGCTGCAGGACAAGCGGATCCGCCCCGGGCTGCTGCGGCAGTAGGCAGGGCCGCGGATGAGCCTGGAGCTGACCTGGGTCCTGGCGCTGCTGGCCGCCTGCGTGGCCGCGGGCGCCTATCTGGCCTCCGTGGACCCCGAGCGGTGGTGGGCCCGCGGTCAGTGGGAACGTCTGACCCGCCTGCGGGGGGACGATCCGGTCCGCATCCACTGGCGGGCGGTGGGCCAGCTGGGGCTGGGCCGGCCGGAGGAGGCGATCGCCGAGGTGCGCAAGCTGCAGGCGCGCGGTGCGGCGCCGGTGCTGTACCTCAACTCGCTGGTGGAGGCCCTGGTCACCGCCGGCCGCTACCGGGAGGCGGTGGAGCTGGCCCGGCAGCAGGACTTCCACTCCGACTCCTGGCTGCCTCCCGAGCGGGTACTGGTGCTGATCAACGCCGCCGAGGCCCTGTACAACCTGGGCCGGTGGGAGGAGGCGCAGGCGCTGCTGGCGCCGCTGGACGCCGCGGCCGAGGGGGACCCGCTGGTGAGGTCCGCCCTGGCGCTGCAGCGGGCCTGGATCCAGGGAGGACTGGGGGACGCGGCGGGGGCCCAGGCCCAGCTGGACGCGGTGGTGCGCACCGATCTGCCCCGCTCCTACTGGCCCGAGTACCACTTCGCCCGCGCCTTCTCCGCCCTGGTGGCCGGCGACTTCCCGCGGGCGCAAGCCGAGCTGGACACCGCCCAGGCCCTGGCGCTGCGGGCGTCCACCCGGCGAAATCTGCTGTTCCTGCGCGGTCGGCTGCGGTTCGCGCAGGGAGACCTGGAGGGCGCGGAGCGGCTGCTGGCCGAGGGCGCCGCCCACCCCTTCCGCGGGCAGGGCGCGGACGGCCTCTTGTTGTGGGGCGAGGTGCTGGCCCGGCTGGGGCGCGGGGAGGAGGCCCGCGCCGCCTGGGCGCTGGCCACCGCCCGCGATCCCCAGAGCGCCCAGGCCGCCGTGGCCGCCGCCCGGCGGGCCTAGCTCACAGCGCCTCGGGGGAGGCCCCCACCATCGGCTCGGAGGGGGCAGGCGCAGCCCGCTTCGGACGCGGCTCCTGCACGTCGAAGGCGCCGAAGGTGGCGCTCTTCTCCAGGCTGAACTCCAGCGCCTGGGCCAGTCCCCAGCGTTCCGACTTGTGGGACTGGAGGATGGAGGCGGCCCAGGAGAGACAGACCAGGCGGGCCCGGCGCTCCTCGCTGGCCTCCGCCAGCCGGCCGTAGATCTCGCTGCCCCCGAAGGGGTCCGGCCAGGCGCCCTTGGCGGGGTCGATGCAGGTCAGCAGCTCGTACGCCCGCCGCTCCTGCTGTCGCTTCACCGCCTCCGGGGTCTGCGGAGTGGTGGCCTCCGGACTGAGCCACTCCACCAGGGTCTCCCGCGGATAGCGGACCTGCCACCGGCCGAAGACCTCGCGGCAGTTGGGGCGGCGGCTCAGCTCGCCCAGCAATTCGCGGCAGCGGGCCTCCGGGATCCCCTGGTCTCCACCGGGGCAGGTCATCCCCTCCCGCGCCACCGCCGGGAGGGTGCGCAGTCGCAGGAAGGGTTCGCCGTGGGCCAGGCCGCCCTCCAGCACCGCGGCCTCCTGCGGGGCGTCGGTGGTGGAACCCAGGATCCACTCCGGCACCTGCCGACCGCTCAGCTTCGCCTCCCGCAGTCCGGCCAGGTGGGTGTGCGCGGAGACCACCGCCCACAGACGATCTCCCAGCGACTGCGCCAGCAGGTCCAGCTGCTGGCGGCTGGAGCGGGTCAGCGCCGCGGTGGGGTGGTGTCCAAAGAGGATCACCCGCGCGGAGCCGTGCTTCTTCAGCTCCGTCTCCACCCACTCCCGCTGGGCGCGGGAGATTCCCCCCTGGGCGCCGGCCACCCCCAGCGCGTCGTAGGGCCATTCATTGGTGTCCAGGAACGCGCCCACCACCGGTCGGCCCCCCACCTGGCCCAGCTGGACCACCGAGGCCAGAAACGCCCGCTCCCGCCCCAGGCTGCGGCCGCCGTCCACCAGCTGCCCGGCGTACCACTCGCGGGTGAAGGTCCCGTCCGCGCGCCCCCCAGGACAGGCGGCGGTCCACTCCGGATGCCAGTCCACGTTCCCCACGAAGGTCAGGTCGTGGTTGCCGATCGCCAGCGAGGCCAGCTGCTCGCGGCCAAAGGCCTTGATCGCCCCGCCGAAGCGTTCCAGCTCTGACTTGCAGCCCAGGTCGGCCACGTCGCCCAGGTGCGCCCACTTCATCTCCGGGCGCTGGGCCTGGAGCGACCGGTAGATCTCCGCGAAGTGCAGCAGGGTGGTCTCGGAGAGCAGATCCAGTTGCACCGGCCGCACCGAGACCGGGACCACCGCGTCCACCGCCGGCAGGTGGAAGCCGGAGCGCTGGCCGTCCAGCGCGTGGTACTGGTTGTCGGAGACCAGGAACAGCGAGAACTCCGCGGGGCCCTCCACCGGATCGCAGCGCGACCAGTCGCCGGTGCGGGTCTGCTGATCCCTGGCAAAGGCGCTGTCCGCGGCACCAAAGCCACTCAGCGGCAGCAGCACCGCCGCGGCCAGCGCGCCCACCAGCAGCCCGCGCTCCACCCGCTCCGCCCAGGCGCTGCCCGCCCGGCTGCGGCGCTCCGGAGCCCGGGCGCGCAGCCCGTACCAGATCATCCGCGGCACCATCCCGGCCAGCAGCGGCAGGAACAACACCGAGGCCCGGGGGGCCTGCGAGGGATCGGAGGCCACCACGAACAGCACCCCGCCCAGCAGGGTGATCCCGTACACCACCCCCAGCGGCCAGGCGCCCTCCCGGCCCCGCAGCGCCCGGGCGCGGATGCTGTCGATCACCACCGGCCCCAGGGTGAAGAAGGCGGTGACCGCCATCGCCTGGTGCCAGACCTGATCCAGGTGGACCAGGGACAGCGCGGTCCAGGCCAGCAGCGCCTCCATGTGTCCGGCGCTGCGGTTGAGCGAGAGCGCCAGCTGGCAGAGCACCTGCCGCAGCTTGGGAGCGGTCTTCACCTCCGGGATCACGAACAGGAACAACAGGAGGCCGACCGCCAGGTTGAGCACCGTGAAGACCAGCGGGTGCTCGAGCAGGATCGACACCCCCGCGTACATCACCGCCTTGCTGACGTAGGCGTACTGGTTGCCGCTGCCCGAACCCACCTGGAAGGCGAAGGCGGCGATTCCCACCACCGCCACCGTCCCCAGCCCCATCCCCCAGCGCACCGCGGCGGCGTGCCAGCGCCAATCCCGGCCGGACCTCTTCGGCTCCTCCATGCCCTTCTCCCCCTCAACGAGCAATTCCAGCGAGGCGCGGACAATGGGTCCTTCTTTGCCGACCGTCAAACGGCCGCCCGCCTCACCGCCCGGAGTCGCGCCGCGGCGGGATGGCTAGCTTCCCAGTTGGACTTCCACAGGAGGCGGCCGGTGTACCTCGAGCTATCCGAACAGCAGGCAGATCTCCTCCGGGAGACCCTGCGCACCCATCTTGATGAGCTGGAGCGGGAGATCTCCCGCACCGAGAAGACCGACTTCCGCAGGGAGCTGCGCGGAAGCATCGAACAGCTGGAGGAGATCTGGCGGAGGTTGGACCTGCGGTCGCAGTCCCAGGGCGCGTACGCCTGAACGCACGTCTCTTGGCGACCGGCACCATCCGTCCGGATCTCTAGCGCAGGAGAGGAGGCAGGCCATGATCGCCCAGCGATACATCGACCATCTGAGGTCCCAGGGCATTCCCTACATGAGGCGTCCGCACTCCCGCGCGGTGGCGGGTCAGGAGGTCGCCCAGGTGCTGGGGATCAGCGGCTGGCGGGTGGCCAAGTCGGTGCTGGTGGAGGCGGACGGCAAGCGCTGGATGATCGTGCTCCCGGTGGCGGAACAGGTCAGCCTGGGGCGGCTGGCCAGCGTGCTGCACGCGGACTCGCTCCGGCTGCTGCAGGAGAGCGAGCTGCAGGGGTTGTTCCCTGACTGCGAGCTGGGCGCGGAGCCTCCCTTTGGCACCCTCTACAACCTGCCGGTGATCATCGACCGTCGGCTGGCGATGCTGGGCGCGATGATCATCCGCGCCGGCTCCCACGAGGAGTGCCTGGCGATCCCGGTGGAGGACTACCTGCGGGTGGAACGCCCCCGGGTGGCGGCGATCGGCGTGCTGCCCGAACGGGAGGCGGAGTCGATGGCGGAGTCGCGGATCTAGCAGCCCTGGGGTCTACAGCCCCAGCACGTCCATTCCGCCGGCGCTTCCCTCGAAGGACTTGGTGACGATCACCTTGAAGGTCAGCCCCTCCAGCTGCAGCTGCAGCGGGAGCACGTCCCCCAGCCCCACCGAGGAGACCGTGTTGGCGGCCACCAGCCACATCGTCTCCTGCCGCACCGCCGCCGCCAGCTGGGGGTTGGTGATGGTCTGCGCGGTCCGGGAGCCGGGCCCGAAGGTGGTGGGCGCGACCAGCGGCAGCGCCTGGGGGAAGTAGGCGGGCGGGTTGGCCTCGGTGAACAGGAACGGGGTCTCCGCGGTGGCGGTGCCCCGGACCCCGAACGGCAGCACGTACAGCTGGAACTGCAGGGTGGTGCCGTCGGAGGTGTTCACCGCGAAGGCCTCCCCCTCCACGCTGATCACGGTGATCGATCCCCGCGCCTCCTCCGGCATCGGGATCGCCAGCTCGGCGAAGCCGTCCAAGCCGATGGAGGTGACCGGGATCGACAGATCCACCGGGGTGGTCTGGACCTCGATCTCCGCCGAGCAGCCAGACGCCAGCAACGTCAACACCGCCAGGGTGCGCAGGTTCATCGGAAGCTCCAGGCCAGGTCCAGCACCGGGGCGAAGGGGAAGGAGCCAAGCATCGGATCTTCGATTCCCACGTAGGCCACTCCCAGTGTGACCTGTCCGGTCTCTCCGCCGAAGCGGAGGCCGGCGGCGCCGCGGAAGAAGGGCGCGCTGGCCGGCGGGGGGGTGGTCTCCACCCGGCCCGGATAGCCGCGGACGCCTCCCTCCACGATCAACCCCCACGCGGGGGTGAGCTGGAACTTGGCGCCGGCGGTGAGCGAGGCGGTGGTCTCCGACATCAGCTCCAGCTTGCCCTCCAGCTGCAGCAACAGGCTGCCCAGCTCGACCCCGTACACCCCATAGAAGCTGGGGCCGGAGAGCGCCGGTTCATAGCGCCGCAGCTGAGACTCCTGGGTGTTGAGCAGCGCCGAGTAGACCGGGGTCCCCACGAACTGCGAGTAGCGGGCCCCCAGCACCAGCCGGTGCACGTCCAGCCGGGCGCCCCAGCGCAGGCCACCGTTGAGCACCAGCACCAGATCTCCCAGCAGCGAGGTGTCCAGGGCGAAGCCGGCGGGCAGCGCAATCGCGCTGCGCTGCAGCCCCAGCACCGGGGCGTCCACCACCTCCGCGGCGTCGGTGGTGAGCAAGCGGCCGTTGGAGGCCAGGGCGGGACCGGAGGCGAACAGCACGCCCACCAGGCCCAGGAGGAGCACACGTCGAGGGGGAGAAACCATGGAGTGGCCGCACGCTCTTTCGGGGCGCGGTCCCCCACAATGTCGGGTCCGGGAGACTGTCCGGAAGGGAACGTCAGCCGGCGTCAGGGACCGCCGGCACCGACTGCAGCAGCCGCCGGGTCAGCTCCACGGAGCCTTCATGTCCCTCGCCCAGCCAGGTGGTGGTGAGGTTGCAGGGCGAGTCGTCGTCCCAGGCGGTCAGCTGCTCCGCGTTGGGCCGGGAGGCGGCGCGCACCGCGGCCCGGCCCAGCCCGGGGAGGTCGGTGCCCTCCTGCTCCAGCAGCGCCTCCTTCATCCGCTGCAGCTGGCGATCAGTGGACGCGTGCCGGCAGTCGAAGGCCAGGGTGAGGTGAGCGGAGTCCTTGCGGAAGGCGCAGAGGGTCAGCCCCTCGGGCGCGGCCAGCCGGGGAGGAGGCAGCTGCTGCCAGCCGTCCAGCAGCTGGGTGCGCAGCTCCTGCGGAAAGTGCTCCGCGCACAGGGCCAGGCCCCGCGCCAGGGCCGCCTCCTGTTCCAGCGCGGTGCCAGCGTCCGGCGCCGACCGGTCCGAGCAGCCCAACACCCCCACCGCGGCAGCCACCCACCACCCACGTCCCATGGGCGGACTCTACCTGTCCGGCCCCGCGCCTCCAGTTCCGCGGGAGGGACCGTCAGCCCGGGGGCTTCGCTTGCGGCCCTGTTGGCAGCGGTGCTACCCGTGCTCCTCCGATGAAGCCCCCTGGTCTGGCTCTCCTGGTGGTCTGCGCGTCGCTGCTCACCGCCTGCGAGAAGGAGCCCTGCGCCCCGCCCTACTCCTGTCCCACCACCCTGGACGGCGGGATGGCCACCGTGGACTGCATGCCCCCGGGAGACGGCGCGCCGGAGTGCAGCGGGCAGTGTCACGCCTGGCTGCTGGAGCAGTGCGACGTGACCTTCCTGTTCTGAGCCTCAGGGAGCGGTCAGGTTCCGCTTCGCCGCCCGGACCAGCTCCCACAGGGATTCGCCCTCCAGCGCCCGGTTGAGAGGGGCGCGGCGGAGGCCGGCCTCCAGCAGGGCATCCACCAGCTCCTCCACCAGGATCGGCCTGTAGCGGACCAGCTTGTCCGCCACCCACCGGAAGGGAGGGGGGACGTTGTGCCCCGCGCCGATGAAGGCGGAGGGGCGGAGGATGGTGAAGGAGATCCCGCTGTCCACCACCAGCTTCTCCGCCTGCGCCTTGGCCTTCAGATACGCGCCCATCGGCTTGCCCGCACCCACCGAGGAGAGGAGCACCAGGTGATCCACGCCCGCGTCCTGGGCCGCCGCCACCAGCTGCCGGGTGGTCCCGATGTCGGAGGTCTCGTAGGTGTCGCCGCTCTTGAAGCGCTTGCGCATGGTGCCGATCAGCTGGAGCACCGTGCTGCATCCGGCCATCGCCGAGGCCAGCGCCGCGCGGTCCGACAGCTCCACCACCGCCGCGTGGGGAGGAAGGTTTCCCTTGGCGGCGGTCGCCGGCCGGACCAGCGGCACGTGCGCAATCCCTCGCGCCTGCGCCGTCTGCACCAGCACGCTCCCCACCGCTCCCGTCGACCCGGCCACAAACAGTTTTCGCGGATTCATCGCTCCACCCCACTAACGTGTCTCCCGCGGGGAGGGCTACCCTTTCGGTCGCCCGGTCGCCCCTGCGTTGCCTGCCGGGGGCTTCCTCGCCGCAGCGAGCCGCGCCGCACCCGGTCCCCAGGCGGCAGTGGAGTCCCTCTGTCCGGCCCCCGACTCAGTCGGCGCCGGGCGCCTCGGCGTTCACCAGCCCCGGGGTGGAGACCGCGGGTCTGGCGATCTGCTGATCGACGCCCGGACGGCGGTGCTTGGCCACCGGCTCCAGGCGGATCGGCCGGCCGGTGCTGGCGGACTCGTAGGCGGCCTCGATCACCCGCACGTCGGCCAGGCCCTCCAGGCCGTCGGGTTCGGGGCGGCGGTGCTCCAGCACGCAGCCGGAGAAGTAGATCAGCTCCGGGGCGAACTGGTCCCGCTGCTCTACCCGGTGGGTCCGGGTCTTGCCCTTCTTGTCGGTGACCGACAGGGTCAGCTCCCCCTGGTACTCGTAGGCGTTCTCCAGGCTCAACTGTCCCTCGGTGCCCAGCAGCTGGTAGCGGGCGGTGGCCGCGGCGCCGAAGCTGACCGCGAAGCTGGCCAGGCGGTCCCCGGGGAAGCGCAGCAGCACGCTGGCCCCCTCCTCGGTGTCCACGAAGCGGGCGTCTCTTCCGGTGGCGGTCTGGGCGTACACCTCCACCGGCTCGGCGCGGAACAGGTAGCGGGCGGCGTTGAGGCAGTACACCCCGATGTCCCACAGCACCCCGCCGCCCAGCTCTCGCTGGGTCCGGATGTTGTCCTTGGCCACCTGGTAGCTGAAGGTGGAGTTGAAGATCCGCGGCTCGCCGATCACCCCCGAGCGCACCGCCTCCATCGCCTGGAGGTTGGCCTCCTCGAAGTGCAGCCGGTACGCGATCATCAGCCGCACCCCCGCCGCGTCGCAGGCGGCGATCATCCGGTGGCAGTCCTCGGTGCTCACCGCCATCGGCTTCTCGCACAGCACGTGCAGCCCCAGCCGGGCGCAGCGCTGGGTGAACTCCGCGTGCAGGTGGTTGGGCAGGGCCAGGTACACCGCCTCCACCCCGGTCTCGGCCACGCAGCGTTCCAGCTCCTCGTACCGGTAGACCTTCACCTTGTACTTGCGGGCCAGCCGCGCCTGCTTCTCCGGATCGCCGGTCACCAGCGCCCCCAGTCGCGAGTTCTCCTGGGCGTGGGCGAAGGCCGGCAGCACCGCCGTCTGGGCGATGTGCCCCAGCCCCACCACCGCGTAGGAGAGCTGCCGGGTCTCCACCGCCACCCGCTTCGCCTTCGCCCGGGCGGTCCGCCCGCTCAGTGGCCACCGGCGCTTCTTCGTCCCCACCTTTCGAGCCATGCACACAAGGTCCGCACGGCACCCGCTGCCTTCACCCCGGGCGGCGCCTGCCTGCCCGCCCCTCGTGCACCGCCGCCGAATTCACTGCAATCCCACCGCTTTTTGGTGAAGAAGGTCCGCAATGGTGAAGCTGGTCGAAGGAATGAAGGTCCGCTACCTGCCGCAGGCGGAGTGGGGCGTGGGACATCTGGTGGCGGTGGACGCCGAGGGAAAGGCGGAGATCCTCTTCCCCGCCCGTGCCGGGGGGCCGGTGACCGTCTCCACCAAGGGCGGCACCGTGGTCCCCCACCAGCTCACGGTGGGAGATTCGATCCGTGACGCCAAGGGCCGCGCCGGCTTCATCACCGGCGAGGAGCCCGGCGGGCGGGGGCTGCGCCGCTACACCCTCAAGTACGAGGACGGCACCGAGGACGAGCTCCCGGAGTCGGAGGTGCGGGCCACCGCCCCCCGCCCGGATCTGATCTCCACCCTCCGTGAGGGCCGGGTGGGGGACGCCCGCTCCTTCCTCCTCCGCCGTCAGGCGCTGGTGCTGGACGACGAGCGCCGCTGCGATGCGCTGGGCGCGCTGTTCGCCTCCCGGGTGATGGTCAAGCCGCACCAGGTGGGGGTGGTGCAGCGGGTGCTCTCCGCCCGCCGGCCGCGCTTCGTGCTGGCGGACGAGGTGGGCCTGGGAAAGACCATCGAGGCGGGGATGATCTTCTCCGCGCTGCGGCTGGCCGGGCTGGCCCGGCGGGTGCTGGTGGTCTCCCCCAGCCACCTGACCGTGCAGTGGCTGGCGGAGCTCTTCCACAAGTTCAACCAGCTGTTCACCCTGATGGACGGGGATCGCTACGTCTCCTCGATGAAGGAGCGCCCGGAGATCTCCCCCTGGGCCCGCTTCGACAAGGTGGTGACCAGCCTGGAGCTGCTGGCCCGCAGCGAGGAGGACCGCAAGGAGACCGGGGATCCGGCCGCCTACTGGGACCTGGTGATCATCGACGAGGCCCACCACCTCAAGGGGGAGAAGGCCTACGAGGCGGCCCAGGCGCTGGCCAACAACAGCTGGGGCCTGCTGCTGCTGACCGCCACCCCGATGCAGCTGGATCCGGCCGAGTACCACGACCTGCTCACCCTGATTGACCCCGGCACCGCCCCCACCCTGGAGGGCTTCGAGTCCCGGCTGGCCCGGCAGGAGGAGCTGTCGGAGGCGGTGCGGGCGTTGCTGGAGGGAGGCAACGCCGCGGCCACCGCCAAGAAGCTGTCCGCCCGCTTCCCTGGGGACGAGACCCTCAAGCGGCTCAAGGATCGCGACGCGGTGCTGGAGCATCTGGCCGAGACCTACAGCCTCTCCGACCACCTGATCCGCAACCGCCGCGCGGTGGTGGGAGGGTTCGCCGCGCGCAAGCTGGTCCGGCACCCGGTCCAGCCCTCCGCCAAGGAGCTGGAGGCGCGGGCCACCGCGGTGGACGCGCTGGCCGGCGCGCAGCTCAAGGGCGCGGCGCTCTCCGGGATCCTGCGTCGGATGGAGTCCAGCGCCGCCGCCTTCCACGCCGCGGTGCTGGGCAGCAAGGCGCTGGCGCCCCGGTTGATGGATCTCACCCTCCCGGCGCGCGACTCCAAGTACGAGGCCTTCTTGAAGGTGCTCAAGGGGATCTGGGCCCAGGAGCCGGGCGCCAAGGTGCTGGTGTTCACCGAGAGCCGCGACACCCTGGAGCTGCTGCAAAAGGAGCTGGGCCGGGACGCAATCGTGGCCCTGGGCTACCACGGCGAGCTGGCGCTGCTGGAGCGCGACCGCCAGGTGGCGCGCTTCCGCGACCCGGAGGGTCCCAAGGTCCTGATCTGCACCGAGGTGGGTGGCGAGGGCCGCAACTTCCAGTTCGCCCACCACCTGGTGAACTACGACCTCCCCTGGAGCCCCTCCACCATGGAGCAGCGGATCGGCCGGCTGGATCGGATCGGCCAGCTGCACCCGGTGCAGATCCACGTCTTCGACTCCCAGGGGACCCTCTCCGCGGAGGTGCTGGCGATCCTGGCCGACGCGGTGGGCGTGTTCGGGGAGACGGTGGGCGGCCTGGACGCGGTGCTGGAGGAGGTGGAGCCGAGGCTGACCGAGCTGGCCCTGCTCTCCCCCGAGGAGCGGCGCGCCTACCGGGAGACGCTGGCGGCGCGGGTGCAGGAGGCGCGGGCCTCGGTGCAGCGCGCCTACGATCCCCTGCTGGACCTGCGCAGCTTCGACCGCGGCGCGGTGGCGGAGCTGGTCCGGCGGGCGAAGATCCGGATGGGGATGGAGGAGGAGCAGGAGGAGGACGCGGAGGAGGAAGAGGCCGACGGCGAGGACGCAGAGACGATCGACGACGGGCTGCAGGCCATCTCCCGGGATCTGGACGAGCGGCTGGAGGAGTCGGTCACCGAGCTGGCCGCCCGGGTGGGGCTGGGGGTGGACACCGAGGAGCAGGTGGACGCCTTCCAGTGCGCCTTCCACTTCGGCCACGCGCTGAACGTGGAGGCGCTGCCGGGGATCGACATCCAGGAGGAGAAGACCGTGCTGGGCACCTTCTGGCGGGACACCGCGGTGGACCAGGAGGAGATCGAATACTTCGCCACCGGTCATCCGATCGTGGAGTCGCTGTTCGGCTTTCTGCGCGATGGGCCCTATGGTCGCAACGGTGTCCGGTTCATCGAACGCCGGGGGCCGCTGAAGGCCAAGGGGATGGAGCTGCTCTTCCACCTGGTGCCCCCGGAGGCGGAGGACACCTCGCCCGGCGCCAAGGTCCCCTCCCGGCAGCTGTCCCGCTTCCTGGATCAGCAGCTGCTGCGGGTGGCGGTGGCCCTGGGTCCCAACGCGGTGCCGCGGGTGGATGGCAGCCTGCTCCCGGCGCTGGAGACGGAGGGCAAGTCGCTCAAGGGGGACGAGATCCGGGTGGCCTTCCCCGACCTGACTGACTTTGTGGAGCCGGCGGTGGCCGCCGGCACCGCGGAGGCCGAACGGCAGATGCGGGAGGTGGCCAGGAAGGCCCGGACCCGCATCGAGGCCGAGCGGGACACCGTGCTCCGCCGGATGAAGCTCTCCTTGACCCACCAGGGGCTGGACCCCCAGGTGATCGACGCGCAGCTACACGCCGAGCAGACCCACTACGCAGCGCTGCTGCGGTCCCTGGAGGCGCTGAAGGTCAACCTGGATGCGGCCTGCGGGTTCGTGATCAACCGCTAGGCTCAGCGCCGGTAGTGGAAGAAGTCGGTGCTCACCTGTCCCACGCCCGGGGCCACGTTCAGCCGGGCGTGGTTGAAGGTCCAGTCCGGGTTCTCCAGGCGGATGTTCTGATCCCAGCTGACCCGGCGGCCGGCCGGCCAGAGCCGGGCGGGGGCCAGGGTGCTCACCGCCGGATAGGAGAAGCTGAACGGCCCCGCGCCGAGCGGGGAGACGTACTCCCACTCCAGGGCCCCCCCCGCGCCGAAGCGGTAGGAGGTGACCAGCGAGGCTCCCTGCGGCGCCTGGAAGCTGTAGCTGGCGTCGGAGCTTGCGATCCAGGTCTTCTCTCCCAGGCGCACCTCCAGGCCGCCGAAGGAGGGTGAGGCGACCAGGTCCGGCTGTCCGTTGCCGTCCACGTCGCCGACGGCGATCCGCAGCCCCAGCAGGAAATCGGACCGCTGCTCGACCGGGCGGAAGGGTTGGCCTCCCTGGCTCTTGAGGGTGACCAGCCGATCCTCGCAGACCGCCACCAAGGCGTCGGGCAGACCGGGCTCCAGCTCGACCGCCAGCACCTCCCGCGCCACGCACTCCAGCGGGACCGCGGTCCGGAGGGTGGGTTCCAACTGGGTGGCGGAGAGCCCGGGGATCACCATCAGTCCGGAGGGGCCGGCGTGGGTCAGCACCACCTCCGGGAAGGTGTCGGCGTTCAGCTCGGTGAGGGCGGCGGAGGTGAAGGCCTCCGAAGAGTCCAGCACCGTGAGCTCCAGCCGGGAGGCGGGCGCCAGGGCGAACCGCACCAGCAGCGCCCGCTGCCCGACCTCGGCGGTGACCACCGCCTCCTCTCCGGGGGCGGCCAGCACCTGGCCGGCGGTCAGCGAATAGGGACCCGCCACCGGGAGGGAGATCGACGGCCGGGCCGTCCATCCCCCGCCGTTGTGCTCCAGCAAGGTCAGCGAGCCCAGTCCGGGACCGGTTCCCGCGTTGAGCACCAGCAGATCCGGCCCTCCGGAGGCATCCACGTCCAAGGCCTGGAGGTCCACCGGCTGGTCCAGGCTGGCCGCCACGAAGGTGGGGGGAGCGAAGGCCCCGGTCCCCAATCCCTGCCGCACCGAAATCCGTCCGGTGCCCTGCTGGGCCACCACCAGATCCAGGTGGGAGTCTCCGACCACGTTGGCCAGGGCCACCACCCGGGGGTCGTCCTCGGTGGGGACATCGGCTACCCGCGAGAAGCCGGTGGCGGTGGAGAGGTAGATCGCCACCGTGTCGGTCACCGGCTGGGTGGCCACCGCGTCGTCCAGGCCATCCTGGTTGAGGTCCCCCACCGCGAAATGGGTGGCAGTCGAGTCCAGCCCCAGCCAGGGGCCATAGGCGAAGCCCTCTCCGGATGGATCACAGGACACCCGACCCGGAACCTGACCGAGGACCGGGTCCGGCAGGGTCAGCACCCCGATGTTCCCGGTGCTGAAGGGCGGAGTGTAGGCGTAATGGTACTGGCAGCCGTTGGGCTCCAGGCTGTAGCCGACCACCGACGCGGTCCGGATGCCCGGGGCGACCGGGAAGAAGTTGAACTGCATGCTGGCGTTGGTGGTCTGGGGGGCGCTGCCGATGGTGGTCCGGGAGAAGCCCGGCCGGTCCAGCCCCACGCTTCCGCTCAGGTTCGCCGAACCCTGGGTCCAGTGGGCGGGAGGAATCACGGTGGCGCTGGCCACCAGGCTGGTCACCTGCCCGGGGAAGGCGACGTTCAACACCTCATTGGAGGAGAGCGGGCCCACGGTCCCCAGCTCCACGAAGGAATACATCCCTCCGGGAGCGACGGTGGTGGCCACGGAGTTGATGGCGTGGACCTTGAGGGTGACCCCGGGGGGCAGCCCGTCGATCCGGTAGCTCCCTGCCCCGGCGGTGAGGGAGACCCGGACGCTGGTGGCGAAGCCGGCATCGGAGCTGACGTACACGGTGCCGGACGAGATCCCGGTGGGATAGGCGCCGCTGAAGGTCCCGGAGAGCGAGAAGCCCTGCACCGGGGCCGGGCCGCTCAACCGCAGCCATTGCTGGGTCCCCACGTTGAACCGCCACAGGTCGGAGAAGGGATCGCCGCGGTTGTTGTTCAGCTGGGTGGTTCCCCCGAACAGCAGCAGTCCATTGAAGCTGTCCACCATCCCGGCCGCGATCCGCGCCGAGGGCGCGGTGCCGGAGCCCGCCGCCGCCCAGCTCCCGCCGCCGCTGGGGAGGCTGATCAGGTCGGCCAGGGGAAGCTTCCCCGCCGCCTGACCGCCGAACAGGTACAACGAACCGTTGGAGGCGGCGCTCATCGCCCCGCCCATCCGGCCGGAGGGCAGGGCCGGCCCGGCACTCCAGGCATTGCTGATCGGGCTGTAGCGCCAGCACTCGGCGGTGGGGGAGTCGCCGAAGTGGCTGAAGGCCCCCCCGCAGATCCACAGCAAACCCTCGCTCGGCTGGAAGGCGGCGGAGGTGAGGACGGTGCGGGACGGACCGGAGTTGGTGGGGACGATCTCGGTCCAGGTGTTGGCGTCCGAGTCGTAGCGCCACAGATCGGTCAACGCGTCGCCAAAGTACGACTGCCCTCCGAAGAGCCAGACAGACCCCGAGCTGTCCGCAACCATCGCGGCGCCCGCGCGGGGGGAAGGCGAGCGGGTCGGCCTCACCTCGGCCCAGCTGTTGGTGCCGGCGTTGAACTCCCAGGTGTCATTGAGGGCGGTGCCGTCGATCAGCTCCTCGCCTCCGAACATCACGTGCGTGGACCCCTTCGCCTTCACCAGGCCGGTGTAGTGGCGGGGGCTGGGGGAGCCGTCCATCCCCTGGAGCAGGACCTCGGTCCAGGTGTTGCTGGTGACCGAGTAGGTCACCAGGTCGTTGGCGTCGGCCCCCATCAGGTTGCGCCCATAGTCGGTGCCGTGGGAGACGATCAGCCGCAGCCCGGTGGGATCCCAGCTCACCCCGCCGCCATAGCGGGGCAGCGGAATCGGAAGGCTGCGCGGCATCACCGAGACCACCGCCGCGTTGAGGCGGGCCAGGGTGGTGTTGGCGATCCCCGGCCCATTGACCGTGAGGTCCACCGTGTCGGTGGTGCCGTTGAGGTCCAGCCCCCCGAAGAAGAGCTTCCCGGTGGCGTCGGTCAGCCCCTGCTTGATCGGTGAATACTCCACCCCGTTCTTGCGCAGCCGGACGCCGATCCCCGCGCGGCCCACCCCGCGGTTGTCCACCACGTACACAGTCAGCGCGCTGGTGATCGGGCTGCCGGTGGGCGGCAGCCCCAGGGTCCCGGTCCCGCCCACCGAGCGGGCCGGAGGCAGCACCACCAGCCCGACCGCGGCAGTGGCCGAGCGGCCATGGGCGTCGGTCACTGTCACCGAGGGGGAGGGACTGCCGGCGGTCCCCTGGGCGGGGATTCCGGTCAGGTCCCCGGCCTGGGAGAGCGAAAGTCCGGCGGGCAGGCCGGTGGCGGAGAAGGTGTAGGGCGAGGCGCCCAGGGTCACCGGCACCTGCACCGGGACCCCCGGGGCGGAGAGGTAGCTGACCCCCTCGTAGGCGGTGGGCAGGGAGGCGCCCAGCAGCGGTGGATGGAAGGTGGGAAGCTGGAGCGGGACGTCCACCGTGCGCAGGTTGGCGTCCACGATCCGGATCTCCAGCGGGACCTGCGCGGCCTGGACCACCGAGGCCCCCACCGTTCCGGCGAGCAGCCCGCCAGGGGTGAGGCTGAGGCCGTCCGGCAAGGTCCCCTCGACCACCGAGAGGGTGAGCGGCGGCTTGCCCCCCACCGCGAGCAGCGGGTGCGAATACGTCTCGGTGGCGTACGCCGGCGGGAGGGTCCCCCCGGCCAGGCTGGGCGGTGAATAGCCCTGGAGGGTGAAGGCCCGGGTGGCGCTCCGTCCGTTGGCGTCGGTGACCCCCAGCTGCAGGGGGATTGCTCCGACCGTGGTGAGGGTGCCGGCCAGCACCCCGTCCGCGGAGAGGGACAGTCCCGGAGGCAAGCTGGCGGTGGAGAAGGTGAGCGGCGCCCGACCGCCGCTGGCGGTGAAGGTCGCCGTCCAGGGCTGGTCGGTGTAGGCGTCTTCCAGGGTCGCCGAAGCGATGGCCGGCGCTGCCAGCACCTCCATCCGCAACGGACGGCTGAGCGGAAGGTCGTTGGCGTCGGTCACCCGCAGGGCAAAGTCAAAGGTGCCCTGCTCCAGGAAGCTGCCCGAGAAGGAGCCGGTCTCTTCCAGTTGCAGACCGGTGGGCAGCGAGCCCGAGGAGACGCTGAACCGGTAGGGCGGGCGGCCCCCGCGGGCCGCCAGCGCGGCGGGCGCCAGGTCCCCCAGGTAGGCGTCTCCCAGCGGCGGGTCGAAGGTCAGCGGGACGGTGGGGTCGTAGCATTGCCCCCCGTCCACGCAGCGCTCCAGCGCGCCGTCCCAGTCATGGCACCCCGCCAGGAGCAGACCACCCACCAGGAACGCGATCAGGCCTCTCACTGAAACACCCCCTGGAACTGCACGTAGAGTCCGCCACCGGCGGTGGGAAGAACGGAGGCCTGGGGATCGGCGCCGCCCTGACCCAGCACCCACATCGTGATCCCGGCGCCCACCGCCGCGGCCCCGGTGGCCACTCCGACGACGCCCAGCGTCTCCGCCAACCGCCCGGAGCTGCGCAGGTCCTGGGCCTCCTGCAGGGGCAGCGGCTGGGTCGGCCGGTTGAGGGATCGGAAATGGCCATCGGCCACATAGAGGCCGTACCCGCCTCCCGCGGCCAGGGCGACCCCGGAGACCACCGGGAGCCACCACCAGGCGCGCATCGTCTCCGCCGGACCGGAGCGGGCCACCACCGCCCGCCGCACCAGCTTGCGGTTCATGCGGGTGGAGACCTCGGTGGCCAGGGTGCGGGCCGCGCGGGGGAACTCGTCCATCAGCGCCTCCTCGCTGTCCACCTTGGTGGTGTAGAGGGCCAGCACCCGGGCGGACCCCGCTTCCAGCACCTTCAGCAGCAGCTGGTAGCGCTGGCCGACCCGCGCCACCTCACCGTTGAGCACTGTCTCCACGCCCAGCGCGTTGGCCAGCTCCGCCAGGCAGGAGGCGGCATCCTCGCTGCAGCCCAGCAGTTGCTTCTGCCGCTCCAGGCCGATCAACGCGTTGATCTCCTTGGCGGTGGTGACCCGGAAGCCCTCGATCACGAAGGCCGCCGCCACCTGCTCGTTGTAGAAGCTGGCCCGGCGCTCATCCAGCTCCAGCACCTCCAGCTTGGGCGCGGCCATGGTGATCGGTCGCTCCACCGCGGGGGTGGGCGCGGCCTTGAGCACCGGAGGCGGGGGCATCGGAAGAACCGCCGGCGGGGGACCGCTGGCGGTGAGCACTGCTGCAACCAGGAACTGGATCATACGCGGCCGCCAACCTAGCCGATCCCGGGTTCCGCCGTCTGGCCTGTAACACCCGGTTTCACCTATGGTCCGGGCTCCTTTTGGCCCAGGTCTGGGGGACCCCACATGGCGTATCGCGAAGTGACCCGTGACTCGTGGTTCTCCCGGATCGGCAACTCCTTCCTGGGGGCGCTGGTCGGCTTGCTGCTGTTCGTGATCGCCTTCCCGCTGCTGTTCTGGAACGAGGGCCGGGCGGTGCAGACCGCGCAGAGCCTGGAGGAGGGGGCCAGCTCGGTGGTCACCGTCCCCGCGGACCGGGTGGATCCCGCCTTCGAGGGCAAGCTGGTCCACCTCAGCGCGGAGACCCGGACCGACCAGACCCTCAGTGATTCCGAGTTCGGGGTCAGCACCAACGCGATCAAGCTGATCCGCGAGGTGGAGATGTACCAGTGGGAGGAGAAGAAGCGGTCGGAGACCAAGAAGAAGCTGGGAGGCGGCACCGAGACGGTGAACACCTACGACTACCGCCAGACCTGGTCCTCGCGGCGGATCGACTCCGACTCCTTCAAGGAGGGGGGCCACCACAACCCGGCGCAGCTGCCCTTCGAGTCCAAGACCCTGATCGCCCACACCGTCCACTTCGGCGCCTTCCGGCTCAGCCCGGAGCAGGTCCACCAGCTGGACGGCGCCGAGGCCCTCCGGGTGGAGAAGATCAGCAATGCCGGACCGGGACGGGTGGAGGGAGGCGCGCTGTACGTGGGCCGCGATTCCGCCGCTCCGGCGATTGGCGATGTGCGGGTGCGCTTCTCGGTGGTGAAGCCCGGGCCGGTCACCGTGGTGGCCAGGCAGCAGGGGGAGACGTTCGTGCCCTACTCCACCCGGGCCGGAGATGAGATCCACCTGGTGGAGAGCGGCACCCTCAGCTCGGCCCAGATGTTCACCGCGGCCCAGGAGCGGAACACGGTCCTCACCTGGGTGCTGCGCTTCTGCGGCTGGCTGGCGATGTTCCTGGGCCTGAGGATGGCGATGAGACCGGTCTCGGTGCTGGGCGATGTGGTCCCGTTCATCGGTTCGTTGATCGGCGCCGGCACCACCTTCTTCTCCTTCTTGATCGCCTCCAGCCTCTCCACCATCACCGTGGCCCTGGCCTGGGTGGTCTACCGGCCGCTGCTGGGGATCGCCCTGCTGCTGGCCGCCGGAGGGATGGTGTTCTGGCTGGTGACCCGCAGCCGCAACAAGCAGCGGCCGGCCGCGCGCCCGCCGATGGCCAGGGCGGCGTAGCCCCCGTTCCAGCTGCTGCGTTGGCGCCGGACCCTCTTGAGAGGGGGCCGGACCGGCACGACTGCGTCTCCGCGATCCCCTGGAGCGCCTCGTCGCACCCAACCCTGAACCGGCGGGTGCCATCCGCGACACCCGCCTGTTCAGGAAAGTCAGACCCGGGTGGTCGGATGACTGTCGGAGAGGGGGTGGGCAAATGCGATGGAGCGCTCCGACCGAGGCCCGGGCCTTCGCACTGGCGTCCCGTCAGCACGGGCTGCTGACGCGCGACCAGCTCAAGGAGCTGGGGGCGTCCGACCGCACCATCGCCCGGCGAAGCCGGGCCGGCCTGTGGGAGCGGCTGTTCCCCGGAGTGTTCCGGTTGCTCCCCTCCCCTTCCTCCGGATGGCACCAGCGTCTGATGGGCGTCTGTCTCTGGCTGGGAGACGACGCGGTGGTCTCCCACGCCTCCGCGGGAGCGCTCCTGAAACTGGACGGGGTGGAGGAGCGGGCAGTGGAGGTGAGCACCACCCGGCGGGTGAACGGGCGGGCTCCCTCCGGGGTGGTGGTCCACCGGGTGGCCTCGTTGCTGAAGGAGGCGGTGACCCGGGTGGACGGAATCCCGGTCACCCAGCACTGGCGGACCCTGATGGACCTGGCCCGAGCCCTGCCCACCGATGCGGTGGACGCGGCGCTGGACTGCGCCCTGCGCCACAAGAAGACCTCCTTCAAGCAACTGCGGCGGATGGTGGACAAGGTGCAGCGCCGCGGAATGGCCGGCCTGCGCACCTTCCGCGCCCTGCTCACCGCCCGGGAGGGGACGGCTCCCAAGGACAGCGAGGCCGAGCGCCTGTTCTACCGGGGAGTGATCGACGCCTATGGCCTCCCCCGTCCGACCCACAACTTCCGGGTGAAGGACAAGCACGGAAAGGTGATCGCCCGGGTGGACGCCGCCTATCCCCAGTACGGGATCGCGATCGAGATCTACAGCAAGGCACACCACACCTCGCCCGCGCAGGTGCAGAACGACGCGCGGAGGCAGAACGAGCTGGTGCTGGCGGGGCTGATCCCGCTGATCTTCTGGTGGGAGGACATCGTCGCCACCCCGTGGAAGACGGCGGAGAAGATTGCGGACACCATCGCCTCCCGGACCGGCGAGGAGGTGCGTTTGGTGTCTCCGGATTGAAGTCACCGCCATAATCGACGCCCGGCCGCAATCAGCGGCACCCTTCCGTCGTGAGGCCTTCCGTGCGCTTCCTCCGTGTCCTGCTGATCCTGTTCGGCCTCGGGCTGCTGACCTATGCCGGACTGGCGCTCCAGGACCGGGCCACCTTTGACCGGGCCGCCTGGCAGCAGGACTTTGCCCAGTTGCTGGATCACACCTCCCGCTCCTACGCGAATCTGGAATGGGTGGCCGCGCGGGGCGTCTCCCTGCCCCAGCTCAAGGAGCAGACGCTGACCCGGCTGACCGAGGCCCGCTCCGACCGTGAGGCGCGAGCGGCGCTGACCGCCTTCGCCGAGGCCTTCGGGGATCCGCACTACCGGGTCCACCGGGTCAAGCTCTCCAAGCGGGTGGAGGCGTGGTGGCGTTCCCTCCGCCACCCGGACGAAGAGAAGGAGATCGCCAGCCCCGGACCCGAGCTGGGGGGAGAGGCGCTCTGCACGCGGTTGGGCTTCGCGACCAGGGGGCAGGACTCGCAGTTCGAGTTCTCCGTCCAGGGGGCCCAGTGGCTGGAGGGAGGGCTTCCCCACGACGAGGAGTTCCCCACCGCCGCCTTGCGGCTTCGCAGCGGCAAGACGGTGGGGCTGGTGCGGATCGGCTCCTTCTCCGAGCGCTCCTATCCCCGGACCTGCCAGGCCGCGTGGGAGTCCTACCGCGCCACCCTCTCCGGTCCGTGCGACCAGGCCTGCCAGGAGACCTTCCAGTACGTCACCGTCCCCAACGCGCTGCTGGCCGCAGTCGAGCGTCGGGTGGAGCAGCTGCGTGCGCAGGGGGTGGATGCGCTGGCGGTGGATCTCACCGGCAACGGAGGGGGAACGGACTGGGCGGCGGCCGCCGCCCGCATCTTCGCGCCGGCCCCGTTGCCCTGCGGCAAGCTGGCGGTGGTCAAGCACCCCCACTGGACCGAGCATTTCCGGGCCCAGAAGCGCGAGCTGCATCAGGCCCTGCAGGCCATGCCGGACGCGGCGGTGCTGACCCAGGCGGTTCAGCGGCTGGATGCGCTGATCGCCGAGACGTCCACTCCTTGTGACCGCCTCCCCCTGTGGGAGCGCGGCGGAAAGGTGGACTGCCAGGGGACCACCCGGGCCGAGCGGTCCGCGTGCGGGCTGTTTGCCCACCTTCCTCCGGGCAGCCTGGAACAGGTCGAGGTGGCCCAGAACCTGGAGCACACCCTGGCCTTCACCTACCGCCCCGCCTTGTGGACCGGCCCGCTGATCCTGGTCCTGGATGATCACACCGCCAGCGCCTCCGAGCAGTTCGCGGCGATGCTGTTGGACGGGGCGAAGGCGATCCCGGTGGGAGAACGCACCCTGGGCGCCGGCTGCGGCTTTACCCGCGGCGGCATCCCCGCCCGGCTAAACAACAGCGGGCTGGAGGTCTGGATGCCGGACTGCGCGCGGCTGCGAGCCGATGGTTCCAACGAGATTGACGGGATCACCCCCTCGGTGGCGCTGACCTGGGCGGACACCGCCCCGGCGCGGGCCGAACAGCTGGCCACCGCGCTGCAGCAGGCGTTGGGCGGCTCTTAACATCTGGCCCTCGAGCCCAGCGTCATTCCGGTGGCGGGTCGCTAAGGATCACCCCCACACATCGGTACGGGGGTCTTCACATGGCAGACAGCGTCTACAAGGTGATCGAGTTGGTGGGCACCAGCACTGAGGGCTGGGAGAAGGCGGCGGCCAACGCGGTGGATCTGGCCTCCTCCTCGCTGCGCGATCTCCGCGTCGCGGAGGTGGTGCAGATGGACATGACCATCGATGGAAAGAAGCGGATCTACCGCACCAAGCTGAAGGTCTCGTTCAAGTTCGAAGCCAGCAAGCCGGCCAGCCGCAAGTAGTCCGGAGAGACGGCCTGCATCACCCCCGGGTGGTGCGGGTCCTCTCGACCATGGTGGCCCCGGTTACCGGGTCCTCCCGGACCCCATGCCGGTGGTTGACCCGGAAGGCGCCGTTTCTCCTCCAGTCGTTCCGGGGGATTCGCCACCCCGGAGCCTGGCCAGCCGCTTGCTACTCCAGCGCCCGTGTACGCCCTGCCCGAATCCAACCGAGTGCTGGTGATTGACGACAGTTCGCTGGTCCGCTCCTGGGTGGAGCTGGAGCTGTACGGGGCCGGCTACAAGGTCCACACCGCCGACTCCGGGATGGCCGGCCTGCAGGAGGTGGAGACCTTCAAGCCGGACGTGGTGCTGTGCGACATGAACATGCCCGGGATGTCCGGGCTGGATGTGGTGCGCGCCCTGAGGCTGAGGTCCCCCGAATTGCCGGTGGTGATCTACACCGAGCAGCAGGAGATCCCGGTGGCAGTGGAGGCGCTGCGGCTGGGCGCCTGCGGCTATGTGATCAAGGCCGAGGATCCCGAACCGCTGCGTCGCGAGCTGGACACCGCGCTGCAGTACCGGAGCCTGTGGTCCCGCCAGAAGGCACTGGAGGAGGCCAACGCCAGCTACCAGAAGGACCTGGAGAAGATGGTGGCGGACAAGACCGCCGAGATTGCCCGCCTCCAGCACCTCCGCGCCCAGGCGGAGAAGCTGGCAGCGCTGGGCACGGTGGTGGCCGGGGTGGCGCACGAGATCAACAACCCGCTGGCGGTGGTGCTGGCCAACCTGCGCTGGGTGGCCACCCTGGACGAGGATCCCCACGCCACCCCGGAGGAGCAGCGGCTGGCCATCGCCGAGGCCATCCAGTGCGGGGAGCGGATCCAGCGGATCGTCAAGGACCTGCGCCGGGTCTCTCATCCGGGCGTGGCCACCGGCGCCTGCTTCCTCTCCGAGGCGATGCGCGAGGCGCTGGTGGTGATGCGCGAGCACACCCCGGCCGCGGTCCGACTGGAGGTGCCCGCGCCCCCCGCGGTGCTGGCCGGGTTGGCGCAGGACGACCTGGTGACCGTGATCAGCAATCTGCTGATCAACGCGGTGCACGCGGTGGAGGGCCGGCCGGCTCCGCTGGTGCGGATGACCACCGAGTCCCGCCCGGCGGGGCTGCTGCTGCGGGTGACCGACAACGGGATGGGCATTGCCCCCGAATACCTGGCCCGGGTCCGGGATCCGTTCTTCACCACCAAGGCCCCCGGCCGCGGCACCGGACTGGGGCTGTCCCTGGTGGACCGGATCATCCGCGAGGCCGGCGGCGAGATGTCGATCCAGAGCGCGGTCGGCGAGGGGACCACCATCACCCTCTCCCTGCCCACCGCCGCCACCGAGGTCCCGCCCTCCCGCCTGGCTCCCGCGGCCTGACCCGCGCCGCCTCGTCACGCCGGCTGCCTGGCCCGCGCCGCCTCATCGCGCCGGCTGCCTGACCCGCGCCGCCCCGTCACGCCGGCTGCCTGACCCGTGCCGCCTCGTCACGCCGGCTGCCTGGCCCGCGCCGCCCCATCGCTCCGGCTGCCTGACCCGTGCCGCCCCGTCACGCCGGCTGCCTGGCCCGCGCCGCCCCATCGCTCCGGCTGCCTGACCCGCGCCGCCCCATCGCTCCGGCTGCCTGAGCCGCGATGTTGCCGGACTTCTCGGCCAGCGCCTTGTCCACGTTGGCGTAGGGCGACTCCATGGTCCTGCTGGACGCCCTGGTCCGCTCCGTTGTTCCTGGGCACCCCGGAGCAGAGCTGCGGCGCGTTCGTTCCGGAGATCGCGCATCCTCTCCGCGCCCAGGCCCAGAGGTGCAGGCCCTGGGCGAGGCGGGGACCACGGTGACCCGCGCCGCCACCTCGGCTCCTCCCCGCGATTTCACCGCCGCCCTCCCCTCCGGCGGGCCCCCCTTCCCGTCCGCTGGTGGACCGTGTCGCTGCCGCGAGGGCAGTTGCCCCTCCTCCGGGGCAAGGCCACCCTGCAGGAGTGCCGATCGAACCGGGGGGAAGGCTCGGTCCCTATGAAGTCCTGGCCCTGCTGGGGACGGGCGGAATGGGGCGGGTGTTCCGGGCCCACGACACCCGGCTGGATCGCGACGTGGCGATCAAGGTCCTGCTGAAGGGCGCCGGCGGCGACGAGGACCGCCTCCGCCGCTTCGAACAGGAGGCGCGGGTGATCGGCGCTTTGAACCACCCCAACGTGGTGGTGATCCACGACACCGGCCGCGACGAGGGTTCGCCCTACCTGGTGACCGAGCTGCTGGAGGGGGACACCCTGCGCGAACGGCTGCGCCGGGGGCCGCTCACCGAGCGCAAGGCGGTGGAAATTGCGATCCAGATCGCCCGCGGGCTGGCGGCGGCGCACGACAAGGGAATCACCCACCGGGATCTCAAGCCGGAGAACGTGTTCCTCACCCGCGATGGTCAGGTGAAGATCCTGGACTTCGGCCTGGCCCACATCGGCCGCACCGAACCGGGAGGACCGGAGACCGGCTCCGGATCCGGCTCCGGAAACGGCACCCTCAGTCTCTCCGGAGCGGTGATGGGCACCGCCGGCTACATGGCGCCCGAGCAGATCCGGGGCCGACCGGTGGACCCCCGCGCGGACATCTTCGCCCTGGGGGCCGTGCTCTACGAGTTGCTCTGCGGCCGGCGCGCCTTCCCGGGGGAGACCGCGGTCGATCGCGGACTAGAGGCCCTCCACTCCGAACCGCGGGGGCTGGCGGCCATCTCCGGTCTCTCCCCCTCGCTGGTGGCGCTGGTCTCCCGCTGTCTGGAGAAGCGCCCCGAGGATCGCTTCCAGTCCGCCCACGACGTGGCCTTCGCGCTGGAGACCTACCCGACCCAGCCCTGGGACCCGGGACCCGGGACCCGCCGCCGCCGTCAGTGGAACAAGGAGCTGTGGGTGGCCGGGGTGGCCACCTTGCTGCTGCTGGCGCTGGCGGGGGGAATGCGGCTGTGGCGTTCCACCCGGGAGGAGCTGCTGCCCCGGCCCAGCTTCACCCGCGTCACCTACCGCCCGATGGTGCTGGGCCCGGCCCGCTTTGCTCCGGACGAGCAGACGGTCTTGCTGACCGCCAACCTCGAGGGCGGCCCCCGGGTCTACGCCACCTTGCCGGAGTGGATGGAGCTGCGGCCGCTGACCGCAACGGGCCACTCGCTCTCCGCGGTCTCCCAGGACTCGGAGCTGGCGGTCTTGACCTCCGGGATCCAGGGCCGGCTGGGCCGGGTGGGGATGACCAGCAGCGCGGTGCGGGAGGTGGCCGAGCACGCGGACTCCGCCGACTTCGCTCCCTCCGGGGAGCTGATGATCGTCCAGTCGGTGGCCCCTCTTCGCTCCTTCATCGAGTACCCGATCGGCAAGGTGATCTTCGAGACCGACGCCGGCCTCGACAGCTGCCGCTTCTCCCCGGACGGGAAGCGGATCGCCTGCATCCACCGCCACCCGGGGGTGTTCGACCTGGACGTGCCGGGAGTGGTCCTGGTGATCGACCTCCAGGGACGCAGCCAGGAGGTGGGCGGGTGGTGGAACAACATCCAGGGGCTGGCCTGGGCGCCGGGCGAGGAGATCTGGATCTCCGCCACCCGCCAGGGACAACAGCGGGGGCTGTTCGGAGTGGACCTGCGGGGGCAGGTGCGGCCGCTGCTGATCGCCCCCACCGACCTGCTGCTCCACGATGTCTCGCACGGCGGCAGGGCGCTGATCCGACGCGGCGACGGGGGCCGCTCGGTCCGGCTGCTGTCTGGGGACGGAGAGGAGCGGGACCTCAGCTGGCTGGCCTACTCGGCGGCGGTGGACCTGACCGCCGACGGCAAGCAACTGCTGCTGGTGGAGGACCGTGGCACCTTCCTGCGTCCGGTGGACGGAGCGGCCGCGGTGCTGGTGGCCCAGGGGGTGGAGGGGCGCGCCATCTCCTCCGACGGACGCACGGTGCTGGCCTGCGCGGATCCACCGCGCTGTTCGATGCGGCGGCTGATTCCCACCGGGGTGGGCCTACCGGTGGATCTCCCCCGGGGAGCGGTGGATCAGTTCTGGGACGCGCGCTTCTTCGATTCAGACCGGCAGCTGGTCTTCACCGGCCGGGCGGATGGAGAGTCTCTGCCCCGGGTGTGGACCCAGGGGCTGGAGGGAGAGCCGCGGCCGATCAGCCCACCGGGGATCCACTCTCCCCTCCCCTCTCCCGACGGGCAGTGGTTCGCTGCCCAGCAGGACTCGGGGGTGGTGTTGCTCCCGCTGCAGGGCGGAGTGCCGGCCCCGCTGCCAGGAGATCTCCAGGGCAAACCGGTGGGCTGGACCCGGGAGGGTCAGCTGCTGGTCGCCCGGTTGGAGGAGAAGAGACTGGTCGTCCAGAAGGTGAACGTCCGCACCGGACAGGGGCGGGTGTGGCGGACCTTGAAGCCTCCCGACCGTTCGGGCTTCCTCCGCTTCGAGGGCGTGGTCACCCATCCGGACGGCCAGGTGGCGTACACCTTCCTGTGGGGGACCGGCGACCTGTTCATCGTCGACGGTCTCACCGCAGGGAGGCGCTAACCGACGCTGGGAACCGTCAGCGTGTCACGCGAAGAGACGGAGGGAGCCGAATCGGGTCGCTCCTGTCGCTCCTCGATCGGCGCACCCTCGGCAGGTACGTCGTTGGGGAATGGCATCTTCGCCAGGGTGGCGATGGTTCCCGCGGCGATCACCGCCCAGGTACCCATCAGCAAGCCGGGAAGTGCGAACAACTTGAGCGTTTCCATGGCTCATCTTCCTTTCTGGAGACCGGGGTCTCCGACCATCCACAACAGCATCGTCCGTGCCAACCCAAGTGTCCGTGAACCCGGGGCGGGTTGCGGAGGCGACACGGTTGGCGGCTGTGTCGCTGTGTCATGTCAGTGGCGCAGGGTGGCGAGGTCGATCTCGTAGCGGTGGATCCACCGCTGCACCTGGGTGCGGCCCTTCTGGAGCCGGCGGGCCACCTCGGCCACGTTCCCTTCCTCGGCGGCAAGCAGCCTCAGCAGCTGGTCGCGGTGCGCCTGCTCCTCGGGAGTCAAAGGCCGGTGGCGTTCCTCGTCGGAATGCGCGGGCAACACCAGCACCGGCGCGGGTTCACGGATCGCCCGCGGCAGATGCTGCAGCGCGATCGGCCCGGCTCCGGCCAGCACCGCCGCCGACTCCAGGCTGCGCTCCAGCTCCCGGATGTTCCCCGGCCATCGGTACAGCATCAGGGCCCGCGCCGCCTCCAGCGTGAAGCCCATCCCCGGCTCCACCCCCATCCGCCCCAGCAACTCGCCCACCAGCAGCCCCAGGTCCTCGCGGCGATCCCTCAGTGAAGGCAGCGACGCGGTCAGCCCGGAGATGCGGGAGAGCAGATCCACCCGGAAGCTTCCCTGCGAGACCAGCGCCTCCAGATCCTGATGGGTGGCGCACACCACCCGGAGGTCCACCGGCAGCGGCTGGATGCCCCCCACCGGGGTGACCTCGCGCTCCTGCAGCGCGCGCAGCAGCGCAGGCTGGGAGGACAGCGGGAGATCGCCCACCTCGTCCAGCAGCAGGGTGCCGTGGTCGGACGCGCGCAGCAGCCCGGACGATTCCCGGGTGGCGCCGGTGAACGCGCCGCGCCGGTGACCGAACAGCTCCGACTCGATCAGGTCCTCGGGAATGGCGCCGCAGTTGACCGCCACGAACCGCCCCGGCCGGCCGGAGAGGTGGTGGAGGTTGCGCGCGGCCACCTCCTTGCCGCTCCCGGTCTCGCCGCGCAGCACCACCGGCACCGTGGACGGGGCGACCTTGGCCAGCAGGGAGAGATCCTCCTCCCAGGCCGGGTGCAGGGTCACCGTCCCCGGGCGCGCGGGCAGCTTCGGCTGCAGGTCGGGACCGCCCTCCAGCGCCCGTCCCGCCTGCCGGAACAGGAAGAAGGAGCGGCCAATCTCGAAGACGTCGCCATCCTCCAGACGCCGCCGCTGGATGTCGTCGCCGTTGACCCAGGTGCCATTCTTGGAGCCCAGATCATCCACCACCCACTCGCCCATCACCCGCTGCAGCCGGGCGTGGGTGCGGGAGACCAGCGAGTCCCCCAGCGCCATCAACAGCCCGTGCTCGCGGGGATCGCCGGGGCGGGTGACGCCGAAGCAGGCGCCCCGGCCAAAGGTCACCTCATCGACCTGGCGCAGGTTGAAGCGGGCCGGCGGGGCGAACGGCTGCTCGGCCCGGAGCACCAACGACAGCCACGGACCGGCCCGGTGCTGCTCCGGCCTTGATTCCCCGTGGCGCGATTCTGTGCTGTCCGGTGCCCGCATCTTCTTTCCTCATCCAAGAGGAAGGAGCGGGAACCCTCGGCTTGTGACTCAGGCCCGCAGCTTCTCCCTCAACTCCTTGGCCCGGCCCTGAAGCTCGGGATCCATGGAGGTCATCTCGATGGACTTGAGCCGCTCATCCAGGCTCTTGGGCGCCTTGCCCTTCAGCTTGCCGTCCTGCTGCAGCTGTTCGAGCTTGCCCATCGCCTTGTCCACGATGCGGTCGCGGGGATGATCCAGCAGCGAGTCCAGGAAGAACGCGTCCTCCGGGAGCTCGGGGTACTTCTCCAGATACTCCACCACGCCGGCGACCCAGCCCTTGCGGTCCAGCTCCCGCAACTTGAGCATGGCGTCCTTCTGGGCCTGGCGCTTGCCATCCGGATCGAACGTCTTGGCCAGGCCGGCGGGCAGCGCTCCTCCGGTGAACAGGGAGTCCGCCGCCACCTTGTACTTCTCGTAGGACGCGCTGCGCTCGATCCGCTGCTGCGACGGGTCGTCCTGCCGCGAGTGGTACTTGGACTTGCCCCGGTTGGCGTCCATCTCCCGGAAGGATTTGGTGCGCTTGCCGGTGAAACCGCCGCCGCTGTCGTCTCTGTCCTTCGCCATCTTCCTGCCTATCTAGGGGCGGCGCGCATTCCAGAGCGCGCCCAGCAACCGCCCCACGGTGTCGCGCAGCTTGCCGACCTCCTCGGGCGGCAGCGGCGCTTCCTCGTCCTGCTCGGCCTCGAAGATCGCCTCCTCCACATAGGAGATAAGCGCCTGCGGGACCGGCTTGCCGCCCTGCTGAACCTTCCCGGTGAGCGTGCGTTCATCCACACTGACCACACCGGCGGGCCATCCCAGCTCGATCATCGAGTGCAGCTCGAGCAGCAGATGGCGGGCGACCAGGTAACCATTGTCTGACAGCCCGACCTCGTCAAGGTGGGTCAGCAGCGCGTCCTGACGGTTCTCGAACGCATGCACCCGCTTGGTGCGCTCGCGCTCGGAGATGTCCTCCAGGTACGTCCAGGCGGTCTCCACCCAGTCCTCCGAGGGGCCCTCGTCCTCGAACTCCCCCGGATGCACCGGTTCGGGCTTCTTCGGCTTCGGGGGCCGCGGCACCTTCTGCCGGGGCAGCGGCTGTCCGGTGGCCAGCAGATCCCAGAGCCCCAGCAGGTTCTGGAAGGTCAGCTGCGCCTGAAGCGGATCCCCGAACTGGGGTTCACCCTCGAAGAGCTCGGGGATGAGGTCGCCTGCCTGCTCGCCCGCCTCCTGGGCCTCCCTCATCTTCTCGATCACCTGATCCAGCGAGTACGGACTGCCCGCCAGCTGGATCAGCTCCCCCAGCACCTCCGGCCCTTCGTAGTGCCGGGAAAAATCCTTCCCTCTGATCCGGTTCTTGCCCATTGGGTCGGGACTTAGGCTGCAGACCAGGCAGGCTCGTCAAGGGCCTCGTGTCGCTGGAAGACATCTCCCCGCAGCGCGGTTCGTATAGCAGCCGGGCAGGCGTGGCGATCCGGGGCTTACGTTGCCGTACCTCGTGTCGGGGCGAAGCTTCTCCAGAGAGAAACATCGACGCTCCAACGACGAGGTTACCGGTGGAAATGGAAAACGAGCAGGTCCAGCTGTCTCCCGGCTGCGAAGCAATCGTCGAAGATGAAGAGAAGCGCCGCTTGCTGTGGCTGATGGCCGAATACTTCCGGACCGTGGGGTACACCGACATCAAGGCGCGGCTGCCCGGGTTCATGCCGCCCCCGGTCCTGTCGGGGACGATCGAGGATCACCGTCCCGACTTCACCTGCCGGCAGTCGGATGCCGGCCGCACCCCGATCATCCTGGAGGTGATCACCCCCCACGTGGTGGAGGACCCGATGATGGAGAACCGCTGGTCGCTGCTCTCCAGCGCGGCGCGCCTCTACAACGCGGAGCTGCACTTCGTGGTGCCCAAGTGGTCGGTGGTGGGGTCCATCGAACCGCTGCTGCGCAGGCGGCTGACCCGCCTCGACCTGCCCTTCAACCGGGTATGGACGGTGTAGGAAGGCTCGGATTGCTGAGCAAAGTCCCTGCGTTATATTGCTCGCGGCTCTTCGCGTCGCGATAACGCACAACAATTTCAAGGGCTTGGCTCAGAGGTTACAGCAATGGCGTCCGGCGCCGCGCAGCAGAAGCGCGACTATTACGAAGTCCTGGGGGTGAACCGCACGGTGGCCCCCGACGAGCTGAAGAAGGCGTACCGCAAGGTCGCCTTCCAGTTCCACCCCGACAAGAACCCCGGGGATCACGCCGCGGAGGAGAAGTTCAAGGAGGCCACCGAGGCCTACGAGGTCCTCTCCGACGCGGAGAAGCGGGCGCGCTACGACCAGTTCGGGCACGCCGGCAACTCGTTCGGCGGGTTCGGCGCCCAGGGGTTCTCGGGCGTCAACATCAACGACATCTTCGGCGACCTGTTCGGGGACATCTTCGGTGGGGCCCGGGGGCGGCAGCGGGGCGGCAAGCAGCGCGGCTCGGACCTCCGCTACAACCTGGAGATCTCCTTCGAGGAGGCGGCCTTCGGGTGTGAGGTCCAGGTCAAGATCCCCAAGCCCAAGCGCTGCGAGGTGTGCGAGGGCAAGGGTTCCAAGTCCGGATCGGAGCGCACCTGCCCCACCTGCGCCGGGGCGGGCGAGGTCCGCTTCACCCAGGGCTTCTTCTCCGTCTCCCGCGCCTGCAGCCAGTGCCACGGGTCCGGCCACATCATCACCGACCCCTGCCAGGTGTGTGGCGGCGCCGGCAAGCTGGACGGGGAGACCACCCTGACGGTGAAGATCCCCGGTGGGGTGGACACCGGGACCCGGGTCCGGCTTTCCGGAGAGGGGGAGCCGGGCGATCACGGCGGTCCCCCCGGCGACCTCTACGTGGTGGTCCACGTCCGCGAGCACGCGCTGTTCGCCCGCGAGGACTACGACGTGTTCTGCGAGGTGCCGATCTCCTTTGCCCAGGCGGCGCTGGGCGCGTCGCTGGACGTGCCTACCCTGGACGGGAAGCAGAAGCTGAAGATCCCCGGCGGGACCCAGACCGGCAAGGTGTTCACCATGCGCGGCAAGGGCGTCCCCCACCTGCACGGTGGCCGCCGCGGCGATCACCACATCCGGGTGATCGTGGAGACCCCCACCGAGCTCTCCCGCGAGCAGCGCGGCCTGCTGGAGAAGTTCGCCGACCTCTCCGGGGACAAGACCCATCCGCAGTCGCAGTCCTTCTTCACCAAGGTCCGCGAGCTGTTCGGCTAGGCCCACCGGCGTCCGGGAGGGCTGCCCGCGCAGCCCGTCCCGCGCCACCGGCCGCTAGAGCACGAAGCCCTTCCACTGCCGCATGTACTCGGCAAAGGCCGGGCTGAGGTGGTTGGCGCGCAGCGTCTCCACCGGATAGGGCGGGCGCGCGGGCTGCCACGCAGGGTCCTGGGCCTCCAGCGCCCAGCGGGCGTTGCCGATCGCCGCCCGGCCGATCGCCACCCCGTCCGCGCCCAGGGACAGCAGGGACTCGGCGTCCTCCCGGGTCCAGATCTTCCCCGCCACCAGGATCCGGATCCCCTCCGGCAGCGCGGCCCGGAAGAGGGGGATGGCATGCTCTGAGGGACGCTTGAGGGTGGGCCGGGCCGCGTCCCACAAGGAGAGGTGCACGTAGTCCACCCCGTCCTCGGCCAGCCAGGTGGCGACCTGCAGGCTCTCGTCCAGATCCAGCCCCTGCTGGGTCCCGTAGTTCTCCGGCGACAACCGGACCCCGACAGTGAAGCGGGGACCCACCCGGGCGCGCACCGCCCGCAGCGCCTCCCGCAGCAGCCGGGCCCGGTTCTCCAGGCTGCCGCCATACCCGTCCTCGCGACGGTTGGTGGCGGTGCTGAGAAACTGGGTGAACAGGTAGCCGTGGGCGCCATGCAGCTCCACCCCGTCCATCCCCGCCTGCTGCGCGCGTCGGGCGGCGTCGGCGAACTGGGTGACGATCCGGCTCAGGTCCACCGCGGTGGCGGCCCGCACTCCCTCCGCCTCGCTGGCGCTCCACACCTGCGCGCCGGTCAGCTGCGGATTGGCCCGCGCCCCGCCGTGGAACAGCTGCACGATGGACGCCGCGCCCCGCTCCCGCAGCGCCGAGGCCAGGCGGGTCAGCCCGGGGAGGTGGGCATCATCGAAGATCCCCAGCTCACCTGCCCAACCCTGGCCGTCCTTGGCCACGTGGGAGGCGCAGGTCATCACCACCCCGAAGCCGCCATCCGCGCGAGAGACCAGCCAATCGAACTCCGCTTCGGCCAGGGTCCCGTCGGGGTGGCTTTGCTGGTTGGTGAGCGGGGCCAGCACCAGCGAGTTCTTGGCGACCAGACCGGAACGGAAGGACAACGGTGCGAACATCGAGGGCATGGCCACCGGATAACCGCGCCCGTCCGGCCCGGCAATCGCTAGACGGCGGTGGCCTGCACGTCGAACTCCACGTCGATCTTCTCGCTGATCAGCCAGCCCCCGTTGTCCAACGCCTTGTTCCAGGTGATCCCGAAGTCGGCGCGGTTCACCGTGCCCTTGGCGTTGAACAGCACCCGCTGCAGGCCCCAGGGATCCTTGAGTGACCCCAGGTTGCGCGCCTCCAGCACCACCGGCTTGGTGACGTCGCGGATGGTGAGCTCCCCGTGGAGCCGGAAGCTGGCGCCGCCGGTGCCCTCCACCCGGGTGCTCTTGAAGCTGATCTTCGGGTAGCGGGCCACGTCCAGGAAGTCGGGGGAGCGCAGGTGGTTGTCCCGGTCCGGGTTGTTGGTGTCGATGCTGGCCGCCTCCAGCTCCACCTCCACCCCACCGTCCACCATGTTCGCGGGGTCCACCGACAGCTTGCCGGAGAAGCGGGAGAACCGGCCGAACACTCGCGCCACCACCATGTGGCGGGCGACGAAGTTCACGGTGGAGTGGGCGTAGTCGAAGTTCCAGAGGGTGTTGGACACGGATGCCTCCAAAGGGGTGGCGAATGGTAGCGACCTCGGGGCGCCGTCACACGGGGGATGCGCTTGACCGGGATCCAGGCGGGCAGGCTGCGGACGCCGGGTGTTCCGGGGCGGTCACCCGGCTCCAAAAGGGGGCTCGCCGCCTTGTCGGGTCCTTTCCCCATGGCTAAGCCAAGGGGTGGCAGCGTCGTGCTGTCACTTGGAAAGGCGGATCCATGAGTGAGCCGAACCGCCCTCTCTGGAAGATCTCGGTGGGTGAGCCAGCTCCTGACTTCGAGCTGACTGCCACCGGAGACTCGGCAGGGAAGGGACAGCACAGGAAGAAGATCAAGCTGAGCGACTACCGGGGGAAGAAGCACGTGGTGCTGGCCTTCTACCCGGCGGCGTTCACACCTGTTTGAACCATCCAGATGCCGTCGTACGAGGAGGATCACTCCGAGTTCGAACGGCGCAATGCCCAGGTCCTGGGCATCTCGACAGATCAGGTCTTCAGCAACGAAGCATGGGCGAAGTCGATGGGCGGACTGTCGTATCCGCTGCTCTCCGACAACTGGCCGTATGGCTATGTGTCGACGCAGTACGGGGTGATGAGGGGAAGCGGCACCTGCGAGCGGGCGATCTTCGTGATCGATAAGCAGGGGGTGGTCCGGTACGTCGACATCCACGACATCGGTGAGCAGCCTCCCACCGACAAGATCATGGAGGCGCTGGACAAGCTCAAATAGTCCTCAGTCCGGGAGCTGGCCAGCGGCGCCCCCGCTGGCCACGCTCTCTTCTCCTGCCGTCGGAGCCACCGATGTCCGAGCACAAGCCGATCGAGCTGTCCCGGTACTGCGTCCCCTTCACCCCGTTCAAGAAGAAGCTGGAGGAGTCCACCTTCTGCCTGGTGACCACCGCGGCGGTCCGGCACAAGGACGACAAGCCGTTCGAGGTGGAGGGAGACACCACCTTCCGCACCATCCTCAGCTCCAGCGAAGGCCTGGACCTGCGCTACGACGACGCCCACTACGATCACGACTGCGTGGAGAAGGACATCAACTGCGTGTTCCCGATCGACCGGATGCGTTCGCTGGCGATGGAGGGCCGGATCGGCGGGCTGAGCGAAGAGCACTTCTCGATGGGCTTTAGCCAGGCGCTGCGGGAGCTGCGCGAGACCACCGTGCCGGCGATCGCCCACGCGGTGGACCGGGTCCGGCCGGACGCGGTGCTGCTCACCGGAGGTTGACGCCTCTGTCATCGCACCGTGGTCACGGTGCAAAGGGCGATCGAGATGCTGGGCATCCCCACCGTCACCATCACCGTGGAGCCGGCGGAGTCGGCGCAGGCCCGGCCACCGAGGGCGCTGCATCCGGCGGGCTTCATCGCCGGGCACTCGCTGGGAAGGCCCAACGACGAGGGGCTGCAGAAGTGGATCCTGATGGACGCGCTGGGCCTGCTGCTGGCCCCGGCCACCCCGGGCGAGGTGATCACCCGGAACTACACCTAGCGCTGCACCGCCGGGACCTCCGCAATGGTTCCCCGCCCCGCGCGCGGAATCACGCTCAGGAGAATCACCGTAGGATGCACCGCCCCATGCACCTCTCCCCGGCCTCGCTCACCGTCCTCGCCGCGCTGTGGTTCACCGGCTCCGCCCCGGCGCAGTCCCCGGCGCGGGTGGTCAGCCTTCCCGAAGGTGCCAACGCCAGCGCTTCGCTGCCCACGGTGATTGCCCTGCACGGCCGCGGCAGCGACGCGGAGAGGTTCGCCGGCTTCGTCCGCCGGCTGGCCCCGCGGGCGCGGATCATCTCCCTGCAGGCACCCGCGGCGATGGACCCGGGCTTCACCTGGCTTCGGCTGCGGGTGGCGGAACGGGACCCGGAGAAGCTGACCGCGGACATCCGCGCCGCGCTCCGGGGCCTGCGGCCACGACTGGCGGAGCTGCGACGGGAGGGGGGAGGATGCGGGCGGCCGATCCTGCTTGGGTATTCGCAAGGCGGGGTGCTGACCCTGGCGCTGGCCGCGGAGCGACTGGACGGGGTGGCCGCCTTCGTGGACCTGGCCGGAGCCCTGCCTCGGGGATATCCGATCCCAAAGACGAAGGGGGCAGCGCCGGCGCCGGTCTTCTCCTTCCACGCCCGGCAGGATCCGCTGGTCCCGGTGGAGGCGACCCGGAAGGCACTGCGCGCGCTGGAGGTGGCGGGAGTGCCGGTGACCGCCATCGAGCTGGAGGGCGGTCACGATCCCACCCCGCAGCTTCGCGAGGCGGCCGCGAGCAGGGTCCAGGCCCTGCTTTCTGCCGAGTGCCCCGGGGCCTACCCGGAGTCAAAGGGCGGCTAGGAGGATTCTCTCCAGCCCGCGGAAGTCACAGCCGGGATTCTCCGACTCCATCGGGCTCGGAGAAATCGGAATGAACCGTCTGACCTTGCTGGTGGTGGGCCTGGCGTTGGTGAGCAGCGGCTGTCTTCGCCGGTTCGTGGCGACCGAGTCGCGGTACCTGCTGGCTTCCCGCTACGTTTTCGACCGTCCGGTGGAGGAGGTCTGGCCGGCGGTGCGGGAGGTGCTCAAGGAGGACGGCTTCTCCCTCCGGGAGTCGGAGAAGAGCTTCGAGATCGTCTCCGAATGGCGGGAGGAGACGGCCTCCTCCTGGCACCTTGGCACCCGCAGCCGTTACCTGGTGCTGGCGGAGCGACTGGAGGCGGATCGCTGCATCATCCGCTTCGTCCGGGTCAGCACCCTGCCCCCGGGGACCGACGACTACCAGCGGATGGGGCCCCGCGCCTTCACCAAGATGGCGGTGGACGGCCGCCGGAACCTCAGCCGGGAAGGGGCCTACGGCTTCTACGCGGGCGGAACGATGACCCGCCGCGATCTGAAGATGGAGTGGAAGGTGCTGGAGAAGGTACGCCCGGACATCGCCGCCCAGAGCGACGCGGAGATCGAGCGGCACCTGCCGGACTGGCTGGGCGAGGATCCGGAGGCGGTGAAGCTTCGCCCCGCGGCCAAGAAGCTGTCCGGGCCCCGTGTGGCGTCGGCGTCGGCGTCGGCGTCGGTCGAGGCCAGGGCCACGGTGGAGGAGTTCCTCCCGGCCCAGGGGTTGCCCACCAACGCGCCGGGTTCTCCGGTGGTGGCCGGACCGACGGAGCACTCCGTGGAGGAGATCGGCCCGGCACCGGGCAGCGAGCGTGCGCAGCGGGCCTGCGACCGGGCCCTGTTCGGGGAGGAGACGACGTTCCGGCCCGGCAAGATCCTGCTGATGGGCGAGACGCCGGGCACGCGGGAGATCCCCCGTTACGTGGGCCAGGTGGCATGCCGCGCCGCCCGCGCCGGGAGGACCGTGGTGGTGGCGCTGGAGATCCCGTTCGACGAGCAGCCCCGCCTCGACCGCTTCCTGGCCAGCGAGGGCACCGACGCGGACCGCGCGCTGCTCCTCAAGGGTGGCTTCTGGCACCGCGCGTGGCAGGACGGGCGCAGCAGCCTGGCGGTCCTGGAGCTGATCGATCAGGCGCGGGCGTTGCGCCGCGAGGGAAGGGCCATCTCGGTGCTGGCGTTTGATGTCCGCGGGCTGGGCGGCAACGCGAGGCAACACCAGCTGGCCTCACGGATCGCCGCGGCCAGGGATGCCTCGCCGGAGGCACTGATGTTGGTCCTCACCGGCAACGTCCAGGCGCGGATCGTGACCGGCGCGGAGTGGGACTCGCAGCTGGCACCGATGGGCGCACGTCTGGTCGCAGCCAGGTACGACGTGGTGTCGCTGGACGCGCACTACTCCGGCGGCGCCGCCTGGACCTGCCGCCTCTCCCAGGCCAGCCAGACCGAGTGCGCCGAGGGCTTCCTGCCGGCCCCGCAGCGGTCCCGGATCCTCGGCCGCGGCATGGGGTCCAACAAGGAGGCCACCGGCCTGCAGCGGTACAGCACCTACGTGAGCCTGGACCCGGAGGCGGCCGGCGGCGCGCACCACGGGCTGTTCTACCTGGGCAAGCTGTCCGCCTCGCCGCCGGCGGTCTCCGACCCCAAGGCGTGGACGGTGGTTCGCTGAGCCTTCAGCCCGGGCGCTTGTCGCCCAGCGGGAGGGTGAACCGGAAGGTGGCGCCCTCCCCCGGTTCACTCTCCACCCAGATCCGGCCTCCGTGGGCCTCCACGATCCCCTTGGCGATCGCCAGCCCCAGGCCGATTCCCCGGCTGTCGGAGGCGCGGGCCTGCCAGAACTGCCCGAAGATCTGGGGCAGCTCCTCGGGACCGATTCCCGGACCGGTGTCCTGGACGCAGAACTCGATCTCCGTGGCCAGCCTCCGGGCGGAGACCGTGATCGTCCCCTCCTCCGGCGTGAACTTGATGGCGTTGCCCATCAGGTTGCACAGCACCTGGAAGATCCGCAGTTGATCGCACTGCACCACCTCCGCGGGCGTCTCTCCGCGAAGCAGCGACTGCCGCCGCGCTGACGCCAGCGGCTGCATGGTGTCCAGGGTCTGGCTCAGCAGCTCCGCCACCGGATGGGGCTGAAGCTCCAGCACGAAGCGGGCCCCCTCCAACCGGCTGATGTCCAGCAGGTCATTGATCAGCCGGTTCATGTGCCGGGCGGATCGCCACAGCATCTCCAGCTTCTTGCGGCCGGGCTCTTCCGGGGGAGTGCGGGCCAGCAGCATCTGGGCCACGGTGGTGATCGAGGTCAGCGGACTGCGCAGGTCGTGGGCGACGATGTCCAGCACCTCCTGGCGGACGTGGGTCGCCGCCTCCGCGTCTGCCTGGGCCTGCTCGGCGAGGCCACGATCCCGCTCGCTGGCCGCCAGCAGGGTGATGGCGTCCAGGTGCGCCTGGACCGCGGCGGCCTCCTCCTGGCGCACCTGGCGGTACGCGGACGATCCCAGCATCGCGATCGCCCCCGACGCCGCATAGAGCAGCGACCAGAGCCCGAGGTCGTAGAGGGGACGGCCGTCGGCGGACATCACCGCCATCCCGCCCAGCCAGGTGGCCACCGCGCCCACCAGGACCGCCCGGGTGTCCTCCTGCAGCACCACCGCCACCGCCACCGGGAGGGCCAGGTTCCAGGCAAAGAGCCCGCCTGCGGAGCCACCGGTGAAGTGCGCCACCAGCGACATGGCTCCGGCGCTGACCAGGGCGGCGGAGGCGGTGAGCAGCGGGTAGAGCCCCGGCCGCACCCGGGGCCCCGCCAGGGCGAGGCACAGCAGGATCAGCGCCCACCCCACCCGGACCGCCAGCGCTCCGGTCGGGAAGCCTTTCACCGCCACCGCGTCGGCGACCGAGAAGAACAACACCAGGGCGGCGCAGGTGATCAGGACGCGCCGACGCTGGAGGGGTACCGGAGTCCTGACCGGGAGCGGATGAGCGGTCGCGTGGAGGTCGGGACGGCTCATCGGAGGTGACTCTGTAGCCAAATGAGGGAGAGGGCCCGCCTTTCGGACAGCGAAGCGTTCACCTCCGGTCGTTGGACGCCGGCGCATTTACCGAGCGAGCAGGCAGGCAGGTGCCGGCTCGGCCTCCCCTGCCCTGTCCCGTGGACCTGATCGACCCCACCCTGTCGATCAGGAGGGAATGAAATGTCACTCGAAACTATCGTTGTCTGGCTGATCGTGGGTCTGGTGGCAGGCGTGCTCGCTTCCCGGGTGGTGGGTGGAGTCGGTGGGCTGGCCGCGGACATCGCGGTGGGCATCGCCGGCGCGTTCATCGGCGGCTGGCTCTTCTCCTCGCTGGGCATCGCCACTGCCAGCGGGATCCTGGGGACGATCATCGTCGCCTTCGTGGGCGCGGTGGTGCTGTTGCTGATCCTCCATGCGGTCCGCCGCAGCACCCGACGCGCGCGGGCCTGAGTTACGGCGGCGGGGCTCGTTGCTGAGCCACGGGCCTCGCCGCCAGCAGTTTCATGGCCGTCGTACCGGCCGGGAATCCCCGCGTGGCGGGCCGAGCGAACTGTCCGCTGGATCCGGCAAGAACATTTGCCGCCGGAGCCCTCCGAGCGCTGTGCTACGCACGGTGAAGCCTTCGGGGGAGAAGCATCATCCTGGTCAGCCGACATTCTTCGGAGCACCGGCAGTCGCTCTCACTTCTCCTGCTGGCGCTGGGGACGCTGACGCTTTCGGCCTGCCCTCCGCCCTGCGAGGAGACCGGCACCTGCTCACCCGATGCGTCGACCGAGACCGACGCCGGTGACGCCTCCGACGCCGGTGACACCTCCGACGCCGGTGACACCTCCGACGCCGGTGACACCTCCGACGCCGGTGACACCTCCGACGCCGGTGACGCCTCCGACGCCGGTGACGCCTCCGACGCCGGCTTCTCCTGTTCTCTCTCCGGCTGTGCGGACGGCGAGCTGTGTGGCTCCGATGACGCCTGCCACCATCCCGCGGTCCGCTGCGGAAGCTCCTTCGCCTGTCCCTCGGGCAGCGAGTGCGACCAGACCGGGCGCTGCCGGGAGACCCTGGCCCGGTGTTCGCGGGACGGGGACTGTGGCGACGGCCTGCTCTGCCAGGACTCCCGCTGTCTGAGTGATCCGCTTCCCTGCGTGGGCGTCAACGACTGTCCGGGACTCTCCGGCGAGTGCGTGGAGGGAAGCTGCGTGGCTCCGCGCCAGGTCTGTGTGCTGGATGCCGACTGCCCCGGGGGAAGCTTCTGCGGGAGCGAGGGGCTGTGCGCCGCGGACCACGGCCAGTGCTCCACCACTTCCCAGTGTCTGGAGGGCTTCTTCTGCCAGGCCTCCGGCGCGTGCACCCTGGAGGTGGCCAGCTGCCCGGCGACCGGCTGTCTGCAGCGGTGCGACGACGCGCTGTGCTCCTCCGAGGCCCTGCCCTGCTTCACCGATCTGGATTGCCCTGCCCACCTGGGCTGCGGCGCTGAACAGCGCTGTCGCTCGCCGGAGGCCGGATGACATCGCCTGGAGGTCCGACATGCTGAACGTCCGCCGTGCCTTGCTGCTCCCCTCGCTGCTCGCGATGTTTTCGGCCCCGGTGCTGGCGGCGGAGACCGTCCACCTGACCCTGTCTGCCGCCAGGCTGGGGAACATCCCGGGGGACTCTCCGATCTCCTCCCTGGGCCGGGAGAACACCATCACCTGCGTCCTCTTCCGCTACTCGATGCGGACCACGCCCACCTCGGTGGTGGCGGGCACGGTCACCTGCCGCAAGCCGCTGGATCGCGCCACGCCACTGCTGCTGCAGTCGCTGATCAACCGGGACCAGATGACGATGACCGCCCGCTTCTACCGCCCCAATCCCACCGGGGACGGCACCACCCAGCAGCACTTCACCGTGGTGGGCACCCTGGGCTTCGTGGTGGGGATCAAGCAGCTGACCCCCGACCAGTACACCCAGCCCCAGCTCCCCGACTTCGAAGAGATCAGCTTCCAGTTCAACGCGCTGACCTTCAGCTGGATCGGCGGAGGCGAGGCGGCCTGGGAGGCCCCCCGGTAGACGCACCCAGGTCGACTGGGCGGTCGCTCACCGCCGCCGTCTGGACTTGCCCCAGTTCCTTCCACCGCGGCGCTTCTGGCCCGCGGACTCGGCGCGAGCGTCGGCGCGGGGCGCGTGGTCCCGGGTGCCCGCTCGGCGCTGCTTCTTCTCCCCGGTGGCCTGGGCCACCTCCGTCGGGGTCCAGGGGAGATCCAGCAACTCCTGCAGCTCGGGCAGGGACGCGGCGTGGAGCGCGCCCCGGCGGCCACGCTGCACGGTGAAGCGGGCCGGTCGATCCAGGGAAGGCAGCTCCTCCACCACCAGGGTGCGGGCCACCTTCTCCGGTAGCCCGATCCACACCACGCCCACTGGCGCACCGGCCGCCACCTGCTCCACGTCGTAGGCCAGCGGGAACTCCTGGTCGCGGATCCGGACCGACTCCGGCAGCGCCAGCAACTCCTGGCGCAGCGGGGCCGGGACCTGCTCCAGCCGCAGCTCCAGCGGGCGGGCCCGGAAGTCCTCGATCGATCCCACCCCCTCCAGCTGCGCGGCGTACAGCGCGGTCAGCTCCGGCTGCTCCAGCCGCGCGGTCCGCCCTCCAGAGCGGCGCCAGAGCTCCTGCGCCTCGGCGATCATCAGCCGATGACTGTCCACCGCCGGGTGGGCGGCCTCTCCGCGCGCGGTGGCCTCCGCCAGCTCCTGGCGGATCTCCGGCTCCAGCTCCGGGCCCCACTCCCGCAGCACCCGCTCCTCGTGCGACAGCTGGAAGCCGAAGTACTCCAGCTGCTGCTCGATCACGATCGCCCGTGCGCGGGGGTCGTAACGGGGCTCTCCGCCGGAGCGGCGCGCGTAGCGGTGCAGCAACGACTGCGGCACCTGGGTCCCCTCGATCGCCGCCTGGGACGCGCCGGAGCGATCCGAGAAGTAGCGCAGGTTCCCCGCCACCGCGCCCAGGTTCCCGCACACGCTGGACTTGGACACCCGGGCCGACTCGCCTCCCGCCGTCTGCTCGTCGATCACCAGGTCGAAGGGCATCACCCGCGCCAGCAGGTCGCAGAACTGCTGGTAGACCCGCGGGGTGGCGAACGGCATCTGGCCGGGCAGCGGCATCCCCACGCTGCGGTAGATGCTGGCCATCGCCAGCGCCGCGTCCTCCAGCGCCTTGACCAGCACCCCGCGCTCCTCCGCCCACCGATGGAGGCGCTCGGGATCGAACACGTGGCGGGGCAGGCCCTGCGCGGTCCCGATGCTGCCCGCGGCCCGGAAGGCCTCCGCGTAGAGATTGTAGGCGGTGAGGTGGTCGCTGCCGGTCACCAGCACCCCCTCCAGGCTCCGGTCCTCCCGGGTCATCCGGTGCAGCGAGTCCAGCGCGCTGCCCACCGCCAGGTACGGCATCAGCGCGTCCTCGGCGTTGACGATCAGCTCCGCCCACGGGCGGTCCACCGGCAGCGCCTCCACCGCCCGGCCGTACCCGGTCAGCCGGCCGGCGGCGTCCACCAGGTTCCGCTCCCGCAACCGCGCCAGCACCCGGCGGTAGCCGGCCCGGTCCAGCGGCACCGGCAGCTCCAGCTCCTCGATCTCCACCCCCAGCGCCGCGGCGGTCAGCGCCACCCGCTCCGGTTCACCGGCCAGCTGGAACTCCGGCTCGGTGGGCCGCAGCGAGGCGAAGTGCACCGGCCGATCGCTGAGGATGAACACCCGGCCTCCCTCCACCCGGCCATGGACCCGCCCGGCCATCTGGAGCAGCTCGTTGCTGCCCAGGTGCACCCGGCTGAGCACGTTGTGTCCGCCTTCGATCTTGTTGCTGAAGCGGACGTCGTCGATCACCACCGTGTCCAGGCCAGGGACGTTGAGCGCGCTCTGTCCGGCCGCGGTCATCGCCAGCAGGAACGGCTTGGGAGTGGTGCCCTCCAGGAAGGGGCGGATGGCGCGGATCGGCTCACCGCCGTGGTAGTGCGCCGCGTGCACCTCCGGCCACCGCTCGCGGACCCGGGCCGCGGTCTGCTCCACCGCCGCCCGGGTGGCCAGGAACACGCCCACCCCCCGTCCGTTCCGGATCACGTCGTCGAAGAAGGCGTCGTCCAGGAAGGACAGCGGCTGACGACGGTGCACCTCCACCCGGGCCGCCTTCTTCGGGTCGAAGGTGGAGACCTCCAGCACCTCTTCACTCTCCAGATAGTCCGCGTAGAAGCTGGGATCGACGGTCGCCGACAGCCACACGAACAGGCAGCCCACCCGCTTGCCCAGGGCCAGGCACAGCTCCAGCTCGGCGGAGGTCTGGTGGATCTCATCCACCACCAGGATGTCGTTGAAGCGGATCGCGCCCTCTTGGAACCAGCGCCGGGCGATCCCGGTGGTGACGATCAGCACGTCACACTCCGCGGTCTCTCCGCTGGCCTCGCGCTCGCGGTTGATCACCGCGACCTTCAGGCCGGTGCGGCCCAGGCACTCCTCGGCGATGGTGCGGATGGCCAGGGTCTTGCCGGTCCCGGTGCCGGCCACGATCCCGAAGCCCTCACCGCTCTTGGCCAGTCGCCGGAGCTGGGGGCCGTGGTGGGTATCCAGGTAGGTCCGCAGCTGCAGCCCGAAGGCGAGCTCGATCGCCTCGCACGCCGCACGGGTGGGGGCAATCACCACCATCCGTCCACGGGCCGCGCTGGAGGCGCCGGCGGGCGGGAGAAAACGATCAGTCGGGGTTCGCACCCATCTACTTCCCTCCCGGGCGACGGCGCGGCAAGCCCTTTTCCCGGCGCAGAACGAAACGCCCTCCCGCAAGGTCGGTGCCCGCACGACTGCCTGTCCGACTGCTCTCTGCACGAGCGGGGGGATTGCCCCAGAGTCCCAGAGCCCTGGCGGGTCCGCGCTCTGGAGGTCCTGCGCGCGGGCTAACCCCGCCGGGCCAGTCGTCTCCGACCTCCCCCCGGCCCATCTTGCTGCCCTTCCCTGCCCCCCAGGAGGCCCCCCATGCTTCTGTCGCCAAGAGCGATCGCGTGCCTGTTCGCCGCGATCAGCACCACCGCCGCCGCGCACGAACTCTCGTGCGAGGAGACCTTCAACGGCGAACGGATCCTGGTCGTGGACAGCTACCCCACGACCATCGCGGTGCGGGTGGTGATCTACAACGAGCACCCCAGCGCTCCGTCCGAGGCGCTGTCGGTCACCTCGGAGATCCTCCCGCCGGCCTCCTTCGAGACCCCATTCACCCTCCCGGTGGGCGCGGCCCAGACGGCGCTGTTCTACGTGACTGTCAACAGCCCCGAGGAGTGCGCCCAGCTGGCCGGCACCCAGTCCCTCTACCCGGACCATCTGGTGAGCACGGTGGACGTCACCTGGGACCAGGGTTCGGCGCAGTGCTCGGCGGAGCTCATCTGTCAGCCCGCGGTGTGCCAATGAGCCTGGCGCGAAGCCTGCCACTGTTGCTGGTGCTGGCCGGGTGTGGGGGCGCCCCGACGGAGGGCGAGCTCTCCACCTCCCTGGCCGAGGTCCGGGCCGCAGCGGTGGACCTGTGCGCCGGGGTGGTGTGCGTTCCCCGGGACGGGTGCCACGTCGCGGGCACCTGCAACCCCGCCAATGGCCGGTGCGTGGGTGGAGGGGCCGTCCCGGATGGCACCGCCTGCGTGGACGCGGACCTGTGCACCACCTCGGATGTGTGCACCTCCGGGGTGTGCGGCGGGGGTCAGCCGGTCAGCTGCACCGCGCTCGACCAGTGTCACCAGGCGGGGACCTGCGATCCCACCACCGGCGCCTGCTCCCAGCCCGCCGCCCCGGACGGGACCGGTTGCAGCGACGGCGATCTCTGCACCCAGACCGACACCTGTCAGTCCGGCCAGTGCGCCGGCGCCAACCCGGTGAGCTGCACCGCCTCCGACCAGTGTCACCTGGCCGGGGTCTGTGATCCCTCCACCGGCAGCTGCTCCAACCCGGAGGAACAGGACGGCACCGCCTGCAGTGACGGGGACCTCTGCACCCAGGTGGACACCTGCCAGTCCGGACAGTGCGCCGGCGCCAACCCGGTGACCTGTACCGCGCTGGACCAGTGTCATCTGGCCGGGGTGTGCGATCCCTCCACCGGGAGCTGCTCCAATCCCGCCGAGCAGGACGGCGCCGCCTGCAGCGACGGGGACCTCTGCACCCAGGTGGACACCTGTCAGTCCGGACAGTGCGCCGGGGCCAACCCGGTGACCTGTACCGCCCTCGACCAGTGTCACGGCGAGGGAAGCTGTGACCCCGGCACCGGCAGCTGTTCGCAGCCGATGCTGGCGGATGGCACCGGCTGCAACGACGGCAACGCCTGCTCCAACACCGACAGCTGCCAGCAGGGGGCGTGCGTGGGGGCGGACCTGGTGACCTGCGGCAGCTACGACCAGTGCAACGTCGGGGCCTGCGATCCCCGTAGCGGCGGTTGCTACAGCGTGGCGGTGGACGACGGCACCGCCTGCAACGACGGCGACAGCTGCACCGGAGGCGACCAGTGCCTGGCGGGGCAGTGCGGCGGCGCTCCTCCCAACGGCGAGACGGTCACCCGCTCCCTCGGCTTCTTCAAGACCCACCTGGACGCGCTGGAGGCCTGTCTGGCTCCGGGGGCGGTGGACACCGGCGTGGGGTCCATCGACTCGCTGGAGGCCGGACTGGGGCTGCTGTGGGCCAGCCCCCCGCGCTACGCGGATCGCACCCTGCGCAGCGCCTACGATCGCACCGCGCTGCTGGTTGCCCGCCAGTTGCTGGTGGCGGTGTGCAACCAGCGGCTGTTCGGGGCCTCCCCACCGGCGGGGCCGCTGGCCTCGGCGCTGGCGGCGGCGGGCAACACCGACTGCACCAGCCTGATCAACGTGGAGGTGGCGCTGGAGGCCTTCAACCGCTCCAACCACACCACGCTGCTGCCTGCCGGCTTCGACCCGGGACCCGCCACCCCGCTGGCCGCGCAGTCGTCGGCGGCCGAGGCGATCACTGCCACCACCACCCGCTGCATCGGGGAGACCCCATGAGTCTGCAATTCCGAGGAGTGATGGTGGGGATGGTGCTGATCACGATCGCGGTCGGCTGCAACGACCGGCCCCAGATCATCGACCCCGGGGACGAGGTCGACGCCGGGGTGATCCCGGTGCAGCCGGAGGAGGACGCGGGGACCCAGCTCCCGGAGACCGACGCTGGCACCCAGCCGCCGGAGACCGACGCCGGGGTGACCCCGATCCAGTACCAGCAGTTCGAGGTCCGGCTGCTGGGGGTGAACGCCGACGCCTACTCGCTGCTGGCCTTCGACGTGGCGGAGCTGACCGCCAGCGCCGGTGGGGTCCCGCTGGCGGTGGAGCTGGCGGAGGGACGGGTAGACCTCGCGGTGTTCGGGCAGGCCTGGCTGGTGGGGACGATCCAGGTGCCGGAGGGAACCGACTGGGTGGACCTGGCGCTGCGCTTCGACGACGCGGCCGCCTACGAGGCGGTGGGGGCCACCGGGTCGATCGACGCCCGGCGGGTCTCCCTGCGCTGGCGCTCGGAGGTGACGGCGATGCAGCAGCGCGGACGGACGGTGGTCCACCTGGACATCGGCCGATCGCTGGTCTCCCGCGCCAGCTGGCAGCAACAGCTGCTGCCGGTGCTGACCGTGGTCCACTGAACATGGCCCCGGGCGGCCCAGCCGGAGTGTGCGGCTGGGCCTTCCACCGGCGTGCGGATCTGCGACACACAACGGGAGTGAGGTGGGCCGGAGAATCAGGCACACCCACACTCCACCCGGCGGGCAGCTGGTCCAGGCCGCGCTGGAGGAGGGGTAGACTGGAGCCCGTCATGAAGATCCTCCCCCGCCCCCTCCCCGCGCCTTCGCCTGCTGCCCAGGCGGTGGCCCCCGCGGCGGCGGTGAGCCGCCCGGCCGAGACCGGCTCCCGTTCGGTGTTCGAGGCCCTGCTGGCCGAGGCCCGCGCCCCGGTGAACACCGACGGCCGGGTCTTCGTGGCCGCGGCGGTGGAGCAGATCCGGGCCCGCACCGCCACCGGCCAGCCCTCCACGGTGGTGTTCGACATCGACGACACCCTCAGCGACACCCGGGGTCGGACCCTGGCCATCGCCAAGGCCTACGACCAGGCACAGGGGACCCACCACTTCGACACCCTGACGGTGGACCAGGTCACCTATCCCCCTACCCAGATGCTGCGTCAGCTGGGGATGCCCCCGGACGAGCAGCGCCGCTTCAACGCCCAATGGCAGCCGAAGTTCTTCGCCGAGGAGGCGATGGACCACGACCTGCCGATCGCGCCGATGATCCAGCTGGCCAAGGAGGCGGCGGAGGCGGGGGCGGAGGTGCTGTTCCTCACCGGGCGCAGCGGGACCCAGCGGGAGGCCACCGTGGAGGAGCTGGCGCGGCTGGGACTTCCCCAGGCGGAGTCCTCGCACCTGTTCATGTTCCCGGAGGGCGCCGGCGCCGACTTCAAGGGCGCGCAGCTGCGCGACTGGCAGCAGGGGGGCCGCCACCTGTCCTTCTTCATCACCGACAGCCGCTCGGACGTGGCGCTGGTGCAGCGGCTGGGGCTCCAGGTTCCGCCGGTGCTGCTGGAGTCGCCGCTGGCGGACCCCAACCAGCCGGTCTCGCCGCTCACCCCGGTGTTCCCCTTCCCCTCCAGCGCCCCGGCCTTCTCGCCCTGGGAGCTGAACGAGGAGCGCCGCTAACGCAGCAGCAGCAGGACCAGGGCCAGCGCGGCCGGGGTCCCCTGCAGCAGCAGGATCCGCCGGCTGACGGTGACCCCTCCCACCACCGCCGCCCCCACCACGAAGCCCAGGGTGTACAGCCGCAGGGTGGGGTCGCCGGAGACGGCGGCCCACAGCAGGCCGATCGCCAGGAACAGGTTGTAGAAGCCCTGGTTCATCGCCAGCACCGCGGTGGCCTCCGCCTGGGCCGCGTCCATCCGGAAGGTCTTGCGCCCCAGCGGCTTCTTCCAGAGGAAGGACTCGAGGACGAAGAAGTACAGGTGCTCGATCCCGGAGAGGATTAGCAGGGCGGTGATCGCGACGTCCATGGGGTGGGGCCTCGCTACTGCAGGGGGTGACGGGTGTAGCTCTCCGCCAGCGCGGAGAACAGGGCGCGGCGCGGATCATCGCGGCGAAAGACCAGCCGGAAGTAGTCGAACAGCGGGTTGACCTCGGGGAGAATCCGCTGCAGCCGGCCGGCCTCCAGATCGGCCCGGGCGAAGTACAGGGGCAGCACCGCCACCCCCTTCTCCTCCAGCACCAGCCGGCGCATCGGTTCGATCGAACCGGCCCGGAGCACCGACTTGAACTGCAGCCGGTCTCCGCCGCGCGGGCTGTCCCGCCAGTAGCTGAACAGCGGCAGCGCGGCGTTGATGTCCACCAGCACGTGCTCCCGGGCGTCGCCGTCCTCGGTCAGCGGCAAGCGGCGCAGCAGCCCCGGCGCCCCCACGAACACGTAGTCCTCCTTGTGCAGCCGGGCCCCGTCCAGCAGGGGATCGGTCACCCGGTGCGAGCTGAGGCACAGGTCGATCTCCCGGTCCTTCACCCGCTGGTGCAGTTCGCTCCCCGAGCCGCCAAAGAAGTAGTGCAGGGAGAGAAAGGGGTGGGCCTGGAGGATCCGGTCGTGCAGCGGCAGCAGGTAGGACAGCCCCAGCTCGTAGCGGGTGCCCAGGGTCAGCTCCACCGGCAGCGGCCGGTCGTCGCGGCCGATCAGCGCGCACCGCTCCAGCCCCTCCAGCACCTCCTTCACCCGGGGGACCAGCGCCAGCCCCGCCTCGGTGAGGCTGAGGGTGCGGGTGGTGCGGTGGAACAGCTGCACCCCCAGCTGGTCCTCCAGCTGCTTGATCCGCTGACCGAAGGCGGTGGGGGTCAGGGCCACCGCCTTGGCCGCGGAACGGAAGGAGGTGGCGCGGGTGGCCGCGTCGAAGCAGTGGAGGTTTTCGATCGAGGGCAGGGCCAAGCGGGCGAACTGTAGTCGGTTGTCGGACCGACCTGCGCGGATGTTGGCACGCGGCTGGCAAAACCACCCCCGCTGGCGGCCGCCCGGCCGCGAACATCGCCTGCATCGCCACTCTTTGCAGTCACGCCTCTTCTGCTATGCCCAAGGCCGCATGACTCGAGCAAACCTCCTCCCCCTGGTGGCGCTGGCCACTGCCGCCCTGCTCACTGGTTGCCCGCGGCCGTCCGGAGGCGGCCAGGTGCGGCCAGACGGCGACACCGACGGCCAGGGCCCCCAGTTCCCCACCCGGCCCACGGTGGAGGTGAAGCGCAGCCCGGAGGCGGACCAGGCCCTGGCCCAGGCCGCCCGGGTGGAGGACCCGGAGGCGAAGGCGGAGGCCTTCCTGGCGGTCCGCAAGGCCTACCCGGAGAGCACCGCCGGACAGGAGGCGCTGTACCGGGCGGGGGTGATCTACTTCGAGTCCGAGCAGTACGCCCTGGCCCGCCGCAGCTTCAACGAGCTGCTGTTCGAGAACCCGCTCTTCGACAAGGCCCCGGACGCCAAGCTGAAGCTGGGCCTCTCCGCGCTGGAGATCGGCGCCTACCGGGACGCCTTCCACACCCTGGTCTCGCTGGCGGACCGCGCCCAGGGCGACGAACGCAAACAGCTGCTCCAGGCCGCCGAGCGCGCCGCGGTGGGCGCCCACCTGTTCGGGGAGGCGCTGAAGCTGTCGATCCGGCTGGCGGAGGAGGCCTCCAGCGTGCCGGAGCAGCAGGCGGCCCTGGCCCGGATCGAGAGCCTGATCGAGGGGAAGGTGGGCTTCATCGACATCGCCGCGGTGGCCGAGGACCTGCCCGCCACCAACCCCGCCTGGCCGCTGGTGACCTTCAAGCTGGCGCGGATCTTCTTCCACCTGCGCGACTTCAACCGGCTGCAGGAGACCCTCAACCGCTTCCTCCAGAATGCTCCCAGCCATCCCTTCGCCGCCCAGGCCCAGGAGCTGCTGGACCGCTCCAACCGGCTGGTGCAGGCCAAGCCGAACGTGGTGGGGGTGATCCTGCCGATGACCGGCCGCTACCAGCCCACCGGCGAGGCGGTGATGCGCGGGCTGCGGCTGGCGCTGGAGGGCAGCAACGTGGAGCTGGTGGTCAAGGACTCGCAGGGGGACGCCAACATCGCCGGGCGGGCGGTGGAGGAGCTGGCCTTCGACGACCAGGTGATCGCGATCATCGGCCCGCTGCTGGGAGACGACTCCCGCCGCGCCGCGCTGGGGGCGGAGGAGCTGCAGGTGCCGATCCTCACCCTCAGCCGCTCGGAGGGGATCACCGAGATCGGGCCCTTCGTGTTCCGCAACATGCTCACCACCTCCGCCCAGTCCGAGGCGCTGGCCCAGTACGGGACCGAGGTGATGGGCTTCAAGAAGTTCGCCCTCCTCTACCCCAGCATCCCGTACGGGGTGGAGCTGGCCAACTCCTTCTGGGACGAGGTCAACGCGCGCGGCGGCGAGGTGCGGGGCGCGGAGAGCTACGGCTTCGATCAGACGACCTTCAGCGGCGAGGCCAAGAAGCTGGTGGGCCGCTACTACCTGGAGGATCGCTCGGACTACGTCAGCGGCCACCGGGAGATCATGCAGGGCCCGGGGGATGCGTTCCGCAAGCGCAAGGCGGTGGAGGCCCTGAAGTCCAAGCTGGATCCGGTGATCGACTTCGAGGCGATCCTGATCCCGGACGACTGGAAGCGGGTGGGCCTGGTGGCCCCGGCGCTGGCGGTGGAGGACATCGTCACCAACGCCTGCGATCCCAAGGACCTGGAGCGGATCCGCAAGACCACCGGCCGCAAGGACCTGCGGACGGTGACCCTGCTGGGGACCAACCAGTGGAGTTCACCCAAGGGGCGCAGCGGGCTGCCGGAGCTGATCGAGCGCGGCGGCAAGTTCGTGATGTGTTCGGTGTACGTGGATGGCTTCTTCGCCGACTCCAACCGCAAGGCCACCCGGCGCTTCGTGGAGCTGTACCGCGAGCGGCACGCGGACCTGGGCCGGGATCCCGGACTGCTGGAGGCGATCGGCTACGACTCGGCGGGGATGATCCGCAGCGTGATCGACAAGCAGAAGCCCCAGACCCGGCTGCAGTTCCGGGAGTCCCTGGCCAACTTGAAGGACTTCGACGGGGCCACCGGCAAGACCCACTTCTCCGAGGAGCGGGAGGCGAAGAAGCCGCTGTTCCTGCTGACCATCACCTCCAAGGGCGTCCGCGAGCTGGGCCCCACCGAGAAGATCGAAGGCAGCTAGGAGCGTCGACTGGAGGACGGGACCTTGTGTCCCCGGGGCCGACGCAAGCGTCCACCGCGAACCCCACCCTCGCGATCAACAGGCCAGGCGAGCGGAGCGTCCCTAGGTTTGAGCCCTATGAACGCTACCGCCGTCATCCTCGCCGCGGGTGAGTCCACCAAGCTGCCGGTCCCCAAGGCGATGCTGGAGTACGAGAAGGGCAAGAGCTTCCTGCGGTCGATCGCGGCGTCCTTCCGCAAGGCGGGCTGCGACGTGGTGGCGGTGGTGGGCTACCGCGGCGACGAGGTCCGCAGCCAGAACCCGGATGTGCGCCTGCTGGAGAACGTCGACTGGAAGTCCGGTCAGCTGGGCTCGGCGCGGATGGGGATCCAGGCCGCCCTGGACGACGGCGCGGAGGCGATCATCCTCCACCCGGTGGACATGCCCACCTTCCGCGCCTCCACGGTGAAGTCGCTGCTGGGGAAGCTGGATGGCGCCGAGGCGATCCTGCCGGAGTTCGAGGGCGTGACCGGCCGGCCGGTGGTGCTCAGCCGGTCCGCCGCGGAGAAGGTGCTGAAGATGGACAGCTCCGGGACGCTGGAGTCGGCGCTGCCCCGGCTGGCGGTGAAGAAGATGGCCACCAAGGACCCGGGGGTGATGGTGAACATCAACTCCGCCGAGGTGTACCAGCGGATCTTCGGGATGGAGCCCAAGGCCGCGCCCCCGCCCAAGAAGCGCGGCAAGAGCTAGGCGGCGTAGACCCGGTCCAGCGGGCGGACCACCCGCTTGCCGTCGTTGGTCCGCTGCAGGGTGACGATGCCGCTGATCGCGTCCACCCGCACCACCTCCGCGGAGAAGCTGCCCCGTCCCTGGCGGTAGCTGACCAGGTCCCCCGCCGTCAGTCGGCCCTTGGGCGCGGCGCTGCGCACCGTCCGCCGGAGGGCCGTCTTGGCGGGCGCGGGCCGGGGTGCCTGGGCACGGACCCTCTTGGCCGGCGCGGGTCGGGGCGCGGGCGCCGGCGCCTCCTGGAGCCGGACCGGAAACCGGGCTGCCAGACGGCGTCCGAGGCTTTCGCCAAGCTGCTCGAAGAAGGCGTGGGGGGTGCGAACTGGGGCCATACCACGGACGTACTACGGGTTCCTGGCTATGCCCAGGAACCGACCAGGCGGTTGTCTGCTGCTTCGCAGCCTGGGAGGCGGGCAGGCAACTGGAGGGAGGGTGCGAGGGAGGCCGCGGGTGCCGAAATTCCAGGGACCATGGGCGAGGCACTCCACCATCCGCTGGTTCCCGAGTTCATCTGTGAGTTCCACCAGTCCGTCTCGGATACCGACGGCCACACCTACCAGTCGCGGGTCTACGGACTGGCGCAGGGCACCGGGATCTGGACCGCGGTGATCGTCTTCTTCCCGGAGGGACGGGGCGCGGTCCGGCGCACCCGCCCGGAGGCAGAGCACGACTCCCGCCGGCACCTGGCGGACTGGGCGTCGGCGATCACCCCCGCCTATCTGGAGACGGCGCTGGAGCGGTCCCAGCCGTTCACCGAGGCCGGCGCCCAGGGTCCCGAGCACGTGCAGGCGGTGCACGTCTGAGTCGTCAGTGGGGGACGGGCAGCGGTTCGGGCTGCTCCTTCTGACGTTCCTCCAGCAGCACCCGCAGCACCCGCAGCGCGTCGGAGCGGGTGAAGATCCCGGCCACCTGCTTGTCCACCGCCACCACCGCCGAGCCGCGGCCGCGCGCCAGCATCTCCACCACCACCCGGGCCAGCGGGGTGTCCGGGGTGACCGCCAGCACCTCGCGGGTCATCGCCTCATCCACCCCCACCTCCAGCGGATCCACCCCGGCCAGGGTCTCCACCAGGTGGAGGTCCCGCTGGGAGACCAGCCCCACCAGGGCGCCGTCCTCCACCACCGGCAGGTGCCGGATCCGGGCGCCGTTCATGATCCGGTGCACGTCCGCCAGCGTCTGGTCCGCCTCCACCGTGCGCACCGGGGTGGTCATGAAGTCCTGGATGAGATCTCGCATACGGCCCCCTTGCAGCAATGGTTGGCATCCCCACCCCTGGACGCAGGAAGTGCGCTTGGCTGCAGGGCTCAGCTGGGGCGGAGCTCCGGGTCCGTGGCCAGCTCGATCACCTCTCCCACCTCGTCCAGGTCCTTCGCCATCCGCAGGGCGAAGCGCACCCCGTCCGCCTCGGTGAGGATCCCCACCAGCACCCCGTCGCCGTCCACCACCGGCACGCAGCCGTATTGGTGCCGCAGCATCAGCTCCAGCGCGTCGCACAGCCGGGTCTGGGGAGAGACTGTCTGCACCTCGCGGATCATCACATCCAGGGTCCGCAGCGACAGCAGCTCCTCCCGCCGCTGGGCCTGCACCCGGGCCAGGTCCCGCTGGCTGATCAGCCCGATCAACGCCCCGCTGCGGGTGACCGGCAGGTGGCGGAAGCGGCCAAAGGCCATCAGGTTCTGCGCCAGGGTCAGGTCGTCATGCTCCTCCAGGGAGAGGACCTTCCGGGTCATGAAGTCTTGCACCAGGTACATGGCTCGTTCCTCCGAACGGGGGGGTGACTCCCCACCCGGGAGAAGAGCATCCGGCGTGCCACCGCCCCTCCGCTGGGGCGGGCGCGGTGGGCCGGCGAAAACCCTGCGTCAGCGGGTCGCGGGGACCCCCAGCTCCTGGAGCAGCCCGGTGGCGCCCTCCACCTCCTCCAGTTGCCAGAGCAGGTAGCGGACCTCGGCGGTGATGTTGCGGGCGATGCGGGGATCGAACGCGAAGTCGTTGGTGATGTTCTCCCAGACCCGGTCGAAGTTGACGCCCACCAGCCGGCCCCGGCCGTCGATCACCGGGCTCCCGGAGTTGCCGCCGGTGGTGTCCAGGTCCGCCAGGAAGTCCACCGGGACCTCTCCCAGCACCCGATCGCGCCAGCGGGAGGCGCCGGCCCGGCGGGCCGCGTCCTTCACCTTCTGGGGCAAGGCGAACGGCTCCTTCCCGGTGTCCTTGGCCAGCATCCCGGTGAGGGTGGTCTGGGGCAGCATCCAGATCCCGTCCCGGGGGGAGTACCCCTGCACCTTCCCCATCGAGATCCGCAAGGTGGAGTTGGCGTCCGGGGCCAGCGGCCGCCCGGCGTGCGCGGTCACCGCCGCCAGCCAGCGGGGACGCTGCTGGTAGGAGGCGCCCTTGCGCCGCTGCTCGGCCTGCAGCATCCGCTCGTAGTCCGCCCGCAGCGCCAGGCCCAGATCCAGCAGCAGATCGTTGCGGGCCCGGAGCTGCTCCGGGGTCTGGGTCACCATCTTCTGGCGCTCGCCGACGTCCAGCAGCCGGGTGTTGCCCAGCAGGACGCGGATCCGCCGCTCCTGCTCCTGACCGGTGGAGTCCCCGAAGGCCGAGTCCAGGGCCGCGATCCGCGAGCCGGCGGGCAGGGCCCGGGCGCGCTCGGCGAACCAGGCGATCAGCCTCCGCTCCGCTGGCGGGGACAGCGACCGCTGCTCCTTCTCCAGCTTCTCCAGCAGCTTGGGCAGCTCGCGCTCCATCAGCTCCGGGTCCCGCTCCAGGTCCGGCTTCTGCCGCTCGGCGCTGATGCGGGCGATCTGCAGCGCCATCCACAGCGCCTTGGAGGTGGAGGTGGAGCTGGGGCGGAACTGCCCGAGCAGGAAGTCGCGGTCGGCGGTCTGCAGCCGCTCCTCGGTCAGCGCCCCCAGGGCGGCGCGGGCCTCCAGGGCGGAGGCCAGCTTGGGCCGCTGCTGGGCAAAGGCCACCACCGCCTCCTCCTGGGCCCGGTGCTTCTCCAGCAGCTGGCGGCGGAGGAAGCCGTCCCGCTGTCCCTGGGCGTTCTTGAGCCGGTTGTGCCAGGTGCGCAGGGTGCTGGCGGTGGCGATCCGCGAGGCGTCGTCGGACCTGGCCACCTCCTCCAGGATCGCCACCCACTCCCCGTAGGCCTTCTCCGCCAGCGGGTAGAAGTCCTCCACCCGCTCCTCCATCTCCCGGGCCACCAGCTGCCGGTAGGTGGTGCCGGGGTAGCCCAGCACCGCCACGAAGTCCCCCGGCTTCACCCCCTGGGCGGAGAGGGGGAAGAAGAACCGGGGCCGGTAGGGGACGTTGGCCGGATCGTGCGCCCGGGGCGAACCGTCCGGCGCCACGTAGGCCCGGGCGATCGCGAAGTCACCGGTGTGCCGCGGCCACATCCAGTTGTCGATCTCCCCGCCGTAGTTGCCCACCGCGGCGGGCGGGGCGTAGACCAGCCGCACATCGGACAGCTGCACCGTCTCGGTGAGCATGAAGATCCGGCCGTCGTCGTAGACCCGCACATCGCAGCGCAGGTGGGGCGGCCGATCGCAGGCCGCGGCCAGCTCCTTCTGCTTGCGCTCCACCGCCTCGAAGCGCGCGGTGGGATCGCTGTGCTGGGCGATCAGCGCCGCGAACTGGGCGGTGACGTCGGTGAACTTGCGCGGGACGTAGATCCGCTCGGCGCGCCCGTGCAATTCGGCCGCGCGGGAGGAGGCCAGAAAGCCATTCTTGATCAGGTCGTTCTGGGGGGTGCTGTGCTGCTGCACCAGCGAGAACAGACAGTGGTGGTTGGTGACGATCAGCCCCTCGGCGGAGATGAACGCCGCCGAGCAGCCCCCCAGGCTGACCGCCGCCGCCAGCAGCCCGGTGCCCTCCTTGGCGTTCCACAGCCGCGAGGCGGGCAGCTGCAGCCCCTGGGCGCGCAGCCAGCCGGCGTCCAGCTGCAGCACCTGCTCCGGCATCCACTTGCCCTCCACGGCCGCAGCGGAGGGGGGAAGCAGCGACAGCAGCAGGACCGGGACCAGGAGCGAACGCATGGCCGGGTAGATACCCCAGCCCCGCCGCGGGGACGAAGCGCTGGCCTTCAGTAGTTGAGGAAGATCCGGGCCCGGGGCAGCCCCCGGCCGATCAGCACGTCGGTCACGCCCTGGACCATCTCCGCCTGACCGCAGAGGAAGGCGGCGGCGCCGCTGAGGTCGGCGGTGGGGACGTGCTCCTGCACATAGCCGGTCAGCCCCTCCCAGCCGGTGTCCCCGGGCTGGCTGACCGTCTGCACCACCTCCATCCCCGCCCGGCGCCACAGCTCGAGGTCGGCGGTGTAGGCGAAGCCATCCGGGGTGCGCACCCCGAAGAAGAGGGAGATCCGTCCGAACTTCTCCCGGTGGCGGAGCAGCACCCCCACCAGCGACCGCAGCGGGCTGATCCCGGACCCGGTGGCGAACAGCAGCACGTCTCCGCCCTCGGCGTTCTCCACCGGGAAGCCGGACCCCTCCACCTGGCTGGCCAGGACCATCTCCCCCGGCCGCAGCGAGACCAGCGCCTCGGTCAGGGGGGTGCCGGCCTTCACCAGCAGCTCCAGCCGGTGCGGGTCCGCGCCCGGGGAGGAGGCGATGGCGAAGAAGCCCTCGCCCTTTCCCTCCAGGGTCAGGCGCACGAACTGGCCGGGGTGCTGGTGGCGGCCCTCCAGCGGAGTGCCCTTCACGTCCAGATGCACCTCCGCCAGACCGGCGGCCGAGGCCCGCGTGGAGATGACCCTGGTCTGGTACCAGCCGCCCATTGGGCCAAGCCTATAACCGAAGTGCGGCCCCACCGTCCCTCCCTGATACGCTGCAACCCTCCGTGCGCGCGCTCCTGATCCTCTCCATCCTGTTTCTGATCGTGATGGTGGTGTTCGTCCCCATCTCCTACTTCTGGACCGCCCGGAGCCTGCCGGCGCTGAACAGCGAGTTCGACCTGGAGCGGAACCTGCGCGGCTACATCGAGGGAGAGCGGATGGGCGCCCGCGCCGGCCTGGCTCCCAGCGAGCGGGCCCCGGTGGACTTCCAGCGGCCGGACCTGACCCAGTACCCCAAGGACCTGGTGGGGCTGTGGATCTCCAGCTGGGATTGCCCCACCTACTTCCAGACCCCGCGGGAGTCTGGCGGCCAGTGGGCGTGGCGGATGTTCGTGGCCCAGTTCTTCAACGTGCAGCTGCCCGGGGACGGGCGCTGCGAGCGGATCTTCGCGCTGAACATCGCCCAGGCCTTGAAGATCAAGGGCGCGCAGTCGCAGGCGATCGCCGCCCACAAGATCCACAACCTGCTGCAGAAGGATCAGCTGGTGGCCTACGCCATGGCCACGGTGACCTTCGAGCGATCGATCATCGGCGTGGAGGACGGCTCCAAGCGGTTGTTCCAGCGCAACGTGGACACCCTGAAGCTGGAGGAGCTGGCCGAGCTGCAACTGGCGATGGCCCCCCACTACTACTTCGAGGACATCCGCAATTGCCGCAACCCGTCCTTGATCCGCCAGGCCCGCGACTTCGTGATCAGCGAGCTGGCCTTCGACGGGCTGATCCCCGAGGACCGCGCCCGCGCCGCGATGGCCCAGGCGGTGGGGTGTACCCGGAGCCGGTAGATGGGACCCGCGCCTAGAGCACCTTGCGCTGCGGGGCCAGCACGTTGCCCACCAGCAGCCCGGCGCAGAGGGACACCGCCACCATCATCATCCAGAACAGGGTGTCCATCCCGGCCACCACGTCCTTGATCAGGAAGCTCTCCAGCCCGCGGAAGCCGATGCTGCCCGGCACCAGCAACAGCAGCCCGGGGACGATGGTGATCACCGAGGGACGGTCGCGCAGGTGGGCCAGCAGGTTGCTGACCATCCCCAGCACCACCGCGCCCAAAAAGGCGCCCAGCTCGGTGCCCAGCATCTGGCTTCCCAGCCTCGCGCCCAGGTAGGCCACCGCGCCGGCCAGCAGGATCCACGGGGCGTCCTCGGCGTCCGCGCGCAAGAGGACGATCGCCGCCAACGCCAGCAGCAGCAGGGCCACCAGCTCCGTGCCTGGGGTGGGCACCGTCGGCACGTGGGGCAGCGCCGGCAACAGCGCGCCCAGCCGGGTGGCCAGCGCCACCCCGAACACCAGCTGCAGCAGGGCCACCGCCGCGCCCATCAGCCGGGAGGTGCCGGACATCAGCTGCCGGGTGCCCAGCTCGGTCATCGCCACCGTCAGGCCCAGGCCCGGGAGGAGCACGAACAGGCCCCCCAGGGTGGCGATGCGCGGAGACATCGGGACCAGGTGCGCGACCACCACCGAGACCGCCGCGGCGATGAACCCCGCCACCGGGGTCCGGACCCGACCCAGGGCGGGGCGGTCGGAGAACTGCTCCAGGATGCCGACCAGCAAGCTGGAGATGGCGGCGGCGACGATCTCCGCCAGCCCACCGCCGAACAGCCGCGCCCCGGCGCCACCGGCGAGGGCGAAGCAGAGCACGCTGATCACCGCGCCATACGGCTGGGGACGGGCCAGGATCCGCTCGATCTCCCGGGCCCCCTCCTCCGGGGTCTTCTTGCGGCGGATCACCTCGCCGGCCAGACGGTCCAGGCTGCCCAGCCGCGCCAGGTCCATCTCTCCAGGCTCCATCCGCATCAGCGAGGTGCGCATCTCCTCGGGAGGACCGAAGGAGGCGATCAGCGTGGTGGGGGTGCTGAAGAACCGGGCCTGCATCCCCAGCACCCGCGCCGCCACCGAGAGCGCCGCCTCCAGCCGGTGCGCCGGCGCGCCATAGCGGTGCAGCGCCTGGGCCAGGCTGAGGATGAAGGGGATCTCGCCACCCGCGAGGGGGGCAGCGGTCAGCGGGTACTCGTCGGTGCGCATCGGAGGCGCCCCCCTTACCGCAGTGCGCGGCAAAGGTCGGTGACAGCTCTTGGAAGTATCGCTCGCCCGCTTGCCCTGCTTGCCGGCCGGTGAGCCCACTGCTCTAGCTTCGGAGGCTCATCCAGTACTTCGCGTGGATCCCCATCGCACGCCCCAGCGCTTCAAGTTCAACCACGGCTTCGGTCGGAACGGGCACGTCGTACTCGAAGAGCTGCGTGCAGTAGTTCTCCAGCGCGATGCCCGGCTCTCCGGCCGCAACCAGCTCCTTCATGTCCCTCAGCTGCTCGGAGGGCAGGCCGGCACCGTGCTGGTCCAGCAGCCGTCGGAGCCGGGCCTGGATTTCGAGGAGGTTCATTGAAGGGTCCCGGGACTGGGCGGACGGCGCACCGGTGCCTTGCGAGTGAGCCTACCCCAGCCATCGACGGGAGGTCCCGGCGCACCTGGCGAAGGTCGCCGGAAGAGTGTTCCTGAATCAGGACGGAGGACCAGCGCCGGTCCGTGCACCGACGATGCGGAGGATCGGCTCGGCTGCAGGGCCGAAGTGCGGAAGGGGGGCGCTCGTCGCGACGGCGCGCGAACCTCGTCGGCGGCCAGCACAACGCGGTGACCTCCAGGTCACTGCGCTGCGATTTCGGGCGCGCTTTCTCGCAGCGGACTGACCGCCAGGGCACTCCGTTGTGTTGGCCGGCGCGCCGCGACCGGCAAGTGGTGGCGTCCACCGCGCCGCCCTGGCCCGTGAGGTCACGGGGAGGCTCCCTGGGGAGCGGAAGGAGCCGGCGCTCCGCCCCGCGAAGGGCGATGCGCAAGCCGGTGCGGCGGCAGGGCCGCGGAGCGAAAAGGAGGCGCCCCTCGCGGACCTCCTCGGCGGCCAACACAACGCGGTGACCTCCAGGTCACTGCGCTGCGATTTCGGGCGGGCGGGCTCAACCGGTCATCGCTTCGACGGCTCCTGACCTGGAGCCGCGGTGGCGAAGCGAAGGTGGCGGATAATTGATGAGGAGCTGCAGGAGGACGTCTGCCTCCTGGTTCTCGCAGGTGTGCCCACCCGACTCGTGGGTTCTGCTGTTGGTGCATCGGTATCGACTGTGCTCCGCACGGTGAGGAAACGATTCCAAGACCGACCCCGCTTTTCGAGGGTGTCGTCCAGGGATCTCGCTGACATCCGTCGGCGTGTTGCCAAGGGAGAGA